>CAZPBF010000001.1:0-225576 GCA_964584855.1 uncultured Hyphomicrobiales bacterium
CGGGGTTGAAGTTTGGAGAGAGCAGTCTTGGCGAATTAGGCCGGAATTCTCTCGTCCGCCTCGCTCGGCTCGCGCAGCACGTAGCCGCGGCCCCACACCGTCTCGATGTAGTTCTTGCCGGAGGAAGCGTTCGCAAGCTTCTTGCGCAGCTTGCAGATGAACACGTCGATGATCTTCAGCTCCGGCTCGTCCATGCCGCCATAGAGATGATTGAGGAACATCTCCTTGGTGAGCGTCGTCCCCTTGCGGAGCGAGAGCAGCTCGAGCATCTGGTATTCCTTGCCGGTCAGGTGCACGCGTGCCCCATTCACCTCGACTGTCTTCTGGTCGAGATTGACGACGAGATCGCCGGTGTTGATGACCGACTGTGCGTGACCCTTCGAGCGGCGCACGATCGCGTGGATGCGCGCCACCAGTTCGTCCTTGTGGAACGGTTTGGTCATGTAGTCGTCGGCGCCGAAGCCGAGACCCCTGACCTTGTCCTCGATGCCGGCGAGGCCGGAGAGGATGAGGATCGGCGTCTTCACCTTGCTTACGCGCAGGGAGCGCAGAACCTCGAAACCCGACATGTCGGGCAAATTCAGATCCAACAGGATGATGTCGTAATCGTAGAGCTTGCCGAGATCGACGCCTTCCTCACCGAGATCGGTGGTGTAGACGTTGAAGCTCTCGGATTTGAGCATCAGCTCGATCGACTGCGCGGTGGCGCTATCATCCTCAATCAGCAATACGCGCATGCCAGTCCCCTTCCTCGCCGCTCTGGGCTCAAGGTCGGCACGCCGCAGGGGCGGCCCTCGTAAACGCCTTGCAACGATACGATTCGGGACACTATCGGCGCATGGTTAACAAAACCTGATTCCTGGGCGCAAGCATTCCCTCGACGAATTTCAGCGAATCGCCGTAAAATCTTGCGCGGATGAGGTTTTTCCCGCACGGGCCGGTTCGTATCCCAGTTTAAGAGTCGTTCTTAACCGACTCATGCGACTCGGCACCCGCCGTCCTGTGGTTGCCGAGACATTGCCGTGAAGCCGAACGGACGGTGACGCAATGATTAACGACCCGGGTAAACACGACGTTAATGGGAACGGCTTTCGTGAACCTCGCGGAAGGGATTTGTAGGCCCGAATCATGAAGGCACTGGCGGAGCAGATTTCCGACCTTGATGGCGTCGAGATCTATGGCCGGGTCACGGGGGTCCGTGGCCTGATGATCGAGGCGGCCGGGCCGATCCATGCCATGTCAGTCGGGTCGCGGGTCTCGATCGAAACCGGAACCGCGCCCATTCCCTGCGAAGTCGTCGGATTTGACGGCCCGCATGCGCTGCTGATGCCATTTGCGGCGCTTGAGGGCGTGCGGCGGGGCTGCCGCGCCGTGGTTGCGACCGCAGGCGCCAACGTGCGCCCGTCGCCCGCCTGGCTCGGCCGGGTGGTCAATGCCATGGGAGAGCCGATCGACGGTAAGGGGCCGCTGCCGCAGGGCGCGCAGCCTTACCCCTTCCGCAATTCGCCGCCGCCCGCGCATGCGCGTCAGAGAGTGGGAGCGCCGCTGGACCTCGGCGTGCGCGCGCTCAATACATTCCTGACCTGCTGCCGCGGCCAGCGGCTCGGCATCTTCGCAGGCTCCGGCGTCGGTAAGTCGGTGCTGCTTTCGATGCTGGCGCGCAATGTCGAAGCAGCGGTGTCGGTCATTGGCCTAGTCGGGGAGCGCGGCCGCGAAGTGCAGGAATTCCTGCAGGACGATCTCGGCGAGGACGGGCTCAAACGTTCGGTCGTCGTCGTTTCGACCTCGGACGAACCCGCGCTGATGCGCCGCCAGGCGGGATATCTCACCCTTGCGATTGCCGAATATTTCCGGGACCTGCGCCAGGACGTGCTGGTGCTGATGGATTCGATCACGCGCTTTGCCATGGCGCAGCGTGAGATCGGCTTGTCGGCCGGTGAACCACCTACCGCAAAGGGCTATACCCCGACCGTGTTCACCGAACTGCCTCGTCTCCTCGAACGCGCCGGACCGGGCAGCGCGGAGCAGGGCACCATCACGGGCATCTTCACCGTGCTGGTCGACGGCGACGACCACAATGAGCCGGTCGCCGATGCCGTCCGCTCGACCCTCGACGGCCATGTGGTGATGGAGCGCTCCATCGCTGAACGCGGCCGCTATCCCGCAATCAACATTCTGAAGTCGGTGTCGCGGACCATGCCCCGCTCCGCCGACCCGGCTTATCTCGGGGTGCTGACGCGGGCACGTCAGGTCATGGCGACCTACGCCGACATGGAGGAACTGATCCGGCTTGGAGCTTATCGGCCAGGTTCGAGCCCCGAGGTCGACGAAGCGATCGCGCTGAACAAGCCGCTGGAAGCGTTCCTCGGACAAGGCAAGGACGAAGCGACCTCGCTTGCCGACGGCTACAGTCGGCTCGCCGAGATCGTCGGTGCGCCGGCGCCCGGCCAGTCCGGCTAAACGGCTGCCTGCGTTATTTTCGGCGCCTATGCGGCGCGCTTGAAGATGCCCGGCACATCAAAATCCGGCGGCGTCTGCCGGAGCGACCGAGAGAGCTGGCGGGTGAAGGGCTCGAGATGCGCCGTCTCCCACGTCCCGTCGGCCGGCCGCGGCCGCAGATAGCATCCGAGAGACTGGTAGGCGGGAAACTGTGCGCTCGGCATGTTCCGCGCGGCCTTCACGCCTCTTGGCGGCTTTCAGATTGCGGCTGTTCAGGGCCATGGCGGGTGGGATCCGCTCGCGATCTTGAAAAAGCCGACCGAGCCTCGAACGTCGATCATCGCAAGCGAAAAGGCAAGGTCGAGGTTGGACCGGCGCTGCCGGGCCGAGGACCGCGAGCCGCAATTCGTTTTCGCTCCGAGGGACGACGGCACCCCGCGATGCATCGTTTACCTGCCGTTAACCGGTGTGGATCGAGAGAGTGGGAAGGGACCATTCGATCAAACCGAGATGCCGCTACGCAAATCGCGATCCACCCGGCAACCGAAAAATAACGATATTGGCCGACACTCTCCCGTCGTTTGCGTATGGCGCGTGCCCGCACGCCTTTTCAGGGCCGGGGCGCCGCTTATTGGGCTTCGGGGGAGTATGAGTCGATGAAGTCGCGTGACACGCTGATCCGTTTGAAGAAATTTCAGGTCGACGAAAAGCGTCGGCGCGTCGCCCAGATCGAGGCGATGATCGCCGAATTCGATCGCATGGGCGTCGAGCTCGATCGCGAGATCAAGACCGAGCAGGACCGCGCCGGCATCCAGGATCCTTCTCACTTCGCCTATCCGACCTATGCCAAGGCGGCCGGCGTTCGCCGCGAGAACCTCAAGCGCTCGGTCAACGATCTGAACATTCAGCTCGACGACGCCAAGGCCGAACTCGGCGAGGCGTTCGAGGAGCTGAAAAAGGTCGAGTTGCTCGACGAGCGCGATCAGATGCGCGAACGCGCCGAACAGAATGCGGCCGAGCAGGTGGAGCTCGACTCCATCGGCATCATGCGCATCCGCGCCGCGGCGCGCGCGTAAGGACAGAAAATCCCGGTCTGCTAGGTTACCGGCGGCGGCGCGTTCGAAGTATCGCGCCGCCGTTGCGCTGTTCCGTTCGGGCCGCCGGCATTGCGCTTGAGAAAATCGATCAGCGCCTGCAGCGACGCCGGGTTCTGCCGCCGGCTTGGATAGAAAAGATAAAAGGCGTCCGACGGGACGGGCATCCATTCGCTCAGCAACGGGACAAGCCGGCCATCTTTGATCGGTGTCCGCAGGCGCTCCGCCGGACCATAGAACACTCCAACGCCACTCACGGCCGCGCCGACCGCGAGCGCCGGCTCGTTGACGATCAGCGGTCCTTCGACCGGGAGCTCGACGGTTTTTCCTTCGATGTCAAACTTCCACGGAAGGAACGCCCCGCTCGCGAAGCGATAGCGGATACAGGCGTGACGCAGGAGATCGCCAGGCGTGTCCGGCGGCGGGTTGCCTGACAGATAATCCGGCGAGGCGACCACGACATGTTCCAGGTTGCTGCTGATCCGAATGGCGATCATGTCGTGATCGAGCCGGGGCCCGAGCCGCACGCCGGCGTCGAAGCGCTCCGCGACGATATCGGTGAGTTTGTTGGAGACGACGATCTCCATCTTGATGTCGGGATATTCGGCAAGGAAACGCGAGAGCAGGGGGCCGATCACGGAATTCGCGACGATCGGCGGTACGATGATGCGCAACAGTCCGGCCGGCCGTTCGCGATATTCATTCACCGAATCCAGAGCCGAACTGAACTCGTCGAGCAGCGGACGCAGTCGCTGAAGCAATCGCTCGCCGGCCTCGGTCGCAGCGACGCTGCGCGTCGTGCGATTGAGCAGACGCACGCCGAGACTCTCCTCAAGGTTTCGGATCGTCTCGCTCAGTGAGCCGGTGGAAATACCAAGCTGTGTCGCCGCTCGCGTGAAGTTGCGGTGCTCGGCAACAGCAATGAATGCGTTGAAGGCAGAGAAGTGTGCTTTGTGCATTGTTCAGCGGACTGAATGACCTATTCGGATCGCCACCCCTAATCCTCATATCGCGATGCACTATCTCGCGTGCATTGAATTGTTCGTGAACCGCCTCCGTTCAACGCGCAATTCAAGAAATGCAAAAGACCCCTGCGTCTGACGCATAATCCAAAAGGAGAATAACCATGCGAAAATTTTCCCTCATCCTGGCGTCCGCCTTTGTCGCCGCGTCCGCTTCCGCCGCGTTTGCGATGCCCGGCCCGATGTATCCGGGCGATCACCTGAGCGATTACGACCCGATCAATCAGGCCTATGAATGGCGGCTCAACAACGACGGCGGATCGACCGTGCAACTCGGCCGCGCTGCCTATGCATCCGCGCGCCCGACCTCCAATCGTGCGGTTACGACCTCGCAGGACGCGACGGATCCGTGGACCAAGGCGCGCACCGAAGATTCGAACGAGGCGCGCGGCGACTGATCCTCGCCTGCTCGACTGTCACGGAGCGGCCGGCCTTGAGCCGGCCGTTTCGCATTTGTGACGGCTCGATCGTGTAACCGCGCCGTAAAAAAATCGGGCGACCGTAAATGGCGCGCCCGAAGTGAGGGAGGTTCAGCTCAGACGAAATCAGCGAATGGTCGCGCTCTCATGCGCGGAGAAAAGCGTCGCCTTGCCGGCCTTGATCACCGGCCCGGAGGCTTCGATACGGTTGGGGGAGGCAGTGCCGTCGTTGAAGTTCGGGCGCGCGGCAATGCCCACGCCGATCACAAGGATGCCGGCGAGCAGCGACACCGCCACGATCTTCACGTGGGTCGCGCCATCGGCACTGCTGATCGATGTGTTGTTCATGTCCATTTTCCCCGGTCGTATTTTTGTCGGCCCGACGCGGATCAAGGTTCGAACTCAACACGCAAACGTATGGAGCCGCCCGTCGGTTCCACAGGCCGGCTCACGAATGCTTGACCGGGAGTGAAGCGTCGTGAGGAGCTGAAATTATTAAGAAAAATCAGATGCTTCCGGTGGTCTTTAGCCGGGTGCGGGGATGGATCTCCGCCTGGGAAAGCACCGTGGTCTGGGCACGGAAGCGCTCGACGATTCCGCGGACGAACGGCCGGATGGCGGCGGAGCTTACAAGGACCGGATTTTCTCCATCCCGGGCGGCATCCTCGAACCGCTCGCGAACGAGCGTGATGAATTCCGATAGACGCGAGGGCTGCATCGCAAGGCTGCGCTCGTCGCCCTGGCCGACGATAGAGTCGGCGAATGCCTGCTCCCATTTGGCCGACAATGCGATGAGCGGCAGATAGCCCGCCAGTGTCGTGTGCTGCGCGCAAATCTGCCGCGCGAGGCGGGTGCGCACATGTTCTGCGATCGTCGAGGGGTTCCTCGTGAAGGCGACCGCATCCGCGATGCCTTCGAGGATCGTCGCAAGATCGCGGATCGAAACGCGTTCGGCGAGCAGCGTCTGCAGGACGCGCTGGATTCCCGACATACTGATCTGCGCGGGGACCATATCCTTGACGAGTTCGCTCTGTTCCTTCGGCAGATCCTTGATGAGCTTCGTCACCTCCGCATAGGAGAGAAGCTCGGACATGTTGGCCTTCAGCAATTCGGTCAGGTGCGTCGAGAGAACGGTGGCCGCGTCCACGACGGTATAGCCCTTCATCGAGGCGGGCTCTTTCTGCGAGGCATCGACCCATGTGGCCGGCAATCCGAATGTCGGCTCGATGGTGTGCACGCCTGGCAAATTCACCTGGCCGCCCGCCGGGTCCATGACCATGAACTGGCCGGGCCAGATCTTGCCGCCGCCCGCGTCGACCTCCTTGATCTTGATGACGTATGCGTTCGCCTCGAGCTGCACATTGTCGAGGATCCGGACCGCCGGCATGACGAAGCCCATCTCGACCGCGAGCGCGCGGCGCAGCGCCTTGATCTGTTCGGTGACGCGATCGCCGCCGTCCGGCGAATTGACGAGCGGCAGCAGCGCGTAGCCGAGCTCGATCTTCAGGTCGTCGATCTTCAGCGCTGCCGAAATCGGTTCTTCCGCAGGCGCCGCGGCCGGGCCGGTTTCGGCGCGCGCCTGCGATGCCGCTTCCGCCTTGTGGCGCCGGTCCATGACGAAGGCGAGCGCGCTCGCGCCGCCGCCCAGCGCGAGGAACGGAATCATCGGAATGCCGGGAAGAAGCGCCATCACCATCATGACCGCGCCGGACATGCCGAGCGCCTTCGGATAGCCGGACAATTGCTTGAACAGCGCCTTGTCGGCAGCGCCCGAGACGCCGGCCTTCGAGACGAGCAGGCCCGCCGCGGTCGAGACGATCAGGGCGGGGATTTGCGTGACGAGGCCGTCGCCGACCGTGAGCAGCGTATAGGTGCGCGCGGCTTCGGCGAACGGCAGGCCCTGCTGCGCGATGCCGATGATCATGCCGCCGAGCACGTTGATGAACACGACGAGAAGCCCCGCGATCGCGTCGCCGCGCACGAATTTCGAAGCGCCATCCATGGCGCCGAAGAATCCGCTTTCGTCTTCCAGCGTCTTGCGCCGCTTGCGCGCCTCCTTCTCGTCGATCAGCCCTGCGGACAGGTCGGCGTCGATCGCCATCTGCTTGCCGGGCATGGCATCCAAATGAAAGCGTGCCGCGACTTCGGCGATGCGCCCGGAGCCCTTGGTGATGACGACGAAATTCACGATCACGAGGATCGTGAAGACGATGATCCCGATCACGAAATTGCCGCTCATCACGAAATTGCCGAACGCCTCGATCACGTGTCCGGCGGCCGCGGTCCCCTCGTGACCATGGGCGAGAATGAGCCGGGTCGATGCGAGATTGAGGGCGAGCCGCAGCATCGTGGAGATGAGCAGCACGGTCGGGAATGACGAGAATTCGAGCGGCGTGTGGATGAACAGCGACGTCATCAGGATCAGCACCGACGTGGTGATCGAGATGGCGAGGAAGAGATCGAGGATAAGCGGAGGAAGCGGCAGGATCAGAACGACGAGGATGGTCATGACGCCAGCTGCGAGCGCGAGGTCACCCCGGCGCAACAGCGCGCCAATCTCGCTCAGCCGCGGCAATCGCGCCGCGCTGCCTTCGCTCCCCGCCGTGACGTCAGTCATTCCCGCCTTGAAATGCCTCCCCCCGGAGGCTCGGACGCGCTTTTAAATCGGAGTTGCAACTATCAACGGTCCACGCAACAGGCGGGGCCCGTTGGCCGGGCTCGAGCCGCGACGTGGTGGTTGGAAATTCTCCCCCGGCAAAATTTGCCTCCTTTATGGTTAGCGGCTGGTTAACGCCTTGGTCGTCAGCGACCGGGCGGTCTAGTTTTTCTGCCAGGAGGCGGTCATGGCCGGTCAGTTCAGCGTTGCCGATGCCGAAAAGCTGCTGGGTGAGGTCTTTGCGCCCTGGGTCAGGGATCTCGGGATCGCGGTCGAGCGGCTCGAGGAGGGGGCACCCGAGCCGGGGGCGGTCCTGCGCATGGCGTTTTCAGAGCGACTATGCCGCGAAGGCGGGGTGATCTGCGGCCAGGCACTCATGGCGCTCGCCGACACCGCGATGGTCCTTGCGGTCTCGGTCGCGGCCCGCGGGTTCCGGCCCATGACGACCGTGGACCAGACGACCCACTTCCTGAAGCCCGTCTCGAACAGCGCGGTATTTGCCAATGCGCGGATCGCCCGGCTTGGCCGGACCATGGCATTCGGACGCGTGAGCCTCACTGCATCCGACGGCAAGCCGGTGGCCATGGTGTCGAGCGCCTACGCGCTGCTGTGACGCTTCGTCCAATGCGAAAGCGCCGCCACGCTCAGACCGGGTCGTAACCGAAGCGAAAGCGCACCAGCGTGCCGCTGTGGAATTCGAATTCGGAATAATATCGCGGCATGTTGACAGCCTTCAGAAGTGGGTGTGTGAGCGCGCCTGACTTTTCCGCAATCTCATATCGGATGATCTCGTTGCCATCCATCGCCGCGCTGCTTTTGAAGCAATTGCCCATGCGCGCGACGATGGCCTTCCGCTTCATGCCGAGCTTGATGCCGCCACCGGTCACGAAATCGAACACCGGCAGGATCGCGGGCTTTTTGTCATGGCGACCGAATTTGACTTCGACCTCCATGAACGAAAACTGCACGTCGCCGGTGTGATGGCGCAGCGCGAGAAGCTGTCGATTGCCGCGCGAGGCGAAGATCGTCCAGCCCATGTCGGAAGCGGGAGGATCGGTCACCGTGCGAAAGTCCCGGCCGAGCACGCGGATCGCGCTCGCATCGTCGCCGAGCGCAATGCCGATGACGCTACGGTCTGCTTTCGGTAGGCCGCAATCCGCGCCGGTCTGGGCGCGCGCCTGGCCGCAGAAGAGCACGAGAATGAGGAATGAAATCGCCGTTCGCATCATCTGGTCCGATCAGGCCGGATTATAGCGCGATCCGCTCATCGGCGCGCGCGCAATCCGTCGCGATCAGCCGAGCGGTGGAAGGGCGTGGCGACCGTCCGCACCAAGCGGCAGCGCGACGACACTCATCGCCGCCGTGACTGGGAGCGGCGCGTAGAGATGCGGAAACAATGCGCCGCCTCGCGAAGGCTCCCATTTCAGAGCCTCCCCAAGCGTGTCGCCGTCGACCGTGATCAGCAAGAGATCGCGCTGCCCCGCAAAGTGGCGCGCGGCCGTCTCGGCGACTTGTGACGCGGTGGAAAAGTGAATGTAGCCGTCGGCACGATCGACAGGCGAGCCTTCGAATCGCCCGATGCGCTCGGCTTCGCGCCACAGCGAGGCCGGACAAATCTTGTAGATCAGTGCCAAGCCGATCCTACGCCGCGCCGCGCAATTCTCCGCCGCCCGGCGGCGGCACGGGCACGCCGTCATTCATGTATTCGTTCAGCTTGTTGCGCAGGGTGCGGATCGAGATGCCGAGGATATTGGCCGCATGGGTGCGGTTGCCGAGGCAATGCTTAAGCGTTTCGAGGATCAGATCGCGCTCGACGTCGGCGACGGTGCGGCCAACCAGCGCGCGCGTGACCTGCTCCGCGGCGATGGCTGCATGGGCGACTGCGGTCGTGCGATCCTCACCGAGGCGCATGCCCTCCGGGGTCACCAGACCTTCGGCGCCGATTTCTTCGCCGGAGGTGAGCAGCACCGCCCGATGGATCGTGTTTTCCAGCTCGCGCACGTTTCCGCGCCAGCTGTTGAGCGCCAGGGCCTTGCGCGCGTCCGCCGATAGCGGCCGCGTCGGCAGACCGTTGGCCTGCGCGTATTTCGTAGCGAAATGGGTCGCAAGTTCGATGACGTCGGCGGGGCGTTCGCGCAACGGCGGGATCTTCAGGTTCACGACATTGAGCCGGAAGAGAAGATCCTCGCGGAATTCGCCCGCGCGGGCAGCTTCGGCGAGATTGCGGTTCGACGTCGCGATGATGCGGATGTCGACGGGGACGGGCTTGGTGCCGCCGACGCGGTCGATCACCCGCTCCTGGATTGCGCGAAGGAGTTTGGCCTGCAGCCGCACGTCCATCTCGGAGATTTCGTCGAGCAGCAGGGTGCCTCCGTTTGCCTCCTCGAACTTTCCGATCCGGCGGGCGATTGCGCCGGTGAATGCGCCCTTCTCATGTCCGAACAATTCGGACTCCAGCAGATTTTCCGGAATCGCCGCGCAGTTGACGCAGATGAAGGCTTTCTTGGCGCGCCCGGATTTGCCGTGCACGAAGCGCGCGAGCACTTCCTTGCCGGTGCCGGATTCTCCCGTGATCAGAACGGACGCATCAGATGCCGCGATCTGCTGGGCGAGCGCGACGACCCGCGCCATCGCATCGTCGCGATAGATCATATCCCGATCGTCGTTGGCGACGGCCGCGAGCACCGCGGCGATCAGCTCCGGATCAGGCGGCAGGGGGATGTATTCCTTCGCACCGGCGTGAATGGCCGCGACCGCGGCGCGGGCATTGTTCTCGGTGCCGCAGGCGACGATCGGCGCGTGGATGTGTTCGGCATTGAGCCGCGTGACCAGCTCCGCAATGTCGATGCCCACCTCGACCATCAGAAGATCTGCACCCTTGCCCGAGCGCAGGACGGCGAGGGCCTGATCGATCGTCTCCGCATGGGTAACGGCTGCGCCCTTGTCCATCGCATATTTGGTGGCAAGGGTGAGCTGCCCCTGCAATGTTCCGACGATGAGCAGTCGCATGGTCTAGCTCCGATCCGCCTTGATGATTTCTGTCATGGTCACGCCGAGCTTTTCCTCGACCAGCACCACTTCGCCACGCGCGACCAGCCGGTTGTTGACATAGATGTCGATCGCTTCGCCGACCTTGCGGTCGAGCTCGAGGACAGCACCCGGTCCGAGCTTGAGCAGCTGTCCGACATCCATCCGCGCGCGGCCGAGGACCGCAGACACCTGGACGGGGACATCGAACATCGCTTCAAGATCGGCAGCGGTCTTGCCTGACGGCTCGGGATCGCTCGCCGGAAGCGGGGCCGAAGCTTCGGCAACGCCTTGTTGTTCCAGGTCGGGGAGGGTGACTTCGTCACTCATCGGATTTCACCTTTTCAAAACAGCGCCGACTTGCCGCGTGCGGCGAGGTAGCGTCCAACGGTTTCGGCGATTGCAGCTTCGGTTGCGGCACGATCGCGGACGAGACCGCCATCGGCCCATTCGACGCGACAATCGTCGTTATGCATTTCGCTTTCCGCCATCACCACGAGACGGCCGGAAAATCCGAGTGTCTGTGCGATCTGCTCGAGCTTTTCGCGCGCCTGCGGGAAGATGCCTTCGCCGACGCGCACGACCACGTGCGGCGCCGTGGTCAGATGGCGCAGACAATCGGCGACTAGGGCTTCGATCTCGGCGAGCGGCTCACGCTTGAGCAGTTCAGGCGCGAGTTTTCGCGCGACTGCGGTGGCGACGGCGACGGCTTCCGCTTCAAGACGATCTTCGACGCCGCGGAGCCCGCGCGTGATTCCGGTCAGTTCCTTTGAAATCAGTTCGAGCGCGATGCTGAGACGCCGCGTCACGTCGGCCTGCGCTTCGGCCTGCGCCGCGGCAAAGCCGTTTGCATAGGCACGCTGTTCGGCCTCGGCGAGCTTGGCCTTGTGCTCGGCGGTCGGGACCATGTTCGGCGACCGGTCGCCGGCCGCGAAATCGACCTCGAACAGATATCGGGCGGGGGCCGGCATCAATAGACCAGCTCCTCATCGGCGCGCTGCTTGGCGATGATGATGTCGCCCTTGGCGGCGAGATCCTTTGCCATGTTGACGAGCAGCACCTGCGCTTCGTCGACTGCGCGCAGTCGCACCGGGCCGAGCGCCTGCATGTCGTCCACCAGCATCTTGGCGGCGCGAGCGGACATATTGCTCAGGAAGAACTGGCGGACCGGCTCGGATGCGCCCTTGAGCGCGACCGCGAGCTTGTCCTTGTCGACATGGCGCATCAGCGTCTGGGCCGAGCCCGCGTCGAGCTTGATCAGGTCGTCGAAGGTGAACATCAGCGTCTTGATGCGTTCGGCGCTTTCGCGGTTTTCCTCTTCCAGCGCGGCAATGAAACGGGTTTCGGTCTGGCGGTCGAAATTGTTGAAGATTTCCGCCATCAGTTCGTGGGCGTCGCGGCGGCGTGTCTGCGAGATGCTGGACATGAATTCGGTGCGAAGGGTCGCCTCGACGCGTTCGATGACTTCCTTCTGGACCGATTCCATCCGCAGCATCCGGTTCACGACGTCGCGGGCGAATTCCTCCGGGAGGATGGAAAGCACGCGCGCGGCGTGGTCGGGCCGCAGCTTCGACAGCACCACCGCGACGGTCTGCGGGTATTCGTTCTTCAGGTAATTGGCGAGCACCTCCTCCTGCACGTTGGAGAGCTTCTCCCACATGTTGCGGCCGGCGGGCCCACGGATTTCGTCCATGATGCCGCCCACCCGTTCGGGCGGAAGGTATTGCCGCATCAGGCGCTCGGTGGCGTCGTAGTTGCCCATCAGCGCGCCGGAGGCCGACAGGCGGCCGACGAATTCGAGCAGCAGGCTTTCGACCGACTCCGCTTCGATCGTGCCGAGCGTCGACATCACGACCGAAATTTCGCGCAATTCGTCGTCGTCGAGCAGGCTCCAGATCTTGCCGCCGTATTGTTCTCCGAGCGACAGCATCAGCACCGCCGCGCGTTCCGGTCCGGTGAGGACGCGTTCGCTCCTGCTCTCGGCTTGGCGGCTCGCAAGCGTCGCGACGACGCTTGCGATGTCACCGCGGGATCCCGCCGCTTTATCGATGGATGCTGCCATTGCGGTGTCTTGCTATGCCCCTTCGTGCAGCCACGAACGGATGATCGAGACCGTTTCCTGCGGATTCTTGTCGGCCAATTCGCCGACCTTCTGGACCGATTGCGCGTGCACCTGGCCCTGCACCTGCGCGATGTCGATCATCTGCGAGGTGTGCGTGGAGATGTTGGCCGACATCGCGTCGCCTCCGACGGTCACCGATGCGCCGCCGCCGAGATTGTGGACGCCCCCGCCGGTTCCCCCGGCGATCGAGATACCGCCCGGCGCGCCGGCGGCGACCATCGTGCCGCCGCCGCCTGCGATCGCGGCGCTTGCTCCGCCGAGGGCGCCGAGCGCGATGCCCGCTCCCGCTCCGATCAGGTTGCCGGCCGTGGTGTCCGGTCCGATCGCGCGCCGAAGGAGCGGGCGCACGACGAAGAACAGAACCACAAGGCCGAGGAGCGCCATGACGAGCAGCTCGACGCCGCGCATCACGTCGTCCTTGGTGAATTGCAGGAAGTCGAGCCAGCCGCGAGGCTCAGCGATCAGGCTTGGCGGGGTTTCGGCAAGGCGCAGGTTTACGACTTCGACCTGGTCGCCGCGCTTGGCGTCGAAACCGATGGCGGAGCGGACCAGTGCCGCGATCCGGTCGACCTCTTCCTTGCTGCGCGGTTCATACGTCATCTCGCCTTTGTCGTTCTTGGTGTAATTGCCGTCGACCAGAACCGCGACCGAGATGCGATTGATGCGTCCGCCTTCGATCACTTCGGTCTTTGTGGTCCGCGAGATTTCGTAATTGACGATTTCCTCGGTCTTGCGATTCTGGTCGCCCTTGCCGCCCGCGCTGTCGGGGGTGCGCGCCGCACCGGGCAATTCGTTGCCGACCGAGACCTGCCCTTCCTTGGAGTCGGCCGAGCTCGTCTCCTCGCGCGTCTGGCTCGAGCGCACGACGCGGCCTTCCGGATCGAAGCGGTCCGAGGTCTGCGTCACGCGGTTGAAGTCGAACGCCGCGGTCAGTTGAACGCGCGCCCGGCCGGGACCGACCACGGACGAGACGATCGATTCCACCTGGTCGCGCAGACGCCGTTCGAAGGCCATTTGCCGTTCGTCGGCGTTCACGCCGCCGGTTTCTTCGGCCGAGCCGTCGGCAAGCAGGCGGCCGTTCTCGTCGACGACCGACACGCGTTGCGGCTTCAGGCCGTTCACGGCCGATGCGACGAGGTGGCGGATCGCCCGAACCTGCTGGGTTTCGAGCGAACCGCGGACCTTCAGCACAATCGACGCGGAGGGTTCGATCTTGTCGCGCGAGAACAGAGGACGTTCCGGCAAGACGAGGTGCACGCGCGCGGCCTGCACCCGGTCGATTGCGCGGATCGTGCGCGACAATTCGCCTTCGAGTGCCCGTAAGTGGTTGATATTCTGAATGAAACTGGTCGCTCCGAGGGCGTCGCTCTTGTCGAAAATCTCGTATCCGACCCCGCCGCCCTTGGGTAGCCCGGCTTCGGCGAGCTTCATCCGCAGGCGCGTGACCTTGTCCTTCGGAACGAGGAGGGTCGCGCCGTCATTGCGCATCTCATAGGCGATCCCCTGCCGCTCGAGATCCTTGATGATCGCGCTGGAATCCTCGACCGGCAGGTCGGTAAACAGCGTGGTCATCTGGGGCGAAGTGACGCGTAAGAGCAGGAAGGCGAAAAATCCGACCAAGGCCAACGTGACTGCGGCCATCGCCGCGATTCTCGTCGCGCCCAGCGTCTTCAGAAACTCGGCTAAACCTTGCACGGCATTCCTCAGGAATCGACGCGGACGCGTCTTACCCGGCAAGAATTGCCCAGTTTATGGTTTCCATCCGGTTAACGCGGCAGCGGGGCGGCAAGTCGGCGAACGAAAAAGGCGGGCTTGCGGCCGCCTTCGCAACGACAGTCCGAGAGTCGGCTAGAGACAGACTTCGTAGCGGCCGAATCCGAGATCGGTCACGCAACCCCTGTGCCGCGTCTTCTTCACGCGAACGACCGACGTCTTGATCGTGCGATGCTTGTGGAATGCGACCCGGTGCAGTCTCGGCTTGCGGGCAGGGATGATTTCATAGCCGCGCACGTAGATGTACCGATAGCCGCGCGGCGTGGTGTAGATCGGTTCGCGGAAGCGATAGCCTTCGCCGACATCGACCGGGTCCCAGCGCGTCCCGCGCGGATAGGTGTAGACCGGACGCATCACCGCGCCTTCGGGAAGAATGACCCCGCCCGCTGCGCCGATCGCAAGGCGGGCCTCGGCGGCGGCCGGGCCGGACGAAAGAGCCGCACAGGCCATCAGGACGGAACACAGAACGCCGAACCGGATCATCATTTGCTCCCAAAGCCACGAACCAACGCTTTATAGGGGCAAATCGATGCGGAAGGAATGCTGCGGGGAGCGGAAATGGCCGTTCCAACAGCGAAAATAGCCGGCTTGCGGCCGGTGGGCGACGTTAGGATTGTGTTAGGAGACGGCTATTGCCGGTATTGCTGGATACGCGTCGTGCGCAGGCCGGCAAGGCCATGCTGGTCGATCGAGAACTGCCAGGACAGGAATTCTTCGGTCGTCAGCGTGTAGCGCTGGCACGCCTCTTCGAGCGAGAGAAGTCCGCCACGAACGGCTGCGACCACCTCCGCCTTGCGGCGGATGACCCAACGCTTGGTTGATGTCGGCGGCAGGTCCGCGATGGTGAGCGGAGAACCGTCCGGCCCGATGACGTATTTCACCCTCGGGCGATGGGGCTCAGTCATATTCAAACTCGCAAACTCGACTGACTACACTGTGGCGCACAATACCCAGCGCAACTTAAAATTTGCCTAAGCGGTCCAATCAATTAGGAAAGTTTTGCCGCGCGCCCGGAGGCCTCGCGGCTTAACGAGAGCTTAATTCGTCAGGCCGGTGCTCGACCGCACGACGCGCTTGACCTTGTCGACGGTGAAGGTTTGTCCGCCGACCGAAAGCACGGGCGGATTCTGTGTGAGGTCGACGGAATCGACTACGCCCTGCACTTCAGTTGAAACCGCGACGGTCGAACCGCTCGCGTCCTTCGCGGTCACAGCCATCTTGTAGGTTCCGTCCGGCCATTGCGTGCCGTTATTGCCCTTGCCGTCCCAGACGAAGTTTGTCGTACCCGCCTGCACCGTGAAATTGCCGGTGTAGACGGTTTGCCCGGTTGCGTTCGTGATGTTGACCGTCGCGCTGGCGGGTTTCGTGGTTGTGAAGTTCCAAGTCGCCGAACCGTCCTTCAATTGCGTCGTCGCGCCGTCGACGGCGACGGTCGCGCCAACGAAGGCCAGCGCGTATGTCGATTGGGCCGATTTTTCCAGCGAGACGAGCGTCGAGAGCTGATCGTTCGACCTGAGCTGCTGTTCCACCTGCGCGAACTGCACGAGTTGCTGCGTGAACTGGTTGGTGTCGAGCGGATCGAGGGGATTCTGGTTCTTCAGCTGCGTGGTCAGCAGCTGCAGGAAGGTCTGAAAGTTTCCCGCGATTGTCGCGCTGTCGACGCCCGTGGTGGAGGCGGTTGCGCTGGTCCCGGCGGTCGCGCTGGTCGCTGCGGCCGAGGTGGTCGCTGCCGTGACCTGTGGCGAGATGCCCGAGAGGATGTCGGTTACCATGACAAGTTCTCCTAGACGCGGATATCGAGCCCGCCGAGACGCGTCGACAAGGCCGAGGCCTGAGCGGCATCTGCCGTCAGGCCGGACTCGTCGGCGATCACATAGGTGGCCGAAGGCGTCATGTTCTGTTCGCCTGTGTGCTGGTGCATCGACTGGTCGCGCAGCGAGAAATTCAGCGCATTATCGGACGTTTTGAGGCCTGCATCCTGCAGGGCGCGTTCCAGGCTTGGTGCATCGCGGCGCAGAAGATCGAGCGTTTCGACACGGTCAACACGCAGATGCGAGGTCACGCGGCCTTCCTTGTCGACGTCGAGCCGAACGTCGATGCGGCCGAGCTCGGGCGGGTCGAGGCGAATTTCAAAGCGGTTGCCGCCGGCCCGTGCCTGCGCGGCGATCTCGACTGCAAGACCCGAAATCGGCACGGCGCTCGCAATCGCTGTCGACGAGGGGAGGGAAGCGATCGCCGTCGCATCACGGGGATGCAGCGAGGTCAGCGGCAGGCCGATCGATTCAACGCCGTGCGCGGCCTGAGCCGGACGCGCCGCCACTTCAGTGTCGGTCACGGATTGAATGTCCGGCTGGCGTGGACCCGCCTTCGCCTTGGGCGCCTCGGCGACCTCCGCGGGGGCTTGCGCGGCGACATTTCGCTTGGCCTCGGGCGCCGCAGCGGGATTGCCGGTCTTTGCGACAGACTGATCCGATTGCGCAGGCTTTTCATCTGAATTGGCGCGCGCGTCCGCGGATTGCGCGCGGGGCTCGTCCTTGGCGTCGGTCTTGCGCGCCGCCGGTTGTGGAAGCGTCGCGACGACATCGTCGGCTGCCGAAGGAGCGTCGGTCGCCGAAGAGACATCGGCTGCCGCGGTCGCGGCAATCGCGGGCGGAGCATCCGATTTCTCGGCAGTCGGGGCGTCGGTGGTTTGCAATGTCGGGTAAACGGCGATGACTGCCGCCGGCAGCGTCGGCGCGGGCGCCACCGGCGGGATCACGATCGCAGAAGCGTCCAGAGTGACACCCGCCGTGTCCTGCGTGGTATCGGTCGGGCCGGTGTCTGCCGAAACGCTATCCTGGCTGACCGAAGCGCTATCGGCCGGTGTGACTTCGGCGGCGGGCGCCGTCGCGGGATCGGAACTGTTCCCTGCGCAATCGTCCTGCGCCGCTCGCCGAGGCCCGACGTCGCGGGTTTTCTTGACGGCCTGTGTTGGCTCGGGGTGATCCATCTGCCGAGGCGCGGGCGGGGTATCGGGTGCCCCAAGGTCGAGCAGGTCGGAAAAGGGGTTTACCCCCTCGGCCCGGTCGGCGGGGCGGTGGGTCGGACGAAGACTCTGGTGCGACGGAACTTTGACCTCGGACGCGACATTCGGCACGGACGACCTCGATGCGATGATTTCCGCATCTGCCTTTGCAATCCTCACGCCATCGAGAAAGGCCCGGTATTTCAGGCTTTTCCCGATAACAGGCACGGATTTCAATAGGATTGCCCGGCAGATTTTGCCGTGTGGCGCCACAGCACTGCCGCCCCACGCGTTGGATTGCGCCCGACCCCTCCCCACCTATAGTAAGAAGAAAGCCACAAGCCCGGACAGGAGCGCCGCACCGGCGGCCGCAGTTTGTTGATGCGCAACAGCCTCGATCTTGAAGGAAGGCCGCAGGACACCCGCGTCGTTGTCGCGATGTCGGGCGGCGTCGATTCCTCGGTCACCGCGGCGCTGCTCAAGGCCGAAGGCTATGACGTCGTCGGCGTGACCCTTCAGCTTTACGACCACGGAGAGGCGACCCACCGGAAGGGGGCGTGCTGCGCCGGACGGGACATCCACGATGCGCGTGCGGTCGCCGAACGCATCGGCATCCCGCATTACGTCCTCGACTATGAAAGCCGCTTCAAGGAGGCGGTGATCGACCGGTTCGCCGAAAGCTATGCGTCAGGCGAGACGCCCGTGCCCTGCATCGAGTGCAACCAGTCGATCAAGTTCAACGATCTGCTCAAGACGGCAGGGGATCTCGGCGCGAAGGTGATGGCGACGGGGCATTATATCGCCTCGCGCGCCCTGCCCGGCGGTGGACGTGCACTTTATCGGGCGCGCGAAGAGGAGCGGGACCAGAGCTACTTTCTGTTCGCAACCACTCGCGAACAGCTCGATCTGCTGCGCTTCCCGCTCGGTGACAGGACCAAGGCCGAGACGCGCGAGCTTGCGCGCCGTTACGGCTTATCCGTCGCCGAAAAGCAGGACAGCCAGGACATCTGCTTCGTCCCGACCGGCCGCTACACCGACATCGTCGAGCGACTGAAGCCGGAAGCGGTGGGTGAAGGCGACATCGTCGATCTCGACGGCAATGTGCTCGGTCACCATCAGGGCATCATTCACTACACCGTCGGGCAACGTCGCGGTCTCGGTATCGCGACCGGCGCCCCCTTGTATGTCGTGCGGCTCGACGCGGAGCGCCGCCGCGTCATTGTCGGTCCGCGCGAGGCGCTGCAGACCCGAAGGATCGATTTGCGCGAGGTCAACTGGATCGGCGACGCCGCGATGCTGGATTCTCTGATGGCCGGCGAGCGGCACGAGGTCTTCGTCAAGGTGCGTTCGACCCGCGTGCCGCAACCGGCCTGGCTTTCGCATGGCGCGAACGGTTTCGAAGTCGAACTGATCGCGGGAGAAGACGGTGTTTCTCCCGGACAGGCCTGCGTGTTCTACGAGCAGGCCACCGGACAGTCGCGCGTTCTCGGCGGGGGGTTCATCCGCAATTCCGTCCCGATGCGGCCTGCAGCGATGCCGGCATCGCTGCGGGCTCCGACGCTCGCTGCACAGCGATAACCTCGGCGCGTATGGCTGACGAAATCGACAAGGCGACCGTCGCCAGGGCGTATGCGCGCTGGGCACCGGTGTACGATTTCGTCTTCGGTGCGGTTTTCGATGCCGGGCGAAAGGCCGCAATCGAGGCTGCGGAAAGAATCGGGGGCCGCATTCTGGAAGTCGGCGTCGGCACGGGCATTTCGCTTCCCGACTATTCCCGCGCCAACACGATCGCGGCCGTGGACTATTCCGAACCGATGCTGCGCAAGGCGCAGGAGCGGGTGGTCGAGCAGCAGCTCACGAATGTCGAAGTGGTGTCGGTCATGGATGCGGCGCGGCTCGCATTCCCGGATCGCTCGTTTGACGTCGTGGTCGCGCAATACGTCATCACGGCTGTTCCGGATCCCGAATCAACGCTCGACGAATTCGTGCGTGTGCTGAAGCCGGGTGGCGAGATCGTTCTTGTCAATCACATCGGGGCAGAGGAGGGCGTTCGCCGCGTTTTCGAATTGGGATTTGCGCCGGTCGCACGCAGGCTCGGCTGGCGCCCCGAGTTTCCCTGGGCGCGCCTGTCCAAGTGGATTGCCGGCAAGCCCGGCATGCACGTGATCGAGCGCCGTCCGATGCCGCCGCTCGGTCATTTCTCATTGATCCGGTTCGGGAAAGCCCTCGACAGCGCGATCCGCGCCGGCTGACGCCGCAAGTCCCCGGAACCTGATCGCACCGCAGGCCGTTGTCTCTGGTACCGAGGAGACCGCATCATGCGAAAGCAAGCGCCGTTACCGTTGCTTTTTTTCGCTCTGAGCTGCGTTACACCCTTGACGCCGGCGGCCGCGCAAAAGCCGACCGAGCCACCGGCGACGCAAGCCGCTCCCCCGATGCTGGATCGGAAGGCCTGCTCGGATCGCGACCGGGCGACGCAAGGCGACACCCACGAAACTCAAGGCAGCGCGGCGCCCAAGGACAACTTGAGCGACCGGCTCGCCCGAACCGACGGCGTGATCTGCCCACCGCCCGACATCGACCCGGATGTACGAGCCCCGGCGCCCAGCGGCGGCGGCACAATGCCGGTGATCCCGCCACCGGGCAGTCCGGGCGGCGATCCGACGGTTCAGCCGAAATAGCGTCTGCCGCGTTTGCTTGACAGTCTTCGCCGCGCTTCCCTATATGCCGGTCGCTTGCACGACATGGCGGAACGGCTGCTCGATCGCTTCGAGGAGTTGCAGCCATCGGCGGCGGGGTAGCTCAGTTGGTTAGAGCAGCGGAATCATAATCCGGAGGTCGCCGGTTCGAATCCGGCCCCCGCTACCAAACTTTCCTGGCGCAACGCCGGCTTGCGTTACTCGCTCGCGATGAGGACGCGCCACTGCCGATAAAGCAGCGTCATCATGGTCAGCCCTACCAGTGTACTCGTGGCTACTGCGCCCTTCGCGCCGAACACGCTGGCCATGGCGCCGATCTGAAGAAAGCCGAGGGGGCTGAATCCGATACAAACCGAGATCAGGCCGAGCACGCGTCCGCGCATGTCGGGCGGCGCAAGGTGATAGATCATCGTCGACTGCATCACTGAAAATCCTGCACCGGCAACCCCGAAAATCAACAGGGCATTTCCCGCGAAGATAGCGGTCGGCGCGAGCGCGAACGCAAGCAGCGCCGCATGCGCACCGATCGCGCCGCCAAGATAAATCCACGGATACCGCGCCGGCTGCGCGATTATTCCGATGACGATCGAGCCGAACAGCGCTCCCACGCCTTCCATGCTGGCGATAACGCCGATGGCGTCAGCATCGAGCCCATACTGGTCCTGTCCGATGACAGGAATCATGCTGGTGCAGGGCCAGGCGAAAACATTGTAGAGGATCGTCGCAAGCAAGGCGTTGCGCAACCGCACATTCCGATGCGCCGCTTTCAGACCGTCGCTGATGTGCGAGAGCATCCGCCCCGCGATCGTCTGGTGCGGCGCATTGCGATAGGTGACGGCGAAGGCGCTGACCAGCGCGACGATGCACAGGATGGCTTCCAGCGCGAAGCATCCGGTCAGTCCAAGAGTAACCAGCAGCGCTCCGCCAAGGAGCGGACCCGCGACTCGGCTTGTCTGACTGGCACCTGCGTCGAGTGACATCGCGACACTCAGACGATCGAGGCCGACGACTTCGGCGATCATGATGCGCCGGCCGGGAAAGTCGGATGACCATCCAACTCCACCGATGACACTTGCGACCGCGAGGTGCCAAACCTCCAGCCGCTCGTAATAGGCGAGCCCGGTCAACGCGAGCGACGTCGCGAGCCCCGCGCTGACAACGAGAATCAGGAAGAAGCGGCGGTCGAACCGATCGGTGAGTCCGCCGAGCAGCGCACCGAAAAGCGCCATGGGCGCCATCCGAAGCATGGCGATGGTCGCGACCAGGATTGGGGAATTCGTCTCGCGATAGACGAAAATCGCCATCGCGATCATTTCGAGATAACGCACCGAATTGAGGATCAATCCGATGAACCACAGCCGCCAGAAATCCGGTTGGGTTGGCAGCGACGACAATCGGCCGGCGCGCCCGAAAAGCCAGGGCAGGCCGGCAAGCCTGAGCAGGGCGAACAAGGAAGAACTCCGGCAACAGCGGCAAGAGTGGCCGCTCTCTGCGCTTATGCAGGATGCTGCTCGCGGCTGCAATCAGAGTGCGCTGCGAAAGCGCCCTCGAGCCCTGCGTCCGACGAATTGTGGTTCACCGCCGGGCGCAGGTCTGGCGCAAGCAATTTGACTTGAGGCAAGCCGGCGTTCGGAACGATCCTACTTCCGGCGCGCTTTCTTGCGACGCTTTGCGGCGACCTTGGTCGCTCCTCGCGAAGCTGAAGCCGATCGCCGCGCCGAAGTCTTGCGCTTCCGTGCGGACGTGGAACGGGTCTTGCGCTTCCGCCGCGCGGGCGCCCGCTCGGCGACGATACCGACCTTGCGCCCCGCAGCGCGCCCGGCCGACTGAGCCTGCTTCTTCAGCGCGCCAACCAGCTCAGACGTGTCGAAATTCGCAAGGAACGTCGTGACCGTCTCGCTGACCTTGCTGGTGCCGGCGTCGAGATATTTCCCCATCGTCTTCTGGGCCGCGCCGAGCCGCGAGCGGCTGCGCTTGGTTCGCTTTGCCATCGATGTCTCCGTATGAATGCGTTCGAGCAAAAGAATTCTTCGCAGCAATGCTGCCTCGCGGTCATGTCAATGCATGACTCGCAATTTGGGTCCGTGCCAACGGAGAAATTCTCAGCCGTGGCGATCAGCTCGCGCGCCGTGAACGCCCGCGGGCGGCAGGCCGCCCCGCACCTTTCTTTGCAGGCTTGCGGCGCGGAGAATAGCGCTCCGCGTTGTCGCCCTGCGCGCGCTTTTCGACCGCGACGCTCTTGCGGAGCGCGTCCATGATATTGACCACATTGCTTGGGGCTGGCGTCTCGGCCTCGGCGGGCGGCAATCCGGCCTGCTTTGCCTTGAGCAGCGCCTGCACAGCATTCTCATACCGATCCTCGAACTGCTTCGGGTCGAAGTGGCCCGCTTTCTGCTCAAGGATATGGGTCGCGAGTTTTTTCATTTCGGCTGGAATGGTGACGTCCGGAATCTCTTCGAAATACGGCCCTGCATCGCGCACCTCGTACCCGTAGCGCAACGTCGTCGCGAGCATGCCCTTGTCGAGCGCCTCCAGCATGATGATGCGTTCGCGCCGATGCAGAACGACACGCGCGAGCGCCACGCGTTTTTCGTCGCGCATCGCTTCGCGGATCACGGCGAAGGCTTCCTGCGCCACGTTATCGTTCGGGATGAGGTAATACGGTGTGTCGAGATAGCGTTTGTCGATCTCGGAGCGGGGAACGAAGCTTTCGATCTCGATGGTGTGATTGCTCTCTAGCTTCACCCTGTCCAGATCGTCGTCCTCGACCTGGATGTAGGAGCCGCGTCCGATCTCGTAGCCTTTCACGCGATCCTCGCGCTCGACCACCTCTTCGGTCACCTCATCCACCATGCGCTGGCGGAGCCGGTTTCCGGTTTCGCGATTGAGAGTGTGGAAGCGGGTGCGTTCAGTCGTCGAGGATGCGGGGACCAGCGCGACCGCGCAGGAAACGAGCGACAGTTTCAGATAGCCCTTCCAGTAGATACGCACGGCCATGACGCACTCCACATCCGAACGGGACTCAACGGGACGCCCGTGTTTTCGTTCCGAAAATGGGCCGGTTCGCCCTCTGTTCGCGCCCTTGCGCTGCCACCGGGCCGTCCTCATTTCACAAGAGTGTCAGTTGACCGTCATTTCGGTTTGCCGCATTGGCGAACCGAGGGAACCAAATTTCCGGCTCGGTCTTGAGCCAAAGGTCCGATGAATATCGTTTCCCGTCATGGAGATAGAGCGATGCGAGCCGCAGTTTCGCCTGCAGCGCAGCAGGGCCCTGCGCCGGACTCGCGCTCATTCTGGCGCGATGCCTATCGCCGTGTCCGGGCGGAGACAGAGGCCCGCGCCGTTCCGCTGTCGCCCGAAGACCAGCAAATCCAGCCGATGGCCGATGCCAGTCCGACAAAATGGCACCGCGCCCATACGACCTGGTTTTTCGAGACATTCCTGCTCGGCCAGCATGTGCCAGGCTACAGGATTTTCGACGAGCGCTTCGCCTTCCTGTTCAATTCTTATTATGTCGCAGCGGGTCCGCGACACGCCCGCCCCAAACGCGGGCTGATTACGCGGCCGAGTGCGCAGGACGTCGCCGCCTATCGCGCGCATGTCGATCGGGCAATGGATGCGCTGTTCGATAATGCCGATGAAGCGACGATGCGCACGATCGCATCAATCGTCGAGATCGGGCTCAATCACGAGCAGCAGCATCAGGAATTGCTGATCACAGACATTCTGTATGCCTTCGCGCAAAATCCGACCTTTCCCGTCTACGATCCGGCGTGGGTATGGCCGCAAGCCAAAGGCGGCGCCGGTTATGCCGAATTGCCGACGGGAATCCATTCCATCGGCCATGACACCGATCGCTTCTGCTTCGACAACGAATTGCCGCCGCATCGCGTCCTGCTGCAGCCGGTACGAATTGCCCGCGCGCTTGTGACGAATGCGGAATGGCTCTCGTTCATGCAGGACGGGGGTTACCAGAAGCCTGAGCTTTGGCTTTCGGACGGCTGGATGCAGGTGCAAACCGAGGACTGGCGCGCGCCGGGATACTGGATCGAGCAGGACGGTGCGTGGCGGGCGATGACGCTCGCGGGCCTGAAAGACATCGATCCTGCGGCTCCGGTCTGCCATGTCAGCTATTACGAGGCCGACGCGTTTGCGCGCTGGTCCGGCAAGCATCTGCCGACCGAGATGGAATGGGAGGTTGCGGCGCGCGCGGGCCTGATCGACGACGCCTTCGGTATCGTGTGGCAATGGACGCGCAGCGCCTATGCGCCGTATCCGGGCTATCGCGCGGCGCCCGGTGCGCTCGGCGAATATAACGGCAAGTTCATGGTCAACCAGATGGTGCTGCGTGGCTCGTCGCTCGCAACGCCGGACGGTCATTCTCGCGTCACCTATCGCAACTTCTTCTATCCCCCCGCCCGCTGGCAGTTCAGCGGCGTGCGGCTCGCTCATTATCCCGATTGAGGGTCCGATGGTTGCCGTTGCCAGAAAGTTGCAGCCGGCCGAGCTTTTGACCGCGAACGAGTTCGCGCGCGACGTCCTTGCTGGCCTGTTCCAGACTCCGAAGCGAATTCCGCCAAAATACTTCTACGACAGTGAAGGCTCGCGCCTGTTCGAGGAGATCACAGGACTTCCGGAATATTATCCGACCCGCAGCGAGATCGAGATTCTCACGGACCGTGCGAAAGAGATCGCTTCGCTGCTCCCGGCGCACGCCGCGCTGATCGAATTCGGCAGCGGGTCGAGTACCAAGGTGCGAATCCTGCTCGATGCAGCGCCGCAGATCGAGGCCTATGTGCCGGTCGATATCTCCGCCGACTTCCTCGCCGGGCAGGCGGCGGCATTGCGCCTCGACTATCCGGACATTCGGGTGCTGCCGGTCGCCGCCGACTTTACCAAGGATTTCGAACTGCCCGCGGACATTCAGGCGCTCCCGCGCGTCGGATTTTTTCCGGGCTCCACCATCGGCAATTTCGAGCCGCACGAGGCCTGCGCATTTCTGGAACATGCGCGCCGAATGCTGGGGTCGGGCGGCATGCTCGTGATCGGCGTCGATCTGGAAAAGGACTCTGCGATCCTCAACGCGGCTTATAATGACACGCGCGGCGTGACGGCGGAGTTCAACCTCAACCTGCTGCGCCGGATCAATCGGGAGCTGGGCGGCGAGTTTGACCCGACCAAGTTCGAACACCATGCGTTCTACAATCGCGAGCGGCACCGCATCGAAATGCATCTCGCCAGCGTCGCACGGCAAAAGGTGAAGGTCGCAGGCGCCGTTGTCGATTTCCGCGCGGGCGAAACGATCCACACCGAGAACAGCTACAAGTACACCGTCAATTCGTTCCTGACACTCGCACGCAGTTGCGGCTGGCGCGCGCAGACCACCTGGACCGATCGCAACGCGCTCTTTTCGGTTCACGTGTTGCGGGCATCCTGATCGGCTCCTCGTACAAGACGCGCCATGCCGATCCACGAAATCGATCCTTGGCGCATGCAATACTTTGCCGATGTCGGTTGCCCGGCGGACGTGCATATCCCGACCGAGGACAGCGACGCATGGGAGTGGAATCCGGGGCACGCGTGGGTCTATGACAAGCTTCTGGTGGCGCAGAGCCAGACTCTGGCCGCAGGTCCGCATGGGACGCGTGTTCTTCATTTTCCTGTTTTCTCAAAGCCGGTCTCGAACCTGCGCGGTATGGGCGCGGGGTCGCGTGTCATCCATTCGCAGGACGATTACGAGCAGCATTTCACGCCCGGTCACTTCTGGATGACGCTGCTCGAAGGCGCGCATGTGTCGTCCGACGTCGCAGTTCTGAACGGCGTGCCGGTCTGGTGGCGTCACGCGTCGGGCAAGCCTGCGGGAGAGGGGACGTTCGACCACTGGACCGTCCATGCGGGCTGCGATCGGGCGATCGAGGAGCATTGCGGCGCGTGGATCGGGAAGAATCTCGCCGGATATACCGGCATGATCAATCTCGAAACGATCGGTGGCAGAATCATAGAGGTGCACCTGCGCTTCAGCGACCAATGGCCCGACCTGAATGGCAAAGGTTGGGTCGAAGCCGTGGTCGGCCTCTACGCGGAAGGGATCTGGGGTTTCCCTGATCGTGACCGGCGCGAGGGCTATAGCGTCGTCCTGTTCGGCCCGCATGGTCCGGCCTATCGGCATCCACCGAAGGGCCTCGTCGACGCGGTCCGGTCGATGCCGCAGGTTTCGAGCGTTCAGATCACCTTCCACGAGGATCGGCCGCCGGAACGCCACGCCATGCCGCCGGGCGGTTTCCGGCTTGCGATCGTCAATGCATTTGATCTTGCGGCAGGGCTTGCGGCGCGCGAGAAATTGCGGGCACATTTCCTCCCCGCCTAAGGCCGCCTCGGCCGCCGCATCAGGATCGTGTTCATGAAGATTGTTGGCTTTGAGTCTGCAGGCTCACCGCGCGTGGGCCTGATCGAAGGCGATCAGGTCGTCGATCTGAACGCAGCCGATCCAAACCTGCCCGACAATCTCGGTGCCATTCTTGCGCAGACGAACGGTGCGCTCGCGCCGCTGGCAGATATCGCCCGGAGCGCACCGGCATCGGCGCGGCGGCCGCTCAATGGAATTGTTTACGGGCTGCCGGTTGCGCGGCCGGGCAAGATCGTTTGCCTCGGCCTCAACTACTTGGACCACGTCAAGGAAGGTCCGCAGCGCGACAATGTCCCGAAATTTCCCACGATCTTCCTGCGCACGGTAACCTCGCTCGCCCCGCACCTGTCGCCACTCATTCGTCCGCGCGTATCGGACAGTTTCGATTACGAAGCAGAGCTTGTCGCGATCATCGGAAAACGCGCGAAGCACCTGAGCGTTGCGGATGCGCCATCCTGCATCGCGGGCTGGGCCTGCTTCAACGAAGGCTCGATCCGCGAATTCCAGCGCCGGACCACGCAATGGGATCTCGGCAAGAATTTCGACCGCACCGGCGGTTTCGGTCCGTGGATGGTGAGCGCCGACGAACTGCCAGTCGCCGGAAAGGGATTGAAAATCCAAAGCCGCCTGAACGGGCAGGTGATGCAGTCCGACAATACCGACAACATGATGTTTCCGGTGGCCGAGACCATCGCCTACGTGACCCAGGCGATGACCCTTGAGCCCGGCGATCTTCTCGTCACCGGCACGCCTTCCGGCGTCGGCCACGCGCGCAAGCCGCCCGTCTGGATGAAGGGCGGAGACATCTGCGAAATCGAGATCGAAGGCGTGGGCATCCTGCGCAATCCGATTGCCGACGAGCAGGGATGAGCGCAGCGCATTGCTGCATCGGGCGAGTGTGCTAGAGCGAGCCGGTAAATCGATAAATGATCGGGTGGGGAACGGAATGCCAAAGATAAAGGCCGAAGCGCTGACGGATTTCGTACGGGACGTGTTCGTCGCGGCAGGTTGCTCGCGCGAGGAAAGTGCCCGGATCGGACGTTACCTTGTCGGCGCCAACCTTGCCGGTCACGACAGCCACGGCGTCACGCGGGTTCCGCGCTATGTGTCCTGGAAGCAGGAAGGCGCGATCTTCGCCGATCGCAAGGTGAAACGCGTCGTCGATACGCCGGTGCTGGCGATCCTCGACGGTCAGTTCGGCTTCGGCCAGACGATTGCGCCGCAGGCGGTGGAAATCGGCATCGAAAAATGCAAGGCGATGGGCCTCGCCGCCATCGGCCTTCGCAATTCCGGCCATGTCGGCCGCGTCGGTGAATGGGGTGAGATGGCCGCGGCGGCGGGTATCGTGTCCATTCACTTCGTCAATGTCGTCGGCAGCGCGCTCGTCGCGCCGTTCGGCGGCGTGGAGAAGCGGTTTTCCACCGCGCCCTATTGCATCGGCATTCCTCTTCCGAACCGCGACCCGATCATTCTCGATTTTGCGACGTCGCTCGTCGCCGAAGGCAAGGTCCTGGTCGCGAGCCAGGGCGGAAAGAAAATCCCGGAGGACGCCCTGATCGCGCCGGACGGCCGCATGAGTGGCGACCCGCGGGTTCTTTACGGGCCATACGACGAAAAGACACCGCGCAATTATCGCAACGGAACCGGCGCAATCCGCGCTTTCGGGGAGCACAAGGGATCGGGCCTCGCGTTCATGTGCGAGACGCTTGGGGGTGCGTTGACCGGCAACGGCGCTTCGCTCGAGGAGCGGCCATGGTCGCAGGGCATGTTCTCGATCTATGTCGATCCGAAGGTGGTCGATCCGGAAAACTTCTTTCCGGGCGAGATGAAGCGCTTTGTCGACTACGTGAAAGGATCGCGGCCGATGAAGCCGAACGAACCGATCCTCGTGCCGGGAGAGCCGGAACTGCGCAATCGCGCGGAGCGCAGCGCGAACGGCATTTCGCTTCCGCAGGAGACGTGGGACGCACTCCTCGCCACTGCGCGCGAGGCGGGGGTGGACGGGGCGCGAATTCAGAAGGTCGAGGTTTTCTGATGCCGGCGGACCGGCGGCTCTGCGTTGCCGCCTTCAAAGCAGGAGTTTGATATGACGAATGTGATTACGATCTGCGGCAGCCTGCGCAAAGGCTCGTTCAACCACATGCTGATGAACGCGCTGCCAGCCCTCGCTCCCGCCGGCATGACGCTGAAGGTCGCGCCATCCTTTGCCGATTTCCCGATCTACAACGCCGATGTTCAGGCCCAGGGCTTCCCGGCTCCGGTGAACGCGCTGGCAGATGCGATCCGCGCCGCGGACGGGGTGATCGTCGTCACGCCGGAATACAATTTCTCCACGCCGGGTGGTCTGAAGAACGCGCTCGATTGGGTGTCGCGCCTGAAGGATCAGCCGTTCGTCGGCAAGCCGGTCGCGCTGCAATCCTGCTCGCAGGGTCCCGTCGGGGGCGCCCGCATGCAATATCACCTGCGGCAGACGATGATCTTTCTCGATGCTTTCACACTCAACAAGCCGGAGATCTTCGTCGGGAATTGCGCCTCGAAGTTCAACGACAAGGGTGAACTCACCGACGAGACGACCCGCAATTTCGTCAAGCAGCAGCTCGAAGCATTCGCAAAATTCATCCCGCGCGTCGCCGCGAAAGGCTGACGCTTACGGCTGTGTGACGGTGAATCCGTCGCCGTCGAAAGCGACGCGCCCGGCAGCGACGGCGCTGGCCCAGCGTGCGCAGGGGCCGATGCCACCGAATGAAAAGAAATGCGCATGAACCGTGCCGAGGCCGCCTGCTTCGGACACGGCGCGCACGATCGCATCGGGCGTGCTCACCGCGAAAAGCCGTTTGAGTAGCCCGGCCTGCCGCGCGGCACTTCCCGCCGAGGCGCGGACACCGCATCGGGCGGCAAAGCGCAGCAGCGTCGTCAGGTCGGTCGGCCCGGCCATGCCGATGCGCACCGGCTGTTCGAAGCCGTGATCGCGCAGTCGCGTGACCCAGCCCACGATGGCCTGCGGGTCGAAGCCGAACTGCGTGACGATCTGCACGCGCAGGCCGCTATGCTCGGCCGACTCCACCTTCGCGGCGAGCGCGCGATCGAGAGTTTCCAGCCGGATGCGCGGATGTCCTTCGGGATAGCCTGAAATCCCGATGTCCCTCACATCGTATTTCTGCAACAGGCCGCTTTCGATCAGGTCGCGTGCATCCGAAAACGGACCCGGCGCCTTGTCCTGATCTCCCGCAATCACGAGCGCGCGCCGCACCGACGCCTGCTCGGTCACTTGCGCCAGGAACTCTTCCAGCATGGCGCGGCTTTCGACGCTCCGCGCGGCGAGGTGCGGCACCGGCTCGTACCCTGCGGCGCGGATCGCTGTCGCGTGGTCCACGGCCTCAACAAAGGAGCGTTTAGGTAGCGCGCTAAGATAGATTTCCGTTCCCGGGGGCGCCGCTTTGGACAATTCCTCGATATCGGTCCGCGAGGGCCGTGTCGCCTCGAGCGAAAAGCCGCGCACGAAGTTTGCGACTGCATGCAAGGCCACAGCCGGGTCGCCGGATGCTGGCTGTTCGGGATGGGCAGGCGACAGCATTGTCATTCGCGGCGGCGTGAGATGACGTAAGATTCGTCGTAGAACCACAGGCCGCCATGCTCTCGCAGCACGTCGCGCGTGGCTTCGATGTAGCGGCCGTCGGCAACCACGTCGGTCAGGCGATCATCCTCGATCTGCGCGACATAGACCGCCGCATTCCACGCCGCGAGCAGGGTCGACGTGCCGATCGAGGCGGAAATTTCCGACGGCAGCGTGTGCATGTCGTAGCGGAACAGAGAGCGGTTGTCGGCATAGGTGTTGAAATTCAGATCGCGACCGGCATTGCCGAGTTCCTGCTTCACGGCACGGAGAATCTGGTGGCGGTCGTGGATGAACGGATTATCGTCCGGCCAGACCTTGTGGATGATATCCATCCCCGGATCGTTGCCGTGCGAGTGGATCGCGATCAGGCGTCCGCCCGGTCCGAGCGCCCGCGCCAGCGGCGCAATCACCCGCTTGGACTTGAATTCCAGCGAAGAGCGCGCGCGGTAAGGTTGCGAGGCGATGACCAGATCGTAATTTGCCTGCGTGCCGCCCGGCTTCGGGATGATCGGATCGAGCAGGAACTTGTGATCGGAGCGGTAGATCACGAGCACGACGGGACGCTCGTAGACGGGATTGCCGGTCTTCTGGCTGACGCCTGCCTTCCAGTTCTCCGCGAGAAAGCCTTCGAGCCCGGTGATCTGGGATTCGAACTGGTGCGCGGTATTCCCGGTCAGCGCGAGATCGTGCCACACGAAGCTCGTCGCGGCGCTGAGCGATTTCACCGCGAGCCAGGGCGCATCCGCATAGGCGAGATTGGTAAGGACCAGCACCGTGGAGGGATGCTCCATGAAACGGTCCGCGGCCTTCTGCAGCGCCAGGCGGACGTCTTCGAGGCTGATCTCCTTGCCGACGATGTAGAAGGGCATGGTCGGATAGCGGTCGTGCATGGAACGCATCACGCGCGTCAGGACCGAACCGTCGCCGACGCCGGCATCGAACACGCGCACGGCGGGCGGACGAGGGTGAATGTTGGCAAGCTCAAGCGAGACGCGGTTCGCAACCACCCATTTCTCGCTGCAGGTATTCACGAACAGCAGATATTTCTGCCGGTTGTCGAAAAAGCGGAAATTGCGCTGCGGGTCCTCGGCGCGCTGCTGCGCCTGGGCGATGGTCTGCATCGCTGCGGCGTTTCGCGCGGGCCGATCGATCACCATCGGGCGCGACCCTTCGCCCGGATGCGTCGCGATGAAGGAACGGATGCGGTCGAGCGTTTCGGTGGTGATACGACCACCATTGCGCAGCCGGCTGGTCAGTTTTCCGTCATTGACCGCGCGGCGGCCGAAGGTGGATTCGGCGAGGCCCGTTTCGCGGCAATAGTCGGAAATCTCCTGCAGCAGATCCTGCGCGTTCATCGCGCGTGCTCCCGAACTGTTTCTTCCCGCGGAGGCCGCGCCTTCGAGGCGGCGGTTCTTATTGTTGTGCTCCAGTCGAACAGCCGAATGGCCGAGAATCAACCATAATTTAGCCCATCAAATGGGTGGGCCATAGAATGGGCAATTGCCCACCCAAAAACACAATGGAAAGACAATGGGATACCCGTCCAGCTGATCGACCCTCTGCCCAATCAGCGAACATCGACGCGGATGACCGAAAGTGCCCACCTTCGGGTGGGCGTTTACTCCAGGGCCGCGATGACGGCTTTTGCAACCGAGGCGGTGCCGTCCGGACCGCCGAATTCGACCGGCTTCAGGCCTGCGGCGAAAGCCTTGTCGATCGCCCGCTCGATGCGCTGGGCGGCATCCAGTGCGGGCGGATGCTCGTGTTTGTCGCCGAGCCATTCCAGCATTAGCGCAGCGGAGAGCAGCATCGCGGTCGGATTGGCTTTTCCTTGCCCCATGATGTCGGGGGCCGTGCCGTGGCACGGCTGGAAGACGGCGCGCTTGTCGCCGATGTCGGCGGATGGTGCCATGCCCATGCCGCCGATCAGTGCAGCCGTGAGGTCGGAGATGATGTCGCCGAACATGTTCTCCATCACCATCACGTCGAAATCCCACGGGCGCTTCACCAGCATCGCCGAGCACGCGTCGACGTAAAGACTGCTCGTCTTCACCTCGGGATATCGCGTGCCGCATTCCTCGAACATCTTGCGGAAGAACGCGAAGGCCTTGAATACGTTCGCCTTGTCGACACAGGTGAGCTGGCCGGGACGTCCGCGTTGCTTGCGGCGCTGTGCGAGACGGTAGGAGAAATCGAACAGCCGTTCCGACGTCTTGCGCGTGATGACGAGCGTTTCGCGGGCCTCATCGTTTGTCACCTGGCCCTTGCCCATCGACGCGAACAACCCTTCCGTGGATTCGCGGATCACGACGAGGTCGATGCCGTGTTCCGCCGCCCCGACGATCGGGCTCTGCACGCCGGGGATGAGGCGGCAGGGGCGGACACCCGCATAGAGATCGAACATGAAGCGCAGTTCCACCTGGGGCATGATCTCGGTGTTATCCGGATAACGTACCGACGGCAGACCGCACGCGCCGAGCAGGATCGCGTCGGCCTCCTCGCACAGCTTGATCGTGGAATCCGGCATCGACCTGCCGGTGTCCCGATAATGTCCGGCGCCCGCAGGCGTCTCGCTGAAGCGGAACGTCAGGCCGGGCGTCGTCGCCTCGACCTTGCGCAGCATCTCCAGCGTCGGCGCCATGACCTCAGGGCCGATGCCGTCTCCGCCGATGACGGCGATGTGGAAGGCGTTGTTCGCGCGCATGGAAGGTGTCTGTCTTCGAGGGTGGTGTGAGCAGGGTGAGGCCGCTAATGAATAGGGGAAGTCCCTCCCACGCAAGCACTCGCACACCATGCCCCGATTTGCCGCCAATCTCGGCTACATGTTTACAGAACGTCCGCTGATCGAGCGTTTTGGGGCCGCAGCGACCTGCGGCTTCACCGCTGTCGAAGGACAATTCCCCTACGATACGCCGGCAGCCAGCGCCGCCGCGGAGATCAAGCGCCACGGCCTGACGATGCTCGGAATCAATACTCCGCCGGGCCGCGAGGGCGAATTCGGGCTCGCAGCGCTTGCCGGCCGCGAGCGCGATTTCGATGTTCTGTTCATGCAGGCGCTGGACTACATCGTGACGATCGGCGGCAGCGCCATCCATGTTCTCGCGGGCAAGGTGGACGTCAACGAGCGCCCCGCTGCCGAACGCGTCTTTCTCTCAAACCTTGCACGCGCCGCCGATCTTGCGGCCGCCAAAAACATCACGCTGCTGATAGAGCCGATCAATCCGCGGGACCGGCCGGGCTATTTCATCAATCGCCCCGAGCACGCGGCCGAGATCATTTCCAAGCTCGGCAAGGCAAATGTGCGCCTGCAATTCGATTTCTATCACGCGCAGATCGTCGGCGGCGATCTGATCCGCCGCTTCGAAACCCATCTGCCGCTGGTCGGCCACGTGCAGATCGCATCCGTGCCGGATCGCCACGAGCCGGACGAGGGCGAGGTGAATTACCCCGCAATCTATCGTGCGGTCGATGCACTCGGTTATCGGGGCTTTATTGCCTGCGAGTACCGTCCGCGCGGGCGCACCGAGGACGGATTGGGCTGGGGCAGGGAATTCGGAATCGCAAAACCTTGAATTGTCTTCGGGCGGGACCGCTCACCTGACATAGACGAAGACCGAATGTTTCTCCGGTTTCGTCTTGCCGATCCGGGTCACAAGTTCGATCCGCGCGCCGTCGCTGTCCCACGCAAGCGTGGTGCGCCGCGCACCCGGCAAGTCCTCGGTATTCTCCGGCGCGGGGGGCGCGCCGAGACACGCCGTGAGAGCGGTCTTGAGGCTTGCCGCCTGCTCGTTCGTCCACGACGCCGAGAGCCCGGTGATCCAGCAATTGTAGAGTTTGCGGTTGGTGTCGATGCGGCAGAACTGGGTTCCGGGCAATTTCACGCGCGCATCCCATTCCTTGGTCTCGCCGTGGAACGGCTTGACCTTCAGGCTGGCAAATTCCTTGGGCTTCGCTTCGATGGCGCGCTTGAGCAGCGGGCAGAAGGTCGCGTCCTGCGCGATCGCGCTCGCCGGAACGGCCATGAGCGCCAGCACTGCGCAAGCGCGGATAACCGTGTAGATCGTCGTCATTGGCGCCCGCTATGATGTGTGGCCGATGCCATCAACAATAACCGATTCGGCGAAATCGCCTCGGGAGGAACCATGCGTCTGAAGGACAAGGTTGCAATCGTCACCGGCGCCGGTTCCGGCATGGGCAAGAGCATCGCGGAGACCTATGCACGGGAAGGCGCGAAGGTCGCGGTGCTCGACGTGAACGAGAGCGCGGCACGCGGCGTGGCCAGCGCCATCGGCAGACAGGCGATCGCGCTTCGCTGCGACGTCGCAAAGCGGTCGGACGTCGATGCGGCGCTTGCCGCCACGGAAAAGGCATTCGGCCGGGTGGACATTCTGGTCAACAATGCCGGCGTCAGTCACGTCAACAAGCCGGTTCTCGACATCGACGAGGCGGAATTCGACAGGGTCTTTGCGGTGAACGTGAAAGGCGTCTTCATTTTCACGCAGGCGGCGGTCCCGTATTTCCGCAAGAATGGCGCAGGGGTGATCATCAACATCGGCTCGACCGCGGGCCTGCGTCCGCGCCCCGGCTTGTCCGCTTACAACGCGACCAAGGGGGCGGTGCACAACCTGACCAAGACGCTCGCCGTCGAACTCGCTCCTGACAGGATCCGCGTCACCGCAATCGCGCCGGTCGCGACGGATACGCCGCTCCTTCCGACCTTCCTCGGCAATGCCGAAGGTCAGCGCGAGAAATTCATCGCCACCGTTCCGCTCGGCCGTCTGGCACAGCCGCAGGACATCGCCAACATGGCGCTGTTCCTTGCGTCGGATGACGCGGAATTCGTCACCGGCAATATTGTGGAGGTGGACGGCGGGCGCTGCGTGTGAGGTGTTTCACATCGCCCGCTGCGGCACGGTCGCAAGCCAGTCCTGCATCTGCTGCTTCCAGAATTTCGCAAAGCCGGTCGTGCCGTGGCCGCGCGTATCCTTGCTTGCGGGAATGATGAACAGCCGGCCGTTCTTCACGCGACTGATCTCGCGATCCATGATGCCGGTCTCCGGCGGGTTGCGTTCGTCGTCGGCCGCGTTGATCGCGAGCACGGCGGCTTCGATCTTTTCCAGGTTCGGCGACACGTCGTAGTCGCCCGAGGATTCCCATTGATAGAGGTAATCGTTCGCGTCCGCCGTAAAGGGCGCGTTGAGCCTTTCGTCGAGAAGTTTGTCCGCCTTTTCACGCGTCGGCGCCGCATCCTGATAGGCCAGCGTGCCGCCGTTCGTTGCGATGGAATAGAACACTCCGGCGAGACGCGCCGATTTCGGCTGGGTCGTGTAGTTGCCGTCCTTCCATTCGGGATCGCTGCGGATCGTATCGATGATCAGACGGCGCATCATCCAGTTGCGGCTCGCCATCGCGGTCGGCTGCGAGGCCATCGGCACGGCCGCGTCCATGAAGTCCGGATATCGGCTGGCCCAGATCCAGGCGTGCATCCCTCCCATCGAGTTGCCGAGCACAAGCCGCAGGTGCCGCACGCCAAGCCCCTCTTTCAAAAGCCGGTATTGGGCATCGACCATGTCGTTGTAATCGTAACGGGGAAACTTGGTGCGCTGTCCGTCGGACGGCTTGCTTGATTTCCCCGCGCCGATCGCGTCGGGAATGATGATGAAGTATTTCGCGGCATCGAGCGGCTGACCGGCACCGAACAATTCACCGGCAAACGCCGGCGTCAGCATGCTCGCGGCGGAGCCGGCCGTGCCGTGCAGGATCAGCACAGGCTGGCCCGACGGCTCGCCGATCGTCACGTAGTGGAGTTTCAATTCCGGCATCACCTCGCCGGTGTGGAATTTGAAGTCCCGGACGATGAAGTCGCCCTGTTTCGGCGAAGGATAATCGGCGGCAGATGCTGTCATGGGTACGATGGCGGCGAAGACAAACGCCGCTGCGATGCGGGTGAGTGTCAAGGAAGCCTCCCGGTGCGCACGCTTATGTTGCGGGCTGACCCGACCTTACACTCAATGCAGCGCTCTCAAAAGACTGTCCTCGTCCCACGCTCTGCCCATGTCGTCATGCCATAGCGACGGTCACGGCGCCAATCCTGTGCTGCAGCTTTTTCGGATCGACGGCGAAGACCGCGCGCGGTGTTCCGGCGGCGGCCCAGACGATGTCGAACTGCAACAGGTCGCGATCGATGTAAGTGGAGAGGGTCGTGGCGTGTCCGAACGGCGGAATGCCTCCGATGGCGTAACCAGTCAGATCGCGCACCTTTGCGGCATCCGGCCGGGTCAGCGCTTCGCCGAGGATCGTGGCAATGCCTTCCTCGTCGACACGATTGGATCCGGACACGAGCAGGAGATAAGGCTTGCCACTTCGCACGCCGAGGAACACGAGTGACTTGACGATCTGGCCGACGCCGACCCCGCAAGCTGCCGCCGCTTCCTCGGCGGTGCGCGTCGGCTGCGCCATCTCGCGCACCGAAATTTCGAGATCGAGTGCGCGGGCGGCATTCTGCACGCGTTGTGCGCTGTCCTGAAGCGGAGTTCCATTCATATCACAATCTCGCCGCTCCGGTGCGCGCCGACAAGCGTTGCGGCGGCGCACACGCCAAATCCTGTCGATTATTCGCAAGTGCGGTAGTGCCTTACGCTTTACCTGTGACCCGCAAATGATAGGGTCCGCGCCATGTGGGGACGAAAGCCGAAGAAGCCCGCCGCCGCCGATTCTGCGGAAGATGCGCCGTCGCAGCCGCAACGGCTCAGGGACGCGATTCGTCAGGCGCGAATCGAAACGGCCGAGCGGACCGGCGTTGTCGTCGACTTGCGCGACGCCGAGGTCGCAAGGCTGGACCTTCTGAACGAGGCGCTCGATCCGGTTTTTTCCGACATTCCTGCCGAAGTCGATCTGTTCGATCGGGGCGTCAGCAAGGGGGAAATCCCTCGTCTCTGGGTCGACGTGATCGCCTATGTCGTCATGGGCCGCGACAAGCGCATCTATCGTTTCGTTCAGGACACCCGGTTCGGCCGCAAGGTGCTGCTCGAGTCGCCGAACATTCCCGACATCGTCGAAGTGGTCACGCGCTACGTCGCAAGCCGGATCGTGGAACGCGAGCGTGCGCTCGCGGATACGATCGACGTGTCCGGGCGGCAACGCCCGCGCCCGAGCGTCTGGCGCGCGATCGGTGCGTTCCTGTTCGGGGTCGTGATCGGGATTGGTGCGCTCATCGCCGCGATCCTTGCGGTGGCGCAGCCTTAGCCGCCCACGATCATTCGCCGGGCGATTTCTCCGACACCTTCGATTCCACGACGAAAGCCGCGTGTCAGCGCCTCGCAGCGCCACGCACCCGCGCCACCCTGGATGCGATAGAGATGATAGCCCGCGGGATCGCTCGCCTCGCCGCCGCGGGCCGAAGCCGACGGAGCGCCAACGACCGGAATCTTGCCGCGCGTGCCGTCGAGGAATTTCACCGAGTGGATGTGATCGTGGCCGTGCAGCACGAGTTCGGCGCCGTGCCGCGCAAGAATCTCGCGGAGCGATTGCGAGTCGATCAGCCGCTTGAAACGATCGCCGCGCGAGCGCATCGGCGGGTGGTGGATCAACACGACACGGAACGTGTTTTCGCCGGCCAGTTGCTGAAGCAGGGCGGCGAGCGCCGCGAGTTGGGCATCGCCCAGTTTCCCGGTGGCCATGAATGGCGCCGTCGGAATCGCACTGGACAGTCCGATCAGCGCGAGCGGCCCACGCCGCCGCAGGAACGGGAAGGTTCCTCCGTTGTCGCCTTTCATGTAGGCGCCCCAGTGGGTCTGGGGATCGTGCATCGCAGTGCGCACGTATAGATCGTGGTTGCCCGGCACGATCGTGACATCCGCAGGATCTCCGATCCGTCCGAGCCAATGCAGCGCAGGAGCAAACTCTCCCGGCAGAGCGAGATTGACGAGGTCCCCAGTGACGGCGACGTGGTCGGGCGCATGAGCCTTCAGGTCATGCAGCAGCAGATCGAGAATGTCGCCGCGGTGAAAGCTTTTCCGGCGCCGATGCCAGTTGATGAATCCGATGGCACGTTTGCCGGACAATTCGCGTATCTGCGCGCGCGGCAGCGGTCCCAGATGCGGATCCGACAGATGGGCGAGAACGAACATCGGCCCAGTCTGTCACGACCGGATATGCCCGGCCATCCATGAGCTTGGCCGGCATCACAGAAAGGCGTGGATGCCCCAAGCCCGCCGATCGCAATCGGTGGCTATGAACTGCCGATCAATATGCCCGCGGCAAACACGAGCGCGCCGCCGACGATGATCTGGAACGCGGCGCTCAGGAAAGGCGTGTCCATGTAGCGATAGCGGATCCAGGAGATCGCGATAAGTTCGGCCACAACGACGCCGAAGGCAAAGACGGTCGCAGTCCAGAAATTCGGAATGAGATAGGGCAGGGTATGTCCGATGCCGCCGACCGTGGTCATCACGCCACACACCGCGCCGCGCAGCCACGGGGTGCCGCGACCGGTCAGCGAGCCATCGTCCGAGAGCGCCTCGGCAAAACCCATCGAGATCCCGGCGCCGACCGAAGCGGCAAGTCCGACGAGAAATGTCTCCCAGGTCTGGTGTGTCGCGAAGGCCGCTGCGAATAGAGGCGCAAGCGTCGAAACCGAGCCGTCCATCAGCCCGGCGAGGCCCGGCTGGACATATTGCAGCACGAACATGCGTCGCGCGGTTTCGTCTTCCTTGGCGCGCGCGTCGGCGGTCAGGACCGTCTCGCCGAGTTGCTCGGCGTGCGCTTCGTGCTGGTCCTCCGCTTCGGCGAGCTTGGTCAGCAGTTCGCGGATCGAGGTGTCGCGAGTGGTCTCCGCTGCCCGACGATAGAAGCGCGCCGCCTCGTATTCCATGTCGGCGGCATATTTGCGCGTCTCGTCGAGATTGAGCGACGGCATGAGCCAAATCGCCTTTTTCTTGATGAAGCCTTTGACGTCCTGACGCCGGATCAGGGGCAGGTACTCGCCGAACTTTTGTCGGTAGAGGTCGAACAGCCATCCGCGGTGGCCGACCTCTTCCTCCGCCATCTGGTCAAAAACCTTGGCGGAGGCGGGATATTGGGCGCGCAATCCTTCCGCAAATCCGCGATAAATGCGGCTATCCTCTTCCTCGTTGGTGATCGCGAGGGCGAGAATTTCCTGCTCGGAAAGATCGGCGAACCGCTTCATTGTGCCTCCGTAGGTCGGAATCTCGCTGTTATAAGCAGGGAAACCTACCTTTGAAAGGTTCTAAAGAGGGTGGCGATGAGTTTTTCCGGCCTTATTCGGCCTTTTGAACCGCTCACCCGGCGGTTGATGCACCTCTACTGGCGCGTCGCGCGCGGCATGACGCTCGGCGTGCGTGGTCTCGTTCTTGACGACAGCGGCCGGGTCTTTCTGGTGAAGCATTCCTACGTCGCGGGCTGGCACCTGCCGGGCGGCGGCGTGGAGCCGGGGGAGACGCTGATCCAGGCCCTCACCCGCGAATTGCGCGAAGAGGGCAACATCGAATTCACCAAGCCGCCCGAGCTCTACGGCATGTATTTCAATCCGCGCGATTCAAAGCGTGACCACGTCGCGCTGTTCGTGATCGATCACTTCCGCCAGCCGTCGCCGCCCAAGCCGAACCACGAGATTGTCGCGCACGGCTTCTTCCCGGCGAACGCGCTGCCGAAGGATGCAAGCCCCGCTACTCGCGCGCGCATCGCCGAGGTCGTCGGCGGAACGAAAAGTCCGGAGACCTGGTGAGCGTGTGTTCCGCCTGCCATTCGATTGGACCAATCCGGCCGGCAATGCTAATCGGCCTCTTCCGATGACCGACCTTTCTCTCATTATCCTCAACGAAACCGAATCCGACGCCGAGCCGATCGAGCGGCTGCACGAGCGCACCTTCGGGCCGGGCCGCTATGCCCGGACGGCCTTCCGCATCCGCGAGGGCGTGTCGCACCAGCTCGATCTGTCGCTCACCGCGCGGATCGGAACGCTGCTGGTCGGATCGGTGCGCCTGTCTCCCATTCGCATCGGTGAAACGCCAGCCTTGCTGCTGGGCCCGCTGACCGTCGAGCCGCCGTTCCGTGGACGCGGCATTGCCAAGACACTGGTGACGCGCTCGCTCGAAAGCGCCAGGGCGAAGGGGCACAAACTCGTCATCCTGGTCGGTGACGAGCCCTATTACGGCCCGCTCGGGTTCAAGCCTGTGCCGAAGGGTCAGATGAAAATGCCCGGACCGGTCGATCCGGCGCGACTGCTCGTCGCCGAACTTGCGGAAGGGGCGAGCGCCGGTGTGACCGGCGCGATCCGTCCGGACTGGGAGTTTGTTCGGACCGCTTAGGTTCAGCGCCCTTCGCGCGCCCAGGTTGCGGCCAGCGCGCCGACCAGAAGCAGAAGCCCGAGCAGGCCTGCGAAGACCGGCAGAACGCCGATCCCGCGGACAACGCTGGCGTCGCGGATCTTCAGGCCGAGCCAGTCGTCGCCTTTGAATGTATCGCTCGAGCGTACACCGACGATCCGCGGCATGCGCAGCGTGCCGCCGTCGTCGATCCTCCGCGAGTCGCCGCCGGTCGCACCGGTCAGCGGCTCCATCACCTCGGTGGTCGAGGTGACGGCTGCGAATTCGCGCGGATTGGGCGGTCCGACATTGACGAGCGTTGTGAGCTTGCCGTCGGTCGCGCGCCACAGGCCGAGTTCGTTTGCCTCGGTCGCGCCGCGCCAGACTCCCGGATCGGCGGCATTGAGAATGATGGTGCGGGTCTTGCCGGACGGCGTCGTCACCGTGACCTCGTTGACGGTGTCGGCCATGGTCTGGCGTTCGACATTCAGCGTCCGCCCGCTCGACGACAGCCGCAGCGCCTCTTCTTCGAGGTCGGGTTGCTTCATCAGCCAATGCGACAGGCGGCGCAGCAGGTCGAGATGCGGCCCGCCGCCTTCATAGCCGCGCGCCCAGAGCCAGATGTGGTCCGAGAGCAGAAGCGCGACGCGGCCCTCGCCCTCGCGGTTGAGCACCAGAAGCGGTTTGGAGTCCGGACCTTCCATGACGGCGGTGCCGGCATTGACCTTGGCATCGACCAGCCGGAACCAGCGGCTCCAGTGCGGCGGTTCGGCATTGGCGCCTTCGAGATCGCGCGTCACCGGATGCCGCTTGCCGAGCGCCGTGAGGCGTGCGCGGAAATCCTGTTCGGTCATGCCGCCGATCGGCTCCGCGGGCAGGATCGATTCCAGCGGCGTACGCCACAGGCTGGTCGGGCTGGCGTAATCCGGGCCGGCGGCAATCAGCACCGCGCCGCCGTCGCGCACATATTTTGCGATATTGTCGAAATAGATGATCGGCAACACGCCCTGACGCGCGTAGCGGTCGAAGATGATGAGCTGGAACTCATTGATCTTCTGCTGGAACAGTTCGCGGGTCGGAAACGCGATCAGCGACAATTCATTGATCGGAGTGCCGTCCTGCTTTTCCGGCGGCCGCAAAATCGTGAAATGCACGAGGTCGACAGAGGCGTCCGACTTCAGGAGATTGCGCCACGTGCGTTCGCCCGCATGCGGCTCGCCGGAGACGAGCAGGACGCGCAGCTTGTCGCGCACACCGTCGATCGAAACGACCGCGCGGTTGTTCACCGGAGTGAGTTCGCCGGTCAGGGGCGAGGCTTCGATCTCCACGATATTCGGTCCCGGATGCGGGATCGGGATCTGCACCCGCTGCGTCTCGCCGGGCGTCGCGTTGCGCGTCTCGATCACTTCGCCATCACGGCGGATCGTGACCTGTGCAGGAGCCGATGCGCCCTCGTCGATCACGCGGAACACGATTGTCTGCGCCTGATTGACAATCCCAAATCGCGGCGCGGTGATGAGCGCAACGCGCCGGTCGCGTTCGCCGCTCTTGCCGGTGATCAGTGCGTGAACCGGAGCGTTGAAGCCGAGCGCTGCGGCGTCAGCGGGCACATCATGCACGCGCCCGTCGGTGATGAAGATCGCTCCGGCGACGCGATCGGGCGGAACGTCGGCGAGCGCCGCGCCGAGCGCGGAAAACAGGCGGGTTCCGTCGGTCTCACCGTCCGATTCTCCGGCTTCGACGGTTCGCACTTCTAGGCCGGGGACGCGCGCAAGCCGGTCGGACAATGCTGCGCGCGCAGCTTCGGTCTGGGAGGTGCGGTCGCCGAAATTCTGGCTCGCGCTCTTGTCGACCACCACCACGGCGACCGAGGGGATCGGGTCGCGATCCTCGCGTGTCAGCGAAGGGTTGGCGAGCGCAAGGACAAGGAGCGCCAGCGCCAGCGCCCGGATCGCGGCGCCGCGGCTGCGCGTGACGAGCAGCAGCACCGCGATGACGAGCACCACCGCAGCTGCGCTCCACAGGACGTAGAGCGGAACGAGAGGCGAGAATGAAATGCCGAAACCCAACGCGCTCTCCTACTGGCCGAGCCGTTCGAGAAGGGCCGGCACGTGCACCTGGTCGGCCTTGTAGTTGCCGGTCAGGGTGTACATCACGATGTTGACGCCCGCGCGATACGCCATTTCCCGCTGGCGCGGCTCCCCGCCGACGAGCGGAAGCATCGACTGGCCGTCCGGTCGCATCGCCCATGCGCCGGCCAGATCGTTCGACGTGATGATGATCGAAGACACCCCGTCGCCCGCGCGCGCGGGTCGCTTGCTGGTATTCTCGCTGTCTTCGCCGTCGTCGCTCGGCAACGCCTCGACCCAGAGCTGGCCGGTGTTGAACCGGCCCGGAAAGTCGCGAAGCAGGAAGAACGTCTTGGTGAGCACATGCTCGCGCGGCACCGGTTCGAGCTCCGGAATGTCGAGCGAGGACAATATCTCCCGCAAAGCCGCCATGCCGGGGCTGCGTGTTTCTCCGCCCGGGCCGGGGGGCGCGATCAAGGCATCCCGCGTGTCGAACAGCACGGTGCCGCCCTGCTTCATGTAGCTGTCGATGCGCGCGAGCGATTGCGGCGAAGGCTTCGCCGCACCTGGCACGATCGGCCAGTAGATCAGCGGGAAGAACGTCAGTTCGTCGCGCGCGATGTCGAGGCCGACCGGTTCGCCGGCCTCAAGCGCGGTCCGCTGGGCGAGGAATAGCGTCAGCCCTGCAAGACCCGCCTTGCTGATCGCGTCAGTTTCGGCGTCTCCGGTGACGACATAGCCGAGGTGGGTCTCGACTGTTGCTTTCAGCGCAAAATCGTCCGCCCGGTTGCCAAGGCCTTTCGGCGCGGTTGCCGGAGGAGCGATGATCGACGGGCCACCGCGTTGCGGCACGGATTGTGCCTCCGCCCTCGTTGGCGCGAGCACAGCGCCAAGGCCGAGCGCCAGCAATACCAGCGCGGCCGCAGGGCGCCGCCGGCGGATCAGGTGCGTGATCCCTCCGGCAAGCCAGAACACAATCAGCGCGTCCAGCAGAAGCATCCCGAGCGCCGTGAGCATCACCGGGCCGCGCAGGTCGAGCGGCTCGCTCAGCCGGTAAGCCTCATGCGTGGCGTTGAGCGCGCTTGCATCCAGCGGCTTGAGCCGGTCGGCAGGCGTCAGGGCATTCACCGCGAGCAATCCTTCGGGTGGGCCGTAGAAGCCCGGGGGATAATCGGCCGTGGCGCGAGCGTTGTAATTCGCAGGAACCGGCCGCACGGTCGCGGCCGGCGCAGTAAAGGCACCGAAGCCGTCGAGCACGCGCGCGGGCGCGAGCGTCTCGCGCACGCTCTCGGGCGTGGTTTCGGTCGCCTGCGATGAGCCCGACAGCGCCACCAGGCGCTTCAGCATGTCGACGAACGCGCCGGACAGCGGCAGATCCGACCAGCGCGTGTCGGCGGTGACATGGAACAGCACGATCATGCCTTTGCCGCGCCGGGCACCTGTGACCAGCGGCGTGCCGTCGGCGAGCGTTGCCCAGCTGCGTTCGGAGATTCCGGCATCCGGTTCGGCCAGAACCTGACGGTTCACCGTCACGTCGTCCGGCACTGCCATTCCATTGAACGGACCTTCGCGCGAGAAAGCCGACAGCGCCTGAGGCTTTTCCCACGTCAGACTTCCACCGAGGATGCGCCCTCCGCGGCGAAGTTTGACCGGCACGAGGTCGTCGTCGGCTGCGGCGAGGCGCGGACCGGCAAAACGCACCAGCACGCCTCCATCCTCGACCCACTTCACCAGTCGGTCGCGCGCGGCGCCTGCGACCGTGCCGACATCGGCGAGCACCATCATTGGCAGGTTCTGGTCGATGAAACGCGTCACCGCTTCCGACGGCGCTCCGCGCTCGGCAAGGCGCACGTCGGCGAACGGCCCGAGCGCGCGCGACAAATAGAATGTCGAGGCGAGAAGGGGCTGTGCGGTATCGGCGGTCGATCCCGTGATGACGCCGATCGCCCGGCGGCGCCAACGCTTGTCGAGCAGTTGCACCGCTCCCGCCGATCGTTCGGAAGCGATCTCCAGCCGCGCGATATCGTTGCGTATCTCGACCGGCAGGGTGATCTGCGCTTCGGTCTCGGTTTCACCCGGCTTGAAGGAGAACGGCGCCTCGCCGAGCGGCAGACCCTTCAGGTCGAGTGCGCGGACAAGCCCCGCCCCGGACCCGCCGCCGGTGGCGCGAAGCACCTTCACCGTAAGCGCACCGGCTGCGTTGTCGGCCGCGGTCAGCGCGAGCGCGGGTGCTATACCGCCATCCACGATCGTGATGGAGCGCTTGTCGATGACGCGGGCGAGGCCGGATATAAAATTCGACGCATTGCCGAGATCGACGCCATCCGACAGCCACACGAATTCAACGTCCGGGGTGGCTGCGAGGAAGCGGCTCAACGGCGCGAGCACGTCTGTTCGTTCGACAGCGTGCGGCTTCGGCCTGATCTGTTGAAGGCGAACGCGCGCCGCCGCCGGGGTCTGCAGCGTGATCCCGCGCGCCGCGTCGGAGATCGGAATGATGGCGACGCTGCGCCGGTCGGTTTCCGCGCGCGAGATCAGGTCTTCGCCGGTGCGCACGCGCGCGTCCCAGGTTGCCGCCGCCGCCCAGCCATCGTCGATCAGGAGGGCGAGGGGCAGCGCGCTGCCCGACGTCGCGATCGACGGATTCCACATCGGTCCGGCCGCAGCGATGATGACGAGAGCGGTCAGCGCAAGGCGAAGCGCCGTCAGCCACCACGGCGTGCGTGAGGGCGTCTCCTCCTTCGGGACGATGTCGAACAGGAGCCGGGTGGGCGGAAAATCAATCCGTGTCGGCCGTGGCGGAATGAGACGAAGCAGCCACCACAGGATCGGCAGGCTCAACAGCCCGAACAGGACGAGCGGTTGCGCGAATGCGAGCGGCAGGCCGGGCATCATGCCACATTGCCTCGCTGGGCTGGAGCATGACGGCTATTGACGAAGGTCTGCACCGCGTTGGCACCCATGCGGGCATGCAGCGCGAACAGAAGTTCGGTCGGGCCGCGATCGGTGCGGTGGACAGTGAAGGTCCATCCGAATTGTTCGGTCTCCGCGCGCAAGGCTGCGCGGTGCTCGTTGAGAAGTTTCTGATAATTCTCGCGCCAAGTTTCGGCGCGTCCCGCGGTGATGCTGCCGATGCCTTCGGATTCGACGAATTCGACACGGCCGGCAAATGGAAATGTCTCCTCGGCAGGGTCGACTACCTGAACGACGTGACCGCGCGCGCCATTGGCGGCAAGGTGGCCGATGATTTTTCGGTATTCGGCGATCGGGCTCCAGAGGTCCGACAGAATAACGACCTCGGAGAAAGGCGCGGGCGCGAAATTCGGCGGCAGGCTCGGCCGTTCCGTATTGTCGTGAATGATCCGCTGCGCCATCGTCTCGATGACGTTGCGGTTCGCGGTGGGGCGCATCAGCGCAGGAATTCCGACCCGCTCGCCGCCCTGAACCAGGACTTCGGCGAGCGCGAAAGACACGACCAGGGCGCGGTCGAGCTTGCTCCATTCCGACAGCTTCGATGTGTATTCCATCGATGGGGAGCGATCGGCCCAAAGCCAGATGGTGTGCGACGCTTCCCACTCCCGCTCGCGCACATAAAGGTGGTCGTCGCGCGCCGAGCGCCGCCAGTCGATGCTCTGCGCCGGCTCACCCGACGTGAAATGCCGGTATTGCCAGAAGTTTTCGCCGGGGCCGGCACGACGGCGGCCATGCAGGCCGTGGATCACCGTCGCAGCGACGCGTCTTGCTTCGAGAATGAGCCGGGGAATCCGGGCCGCGAGCTTTCCGCTCTTGGCGGCTGCGGCGTTGACCGGCCGCTCGTCCTTCGCTGCTGGCTTTCTCGGCTCGGCCATTTTTATCCGATGCGAGCCTTCAGCCGCTGGATGACGTTGTGGATGGATTCGCCTTCGGCCCGCGCGGCGAAGGTCAGCGCCATGCGGTGCTTCAGCACGGGCTCGGCAAGCGCCAGCACGTCGTCGATCGAAGGGGCGAGACGCCCGTCGAGCAGGGCGCGGGCGCGAACCGCGAGCATCAGCGCCTGGCTCGCGCGTGGTCCTGGTCCCCAGGCGATCAACTTGCCGAGGCCGGCTGCGTCGGAGTTCGGGCGCGCCGAGCGCACAAGATTGAGGATCGAGTCCACGACCGACTCTCCGACCGGTAGGCGGCGCACCAGCCGCTGTGCTCCGACGAGATCGTCGGCGCTCATGGCATGCTTCGGTCGGCTTTCTTCCGCACCGGTGGTATCGAACAGGATGCGGCGCTCCGCGTCCCGATCCGGGTAGTCGACGTCGATCTCCATCAGGAAGCGATCGAGCTGCGCCTCGGGGAGGGGATAGGTGCCCTCCTGCTCGAGCGGGTTTTGTGTCGCCAGCACATGGAATGGCTTGGGTAGATTGTGGCGGGCGCCGGCCACGGTGACATGCTGCTCCTGCATCGCCTGAAGAAGCGCGGACTGTGTGCGCGGGCTCGCGCGATTGATTTCGTCGGCCATCAGCAATTGCGCAAAGACCGGCCCGGCGATGAATCGGAAGCCACGCTTTCCGCCGGGGCTTTCCTCCAGCACTTCCGAACCGAGAATGTCCGAAGGCATCAGGTCCGGCGTGAACTGGATGCGGCGCGCATCGAGACCGAGCACCGTGCCCATCGTGTCGACGAGTTTGGTTTTCGCAAGGCCCGGCACGCCGACGAGAAGGGCGTGACCGCCGGCGAGCACCGTGATCAGCGCCTGCTCGACCACCCGCTCCTGACCGAAGATGACGGAGCCGATCGCAGCTTTGGCGGCGCGCACATGCACGGCCGTCGTTTCCGCGGAGCGAACGATCGCGTCTTCTAGCTTTTCGGGGCTTTCTCCGACCGCTTGAGCCATCTGTCGAAACTCCTGTCCGGCGGCCTGGTCCGCCATCCAACCAGCTTGCCGATGCAACTACCGCGCCACGCCTAAGGCGCGAATCTGTGGCTGGTTCCAATCGCGGGCAGAGCTTACCTTTATTTACCCAGCGAATGACGGCGATTGTTATGTCATTCACGACATTGCGAGTGTGCCGCTACGGCATGGAATAAACTCAAGGAAAACAATGGCGAACCAAGGGCGGGCAGAGGCCGGAATCGACGCCATTGCTGGCGCGGCCAAGCGCGAAAGCCGTCGCGGCCCGCCGCCCGTTCATTTGTGGAATCCGCCTTTCTGCGGCGATCTCGACATGCGAATCGCTTCGGACGGTACCTGGTATTACCTGAAGACTCCGATCGGCCGACCCGCGCTGGTGCGGCTGTTCGCCTCCGTTCTGAAGCGGGAGGCGGACAAATATTTTCTGGTCACCCCGGTGGAAAAGGTCGGCATCGTCGTGGACGACGCCCCTTTTCTTGCGGTCGAGTTGCGCGCCGAGGACGGGCCGGAGGGGCAAGTGCTTCGTTTCCGAACCAACGTCGAGGATTGGGTGGAATGCGGACGCGAGCACGCGCTGCGTTTCGAGACCGAGCCGCAAACCGGCGGTCTCAAGCCGTATTTGCACGTCCGGCGCGACCTCTGGGCAAAAGTCACGCGCGCTCTGTTTTACGATCTGGTCGCGCTCGGCGAGGAGCGTGACGTGGACGGCCTGCGGATGTTCGGGATCGCGTCGGGCGGGAGCTTTTTCGCGATGGCGTCGGCCGAGTCGCTGCGGGAATTCGCGTGATGGAAAACCAGACGCTCACCGCCTCGGCGTCCGCCGACTTTTTCCGGCGCGCGAGCGAACGCCTTACCCTCGACATTCCGGATGGCATCGCCGATCCGGCTATCATCCCGAAGCGCGGCGACCACGACATCGATCCGGTGCTGAAGGCAATCGCGGACGTGCGGCCGATCAAGCCGGCGGCTGTTCTCGTCCCGATCGTCGCGCGCGAGCGGCCGATGATCTTGCTGACGCAACGGACCGCGCATCTGACCGATCATGCCGGCCAGATATCCTTTCCCGGAGGGAAGATCGACGCCGAAGATCGCACGCCGCTCGATGCGGCGCTGCGCGAGGCGGAGGAGGAAATAGGCCTCGGCCGCGGATTTGTCAGTCCCATCGGGTATCTCGATCTCTACCTGACCACTCGGGGCTATCGCATTGTTCCTTTGGTCGCGTGCGTGCGCCCGGATTTTTCGCTCGCACTGAACCGGAGCGAGGTGGACGATGCCTTCGAGGTGCCGCTCGACTTCGTGATGGACCTCGCCAACCACCGGCGGCACAGCCGCGAATGGAACGGCATGCAGCGGAGCTATTTCGAGATCGTGTTCGGCGACCGCAACATCTGGGGCGTGACCGCCGGAATCCTGCGAAACCTGCACGAGCGGATTTACGGCGCCCCATGATCCGCCCCGCATTCACCGAAATCGCGCTGTTCCTCGCGCCCTTTGCCGCCTACGCGATGTTCCTTGTGGCAACGCGCGCAGGGGTGCTGCATCCGCAAGCGTGGTCGCCGCGCGTTCTTATTTGGCTCACCGGGATCGCGTTCGTTTTGATGATCGCAAGCTTCGTATTCATTGCGCAGTTCTCGGGCATCCCGATCGGCTCGAACTATGTCCCCGCCCAGATAAAGGACGGCAAGTTCGTCCCGGGGCACGTTGAGTGAGCGCGCCATCGCACCTCGATGTCGCCTGGCTCAAGGAAGGGCCGCTGCCGCGCCTGCTCGATGTGCTCGATCGCGACGGTGAGGAAGCCGCCGTGATCGGCGGCGCGGTGCGCAACGCTTTGCTCGGCGAGCCGGTGCATGAATTCGACGTGGCGACGACGGCCTTGCCCGATGAAGTGGTCCGCCGTGTCACCGCGGCCGGTCTCAAGGCCGTGCCGACCGGGATCGAACACGGCACCGTTACGGTGGTCGTTGACGGGCGCCCATTCGAGGTCACGACGTTGCGCGAGGACGTCGAAACCTACGGGCGCAAGGCCAAGGTGGAGTTCGGGCGCGACTGGAAAAAGGACGCCGAGCGGCGCGATTTCACGATCAATGGCCTGTCGGTGACGCGGGACGGCGCGATCCGCGATTTCGTCGGCGGGCGCGCGGACCTCGCTAAGCGCCGCGTTCGTTTCATCGGCGATCCCGCGCAGCGCATCGCCGAAGACTATCTACGGATCCTGCGCTTCTTTCGATTTCATGCGGCCTATGGCGAAGGCCCGCCGGATCGCGCGGGGCTGCATGCCTGCATCGCCGCTCGCGCTGGGCTCGACGCGCTGTCGCGCGAGCGCGTGCGGATGGAGCTGGTCAAGCTCCTCGTCGCGCGCCATGCGGTCGGTGCAGTGGCCGCGATGGCGGAAGGGGGCCTTCTGCTTCCCGTGCTCGGTGGCGTGCCTTACCTCGCCGCATTCGCCAGCATGACGAAGGTGGAGAGCGCGGTCGAAGAAAAGCCGGATGCCATGCGCCGGCTTGGCGCGCTCGGCGCCGGGGTCAGGGAAGATGCAGAAAGGCTCGCGCAGCGGCTGCGTCTCTCAAACAACGAGCAGGCGCGCCTCACGGCAATGGCGGATGGCTGGTGGAGGATCGATCCCGATCGTTCGGAAAGAGACTCGCGCGCGCTGCTCTATCGTCTTGGTCCAGTCCACTATGCGGACAGGACCATGCTTGCCTTCGCGCGCTCCTGGGTGCCGGCGAAGGATGTGGGATGGCAGGCGCTCGTGAGTCTGCCGCGCCGCTGGAGCGCGCCGAAATTTCCGCTTGCGGCGGACGACTTTATCCGCCGGGGCGTCGACAAGGGGCCGCGGCTCGGCCAAGTGCTGCGTGACGCGGAGGCAGCCTGGATCGAGGCTGATTTTCCGCTCGATTCCGCTGCCCTTGCGGCGCTTGCCGACCAGGTGATCGCGTCCCGGGCGGACTCGCGCCGTTAGCCGCTCCGTCCTACATTCCTGCCATGACGAGTGGCGTTCGCAAACCCGCCGACATCGCGCGCCGCATGGCGCGTTCGCGGTCGGCCCGCAAGGCCGATGCGTTCAAGCGCGAGACATTCTCATTGCCGCGGGACGCTGCGCGTGCAAAGGCGCGCGAATGGTTCGACCGCTTTCCGAAGGCCGCCTACATGACCGAAATCGAAAGCTGGCGCGTGCTCGACAACGACACGATCGAGTTCACCATGCGACGGCTGCCGAGCGCGGACTGAGTGCAGCATGCGAAAAAAAGCCCCGGACGATGCCGGGGCTTTGTTCGAATTCGAAAGCGGCGATCTCAGAACAGTTTGTAGTTGAGACCGATTTTTCCCGTGTGGATTCCGCTGATGCTCTGCGCGCCGCAGAAGCGCGCGCCCGCCGCTCCACCGCCGCCCGCGCCGCAGACGTCGAACGACTGGTCGAAATTCAGATAGAGATACTCGGCCTTCAGGCTCCAGTTGGTTCCCATCGCGTATTCAATGCCCCCGCCGACAGTCCAGCCGAGCGTCGGTCCGCTTCCAGTTGCGTTCAACGTGCCGGTGCCGCAAGGGGCAACCGTACAATTGTCGTTCATTGAGGCGCTGATCTGGGTGAACGCTGCGCCGCCCTTCACATAAAGGAGCGTGCGATCCACCGCATAGCCGAGCCGTCCGGCCAGCACGCCATACCAGTCGCCGACATGGGCTGAAGACGTCGTGTCGCTGCCGAGCGTCGGTACCGAATTCGGGTTAATGACGCTCCCGGTCATCCTCATGTAACCGAATTCGCCTTCCAGCCCGAGCACCACCTGGCTCGAGGGTTGCCAGTTGCATCCGATGGTGCCGCCGCCGGTGATGCTATCACTCAGTCCGTAAGAAAACGGCGCGCCGTAGGGAGCATGATAGGGATCGCCGGCCGGGAAGGCGCCGCCGCCCGACGAGGTCGGTTCGGTCACGTTGACATTGCTGCCGGCGGCATAGCCCGCGAAGCCGCCGGCGTAGCAGCCGGCCCACGAGAAGGCGGCCGGCGGCGGCGCTTTCAAGACGGGCCGTAACTTGTTTGGAAGATCCGCCGCGAGGGTCGGTACCACGCTCAAGCAGAGTGCCCCGAAAGCGAGTGTCGTGAGACGCATCGTTATCCCCTGATGTGATTGTTCGCGCTTCACGAACGCGAATCACGCTGCGTTCGCAGTTGATCCCTGCGTAAGAGTCGTGATTGGCGAAGTCCATTTGGAACCGCGATGTCACGCGGGATTTAATTCGGCGTGCGCAACGCTGCGGTTAAGACAAAATTAACCATGGTAAACGCACGCGAATCGAAGCGTTCCTCGGCGCGATCGCGCGCACGCGACAAGCGTTGACGCGGCCTGCGGGGATTTTAGAAATTTTGGGTTGGCGATTTGCGTTCGCCAATGTCTTTCGCGCTTTAGTGCCAGCCGAATTTGTAACTGAGCCGTCCGCGGACGATATCCGACGATCCGGAAACGTAGCGGTTATCGGAACTCGCCGAGGTGCAATCGCCCGGAATCCCGCATTGCAATTCGGAATTCAGGCTGATGTGCTGATATTCGACGCCCACGACCCAGTTATCGAAAAATGCGTATTCAATTCCGCCGCCGGCGTACCATCCAGAATGCGTCGCTGAACTTGGTTCGACCAAAGCGCCAGTCGCGCGAACACCTTGCGAATAGAGCGTCGCCGTCGCAATTCCCCCTGTGCCGTACAACAGCCAGTTCGATTGCGCGACGCCGACGCGCGCGCCTGCTTCGATCGTGTCCCCGCGCCGCGATTGAGAGATAAGGGCAAAGTTATTTCCAAAACCTGGTTCATCCGCCCAGCTTGTCTTGCTCATCCAGCCGGCCTCGAAGCCGAGCACGAGCCAATTCCATTGTTGCTGCACGCCGAGATGCAGGCCGTAGGTCGTGTCGTCGCGGCCGAAGGAATAGTTTTGATGTGTGGAAAAGGGAAATTCGAACGACCAGTCGTAGCGATCCTTCGCCCAGCCGACGCTGCCGCCGAGATAGAGGCCGCTCCAGCTATAGGGCGCTGCCATTGGAGGCGCCTTGACCGGCATGTCTGCGGCAGATGCCGTGATGGTCCCAGACAGCAGAACGGAAGCGAGCGCGACGAAGCGGCGCATGAATATCCCCCATTGGTTTTAGCGAACGCCTTGACCAACGCGAATCAACTGCACCGTCCGGATGATTCTCACTAACCCGTTAACGGGAATCCGTCTACGGCGAGTGGCTCGTGTCGCCGCTTCCGTATTCACCGTAGCGCTCAGTAAAAAGCCCCGGACAATGCCGGGGCTTTTTCATTGTGATGAAAGACGCAACGTCTAGCGCCAGCCCGATCCGGCTGCGCCGAACTGGTAGTTGATGCCGCCGCGCACGACGTGGGCGCGCGTGTAATCGTTCACGACGGGACCGGTCGGGGTCGCGTAGGCGTCGGTCTGGCCGAGATCGGTGTAGAGATATTCGAGCTTCGCAGACCACGGACCTGAAAATTTCTGCTCGACGCCGGCGCCGACTGTCCATCCGGCCTTCTTGTCGTCGCCCGAGGCTCCGCCCGAGGACGAAGAGATACCCGCGAAGGCTGCGCCGCCCGTGGCGTAAGCCATCGTGCTCGGAGAGAGCAGCAGGCCCGCGCGCGCGCGGGCGGTGCCAAGCCAGTCGAGGCGGTTATTGCAGCCCGTCGGGCAATTCGTCGTCGTGCTTGCTTCGATGCGTGCCCATGACATGTCGCCTTCAAGGCCGAACACGACATTTCCCGCCTGCCAGTTATAGCCCGCGGTGCCGCCGATCAGACCGCCGTTGCCATCGAAGCCGCCGGTGCTCGCAAGCGTCGTCGTGTTGGTCTGCGATGTGCGATCCCATCCCCAGCCGCCGGCAACGCCGGCATAGAAACCCGACCAGTCGGTCGCAGGCGAGAGCGGCGGTGCCTTGTAGATCGGCTTGCGACCAAGATCGGCCGCGGAGGCCGATGAAAGCGCGAGCGCCAGACCTGTGGCGGCGACGAGAGCTACGCAAACCTGACGCATGAGGCCTCCTGACTGAGGTCTTCTTGAACGAAGAACCGTGTGGAGGGGCCGTATCGCAATGCATCGTGGCAGCGCAAAGGAGAACCGCAATTTACGTAAATGTTTGCCCGGCGCCGTTGCCAATGCGCAACGAATAGTTCCGAGGCCAAATTTTCGCCGCATTGAGGACAGGGCGGCGTCACAGGTATGACCCGCTTCGGGATTCCGGGTTAGTCTTTCGTCGTTATCTTGATCTCGCAACGCCGGTCATTGTCCTTGGCATTCTTTCCTGATCTTTCGGCGGCTGAACTGCTGTTGATCGCGTTCGCCGGCGTCGGAACGTCCCTAATCGGCGGAGTTGCGGGCTACGGCTCGGGCGCATTGATGCCTCTCGTGCTCGTGCCGATCGTCGGCCCTGAGCCGGTCGTGCCGATCATCGCATTGTCCGCGCTGTTCACAAACGGCAGCCGCATCGCCGCCTTTCGCCAGGAGGCCGATCCGCGCCGTGCGGCGATCGTCCTTCTGTTTTCCATTCCGACCTGCGTGGCCGGAGCTTTCGCCTACACATTGCTGACCGGACGGGGTGCGCTGATCGTGATCGGCACGATGATGGTGCTGAGCGTTCCGCTGCGGCGAATCCTCAAGTCGCGAGGATTTGTGTTGAGCGAACGCGGTCTCGCCGTTTCCTCCGTCGGATGGGGCGTCCTCGTCGGCGGGACGACGGGGGCCGGGATCGTCCTGTTGTCGATGCTGATGGCTGCAGGCCTTCAGGGCGCGGCGGTGATCGCAACGGATGCCGCGATCTCGGTGATGATGGGCGTGGTGAAGATCGCGGTGTTCGGGTTCGCGGGAATCATGACCTCAAAGGTGATCGCGGTTGCGCTTCTCATCGGGGCCGCGGCCTTTCCAGGCGCGTTTATTGCGAAGGCGCTGGTCGAACGGATGCCGCTGCATGTGCATTCCGCAATCCTCGATGCAGTCGTGATGGCGGGCGGAGCATTGATGGTTGCCAATGCGGCGCTGCGCTGATCGCGGTCAGGGCCATTTCACCACGGGCGGCAGCGAGGAGAGAATTGAATCGACGTTGCCGCCGGTTCGCAGGCCGAAAATCGTGCCGCGGTCGTAGAGCAGATTGAATTCGACGTAGCGGCCGCGGCGCACGAGTTGCTCCTCACGCTGGGCGGGGGAATAGGATGTCGCGAAATTGCGCCGCACCAGAGCCGGATAGATCCTGGCGAACGCGGTGCCAACGTCGCGCGTGAACGCGAGATCCGCGTCCCAATTCCCGCTGTCGAGCCAGTCGTAGAAGATGCCGCCGATCCCGCGCGGCTCCTTGCGGTGCTTGAGATAGAAATACTCGTCGCACCATGCCTTGAACTTTTGGTAGGGGGCGACCGCCGGGTGGGCATCGCACGCAGCCTTCATCGCGGCATGAAAGTCCACCGTGTCTCTGTCCGCCTGATTGCGCCGCGCGTCGAGAACCGGGGTCAGATCCGCTCCGCCGCCGAACCATGCCCTGGTGGTGACGACAAAGCGCGTGTTCATGTGCACGGCTGGCACGTTCGGATTGCGCGGATGCGCGATCAGCGAAATGCCCGAGGCCCAGAAGCGCGGATCGTCCGTGGCACCCGGAATGTCCTTTCTGAATTCCGGGGCAAACTCGCCATGCACGGTTGAGCAATGCACCCCGGCCTTTTCGAATACCCGGCCCTTGATGATCGACATCACGCCGCCGCCGCCCGGAGCGCCGCTGTGATCGGTGCGCTCCCATGGCGTACGGACAAAGCGTCCGGCCGCGTCCCCGTCATGCGGCGCGCCTGCGGGGAGTTCGTCTTCGAGTCTTTCGAACGACGTGCAGATGTCGTCGCGCAGGCGCTCGAACAAGGCCCGTGCGCGCACCTTGCGGTCGTCGAGAACGTCGGGGGAGGGCAGGGCTGATGTCATGCAGCTACATTGTATCGTGTTGCAGTCCCGCCTGCCGGATCGCCTCGCCGGCGACCATCGCGACGGTCATTGCCACATTGATCGAGCGCAGTTGGGGCCGCATCGGGATGATGAGGCGTGCATCGGCCGCCGCATGGACCCCGTCCGGGGCGCCTGCGGATTCCCGCCCGAACAGCAGGATGTCATCCGGACCGAAAGCGAATTGCAGATACGGCGTGGTCCCGCGCGTCGTCAGCAGAACGAGTCGCAGCGACTGCCCGCGCCGCCATGTCTCGAAGCCGTCCCATGATTCGTGCCGGACGATGCTGACGGCGTCGAGATAATCCATCCCCGCACGGCGGAAGGCGCGGTCCGTAACCGGGAAACCGGCCGGCTCGATCAGGTGGGCCTCGATGCCGAGGCAGGCGCAAAGGCGCAGGATCGTGCCGGTATTCTGGGGAATATCCGGCTCCAGAAGGGCGATCCGGACCAAAAAGCGTTGCTTGGATCGGTCTGGGGGCACGAGTTCGCGGCCTCTTTTCAGGCCCCTGGGCTGAGCAGAAAGGACTATCCCCCGCTCTTTAGATTGCGGCGATAGTGGACTTGCGCAGATGCAGCAAGGGTGCCAATAAAACCCCACCGGATCGCGCTGTTGATGGCCTTTTCAGGCCGGAAGGGCGCAGGTCCTCCCGCCGCCGCTGGGTCGCCTTGAACGACTTCACGGCCCTCACGGTCTGCAGCGCGGGCGGGCTTCCCGGGACACGGAAGAGGGACTGCAATCGTGACAAGCATGTCTTCGGCTGAGCCGACACGCCGCGATTTTCTCTTTATCGCGACAGGCGCAGTCGCCGCGGTTGGCGCTGCCGCCGTTGCCTGGCCGCTCATCAGCCAGATGAATCCGGATGCCTCCACCATCGCCGCGGGAGCGCCAATCGAAGTGGATTTGTCGCCGATCGGCGAGGGGCAGGTCATCAAGGTGTTCTGGCGCGGCAAACCGATCTTCATCAATCACCGCACCGCCAAGCAGATCCAGGAAGCCGAGAGCGTCAACGTCGCCTCGCTGCCAGATCCGCAGCCCGATTCGGCGCGCGTGAAGGAGGGCCACAAGCAGTGGCAGGTGCTGATCGCCATCTGCACGCATCTCGGCTGCATCCCGCTCGCCCATGAGGGAAATTACGACGGCTATTTCTGCCCGTGCCACGGTTCGCAGTACGATTCGTCGGGCCGTATCCGCCAGGGACCGGCGCCGGCCAATCTCGTCATCCCGCCCTACGAATTTGTTTCCGACAGCAAGATCAAGATCGGCTGACGCCTGACGCATTGAAGGTTGGACAATGAGCGGACACCAGACCTATCAGCCGCAAAGCGCATTCATGCAGTGGATGGAGCGGCGGCTCCCGATCGCGGGCCTCGTCTATTCGTCCTTCGTCGTTTACCCGACGCCGCGCAACCTGAATTACTGGTGGACGTTCGGCGGCATCCTCTCGTTCATGTTGGGTGCGCAGATCATCACCGGCGTGATCCTGGCGATGCATTACACGCCGCATGTCGATCTCGCCTTCAAGTCGGTCGAAGGCATCATGCGCGACGTCAATTTCGGCTGGCTGCTGCGCTACCTGCATTCGAACGGCGCTTCGATGTTCTTCGTCGCCGTGTACGTGCATATCGCGCGCGGAATGTATTATGGCTCCTACAAGGAGCCGCGCGAGGTGCTCTGGATTCTCGGCGTCATCATCTATCTCTTGATGATGGCGACGGGCTTCATGGGCTACGTGCTGCCCTGGGGCCAGATGAGCTACTGGGGCGCCGTCGTCATCACCAACCTCTTCTCAGCGATCCCCGTGGTCGGCGACAGCATCGTAACCTGGCTGTGGGGCGGCTATTCGGTCGGAAACCCGACGCTTAACCGCTTCTTCTCGCTGCATTACCTTCTGCCGTTCGCGATTGCAGGCGTTGTGGTGTTGCACGTTTGGGCGCTGCACGTGGTCGGCCAGAACAATCCGACCGGCATCGAGCCGAAGACCGAGAAGGACACGGTCGCCTTCACGCCTTACGCGACCATCAAGGACGGCTTCCTGATGGTCTGCTTCTGCATCCTGTATGCGTGGTTTGTGTTCTACGTGCCGAACTATCTCGGCCACGCCGACAATTACATTCCCGCCAATCCTGCGGTGACGCCGACGCATATCGTGCCGGAATGGTATTACCTGCCGTTCTACGCGATCCTGCGCGCGATCCCGAACAAGCTCCTCGGCGTTTGCGCGCTCGGCGGCTCGATCCTGATCCTGGCGTTCATGCCGTGGCTCGATACGTCGAAGGTGCGCTCGGCGCGCTACCGGCCGCTGTTCCGCCAGTTCTTCTGGATTTTCGTCGCGTCCGTGGTCGGCCTCGGCTATCTCGGTTCGCAGCCGCCGGAAGGCATCTACGTTATCGCGGCGCGCATCCTGACACTTTACTACTTCGGGTTCTTCATCATCGTGCTGCCGCTGCTCGGCCTGTTCGAGAAGACGAAGCCACTCCCGAATTCGATTTCGGAATCGATTTTCCAGGAAGGCGTTCCGATCGGCGCTTCGGCGCCCGCGCCGAAGACGAGAGCTTGAGGGGACAGAAATGACCAAACGCCCCGCATTTGCTTTCGCTCTCGCGCTGGTGCTTGGCACCGCGCTCGCTGCGCCGGCCTTCGCGCAGGAACACGACACGCCGCATCCGCCGCGGATGAAATGGTCCTTTTCCGGACCTTTCGGCTCGTTTGACCGCGCGCAATTGCAGCGCGGCTTCAAGGTCTACCGCGAGGTCTGCTCGGTCTGCCATTCGATCGAGTTGCTGACCTTCCGCAATCTCGCCGAGCCGGGCGGTCCGGGCTATTCGCCCGCGCAGGCGGCGGCGGTTGCCGCCGAATACAAAATTCCGGACATCGACGATTCCGGCCAGCCGACCGAACGGCCGGGCCGTCCCGCCGATGCCTTCCCGAAGCCCTATCCGAACGAAGCGGCCGCGCGTAACACGCTCGGCGCGGCCCCGCCGGACATGTCGGTGCTGGCGAAGGCCAGGACCTACGAGCGCGGTTTCCCGCTGTTCCTGATCGACATGCTAACCCAGTTCCAGGAGCAGGGGCCCGACTACATCGTGGCGCTGATGCATGGCTACAAGGAAGCGCCGAAGGACTTCCAGCTCCCTCAGGGCGCTTTCTACAACGAGTATTTCCCGGGCCACACCATCAAGATGAAGCCGCCGCTCAGTGATGGGCAGGTGACTTATGACGACGGCTCGCCCCAGACGGTCGATCAATACGCAAAGGACGTCGCGGCGTTCCTGGTCTGGGCGGCGGAGCCGCACATGGAGCAGCGCAAGCGCATCGGCTTCCAGGCGATGATCTTCCTCGTCGTGCTGTCCGGCCTTCTCTATTTCACTAAGAAGAAGGTCTGGGCCGACGTGAAGGCGCATCCGGAAAAGCTGAAGGCTTAGTCCTTCGGCTACGAAAAAAGGGCCCCGGAAGGGGCCCTTGGTTTTTGAGCAGCTTGCGCGCGCGATCCTGTCGGACGAAAATTTCATCCATGGTCCAATCCGTTCTCGGCATCATCGGCGGCTCTGGGATCTACGATCTGCCCGGCCTCGAGCGGGCGCGCGAGCAGCGTATTGAGAGCCCGTGGGGCGAGCCGTCGGCGCCGCTTCGGATCGGCGAGGTTGCAGGCCTGCCGGTCGTCTTCCTGCCTCGCCATGACAAGGGCCACAGGCTGTCGCCGTCCGACATCAATTATCGCGCGAATATCGACGTGCTCAAGCGCGCCGGAGTCACCTCGCTTGTATCGCTCTCGGCCTGCGGCTCGTTCAAGGAGGAATTGCCGCCCGGCACGTTCGTGCTGGTCGACCAGTTCGTAGATCGCACGCACAAGCGCGAAAGCTCGTTCTTCGGCAAGGGGCTGGTCGCGCATGTCTCGATGGCGCATCCGGTGTCGCCGCGGTTGCGCATCCATATCGCGAACGCCGCGATGGCCGAGGGGATCGAGGTCAAGCGCGATGGCACCTATGTCTGCATGGAAGGCCCGCAATTCTCCACGCTCGCGGAAAGCCTGACCTACAAGCAGCTCGGCTATTCGGTGATCGGCATGACCAACATGCCGGAGGCGAAACTCGCGCGTGAGGCGGAGATTTGTTACGCGACCGTCGCGATGGTGACGGATTTCGATTGCTGGCACCCCGACCACGACGCGGTGCAGGTCGCCGACATCATCAAGGTTCTCCTGGCCAATGCGGACAAGGCCAAGCGGCTCGTGGCGCGGCTGGCGAACGATTTCCCCCGCGAGCACGAACCATGCCCGATCGGCTCGGACCGCGCGCTCGATTCCGCGCTTATCACGGCGCCCGAGGCGCGCGATCCGGCGCTGGTGAAGAAGCTCGATGCAGTCGCCGGCAGAGTGCTGCGTCGATGACGAGTGCGCTGCGCACTACTTGAAGCTGCAACCTGAAGAAGGATAAACTTATCGGGGAAGCGGCGCGATCGTGCGTGCGCGCCATCAGGCGCCGGGGGGCGATCATGGGGAATCGGAAGCTCGGGCAGAACATCTTTATCGTCGGAATAGCCGGGCTGATCCTCTCGATCATCTGGTGGATGAGTTTTTACTCGAAGGTCGACCAGGCTTTCGGCGGCCGAACCACTATCTTCACGGACTCACAGACTTGGAAATGTCTCATCTGGAATTCCGGCCCCTGCGCGATCGTCACGGGTCTTGCGAATGCGGCCGGCGAGTTCGCTTATCAGCCGATGATATTCTGGATCAGTGCCGCTGCCATCGGGGTCGGCTACCTGATGAAGAATTCTAAATAATCGGCGCAGCGCGACGGCGCCCGCCAAGAATCCCGCAATCGGGCAGACCTGCGCTGCTGCCTGATCACAGCATCCATTTCCGCATCATGAAATCGAGATTGCCGCCCGCGAGCGCCGCGATGAGCGCGGACAGCAGCATCCCGATCACGCCCAGAATGATTGCGGCCGGAATTGCCGCCAGCGCGACTTTCACGAAAAACAGGACCAGGCGAATGAAGGGAATGCGCAGGTCGACCACGACAATGCGCTGAGCGAGGCCTTCCATGAGAGCGTCTCCGGTTGCGAAAGATGCCATGGTTCGCCAGAGTGGCGCGCAACGCAAGCATTCCTGCAAGAGACATCAATGGCATCGAGCGTCTTCGAAAGCGACCTGAAGAAGGCCATCCGCACCATCCCGGATTATCCAAAGCCCGGGATCATGTTTCGCGACATCACGACGCTCCTTGGCGACGCGCGCGCCTTCCGCCGCGCGGTGGACGAACTGGTGCAGCCCTGGGCGGGAAGCAAGATCGACAAGGTCGCGGGGATCGAGGCGCGGGGATTTATCCTCGGCGGGGCCGTCGCGCATCAGGTATCGGCAGGCTTCGTGCCGATCCGCAAGAAAGGCAAGCTGCCGCACAAGCGCGTCAGCGTCACCTATGCGCTCGAATACGGCACCGACGAGATCGAGATCCACGCCGACGCGCTGGTGAAGGGCGAACGCGTGGTGCTGGTCGACGACCTGATCGCGACCGGCGGCACGGCGGAAGCGGCGATCAAGCTTCTTCGCCAGCTCGGGGCGCAGGTTCTGGCCGCCTGCTTCGTGATCGACCTGCCGGAGCTCGGCGGCGCGGAACGCCTGCGCAAGCTCGACGTGCCGGTGCGCACCCTCGTCGCTTTCGAGGGGCACTAGCCCCGCTTACCGATCGCGTTTCCACTCCGCCCGAAAATGCTTTATGCGAACGGCCATGACGACCGATCCGATGAATCCGACCCGTTCGTTCCAGGGCCTGATCCTGACCCTGCAGCGGTTTTGGGCCGAGCAGGGCTGCGTGATCCTGCAGCCCTACGACATGGAAGTGGGGGCAGGTACCTTCCACCCGGCGACGACGCTCCGCGCGCTTGGGCCCAAGCCGTGGAACGCGGCCTATGTGCAGCCCTCGCGCCGGCCGAAGGACGGCCGCTACGGTGAAAACCCGAACCGGCTGCAGCATTATTACCAGTATCAGGTCATCCTGAAGCCATCGCCGCCGGATTTGCAGGACCTCTACCTGAAATCGCTCGCCGCCATCGGCATCGATTCAAAGATTCACGACATCCGTTTCGTCGAAGACGACTGGGAGAGCCCGACGCTCGGAGCATGGGGCCTGGGCTGGGAATGCTGGTGCGACGGGATGGAGGTTTCGCAGTTCACCTATTTCCAGCAGGTCGCGGGTTTTGAATGCGCTCCGGTGTCCGGCGAGCTGACCTACGGCCTCGAGCGGCTCGCGATGTATGTGCAGGGCGTCGAGCGCGTCTACGACCTCAACTTCAACGGTCGCGACGGCAAGGACAAGGTGACCTATGGCGACGTGTTCCTGCAGGCCGAACAGGAATATTCGCGGCACAATTTCGAACATTCCGACACGGCGATGCTGTTCGAGCAGTTCAGGATGGCCGAAGGCGCGTGCAAGAAATATCTCGAAGCCGGATGGGCCGATGGCAACAAGTCGCGCCATCTGATGGCGCTGCCGGCCTATGATCAGTGCATCAAGGCCAGCCACGTCTTCAATCTGCTCGACGCGCGCGGCGTCATTTCCGTCACCGAGCGGCAGAGCTATATCCTGCGGGTGCGCGAACTCGCAAAGGCATGCGGCGAGGCGTGGCTCGCGACGGAAGCAGGAGGGGCGGCATGAGCGACGAGCCTGAAATCGGTGGGCGCGCACCGATCGCGGTCGATGTGGTGGCTGGCGAGAGCTATTGGTGGTGCATGTGCGGCCGTTCCAAGTCGCAGCCGTTCTGCGATTCGTCGCACGCGCCGACGAGCTTCGATCCGATGGAATGGGAGACGCCGGAGACCAGGCGCGTTCTGTTCTGCACCTGCAAGCGCACCAAGACCCCACCGCTCTGCGACGGCAGCCACAAGCGGCTTTGAATCCCCTGTGGACCGGACTCACCGGCCGGTGAGTTTCGTCCGGGCCGCACCGTTTCTGATCATCTAAGCGGCGACGGTGCTCGAATGCTTCGAGCGTATCAGTTCGCGCGCTTCGCTGGCGGGAAGCGCCTTGCCGAAGAGATAGCCTTGGCCTTCGACGCAGCCATCGGCCTTGAGATCGGCCAGTTGCGTCGCCGTCTCGATGCCTTCGGCCGTGGTGACGAGGCCGAGGCCGTCGGCGAGCCCGATGATCGCGCGCACGATCACCTCTCCGTTGCCTGACGGTCGGAGGTTGTCGACGAAACTCCGATCGATTTTGATCTTGTCGAAGCGGAATGCCAGGAGTTGCGACATCGTCGCATAACCGGTGCCGAAATCGTCGAGCGCCACGCGCACGCCCGCGGCCCGCAAGTCGTCGATTTGCCGCTGCGCCAGCGCCGCATCGCCCACAATGGCGCTTTCGGTGATTTCCAGTTCCAGCCGCCGCGGCGACAGCCCGGTCTCATTGAGAATATTGAGCACGCGCAGGCCGAGCGTCGCATCGCGCAATTGCAACGGCGAGATGTTGAAGGCAAGCGTGACGTGGTCCGGCCATTTCACCGCCTCGCGGCAGGCGCGACGCAATAACTGATCGCCGAGGCGATGGATCAAGCCGCTTTCCTCGGCCACGGTGATGAATACGTCCGGCGCCACCTCACCCAGGACGGGGCTGTGCCAGCGCGCCAGCGCTTCGAAGCCGATGATTCCTCCATGCTGCAGGTTGACCAGCGGCTGATAATGAACATCGATGCTCTCGGCGACGACCGCGGCGCGCAACTCGCGCTCGATGACATTGCGCCGTTCGACATGCGCGTCCATGGCCTGTTCGAAAAAGCGTGTCGCGGAACGGCCTTCAGCCTTGGCGCGGTAGAGTGCCAGATCGGCGCGACGGATCAGATCGTCGGCATTGGTGCCGTCGTCGGGCGTGATCGCGATGCCGATGCAGACGCCGAGCGAGGTCTCATGGCCGGCGATATTGAACGGTTCGGCGCAGGATGCGGTTATACGCCGCGCCAGCCCGGCAGGCTCATCAAGCGAATCGATCTGCCGCAACACGATGGCGAATTCGTCTCCGCCCACCCGCGCGAGCAACGCCCCCTTCGCCGCCTGGGTCACCCGCGCGGCAAACTCGACCAGGGCCTTGTCGCCGACCAGGTGGCCGTGGACGTCGTTGACCGCCTTGAAGCCGTCGAGGTCGAGCATCAGGAGAGCGCCGCGGCGATCCTTGCCTTCGTCCCGCAACGCCTCTTCGAGCCTTTCGTTGAAATAGCGACGATTGGGCAGGCCGGTCAGAGGATCGTGGCGCGCGAGGCGCTGCGCATTCGATTCTGCGGTGCGGCGCGCCTTGACCTCCCGGTGCAAATCCTGGAGCCGCCGGTAGACATAGATCGCGAGCGCAACGCTCATGACGAACAATACGAAGATCGCGTCGTCGATCTCGTATTCGACGTTGTCGATGGCAAACTGAAACACCCTGGGTGGCAGGTCGAAAAAATGCGCGACGCTGTAAACCGCAAGGGCCAGCGCGGTTATCAAAAGGCCCTCGCGCACGTCGCGGCGATGCCAGTCGGCACGGTACATATAAGCAAGCGTGCTGATATCCGCGACGATGAGCACGTAGATGATATCGTCGATGCTGAAATCGATGCCTTCAGCCATGTCGAAGAGATAAACCGCGATGCAAACCACCGCGCTCACTGCGGCTACGGCCATGCCCGCTCGCAAGCCGCGCTTGTTCCGATAGACGTCGCGCGCGGCAACGACAGCATTCTGAATTGTTTTCATCATGTCTACCAACGCAATTGTCCGACTTTCGTCTGTTAATTGGGCGCGAGCCTTTTCGGAGGGCTAATTTTTCCCAAAGCGTCGTCGCGGCATTTAGTTGAATGTGCGATCGGAAGTCCGGCTATCTGCGAGCCGGCGCCCTGCAGATTGCTTTTCGCTGAAGTGCCGCACGCTCACAATTCGTGTTTTGTACGTAACGGCATCAATTCGTCCTCGCATGGTAAGCGAGCCGTTAATTTTGCGCTTGCTCGAAAGCGCCGGGCAGACTACCGAACCTTCGCCACCGCGGGTGGCTGGGATTGCCAGGACGATTCTATGCCAGATCTTCTGCTCGAGTTCTTTTCCGAAGAGATTCCCGCGCGCATGCAGTCGCGCGCGGCAGAGGATTTGCAGAAGCTCGTCACCGACCGGCTGGTCGCGGCCGGGCTCGTCTATGACGGAGCCAAGGCTTTTGCGACGCCACGGCGGCTCGCGCTCTCGGTGCACGGCGTTCCGGCCAAGCAGCCTGACCTGAAGGAAGAGAAAAAAGGACCGCGCGTCGGCGCGCCAGAACAGGCCATCGCCGGCTTCCTCAAGAGCGCAGGCCTCACTTCGCTCGATCAGGCGCAGAAGCAGCAGGACAAAAAGGGCGGCGAGTTCTACGTTGCCGTGATCGAAAGGAAGGGCCGCGCCGCGATCGAGGTCATCGGCGAGATCGTGCCGGAGGTGATCCGCACATTTCCGTGGCCGAAATCCATGCGCTGGGGCGCGGGCTCCGCGAAGCCCGGAAGCCTGACCTGGGTGCGGCCGCTGCACTCCATTGTCGCGACCTTCGGTCCGGAGACGGAAGAACCTGAGGTGGTGAAATTCGAAGTCGGTGGCATCAAGGCTGGCCACACGACCTATGGCCACCGTTTCCTGTCGCCCGGCGCGATCGAGGTTCGCCGGCAGGACGACTGGATGGCGAAGCTCGAAAAGGCCAAGGTCGTGGTCGATGCCGCGCGGCGGCAGGACATCATTCTCGCCGAAGCAAAAAATCTTGCCTTCGCGCAGGGCCTCGAACTGGTCGAGGACGCCGGGCTGTTGGCCGAAGTCGCGGGCCTCGTCGAATGGCCGGTCGTGCTGATGGGAGAGTTTGACGCGGAATTCCTGAAAATCCCCGGCGAAGTCATCCGCACGACCATCCGCAATAATCAAAAGTGTTTCGTGCTGCGCGATCCGCAAACCTCGAAGCTTGTCAACAAGTTCATTCTTGTGTCGAACACGGAGGCGACGGACGGCGGCAAGGCGATTGTCGCGGGCAACGGGCGCGTGATCCGCGCCCGCCTGTCGGATGCGAAATTCTTCTACGAGACCGATCTGAAGGTTCCGCTGGAAAAGCGGCTGCCGAAATTCGAGCAGATCGTCTTTCATGAGAAGCTCGGCACGCAGGCCGAGCGGATCGCGCGCATCAAGCGTCTTGCGGTCGACCTCGCGCCGCTGGTGAAGGCCGATCCGAAGAAGGTTGAGCGCGCCGCGCAGCTTTGCAAGGCCGACCTCCTGACCGAAATGGTCGGCGAATTTCCCGAGCTTCAGGGGCTGATGGGCCGCTATTATGCGGAAGCGCAGGGCGAGGACGAGGCGGTCGCGCACGCCTGCGAGGACCACTACAAGCCCAAGGGGCCGGACGACCTCGTGCCGGGAGATCCGGTCTCGATTGCGGTCGCCCTCGCGGACAAGATCGACACGCTGGTCGGCTTCTGGGCGATCGACGAGAAGCCGACGGGAAGCAAGGACCCTTACGCGCTGCGGAGGGCAGCGCTGGGGGTGATCCGGCTGATAATCCAGAATGATCTTCGGCTTCCGCTTGCAAACGTAATGGCGGCCAGCATTCAGGTATATAAGGCCGCTGGCGCGTCGAAAGTTATCGCTGGGGTCGAGAATTGGGCTGAGCCGATGGAAACTGTCGGAGAGACAGTCCGTTCGGCCTATCGAGCGTGGACGGGCAGCGGGATGCGAGCATTCATCTCTGATCGCCTCAAGGTCCAGCTTCGCGAGCAAGGCGCGCGCCACGACCTCGTTGATGCGGTGTTCGCGCTGGAAGGGCAGGATGATTTGCTGCTCATCGTCCGCCGGGTCGAGGCGCTGGGCAAATTCCTCGATACCCAGGACGGCAAGAACCTGCTCGCCGGCGTCAAGCGCGCCTCGAACATCCTTCGCATCGAGGAAAAGAAGGACGGCAAGTCCTACACCGGCGCGCCCGACAAGAAGCTGCTGCAGCAGACCGAAGAGCAGGCGCTGGCGCAGGCCATCGGTGCGAGCAAGGACTCAGCTCTGGCGGCCGTGGCGCGCGAGGATTTCGCGGCTGCGATGTCGGCCATGGCGAAGCTGCGTCCGGTGGTTGACGCCTTCTTCGAAAAGGTGACCGTGAACGTCGACGATAAGGCGCTCCGGGAAAACCGCCTCAAGCTCCTGAGCGAAATCCGCGAGGCCACGCGGGCGGTCGCGGATTTCTCAAGGATCGAGGGCTAATCCGGCGCGGGGAATTCCCGCCCGGGACGTCCCGGGAATGGCGGACAGGCTCCGCTACATCCCTTTCAGCACGCAGCTCAGCGCCAGAACCACATAGGCAATGAAGCCGATCCAGTAGGCGTGCGGCGAAACGTTGGGAATATAGACAATAACTGCGAGCAGCGACAGCGCTGCAATCACAAGCGAGATCAGGAAAACGACTTGCGTCGGCGCGTTGAGTCGGAACGAAGACGATGAAGAGCGGCGTTTGGCCATAATAGCCCCCTGGCGAAGCCAGTCTTGAGTTACCGGCGCCGCCAGCGGACCTTTTGAAAGGCGGGCTGTCAAGCGCCGCTGCTCACATTCCTTTGAGTACGCAGCCGAGCGCGAGCAGCACGTAGCCCGCGACCACGAACCAGAAGGCATAGCCGCTGATGATCGGGATCGAGACGAAGATCGCGAGAACCCCGAGCACCGCCAGAATTAGCGAGATCAGGAAGACCAGTTGGGTCGGAGCATTCAACCTGGGCATGTTAATCCCCCCTCATTGAGGCCGGACGACCCGGCCACCCCAAGCCGACTGCGGGCCGGGGTGCCTGTCAAGCTATCCACCGGCGTCCCCGGGCTAAGGCGCGCCCCAAACCCACCTGTTATTGTCCTGCCTGATTCCGTGCCGGGGCGCGGAACCGGGCGCCACGCCAGACCGTTTTGCCCCTCATTCCGAGGAGAGCTTTCATGACCATCACCACAGCCCACCTTCAGCCGATTGTCGCTCTGATCGCCGGCGTATTGATCCTGATCATGCCGCGGCTGCTCAATTTCATTGTAGCCCTCTATCTTATCATCGTGGGCTTGATCGGCCTCGGCATCGTGCATTTGTAAATCGGCCCCGTCGGGCGCCGAACCAGATGACTGCTTCGGCGTTTCCGTTCGGGTTGAAACGCCTGCCAAAACCGGCCAAGAGAGCGCGGATATGTAAGGGCCGTCATAACGGTCCGATTGCAGTGATTTGGCAGGACCGGATTGATGGCGAAATGGGTTTACACCTTCGGCGACGGCAAGGCCGAGGGCAAAACGAACATGAAGACTCTACTCGGCGGCAAGGGCGCTGGCCTTGCCGAGATGGCGAACCTCGGCCTGCCGGTCCCGCCGGGCTTCACCATCACCACCGACGTCTGCACGTACTATTACGCGCATGAAAGAAAATATCCCGGCGAACTCGAAGCGCAGGTGAAAGCAGCGCTGGCGCATGTCGGCAAGCTGACCGGCAAGACTTTCGGCGATATTTCCAATCCGCTGCTGGTGTCTGTGCGCTCGGGCGCGCGGGCATCCATGCCCGGGATGATGGACACCGTTCTCAATCTCGGCCTGAACGACAAGACGGTGCAGGCGCTCGCCGCGAAATCGGGCGACCGGCGCTTTGCGTTCGATTCCTATCGCCGGTTCATCACCATGTATTCGAATGTGGTGCTCGGCATCGGGCACCATCATTTCGAGGATCTGCTCGACGAGGCGAAGGACCGTAAAGGCTTTACGCTCGATACCGAGCTCGACGCGGACGACTGGACCGATCTGGTCGAGCGTTACAAGGAATGCGTCGAGACGGAGAGCGGCAAGCCCTTCCCGCAGGACCCGCATGAGCAATTGTGGGGCGCAATCGGTGCGGTGTTCGGCTCCTGGATGAACGCGCGCGCGATCACCTATCGCAAGCTGCACAATCTGCCGGAAAGCTGGGGCACCGCGGTCAACGTGCAGGCGATGGTGTTCGGCAATATGGGCGATGACTCCGCGACCGGTGTCGCGTTCACGCGCAACCCTTCCACCGGCGAGAAGAAGCTCTACGGCGAGTTTCTCATCAACGCGCAGGGCGAGGATGTGGTCGCGGGTATCCGTACCCCGCAGGAAATCTCCGAGGAGGCGCGCAGGGAGGCCGGCTCGGACAAGCCGTCGCTCGAGAGCGCGTTACCGCAGGCGTTCGCGGAGCTGCAGCGCATCTACAGTGTGCTCGAAAAGCATTACCGCGACATGCAGGACCTGGAATTCACCATCGAGCAGGGCAAGTTGTGGATGCTGCAGACCCGGTCGGGAAAGCGCACCGCCAAGGCCGCGCTCAAGATCGCAGCCGAGCTTGCCGCCGAAGGCCTGATCTCAAAAGAAGAAGCGGTGACGCGCATTGATCCGGCATCGCTCGATCAGCTCCTTCATCCGACCATCGATCCGAAAGCCGAGCGCAAGATCGTCGCGACCGGATTGCCGGCCTCGCCCGGCGCGGCATCAGGCGAGATCGTTTTCTCCTCGGAAGACGCGGAAGCCGCGAAGGCGCAGGGGAAAAAAATCATTCTGGTTCGCGTTGAGACGAGCCCGGAAGACATCCACGGCATGCACGCAGCCGAGGGGATCCTTACGACGCGCGGCGGCATGACCTCGCATGCGGCGGTGGTTGCGCGCGGCATGGGCAAACCCTGCGTCTCCGGCGCGGGATCGATCCGGGTGGATTATGCGAAGAAGACGCTGACTTCCGCCGGGCAGACCCTGAAGGAAGGCGACATTCTCACCATCGACGGTTCGAGCGGGCAGGTGCTGGCCGGTCAAGTCCGGATGATCGAGCCGCAGATGTCGGGAGAGTTCGCGACGCTGATGCAATGGGCCGACGACATTCGAAAGCTCGGCGTGCGCGCCAATGCCGACACGCCTGCGGATGCGCGCGCCGCGCTGAAATTCGGCGCGGAGGGCATCGGGCTCTGCCGCACGGAGCATATGTTCTTCGAGGACGAGCGCATCCGCGCGGTGCGCGAGATGATCCTCGCCGATGACGAGAAATCGCGCCGCACCGCGATCGCAAAGCTTCTTCCGATGCAGCGCGGGGATTTCATCGAGCTCTTCGAGATCATGAAGGGTCTGCCGGTGACGATCCGGCTGCTCGACCCGCCGCTGCACGAATTCCTGCCGCACGGCGCCGAGGAGATCGCGGAAGTTGCGGCCGCCATGGGCGCCGATCCGCAAAAGCTCGCCAACCGCGCGCGCGAGATGCACGAGTTCAATCCGATGCTCGGCTTTCGTGGCTGCCGCATCGCCATCGCCTATCCGGAAATTGCCGAGATGCAGGCGCGCGCGATCTTCGAGGCTGCAATCGAAGCCGGAAAGCGCACCGGCCAGCCGGTCGTGCCGGAGGTCATGGTTCCGCTGATCGCGACGCGCGCCGAATTCGACATCGTCAAGGCGCGCATCGACGCGATGGCGGTGGCGGTTGCCAGGGAGACGGGCGCAACGCTCGATTATCAGGTCGGAACCATGATCGAATTGCCCCGCGCCGCGTTGATGGCGGCGGAAATCGCGGACGGCGAGGAGGGGGCCGAATTCTTCTCGTTCGGAACGAACGATCTCACCCAGACCGCCTTTGGCATCAGCCGCGACGATGCTGCAAGCTTCCTCGGGACCTATACCGCGCGCGGGATAATCGCCGTCGATCCGTTCGTCTCGATCGATCGCGAGGGTGTCGGCGAGCTGGTCCGGATCGGCGTGGAACGCGGACGGAAGGTCAAGCCGGGCCTGAAGATCGGCATCTGCGGTGAACACGGGGGCGATCCCGCCTCGGTCGCGTTCTGCCATTCGGTCGGTCTGGATTATGTGTCGTGTTCGCCGTTCCGGGCGCCGATCGCGCGCCTTGCCGCGGCGCAGGCCGCGCTCGGCCGAGACGCGGCGAGCCTCGCCTAGGTCGAAAGGCTAGACCGCGACCTTTTGCAGGAATCCGTCGAGCTCCTGGCGGAGGTTCGACACGGCCGCTTCCACCGTTTGCGACGACCCGAGAACTGTTTCGGCTGATCGGCGTGTTTCCGCAGCGGCATTCGCAACCTGATCGAGCACGGCGACGATGTCGTTCGTACCTGCCGCGACGCCTGCGACGTTGTGGGAAATCTCTCCCGTGGCGGCGTTCTGCTGCTCGACGGCCGCGGCGACCGCCGTCGCGCTGCGTTCGATGTCCTGCATCCGCGCTGTGATGCGATGGATGGCCTCGACGGCATTGCCGGTCGAGGTCTGGACCGCGAGGATCTGCGCCGAAATTTCCTCGGTCGCCTTGGCGGTCTGAACCGAGAGCGATTTGACCTCCGATGCGACCACGGCAAATCCCCGCCCGGCTTCACCAGCGCGCGCCGCTTCGATCGTCGCGTTGAGTGCAAGCAGGTTCGTCTGTTCGGCAATATTGCGGATGAGCGCGATCACGTCGCCGATCTTCTGGGCGGCCTCCGAGAGGCCGGTGATGTCTGCGTTTGTGGACTGGGCTTCAGTCACCGCGAGCTTCAGCACATCAGTCGTCTGCGACAATTGCTGGCTGATCTCACCGATCGACTGCGACAGCTCGGTGGTTGCGGCCGATGCGGTCGACACGTTCGATGAAGCCTCGTTCGAGGCGTCGAGCGCGGTTTCCGCGCGCTGGGCGGTCTGCTCCGATGCGGCAAACAATGAACTCGCCGTCGTTTTCAACGCGGCCGTGCTCTCGCCGACCGCCTTGGTGACGCTTTCGACCCGGTCGCGGAACGACCGGATCGCGTCGTCGATCTTTCCGCGCCGTTGTTCAAGCGCCTGGATGGCCGTGCGCTGTTGTTCAGCCTTATGCAATTCGGTGATGTCGTCATGCGTCGAAACCCAGCCGCCGTCGCCGGTCGGCCGGTTGCAGACCGAAATCGTGCGGCCGTCGCCGGTATAGGTCAGTTTGGTCACGGTGCGGCCCGCCGCTGCTTGGGCAAGGCAATCGGCGATATGCGCTTCGGGATCGCCTTTGAAGTTGGCGTGATCGATCCGGTGCTGGATCGTTTCGCGCAGCGGCCGCCCCGGCGTCATCAAGGCGACAGGCATCTCATACATCTGCATGTAGCGCTCGTTGCACATGAGAAGCCGCGCGCGATTGTCCCACATGCACAGGCCCTGCGTCATGTGATTGACCGCGTTCTTCAGCCGCCGGACCTTTTGGCGCTGACGCAAGCAGACAAAGACCAGCAGTGCGAGAATCGGGCCCGTCGCAAGCAGACCTGTCAGTGCATTTGCGGGAATCGAAGCGAGCATATCCATCGTGGTCGTCCACATGGGTTATCGAACGGGCCGGACGCAAAGATCGAAAGCAACATCACCGAGGGACGTTTCGCCCCTTCGGACGGACAGGGGCGCACGCAAAAGGAAAAGCCGGACGGAATCCACGCTGTGCTCAATCAGTCGGCATGAGCTTTAAACGCGGCCTGTTTCTTTGTGGTTAATATCCGTCAAGCATTGGCGGTCGGACCAGGACGCGGCTGGTATGCCCTTGATTTAATTGCTATTAGTCGTGGTGGGGATGGGGCGCCGCCAAGGCTCTCTGCAACAACAATAACGGGCCGGATCCGGCGGATGCAGGGTTTACCTGCTCGCTGGCGGGTCCGGCGAACAGGGCGGACGGACATGGCGGGGCAGCTGAACAATCCGGCACAGGGTTCAGAGCCGGTGATCTCGGAAGAGGGCCTGCGCAAGGCCGCCGAGCTGGTCCAGCAGGAAGAAGGCGCCGCCAACCGGTTATCCGGCTGGACCGGCTCGATCGTCACCGCGATCGCGGTCGCGATGACGCTATTTCATCTTTACGCCGCCTACGACATCGTGCCGACGCAGCCGCTGCGCTACACCCACGTCGCTTTTGTGCTGCTGCTGAGCTTTCTGCTTTTTCCGCTCGCCGCGCGCTTTCGCGACCGCATCCAATGGTTCGACGTGGTGCCGGGCCTGCTCGGCATCGCGGTCATGGTCTACGCGATCTGGGGCGGCGACGATTTCACCGACCGCGCCGCTGTGCCCAACACCTGGGACATCGTCTTCGGCATTATCCTGATCGTACTCGTGCTCGAGGCCGCGCGTCGCACCACCGGGCCGATCATGCCGGTGGTCGCGATCCTGTTCCTGATTTACGCGATGACGGGCCCATACCTACCGCCGCCCTGGACGCATCGCGGGTTCGACGTCGCGCGTCTGGTCGGACATCTGTACATCACGCTGGAAGGGATTTTCGGCGTCGCGGTCGACGTATCGGCGACGCTGATCATCATGTTCACGATCTACGGATCGATCCTGCATCATTCCGGCGCGGGAAAGTTCTTCATCGATTTCTCGCTTGCCGTCATGGGCGGAAAGCCATCGAGCGCCGGGCGTGCGGTGGTCGCGTCGTCGTTCCTGCTTGGCGGTCCGTCCGGCTCCGGTGTCGCGACCACTGTGATGATCGGCACGGTAGCGTGGCCCATGCTGGCCAAGGCCGGTTTCGAGAAAAACGCGGCGGGCGGATTGCTCGCCGCCGGCGGTCTTGGCGCGATCATTTCGCCGCCCGTGCTGGGAGCCGCGGCATTCCTGATCGCGGAGTTTCTGAAGATCAGCTATCTCGACGTCATCTGGATGGCGACGATCCCGACCTGTCTCTATTACGCCTCGCTCCTATTCATGGTGGAGCTCGACTCGTTCCGCTTCGGCGCGCGCGAGGTGATCTTCAAGCAGGAGATGCCGCTCTGGGAGATGGTGAAGCGCTACGGCTTCCACTTCGTTTCGCTGGTGGCGGTCGTGATCTTCATGGTGATCGGCTATTCGCCGATGTTGTCGGTCTTCTATTCGACGCTGCTGGCGTTCGCACTGAGCTTTCTCAACCGCGACACGGCGCTTGTGCCGAAACGCCTCGTTCCGGCGCTGGCGGATGGATCGATTAGCGCGCTCGGCGCCGCGACGACCTGCGCATCGGCGGGCATCATCGTCGGCGTCGTGACGCTGACCGGGCTCGGTCTGAAATTTTCCTCGATCGTCATCGACTATGCCGGCGGCAGCCTTCTGCTCACCGCGATCTATACCTGCCTGATCGTGTGGGTGATCGGTCTCGCCGTGCCGGTGACGGCCTCGTACATCATCTGCGCAGTGATCGCCGCGCCCGCGCTGATCAAACTCGGCGTGCCCGACTACGCCGCGCACATGTTCATCTTCTATTACGCGGTGCTGTCCGAGGTGTCGCCGCCGACGGCGTTGTCACCGTTCGCCGCTGCCGCGATCACCGGAGGCGATCCTTACAAGACGACGATGCAGGCATGGAAATACACATTGCCTGCGTTCCTCGTGCCGTTCGTGTTCGTACTGGATCCGCAGGGGATCGGCCTGCTACTGAAAATGCCAGCAAATGGCGGCATCGGCACGATCATCTGGATCACGGCGATCACGGCAGTCGGGCTCGCCGCGCTGTCCGCTGCGGCGCAAAACTGGGCGATTCGTCGCACCACAATCACCGAACGCGGATTGTTCCTGCTCGCCGGCCTGTTACTTGTGTTTCCGAGCTTGCTTGAAGCGCTGATGGAGACAATCACCGGACTCGACATTCCGTATCCGGCGCCGTTTGGACTGGTCTTGGGAGCGCTGTTGCTGTTGTGGCAGTGGCTGCGGCCGGTCACACCGGCCGCCATGCCAGGCTGACGCCGTCCTAGGGAGAAAAAGGAGAAACTGGAAATGAAAGCACGAACCAAGGCTAAGATCATTTTGTCCGGCGCGCTCGCTCTCGTGTTCGGCGCAGTGCAGGTTCAGGCGCAGCAGCGCACGATCGCGATCGGCACCGGCGGGACAGGCGGCGTCTATTATCCGATCGGCGGCGGCCTCGCGAACCTGCTGTCGAAGAACCTGCCCAATGTGCAGGCGACCGCGCAGGTCACCGGCGGCTCCGTCGATAACCTCAAGCTGATCGGCTCCGGCCAGAGCGAGATCGGCTTCTCGATGGCCGACGCCGCCCTCGATGCGCTGAACGGCGAGGACAAGTTCAAGAGCGGCAAGATCCCGCTTCGCACCCTGATGGTGCTCTATCCAAACCTGATGCACGTCGCGACGATCGAAGGCACCGGCATCGAGAAGATGTCGGACCTGAAAGGCAAGCGCGTATCGACCGGCTCGGGCGGCAGCGCGACCGAAGTCATGGCGTTCCGCGTGATCGAGGCCGCAGGCCTCGACAAGGACAAGGACATGAGGCGGGAGCGTCTGGGGGTCGCGGAATCCGTCAATGCCCTGAAGGATCGCAAGATCGACGCCTTCTTCTGGGTCGGTGGCCTGCCGACGGCTGCGGTGACCGATCTCGGCGCGACTCCCGGCGTGAAGATCAAGCTGATCGATCACGACGATCTGGTCGCGAAGATGAACGAGAAATACCACAACCTCTATGCGGTCGCGACGATCAAGGCCGGCGTCTATCCGGGTCAGGAGAAGGACAACAAGGTTGCGGCGGTGTGGAACATCCTAGTCACCGACGACAAGATGTCGGACAAGGACGCCTACGACATCGTCAAGCTGATCGTCGACAAGAAGGCGGACCTCGTCGCGGTCCACAAGGAAGCGAACAGCTTCACCGTGGACAACCAGATCAAGGGGAACTCGCCGGTTCCCTGGCATCCTGGAGCGGTCAAATTCTTCACCGAACGTGGCGCAAAGATGTAAGCGGGCCACCCCTTCGACCCGTCACGAGCGGCTCCATCGGTAAGATGGAGCCGTTTTCTTTTGCGCGTCCTGAAAATTCACTACTCGTTTACCAAGATCGGCGCGCGCGCATTGCCGCGTGAGTGTTTCGCGCAACGTCGCGGTTAACGCGATCGAAACGATGATCCTACAATTTGAACAACAGCCGGACACGTTTGTCCGGTGTGTTGTGTGTTCGAGCCTATCGTAAAAGTTGCGTCGGTCGCGTTGCGTGAGCGTATCAATGTCTGCGTCGCGTCAACGGCCGAAGAGGCGCAAGCGTCTCTTCGGCCTCGTCGTCTTTCTGCTGGCGATGACGCCGGCACCGATCGGCTATCAGGATCTCGCTGCGCTGATCGCACGCTCTCCGGCCGTGTCCGAACGCTGGCGCCAGCACATTCTCGCGTCTCCGTTCGGGACGATCCACGCCGCGACATTCAGTTTTCCGCGTCCTCTCGGGACGCTGATTCCCGAACCGCTGCAGTATCAGCTCGCCAATTTCGATCCGCGCACGCTTGAGATAACCGGCTCGATCCCCCGGAGCCGCGGCCTCGATCCGCTCGACGATTCCCCGCCGCTGGAATTTCCGGTGCCCAACCGCCGGCTCAAGGGCGATCTGCTGGTGCCGCGTCCGAAGACGCAGCCGCAGCCCGCGCCTACGCCCAAGCCCGCTCCGGAAAAACAGCGCGATTTCTCGGAAATCGACGGCCCGCCGCCGGTCGCCGATGCTCCGATGCCGGAGCCGGCGCCACAAAAGAACAAGCAGGTCGACGTAGGCAAAGAGAAACAGGCAACGATCGAGGTCGTCCCCGAGGCCGATATGCCGCCTTTGGCCAAGGCCGATTTGCCCGAGAGTGGGGAGGAGGACGATGTGTCCGCTCCGCCCCGGCTCACACTGCCCGACCATCCTTCGATCGAAACAGCGCGGCTGTTCTTCGGACCGGATGCATTCGGCACGGGAACAGGCCTGCAGCCCTGGGATCCGGGCGACGAACCGGTCGTGGCGTCACGCGGCGACCCAGACATCAAGCTGTCCGCGCTGATCCCCGATCGCCGCATGCCGGGTGGCGCGTTGCCGCCCGAGCTCGAGAACGGGGAAAGCGTCGCGCCGAAAGGCGAGGTTACCGGCGAAGGCCGGCGTCCGCGCACGCCCGCCGAGCGGCTTGGTCTCGACGGCAAGAACCGCCTCAAGCACGAAAAGTGTCTCGCCGACGCGATCTATTACGAGTCGCGCGGCGAAGCGCTGAAAGGCCAGGAAGCGGTCGCGCAAGTCGTGCTCAATCGCGTCTTCTCCGGCAAGTATCCAGACAATGTGTGCGGTGTCGTCTATCAGGATTCCAACCGCTACCTGCGCTGCCAGTTCAGCTTCGCCTGCGAAGGCAAGAGGCTGATCGTCGACGAGCCCGACATGTGGGAGCAGGCCAAGCGAATTTCGCACGACATGCTCGACGGCAAGATCTGGGTGCCGGAAGTTGGCAAGTCTACGCACTATCACGCCTATTGGGTGAGGCCGTCCTGGGTGAACGAGATGAAACGGCTCTACCGTTTCGGAGTCCATACGTTCTACCGGCCGCGCGCGTGGGGCGACGGCTCGGACGAGCCGGCGTGGGGCAGCGGCGCAAGGCCAGAGGGGCCGCGCGCGGAAGCGGGTTCGCTCGAAAGCGGACTTCCGGCGGCGAGGCTCTAGGTCCGGACGGTCAGCGCGCGTTCAGCCTCGCGACACGGAACGGTGTGAACAGGCCGGACGAGACGCACGGCGTGTCCGAAATCTGCCAGGACGTGTTGTTCAGGACCATGCCGCACTTGGCGATGCGAAAGCCTTTGGGCGTGCGCAGGCACGCAGTCTGACCGACCTCGTATTCGCGGTCGGGTCCACGGCAGGTACAGTTTTCTTCCGCGGACGCGAAAGCCGTTGCCTGAAGCAACACGGCTGAGGCCAGTCCAAAGGCGATCGGGTTTTTCATCGCAACGGACTCCGGAAGTCCGTTTCTAGCAGAATCACATCTCGATATCGAGCGCGACGTCGAGGCTCGGCGACGAATGCGTGAGCGCACCGGACGAGATGATATCCACGCCGGTCGCGGCGATCGCCGCCACCGTCTCAAGAGTGATGCCGCCCGAGGCTTCGGTGACGAGCCTGCCATTCACGAGTGCGACGGCTTTCTTCAGCGTCGGCACGTCCATGTTGTCGAGCAGCACGACGTCGGCAAGGCCGCAATCGAGAACTTCACGAAGCTGATCAAGCGTATCGACCTCGATCTCGATCTTCACCAGATGACCGGCTTTGGCCGTCGCAGCTTCCAGCACCGCGCGAACGCCACCTGCGACGGCGATGTGGTTGTCCTTGATCAGGATCGCATCGTCGAGTCCGTAGCGGTGATTGAAACCGCCGCCGCAGCGCACGGCATATTTCTGCAACGCGCGAAGCCCCGGGATGGTCTTTCGGATTTCCACGATCCGCGCTTTGGTGCCTGAGCAAAGCCGCACGAATTCGTGTGTCGCGGTCGCGATGCCCGACAGGTGGCCGAGAAAATTCAGCGCCGTGCGCTCGCCAGTGAGGATCGCGCGCGCGTTGCCGGAAATCGTCATGAGTCTGGTGTTGGCGGCAACGGTATCGCCGTCGCGCGCATGCGCTTCGATTTTCACGTCCGCATCGAGCTTGCGGAATGTCGCGTCCACCGTCGGCAATCCCGCGATCGTTCCGGCCTTGCGCGTAACGACGATCGCGCGCGCCTGCTTGTCTTCGGGGATAGTTGCAACCGAGGTGATGTCGCCCGCGCGGCCGAGATCCTCGGCCAGCGCGCGATGCACCGCCTCATCGATTTCGAGCGGGGAGAGGAACGCGTCAGGAGAGAGAAGGGAAGCGTTCATGAAGCGCAGCTTTCAAAGATCCCGGAGGCGAACCAGCCTCCGGGAGGACGCTGACGCGTCAGTTCTTCAGGTTGATCATCCGCTCGACCGAACGGCGCGCCTTTTCCGCGATCGCCGGGTCGATCACGACTTCCTCTTTCATGTAGACGAGGCTGTCGAGGATCTTCGGCAGCGTGATCCGCTTCATGTGCGGGCACAGGTTGCACGGGCGCACGAATTCCACGTCGGGCAATTCCGCCGACACATTGTCCGCCATCGAGCATTCGGTGACCATCACGATGCGCTTCGGCTTGTTGTTGCGCACCCAGTCGATCATGTGCGCGGTCGAACCGGTGAAGTCGGATTCCGCCAGCACGTCCGGCGGGCATTCCGGATGCGCGATGATCTTCAGGGTCGGGTCGTTGTCGCGATAGATGCGAAGTTCGTCCGCGGTGAAGCGCTCGTGCACTTCGCACGCACCCTTCCACGCAATGATCTTCTTCTTCGTCTGCGAGGCGACATACTTTGCGAGATATTGGTCCGGCAGGAATATAACCGTGTCGCCGGGAAGGCTCTCGACCACCTGCAGCGCATTCGACGAGGTGCAGCAGATGTCGACCTCCGCCTTCACGTCGGCCGAGGTGTTGACGTAAGCCACTACCGGGACACCCGGATATTGTTCGCGCAGCACGCGCACGTCCTCTCCTGTGATCGAGGACGCGAGCGAGCAGCCCGCGCGCAGGTCCGGGATCAGGACGGTCTTCTCCGGGTTCAGGATCTTGGACGTCTCGGCCATGAAGTGGACGCCGCACTGGACGATGATGTCGGACTTCACCTTCGTCGCCTCGCGGGCGAGCTGCAGCGAGTCGCCGACAAAGTCCGCGACGCAGTTATAGATTTCCGGCGTCTGGTAATTGTGAGCCAGGATGACGGCGTTGCGCTCCTTCTTGAGGTCGTTGATCGCCTTCACGTAGGGCGCGAAGAACGGCCATTCGACCGAAGGCACGACCTTCTCGATGCGCTGATAAAGATGCGCGGTTTCGCGCTCGACCTCGGTGGTCCATTCGAGCTTCGGCATCGGCTTGACGCCGAATTTGCGCGCGGCCGCGGACGGACCGTGCGACACGGGGACCGGAGCAACACCAACGGGACGGCTTCTCGCCGGGCCGTGAAGTTCCAGAAGCATCTTGGCCTCCCTATGCCATATATGCTCAATATGAGCATATATGGGGACGAAAATATCCGGCGCAAGCCGGTACCCCTTTATTTTTTCAGGGGGTTATTATTCTCAGTTCGAGCAAAATTCATATAGCATCTTTGCTGGCTCATTGCCAGCAAACCGCTATGACGTGCGCGCATTCTTCGCACGCGCCCGCGCAGGGCTCGGCGTTCCCAGAAGCCTAACGACCGTATCCCGGACCAGTTCGATCGCGCTGTCGAAAGGACCCGGACCCTGCCGCACCAGCCAGATCGCGACCGCTGCCTCGAAATCCTCGAGGGGCAGGATCGTCAGAGCGTCGCGATGGGGACTGGCCGCAACCAGCCTTTCGGGAACGAGGCCCAAGCCCGCGCCGCGCGCGATAAGCGAGAGTTGCGGCGCTGTCCCCCAGATTTCGGCGGTCACCGTCAGCGAGCACCCATGCTGCTCGAGCGCGCTTTCGAGCTGAGTTCGAAAGCCGCACCCGTCCGGATTGATGACCCAGGGCAGGTCCGAAAGATCGGCAAGGCGGCGCACCTTGCGGTCGAAACCTCCGGGCGCGACCACGGCAACCTTCTCGACGCCGAGCTTTGTCGCGCGCGGGCTGTCGATCGGCCGGTCGGGCATCGACGCGACAACGGCCGCATCCAGCAGCCCTTCGGCCACCTGACGCCGCAGGAGCGGGCTTCGCTCGGCGCTGACCCGCAGCTGGATGCCAGGAAACGCTGCGCGCAGCGCCTCGACGAGCGGGGTCAGGATCACATCGGAATTCGCGTAGCTCAGTCCGAGCCGCAGAGGTCCGAGATCGGCCGAGCCGCGCGTTTCCTGACGCAGGACTTCCGTCGCGCGCAGGACCGCGACACAGCGGCGATAGGCGGATTCTCCGGCGCGGGTCGGACGGGCGGGCTTTGACTCCCGGTCGAGCAGCGCGATGCCCAGATCCTCTTCCAGCCGCTGGATCCGTCTCGTGATCGCAGGCTGGGTCAGGTTGAGCCGCAGCGCGGCCTTGCCGACGGACCCGCTATCCACCGCCGCGACGAAGGCACGGACATCCTCGATGTTCATGCCGTTTGGTTATAATAAAGATCATAATGTTTCATTTTCATCATAATAGGCAGGTTGCTAGATACACGCAAGCAAACGCGTCACATTGATCCGCGGGAAGGACGACCCCCTCATGCTTCGTGCCCTCAGTCTGCCCGCCGCATGGCGTACGCCCACCGCCGTCATCGTCTGCGGGTGCCTGATGGCGACGCTGACGTTCGGACCGCGAGCGTCGCTCGGCCTGTTCCTCACCCCGCTCTCGACCGGGAACGGGTGGGGGCGCGAAGTGTTCGCGCTCGCGCTCGCCATTCAGAACCTGCTTTGGGGCATGGGACAGCCGGTGGCGGGAGCAATCGCCGATCGCTTTGGCACGGTTTTGGTGTTCTGGGTCGGCGCGGTCCTCTATGGCCTCGGCCTCGCACTGATGGCGTATTCGACGACGCCGCTCGCGCTGCAGATGACCGCAGGCGTGCTGATCGGATTCGGATTGTCAGGCTGTTCGTTCAATCTCGTCCTCAGCGCGTTTGCAAAACTCGTTCCGGAAAACATGCGTTCGTTTTCGCTCGGTGCCGGAACGGCGGCCGGTTCGTTCGGCCAATTCCTTTTTTCGCCGCTCGCTGCCGGGCTCAATCAGTCGGTCGGCTGGCAGATGACGCTCGTGATCTTCGGCCTGCTGATGGCTGCCGTCATCCCTCTTGCGATTGCGCTTGCGACGCAGCCGGCGGCGACAGGCGATCATCGCCCGGCCGACGAGCGGCAATCGCTCAGTCATGCGCTGCGCGAGGCGTTCGGTCACCGCAGCTACGTGCTTCTTGTTCTCGGCTTCTTCACCTGCGGCTTCCAGTTGGCGTTCATCACGGTGCATCTGCCGGCCTATCTCGTCGACCGCGGGCTGTCGATCGAAGTCGGCGCGTGGACGATCGCACTGATCGGATTGTTCAACGTGATCGGCTCGCTGTCGGTGGGCTGGCTCGGGCACCGCATGCCCAAGCGGTATATTCTCGCCGCGATTTATTTCGGACGTGCACTCGCCATCGTCGCGCTGGTGCTGCTGCCGGCAAGTCCCGCGGTCACGCTCGTGTTCGGCGCGGTCACCGGTTTGCTCTGGCTCTCGACGGTCGCGCCGACGTCGGGACTGGTCGTCCTGATGTTCGGCAAGCAATGGCTCGCGACATTGTTCGGTTTCTGCTTCTTCAGCCATCAGGTCGGCGGATTTCTCGGCGTGCTGCTCGGCGGCATCGCATTCGAGCGCACCGGATCCTATGACGCGATCTGGTGGCTTTCGGTGTTCTTCGGGGTGGCATCCGCCGTGATCAACCTGCCGATCGTGGAAGAGCCGGTCCGGCGCGCGGCCCCGGCCGCGACGTGACGCGCCTTGCACTCGGAGCCCCGAGAGGCGACAACGCCTTCGGGGCGCGGGTGGGGAGTGCAGGCGGTGGGGACATTCAAGGCGGTTGTCGTTGAGAAAGGCGAGGCGGGCCAGACCGTTGCGCTGAAGGAATTCGACGAGAAGGATCTGATGGACGGCGATGTCACCGTCCGCGTCGAATATTCCACGATCAACTACAAGGATGGTCTCGCGATATCCGGAAAGGCACCCGTGGTGCGGCGCTTTCCAATGATCGCCGGCATTGATCTCGCGGGCACTGTTGAATCGTCGTCCAATCCCGACTGGAAACCGGGCGACCGCGTCATTCTCAATGGCTGGGGCCTTGGCGAGACCCATCTCGGTGCGCTCGCGGAGAAGGCGCGCGTGAAGGGCGACTGGCTCGTGCGCATGCCTGCGAGCATGTCAGCGCGCGAGACCATGGCGATCGGGACCGCTGGCTATACCGCGATGCTTGCGGTGATCGCGCTCGAACGCGCGGGGCTTCTGCCGGAACGTGGGCCGGTCATCGTCACGGGTGCGTCCGGCGGCGTCGGTTCGGTCGCGGTCGCGATCCTGTCGTGGCTTCGCTATCACGTCATCGCTTCAACCGGCCGGATGCAGGAGGCCGACTATCTGAAGAAGCTCGGGGCTGCCGAAGTGATCGACCGGGCGGAATTGTCCGGCCCACCCAAACCACTCGCCAAGGAGCGGTGGGCGTGCGGCATCGACTCCGTCGGATCGACGACCCTCGCCAATGTTCTGTCCATGACGCGTTATGGCGGGGCTGTCGCCGCCTGCGGGCTCGCTGGCGGCATGGATTTACCGGGGAGCGTCGCGCCGTTCATTTTGCGGGGAGTGTCGCTTTTGGGCATCGACTCCGTGATGTGCCCGAGACCCCGCCGCGAGGAGGCCTGGAGCCGGCTTCAGACCGATCTCGATCCGGCAAAATTGCAAGCAATTACAACGGAAATCGGCCTGGACGAGGTCATCGACACCGCTCCGAAAATCCTCGGAGGAGGGGTGCGGGGCCGGATCGTGGTCAAGATCGGGTAACCCATTCAGCATTTGCATACGAAAATCGGCCATGATCCGGCCGATTATGGTAATCAGTCGGTGAATCCTGGAGTCGGGGGTTTCAATGTTGCGTTCCGCGATCCTGATGACTGGCCTGTTGGCGTCCTTCCCCGCCGCGGCCGGCGAAATCATGAAGGCCGAAGAGGCGCGCCATTTCGTGGTGGGGAAGCTGTTCAGCTTCACCTGCTTCGAGGGCACGCGCGGCGCAGGCCGCGTCTTTGCCGACGGCTCGGTTGCGGGTTCGATCCAGTTCCGCGGCAGCGGCCCGGTCCGGTTTGCTTCGCTTCCCGCCGGCACACTTCGGGTCAAGGGCGAGAACGTCTGCGCGACGGTGAGGGGCCTCCCGATCGAGCCCTGCTTCAATCTCAGCAAGACCGACACCAAGAGCTTCCGCGGTTCGGTCTGGGGTCTAGGCTTCGCCTATTGCGATTTCACCCGCCGCTCGCGGGTCGAAACCGCGAGCAACAGTCCGTTGCCGATCCGCGCTGCGATCGCCACCACGCCCTGACTTTGCGTCAGTCCTTCTTTGCCGGAAAGATCATGCACGTCGTCGTGGCGTGCGCGTAGATCTTTCCCGCGCGATCCTTAATCTCGCCTTCCGACGTGCCGATCGAGCGCCCGCGATGCAGGATGCGCCCTTCCGCGACGATCGGGCCGGTCTGTGACGTGATCGGGCGCACGAAGTTCAATTTCAGTTCAAGCGACGTGTAGCCCTCGCCCTTGGTCAGGGTTGAATGCACCGCGCAGGCGAGCGCGGAATCGAGCAGCGCCAACGCAAAGCCGCCATGCACGCTGCCGATAGGATTGTAATGGCGCGGCTGCGGTTCGCCTTCGAACCGGACGCGTCCCTTCTCCACCGAGATCAGGCGGAAGCCGAGCGTCCCGGTAATCGGCGGAGCGGGAAATTTTCCGTCGATGATGCCTTGAAGAAAGCTCATGCCGTCATGAGCAAGCAGTGTCTCCTGCGGCACGACGCCGAACTTGGTATTTTCGCTCATGGGGGTTCTCGTTGGCGGGCGCGATGCTGCGAAGTCTAGCTCAACTTCTCACGCCGAGCCGCAAGCCGGGCGCATGGCGCTCCTGCACGACGTTGCGCCGGAAACGGAACAGCGCGGCGGGCCGGCCTCCCGTCGCTGTCGACATTTCGCCAGTCGGCTCGACGAGTTCGGTCGATTCCACGAGCCTGCGGAAATTCTGCTTGTGCAGATGACGGCCGGAAATGGCTTCGACCGTGCGTTGCAATTCCGTCAGCGTGAATTCGTCCGGCATCAATTCGAACACGACCGGGCGATATTTCAGCTTGCCGCGCAGGCGCGCGATCGCGGTCGCGAGAATGCGCCGGTGGTCGAAGCGCATGAATTCTCCGAGCGGGGCGGGGCGCTCCGGCGCGCGTCCATCGCGGAACGCCTCCTCGATCAGGCCGGCCTCGTAAAGAAGCTCGTAGCGTTCGATGACCTTCTCCTCGTCCCAGGGAATTCCATCCATCCCGAACGACAGCCGCAGCCGCTCTTCGCGCGCGCGTGTGGGATCGCCTTTTTCGCTGGTCCATTTTTTGAGGCGCGGCAGCACGAGCTCATCGAGTATGTCGGGCCGGCCTTCGCGCCAGTCCTCCCACGGGAAGAATTTGTACCAGGGCTCGAAGCCCGCACCCGCTTCGCGCAATGCGCGGGTGTTTTCCGGCACACGGGTGAGCGCGAGATAGCCGACCGAGATCACGTGCGGTGCGCTGTCGCCGGCCCGTGCGTGGCGCCCCCGGTCGCCGAATGTATAGAGTTGCTCGACATAGCCGACATTGAGTGCGGTCTGCGCGGCGACCCAGGCGCGCAATCCCATCTCGAAGGTGCGGTGGCTGAGCGGATCGAACGGACCGAACGGAAGCCCGGCCGTGCTTCGGCTCCCTTCGCCCGCGACCAGGACAAGCGGACGATCCTCGCTCACCGCGACGATCGCGGCGGTGAGGCCCACCTCGATCGGGGTCAGCGGGGCGTCCATCACATCACTCGAGATCGATGCGGAATGGCATTGCCTCGGTTGCCGGGACCGCAGGCCCGATCTCGTCGATCGCGCCGATCATGCGGCCGTTGCGGCCGAGCAGGCTGTCGGCGAGCGATACGAGACGGGCGTTGGGCTGGGCGGTCGGCGAGGCCTGCCGGATCAGGCGCGCAATCGCGCGCTCGTCGCGGTCCGGGTTGAGCGCGCAGGCGGAAATGAATGCGCCCGCGGTCGAGCGGCTGATGCCCGCAAAGCAATGCACCACCAGCGGCGCCTGCCGGTTCCAGCCGGTGACGAAGGAGATCAGCTTTTCGACGTGTTCCTCGGAAGGGTGGACGTAGCCGTCGATCGGCATGGTGATGTCGTCCATGTCGAGCAGTAGGTGATTGTTTTCGGCAATGCTCGACGGCCGGCGCACCTGCGCGATGTCTTTCATCAGGGTGACAACGTGGCGCGCACCGGTCTCTCCGACCGTGTCGTGGAGGCGTGCGAGAGAGCAGACGTGGATCATGGAGGAGCCTTGCGGATGTGTTCGCCTGTTATATAGGCGGGGACGAATATTTGGGGAAGCGCTTACGACGCGGAGAGTTTGGCGAACCGCTCCAGATACCGCTTCTCCGCCGTGTCCGCGTTCCATGACGTGAGATAATCGCGCAGGATCGCTGGCGAGAGGTCGGGCGGTGTGCCGAAGAAGCGGCGGGCTTCCTTGTCCGCAAATCCGGCGAGTTTCGTCGCCTCGAGATAGGCCGCGCAGGAATCGGCATTCTTGACGATCTTGACGACAGCGGGGGGCAGTTTGACCGGCAGACCGAAGCGCACGTGAATGGCTGCCAGCAGGCGCGCCTCGGTCGCCTTGTAGGAATCCCCGATCACCGCCTTGAACGGCGAGATCATGTCGCCGATCACGTATTCCGGCGCGTCGTGCAGCAGGATCGCGAGCCGGATCGTGCGGTCGAGATCGCCTCGCGCTCGCGCGATCACGTCGACCAGGAGCGTGTGCTGCGCGACCGAAAAGATGTTTGCGCCTTTGGTCTGGCCGTTCCAGCGCGCGACGCGGGCGAGGCCATGGGCGATATCCTCGATTTCGACATCGAGCGGAGAGGGGTCGAGCAGGTCGAGCCGCCGCCCCGACAGCATGCGCTGCCAGGCGCGCGCATGCGTTTTCCTGATCGGTTTTGCGGGCATCACGAATGTTCGCCGGACGCCGGCCTGCCTTTGCGCGCAAGCCTCTCGCAGTCCTTGTGGCGATAGCAGGTGAGGAGATGGTCGTTCACCATCCCCACCGCCTGCATGAACGCGTAGACGATGGTCGGGCCGACGAACTTCATGCCGCGCGCGGCAAGTTCCTTGGACATCGCGCGGGAGACCGGCGTTTCGGCGGGAATCTGCTTCGTCGTCTTGAAGGCGTTGATCTGCGGACGGCCGTCGAGAAAATTCCAGAGGAGAGACGAGAAGCCGGGACCTTTCTCCATCACGTCGATCCACACTTTGGCTGATGTGACCGCGCCTTCGATCTTGGCGCGGTTGCGCACGATCCCTGCGTCGTTCATCAGCCGCTCGATCTTTTTCGGCGTGTAGCGTGCAATCTTGTGCGGATCGAAATCGTCGAACGCCGCGCGGAAATTGTCGCGCTTGCGCAGGATCGTGATCCAGGACAGCCCGGCCTGAAATCCGTCGAGCACGAGCTTTTCATAGAGCGCGCGGTCATCGTATTCCGGCACGCCCCATTCCTCGTCGTGATAGGCGACGTAAAGCGGATTGTCCGGCTTGGGCCACGGGCATCGATGCTTGCCGTCCGGATGCCTGATCGCCGCGCTCATTCGCCAGCCTTCGTTTCTCCGGGCAGGGAAAAGCGCGCCCAATCGGGTTTGCGCAACATGATCGGAACGCCGCCCGCGCTCAATGGCTGTCCGGCCGCGATCGCTTCGCCCGCACGGTCAAGCCGCAGGAGCGCCAGCCCCTTGCCGTTTGCCGCCGAGCCGAACATGCCGACCTGTTTTCCATCCGCTTCGACCGCGACGCCTGCCGCAGGAGCGGCGCCCTGATATTCCGCGGAGACGATGCGGGTGCGTGCCGTGCCGCGATGTTCCATCCGCGACACGATCTCCTGACCGACATAGCAGCCTTTCTGGAAATCGACGCCGCCGAGCTGGTCCATGTCGGCCTCGTGCGGGAACGCATCGTTGTAGGTGAAATCCGACCCGCCGCGCGGGACGCCGAGCGCGATGCGATGGGCGTCGTAATCGTCCGCTTCGGCCGGCGTCGCGCCAAGGTCGGCAATCGCCTCGTTGACGAGGTGAGGCGGCACCATCATGCGAAGGCCGAGCGCGGGCAGGCGCGGGTCGCGATAGACGAGCCCGTATTCGCTTGAGCCATCGCCATCCCATGCGGCGAGGACCCCGAGCGTCTCGGAGAGGTCCTCGACCAGGACCTTCGCGCGCAGCTTGTAGAAATTTAGCCGGTCAACGAGGGTGCGCGCGAGCGCGCGCGGAACGTCGATGAAAAATGCTCCGCCGTCGGAAGCGGAGGCTGCGACGACGATTCCGTCCACAATAATCTTGCCCTGCGGCGTGAGCAGGGCGGCATAGGCGGGATGCTCCGGCGCAACCTTCCCGATATCGGCGGTGAGAAGGCCATTCAGAAACGTCCGGGCGGTCTCGCCAGCCACTTTCACGACGCCGCGGTCGGGGAGAAACGCCGCCTTCATCTCGAATTCCTTGCCGGTTTGTGCGATGGGAACGTAAGGCTCCGGCGGCAGGCGCTCAAGGGTGGCGATGGCACAGACATACGATCTCATTCTCAAGGGCGGCATCGTCGTCAATCAGGACGGCGAGATCGCCCGCGACATCGGCATTTCCGGCGAGCGGATCGCGGCGATCGGTGATCTTTCGCGCGCCTCCGCTGAGGAAACCATAGACTGCCAGGGTCTGCATGTGCTGCCCGGCGTAATCGACACGCAAGTGCATTTCCGCGAGCCCGGCGGAATGCACAAGGAGGATCTCGAGACCGGTTCGCGCAGCGCGGTGATGGGTGGCGTCACGGCGGTGTTCGAGATGCCGAACACCAATCCTCTCACCATCACCGCGGAAGCGATGGCCGACAAGGTCAAGCGCGCGCATCACCGGATGCATTGCGATTTTGCCTTTTTCATCGGTGGGACTCGTGAGAACACGCATCTTCTTCCCGAGCTTGAGCTTCTTCCCGGTTGCGCCGGCGTCAAGGTCTTCATGGGATCGTCCACGGGCTCGCTGCTGCTTGAGGACGAGCAGGGCCTTCGCGATGTTCTCAAGGTGATCCGGCGGCGCGCGTCGTTTCACGCTGAAGACGAGGCGCGCCTGCGAGAACGCAAAGGTCTGCAGCGCGAGGGCGATCCGACATCGCATCCCGAATGGCGCGATCCTCAGGCCGCACTGATCGCCACCGAGCGGCTGGTCCGTGTCGCGCGCGAAACCGGCAAGCGCGTGCATGTGCTGCACATCTCGACCGCGCAGGAAATGGAATTCCTCAAAGACCATAAGGATGTCGCCTCGGTCGAAGTGACACCGCATCATCTGACGCTCGAAGCACCGGATTGTTACCGCCGTCTCGGAACGCGCGCGCAGATGAATCCTCCGGTGCGAGACGCCTCGCACAAGGCCGGCATCTGGCACGGCCTGACCCAGGGCGTTGTCGACGTGCTCGGTTCGGATCACGCGCCGCATACGGTGGAAGAAAAAGCCAAGAGCTATCCCGCGACACCGTCCGGCATGACCGGGGTGCAGACGCTTGTTCCGATCATGCTCGATCACGTTAATGCGGGGCGGCTTTCGCTCCTACGTTTCGTGGATCTGACCAGCGCCGGCCCGGCGCGGCTTTTCGGAATCGCGCGCAAGGGCCGGATCGCGGTCGGCTACGATGCCGATTTCACCATCGTCGACCTCAAGCGGCGGACTACCATCACCAATGACTGGGTCGCGTCGCGTGCCGGCTGGACACCTTATGACGGCGTGGCGGTGACGGGCTGGCCGACGGGCACAATCGTGCGCGGCCTGCGCGTGATGTGGGATGGCGAATTGACTGGCCCATCGCGCGGCGAGGCCATCCAGTTCCTCGAATCCTTGAAGCCCCGGACCGTCTGAAAAAGTTCCATCGCTCGCCGGCGCCATCCACAACGCAGGGAAGCAATGGAAAAAACTGCGATCCCCGGTTAAAAAGGGCGGGGGTTGGCAGACACTTATGGACGATCTCGTCTCCTTGCGGATGCTCGTCGCGTCGTCGGCGGGTCCGGAGCGCGCCGCTTTGCGCGACGCCGCCGCGCAGGCGGCTTTGCCACTCGATGTCGTCGAGGCCGAGAATGGCGGCCGTGCCGCGGCTCTTGCCGAGGATGGGCGTTTCGATTTTGTGCTGATCGATGAAGTTCTACCGGAAGCCGATCGCGTGCGCGTGGCGAAGGCCGCGCGCTTGGCAGCGAAACCGCCTTTCGTCATCGGATTGGTCACAAGCGTCCATGTCGCGGACCGGACATGGGCTGACGCAGCGGGGCGACGCCCGGTGACGATCGACGATGCACGGCGGCTCGTCGACGGATGCGTCCGTTCGAAATTGCCCTTGCGAGTTCTCGTCGTCGACGATTCCACGACCATGCGCGGGATCGTGCGCAAGATCCTGACGGCCACCCGCTTCCGGGTCGAAGTGTCCGAAGCCGAAGATGGGGCTGCCGCCTTTGCGCAGGTCAAGAACAGCCCGATCGATATCGTGTTTCTCGATTACAACATGCCGGGAATCGACGGCGTTGCAACGCTGACCGCGCTCAAGCTTGAGAAGAAGGGTGTCCGCGTCGTCATCATGACCTCGGCGCAGGACGCCGGCCTCTCGGAGCGCGCGCGCGGAGCGGGAGCCGACGGTTTTCTCAGGAAGCCGTTCTTTCCGGCCGACATCGACGACGTGCTGCACAGGCTCTGCGGATTGCGCATGGTCAGCGGGTAAGCCGTCAGTCGCCGGCGACGAACAATTGCCAGTTTCCGTCCGAGCCGATGCCGACACGGTAGAAGCTGTACGCGCCGGTCTCGAGCATGTCCTTGTAATCCGAGCCGGTGACGATGCGGAACAGCTCGACTTTCTGCTCTGGCGTCAGATCGCGCAGGGGCATGCGTGCGAAATAGGGCCACAGATACATGTCCTGTTGCGTGCCCGGTTCGACATGCACGCACGGCGTTTCGAGGATCGAGATCAGGATCGACAGTGCCTCGATCCCTCCGGAATCCGGATAGCTCTCGCGCCAAAAGTCGATGGGGTCGCGCGCGTCGGATGAAGAAAAGATTGTCGTCCCGTCCTTGGACTTCATCAGGGCGGCGACGGCCCGCAAGTCGCCCGATCGCGCCGCGGCGAGAATCCGTTCGCGCATCTGAGCGACCGGAGCCGGAAGCTTCGACATATCGGCCAGGATATCGACAGCCTTGGTGTTGGTGGATAGCGGCCTGATCGTTTCGGTGCGGACACGGGTCTGCGCGGAAGCGCTGGTCGCAAGCGCGACCACAAGCAGGAGCGGGACAAGGCGCAGCGGCATGGTGGGAGCCGTCGGTGATTCCCGAAGCCCAGTCTAGGTGCGAATTGGAAGGATTGGAACGCGGCCGCAGATCTACTGGTGCGACAGGTCGACCGAGAATTCGCCGTTGCGCAGCCGCGCCGGCAGTCCTTCGGCGAAGGTCGCGGCGGCTTCTTCGCCGTAGGTCGAAACAAACTCGATCAGGGCGGCGAACAGGCAGGCTTGCGCGAGGCAATCTCCGTCCACGCCATCGAGGCGTGCCTCGGCCCAGGCTTCATGCACGTAGCCGAGCGCGACCTGCTTTTGCTCGTGATCCGGGAGCGCGCGACCGCCCAGCATTTGGCGCGACAAGTGACTCATAACCACCAGAAAGTTCGCGCTTGCGCGCCGTGAAGGGTCCGTGACGCCTTCTAGCACGGGGCCGGATGGGCAGGAGCGGCACCTTTAGGAAAGGTTAACAAGGCCGCTTGCTTTGCAGTGAAATGGCCCCGGGGGCGTCAGTTGGTGTAACGGGCGGTCACTTCGCGCGCGATCTTGGCGCCTTCGGCAAGGTAGCGGCGGATGGCGAGATCGGCAGCCGGGGTGCAGGTACGGTAGGTCTGCTGGAAGCCCCGATAGCCCTGATTGAAGCTCGCAGAGAGCTTGGCACGGCGATCGGCGGGCTGGCCCTCGGAATCGAGGATCGCCTGCATCTGCTCCCGCCATTTCTGCCCTTCATTGGCCCCGCATACCCCGCGAAGGTAATGCAGTGCGCCGAGGATCTCGGCGAGCCGCGATAGTTCAGCCTCGAATTGCGCGCTCGATTCCGGCGCGGCGCGGGCGGGCGACACCATGAGGGCGACAACGCAGGCGAGGACGGCAACCGTGCGGATCATGGCGGGAGATATGCCCCCGGCGCGGCCGCATCGCAAGCGGGCGACGGGCGCAATCTCCGATATCGGTTATCGGGTTAACGCACGCGCCGGTTCGAACGCGGCAGACACGATCTCGTCGAGACCGTCGGTGGTTTCAAGGCCGCGAAGGCCGTCCGGGCCGATCCACCGCGCCTCGCCCAGTTCTTCATTCAGGACTACCTCGCCCGCTACGTAGCGCGCCGCGAAAGCGAGGATGACGAAATGCCGTTTAACCTTACCGGCGGCGTCGCGCATGATTGCTTCGCGCTGGCCGATCAGCGACAGCGGTTCGCAGACAAGCCCGGTCTCTTCCTTCACCTCGCGAGCGACCGCTTCGATCAGCGTCTCCCCCGGCTCGACCACGCCGCCTGGCAGCGTGAACAGGCCAAGCGCCGGCGCGCGATTGCGCCGTACGATCAGGAGCCGGCCGTCCCGCAGAATCGCCGCGCTGACCGCGAGATAGGGACGGTCGGGATAGTCGCGTGATCCGGCCACCTTGTTCCGCCTGTTTTGCGCTTGCATCGGCGCGTACCGATGCCAAATGTTGGCGTTGAGATATCCCATGTGCGGACGCTATTCCATCACCACCGCGCCCGAAGCGATGCGCCGGTTGTTCGGCTATCGCGAGCAGCCGAACTTTCCGCCGCGCTACAATGTGGCGCCCACGCAGCCGATCCCGATCGTCCGGCTGGTCGAGGGCGAGCGGCATTTCGCGCTGGTGCGCTGGGGCCTTCTGCCGTCCTGGGTGAAGGACCCGAAAACCTTCACGTTGCTCATTAACGCGCGCGGCGAGAGCGTCAACGACAAGCCCGCGTTCCGTAGCGCGATGAAATACCGGCGCTGCCTCATTCCCGCGGACGGCTTCTTCGAATGGAAGCCGGACGGAAAAGTCAAACGGCCGTATTTCGTCTATCGCAAAGATCGGGCGCCTTTCGCTTTCGCGGGTCTGTGGGAAACCTGGATCGGACCGCACGGCGAGGAAATGGATAGCGCCGCGATCGTCACGACCGATGCAAGCCCCTCGATCGCGCACATTCATCGCCGAATGCCGTTGATCCTGGAGCCCGAGCAGTTCGAGATGTGGCTCGATTGCAAGAATGTCGACGCGCAGACGGCGGCGGCATTGATCGGGTCGCTCGCCGACGACAAGGTCGCGGCGCACGAGATTTCCACTCGCGTCAATCGTGTTGCGAACGATTCGCCGGATCTGCTCGATCCGGCGACAGCGGAGGAAAAAGCAGGCATCATCGAACCCGCGCCTCCGAGGCAGAAGGCAAAGCCAAAGCGCAAGGCAAAGGGCGGCGACGGGCAGCCCACGCTGTTCTGATTGTCCTCAGGCCGCGGGACGAAGGTTCCGCCGCATGAAAACGGTGCCTCGGATCGGTGTGTCGTAATAGGCTTCCATCGGCACGAAACCGAACTTGCGGTAGAGCGCGATCGCTGCGGTCATTGACGGCAGCGTGTCGAGTCGCATCTCGCGATACCCGATCCGTTCGGCCGCTTCGATCACCGCATCGACAAGTCTTTCGCCGAGCCGCTGTCCGCGCCCACCAGGCGCAACGTAAAGCCGCTTCATCTCGCAGCATCCATCCGGACTGATAGGCCGAAGCCCGACGCAGCCGGTCGCGGTGCCGCCGCTGCCGCGCGCCAGCAGAAGCTCGCCGCCCGGAGGCGCGTATTTGCCCGGCATCACGGCCATCTCGCCCTCGAAATCCTGATAGCCGAGGTCGATGGGAAGCGAATTGGCGTAGGCGCGGAACAGCGTGATCGTGGCGGCAAGATCGTCGGGCGTACGGACGGGCGCGATCCGCGCGTCCGCGCTCACGGCGTCATCGGCCGGCCGTCGAGCCACTTTGCGAAGATCGCGCGCTGCTGCGTCTCGTAGCCAATCGCCCTGTAGAAATCACACACCGCCTTGTTGTCAGCACGCACCATCAGCATCGCCTTGGCGACGCCGCGCTCGCGCAGCCAGTCCTCGGCGGCCTTCATCATCAACGCGCCGAAGCCGTGACCGCGGATCGCGGGATCGACCGCAAGGTAATAGACCCAGCCGCGATGCCCGTCGTGGCCCACCATCGCGCTCGCTTTCACCGCGCCGCCGAAATGGCCAATCAGGATCGTGGCATTCGGCGACTTCCGTGCGAAGGCGATATCGGCGCGCGGATCGTTCCACGGCCGCGTCAGGCCGCAGCGCTCCCACAGCGCCGCAAGCGCGTCGATCTCGCCGTCGCCGACTGGCGCGATCCTGAGCGTTTCGCTCACAACACCTTCCCCGGATTGAGGATGCCTTTCGGGTCCAGCGTCTTCTTCAGCGCGCGCATCACCTCAAGCGCGACCGGATCCTTCACCTTCGGCAACAGGTCGCGCTTGAGCTTGCCGATGCCATGCTCGGCGGAAATCGAGCCGCGATATTTCATCGCGATGCCGTGCACGACTTCGTTCATCGCGGTCCATCCGGCCATGTATCGCGCCTTGTCGGCACCGACCGGCTGGCTGACGTTGAAATGGATATTGCCGTCGCCGAGATGGCCGAACGGCACCGGCCGCGCGCCCGGCACGAGCTTTACCACAGCCTCGCTCGCCTCGGCGATGAAGTCGGGAACCGCCGAGACCGGCACCGACACGTCATGCTTGATCGAGCCACCCTCCGGCTTCTGTGTCTCGGTCAGCTGCTGGCGCATGCTCCATAGCGCGTTCGCCTGATCGAGGCTCTCGGCGATCATCGCGTCTTCGATGAAGCCCCGCTCCATGCCGGCCTCCAGCACTTCCTCCAGCAATGTCCGGTTGCCCAGCGGCAATTGCGAGGACAATTCCACCAGCACATACCAGGGATAAGGCGAGGCCAGCGGATCGCGCACGCCATTGCCGTGCCGGATCGCGAATTCCACGCAGATTCTCGCGATCAGCTCGAAGCTCGTGACGCTCGCGCCGGCGCGCTCCTGAAGCAGCCCGAGAAGGTCGAGCGCGGCGCGCGGGGAAGGGACACCGACAAAGGCCGTCTCGACCGATTTCGGGCGGGGAAACAGCTTCAGCACCGCCGCTGTGATGATGCCGAGCGTGCCTTCCGCGCCGACGAACAGATCCTTCAGGTCGTAGCCGGTATTGTCCTTCTTCAGTTTGTTCAGCGCGTTCATCATGCGCCCGTCGGCGAGCACCACCTCGACGCCGAGCACGAGATCGCGCGTGGTGCCGTGCACGATCGCCGATGTGCCGCCGGCATTGGTCGAGAGATTGCCGCCGATGGTGCAGCTTCCCTCAGCGCCGAGCGAGAGCGGGAATAGCCGGTCGGCCTGCTCGGCGGCGTCCTGCACGTTGGCGAGGATCGTCCCGGCTTCGCAGGTAAGTGTGTTCGAAGCCGTGTCGAGTTCGCGGATCCTGTCGAGTCGCGTCAGCGACAGGATGATCTCGCCGAAAGCGATGGCGCCGCCGGACATGCCCGTATTGCCTCCTTGCGGGACGATGCCGGTCCCGGTCTCGTTCGCAAGCGTCAGGATGTCCTGCACCTCGGCGACCGAGCCGGGGCGCAGCATCATCGGTGTGTTGCCCTGAAACAGGCCGCGCTGCTCGACAAGATGCGGTGCGAGCGTCGCTGGATCGGTGACGGCATATTTGTCGCCGACGATGGCCGCGAAGCGCGAAAGAAGTTCGGACGAAGGCATGGAGAGAGGCGATCCTGATGCGCGCGCAGCAAACCTTCATCGGGCGGCCCGATCAAGGGATTTGTTGGCCTCAGCGTGGCGCAGCCGCGCGGCGAAGCCGGTCGTTGATCGCTTCGCCGAGGCCCTCATGCGGGATCGGCATGACCGCCACGCGGGTTACGCCGGAACGGTCGAGCGCGCGAAGCTGCGAAAAGAGATTGGCTGCGGCTTCCACGAGATCGCCGGATTGCGACAGGTTGGCGGTGGCCGCCGCGCGCGAAGCGCCCTCGACAGGTTGCGGCCCGAAGGCCAGCAGCGCCTCGCCCGGCGCGACCGACGTCGCATTGAGGCGCACGAGCGCGCGCGGCGCATAATGCGAGGCGAGCATGCCCGGAGCGAGCGGCGCTTCGCCGCTGTCGGCATGGACGCCGCCGCGCGACGCGAGCCCGCGCCCGATAGTCTTTTCGATGTCCGTGCGCGCAAGACCGCCCGGCCGCAACAGCACGGGCTCGCCAAGGCACGCGACGATGGTCGATTCCACGCCGACCGAGGTCGGCCCGCCGTCGACGATCAGGTCGATCCGGCTGCCGAGGTCGGCGAAAACATGCTCTGCGCTCGTCGGCGACACATGCCCCGAGACGTTGGCCGAGGGTGCGACCACGGGCTTGCCGAGGGCAGCGATGATCCCATGGGCGACCGGGTGATCCGGGACACGAACGGCGACGCTGTCGAGCCCTGCGGTCGCAAGGTCGGCGACCGGGCAACCGTCCGATTTTGGAAGGACCAGCGTCAGCGGCCCCGGCCAGAACGCGGTTGCGAGCGCCGCGGCCACCGCATCGAAGCGCGCGATGCGGCGTGCCGCATACTCGTCCGCGACATGGGCGATCAGGGGATTGAAGGCCGGGCGGCCTTTGGCTGCGTAGAGCCTTGCGATCGCCACACCATTCGTCGCATCGGCGCCGAGGCCATAGACCGTCTCGGTCGGAAAAGCGACGAGCGCGCCCCCGTCCAGCGCGCGCGCCGCGGTCTCGATTGAGGCCGGATCGGCCTTCAGCACGCGCGTGGTCAGTCCAGTCGCCATAGAGATTTCCGTAGCGGAGCCTGTGCTTGCGGCAGCGGGGGCACGTCGTTATAAAGCGCCCCTTCGGAGTGTAGCGCAGCCTGGTAGCGCACCTCGTTCGGGACGAGGGGGTCGCAGGTTCAAATCCTGCCACTCCGACCAATACTTTATTTCCGAAGATTTTCCACTCTCCGGCGCGGAATGGGCGCTGGCGTTGCGGATTCACCGCGGGTCAAGGATTGGCGGTTAATGGATTGAAACCGCCCCTGTCGCGAGTGAACCGCATGACGCCAGAGCCTGGGTCCGCCGCCCTTGAAATCCGGAACCTGGTGAAACGGTTCGACCGCCCGGCGGTGGACGGCCTCGACCTCACAGTGCGGCGAAGCGAGTTCTACGCGCTGCTCGGGCCGAACGGCGCGGGCAAGACGACGACGCTGCGCATGGTGGCAGGCCTCCTGCCGCCTGACAGCGGGTCGATCGGGATTTTCGGGATCGATGCGCTCGCCGATCCGGTCGAAGCCAAGCGGGTGGTCGCCTGGGTGTCGGACGAGCCGATGATCTACGACAAGCTCACCCCATTCGAATATCTCGAATTCGTCGCTGGCCTGTGGGGAAACGAACCGAAGGCGGCGCAGGCGCGCGCCACAGCGTTGATCGACTGGCTCGGCCTCAATGCGCACGCGCATGAGCGCTGCGAAGGCTTCTCGAAAGGGATGCGCCAGAAACTCGCGCTCGCCGGCGCGCTGATCCACGAGCCGCAGCTCATCATTCTCGACGAGCCGCTGACCGGGCTCGACGCGGGATCGGCGCGGCAGGTCAAGGCCGTGCTGCGCGAGCGCGTCGCGGCCGGATGCACGGTGATCATGACCACCCACATTCTCGAAGTGGCCGAACGCATGGCCGATCGGATCGGCGTGATCGCGCAGGGCCGGCTGATCGGCGAGGGGACGCTCGACGAATTGCGTCAGCAGACGGGCGATGTGCAGGCGAGTCTTGAAGACACTTTCCTTGCGCTGGTCGCGGAGCAGGCCGCCGCGTGACATCTGCCGGCACGATCGCGTGGTTTGCGCGGCACGAAAGCCGCCTCGCGTGGCGAGACTGGCTGTCGATGATGACAGCCGGGCGCCGCAATCGCCTACGCTTCGTCGTGGCTGCGCTGCTGGTATTCGCGATTTTCATGCACGGCGTCGCCTACATCATGGTGGCGCGCTATGCCGACATCGGCGTGCCGGACAAGGCCGAACTGGTTGCGGTGAGCGGCAGCCTTCTGCTCGTGTTCCTTTTGATGGTGTCACAGGCGATGGAGTCTGTGACGCGCGCCTTCTACAGCCGGTCCGACCTCGACCTCATCCTGTCTTCGCCAGTGGCTGCGCGAAAGCTGTTCATGGTGCGGATCGTCACCATCGCCATGAACGTCGCGCTGATGGCGGGATTGCTGGCGTCGCCGTTCGTCAATGTGCTCGCCGTGCTGGGCGGAGCGCGCTGGCTGATGGCGTATGGGGCGGTCGTCGCAATGGGAGCCGCGGCTGCGATGCTTGCGCTCGCGCTGACCGTCGCGCTGTTCGGCGGGATCGGGCCCGCGCGCACACGGCTGGTCGCGCAGATCGTCGCTGCGGTGATCGGCGCAGCCTTCGTCATCGGTCTGCAGGTGGCCGCGATCCGCTCCTATGGCACCATGTCGCGTGTCGCGATCCTGCAATCCGACGCGGTCATCGGGTATGCGCCGTCCGTCGACAGTCTTTTATATTGGCCCGCCCGCGCGGCGCTCGGCGACGGATGGGCGCTTCTCGCTGTGCTGCTGACAGGCCTGCTTGCGCTGTGCGCAGGCGTGATCGTGTTCTCTGACCGCTTCGGCGAACACGTCGCGGCCGCTGCGGGCGTCGCGCCGAGGAGCGCAAAGGGCCCGGTGCGGCCCGGATTCCGAAGCCTCGGCGTGCGCGCGGTGTTGCGGCGCAAGGAATGGACACTGTTGTTGCGCGACCCGTGGCTCGTGTCGCAAAGTTTGATCCAGCTTCTCTATCTCGTGCCGCCTGCGCTCATGCTGTGGAGGAGCTTCTCCGAAGGCACGAGCGCGCTGGTCTTGCTGACGCCGGTCCTTGTGATGGCGTCAGGCCAGCTTGCCGGCGGCCTCGCCTGGCTCGCGATTTCAGGCGAGGACGCCCCCGACCTTGTGGCGACTGCGCCTATCCCTTCCGGCTGGATCCTGCGCGCAAAGATCGAGGCGGTGCTCGGCGCGATCGCATTAGTGTTTGCACCCTTCCTTGCGGCCATCGCCCTGATCTCGCTCGTCCAGGCGGCAGTCGCAGCCATCGGCATCGCGGCAGCGGGCATAGCCTCGACTGCGATCCAGCTCTGGTTCCGCGCACAGGCCAAGCGAAGCCATTTCCGGCGGCGCCAGATTTCTTCGCGACTGGCGACTTTCGCGGAAGCCTTCTCATCGATCACGATTGCGGCGACCGCAGGCTTCGCCGCAGCCGGAAGCGGCTTCGCCCTGCTCGCGGGCCTGATCGCTGTCGCCATCCTCGGCGGCGTTCGAATGCTGGCTCCCGGCAATCGCTGAGACGTCCAGCCTTAGTCAATCGTCCGGATACCCCATAAGCGCCTTGTGCCGAGCCGGTCGGGCCGCGTAAATTTGCCCGACAAGACACGAGCCGGCGCCAAAAGCCGGTCGTTGCGCAGGGAGGCGCTCTCGATGACACCCAAATTGAAGTCGCTTTGGCTCGCCACGGGACTGACCCTGGCGCTGACCATTCCCGCTTGGGCGGTGGACGTGAAGTTGATGACCGGCCCGCAAGGAGGCGTCTGGGTTCCGCTTGGCGGCCAGCTCAAGGACATCTGGGAAAGAGCCGTTCCGGGTCTCGCGGTCCAGTCATTGCCGGGCGCGGGCATCGCCAACGTGCGCGCGATCGAGGAGGGCAAGGCCGAGATCGGATTCGGCAATTCGATTTCGACCGTCGATGCGCTGGCCGGCAACGAGCCGTTCAAGAAGCCGCACGAAAACGTCTGCAACGTCGCGACCTTCTATCCGCAATATTACCAGCTCGTGGTGCCTGCCGACGCCGGCATCAATTCGGTCGCGGACCTGAAGGGCAAGGGCGTGACGACCCAGCCCCGCGGCAATACCGGCGAGCTCATTACCGGCCAGCTCCTGAAGGTGAACGGGCTCAGCTACAACGACGTGAAGATGAGCTTCGTCTCCTACACCGACTCCGTCACGCAGATGCAGGACGGACATGCCGCGGCCTTCGGTCTCGGCACGGCCATTCCGGCCGGGTCGATCATGGATCTGGCGTCCTCGCGGCCGATCAAGCTTCTCGATCTTTCCGCAAACATCGACGCAATGCGAAAGCTCAATCCGGGATACACGCTCGTCACCGTCCCGAAGGGCACGTATCCAAAACAGGACAGCGACGTGAAAGTGATCGGTTACGCGACGCACATCGTTGCATCCTGCAAGCTGCCTGAGGATATGGTCTATGCGATGACCAAGGCGATCGCGTCGAACACCTCCTCGCTCGGTGCGGTAAGCAAGGACATGATCAAACTGACCCCGAAGGAAATGGCGGAAGACATCGGCGTTCCGTTCCATCCGGGAGCCGCGAAATTCTACAAGGAAGCCGGCCTCACGGTGAAAGCGAAGTGATCGGCGGCGCGCCGGGCAAAAATCCGGCGCGCGGGGCGGGGGGAAGATGAGGTTCGACCGAAGTTACGCCGGTTTCGTACGCCTTGTGGTGATGGTCGTTTCCATCGCCATGGGACTCTACCACATGTGGGTAATCGCATTCGGCACGCCCGAAGCGATCCTGTTCCGTGGAACGCATCTGCTGTTCGCGCTCGTTCTGATTTTCCTCCTGTACAGGCTGACATCCAAGAAGGACGATCTGCCGCCGTCCGACGAGCAGAAGCGGATCGATGACCGTCTTCCGCAGCCGCTCGACTATGTGCTCCTCGTCGCCGGTGCTGCGCCGATCCTCTATCTGTTCTTCAACTACGAATATGTCGTCACGCGCATCTATTATGTCGACGACCTAAGTGCGCTCGACATGACCATGGCGGTGGTTCTGACCGCGGTCGTGCTCGAAGCGACGCGCCGGGTAATCGGCTGGGCCCTGCCGATCACCGCGCTCGTTTTCCTCGCATACGGGCTGTTGATCGCAAAGCTCGAGCCGATGCGCCTGCTCGATCAGCTGTTCATGACGACCGAGGGCATTTTTGGCGTGCCGCTCTCTGTGTCGGCGGCCTACGTTCTCGTCTTCGTCCTGTTCGGCAGCTTCATGGAGCGGACCGGCACCGGGCAATTGTTCATGGACTTCGCCATGAGCCTGACCGGGCACACTGCCGGCGGCCCGGGCAAGGTCTCGTGCGTTTCATCCGCGCTGTTCGGCACGATTTCCGGAAGCGCTGTAGCGAACGTCATGGTGGACGGTCCGATCACCATTCCGCTGATGAAGCGGTCAGGATTCCCACCGCACTTTGCGGCGGGCGTCGAGGCGGTCGCATCGACCGGCGGCCAGCTCATGCCTCCGATCATGGGCGCGGCTGCGTTCGTGATGGCCGAATTCATCGGCGTGTCCTACGGGCAGGTCGTAATCTGGGCGATCATTCCTTCGTTTCTTTATTATCTCGCGTGTTTCTCCGCGGTGCATTTCGAGGCCAAGCGGCGAGGGCTTGTCGGCGTTCCTCGCTCGCAATTGCCGCGCCTCGCAACAGTCTTGCGAGAGCGCGGACATCTGTTCATTCCGGTGCTGACGATCCTGACCGTCATGTATTCCGGATACAGCGCGCCGCTCTCCGCGCTCGCCGGAACGCTCGCCTGTTTCCCCTGCGCGGCCTTGCGCAAATCGACGCGCCATTACGTCACTCTCCCGAATCTTATTGAAGCGATGGTTGATGGCGCCAGGAACGCACTGCCGGTCGCATTGGCCTGCGCCTCGGCGGGGATCGTGATCGGCGTGGTTACGTTGTCCGGCCTTGGAATCGTGTTCACCCAGTTCGTCGTGCACCTGTCGCAGAATTCGCTGCTGCTCGCGCTGATTTTCACCATGGTCGCCGGAATCGTCCTCGGGATGGGCATGCCGACCACGCCGGCCTACATCATCATGACCGCGCTGCTGGTCCCCGCGATCATCAAGTTCGGGGTGCCGGTGCCGGCCGCGCACATGTTCGCCTTCTATTTCGCGATACTGTCCGCGATCACACCGCCTGTCGCCTTGGCGGTTTATGCGGCGGCGGGCCTTGCCAAATCCGATCTCTGGATCACCGGCTGGGCTGCGGTGCGTATCGCGGCGACGAGTTTCATCGTCCCGTTCATGTTCGTCTACGAGCCAGCTCTCCTCAGCATAGGACCGTGGCCGACGGTGCTGTGGAGCGCTATCACCGCCTCGCTCGGGGTGATGATCTTCGCTGCCGGTTTCCACGGCTATTTTGTCACCGCCTCGGCCTATTGGCAGAGTGCGGCACTTATCGTCGCGGGACTGCTTCTCATCGACCCGCATTTCATCACCGACGTCATCGGCGCCGCGATCGCCGCAGGCGTGGTGCTCAGCCAGCTCGCAAGCCGCCGCGCCGCGCAGGTCTTGGTTGCGAAATCAAAGATGGCGGAAAGCTCCTGACGGGGTAAAACCTCCGCCTGACTGGCCTGCCCGATCCCTGACTCTTTTCCAGCCAAACCGAAGGTCTGACCGATGAGCCAACGTAAAAAGCCTGAAGAATTGCGCAGTTACCGCTGGCTCGGGGTCAACGATCTGCGCTCGTTCGGCCACCGGTCGCGCCTGCGCCAATACGGCTACGACCAGGTCGATTGGGGCAAGAAGCCGGTCATCGGCATCATCAATACCTGGAGCGACATCAACACCTGCCATTCGCACCTGCGCCAGCGCGCCGAAGAGGTGAAGCGCGGCGTTTATCAGGCCGGCGGATTTCCGATCGAGCTGCCTGCGATGTCGCTCGCCGAAGTTTTCGTCAAGCCGACCACGATGCTCTATCGCAACTTCCTCGCGATGGAGACCGAGGAGCTTCTGCGCTCGCACCCGATCGATGGCGCGGTGCTGATGGGCGGCTGCGACAAGACCACGCCCGGCCTGGTCATGGGCGGGATCAGCATGGGCATCCCGATGATCTATCTGCCCGCCGGTCCGATGCTGCGCGGCAACTGGCAAGGCAAGATTCTCGGCTCCGGCTCTGACACGTGGAAATACTGGGACGAGAAGCGCGCCGGCAACATCACCGAAGAGGACTGGCAGGAGATCGAGGCGGGCATTGCGCGCTCCTTCGGCACCTGCATGACCATGGGCACGGCCGCAACGATGATGGCGATTGCCGAGGCCCTCGGCCTTGTGATGCCGGGCTTCTCCTCGATCCCCGCGCCGGATTCCAATCACACCCGCATGTCCACGGTGACCGGCCGGCGCATCGTCGACATGGTGTGGGAGGATCTCACCCCGGACAAGATCATCAACAAATCTTCGGTCGATAACGCGATCAAGGTGCACATGGCGATGGGCGGTTCGACCAACGCGATGGTGCATGTGGTTGCCATGGCGCGCCGCGCCGGCGTCGATCTCAAGTTGCAGCGTTTCGACGAATTGTCGCGCGAAATTCCGGTGATCGGGAACGTGCGACCCTCCGGAAAATATCTGATGGAGGATTTCTATTACGCCGGCGGCATCCGCGCGCTGATGATGGAGCTGAAGGACAAGCTCGATCTCAACTGCATGACCGTGACCGGCAAGACCGTGGGCGAGAACATCAAGGGCGCCAAAGTCCACAATCCGGATGTGATCCGTCCGCTGTCGAATCCGATCTCCAAGGAACCGGCCTGCGCGATCCTGACCGGCAACCTCGCGCCGCGCGGCTGTGTCATCAAGCCGTCGGCGGCTGATCCGCGCCTGCTCAAGCACAAGGGCCCGGCGCTCGTTTTCGAGGACTATAACCACATGGCGAGCCTGATCGACCGCGACGACCTCGACGTCACGCCCGACCACGTGCTGGTGCTGAAGAATGGCGGGCCGCAGGGCGGGCCGGGCATGCCGGAATGGGGCATGCTGCCTGTTCCGACCAAGCTCGTGAAGCAGGGCGTGCGCGACATGATGCGCATCTCCGACGCGCGCATGAGCGGCACGAGCTATGGCTGCTGCGTGCTGCACGTCTCGCCGGAGAGCTTCGTCGGCGGTCCGCTCGCACTGGTCAAGACCGGCGACATGATCGAGGTCGATGTCCCCGCGCGCAAAATCCACCTGCACATCTCGGACGAGGAGATGGCGAAGCGCAAAGCCGCCTGGAAGGCGCCGGAGAAGAAGTATCCGCGGGGTTACGGCGCGATGTTCTCCGAGCACATCCAGCAGGCCGACGACGGCTGCGACTTCGACTTCACCAAGTGGACGCAGCAGAAAGTACCGGAGCCGGAAATCCACTAGACACCTGCAGGTTTGGCGTCCTAAGCCGCCGTCATGGCCGACGACGACATTCCCTTCGACCGCAGTTTCGACTTCAGGCCCGGTGTGCCGAAAGAGGTCGCGCCGGGGGTGCGCGTGATCTGTGCCGGCAATGCCAGTCCGTTCACGTTTCACGGTACGATGAGCTACGTGATCGGGAAGGGGCCTTATGCCGTGGTCGATCCCGGCCCGGCCGATCAGAAACATATCGCGGCCCTGCTTGACGCCGTGAAGGGTTCGCCGGTGACCCACATCTTCGTGACGCATACACACCGCGATCATTCGCCCGGCGTCGTTCCGTTGAAGGCTGCCACCGGCGCGACGGTCTATGGGGAGGGCCCGCACCGGCTCTCGCGCGACCTGCATATCGGCGAATCTTTTCCGCTCGATGCGGCCGCCGACACCGACTTCCGCCCCGACATCGCGTTGAAGGACGGCGAGATCGTCAAAGGCGATGGCTTCACCATCGAGGCCGTCGCGACGCCTGGCCATACCGCCAACCACATGGCTTATGCGCTCAAGGAAGCGGGCGCGCTGTTTTCCGGCGATCACGTGATGGGCTGGTCGACCCCCGTGGTCGCTCCGCCTGACGGCGCGATGAGCGACTACATGGCTTCGCTCAAGAAGCTCTCCGCGCGCGATGAGACGATTTATCTGCCGGGTCACGGCAGTCCGATCAAGGACGCTCCCCGGTTCGTGCGGTCCTATATCCGCCACCGCCAGGCGCGCGAGGCATCGATCCTGCACCGCCTCGGCAAGGGCGAGACCGACATTCCGACGCTCGTTCGCGCGATCTATATCGGCATCGATCCGCGGCTCATGAAGGCTGCGGGTCTGTCGGTGCTCGCGCATCTGGAGGATCTGGTTGCGCGCGGCGTCGTGCTGACGTCCGGGGTGCCGTCGGTCGAGGGACGTTACCGCTTGGCCTGATTTTTTTCTTTGGCGGCCTTCAGCAGCTTCGCCTTGCGTTCCTTTTCAAGCCGTTCCAGCCGCTCGGCTCGTTCCTGCCGCTCCTGCTGGGTCGCGGCGAGATCCTCGACGTCGGCAAGGAGCGAGCGGATGCGCGAGGCATTCGTCCCGAAATCGTGCCGGCCATAGCGCGAGGCGGAGCGCACATCGATACGAGAGCCCTCCTCTGACGGCCGGATCCGGATGACCACGTCGTCGCGAAAGCCCATGATCGGCGTGCGCGCGACCGCCTCGATCCGGCCTTCGCGGCGGGCCGGAGGCTGGGGCTGGCGCGCGTCGAGGATGACCCAGCGGCGCTTGGTCACGACGCCGAGCGTAGCCTGGTAGGCGGCCTGCGGATCCGCCGACAGGATCAGCGGATCGACATCGGGATAGGCGCTGCGCTGCTGCTCGGCGGCGTAGAGGCCGGCATAGATGACCGGGTTGGCCTCGCGCCCGCGCAGGCGCGCGATCGCCTCGAAGCGCGGGGGATCGATCGGGTCCGTGGTGATGTCGGCGATCGCCGGCAGTCGGTAGGCCTTGAGGCCGAGATAGCTCGGGTAGGCCAGCAGCGCGGCCCCGATCAGGAGCGCGGTCACGACCGAGCCGAGCCCGCTCGTTCCATCCTTCCAGATCGAAACGAACGCCGCGAGCCCGAGAAGGATCGCGATCACGGCGAATGCGAGCGCCGCGGCGAAGGTCGCGAGCGCGGGGAACACCTCGAGCAGGCCCGAACGCACGATCACAATCGAAAGCAGTGTCGCAAGGAGAGAGAAGAACGCAACCCGGCGTGCCCAAATCGCGAGATGGGACAAGGGATCTTCGGAAATACGGCGCCGGGCCATGCCTTGCCTTTTTTTTATTGCGCCGGTCCGACCGTTATTCCGCCGCGGTCGCCGCCGGAAACCGATAGTCCCTGAAGCGCTCGCGCAATGCGATCTTCTGGATCTTGCCGGTGGCGGTATGGGGAATTTCATCGACAAAAGCAACGTCGTCCGGCATCCACCATTTCGCGACCTTACCCTGCATGAAGCCGAGCAATTCCTCCTTGGTCGCCTGCTGGTCCTTTTTCAGCACCACGACGAGGAGCGGTCGTTCGTCCCATTTCGGATGCTGGATGCCGATCACCGCGGCCTCGGCGACCTTCGGATGGCCGACCGCGAGGTTCTCCAGGTCGATGGACGAAATCCATTCGCCGCCTGACTTGATGACATCCTTGGAACGGTCGGTGACCTGCATGTAGCCGTAGGGGTCCATGGTCGCGACGTCGCCGGTGTCGAACCAGCCTTCGGCATCGAACACCTCGTTGCCGGCGCCCTTGTAATAACTTTTCGCGACCGCAGGCCCGCGCACCTTGAGCCGGCCGAAGGTCTTGCCGTCCCACGGCATGTCCTTGCCGGCATCGTCGGTGATCTTCATTTCCACGCCGAACGGCGGATGGCCCTGCTTCTGCTGGATGTCGAGGCGCGCTTCGCCCGTCAGCGCGGCATATTCCGGCTTCATCGTGCACAGCGAGCCGAGCGGCGACATCTCCGTCATGCCCCAGGCATGGATGACCTCGACGCCGTAATTCTCTTCGAACTTCTTTGCCATCGCGCGCGGGCAGGCCGATCCGCCGATCACCACGCGTTTCAAATGCGGCAATTTCAGGTTGTTGGCTTCCAGATGCTGCAGCAGCATCAGCCACACCGTCGGCACCGCCGCGGTGAACGTGACCTTGTAGCTGTCGAGCATCTCGTAGATCGAGGCCCCGTCCATCTTCGGCCCCGGAAGGACGAGGGTCGCCCCGACCATCGGCGTCGAGAAGGCGAGCGACCAGCCGTTGGCATGGAACAGCGGCACCACCGGCATGCACACGTCGTTGGAGCGCAGGCCCTTGGAATCCGGCAGCGAGGCCATGAAGGCATGCAGGACGTTTGAGCGGTGCGAGTAGAGCACGCCCTTCGGGTTGCCCGTCGTGCCGGAGGTGTAGCACATGCCGGCCGCGGTGTTCTCGTCGAACGACTTCCACCGAAAATCGCCGTCCGCCTCCTTCAGCCATTCCTCGTAGGCGACCGCATTCTTCAGGCTCGTCTGCGGCATGTGCGCGGCGTCGGTGAGCACGACATAGCGCTCGATGCTTTTCAGTCCCGCCGCGTGCTTCTCCAGGATCGGCAGGAAGGTGAGATCGACGAACATCAGGCGGTCTTCCGCGTGATTGACGATCCAGCAGATCTGCTCTGGGAACAGGCGCGGATTGACGGTGTGATAGATCGCGCCGATCCCCATGATGCCGTACCAGCATTCGAGATGCCGCCACGTGTTCCACGCCATCGTCGCGACGCGGTCGCCGAGCTTGATGCCGTCCTTCTCCAGCCGCTGCGCCACGCGCAGCGCGCGCGCCCGCACTTCCTTATAGTTGGTGGTGTGGATCGGCCCCTCGACCGAGCGCGAGATCACCTTCCGCTCGCCGTGATACGTCGCGGCGTGGTCGATGATGCGATGGCACAACAGCGGCCAATCCTGCATCAGGCCGAGCATGGGGTTCCTCCGGAAAGCTTCTTTTCTCGACAGGCTATCCGCCCGCTACCAGCGTGCAAGGGCAAAAGAGGGTGCGATTAAGAGCGAGCCTTGCGCGGCGCATTGCGTGCCGCCGTTTTTTTCTTCGATTTCTTCTGCTGATTGTACCTGATTGCTGCCTGCACAAGCCTTTTCAAGGCAGGCCCATTCACCTTGTCCCCCTCGAATAGATCGATCGCGCGGCGCTGGTTACCTTCGAGACCGGCATTGAACAGCTTGTCGGGGTCGGGGTGCATGGCACCGTAAGCGAAGGTCAGCTTGACTTTGCCCTTGTGGGCGTTCGCGACAGCGATAATGCCGTCACGCGACCAGACCGGGCTTCCCATCCACTTCCATTCCTCGACGATCTCTTGATCGGCCGCGAGGATGGTCTTGCGCACGCTGGCGAACGTTTTGCCGCGCCAGTCTTCGATGGACGCAATCAGCTTGTCGATCTTGCCGGACGCGGATGCATTCATGAGAATCTCCCCAACCCAAACCGCGCAATATCGTGCCGCGTGCTCCCCGTCGTCGCGAGGTCCGCGACGATTTCGCCGATCGCGGGCGAAAACTTGAAGCCGTGGCCGGAGCAGGGCGAGGCGACGACGATCTGCGGATAGCCGGGCATCCGGTCGAGGATGAAATCGCCGTCGTCGGTCATGGTGTAGAGGCAGGTCTTGCTGCCGCGCACCGGCGCGTCGGCGGGTGGCATGAATTGCGCAACCGCGTTGCGGATCAGCGCCTCGTCATGCGCGGAGACATCGCGGTCGTAGGTCTCCGGATCGACCGTCTCGTCCTCGTGATGGTGCTTGGCGACCTTCAGGCCTTCCTGCTCGCTGTAGGGGAAGCCGTAATGGATGCCGAAGGGCGTCTCCATCATGTAGACGGGGAAGCGCCCCTCGCGGAACGGCGCGGGGTCGGCCGGCTCGAACCACATCAGCACCTGCCGCGTCGGGCGCAGCCGCACCGGCAGGTCGGGCAGGAGCGTCTTCGCCCAGGCGCCCGCGGCGACGATCGCGCTGCCGGCCTCGAGCGTGCCCTTGTCGGTGACGACGCGCACGCCTTCTCCGCGCGGCTCGACCGCGAGCACGCGCTCGCCCTGGCGGATCTCGGCGCCGCTCTCCTTCGCGAGCGCAAGCTGCACGCGCACGGCACGCTCAGCCTCGACGAAACCGCCGTCCGGCTGCATCACCGCGATGAAATCGGACGGCAGATTGAACACCGGGTGCCGGCGCATGAATTCCTTGGCATCCAGCACCTCGTGCGGAAGATCGTGCTGGCGCGAGGACGCGAGCGTCCCCTGGACCAGCATGCTGTCGGGCCGGCCCATTTCGGCGATGCCGGTAATGTGGAGAAGCTGCTGGCCGCTCGCCGCCTCGAGTTCGCGCCACCGGGTATAGGCGCTGCGCAGGATCGGGACGTAGGAGGGGTGTTCGAAATAGCCGAGCCGGATGACGCGGGTCTGGCCATGCGAGGACGCGCGGTCATGGTTCGTGCTGAAGCGCTCGATGCCGACGACGCGTTTTCCCCGTCGCGCGAGCTTGCAGAGGGCGGCGCTGCCCGCGGCGCCTTGACCGATCACAACGACGTCGTATGCCATTTCCGCTTCCCTGCCGGACCCGGCCGGTCCTGTAGCATGGAAAATGCGCCCTCCGGCCGTTGCGTTCGTCCTCGTCGAAAAACCTTATTTCCGGCAATGATATCGGCCGTGCCATTGATCTTCGCATTGATTTTCATGCTGTCCGCAGGCGTCGCGGCCGCCGCGTTCGTGCCCTTGCCCCATCCGCGGCCACCCGAAGCGGACGCTGCCAAGGCAATCGAGATCGATCCGGTCTTCGCCGTCGAGCCGCGCGAAGCCTCGGCCTGTCAGGCGAGGCTTGTCGCCGACCGGCTTGCGACGATCGAGGTTCTGCCCTCGATCAGCGGCCCGGCCGATTGCGGGGCGATCGATCTGGTGCGGCTGAAAGAGATCGTGCTGCCCGACCTTCGCCGCATCCCTGTCATGCCGGCCCCGACGCTTCGCTGCGAGATGGCCGAAGCTGTCACCCGCTGGGTTCGCGAGGACGTCGTCACAGGAATTTCCCATCTCGGCAGCGCGTTGCAGGCGCTCGACAATTTCGATTCCTACGAATGCCGCGGGCGCAACCGCGTTGTCGGCGCAAGGACGAGCGAGCATGGCCGCGGCAATGCGCTCGATGTGCGCGGGATCAAACTCGCCGACGGCCGCTTTCTCGATCTGACCGACCGCACGCTCGACCATGGTTTCCGCGAGGGAATGAAACAGAGCGTCTGCTCGCGCTTCACGACCGTGCTCGGACCAAGCTCGGACGGCTATCACGAGACCCACATCCATCTCGATCTGGCTGAGCGGCGCGGAGGCTACCGGTTGTGCCAATGGGCGGTGCTCGACCCGCTTCCCCCCGTGCCCCTGCCGCGTCCCCGTCCACCCGACGCCCCGTCCGGGGCGGCCCCGGATCAGTAGCAAGCCCGTGAACGCTCCTTTCACCCGTCTCGCGTAACAAGACACCATGAAGCCGGTCGATCCCAGAGATCTGTTCATCGAACCGCGGCGGCGCGGCTTAAGCCGGCGCGGGCTGATCCTCGGGACCGCCGGGGTGGTCGGTATCGCCACGGCGGGCACGGCCGCTTACGGCAGCGTCGAGGCGCTCGATCTCCTGGTCACACAATACCGGCCCAATCCGGCTGGTTGGCCGGAGAGCCGCAAGCTCACCATGACGGTGATCGCCGACCTGCATGCCGGCGGACCCAATATGGGCCTCGCCCGCGTGCGCGCGGTGGTCGATACGGCCAACGAGCTACGCTCGGACATCGTGCTCCTGCTCGGGGATTATTTCGCGACCCATCGTTTCGTCACGGAAAGGGTGCCGCACGCCGCCTGGGCATCGGAACTGGCGCGGTTGCGATCGCGGCTCGGCACGTTCGCGATCCTTGGCAATCACGATTGGTGGTTCGATATCGACGGCGTTCGCCGGGCCCTCGCTGCGGTCAACATCCCGGTGCTTGAAAACGATGCCTTTCTGGTCGGCGAGAAGGGCGAGCAATTCTGGCTGGCCGGCCTCGGAGACCAGCTTGCCTATCCACTCGGAAGAAGGGCCTTCCGCGGCGTCGACGACCTTCCGCGGACCCTGTCGCAGGTGAAAGGCGACGAACCGGTCATCCTGATGGTGCACGAGCCCGATATTTTCACCGAGGTGCCGGACCGCGTGGCGCTGACGCTTGCAGGCCATACGCATGGCGGCCAGATCCGCATCCCCTTCATCTGGGAAAGCTTCGTGCCGTCCGCCTATGGCGGCCGTTTCGCCTATGGGCACGTCTTCGAGGGCGGCCGGCACATGATCGTATCCGGCGGGCTTGGTACGAGCTTTATCCCGGCACGCGTTGGCGTGCCGCCGGAGATTGTCCGGGTGCAGCTCGGCGCCTGAAATGAAAACGGCGCCGCAATCGGCGCCGTTGTCGAAATCCCCTGGGGCCGGATTACTCGCGCCCGATGCCGCCGGTCAGCGCCACTTGCGGGTTGTGCGGAGAGTCGCCCTGGCTCGGCGCAAGCACCACCACGACCGATCCGAGCTTCACGCGATTGTAGAGGTCGATCACGTCCTCGTTGGTCATGCGTACGCAACCCGAGGAAATGGCGGAGCCGATATATTCCGGCTGGTTGGTGCCGTGAATACGGTAGAGCGTGTCCTTGTTCCCGGTGAAGAGATAAAGCGCACGCGCACCCATCGGATTATGCGGCCCGGGACCGACGAAGTCCGGGATGCCGGCGCCGAGGCGCGTCTTGATTTCCTTGGTCGGAGTCCATGTCGGCCATTCGGTCTTGCGCTCGATGCGCGCAACGCCCGACCAGACCAGTGCTTCTTCGCCGACGGTCACGCCGTAACGGATCGCCTTGCCTTCGGGCAGCACGTAATAGAGGTAGCGGGCGTCGGTATCGATGACGATGGTGCCCGGGCCTTCCTTGCGGTGGTAGTCGACGATGTGCCGCCGATACGGCTCCGGAATCGTGGCCTTGGCGTACGGCGCCTTCGCCAGAAGTTCCTTGTCGCGCGGGGTAAGGTTGGTCTCAGGCGCGGGTTCAACCTTCGACTGGATGCAGCCAGCGAGACCCAACGTCACCAACAGGAGCGCTACCAGGCGCAAATTCATGCCGGCCTCTTTTCCCGCGACTGAGCCGCGTCGATTCCATCTGATCTGGCTTTATTAGCCGTAAATTTCCCGCTTCGGCTAGGCAAAGCTGGGGGCATTGCAGCACTCCTGTGAAACTGTTGCAGGAATGCCTCAGTGAATTTTAGGCGCTGGAATCACGCTTAAATCACGCAGTTTCCGCCTCACTTGGTGCGTCGCAGCGCACCTGCCGCAAAGTGACACGAATTGCCGCCCAGTTCTGCCAAAGTGAAAGGCAATGCTGCCCCAAGTCCAGCCCTCGACGACTGGACTTTGGAGGAAACGATGAAGGCAGTGACTACCCAAAAGCCCGCCCAGAAGTCTTCCGGCGAGTCGGGCGATCTCGTCCGCCGCTACGAGAAGATCGGCATCTCCGCTGTCGCGGGCGCATTGGCCTGCACCCACAAGTCGAAAAAGGCCGCGCCGGCTCCGGTGGAACGGCGCATCAAGGACCGCGAGCTTCAGGTCAGCGCCTGACCGGCGGGCAAAGATTTAGGACAGCAGTTTTTGGCGCTTGCAGGAGCGCATGCGATCGGGTCATGACTGGCCTTGAGCCTGTGCTTGTGCGCGGTGGGGGCCGCGCATGGGCAATTTCCCGAGGCGTTCATGCTCGTAGCCTATATTCCGCGCGGCTCTTCGCTCGAACCCACGAATGTCGCGCCAGGAACGAGCGTGCCGGAAAGCGCGGTGTGGATCGATCTCTCCAATCCGACGCCGGGCGAAGACAAGCTGATCGAGCGGCTCGTCGGGATCGCGGTTCCGACCCGCGAAGAGATGCAGGAGATCGAGGTGTCGAGCCGTCTCTATGTGGAGAACGGCGCGCGTTACATGACGGCAACCCTCATGTGCCAGTCGGACACGCCGATGCCCAAGACCACGGCGGTCACCTTCATCCTGTCCGGCCATCGGCTGATCACGGTGCGTTACGACGAGCCCAAGCCCTTCGCGATGATCCGCACCAAGCTTGGGCGCTCATGTCCCGCGGGCATCACCGGGGAATCCGTGCTTATGGATCTGCTCGACGCGATCATCGACCGCGCCGCCGACATCCTTGAGAAGATCGGGATGGAGGTCGACCAGGTCTCCCAGCAGATTTTCGATCCGGGGCGCACCCGGGCGGCGCAATTCTACAACGCGGTGCTTCAAGTCATCGGTCGCAAGGGCGACCTGACGTCGAAAGTGCGTGAGAGTCTCGTCTCGATCGGCCGGCTCGTGCTGTTCATTGCCAATGAAGCCGAAGGCATGCGCTGGCCAAAGGAACAGCGCGCGCTTTTGAAGATCATGCAGCGCGACGTGCAGTCCTTGACCGATCATGCGAGCTATCTGACCAACAACATCACCTTCCTGCTCGACGCGATGACTGGCGTCGTGACTATCGAGCAGAACAACATCATCAAGATTTTTTCGGTGGTCGCGGTGGTGTTGATGCCGCCGACCCTGATCGCCTCGATCTACGGCATGAACTTCAAGCACATGCCCGAGCTCGAATGGTTGCACGGCTATCCCTATGCGCTCGTGCTGATGGTGCTGGCGGCGATCGTTCCCTACGTCTTCTTCAAGTGGCGCAAGTGGCTCTAGCCTAGACGTGCTGGCCGCCGTTGATGTGAATTTCGGCCCCGGTGACGTAGGACGACGTTTCGGTGCACAGCACGTAGATGATCTTCGCCACTTCGTCCGGCGTACCGAGCCGGTGCAGCGGGATCTGTTCGACAATTTTCTCCGTGCCAGGTGACAGGATCGCGGTGTCGATCTCGCCCGGAGCAATCGCATTGACGCGCACGCCGAGAGGCCCGAAATCCGCGGCCATCTCGCGGGTGAGCGAGGCGAGGGCAGCCTTCGAGGTTGCGTAGGCTGCTCCGGCGAAGGGATGCACGCGCGAGCCTGCGATCGAGGTGACGTTCACGACCGAACCTTTCGCAGCCGTGAGTTCGTTGAGTAGGCCGCGCGCCAGCATCACCGGCCCGAAGAAATTGACCTGAAAGACCTGCCGCCACAGGTCGATCGAAGTGTCGATCGCGCTCAGTCGCTTACCACCTTCGGCCTTGGGTGAGATCGCGGCGTTGTTGACGAGCGCATGGAGTTGTCCGTCGTTGAGCCGGCTTTTGATCTCGGCGATTGCCGCTTGCGTGCTGCCGACGTCGGAGAGATCGACCTGAATATGGTCCTCGGGTCCTGCTTCCCACGGGCAATTTTCCGGAAAGGGGTGCCGCGAACAGGTGATCACGCGCCAGTTCGCAGCGGAAAACCGTTTCACCGTGGCATGCCCGATGCCGCGGCTTGCCCCTGTCAGGAGCAGCGTCCGGCGTGGCTGGTTGCTGTTCGGCATCGGCGGTTACTCAGGGATAAAGCCTGGTCTTGATCCAGGCATCGTTCGCCTGCCCGCGGCGGAATTCGATCCGGTCATGCAGGCGGAACGGCCGGTCGTGCCAGAATTCCATGACCAGCGGCGCCACACGATAGCCGCTCCATTCGGGTGGGCGGGGCACTTCGCCGATGGCATATTTCGCGGTCGTCAGCGCGATCGCCTTTTCGAACGCGAGCCGGCTTTCCAGCGGCCGCGATTGCCGGCTCGCCCAGGCGCCGATCTGGGCGAGACGGGGACGCGTCGCGAAATAGGTATCGGCTTCCGCTTTTTCGACCTTCGTCACCGGCCCGCGAATCCGCACCTGACGGCGCAGCGACTTCCAGTGGAACAGCAGCGCCGCCTTGGGCTGCAGGTCCAACTCCCGCCCTTTTTGGCTGCCCATATTGGTGAAGAAGACGAAGCCTGCTTCGTCGAAGCTCTTCATGAGCACCATGCGGACGTTCGGCAGCCCGTCGGCGTCCACCGTCGCGAGCGCCATCGCATTGGGGTCGTTCGGCTCGCCCGCTTCGGCCTCTTTCAGCCACGCGGAAAAGAGCTCGAAAGGCTCTCCCGCTTCGGTGAAATCACCACTCGTTAACCAGCTTGGGTGTTCTATTGGCACTTGGTCAGGGATTCCGCGGCTACGAGGCCAGTGAACAATGGTAAGGGCGTCCTTGCGGCCGTCTTATAGTGGAATGCGCGCGAGCCGCCTATGGCGCCGCGCGCCGGCCATGGCCGTCGTCGCCGCCCTGGGCTTCGTTACGTCGGGCTGCAGCTTCTCCTACCAGCTCGGATCGTTGTTCGGAAAAGACGACGAAAAGCAGGAATATACCGGCACGGTTTCGCCCCGTTTGGAAACGGCGCGGCCGGGCGGCGCGCCTGCCGAGGACGCGGACCTTGCTTACGCGCGAGCGGCCGCTTCGGAAGTCTTGAGCCGCGACAGCAAGGATGCGAGCGCGCCCTGGAGCAATCCCCGCACCGGCGCGCGTGGCACCGTCACCCCGCTCGCAACAGCCTATACGCAGGACGGGTTCGTGTGCCGCGACTTCCTCGCAAGCTACGTCCGCAAAGGCTCCGAAGCCTGGCTGCAGGGTGAGGCCTGCCGAGTCCATCAGGGCAAATGGGAAGTGCGAAAGCTGCGTCCCTGGAAGAAGTCCTGACCTCCTTCACCGGCGCGTTGCGCCGCGGCACGATCCACCCATATTGTGCGTGAGAACCCGCCCCGGTCCCGGCCGGGGCTTCTGACTGTTATGACTGACGGAGTTTGACGGAATGCGCGACCCCTATGAGGTGCTGGGGGTGCCGCGGGGGGCCAACGAGGCGGCGATCAAGTCGGCCTTCCGCAAGCTTGCCAAGAAGTGGCATCCCGATGCCAACAAGGACGATCCGAAGGCTTCGGCTCGCTTTTCCGAGCTGAATTCGGCGTACGAGATTCTTGGCGACGAGAAGAAGCGCAAGGCCTTCGACGCGGGCGAGATCGACGCGGAAGGCAAGCCGCGCTTTCAGGGGTTCGAAAACGTCCATCCGGGCGCAATGGGCGAGGACGGCACGTTTGAGACATTCACGTGGGGACCGCAGGGCTTTCAGCGTTCTGGCGGGCGGGGCGGCGCGAACTTTCGCGGCGGGCGCGGCTTTGGCGGCGGCGGAATCGAAGACATCCTGAAGGACATGCTCGGCGGCATGGGCCGTGGCCGGGGCGGGGCGCAGTTCGAGGCCGAAGAGGAACCAGCGGCCGGACAGGACATCCGCGCTTCGCTCACCGTTACGCTTGCCGACGTCGCGCAGGGCGCCTCCAAGCGCGTGCGCCTGCCCACCGGCAAGGAAGTCGACCTGAAAATCCCCGAAGGCATTACCGAGGGTCAGCAGATCCGTCTGAAGGGACAAGGTCTGACCGGGCCCGGCGGCGGAACCGGCGATGCCCTGATTACGATCAATATCGCAAAGCATCCCCTGTTCGAACGGGACGGCAACAATCTGCGCCTAGAACTGCCGATCACGCTTTACGAAGCCGTGCTTGGCGGAAAGGTTCGTGTCCCGACACTCGATGGAGCGGTGGAACTTGCAATCCCGCCCGGGACGTCGAGCGGCCGCACGTTCCGCCTGAAGGGCAAGGGTATGCCGGCGAAGACCGCAGCGGGCGACCTTTTGGTGACCGTGCGGATTTCCCTTCCGGAGAGCAGCGACGGTGAGCTGGACGAACTGATGCGCAAATGGCGCGACAGCAAGCCCTACGACCCGCGCAAGGATCTCGGATAGCGCTACGCCCCGCGCTTGAGCGTCGGGAGCTTGTCGTTCGAGGTGCGGCTGCTCGGCGGCGCGCGGTTTTCCATCTGCTCATAGGCAGATCGCGCGATTGATTTCAGCCGCGTCTTGTCGGTCGGTCCGTTCAGCGCGTATCCAATGTCCGCCTCGACCCAGCGAACCGAAGCGATATTGCCGCTCTCGGTGTAGCGGAACGCACTCTGGGCTTCCTTCAGGCGCGAGATGTAAAGCGTGAAACGCTCGCCCGATCCGCCCTCATACATGAACAGTGCAGCCGCCGCGCCGGAGACGCAGGGCAGCAGCCGCCCCCCGAGGAGCGACAGGCCGAAGGCCGAAAGGTCCGGTGCGCGCAGCGTGGTTCCGACGCGGCGCGACAGCCAGGGCAGCAAATGGTCCTCATTGGCGCGCACCTCGATCGGGTGACGCACTTCGTTGATGTAAAGACGATGGGCGCTCAGGGCCTGTTCGGTGAAAATCGAAGACGGCTCGGTGACCGCGGCAGAAGCGCCATGCGCCATCCATCCGGCAATGCCGCCGATCAGGAAGGCAGCAATTGCGGCCGCCGCGGCGACGCTTTTCCAGCGTTTGCCGTTTCGCATGAGCTGCTTCAGCGTCAGTCGCCCCGGCACCGGCTCGGATGCGACCGTGCCGTACCGGGCTCGGATCATTTCCGCCTGCGCCCGCCAGGCGGCCACGAGAGCTGCGTCCTCGGGGTGGGTCGCGAGCCAGGCCTCGACCGCATGGCGTCGAACTTGCGGCAGTTCATTGTCGATGAAGGCGTGAAGTTCGTCTTCGGTGACGGGTGAGTTGTGGTCGGTCATGTTGTTATTGCCTTTGTTATTTGATGCGACGGAGCGCCGGGCGCTCGCCGTCGAGATAGGATTTGATCTGGGCGCGCGCACGCGCCAGACGCGACATCACCGTTCCGATCGGGATGTTTTGCACTTCCGCAACTTCGCGATACGACAGCCCCTCCAGCACCACGAGAAGCAGCGCCTGGCGCTGGTCGTCGACCAAGAGGGCAAGCGCCCGCTCGATGTCCCGCCCGCCTGCCTCGGGGCCGGCCGCCTCCGCCGCATCATGATCGGTGAGCGAGAGAAAGTTCGGACGGCGGGCGAGGGAGCGCAGGCGATTCCGGTTCAGGTTGGTCAGGATGGTGAACAGCCACGAGCGGATATCCCCGCCATGGAACAGATGCTCTGAGCGCAACGCGCGCACGAGCGTCTCCTGAACGAGATCGTCGGCGGTATCCGCGTTGCGGGTCAGCGCACGTGCATAGCGCCGGAGCGACGGCACCGTGGTCTCGATATCGTTACGGAAAGTCACCTGCGATCCCTGTGGCGGCGGACATGGCCGTTCAGGGAAAACACCCCATCCGCGGCGCTATTCCGCCACCAGAATTAACACGAAAACGCCGAGCAAGGCCGCGCCTTGCGGGGATCGGGGACCCTATGTCATAGGAGGCAAAAGGCGCCTTTTCAGGCACTTCACCCGAGGAGCGACATGGCGGACGGTGCGGGTCTCATGCGCGGCAAGCGCGGGCTGATCATGGGCGTCGCCAACAACCGTTCGATCGCCTGGGGAATCGCCAAGGCCTGCCGCGAGCAGGGTGCCGACCTCGCTTTCACCTATCAGGGCGAGGCGCTGAAGAAACGGGTCGAGCCTCTGGCCGAGGAAGTAGACGGCATCATCGTCGGCCATTGCGATGTGTCCGAGCCGGCGACCATCGATGCGGCGTTCGCGGCGCTGCAATCCGCATGGGGTTCGGTCGATTTCGTCCTGCACGCCATCGCTTTCTCCGACAAGGACGAGCTCGACGGCCGCTACGTCGACACGACCGCGGACAATTTCGTCAAGACGATGCTGATTAGTTGCTATTCCTTCACCGCGATCGCGCAGCGCGCCGAAAAACTCATGACGCAAGGCGGCTCGCTGCTGACGCTGACCTATTACGGCTCGGAGAAATGGATGCCGCACTATAATGTCATGGGGCTCGCCAAGGCGGCGCTGGAATCTTCGGTGCGCTATCTCGCCGCCGATCTCGGGGTCAAGAACATCCGCGTGAATGCGATCTCGTCGGGTCCGATCAAGACGCTCGCCGCCTCCGGCATCGGAGACTTCCGCTACATTCTGAAATGGAACGAATACAATACGCCGCTGCGGCGTAACGTGACGCTGGAGGATATCGGCAAGGCCGGTGTCTATTTTCTGTCCGATCTTGCAAGCGGCGTGACCGGCGAGATCCATCACGTCGATGCCGGCTACCATGTCGTCGGCATCAAGCATCCGGAAGCTCCGGACATGACGGTCGGCGAGGACTGAGCGTCACCGCAAAACGATGCCGCGACCTGTTGTCTATTATATCCGGCATGGCGAGACCGACTGGAACGTGCAATGGCGGCTGCAGGGCGGTCGCGACATCGCCCTTAACGAGAACGGCCGCCGGCAGGCGGCTCATTGCGGCGAAATCCTGCGGGACCTGCTCGCGCGCGACGAAGCTGCGCCGTCCGCGCTGGAATACATTTCCAGTCCGCTCGGCCGCGCGCGCATCACGATGGAATTGATCCGCGGCGCGCTCGGCCTGCCGGCTGACGGGTATCGCATCGAGCAAAGCATCACGGAAATTTCGTTCGGCGAATGGGAGGGGTTCACCCTCGACGAACTCGCGGCACGGGACGACGAAGCCGTGCAGCGTCGGACGCGTGACAAGTGGAATTTTACGCCGCCGGGGGGCGAAAGTTACGGGCAGGTGATGGACCGCGTCGGCCGCTGGTACGAGACATTGGCGCGCGACACGGTGGTCGTGGCGCACGGGGGCACGGCGCGGGCGCTGTTCGCCTATCTCGGCTTGTTCAAGACGGACACCGCAGCCCAGGAATCGATCGAGCAAGGCGTAGTCTATGTCATCGGCGAGAGCGGATTGGGCCGTTACGCCTAATGCGCCCAGCCATTTGACCGCATCCGGTGTGCGGGCTACCACACCGCCAACCGGGCGATCCCATGTCCTACAACACATTCGGTCATCTCTTCCGCGTGACCACCTTTGGCGAAAGCCACGGGCCTGCGCTCGGCTGCGTGGTCGATGGCTGCCCGCCGCGCATTCCGCTGACCGCGGAAGAAATCCAGCGCGATCTCGATCGCCGCAAGCCCGGCCAGTCGCGTTTCACAACGCAACGCCAGGAGCCGGACGCGGTGAGGATTTTGTCCGGTGTGTTCCCGGATGAGCGCGGCGAGGACGTCACGACCGGGACGCCGATCGCGCTCCTGATCGAGAATACCGACCAGCGCTCGAAGGATTATTCGGCGATCAAGGACAAGTATCGTCCCGGCCATGCCGGTTACACCTACGACGTGAAATACGGCGTGCAGGATTATCGCGGTGGCGGACGCGCGTCCGCGCGCGAGACCGCGGCACGGGTCGCCGCGGGTGCGATTGCGCGCAAGATCGTCCCGGGCATGATCGTGCGCGGCGCGCTCGTGCAGATGGGGCCGCACAAGATCGACCGCGACAAGTGGGACTGGGACGAAATCGGGCGTAATCCCTTCTTCTGCCCCGATGCCGACAAGGCGAAATTCTTCGAGGGCTATCTCGACGGCGTGCGCAAGTCCGGCTCCTCCATCGGTGCGGTGATCGAAGTCGTGGCCGAAGGCGTTCCGCCGGGCCTCGGTGCGCCTGTCTATGCCAAGCTCGACGCCGATCTGGCCGGTGCGCTCATGAGCATCAATGCCGTGAAGGGTGTCGAGATCGGCGACGGCATGGCGGTCGCGGCCTTATCCGGGGAGGAAAACGCCGATGAGATGCGGATGGCCAATGACGGCAAGCCGCGCTTTCTTTCGAATCATGCGGGCGGAATTCTCGGAGGAATTTCCACGGGGCAGCCGGTGGTGGCACGCTTCGCCGTGAAGCCCACGTCCTCCATCCTGAAGCCGCGGCAGACGGTCGATCGCCATGGGCAGGAAACGGACGTCGTGACGACCGGACGCCACGACCCTTGCGTCGGGATCCGCGCGGTGCCGATCGGGGAGGCTATGGTGGCATGTGTGCTCGCCGATCACTATCTGCGCCACCGGGGTCAGGTCGGCGAAAGCAGGCCGTGGCCGTTTGCGGCGCAGGAATAGCTTCGTGCTTGATCCGCATCATCGCGTCGATATCGCCATCGCCGCTTTCGCCCGTGGCGAGATCGTCGTCGTCACCGACGACGACGACCGGGAAAACGAGGGCGATCTCGTCCTCGCGGCGGTGCATGCGACGCCGGAAAAGATGGCGTTTATCATCCGCAATACCTGCGGCATCGTCTGTGCACCGCTGCCACTCGAGACCGCGCGCCGGCTGCGGCTCGATCCGATGGTCTCGGACAACGACAGCGCGCATCACACCGCCTTCACCGTTTCGGTCGACTTCCGCCACGGAACGGGCACGGGCATCTCCGCCGAGGATCGCGTCGCGACTGTGCGCGGCCTTGCCAATCCTAATTCGGGCGCCTCGGACTTCGCGCGGCCGGGCCATATCTTCCCGCTGATCGCCAAAGAGGGCGGCGTTCTGATGCGCTCCGGCCATACCGAGGCTGCGGTCGATCTCTGCCGGCTGGCAAAGCTCGATCCGGTCGGAGTGATCTGCGAACTCGTCAACGACGACGGCACGGTGATGCGAGGTCCGCAGATCGCGGCCTTCGCCGAGAAGCACAAGCTCGCGCGCGTGTCCGTCGCCGATCTCATCGCGCACCGGCAGGTCCGCGAAAAGGTCGTGCAGCGTGTCGCGGAATTTCCGGTGTCCTCGCCGATTGGACCCTTGCAGGGATACGCTTTCGTGACTCCGTTCGATCCGCAGCATCACATGGCCTTCGTCTATGGCCGCATCGGCGAGGGCCGCGACGTGCTGGCGCGGCTGCATCGCGCCGACGTCATCGGCGATGTGTTCGGTGGAGCAAAGACGATCAATACGGCGCTTGCGCGCTTCAAGGCGGCAGGTCGCGGCGTGATCGTGTATCTGCGCGACGGCACGGCGGGCGTGCCGGTCGCCGCCATCCCGCACGAGGGCGATACGGCATCGGATGCTGCGCGCATACGCCAATGGAGGGAGATCGGCCTCGGTGCCCAGATTCTCGCCGACCTTGGCATCTCCTCGATCCGGCTTCTCGCCTCGACCAAGCGAAACTATGTCGGGCTTGCCGGTTTCGGGATCGAGATCGTCGCGACCGAATCGATCGAGTCCTAGCCGCTTCCGCAAGGGACTTGTCCATGGCAGCATGGGCGGCAATGTCAGGTTTGCGGAGAACCTCATGCGCCGCCGCCTCACCTTGTTCTGTCTTGCGATCGCCGCCGCGATGCTTGCGGCCGCGTATCCCGAGGGACTGGCCGCACCCCTGCAACGCCCGGCCGATACCCGCGCCGCCGACGTCGATGTCGAACTGATCCTTGCGGTCGATGTCTCCTATTCGATGGATCCGCAAGAACAGGAGTTGCAGCGTGAGGGCTATATCAAGGCGCTCTCGTCGCGCGAATTTCTTCTGGCGTTGCGAGAAGGCGCACACGCGCGCATCGCCATCACCTATTTCGAATGGGCCGGAGTCGGGATCCAGAAGGTCATCGTTCCCTGGCGGATCATCGAGGGCCCGGAATCGGCGGACGCTTTTGGTGTCGAGATCGCGCGCGCGCCTTACACGCGCGCCATGCGTACCTCGATCGCGGGCGCCATGACGTTCGCGCTGTCAGTGTTCGAGGCGAGTCCCTATCGGGGAGTGAAACGGGTGCTCGATATTTCCGGCGACGGGACCAACAATAACGGTCCTCTGGTGACGATCACGCGCGATCAGGTGCTGGAAAAGGGCGTCACGATCAACGGCCTGCCGATCATGCTGAATCGGCCGAACATCGGATCGATGGATATCGACAACCTTGATATCTACTACGAAGATTGCGTGATCGGCGGCCCCGGTGCCTTCGTCATTCCGATCAAGAGCCGCGATCAGTTCATCGATGCGACCCGCCAGAAGCTTGTGCAGGAAATCGCCTCCCGCGAACCGCAACCCCGTGTCATTCCGGCCGCCTCCGACAAGCCGCGCATTCCCTGCAACATCGGCGAGAAGATGTGGATGGAGCGCTGGGGCGGCGGCGGGATGGACGGGCGGTGATCTAGCGCTCGAACGCCGCCACGATCTCGACATGGGCGGTGTAGCGGAATTGATCGACCGGAACGACCGACGTCAGCTTGTATCCGCCGCTTAACAGGATCCGGGCGTCGCGGGCAAAGGTCGCGGCATTGCAAGACACTGCAACGATGCGGCGTACGTCACTCTTTGCCAATTCGCGCGCCTGCGCCTCTGCGCCTTGACGGGGCGGATCGAACACGACGGCGTCGTAATCGCGCAATTCGGGTCCGGTAATCGGGCTGCGGAAAAGGTCACGCCGAAAGGTTTGGATCGGCTTGAGCCCCGGCGTGCGCCGGGCTTTCGCCAGGGCGTCGAGCGCCGGCTGATCGCTGTCGATGGCGGTGACGCGGCTGTTCTGCGCGATCCGCAGCGCAAACGGACCGACGCCCGAGAACAGGTCGGCCACGGTTTTTGCCTTTCCCAGGTGCCCGAGTGTGAGGCGGGCCAGTTCTTCCTCACCGCGTGCCGTCGCTTGCAGGAATGAGCCGGGTGGAAGCGCGACGGTCGCAAGTCCGATCCGGACTGACGGCGCCGCACGCTGGACGATCAGGTCGCCGTGCCGCGTGATGCGGGCAAGCCGGTCATTTTCGGCGAGCCGCGCGAGCAATGCCGTGCGGTTCGCATCGAGCGGACCCGATCCGCGGATGTCGATATCGGGCCCGTTTTCGGTGGCTGTCGCGTGGATATCGAGCGGCTTGCCAAGAGGCTGCAGGATTTCGGCGATCCGCCAGGCCGTCTGGATCGTTCCGTCGAGTCCCGGAGCGAGAACCGGGCAGCGGTCGATCGGAATGATCGTATGCGCGCGCAGGGCCGCGAAGCCGACTTCGACAATCTCATGCGTGCCGGTGCGCGCATGGAACACCACTCGCCGCCGGCCGTCGCCGTGAGCGTCTATCAATTCGCCGAGCGGCGCCTCGATTTTTTCATGCGCGAGGGCGGCCGCGACCAGGTCGCGTTTCCAGGCGCGATAGCGCTCCGTCTGCCAATGCTGCAGGGCGCAGCCGCCGCAGACGCCGAAATGCGGACAGATCGGGGGAATACGCTCGGGCGAGGACTGTATAATTCGAAGAAGGTGACGCCGGTCCGGATGGCTCCGAACGCCGTCGGCTTCCACCGTCTCGCCCGCAAGAGTGTAGGGCACATAAAGCGGGCCGGATGAGGTATCCGCAACGCCATCGCCGCGATGGCCGATCCGCGCGATGGTCAGGCGTTCGGTCATGTGTCTGCACGAGATGCGGCTGTCGCGCCAAAAGCAATGCCCGGCACAAGGCCGGGCATCACGAAGTGCGGATACAAAGCCAAGCGAAGATCAGGCGAGACGGACGGTCTCGGCTTTCGCGTCTTTGCCAAGCGCTTCGAACACCTTGGTGACGATGCCTTTGGCGTCCAGTCCGGCCTTGGCATACATCGCATTCGGCGAGTCCTGATCGATGAACACATCGGGCAGGACCATCGAGCGCACCTTCACCGAACCGTCGTCCAGCATCCCGTGCTCGGCGAGGGTCTGGAACACGTAGGATCCAAAGCCGCCCATCGAGCCTTCCTCGATCGTGATCAGCACTTCGTGCTCGCGCGCGAGACGCAGCACGAGGTCGACGTCGAGGGGCTTGGCGAAGCGTGCATCGGCGACCGTGGTGGACAGACCGTAGCCCGCGAGTTCTTCCGAGGCCTTGAGTGCTTCCCCGAGGCGCGTGCCGTAGGACAGAAGCGCGACCTTGGAGCCTTCCTTGAGAATGCGGCCCTTGCCGATTTCGAGTGGTTTTCCTTCCTCGGGCATGGTGACGCCCATGCCTTCGCCGCGCGGGTAGCGCAGTGCCGAGGGACGGTCATTGATGGCGACCTGCGTCGCGACCATGTGCACGAGTTCGGCCTCGTCGCCCGCCGCCATCAGCACGAAGCCGGGCAGGCAGCCGAGATAGGCGATGTCGAACGATCCGGCATGGGTCGGGCCATCGGCGCCGACAAGTCCGGCGCGGTCCATCGCGAAGCGCACCGGCAGCTTCTGGATCGCGACGTCATGCACCACCTGATCGTAACCGCGCTGCAGGAACGTCGAATAGATCGCGCAGAACGGCTTGTAGCCTTCGGTCGCAAGACCCGCGGCGAAGGTCACCGCGTGCTGCTCGGCAATGCCCACGTCGAAAGTGCGCTCCGGGAAGACCTTTTCGAACTGGTCAATGCCGGTCCCGGAGGGCATGGCGGCAGTGATGCCGACGATCTTGTTGTCCTTGCGCGCTTCCTTGATGAGGCTTTCGCCGAACACCTTCTGGTAGGCCGGTGCGTTCGACTTCGCCTTCATCTGCGCGCCCGTCGCGACGTCGAACTTGACCACACCGTGATACTTGTCGGCGGATTTCTCGGCCGGCTCGTAGCCTTTGCCCTTCTGCGTACGGCAATGGACGATGATCGGGCCGGTTTCGGAGTCGCGTACATTCTTCAGGATCGGCAGGAGCTGATCGAGGTTGTGTCCGTCGATCGGGCCGACATAGTAGAAGCCCAGTTCCTCGAACATCGTGCCGCCGGTGACCATCCCGCGGGCGAATTCTTCCGCACGCGTGGCGCCGATCTCGAGTGCCTTCGGCAGCTTCTGCGCAAGCTGCTTGCCGATCTCGCGCAGCGACCGATAGCGATGCCCGGAGAACAGGCGGGCGAGGTAGCCTGCGAGCGCGCCGACCGGAGGCGCAATCGACATGTCGTTATCGTTCAGGATCACGATCAGGCGGGAATTCATCGCGCCCGCATTGTTCATCGCCTCGTAGGCCATGCCGGCCGACATCGCGCCGTCGCCGATGACAGCGATCACATTATTCTTCTTGCCGGCGAGATCACGCGCGACGGCCATGCCGAGGCCAGCCGAGATCGAGGTCGAGGAATGCGCAGCGCCGAACGGATCGTACTCGCTCTCGGCCCGCTTGGTGAAACCGGACAGGCCCCCGCCCGTACGCAGCGTGCGGATGCGATCGCGCCGACCGGTGAGGATCTTATGGGGGTAGGCCTGATGGCCGACGTCCCAGATCAGCCGGTCGCGCGGAGTGTCGAACACATAATGAATCGCGGTCGTCAGCTCGATGACGCCGAGGCCGGCGCCGAGATGGCCGCCGGTCACGGCGACCGCTTCGATCAGCTCGTGGCGCAATTCGCTTGCGAATTGGGGGAGGTCGCGCTCGGGCAGCTTGCGCAGGTCGTCAGGCGTGTGCACGCGGTCGAGCAGGGGGGTCTTGGACGATGACACGGCGACTCCAATCGGGTTCATTGAACGGGGCTTGGGGGAAGCCAAAGCCTTACATCATAAGTCGATTTCGGAGCAAATGATGTCGCTTCAGCTTTGAGTTGAAAAGATGGCTCCAGTCACTTTACGTCGAGGGGCGTCGTCCCGGCAGGTCGGCCCGCGGCGTCGAGGGTGATCTTGTCGACGCGGGCCTCGGCAGCCTTCAACAGGTCCTCACAGCGCCTCTTAAGTGCTTCTCCCCGCTCATAAATCGCAACCGATTCCTCCAGCGGGACCTTGCCTTCCTCGAGCCGCTTGATGATCGATTCGAGTTCCTCGATCGCGCGCTCGAAGGGCAACTTTTTGACGTCCGGAAGGTTCGGCTCTGCCATGTTCTTGTCAGCCTAAAACAGGTTCCACTCTAGCGCGGGCGGGCGGGTCGCGCGACCGCTTATCCACGCATCAGCGTCAGCACGTGGGCGGAGGCCGACCTGGCGAGCCCCTCGAGGTCGTAACCACCCTCCAGTACCGACACGATTCGCCCGCCGCACACGGCGTCGGCAATGTCCATCAGGCGCCGCGTGATCCAGGCGAAATCAGCCTCCACAAGGTTCAGGTTCGCCAGCGGGTCGCGCATGTGGGCGTCGAAGCCGGCAGAAATGACGATCATGTCGGGTTTGAACTCCTCGACCCGCGGCAGCACGATGTTCTCCATCGCCGCGCGGAACTGCTGGCCGCCGTCGCCGGCATGCAATGGGGCGTTGACGATATTGTTGTGCTCGCCGCGCTCACCGGGCGAGCCGGTGCCCGGATAAAGCGGCATTTCGTGAGTCGAGCAATAAAGAACTTTCGAATCGGACCAGAAGATGTCCTGCGATCCGTTGCCGTGGTGCACATCGAAATCGATCAGCGCGACGCGATCGAGCCCGTGTTTCTTCCGGGCATGCCGCGCCGCGATCGCGGCATTGTTGAAGAAGCAGAACCCCATCGGGCGGGCCGTTTCGGCATGATGGCCGGGCGGGCGCGTCGCCACGAAGGCGTTGGCCGCGCGCTTTGTGACCACCTCGTTCACCGCGAGCACCGCGCCGCCCGCGGCGCGCAGGGCGGCCTCGAAGCTGCCGGGCGACATTGACGTGTCCGCGTCGATCTGGATCATGCCTTCGCGCGGCGAGGCCTCGCGCAGGCTCTCGATGTATTCCATCGGGTGGCACAGCGCGATCGTTTCCAGCGCGACCATCGGCGCCTGCTCGCGCGCGAGGGACGAAAACTTCTCTTCCTCCAGCGCACGTTCGACAGCGCGCAGCCGGTCCGGACGCTCAGGGTGGCCGAGTGGCGTTAAATGGTCGAGACAGGCCGGATGACTGACGAGGAGAGTGGACATCCTGCTGACTTAACCCCTCGCCGCTGCGAGCGAAAGGGCAGGCTACTCAACTTTCACCGGCGATTGTGATGCCTGGCGGCGCGGGCGGGCGGTCGGGCACGAAGAAGTCACGTTGCAGGGGATGCGAGGGATCAACCCGATAGGATTCGAAATCCCGCACGCCTTGCGAGGCGAGAAAAGAATCGTCGATCAGGAAATGCCCGGTAAAGTCGCGTGCGGACTTCAAGACGATGCGGTAAGCGGCGTCGGCGAGAATCTCCGGCTTGCGCGACATGCGCATCATTTCCTCGCCGCCCAGGAGATTGCGGATCGCGGCGGTCGCAATGGTCGTGCGGGGCCAAAGCGCATTGACGGCGATCCCCTTCGGCCTCAATTCCCCGGCGAGGCCCAGCGCGACGAGGCTCATGCCGAACTTGGACAACGAATAGGCGGTATGAGGCGCAAACCATTTCTCCTGCATGTCGAGCGGCGGCGACAACATCAGAATGTGAGGATTCTCCGCTTTTTCGAGATGGGGAATTGCGTATTTGGACACCATGAACGTGCCGCGCGTGTTGATCTGGTGCATGAGGTCGAACCGGCGCATGTCGGTTGCGGTCACTGGGGTCAGCTGAATCGCGCTGGCATTGTTGACCACGATGTCGATTCCACCGAAGGCGCGGGCCGTCGCCTCGATCGCAGCTTTCACCGCAACTTCCTCCCGGACATCGACTATCAGCGGCAACGCTTTTCCTCCGGCGCGCTCGATCTCTTCAGCTGCGGTATGGATCGTTCCGGGCAGTTTGGGATGAGGCCTGTCGGTCTTGGCGGCGATCGCGATATTGGCGCCGTCGCGCGCGGCACGGAGCGCGATGGCAAGCCCGATGCCGCGCGATGCGCCGGTGATGAACAATGTGCGTCCCTTGAGCGTCATGATCGGCCTCGCATTTTTGCGGTCGCATCCCTAAATGAGCGGCCGGCCCATTCACACCGAGTATTCTTCCATGCAATTGAACGGCATTCACCACCTCACGGCCGTCTCTGCAGACGCGCCCGGCAATGTGAAATTCTACACCGGGCCGCTCGGCATGCGGCTCGTCAAGAAGACCGTCAATCAGGACGACGTCAGTGCGTATCATCTGTTCTACGCCGACGGCGAAGCTTCGCCCGGCAGCGACCTTACTTTTTTCGACTTCCCAACCGGTCCGGGCCGTCACGGCAATCATGAGATCAGCCGCACCGGCTTCCGTGTCGCCGGCGCAAACTCGCTTGAATGGTGGAAGAAGCGCCTCGACGATAACGGTGTGAAAAGCGGAGAGATCGCGGAACGCGACGGGCGCCTGACGCTCGACTTTTCCGATCCCGAAGGTCAGCGGCTGAGTCTGATCGACGACGCAGGCAAGGGTGTGTCCCATCCCTGGGCCAAGAGCGCCGTACCCGCCGAGCATCAGATCCGCGGCCTCGGGCCGATCACGATGTCGGTGCCGGATCTGGCGCCCACCGACGCCGTGCTTACGCATGTAATGAACATGAAGAAAGTGCGTGACTACGCGCACCCGGACTCCAATCGCGACCGCGTGCACGTATATCAGATGGGGCAGGGAGGACCTGAAGCAGAGCTTCACGTCGCGGTCCGGCCCGACCTCCCGGTCGCGCAACCGGGCGCGGGCAGCGTCCATCATGTCGCGTTCCGCTCTCCGGATGCCGACTACGATGCCTGGGCGCAGCGTTTGCGCGACCTGCGCATGCCGAACAGCGGCAAGGTCGATCGCTTCTGGTTCCGCTCGCTCTATTTCCGGGAGCCGAACGGCATCCTGTTCGAGATCGCCACCGATGGCCCAGGCTTTGCGGTCGACGAGCCGGCAGACAAGCTCGGCGAGAAGCTTGTGCTTCCGCCGTTCCTTGAAGCACGGCGCGCGGAGATCGAGGCGGGACTGAAGCCGCTATAGGTCGGGCGAAGATCCGACCGACCCACTGCCTTCAGTGACGGTTGCCGCAAGGCCGCCGCATTGAACCGCCACGTTTTCCGCAAAGAAGCGCGCATCCCGGATTCTCGGTGCGGCCGATCCCTCGGCTGGGATTCGAAGTGCGCCCAGCGCTTGCTTTGCGAGCAGGCAACCGCCGGCGGCATTCCCGAACAATCTCAGATACGGCGTGGCGCCGGCGAGCGCGGCCTGCGGGTCTTTCTTGAGCGTCGCGAGCAGCCATTCGCTCGCGCGTTCGAGATGATTCAGCGCTTCGGAGAGGCGCGGCCCGGTCGCGCCGAAGGTCGGATCGTTCGTCGCGCGTACGTTCTCCGCAATTTGCCTCAGCTCCGACAGATAGCCGCGGAACGCATTGCCGTCCGAGAGCGGCAATTTCCGCGTGACGAGATCGATCGCCTGAATGCCGTTGGTGCCTTCGTAGATCGCGGCGATCCGTGCGTCGCGATAATGCTGCGCGGCGCCTGTCTCCTCGACATATCCCATGCCGCCATGCACCTGGACGCCAAGCGAGGCGACGTCGACGCCGATGTCGGTGGAGAACGCCTTGGCCACGGGCGTCAGCAGCGAAGCGCGCTCCTGCGCCGCCTTGCGTTGGACATCATTTGTGCTTCGGTGCGCGCGGTCGAGCGCAACCGCTGTCGCATAACAGATCGCGCGCGCAGCGCCAGTCAGCGAGCGCATTGTCAGCAGCATGCGCCGCACGTCGGGATGCTCCGCGATCGGCACCGAGCCCGCGCCTGAAGCGCCTCGTCCCTGACGGCGGTCGCGCGCATAGTGAAGCGCCTGCTGCGTCGCGCGCTCGGCGATCGCGACGCCTTGCAGGCCGACTGCGAGCCGTGCCTCGTTCATCATCGTGAACATGCAAGTCATGCCGGCGTTTTCTGCGCCGACCAGAAATCCCGTCGCGCCGCCCTTGTCGCCATAGACCATCGTGCAGGTCGGCGAGGCATGAATGCCGAGCTTGTGCTCGACCGAATGCGCACGAACGTCGTTGCGTGCGCCCGGAGTACCGTCCGGGTTAAGCAGGTATTTCGGCACGAGGAAAAGCGATATGCCCTTCACGCCGGGCGGCGCATCGGGCAGGCGCGCGAGCACGAAATGAATGATGTTGTCGGTGAGATCGTGCTCGCCGTAGGTGATGAAGATCTTCTGCCCGGTGATTCGATAGCTGCCGTCCGGCGCACGCTCAGCTTTCGTCCGCAGCGCGCCGACATCCGAACCCGCCTGCGGTTCGGTGAGCTGCATCGTCCCCATCCATTCGCCGCTGATGAGTTTCGGCAGGTATGCTTGTTTGAGAGTGTCGCTGCCATGCGCGGCGAGGGCATCAATTGCGGCCATGGTCAGCACCGGACCGATGCCGAACGCCATGGACGCCGAATTCCACATCTCGATGCACGCGGCATTGACGGCCTGAGGCAGGCCCTGTCCGCCCCATTGCTCCGGAGCCGCAAGGCCGTTCCAGCCGGCTGCGGCCCAGGCGGTATAGGCCTCCTTCCATCCGGGAGGCATCGTGACGACGCCGTCGCGGAACGGCGTGCCGTGCCGGTCGCCGACGACGTTGAGCGGCGCCAGCACATCGCTCGCGAAGCGGCCGGCTTCTTCCAGAACAGCCTGCAGCGTATCGTCCGTGAGGTCGCCGTAGAGGCCGTCTCCGATCGCAGCGCCGGTGCCCGCTCCGTGATTGAGCGCGACGACAATGTCTGCGACGGGCGCGCGATAGGTCATGAAGAGGCTCCGGGACCGCTGCGCTATCCTTTCCTCAGCGGCGGGGCCGGTCAACGCGGAGGATCGGGGTCCGGCGTTGAAATGGGCAGGCGCGGCGGCTATGGTCCGCGCGCCGCGAGCCTTTGGCGAGCCGCGCGCCGACATCAGCTCTTGCCGGAATTGGGGCGTAGCCAAGTGGTAAGGCAGCGGATTTTGATTCCGCCATTCCCTGGTTCGAATCCAGGCGCCCCAGCCAGCCTTTTTCAAGAGCGGAGGGTCGGCCAATTGCGAATATCGCGACGATGTGGAATCACGATGAAGCGGCCGATAAGGCGTGAGCAAGGGTGGCACCGCATTCGTAATAGGTGGCGCGCAGCCGCGTAAATCGTTCCGTGTAAGCTTCGATCGGCATGAGCGGGAGTTCGTCGGGCTTGTCTTCAAGCAGTGCGACCGCCGCCTGCGTTCCGAACACGGTGCCGGGCCCGATCCCCCGGCCTGAATATCCGAAACACGCGTAGGCGTTTGGGCCAAAAGCCACGATCTTCGGAATGTGATCGTTCGTCATCGCGATGCGCCCGCTCCAGACATGCTCGAAAGCGAGATTTGCGAGCGCCGGAAAGAGCGCGCGGAGTTTGCGGCGCGCCCACGCGGCATGGATGGACGCTCCCAATCCCTCGCTGTCGCCGATCCCGCCGACGATCAGGCGGCCGGCCTGATCGGTACGGAAGGAAGACATGACCACGGCCGTATCCCAGCAGCCTTCGCCGCCCGCCAGCACGCGTTCGCGATCTGACTCATCCATCGGGGCTGTGGCGAACTGACAATAGTTCACCGCAGTGAATTCCGGCCTAAAGGAATTCTCGATGCCGCGGTGATAGGCATTGGTCGCAACCAGCAGCGTTTTCGCTGTTACGGTGTGGCCGTTGCACGACAGCGACCAGCTATCGTCCTTGCGAGTCCAAGCCGATACAGGCGAATGTTCGTGAAGACGCGCACCCGCTGCCATCGCAGCCCTCGCGAGGCCGCGGCAATAGGCAAGCGGCAGAATCGTGCCCGCGCGCGGGTCAAAGAGCGCACCGTGATAGACGGTCGTTCCGGTACGCCTGGCGGTCTCGGCGGCATCGAGCAGCTTCAGCGGCGCGCCGAACCGCTTACTTTGACGCTCGCGCTCGCCCAACTCCGCAAATCCACCAGCCGAATGTGCGCAATGCAAGGTTCCATTGCAGACCGCTTCACAATCGATGTTTTCACGCGCAATCAGCTCGAAGACGCGCGCCGGCGCTTCTCCCAGCACGCGAATAAGGCGTTGCCCGGCTTGCATGCCGAGCTCGGCAACGATGAGGTCCGGTGGCAACCACAGACCGGCGTTGACGAGGCCAACATTTCGTCCGGACCCGCCATGCCCAAAGGTTTCGGCTTCGAGAAGGCAGACTGAAGCCCCCCGTCGCGCCGCCTCGAGTGCGGCCGCGGCTCCGGTGAAGCCTCCGCCGACGATGACAAGGTCGACGGTTGCATCGTTGCCGAAAGGATAGGCTGAAATCTTTTCACGGCTGCTTACGCGCCAGAGATTTGACTGCCGCGCCCGCGCCTGGATTTGGAGCCGATCGCGGCCAATCCCTGAAGCCATGGGCGCTGCTCAGTTCAGGGGTTTGCGGGTCAAACGAAGAAAGTCAATGTCGCATTGCGGCCGGCCATTCGGGCTCGAGAGCTCGGCGAGAATCTCTCCAATGACGCTGCAGAATTTGTAGCCATGCCCGGAGCAAGGGGAGGCGATGATAACCTGTTCGTATTCGGGATGGCGGTCGATGATGAAGTGCTCATCCGGCGTGTTGGTGAACATGCAGGATCGCAGTGCCATGACATTTCCATTACCTTCGGGAAAATAGCGCTCGGCGAAATCGGTCAGCAGCCGCTCGTCGGCAAGATCCGGCTCACGCCTAACCTGATCCGCCGCCGTCTGCTCTCCAAGGTGGTGATATCGTCCAAATTTGAAGCCTGGGACTTCGTAGATGGGTAATCCATAGTAACGTCCTTCATCCACCTGAAGGTTGAAGACCGGAAAACGGGTTCTATGGAACAGGCTGGGATTTTTCGGCTGCAGCCAAGCCAGAACCTGCCGTTCCGGCACGGCAACTTTCTTCATTTGCGGGACAAGGTCGCCCATCCACGCGCCGGCAGTCAGGACAAGATAAGACGCTTCATACGAGCCCTTGTCGGTGCAGACACGAACTGATCCGGACGGAAGGACCTGCCATTCCAGCAGCCTTTCGCGCGCTCGGATGTCAGCTCCGGCGCGTTGTGCGAGCTGCACATGGGTGACGATCGCACGCTCGCTGGCGATCAATCCGCCGTCTGCCTGAAACACGGCGCGGTGACTTTGGGGAATGCGGTATCCCGGATAGCGGTTGTTGACCTCATGTCCCGTCAGCACTTCATGCGTCAACCCATGCTGACGTGCCGAGGAAAGCGCACCCTGAAAAAGGGAATCGTCTTCAGGGCCCGCATCGATTGAGCCCGTTATGACCAGAAGTTCCTCGCCGCTGATGCGCTCTGTTTCTTGCCACAGGGCGTGGGCTCGTCTGATCAGCGGCACATATGACGGGTGCTCATAATACGGCAGGCGAATAATCCTGCTCACTCCGTGAGACGAGCCCATGGCGTGCGGGATGTCAAAGCGTTCGATCCCGAGCACGCGCCGGCCACGCCGGGCGATATTCCAGGCGGCAGCGCTTCCCATGCCACCGACGCCAACCACGATAACATCGAACGCGCCATTCATGTCGCAGCTTCGCAACGAAGGAGGTGGCCAAACCTAGCGAATAACAAAACCGTTGCTGACCGGGTCCTTCTGATCCAGCAGCCATTTTGCATAGCCAATCACGCTGGCTGTGCCCTGGACTGTGGGTACGACCGCGCGTCTGTTGCCGATCGTGGTTTCGCGGACGAGGCGGCCCTCGAACTGGCCTGACCCGAGTAGACCTTCCGACTTGATCAACTGCCCCATCTTGAGTTCACCGCGCGCCTCGAACATTGCCATCATGGCGCTTGTACCCGTGCCGCCCGGCGAGCGATCGAGCTTGCCGTCGGAAAAAACGTGCACGTTCTTGTAGAGAGAGTCTGGTCGATCGGGTTCGTGCCAAAACGTGCAGAAATGCAATCCCTTGGTGTCGGGTTTGGTCGGATGCTGGATCAGCATGCGCTCGTTGATCTGCTTTTTTACAAGCTGTCCCATCTCCGACAGCAGGCTGCCATTGTCGGGACAAATCGGCTTTTCCTTATCCGGCCATCGTACTTGAGCGAAAAAATTACCGCCGAAGGAAATGTCCGCCTTCAATTGTCCATAGCCGGGCAGCGTCACAGGAACATCCCGTTCGAGGACGAATGCTGGCACGTTCTCAAAGCGCGTCCATTCCACCTGACCATCCGAGCATTTTACTTCCGCCGTCACGCGGCCAACCGGCGTTTCGTAACGGATCGTCGAAATCGGCTGCTCGACCTTGCGAACCAGACGGTGTGAAATGAGAACCATTGAAAGCGCAATTGTCCCATGGCCGCACATTTCGACAAAGCGTTCTCCGTCGATCCAGAGCATGCCCGCGTCCGCGTCGGCGTCGTGCGGCGGCGTTAGGAACACTCCGAACATGTCCTGATGGCCGCGCGGCTCGCGCATCAGCGAAGTACGAACGTAGTCGTAATTGTCCTGCAGAAATTTACGCTTTTGCAGGATGTCGAGACCTGAAGGATACGGAATGCCCGAGTGGATGATGCATGTCGGCTCACCTTCGGTATGCGTATAGATTACGTCGATGAAGTGAGTATTGAACATGGCTTATCCTCCAAACTTCTGTTTCTGGCGGTGTTATCGCCTTCGCCGGCCTCTGTTGCGCGGCTCGGCGCGAAATGTACTTGCGAACGACAGGAATTCATCGATCAACGCGGTCACCAGCTGTGACCGGGGCCGACGCACAGGCGTCATGATCCAAAGTTCGAAATGAATCGCCGGTCGGAACGGCAATACCTTGAGCTCGTCCGGCCTAAATCCACTCGCGCTGAAGGGTTCAACGATGGCAATGCCTGCGCCCTGTGACGCGAATGTGCAGGCCGCTTCGGATTGATGCACTTCCATCACGATCTTGCGGTGGATGGTCTTGCCTTCGAATGCGCTATCGACCCGAAAGCGCGACTGATCCTCCGAGCCGAGGGAAATGAAAAGCTCTCCATCGAGGTCGTCGGCGCTGATGAATCGCTTTTTGGCTAGGCGATGTTTCGGGCTCATCACGCACACCGCGTCGACCTTGCCGGCGCTCTCAAAATTTATGCCAGGATGATCCGATGTCATCAGGCCGATGCCTACATCGACTTGATCGGCCGCAACATATTCCACCAGCAAGCGACCGCTGCGCGCTGCGAGGGATAATCGTGTGTTGGGATACCGCTGGGTGAAGCCGTTGAGAAAAATCGGGAGCGCGCGCGTTGCGATTGCCGGAAAAGCGGCGATCGCGATCAATCCCACGCGCAAGTCGCGGATTGCTGCGGCATGCCGTTCGATATGATCGACGTTGACGAAAAGCCGGTCGACTTCCTGAAAGAGCGAGAGCGCTTCCCCCGTCGGTTCAAGCCGGTTTCCATTTCGAATGAAAAGTTCGAAGCCGCATTCATGTGAAAGCCCAGCGAGTAGTTTGCTGACCGCGGGCTGAGAGACGCCGAGCGCGCGCGCCGCGCGCGTCGCGCTGCCAAGCTCAAGCACCGTCTTGAACGCCTGCAACTGCCTTACGCGCATCAGGTGACATAACCGGAAGTTATGATGACCAGTCAAAAACACATTTGACACTCATACCTATTTGCTTTGGACTTATGGGCCCAGTCAAGACGGAGCTTGCGCCATCTCACCAATCGGAGGGACCATGTCGACGAAGACTCGGACCACGTTCATCTTGCTCTGCGCGGCAGTGCTGACAGGGCCGGTTTTTGCGAAGCCTGCTTTTGCTCAAGCGCTCACGGTCGCCTTTTATGGCGGCGAATGGGGCGACGCGATTAATGCCTGCATTGTCGAGCCCTTCAAGAAGTCGAGCGGAGCTTCGGTCACCGTCGATCCCGGCGTGTCGTCCGTCACGCTCGGGAAACTGCGGCAGCAAAAAGGAAGTCCGATTATCGACGTTGCCTGGATGGACGGCGGCGTTTCCGAGGTCGCCGAGGCCGACGGTGTGCTGGAGGCGGTTTCCCCCGACAAGATCAAGAACATCGCAAACATGATCCCGGAAGGGATTTACAAGAACAAGGGCGGGTCGATCTTCGCTCTTTCGACCGGCTTCTATTCGCTGGGCCTCGTCTACAACACCAAGGAAGTGAAGAATGCACCGGCATCGTTTTGGGATCTCTGGAAGCCGGAATTCGCCAACGCTGTCACGGTGCCAAGTCCGGCGAACGCGATGGGTGTGCCGCTTTTGCTGCATCTGAATAAGGCGCTGGGCGGTTCGGCTACAAATCTCGCGCCTGCCGTCAAGAAATATCAGGAACTGAAGGTTTCCTCGTTCTTCGATACATCGGGAGGGGCGACCAACAGCTTCCAGAGCGGCGAGGTGATTGCGGGAGCGCATTACGCCAGCGCGGCGTGGTCGCTCGCCGACAAGGGGCTTCCGATCACCTACGTCGCTCCGAAGGAAGGTGCGCCGTCTGGCGATATCCGCGTGCATATCGTGAAGGGAACGTCGAAGAAGGACCTTGCGGAGAAGTTTGTCGACTTCGCCATCGCGAAGGAGCAGGCGTCCTGCATGGTCGAAAAGCTCTATGTCGGGCCGGCCACCAAAGACACGACTCTGTCGGACAAGGCGAAGAGCCGGCTTCCCTGGGGCAAGGACGGCAGCGTCGCAAACCTTGCCATCATCAATTGGGAAGAGTTGAACGCCCACCGTCAGGCCGTTACCGACACCTGGAATAAGGAAATCGCGCGCAAGTAGCTCCGCGCTGCGGCTTTTTGCCTGATTATGTCGACAAGCGCCGATTTTGTGGTTGTTGCCGAAGCGTTGGAAAAACGCTTCGGCGACGTCACGGCGCTTAACGGCATCTCGATTGCGGTGAGGCCCGGAGAGTTTCTTGCGCTTCTAGGGCCGAGTGGATGCGGCAAGACGACGCTTCTGCGAACCATCGGTGGATTTATTGAGCCGACTTCCGGTCGGATACTGATCGGTGGGCGGGACATGGCCGGGGTTCCGCCCAACCAACGGCCGGTAAACACGGTCTTCCAGAATTACGCGCTGTTTCCGCATTTGGATGTCGGGGACAACATCGCCTTCGGACCCCGCAGGCACGGCGTTGCGGAAGACCGCATCAGCAAGGACATCGGGCGTGTGCTCGGCCTTGTCGGACTGGACGGGTATCAATCCCGTATGCCTGGCGAACTATCCGGCGGGCAGCAGCAACGCGTCGCGCTCGCTCGCGCGATCATTAACGAACCGCAGGTCTTGCTTCTAGATGAGCCGCTCGGTGCGCTCGACTTGAAGCTGCGCAAGCGCATGCAGCTTGAGCTCAAGCAGTTGCAGGAGCATCTCGGCATCACATTCATCTTCGTGACCCACGACCAGGAAGAGGCGCTGGTCATGGCCGACCGCATCGCGGTGATGGATCACGGCAAGATCATCCAGACAGGTTCGGGGGAGGAGATTTATCGCAATCCGAATTGTCGCTTTGTCGCGTCCTTTGTCGGTGAGGCCAATCTGATTGCGAAGGGAAAGAACGAGCGCGGGAAGGACATCTTTCTGATGGTGCGACCCGAAGATATCTCGATGGGAAAGCCGCCATCGGATCAGTTTGCAAGCGAAGGCGTCATTCTGCGGCGGCGGCTGTTTATCGGCGATACCGTGCGCGTTCACGCTGAGCTTGCCGATGGCGGGGAGCTTGTCTTTCAACTGCCGGCGCGCCTGTCCAACGAACCTCTCGCGATCGGGGAAAAAGTCGACGTGCACTGGTCGCGCGAGCGCGAACGGATTCTTGAATCCTAGGAAAATCAGGGGAAGCAATGCCTGCGCCTATTACCGTTTTGGCCCCCACAGGAACGCTCGGCTACGGCTTTGGCCTCGATGCGCTCGAACGGGGGATGTCGCTGGGTCCGAGTGTGATAGCGGTCGATGCCGGTTCGACTGATCCCGGGCCTCATTATCTGGGCTCTGGAGAGCCGCTGGTGTCGCGTTTCAGTCTGCACAAGGAAATGCGCGAACTGATCAAGGCGGCAAACCGCGCCAATATCCCTTTGATCGTCGGGAGCGCGGGCGGCGCGGGAAGCCGGGCGCATGTCGATTGGACCGTCGAGGTCGTCAGGGACGTTCTGAAGGAACTGGGCCTGAAGAAGAAGGTGTCCTGGATCTACTCGGATATCCCGAAAGATCGCGTCAAGGAGGCAATTCGCAAAGGTGAGGTAAAGGATTTCGAAGCGGGTTACGATCTTTCAGAAAAGGATGTCGACGAGACCGTGACGCTCGTGGCTCAGATGGGACACGAGCCGATTTGCAAGGCCCTCGATCAAGGAGCGCAGATCGTCATCGCGGGCCGCGCCTGTGACGATTCAACCATCGCCGCGTTCCCGATCTGGAAGGGCGCCGACCTCGGCCTCGCCATCCACATGGGCAAAATCCTGGAATGCGGCGCATTCTCCGCCGAGCCCTTTGCGATGGATGTGATGCTCGGCACCCTCGACAACTCCCATTTTGTGCTCGAGCCCGGTTCGCTGAAACGGAGGGCTTCGGTCAAGTCAGTCGCGGCGCACTCTCTGTATGAGCGCGAGCACCCGTTTGTGCATGGCGGGCCGGGGCACGAGCTCGATTTGTCCCAATGTCGTTTCACGCCGATCGGCCATCGGCAGGTGAAGGTCGAGGGTGCCAAGGCCGTCGTGACACCCGATTACTTTATCAAGCTCGAAGGCGCGCGACAGGTTGGATATCGCTCTATTTCCATCGCGGGCATCCGCTGCCCGACCATGATCGCGCGCATCGATGAGCTTCTGGAAAGCGTTAAAGCCGAAGCCGTCGAGTATTTCTCGCCGCACGAGCTCCGGATTTTCTTCCATGTTTATGGACGGGACGGCGTCATGCAGAAGTTCGAGCCCGACAGAAACGATCTGTCCAAGGAATTGGGGCTTACCATCGACGTCGTTGCCGACAACATGGAACTTGCGCACGGGGCCTGCCACCACATCAGCGGCGCGCTTCTCCATCTGCACTATCCGGGGCAGTTCAACACCTCCGGCAACTTGGCGTTTCTTTATTCGCCTTCGGAAATCGACGCGGGCCCGGCCTATGAATTCTCCGCATATCATCTCATGAAGGTGAAATCCCCGACCGAACTGTTTCCGATTCACGTGGAGACGATGTGATGGCCGAAAAATCAGTGCCCCTTTCGGGTCTCGCATCCATCATTCGCAGCAAGAATGCCGGTCCATTCCGCATCACGCTGGATGTGTTGTTCGCCGATCCCGAAAAGTATGAGTTGGTTCGTGACAGCGGAGGAGTAACGCGGGAATCCGTCGCTGCGGCCTACCGTATCGATCCGTCGGAGATAACGTCGTTCTTCAACGTCGATATGGCGAATGCGATCAAGATAACGCTACGGCGGCCACGCGGGCAGGGCAATTTCGGCGAAAGCGATATTTACGGATGCCAGCAGCATGTCCCCCTGCTCAATCTGGCCGTGCCGCTCGAATGAAGATCGGTAACCGCTGGATCCTGATCCTGCTGGCAATTCCGCTGGCTTTCATGCTGGCATTTTTCGTCGTTCCCTTCGGGATCGTCGCGCTCGAAAGCCTCAAGTCCGATCAGGGCGGCTTCACCCTTGCCAATTATGCGAAGGCGCTGGGGGACCTTTACTACTGGGAAACGCTGCTTCTCACCTTCAAACTATCGTTCTTTGTTGTCGTTTTTACGCTCCTGATCGGATACCCGCTCGCCTATTTCATTGTGCGGCAGGTCCGCTCCAAGCTTGTTCGCAGCCTTCTTTATATCGTTGTGATAACGCCTTTGTTCACGAGCAACATCGTGCGCGCTTTTGGTTGGATGGTACTGCTCGGACGGCGCGGGCTGGTGAATGATACGTTACGTTCGCTGGGCGTACTCGATGCCCCGCTGCCGCTGCTCTACGGACAGACGAGCATCGTCATCGGCCTCGTCTACATCATGGCGCCGTTCATGATCCTGACGATCGCGGCCGTGCTGCAGAACATCGATCGGTCGCTCGAGGAGGCGTCGCGCGATCTCGGCGCGGGTGCGTGGACGACGTTCACCAAGGTCACGCTTCCTTTGAGTCTCCCCGGTGTCGTTGCCGGCTCTCTGATCGTCTTTACGCTCTCCGTCAGCGCTTACGTTACGCCCAGCATTCTGAGCGGAGGTCGTCAGAATGTGACCTCCATGCTCATCTTCCAGCAGTACGGAACGATCATGAACTTCTCTTTCGGCGCTGCTTTGTCAATCGTGCTCCTGCTCACGACCCTCATACTGGTGGTGGCCTATCTCGTTGCGCTCGGCCGTACCGGCAAGGGAACGCAGAATGCGTACTAGATTGCCGATAGGAGAGCTGGTCGGCCGGACAGCACTCAAGATCTATGCTTTGATCGTCGTGATCTATTTCCTGCTCCCGCTGACGGTCATTATTGGCACGTCATTTACCACGACCGGCTACCTGAAATTCCCGCCGGAAGGATTTTCGCTCCAATGGTATGCCAAGTTTCTCAATGACGAGTCCTATCTGCATTCCTTGCTGCTCAGTGCCACGCTCGCTCTGACGGCGACGGCCACGGCTACTGTGCTGGGCATCCCCGTGGCGCTTGCTTTGTCCCGCAGCGAGCTCCCCGGCAAGAAGCTGCTTTCGGCGTTTTTTCTTTCTCCATTGATCCTGCCGCCGATTGTTGTGGGTGCTGCGCTGTTGCAGTTCGCGACCGTGACCGGGATCGCGCGCACTTTCTTCGCGCTTTACGTCGGGCACACCGTCCTCATCATTCCCTACATCATCCGGACTACGCTCGCCGCGCTCGCACGCTTCAACGTGTCGCTGGAGGAGGCCGGGCGCGATCTCGGAGCAAGCGCCGTCGAAACGTTTTTCCTCGTGACACTTCCTCTGATCAAGCCGGGCATCATCGCAGGGTGCCTGTTCGCCTACATTATCTCCTGGATCAATGTGGAGATCAGCATTTTCAACACGACCGCGAGTCTCATGCCGATCCCGGTCAAGCTGTTTAACTACATCCAATACAACGTCGACCCGATGATTGCCGCGGTATCCGCGTCGACCATCTATATCGCGGTGCTTGTTGTGCTGTTGCTCGATCGAATCATCGGGATCGAGAGCGCGGCTATCAACCGCTCCTGATCAGAGGAACAGGCCATCGATGGTGCAGGAATTGTCCCCGGAACGCGGCGCGCTCTCGGATCTAAAGGTCTTGGAACTCGGTTCGATGCTGGCCGGTCCGTTCGTTGGCTCGATGCTTGCTGATTTCGGTGCGCAGGTTGTGAAGGTCGAGAAACCTGGAAAACCCGATCCCTTGCGTGAATGGCCGCCGCACAAGGACGGAGTCGCGCTGTGGTGGAAGACGACATCGCGCAACAAGAAGCTGATCACGCTCGATATTTCCCGCCCGGAGGCACGCGAGCTGACGCTCAAGCTGATCGGCCAGAGCGACATCGTGATCGAGAATTTCCGGCCCGGCACGATGGAAAAATGGGGTTATGGCCCGGCCGCATTGCGCGAGCAATTTCCGCGCGTCGTCTGGATTCGCGTCAGCGGCTGGGGCCAGACGGGTCCTAACCGGGAGCAAGGCGGGTACGCGACGATCGCGGAAGCGTTTTCCGGACTTGCATCGTTCACCGGTCATCATGACAAGGGCCCTTCGGTGTCCGCCTTTCCCATGGGGGATTACATCGCGGGAGTTTTCGGAGCCTTCGGCGCACTTGCCGCGATCCATCATCGGGGTGCGACCGGGGAGGGGCAGATCGTCGACGTCGCGCTTTACGAGCCGCTTCTGCGGATCATCGAGTCCGTCGTCGTGCGCTACGATCAGACCGGTCGCAAGAAGCCGCTGATGGGAAACCAGATGGAAGAAGACGTGCCGCGAAACGTCTATCGCACTGCAGACGGTGGGGCGATCGCGATTAGCTGCGGATCGCAGCGGATTTTCGATGCGCTGATGGATGCGATGCAGCGCCCCGACCTGAAGTCGGACCCGCGTTTTGCCACGATGACCGATCGGGTCGCGAACCGGGACGCGATCGACGGAGAGGTTGCCGACTGGCTCGCAAAGATCGATACCGCGCAAGCGCTGGATCGGCTGGTCAGCCATCATGTCGTTGCAGGACGGGTGAATGACATTGCCGAAGTGCTCGGCGACCCGCACGTTGCCGCGCGGGAAGCCATCGCGACGATTGTCGATCGGCAGCTCGGCCCGATGCGCATGCCCGCCCCGGTGCCGAAGCTGAGCGACACGCCTGGCGAAATCCGGTGGGCCGGTGAAGACTCAGGTGCGTCAAATAATGACGTGCTTAGCTCCTGGTGCGGCCTTTCCGATCGCGAAATCGCCGCGCTCAAATCAAAGAACATCATATGAGCGTGTCGTGACCCACAAGATCGGCATCACCGGCTACGGACGAACGAAGTACGAAAAACGCACGACGCGCAGCCTGTTTTCGTTTCTTGCGGAGGCCGGCACGAGTGCGCTGCAATCGGCGGGCCTGACGTTCAAGGATATCGATGGCCTCGCGATCTGCTCATTCGAATTGTGGCCGGACAACACCGTGACGGCCGCAGAGCAGCTCGGAATCTCGCCCTCATGGGCTTACCTTGGAACGGCAGGAAGTGCTGGTCCGGTTGCGAGCGTCATCAACGCAATGCATGCCATAGAGAACGGGCACGCGAGCGCCGTTTTGTGCATCGCAGGCGACAATTACGACGTCAGCGGCCATTTCCGGTTGATGGACAACTTCAGCCGTGGACTTCGCAATTACGGCACGCCCTTGGGTTTCGGCGGCGCCAACGGCTTGTTCGGCATCATTCAGCGCAAGCATATGGAAACGTATGGGACCCGGCGCGAGGATCTGGGCCGAATTTCCGTTGATCAGCGGCGAAGCGCTCAGCGTAATGAGATGGCTCTGCTGCGCGGTCCGCTCACGATCGAAGACTATTTGAGCGCACGCGTGATTGCCGATCCAATCCGCCTTTACGATTGTGTGCTTCCGTGCGCCGGCGCGGAGGCGGTCGTCGTCACCACACTTGATCGCGCACCTCCGAGCAAGGGCGTACGCATTCTGTCGGGTTTCGAACAGCACAATCATCCTCCGATGGAAATTGCGCCGCTACGCGGCGGCTGGGAGGTATTCGCGAAAAAGCTTTTCGACAAAGCCGGCTATGGTCCAGCCGACATGGACTTTGTGCAAGCTTACGACGACTACCCGATTATGGTCGCCATCCAGCTTGAAGATCTCGGCTTCTGCAAGAAAGGCGAGGTCAGCTCATTTCTCGCCAAGCACACATTTCATTGGGAAGGGTCGTTGCCCCTCAACACCGGCGGTGGCCAATTGTCGTGTGGCCAGGCCGGGATCGCGGGCGGGCTTCTGAGCGTGACCGAGGCGGTGCGACAGCTGCGCAGCGAGGGCGGGGACCGGCAAGTCCCAAACGCGCATCGCGGAGTGGTCGCCGGTTACGGCATGGTTGGTTACGGCCATGGGCTCTCGGCCAGCAGCATAATTGTGGAAGCCGACCGATGAATGAAACTTCAGCTTATCCTCAACCTTACGAGGACGAGGATAACCGTCCATTTCTCGAAGGCTGGAAAAACGGCCGTTTGATGCTGCAGCGCAGCCGCGACGGCGGACCGCTTTTTTTCTATCCGCGGCCGATCTGCCCGTTCACCGGCTCGCGCGATCTCGTCTGGGTCGAAGCCTCAGGCAAGGGCAAAATCGTTTCGTTCTCATTGGTTATGCGGCCGAACCATCCGTCCTTTGCCGACGAGGTGCCGATTATCATTGCAGAAGTGATGCTGGACGAAGGTGCAACGCTTTTGGCCCGAGTGATCGAGCCGGACGAGGCGAAGGTGCGCAGCGGGGCGAAGGTGGCAATCGTAAAAATGCCGGAAGCCGGTCGTTATCCGTTGCCGGCTTTTCGATTGGCCTAGGCTTGTGCCAGACGGCGGGCCGGGCCGCGGGCATTGAACGCCGAGACGCTTGCGCAGGAATCACTTAGCCGACTTCCCGTCGCTTGCTATCTTCATTCTAAAGAGAGTCCGATTTAGTCACCAAGTGGCCCATCGGCCTCACCGTCTGCAAAATTCACAAGTGCGTATTTGATGCGCCGCATGCGCTCCTGAGCTTCGCGCGGGTTGCGATAGGCCGTGAGTGCTGCGAGCAGGTCGAGTGCGGAGAGAAAAGCGTAGCGGGATGCGGTCGGCTTAAGCGCATTCGGTGTTTCAGGGACGTAAAGGCCAAGGGAAATGCTCGCGGCGGCCGCGAGCGTCGAGTTGGGTTTGGTGATTGCAATTACGGTCGTTCCGTATTCCTGCGCAATTCTCGCGGCCTCGACGATTTCTTTCGGTTTGCCGGTCGCGGAGATCGCCAGCAAAACGTCTCGCTCGTCGAGCGTCGCAGCGATCATCCGCATGAGATGCGAGTCCGAATAACTGGATACTGCGACTCCGAGCCGGAAGAAACGATAAGCCGCCTCCTGCGCTAGGGCGGTCGAACCGCCGCCGACGCCGAACGTGACAAGTCGACGGCAAGCGCTGATCGCTTCCGCCGCACGTTCGAAATCGGGTATGACCAACTGGCGTTCGGCGGTGTTGATTGCGCGGTGGATGTCCTCAAGAATGATTTGCCACAATGTCGGCTTGGTCCTGCTGGTGTCGGCCTGCGGCGGCTCCTCCAGATAGATGCGTCCGACCACAAGACTTTGAGCGAGCTTGACCTTGAGTTCGCGCACGCCCGAACAACCGACCGCGCGACTGAAACGCGTGACCGTGGGCTCGCTCACTCCCGCGCGTCTTGCGAGTTCTGCATTGGCCGAATGGACGGCGAAATTCACGTCCGCCAATACCGCGTCGGCAACACGCCGTTCCGACAGTCGAAGCTCGGCAGTCTTGTGCTTGATAATGGAAATAATGTCGTCGGGGAGGTTCGCCACGGACAGCGAAAAGCCCTCGCGCGGCCTTGCGCCGCCGTCGCTTCGGCCATCAGGTTGTCGCCGGCCTCTTGACATTTTTCGCTCCTGGGTGCTGGGCCCGGATCTCCGCTGAAACGTACGTTGCCGGGAAAACCTTCCGGAAGATCAACGCCATGCTCTTGTAAGAAAGTTACAAAGGATACTCAAGGCCGGACTCTCGTCCCCGAAAATAACCATAAGCGCAGGCCGCATCCCTTGATCCGCCATGAGAAGTGTTTGTAAATTTCAAACAACGATTAACTCAAGAAGCCGAAAACAAGGGAGGCGTTTATGTCCAAGGCGTTACTGCGCGGTGCGGCAGTCATCGCGACGAGCTTGTTCCTGACGGCACAAAGCATGGCAGCGGGAGTTCTGCGCTATGCGACGATCGGCGAGCCGCCTAGCCTCGACGTGCAAATGAGCACGGCGACCATTGTCGTCACGATCGGCGAGCACATGTTCGAGACGCTTTATGCGTTCGACTCGAAATATAAGCCGCAGCCTTTCCTCGCTACTGGCGAGAAGGTCGAGGACGGCGGCAAGAAGATCGTCATCTCGTTGCGCCACGGCGTGAAGTTCCACAACGGCCAGGAAATGACGGCCGACGATGTGGTTGCGTCACTCAAGCGTTGGGGTGAGTTCGGAGCGCGCGGTCAGTTGCTGATGAAGAACGCTACCTCGCTCCAGGCGAGCGGCAAGTACGAGGTCACGCTTGTTCTGTCCGAGCCGAACGGCGCGTGGAAGAACATGCTTGCTTATCCGGAAGGCGGGCCGGTGATCTATCCGGCTTCGATTGTGACCGCGGCGGGCAACAAGCCGATCGAGCCGAAGGATTATATTGGCACCGGCCCCTACAAGTTCGGTGAATGGCGGCCCAATCGCTACGTCGAACTGACCAAATTCGAGGGCTATTCCAAGCTACCGAACGCGGGAGACGGCTACGCCGGCGCGCGGGTCGCGAACTTCGACGCGATCCGCTTCATTCCTGTGCCGGACGTCGGCACTCGTGTGAGCGGAATGCAGGCGGGCGATTACGACTATGCGGAATTCATCTCGGGCGATTTGTACGATTCGCTGAAGTCAAATCCCGCGGTCAATATCCATCGCAATGGCGGTCCGCTGTTTGGCCTGTTCTTCACCAATTCGCAGTCTGGCATCCTGAAGGATAATTTTGCGCTGCGCCGCGCCATCCAGATGGCGCTCAAGAAGGATGAAGCGTTGCGCGTATCGTTCGGCCCGAAGGACCTGTGGGAGGCGGATGGCTCGCTCTTCCCGAAGGGCAATCCCTGGTACAGCGAATCCGGTGTGCAGGCCTACAACACCGGCGACGCTGCGAAAGCCAAGCAGATGGCAAAAGACGCGGGCTACACCGGACAACCGATCCGCCTTCTGGTTTCAACCAACTATCAGGCGCATTTCGATCAGGCGACTGTTTTCACCAAGCAGCTCGCGGAAGCCGGCATCAACGTGCAGATGATGGTGGTCGACTGGGCGACCCTTTTGAAAATGCGCGGCCAGGGCGATCAATGGGACATCTTCGTCACCCATCACGGCTTCGTGCCCGACCCGATCCTCATCACGTTCATGAACGACAGCTATCCAGGCTGGTGGAAGACGCCGGAGAAGACAAAACTCATGGCGGCATTCACAGGCACCGCCGATCCGGCGACGCGCGAGAAGGTGTGGGGCGAGCTCCAGGCCTTGTTCTACGAGCAGGTTCCCGCGATCAAGGTCGGGAACGCGTATTCCTACGACATCGCCTCGAAGAAGCTGAAGGGCATGGGCGCCTCCACCGTCCTGTGGCCGCATTTCTGGAACGTGTCGTTCTGATCTCGTCCGCCGGTCGGCGGTCTGGACGCAGGCGGATCGTTGCAAGCTGGACTTGCAGCGATCCGTCGCGGCATTCTCGCAAATCCTGATTGTCGAGCCGGGTTCCATGGGGTCTTACGCTCTGCACCGGACCGTGGCGGCGGCATCGACGCTTGCCGTTGCGTCGGTGATCATTTTCTTCTTCATTCATCTTGTCCCGGGCGATCCACTCTACGTCCTGCTCGGCGATACCGCGACGCCCGATCAGGTTGAAGCGCTGCGCACGAAATTCGGGCTCGATCAGCCGATCATCCTTCAATACTTCCGCTGGGTCGGAAACGTCATTCATGGCGATTTCGGAACGTCGATCTTTTTCCAGGCGCCGGTCGCGCGCGTCATCCTCGACGGCGCCGAGACCAGCATCCTTCTTGCCTGCATCACCATGGTCTGGATCACCCTGATTGGCGTGCCGATCGGCGTCGTCGCAGCGATACGGCACGGCTCGTGGCTCGACCAAGGCCTGTCCGGTGCTGCGATGCTGCTCGCGTCAGTGCCGACATTCTGGGTCGGACTTTATCTCATTCTGATTTTTGCGGCCTCGCTCGGATGGCTGCCGAGCTCCGGTTATCCGTCCATCTTCGAGGGCGGCGGCTTCGCAAACCTGCGTTATCTCATTCTGCCGAGCCTCGCGCTGGCAGCGCCCAATGCCGCACTCATCCTGCGGTTGACGCGCGCCAGCATGCTGGATGTCGCGCGGGAGGATTATGTGCGAACGGCGCGCGCGAAGGGAATCCGCCCGTTCCGCGTGGTCTTCCGGCACATCCTGCGCAACGCGCTGCTGGCGGTTGTTTCGGCATTCGGGTTCACCTTCGCCGCGTTGATCTCCGAAGCTGTCGTCACCGAGACAGTGTTCGCCCTGCCCGGCATAGGGCAGCTCGTCGTCCAGTCGATTCTGCGCCGTGATTATCCGGTGATCCAGGGGATCATTCTCGTGATTGTCGTTCTCTATCTCGTGGTCAATCTCCTGGTCGATCTGTCTTATCGCTTCCTCGATCCGCGCGTGGAGTTACAATGAGCGCGGCGATCCGCTCCTTTCTTGCGCCTTTTCTCCGCAGGCCGATTGCCGTTGTCGGGCTTGCCGTGCTCTCCACGATTCTGGCGACCGCGATCCTTGCGCCGGTTCTTGCGCCGTTCGATCCTTCGAAGATCGAGCCGCTATCGCGGCTGCAGCCGCCAAGCGGAAGCCACTGGTTCGGTACCGATCAATTCGGTCGCGACATCCTCTCGCGCGTGATCTACGGGTCGCGCCTCGCGCTGTTGATCGGCGTCGGCGTGGTGACCTTCGCACTTCTCACCGGCGTGCCGGCTGGTGTCGTGTCGGCGCTTTTCCCGCGCGTCGGTCGCGTCGTCATGCGAATGGTAGACGTGTTGATGTCGTTTCCCGCACTGCTGCTCGCGCTGGGCCTGATTGTCATTCTCGGCAGGGGCGTCAGCAACGCAATCCTCGCCATCGGCGTCGTCTATCTGACGACCACCAGCCGCATCACATATGGGCTGGCGCTGCGGCTGCGGGCCGAGACCTATGTCGAGGCTGCAAACAGCATGGGCGCGGGCGCGCTCTGGACGATCCGCAAGCACATCTTGCCGAACCTGATTTCGCCGCTGTTGGTACAGGCGAGTTTCGTCTTTGCCTTCGCGCAACTGAGTGCGGCGTCCCTCGACTTTCTCGGTCTCGGCGCGCCGGCGGAAATTCCCAGCTGGGGCAACATGCTGGCAGAGGCTCGTATTTTCATCACACGCGCGCCGTGGCTTCTGTTTTTCCCTGGCCTCGCGATCGCAATCACGGCCTTTTCGCTCAATCTCGTCGGCGACGCGCTGCGGGATCGGCTGGATCCACGGTTTCGCAACATGATTGCGGGCAACAGGCGATAGCGATGTTGCGCACGAGCGATTTGTCTATCTCCATCGGCTCGCGGCACGATTTCGTCGACATCGTGTCGTCGGTGTCGTTTGAGATCGCGCGCGGCGAAATCCTGGGCCTTGTCGGAGAATCGGGCTGCGGCAAGAGCATGACGTCGCTTGCCCTGATGGGGCTGATGAGCGAGGACGGTCCCTGGGTTCGGACGGGACGCGTGGAGCTCGACGGGGTCGACGTCATCGACGAGCCGCCCTATCGGCGCGTCGAATCCGGCCACGGCGGAATCGCCATGATCTTCCAGGAGCCGATGTCCTCACTCAATCCGGTGCTGAAAATCGGCGAGCAGATTGAGGAAGCAATTGCGGTCCACGATCACATGCCCGGAGCGGGCCGGACGCGGAGAGCGCGTGAGCTGCTTGAGATGGTCCGCATCCCCGACGCCGCGTTGCAACTTGGCGCCTACCCGCATCAGCTTTCCGGCGGAATGCGCCAGCGGGTGATGATCGCAATCGCGCTCGCCTGCCGGCCGCAGGTTCTGATTGCGGACGAACCGACGACCGCACTCGACGTGACGGTGCAGGCGCAGATCCTGAGCCTGTTGCGCGAGCTTTGCGACTCTCTAGGCTTGTCGATTCTTTTCATCACTCACGATCTCGGGGTCGTTGCACAGCTCGTGGATCGGGTCGCCGTCATGTATGGCGGCCGCATCGTCGAGACCGGGAGCGTCACCGATATCTTCGAGCGTCCCGCGCATCCGTACACCCACGCGCTCATGTCCTGTCTGCCCGATCCGGCGAATCCCGTACGGCGGCTCACCACCATTGCTGGCCAGGCGGTTAGACCGGGTCTTATCAAGACAGGGTGCGCGTTCGCTCTGCGTTGCGTGAGAGCCGCGGACATATGCAAGGTTGGCAACGTGCCGTCTGCGCGATTGTCTTCCGGGCATCACGCGTTATGCCATTTCCCGCTTGCGAGATTACCATCATGAACGCGGGGCAAGTTCTCGACGTACGGGACTTGTCCACGCACTATACCGTTAAGCGCGCTGGACGAGTGCACCAGATCGAGGCGGTCAGGCATGTGTCGTTCACGCTTGCCGGTGGCGAGGTGCTGGGCATTGTCGGTGAATCCGGTTGCGGCAAATCGAGTGTCGCGCGATCACTCGTCGGATTGGTGCGTCCCCACCACGGCGAAGTATGGTTCGGTGATCGGGATATTATCAAAGCGACCACGGCGGAGCGTCGCGCACTGCACCTGAAGATCAGGATGGTGTTTCAGGATCCTTTCGCCTCGCTCAACCCTCGACGGTCCATCGGAGATTCGGTTGCCGAATCCGGCGACATCCACGGGCTATTCCACAACACCACCGATCGCAGGAGTCAGATCGCGAAAACTTTGGACGATGTCGGCCTCGACAGCTCTTTCGCGACCCGCTTTCCGCATGAACTGAGCGGTGGTCAGCGCCAACGGGTGGGGATCGCGCGCGCGATTCTGCCAGCTCCCGACATCATCATCGCGGATGAGCCGGTTTCCGCGCTCGACGTCTCGGTCCAGGCGCAGGTGTTGAACCTGCTCGCCGATCTGCGCGAAAAAATCGGGCTATCGATGATCTTTATCTCGCACGATCTTGGCGTCGTCAGTCACATCAGCGATCGCGTAGCCGTCATGTATATGGGCCGCGTGGTTGAGACGGCGGCAACCCGGGCGATCATCGAGCAGGCCGTACACCCTTATACACGCACGCTGATGGCCGCTCGGCCGAAGGCCGATCCGACAATTCGCATCAAGCCAGGAATGGAAATCGGAGAGCCGCCGAGTCAATTCGAGAAAGCGGAGGGCTGTCCCTATGTGAAACGTTGCCCCATCGCGACGTCGCGATGCCGGGTAGAAGATCCGTCGCTGCGCTCGTTTGGAGAGGATCGAGCGGTCGCGTGCCACAACGTCTAGCAGTTCGAATTGATGCCACTAATTGGCACGATGCTTCGCTGCTATCTGCCGAAGTCCTGCGATAACGAGTTTCACCGAGGGCGAGAGATCAGCGTGCCGACGGCTGATGATGCCTGCCTCTCGCCGGAAGCGAAGAGCATCGAGGTCGATCGCCACAACGCCGCGTGCTTCTTTGTCGAGAAGGATTTGGCTCGTTGTCAAACCAAGACAGTCAGTTGCTCTTAGTGTCGTTAGGATTAGCGAGAGAGAATCTGCCTCGATCGCCGGTGTCGGCTCCGGAAATCCGGCCTCCAAAAACGCGCGCGCCAGCCGCTGGCGGACGAGTTCTTGCCGTCCGGGCAATATCCAACGGTGATTGGCGTAGTCCGCCACAGTGCGATTTCGCCTTCGTGTCAGCGGATGATCCTTGCGCCCCACGACGCGTATGACGTCGCTGGTCAGGCGTAGAAAGCGCAGATCGGGATCGATACGGTTTTCGGGTAGCGCCCCGACTACAATATCGAGCTCTCCCAGGCGCAAGCGACCAATCAATTTATCGGGAAAGCCACTGTCCACTGTGAATCGGATATTGGGATGCTGGGCCATGATGCGCGAGACGGTGACCGGTAAATGCCGGCTGAGCCAGGAGGGGCCTGCACCAATTCGTGCGTGGCCCCATTTCCCGTCAGCGATTCCCAGGATTTCTGCCTGCGCGTCGGCCATCTGGGTCTCGACCAGCTTTGCGTGACGGACAAGTGCGCGTCCGGCCTCGGTGAGTTCGATACCGCGCCCGCGTCGTTGGTAGAGCTTCGTGCCGAGCGACCGATGCAGGCGGTGCATGCTTTTAGAAAGGCCCGGCTGAGTGATGTTCATCGCCTCAGCCGCGTGGCTCAAATTGAGCCGCTCCGCCACCGCCAGAAAAAGCTGCAACTGCCGATGATCCATATCATATCCTGTCAGTCATGATTTGCGCTACTGTCAGTCAATTGCCGTGCCGAAGCAAGACGGTCACGATCTCTACGTCAGACTGTTAAGGGGCGGCTCGTTTGACCGCCCGCGTGATTGCAAAAAGCCGCAAAAATACCAGGGAGGGTGACATGCGAATTGGACGTCGTTCCGTTCTCAAGGGTCTCGTCGCCGGTTATTCGTTCACCGTACTCGGACGCCGCGCTTGGGCGCAGACATCCGGTCCGGTTGACGCGGCGCAGATCGACGTCGCCAAGGCGAAAGCCGAAGGCAAGGTTCTGCTTTACACCAGTCTGGACACTCAGATCGTCGACGCTGTCATCGCTCCATTCAAAGAGAAGTACGGCATCAACGTGGAATATTTCCGCGGCGGCGCGGCCGACGTGTCCGCAAAGGTGCTTGCCGAGGCGGATGCGGGCCGCACCCAGGTCGACATGGTGGATGCATCCGACCTGGCGGCGCTTCTCGTGATGAAAGATCGCAAGCTGCTCAAACCGTTCAAATCGAAATCGATGGACGTTATCGCGGCGGATCTGCGCGACCCAGACGGCACATGGATCACCGATCGCCTGACCCAAGCAGTCATTCAGTATAACACTCAGGAATTTGGTTCGAATCCGCCGAAGACTTGGGCCGATCTCGGCAAGATGAGTGGGCGGCTGGTTTTCTTCTCGAGCTCTACGGGCGACGGGGCGCCACGCCTCTATACGTTGGCAAAGCACCTTGGATGGGACTTGCTGAAGCAGCTTGCGGCAACCAAGCCGTTACGCGTTCAGAGTCCGCAAGTGATCACCCAGGTTCTTGAGCGTGGCGAGCGCGGCGCAGGTTTCCTGCAAAATGACAACATTGCGTGGCGCTCGAAGCTGCAAGGCAAGCCGACCGACTATCTATTTCCTGCGGAAGGCGTTCCGACAGAACTCGGAGCATGCGGGCTACTTGCGAATTCCTCGCGGCCGCACGCGGCAGCTCTGTTCTTCGAATGGTGGATGGGCCCGGAAGGGCAGGCGATACTCGCCAAGGGTGGCAAATATTCGAGCCGCACCGATGTCGCTCCGCCGACCGGGTCGACGCCGTTATCGAAACTCAAGCTGCTTACGCTTGATCCTCTGGAATACAAAAAAGATCGGGCGAAAATCCTGGACCAGATGACGGCGATCTTCGGCGGCGAGTGGGGCAGCTAACTCATATCGCGTTTGGGTAAACGAGAATGCAGGGCGCCGTATTCGCCGGTAGCGTGATCCGCGCAGGATCATTTTCAGCGGCCGTCGGGAAGCGCGTAAGCCTTCAAGGCCTAGTGCTTGGTGCCGCGGTGGCCCTGCTTCTATTTCTGGTCGGTTACCCGCTGCTTTGGCTGATTCTCGCGGCCTTCGGGTTGCCGCGTGAATTCGGCATCGAATATTTCATCCGCGCGTTCACCCGCCCGCAAAACTATGCCGCGCTGATCAATACGTTACAACTCGCTGTCGGCACAGGCGCAATGAGCATCCTGCTTGGGGTTCCGCTGGCGTGGGCGACGGCGCGCACCGATATGAAATTTCGCAGCGTCGTGCACGCGCTGGTCGCGTTGTCCTACATCACCCCGCCTTACCTGACGGCGCTTGCCTACACCATTCTATTTGGGCCAGACGCCGGGAAGCTCAATCGTCTGCTGCGCATGTTCATCGATGTCAGTTCCGGGCCCGTCAACATCTTCACAATGGGCGGCGTCATCTTTGTTATTGGCATCCATGTTTTCGCCTTTACATATTTTCTGACGTACGGCGCACTACGATCGGTTGACACATCGTTGGAGGAGTCGGCACAAATTCTCGGTGCGCGAAGATGGCAAATCTTGCTTCGCGTGAACTTTCCTCTGGTTGCACCCGCCATCACGGGTGGGACACTTCTCGCGGCGATCGATTCGCTCGCGCTCTTCGGGCCACAGGCGATCATCGGAACGCCGGCGCAAATCGTATTTTTGCCGACGCGAATTTACGCGACCATCGGTAGTTATCCGCCGCGGTGGGCCGAGGCATCGGCGCTGTCACTTGTGCTTGTCTTGCTCACCGTCATTGGACTGGCCGTGCAACGCAGTTATCTCGAGCGGCGTTCCTATGTCACCGTCGGCGGTCGAGGCGTGCGCACCGGCCGGCTTGCGCTCGGCGCGTGGCGCTGGCCACTGCTGATGTTCTGCATGTTCGTCTTGTTCTTCAGCGCCATTGCGCCCATCGGGGTGCTGGTTCTGACCGCGTTCTCCAGGAGCTGGACCGACCCGGTATCCCTGTCGAACTTCACGCTGGCGCATTTCGGCACCGCGCTGTTCTTCGATCAGGTTTCGGTTCGCGGCATTATCAACAGCACCAAGCTCGCTACCGCGTCGGCCGCGATCGCCGTGCTCATCGGGTCGTCAATCGCCTACCTCGATCTGCGAACAACCGTTCGTGGGCGCCGGCTGCTCGATTATCTCGCTATCCTGCCGCTGGGTTTGCCGGGAACGGTGATGGCGGTCGGCATTCTGCTGGCGTTCTTGCGTCTGCCGTTCGAAATCTACGGAACGATCTGGATTCTCCTGGCGGCCTATGTGGCGCGGTTTGTCCCTCTTGCGACGCGCAGCGCAAATGCGACCTTTCGGCAAATTGATCCCTCGCTTGAGGAAGCGGGCCGCATCACAGGCGCGTCATGGTCGACGGTCATCCAACGGATCTTGTTTCCGCTGTCGCGCCCGGGATTGCTCGTTGCCTTTCTGCTGGTTTTTATTCCGGCGTTCGGCGAACTCAGCGCGACGATCCTGCTCTACGCGGGAGGGACGGAAACCATATCCATCGCCATCTATCGGTTGAACGACCTCGGACAGCTCGAAGTCGTCTCCGCACTCGCCGTATTCACGATCGCAGTGGTTCTTTCATTGTCGGCGGTGGTCAATTGGCTTTCCGGATCACGATCCGGCGACCCGCAGATGCAGGCCTGAGCCGATGGCCTTCATCGAGATTTCTGGCATCGGCAAGCGGTTTGGCTCTTTTCAGGCGTTGCGCGACATCACTCTTTCCATTTCGGAGCGGGAGTTTGTGACGTTCCTCGGGCCTTCCGGCTGCGGGAAAACCACCATGCTGCGGACGCTGGCAGGCTTTTTCGTGCCGGATGAAGGCACGATCCGTGTGGCGGATCAATTGATGTCGTCCCCACAAGCGACCGTTCCTCCGGAACTGCGTCGCATGGGCATGGTTTTTCAGAATTACGCCGTATGGCCGCACATGTCTGTGTTCGACAACATCGCTTTTGGTCTGCGGATTTCTCGCGTTCCGGGCGCCGAGGTAGTGGAGAGGGTGATGCGCATGGTCGAGGCGGTCGGCCTTCAGGGACTGGAAAAGCGGCATCCCGGACAGTTGTCAGGGGGGCAATTGCAGCGCGTGGCGCTTGCCCGGTCGCTCGTTGTGGAACCCTCCATCCTTCTTCTCGACGAACCGCTCTCCAATCTTGATGCGAAATTGCGTGAACGGATGCGCGCCGAAATCAAGACTCTGCAGCGGCGAACCGGCATTACATTCGTGTATGTCACGCACGATCAGGCCGAAGCGATGGCGCTGTCCGATCGTATCGTGGTTTTCAATAAGGGAATGATCCAACAGGTCGGCACGCCACGCGACGTTTATGTCCGTCCGGCGAACCTTTTCGTTGCCGATTTCATGGGCCTTGTGAACAAGCTCGCGGGCACGGTTATCGCCCGAGAAGGTGAATGCGCGCGCGTGCAGGTCGGCGGCATGGTAATCGAAGCTCAACTCAATGAAGAATCCGGCATTTCCTCAGATGTCATCGTCGCCATCCGTCCTGAGGCGCTGACCCTCGGCAGGTCCGAGCGCGCCACAGCTGGCAACGTTTTTCGAGGGACGGTCGTCGAAAGCACCTTTCTCGGAAACATCGTCGAACATCACATTGATGTTGGCGGCAACGTGCTGCGCGTGCAGGACGGCTGTCGTCACACACTAACGCCTGGCGTTTCGGTGGAGCTTTCCGTGCCCGCCGCCGAGTGCGTCGTCATGAAGAACAATACGCAATAGGCAGGACTCGATCATGCAGCCTCGGAATCTTCTTTTCATCATGTCGGATGAGCACAACAAACGGATGCTCGGCTGCCACGGTCATCCCATGATTCAGACCCCCAATCTCGATCGCCTTGCGGGCCAGGGCGTTCGCTTTACCGATGCGTACTGTAATTCTCCCATCTGTGTTCCTTCGCGGGCCAGTTTCCAAACTGGCCGCTATGTCCACGACATTCGTTTCTGGGACAATTGCCTTGCCTATGACGGCAGCGTGCCCTCGTGGGCGCTTCGGCTGCGCGAGGCCGGGCACCGCGTTGACTCTATCGGCAAGCTGCATTTCCGCAGCGGGGACGATGACAACGGATTTAGCAAGGAGCACATGCCGCTGCATATCGTCGACGGTGTCGGCGATCCGATCGGAATGTTGCGCGATCCACCCCCGCGGCGCGTAGCGTCCCTCAAACTCGCGGCGGAAGCGGGTTGCGGTGATTCCACCTACCAAGGTTATGACGATCGTATCACCGCGGCAGCGGAAGATTGGCTGCGTGAACGTGCGCAAAGACCGGACCGAAAGCCGTGGATGCTGTTCGTATCGCTGGTCTGCCCGCACTTTCCGCTGATCGCCCGCCCGGAATGGTACAATCGTTACCCGGAGGACAAGGTGCCATTGCCATTCGACTATGCAGCCACCGAGCGCCCCCACCATCCCTTCATCGATGCGATGCGCGCGTGCCAGGTTTATGACGAGGCTTTCGACGAGAAGAAAGCGCGCAAGGCGATTGCCGCCTATTACGGGCTGGTCTCGTTTGTGGATCATAATGTTGGACGACTTGTGAAGGCGCTCGCGCATAACGGGTTAGCCGGCGAGACGCGCGTGATCTACACGAGCGATCACGGTGACAATCTCGGGGCACGCGGGCTTTGGGGCAAGTCGAACATGTACGAGGATTCTGCCGCGGTGCCGATGATCATGGCTGGTCCGGAGACGCCGCAGGGCGTAGCGTGCACCGAGCCGGTTTCGCTCGTGGATTGCTTCCCGACCATCGTGGATTGCGTGGGGCTGAAGCCTCACCCTGACGACAATGACTTGCCCGGATCGTCGCTGTTCGATGTTGTTGCAGGCACCGCACCCAAGCGCACCGTGATGAGCGAATATCACGCCGCAGGAGCGGCGACCGGCGCCTTTATGATCCGCAAGGGCAAGTTCAAATACGTTTACTACGTCGGCATGCCCGCTCAACTGTTCGACCTCGAAGCGGACCCGTGTGAGCGACGCAATCTCGCGCGGGAGGCCGGCTATGGCGGGCTTGCCGCAGATTGCGACGCGGCCCTGCGCAAGGTGGTCGATCCGGAGGCGGCGGACGCGCTCGCGCGCAGAGACCAAGCCGAAAAGATCAGGGAGCTCGGCGGGCGAGAGAAAATTCTGGCCCTGGGTTCCTTCGGTTACTCGCCCGTTCCCGGCACCAAGCCCGTTTATAATTAGAGGCGAGTTTGAGCAGCTGCTGTAGCGGTCTTCATCGCAGTGGAATACGTACGGCCGTCGCTGCGCGTCAGCGCCGCGAAGTCCCCGAACGGTTCATCGTGTTGCGGGGCGGCCGCTTCCGCATGGGGACCGACAACAGCCCGCTGCCGAACGATGGTGAGGGACCGTCACGTCTTGTTGATGTCAAGCCCTTCGCGATTGATCCTTACGCGGTGACGAACCATTGGTTCGCGGAATTCGTGGCCGCGACTGGTTATGTCACGGAGGCCGAGCGTTTCGGTTGGTCCCTGGTCTTCAAGAATTTCGTGGCGCAACATGAAGGGACGTCCGAAGATGCCCCGTCGTGGTGGAAACGTGTCGACGGGGCGTGCTGGAAAAGTCCCGAAGGACCGTCGTCAGATATCGCCACGCGTGCGGAACATCCAGTCGTGCATGTCTCGTGGCACGACGCGACGGCGTTTGCGCAATGGGCGGGTGGAAGGCTGCCGACGGAGGCGGAATGGGAATTCGCGGCGCAAGGCGGCCTGAAAGGATCGCGCTTTCCCTGGGGCGATGAGGAACCGAACGACGACGTTTTGCATCCGTGCAACATCTGGCAGGGCGACTTTCCTGACGGTCATTTGCGGCCCGAACAGACGGGAACGGTAATGGTCGATGTCTTCGATCCCAACGGCTTTGGTCTCTTCAACATGGTCGGCAACACTTGGGAATGGTGTGCCGATGCTTTTCGTATCCATTCGCTGACCCGCGCCGCCAAGCAACGCAACGCGGCCGCGTCCGCCCAAAGAGATCGATTGCTGAAGGGTGGATCCTATCTTTGCCACCGTTCCTATTGTTATCGCTATCGGATCGCAGCCCGTATTGGCGTCAGTCCGAATAGTTCGGCTGGTCACGTTGGATTTCGCGTCGTGACTCGCGCATAAGTCGGCTTACTGTTCGGAGCCGCATTGTGATCGGTTAGACAAATCCGCGCTATCTCATTGAGCTTCGTTGCTCGGTTAGACACTTTCGCGTTGAGGTTTGACACTTTTGTTCACCGTTTGCGCCCAAGCGCAACTACAATGATCGTGCTCGCTGCCACCACGATGCGCGCAACGACGCTGATGGGCGAGGATTTCTGGCACTACGGCGTCGAGCCGAACCGGCATGTGCTTGAGACATTCCTGCGGCATCATCATGCGCAAGGACTGTCATCCCGCGCGGTTCGCATGGCGGAACTGTTCCATTCCGCGACGTTCGACGCGTTCAAAATATAAATTCGAATTTCCTGCGGGACGATAAGGGGCGCCAGAGCTCGCTCGACCCCCCGGAACGTTCGGCGATGTCGTCTAGGTGACAGTCGGCGTCCTATCAGGCCTCTCAGGAGCAAGGGTAAGAACTCGTCGCAGGCGTTCGCGGTGCACTATGTAGAGGCCGCTTCCCACAATGAGCAGTATGCCCAGAAACGACCAGGCGTCGGGGATTTCATCAAATAGCAGGTATCCGGCGAGCGCACCCCATAGCAGAAGGGAGTAGCGAAACGGGGCGACGACGGTGATGTCGACATTTCGGAATGCGGCGACGGCAAAGAACATCCCGGCGCTCAGCACCAAAGCAGCCGCAACGACGAAACAGAGATATTTCGTCGGTAGCATGACCCAGTGGTCTTGCAGCAATAGCGCAAGCACAACACCAGAAAGTGTAACGGCGACAAGACTTGAGAAGCTGATGATTGACGTTGGAATGTCGTCGTGAATCTGTCGGTTTGCGATCTCGCGCAAGGCCGAGGCCGCCGCACCCATCAGCGCTAGCAAGGCCCACGCGTTATAGGCGGACGGACTTGGCTTCACGATACATAGCGCGCCGGCCAGGCCCGCGAAGACCGCGAGCCAGCGGCGCCAGCCGACCTGCTCTTTAAAGAAAAATCCGAGAAACATGGTCAGAATGACAGGCGAGACAAGGTTCACCGCGAGCAACTCGGCGAGCCGCATCCGCGATATAGCGACGATGAAGCAGACGTGTGCGCTGGCCTCGAGTAGCGCACGCAGCACGACACTTGGTTTCAGCGACGCGCCAATGAGCCGTAAGCTGTCCGTGGCGGCGAGGGCAATCATGGCACAAAGCACCGTCACCAGGCCGCGAAGAAAAAGAACCTCACTCGCAGAATAGATGAGCGTGGTCATTTTCATGAAGATGTCATTGACGGAGAACAGCGCGCAGGCTGTCACGACCGCGACGATGCCGCGGCGATTATCGTAATATCCGAGCTCCGGCTTGGAATTCATTTTAGCCCGCGGCCAACGCTTGAATCCGACTTGCGATGAAATCCGCGCTACGGCAGATCTCGTCGCCCAAATGGGGCGCGTTCTGGACCAGCGGGGAAAAAGATTCGAATGAAACGTAGTCACGATAGCCCCCTTTCAGGAGCGCAGCGACCTGACGGACACTTCCCATTGTGTCGTGCGCGTCGACAAGGATGCGCGGCGTATCGTTCTTCGGAGCGAGAGCCTCGGCCATGCCCGAAATGTGGATAAGGCCGGTGCGGTCGGGAAAGAGGTCCGGATCCTTCGCGAGGTGGTGATGGAAGGTATCGTGAAGAAGCCCGAACTCGTCACGGCCGCCGATGGAATCGATTGCGTCGACCGCTTCACGCTTCAGCGACAGAGAGCTCGATGGAAAGCCGACGACCTCGATCAGGCCGCGCACGCCATGATCGGAGAGAACAGGCTTTAGGGCCCGCAGAGCATTGCGAATGCCTTTCAGTAGCTCGTCACGGGCAGGACGAAACGACGCATCGTTGACCGGGCAGATCACGATCGCTTCCGCGCCGCATCGCATCGCGTAGAAGGAAAGCTCGCGGGCTTGCTTTTCGCGCTCTCGCCCCCAGTCGTTGAAACGGCGCAACGCGTTGATCGAGAGGATCCGCAAGTCACGGGATTGCGCCGCCTCGCGGATCGCTTCCGGTGGCGTGCCGTTCTTGATTGCAACGCCGTCCATCTCGTTACGCAATTCGACCGCGTCGAATCGGGCGTTTTTCGTGAGATCGAAGAAGGCCTGATAATCCAGTTTCGGAGCGACGATGTGATTGAGCGCGAAGCGGGGCCGCACGGTCATTGGCCGATCGTTATCCCGCGCTCTTTTCGATCTTCACCCAGGCCCGCTTTATTTTCGATTCATGACAGGCTTCGACGAACATCAGGCCAGCGACGCCGATGTCCGCGCTCGGCAATGTCAGCGAAAGTGGATTGGGGTTCACTCCGGCAATTCGGGAGGCCAGCACTTCGGCGAAGTCTGAATAGAGGTTCGCGAAGGCCTCGCGAAAGCCTTCGGGGTGAGCCGAAGGCACATGGAGCGAATGGCGCGCCAGCGGACCGAGCGCCTCGCTGGTCCGTTGCAGAAGCTCGATGGAGCCAGGCCGCAATATCTGCAGGACATTCGGCTGCATCTGGTTCCAGGCAAGGCCGGCCTTTTCGCCATACAGCTGAATACCGAACACGTTGGGCGAGCCGGTCGCGGCCTTCGTCACGAGCAGCGATGCACGCACGTCGTCCTGCATGCGCGCAACGATGGCAGCGCTGTCGTCGAACTTTCGCCCGGCGACGGCCGGCCCAAGGTCGGCGAAGACTTCGGTGAAGTCGCGGCCAAGGACGTAGGCCGCAAGATGGTGCGCGTGCGTGCCAACATCGAGCATCAAATGGTGTTGACCCCCCTGTTCAGGATTGAGCCGCCACGCGACGCTCTTTGGCATGCTGGCGCTGTTCTCAATACCAGCGCTGAGATTTCCCTGCACGCAGCGCACCTCGACCATCTGGATGCGGCCGAGTTCACGCGCCGACACCATATGGCGCGCCTGCCGCACCATCGGATAGCCGGAGTAATTGTAGGTTACGGCGAGCAGAAGCTTTTTTGAGGCGGCCTTGTCGCGCAGCAGGGCTGCCTCGCGCGACGTGTTCGCGAGTGGCTTGTCGCAAATGACGTGGAAGCCGGCGTCAAGGGCGGCGCCGGTTATCGCAAAATGCGAATCATTTGGCGTCATGATCGCGATGGCGTCTGCGCGATCGTCCCGGTTCTGTTCGCCCCGGAGCATGGAGATGGCATCGTCATACACACGGGGCAGCCCAAGTTCGGTTCCCTGTTTTCTGGATTTCTCGGGGCTCGAGGAGAGTGCGCCTGCCACGATCTCGAAATGCCCGTCGAACGCCATCGCGGTGCGGTGCACACTTCCGATGATCGCACCTTCTCCCCCGCCGGCGACCGCGATCCGCAGGCGCCGTCCGAGTTTTTCGATGGTCGAATTCATTGTCATCGGTGTGTTACGGGCCGTGATGCCGGTCAATTGCTGTCCGGAGCGACGGGCACGCCGGTGCGCAACGACTTCAGGGCGGCCTCCGACAGCCGTTGCGCCTGAAGCCCGTCATCCTGGTCTGCCACGGGCTCCGCGCCGTTTTTCACGAAGCGCAGGAACGCGTCGAGTTCTGCCTGATAGGCTTTCTCATACCGTTCGATAAATGAGTAGACCGGCTGAGAAGAGGTAAAGCCGCCTTCGTTGGCGCGGATAAGCATATCGCGCGGCACGTTCTCGATGAGACAAGCCGCCTTGGTGCCAAGAATTTCGACGCGCTGGTCGTAGCCGAACGGGCTGAAGCGGCCGTTGTTGATGTGAACTTGGCACCCGGATGCGGAGACGAGCGTGATCATTGCCGTATCGATGTCTCCGAGTTCCCCGATGCGTTTGGCGATCATGCACCCGCCGACCGCATACACGCTCTTGAATTCCTCGCCGACTAGATAGCGCGCGATGTCGAAATCATGAATCGACTGGTCGCGGAACAGGCCGCCTGAATTGAGGATGTAATCGTCCGGCGGGATGGCGGCGCTGTGCGACGAAAGGGTCATCTGGAATACGGTGCCGATCGCATTACTGTGGATATATTCACGTGCTTTCTGTAATTGCGGATCGTAACGCCGGTGGAAACCGAGCATGCAGCGCGCGCCCGCGGCCTTGAACGCCTTCACCGCGGCCTCGGCCTGCGCAACGTCGAGGCTCAGCGGCTTTTCACATAAGGCAGGCTTTCCGGCCTTGACCGCTGCGGTGAGGAGCGAAATGTGGCTTGTGGTGGGGCTGGTGATGAGAACGCCGTCGACATCGCGGGCCTGCAGGATCTCTTCGACGCTTGCGACCTTGGCATTTGCCTGCGCGGCGAGACGTTTGGCGCTGTCCGCGACCGGATCGTAAACGTAGGCCAGGTGCGCGCGCGGATTGGCTAGGATATTTCCGGCGTGCAGTTGACCGATGCGGCCTGCACCCAGAATGGCCAGGCGAACGACGTCCTGGCTCATTCCGGAATCATCCAAAAACCGACTTGAATTTCGCGATCGAAGCCTTGAATCCGTCCTCGAAGGTGCCGTTGGCCGGTCGGTAGACGCTTTCCAGCGAAACAACGCCGTCGAATTTCTCCGCGCGCAAGGCATTGGCAAGCGGTTCGATCATCGGCCCCATTTGGCCCTGACCCAGTTGGCGAAACTCGACGTGGCCCTTGGCGGTGTCGATGGCAATATCCTTCATATGGATGTGGCCGATATAACCGCCGCGCAGCCATTCGTATCCATCCGGCCATGCATTTTCGTGGGTGTAAAGACAGTTCGCCGGATCCCAAAGCAGCTTGAGATGCTTGCTGCCGATCTTGTCGATCAGCTGCCGGCCGGCCCAGGCCGAGAATACCATGCCGGTGAATCCTGTTTCGATCACGAGCTGAATATTTTCGCGCTCGGCGAGCCGCACCGCCGGCTCAATGATTGGCGCGAGCGCGTCCCATGCGCCCTTGCTGACTAGCCAATGGTCCGCGCCGTTCTTGCCGGAAATGATGAGTTCCTTGCGCCCGCTCATGATGCGAACGACCTTGCATTCGAGCTCACGCGCCATCTCGATGCATTTCTGCAAACCTTCCATATGGGATTTGTGGGCCGCGTCGCCGGGCTTGGTCGCGGGCAGAGGCAGGCCGACGAACACATGGCGCGAGATGCAAGACACCTTCGCGCCATATTTCTTGATGAGCTGCTGGGCGCGCTTGCGTTCGTCGACGCTCATGTCGCCGACTTCCTTGTCGTAGATGTATTGCAGCTCGGCATACTCAAGGCCGTTGGCAGTCATCACTTTCAACGCGTGATCGAAATCTCGGCTGATGCCGTCGGTGATAACCCCAAGTTTCATGGTTGCGTCCTTGACTGAATGCGCGAGGTGCCTAAGGCGCCGTGATGGCCGGCGACGGCGCGATTTCGTTGACGTTGACAACCACCTTTCGGTCGAGCCTGCCGTCGAGGAAGTCGACGATGTTACGGGCCATCGAAACGGCCATTTTGCGGGCGCCTTCGCGCGTGAGCGCGGCGCTGTGCGGCGTCAAGACGACGTTAGGTAAGGCGAAAAGGGGATGATCCTTCGGAGGTGGTTCCTGCTTCAATACATCGACGCCCGCCACGGCGATTCTGCCGTCTTTCAATTCCTTCGCCAATGCGGTTTCGTCCACGATGCCGCCGCGCGAGCAATTGATCAGAATGGCGCCCGGCTTGAATTTTGCGAGCCGTTCCGCGCTGAATAAATTTTCGGTCGCGGGCGAAAAGGGAATGTGGAGATTGACGAAATCCGCTTCCGCGATACCTGCGTCAAGATCGGTCACCGGCTGATAGCCCATCGCCCTGACCTTGTCCGCCGGGATAAAGCTGTCGTAGGCGAGAACGCGCATGTCGAAGGCGCGGCAGAGGCTGGCGACGCGCTGGCCGATCCGGCCAAAGCCGACGATCAGGACGGTGCGGCCGTCGAGTTCGCCGGACATCGGCTGCTTGCGGAAATCCCACTCGCCAGCCCGAACGCGCTTGTCGTATTGCAGCAACATCTTGGCGGTAACGAGCATTTGCATGATCGCGTGCTCGGCGACGGATGTCGCGTTGGCGTCCGCTGCAATGGCCACCGGGATATTGCGTCCCGACAGGTGATCCACTGCGATGTTGTCGCAGCCGATCCCGTGCTTCGAGACCATCTCCAGATGATTGGCCCAGCCGAGAATTTCCGGCGTCAGCCGGAATGTTCGCACCCCGATGATGTCGGCACCTGCGATAGCGCTGCGAAAATCGGCCTGTGCCAATCCCTGCGCGACGGTGGTCTTGATATCCGGCCGGCCGTTGAGCAGTGCCATTCCGGCCTCGTGCACCGCTTCCGTCAACACTACAGATTTCACGCGCACCGCTCCCGCGCACAGGGCCGCTGAGGTTCGTTCTTGATGCCGGCTGCCGCTGGCGGCCGTCGCAGAAATCGGCGAGGCGCTAAGGCAGACCGAGATGAATAGCTATGCATTAGCCGACGCATTTCATGGTGTCAATGACGGGTGACAGACCACCAGTGAATGATCAATGACGATCTTCATCAGCCGCTAGTTGCACGATAACTACCTTGGCATCGGATACTGGGTTACTTGTTGCAATGCTATGCAAAAGTGCTTTAGATGGCTCGAAGCCAATTCCAAGACGGGGCAGGGGTCCTGCTGACGACCCTAAGCTCCGCACTGTGATTCAACGTTTGCCGATGGAAAGCGCACAGGGAGGAATCCAGATGAGCAAGTCTAAAGACCAAACACCGGCGACCGGCACGTCCAGCCGGATTTCGCGCCGTCATCTGCTTGCGGCAGCCGGTACCGTGGCCGCGTTCGGCGTGACGCGGCCCGCATGGAGCGCCGCCGCTGAAACGACTTTCGAAAAGGTTTTGGCGGGCGCCAAGAAAGAAGGCCGTGTCATCGTCTGGGCGCCGGATCCCGCGAGCGAGGGCGCGCGCAAGGCCGCCTTCGATGCATTCAACAAGCGTTTCGGCCTCAACATCCAGGGCGAATGGCTTGCGATCAATCCCGCCGAGGGCGACGCCCGCGTGATCGCGGAATCCGCTAGCGGTCGTGTGAGCGTCGACATGATCGGTTCGGACTCGACCGAAGGCTTCCTCACGCCGGTGAAGGCGGGTGTGGTGAAGCCTTATCCCTATGACAAGGTCTTCGCTAAAGAATTACCCGGCATCAAGGAAGCGAACGATCTCGTGATTCCCGAGCTTCGCGGGCTCGCGTTGCATGAATACGATTTCGTGTTCGGTCTTGCCTGGAACACGAATCTCGCGAAGGAATCCGACCTTCCTCAGAAGGTGACGGATCTGGCCGATCCGAAATTCCAGGGCAAATTCGGCGTGAACCAGTTCGCGCTCGTGCCTCTCGATGTCATCAGCTACGCCATGGGCTCGGCTGCGACGACGGAGTTCGCGAAGAAGCTGCTCAACAACAAACCTGTGTTGCTGCGCGGATCGGTGGTGGTGGCCAATTCCGTGTCTACTGGCACGGTGCCGATGGGGATCACCGGCTATCACTTCGTCGAAACAGCGCGCAAGCGCGGCGAGCCCGTTCGTTTCCGCAATTTCTCCGACATCGTTCCGGTTTCGCCGCAGCACGTTTTCGTGCCGGAAAACAGTCCGAACCCGAACGCCGCGCGTCTGTTCGCTGCATGGTTTGCGACAGAGGGTGTCAAGGTCGTGAACCAGTTCGATATGATGCCGAGCGCGTTCGATCCGGGAAGCGACCTCGCGAAATCGATCAAGGCGCAAGTGGACAAGGGCGCCAAGATGGCGAAAGTCGGCTCGGTTCAGCAAGCCGAGGGCGGTATTGCGCTTCGCAAGACCATCCAGGGCTTAATTGCCGAGCAGGGGACGAAATAGTCCTTACGCTCTAGAATAGAATGATCTGACGACCCCGCCTGGCCTGGGCGTCCCGTACAAAGGATTCCTGGAAGAAGCTCATGCTTTCTGTTCGAGCCCTGAAGAAGACTTTCAAGGGACGTGAAGGGCAGGCGGGCGTCAACGCCATCAATGGCGTCTCGTTCGATGTCAGGGAAGGCGATTTCTTCACGCTGCTCGGCCCGAGCGGATGCGGCAAATCGACCATCCTGCAGAGCATCGCCGGTCTTGAGACACCCGACGAGGGAGAAATCAGGATCGGCGGCGACATCGTATTTTCCGGCAACACACGGAATACGGTCCCGGCAAATCGCCGTAACATCGGCATGATCTTCCAGTCCTATGCAATCTGGCCGCATATGACTGTTTTCGAGAACGTGGCTTTTCCACTCGTCTATGGGCGTAACCGAATGCCGGCTGCCGACGTCCGGCGTCGGGTCATGGAATCGCTCGAACTTGTGAAACTCGCCGAATTCGCCGATCGACCCTCTCCCAATCTGAGCGGCGGGCAGCAGCAGCGCGTAGCGCTCGCGCGCGCCCTCGTTCACCGGCCGCGACTTCTCCTTCTCGACGAGCCGCTGTCGAACCTCGACGCCAAACTGCGCGAAGACATGCGCGTCGAACTGCGGCAGGTCGTCAATTTCCTGAACACGACGACTGTTTTCGTCACTCACGATCAGGTCGAGGCGATGGCCATGTCCGATCAGATCGCGCTGCTTCGCGCGGGCCGTATCGTGCAACAGGGTGCTCCGCGCGACGTCTATCTGCGTCCCGGAAGCATATTTGCCGCCGATTTCATGGGCCGGAGCAATCTGATCGCCGGAAAGGTTTTGGGCGACAGAGCATCCGTCGATACTGAAATCGGCAAGATCAATGTTGCCGTGCCCGCCAACATCAAATCCGGCGACATGGTTTTTATCGTCATTCGTCCGCACTCGATTCGCGTCAGTGAAGGCGCGCCCGGAAGCAATAATGTGTTCGAGGGCAAGGTTGAACGCGTGAATTATCTCGGCGATGGAATCGAGGTTGAGGCACGTGTTGGGTCTGTCACGCTGCGGGTCATCCTCGATCCTTATCTGCAGATAGCGCAAGACGATAAAATTCGGCTCGAATTCCCTCCGGCTCATTGTGTAGTCATCCCTCGCTCGAACGACGCGGCTGCCGAACTGCGCGCGATCCTGCCATCCGCGACGTCAAGGGCTCCTGCTCTCGCCGAGGCCTCACCGGCATCACAGGCCGTCAGATGACATTGGCGGACCGGGACGCGCCGGGGGCCGCCGCTGCGCCGGATTCGCGGGTCGAATCCTCGATCGATACGCAGCGCATCGCGCAGTTCGCACTGCTTCTTCTCGTACTTGTGCTGATCGGGGGACCGCTTCTGGTCCTTTTACGCACGGGTTTCCTGCCTGACGGGGCGATCCCGCTCGCATCGCCGGATTTCACGCTGGATCAGTATCGCGCGGTACTGAGTGCGCGAGGAACGATCGGGCTTTTGCGCAACACCTTCATTTACTCAGCCGGCAGCGTGTTGATGGGCGTGCTGATTGCAAGCGCGTGCGCCTGGCTGACCGAGCGGACCGACGTGCCTTGTCGCGTCACCATTCGTGTCCTGATGTTTACCTGGATGACGGTTCCGCCCTTGGTCATCGGCTTCGGGTGGATATTGCTGATCAACCCCAGCAACGGAGCGTTGAACGTCCTCGTCAAGTGGCTCTTTCAAATGGAGCTGTCGCCATTCACGCCGTTCACGATGGAGTCGATGATCTTCATCAACGGTCTTGCGGTCGTGCCCACCGCTTACGTGATGATTTCCGGCTTGTTCCGGAACATGGATCCGAAGCTCGAGGATGCGGCGTTCGCGCTTGGCGTCTCGCGCCTCACGATCCTGCGGCGGATCACCATGCCGCTGCTGACGCCGGGTATCGTGTCGATCGGCATCTTTCTCACGATGGCGACGATCCAGTCTTTCGATCTTCCTTTGATCCTCGGCCTCACCGCACAGGTGCCGGTACTGAGCACGCGTATCTACACGCTGTCGTCGGCCGAGTCCGGCATCTCCAATTACGGTCTGGCGGCGGCCTATGGGACGATGTTTCTTTTGCTCGCCGCGCTTTTGATGTGGATTTATTTCCGCACCACGCGCATGAGCGAGCGTTATTGGGTGGTCAGCGGCAAAGCCTTCCGGCCGCGGCGGCTTTCCCTGGGCGTGTGGCGCTATCCGGCGCTGGGCGGCATCGCGGCCTATTTCGTTCTGATGCTGCTTCCGATTTTGATCCTGCTGTGGACCAGTCTGTTTCCGTTCTATCGTGTGCCGTCCTTCGCCGATATCGGCCAGATGTCGCTCGGCGCCTATAGCCGTGTTCTGGACACGTCGCTGGTCAAGCGCGCGCTGGTCAACACGGTGGAGCTTCTCCTTTTCAGCGCGACCATAACTGTGTTCATCGCGGGCCTGGTGAGTTGGTTCTCGGTGCGCACCAAGGGATGGGCCGGCAAGGCGCTGGACCTACTGTCATTCTCGCCGATGGCGATTCCCCCGATCGTCATGGGCATCGCGATCCTCGTGATTTATCTGCGCACACCACTCTACGGCACAATCTGGGTGCTTGTGATCGGCTACGTCACCGTCTATCTGCCGTTCGCCACCCGGGCCATCTCGAGCGGATTGTCCCAGATCCACAAGGAACTGGAAGACGCCGCAAACGTCAGTGGCGCGACCTGGTGGACAAGCTTGCGCCGGATCATTTTCCCGCTGCTGCTGCAGCAGAGCGTGAATGCGTGGCTCTGGATCGCCACGCATGCGGCACGCGATCTGAGCTTTCCGCTGCTGCTAATGACCACGAGCAACGTCGTGCTTGCGTCGGCGATCTGGCTGACCTGGAGCTATCCGGACCTGTCTGGTGCGTCCGCGCTCTCGATCATTCTTCTCGCCGGTCTTACGGCGCTCGCTGCGCCTATCCAGATTATCGCCGCACGCCGAATGGAGCGTGAAGACTGACGCTCACGCGAAAGAGTGGAAGCGATCGTAGACGTCCTGACGCTGCATCTTCGAGACGGTGTCGGTCACTGTTTCCAGAATCGGCATCGTGATTCCTTCCTGGCCGGCAAGCTGTAGCGCTAGTTTGAAATCCTTGACCGACCGCTGCAGAAACACATCGAGCTTCGGCAGGTCGCTGGCATATTCATCATATTGCCGCCGCGTCAGCTCCCAGTCGCGCGACCAGAAGTTCCGGCCCGAACTTGTGTCCATGACGGTGGCAAGCCGCGCGAGATCCACACCGGACTTGTGCGCCAGCTGGAATGCCTCAGCCACGAGGAATTGAACACTGACGCCGACGAGATTGTTGACGATCTTGATCATCTCGCCGCTGCCGAGCGCTCCGCAATTGATGATCCGTTGACCCATCGTTTCAAGGATAGGCTTCGCCGCTTCCAGATCGACCGGGTCGCCGCCGGTCATGATGGTGAGCTCGCCTTTTTCCGCAGGAAGAGGTCCGCCGCTCACCGGGGCGTCGACAATGCGCACCCCTTTCGCCCGCAGCGGCGTAGCGATCTCCTGAATCGTCGCGGGCAACACGGTGCTCATGACGATGACCAGAGCTGGCCCGCGTCCGTCGATCCCGGCGAGCAATCCTTTGGACCCGAGAACGGCGTCTTTAAGCTGCTGGTCGTTCGACACCATGAACACAACGGCCTCTTCGCCGCCGAGGTTTCGCGGTTCTGTCACGGTGCGTGCTCCCAGGGCACGGAAGGACTGCAGCGCGGCTTCGTTCTGATCGCATACGATCAGGTCGTAGCCCTTGCGCTTGAGGCAGCGCGCCATCGGGCCGCCAATGTTGCCGACGCCGACAAATCCAACTGCGCGCATCGTTTTCTCCGACATGGCTATTTCGTGTTGCGTCGTGGCCTACCAGGTGACCCTGGCGCCGACGATGTCTTCGATCACTTTCGTCACTGCCCAATTGTCTTCCTCCGGGAAGCGCGTCTTGCCCGCCTGGAAAAGCTGCATTGCAGCTGCCGCAGTGAACAGCGGCACGCCAGTCTCGCGGGCGTGGTCGAGGGAGATTGTTAAATCCTTGTACATGGTCGCGATGTGGCTGCCGGTGCCGACGAAGGCGCGATCAAGGATCTTTTGCAAAGCATTGTTGGTCACCACGCTGCCCGCCGCGGAATTGGTGAAGACGTCAAATAGCGCCTTGCCCGACACGCCTGATTTTGCCGCGAGCACGGCGGCCTCGAAGGTCGCTGTGAAGATCGCCCCGATCAGCGATTGCAGGCAGGCTTTCATCACCTGGCCCATCCCGGCCGTCTCGCCGACGTGGAATATTTTCTTGCCGACAGCCGACAGGATTTTCTGATGGTCGTCAAAGCTCTGCTTCGGCGCCGACACCATAATAGTCAGCGTCCCGTTCTGCGCACCGGCATACCCACCTGTCACGGGCGAGTCCACGAAACGCAGGCCGGTTTTTTCCAGGTCGGCGGCAATGCCGGCAGCCTCCGAGGGTTTGATCGTCGCGGTCATGATGATGGACGAGCCAGGCTTCATCGTCGTGACGAGACCTTTCTCGCCGAAAATCACCGAACGGGCTTGTTGACCGTTGAGCACCATGACGAAAACCGCTTCGGCGTTGTCCCCGGCTTCCGCGGGGCTTTTCGTTCGATGTCCGCCCATTGCAGCGAGCGCGTCCATCCGCTTTTCGCTCAAGTCGAAGCCTGCCGTGTCATATCCGTTAGCGATCAGGTTTTTGGCCAGCCCGCTACCCATGTCCCCGAGGCCGATTACGCCCACGCGCTTCATTTCAATTCTCCTTGCGGCGTTGGTACCGCGATCAATATTGTCCCTTCGGGGCATCGGCTTTGACGTTGCGCGTGGCGGCGAGCTGCGAGGACACGATGGTCGTGAACATGCGCACATCGGTGATCAGCGTCGCGAAGTCGAAGCCGTTGTCGAGCATCTGCCGCGTCATCTCCGGTGACCCGCAATGGATGCCAGCAGCTTTCCCGGCGGCCTTGGTCGTTTTGCAGATCGTTGCGATCGAGTCGAAAACCGCCTTGTCCGTCGGCAGTAATACCGGCGGGTAACCCATCGACAGACCAAGATCGGCCGGTCCGATATAAACGCCGTCGATGCCGTCGACCGAGAGAATCCGGTCGAGGTTCTTCATGGCTTCAGCGGTTTCGATCATCGCAATCACAGCGATGAATTCATGCGCGGTTTTCGCGTAATCCGCTCCATAAACCTGCAGCGCCCTCGTCGGGCCGAACGAACGCGCCCCGCGGGGCATGTAGCAGCAGGCGTCGACCAGGCGCTTTGCTTCGTCGGGCGTATTGATCATCGGGCAGATGATCCCGGTAAAGCCGGCGTCGAGCGCCTTCATGATGATCCCCGGCTCGTTCCACGGAACGCGGCAGAGCGTCGGCATGCCGAAGCCAGAAATGACCTGCAGCATCTCGAGCGCTGCCTGGTAATCGACCAGGCCGTGCTGCAGGTCGATGGTGACGATGTCGAAGCCCTGCCGCGCCGTGATCTCGGCCGTGACGGTGGACGGTATCGCGCACCAGCCGTTGATCGCCTTGCCGCCCTTGGCAAAATATTTTTTCAGGTCGCGCGGTGCGATGGTCATCGGGTTTTCCTCGGACGTTTGATCAACTGTTTATCTTGCGATAGCGGATGTCGGTGGCGCGTCGCTCGCGACTGGCCTGCAAAATGGTGTCGGCGATCTCCGCGCAGAAATACCCATCCTTGAAGGTGGCTCCCAGCGGGGCGACGTCATGCAGCCCGTCGATCGCTTCCAGGATATGCACGGCCTCGTGCGCAAATGAATCCACCCAACCGATTGGATGGCCGGCGGGAAACCAAAGGTCACGATAGGGCGCAGTTTCCGCGACCGCGCTGACACTCCGGAATTCCCGGTCGGCTTTGGCGACCCGCAGCTCGTTGAGATTCTGCATCGAGAACTGTACGGAGCCTTTGCTTCCATCGACCTCGATACGGCTCGTGACCAGATGGCCTCCAGCCACGCGGGATGCTTCGAGGGTTCCGACCGCTCCATTTTCGTATTCGAGAATAGAGGAGAAGAAATCGTCGGTTTCGATCGACGCGCCGTCCGTGCTGGACGGCACGGCGATGCGCGTCACCGCGCTTGCGCGCTGCGGATCGGAGCCGAGCAGAAAGCGTGAGATGTCGATATGGTGCGAACCCAGATCGCCCAGTGCGCCCGAGCCTGCAGCGGACGCATCGTCGCGCCAGCTCTTGACACGGCGTTCCCCGAGCGAAGACGACAGAAGGAAATTCGAGCGATAATGATGGATTGTACCGAGCTCGCCGGCACGGATCATGTCGCGCGCGATCTGGAGCGCCGGAAAGAAGCGATAGTTGAACGCGCACATGTGTTTGACGTGCGCGCTCTCTGCGGCCTGCCACATGTCGAATGCGAGCGGTGCGGTCGGTGCGAGTGGCTTCTCGCAATAAACATGCTTGCCGGCTTTTGCTGCCGCGATCGTCGGCTCGACATGCGTAAGGTTGGGCCCGACATTGTCTATCAGCTGGATGGCAGGATCGGCGATGAGCCGCCGCCAGTCCTGCTCGGCTCGCTTCCACCCGTAGCGCTCGCGCGCGGTTTCCGTCTTTGCCGCATCGCGACCGCAGATCGCGACGAGGCTCGGGCGCGAGACCATTGAACCTGCGATCACGGCGGCTGTCAGGTAACCCATCGAGTGCGCCTTTCCCATAAAGGCGTGGCCGATCATTCCGATGCCGATCGTGGTCTGGGCAGGCATTTTTTCCGTGTCTCTATCGCAGGCATCCGGGAACGCCCGGAGATGCATAGCTATGCAAGAATAAGGGATAGCGAAGAGACAGCGCGGGAGTCAAATTCGATCAGCCTGTTTGTCGGTCGGTCGATTTGCGCTCGATCACGTTGGCCGCGATGAGGCGAAGCGATCCGCCGGCCTGGGGCTGTCCTTCGATCATTCGGTCGAGCACGTTGAGAGCTTCTTCAACCATGCGCGGGGCATCCTGGCGCACTGTGGTGAGCTGCAGGCTTGGCCAACCGGCAGCCGGAATGTCATCGAAGCCTGCAATCATCACGTCTTGCGGTACATTCAGGCCGAACTCGGAACGGATTGCCTCCATCGCGCCGATCGCCATCAGGTCGTTGGCGCAGAAGATCGCGTCCGGGCGATCCTTTCGCTTCATCAGATCCAGGGCCGCGCCATAGCCGCCCTCGTAACGGAAGCTTCCGTAGAGAATCGGAATATCGCTGACGCCGTGCTCGATCAGGCGGCCGAAATATCCAGCCAGCCGGTCTTCGTTCGCCATGTTTCCCTTTTTGCCGGCGATATAGGCAAAGCGCTTTCCGCCCTTGCGGATGAAAAGAGAAGCGATATCGCGGCCTCCTGCGACGTTATCGCTGCAGACCGAGGCGATCCAATCATTGCGGATCTTGCCGTTGAACAGCACCACCGGAATTTTCATCTTGGCGCAGCTTTCGGCCGCTTCCGATGAGATGATCGACAACGATGAAATGATTCCGTCCACGCGATAACCGAGGACGAGCGGGATCACTTCGTCGATGTATTCGCCGTGATCGACCGAGAAAAGCAGCACATTACTGCCGTTCTTCTGGATTTCGCGGGAGAACAGTTCGATCGCTCCGGCATAAAACGGGTTGTACATGCCTCCAATCACGATCGCGATCAGCGACGAACGATGGGTGAGCATGATGCGGGGAATGAGGCTCGGGCGATAGCCGAGCGTCTCGGCGGCGGCCATCACGCGCTGGCGCGTCTTGGCCGATACGCTTCCGCCTTCCGCGAAGGCTCGCGACACCGCGGACTGCGATACGCCCGCGAGCTTGGCGACGTCGACGGATGACGCGTACTTTTTCCGGCTCGCATTGTCGCGAGTCGTGCGCGTATCACCGGTCTTGGGCATGGAAAGCCTCTCCGAAACAGGACGCGCCCGCTGCGCCCTTCCGTGGCCAATAGGTCATACCATGAAGATCCAAAATACCTGTATCTGCCTCAATTAACATCTTGCAAAGCTATGCAAAAGGCATCTAGAACCACCTCCGAGCTCTTGGAAAGGCTTATTTTTCGCAGTTTTGTGAGGATTTCGTCGTGCACATCAAGCTCGGGAACGCGCCCGTTTCGTGGGGTGTGGACTATGCCGACGATCCGAAAAACCCGCCCTGGCAAAAGGTTATGAATGAGATCGCGGACGCTGGGTATCGTTATACCGAGCTGGGGCCCTGCGGTTATTATCCGACCGATCCGGTCGTGTTGTGTGCCGAGTTCGAGAAACGAGGCTTGTCCGTGGTTGCGGGCTTCGTCTTCCAGCCGCTGCATGATCCCGCGCGGGAAAACGAGGTGCTCGATGTCGCGCGCCGCACCCTCGGTCTTCTTGCGGCTGTCGGCGGACGCCATCTCGTCACTATCGACCACATCTCCGAAGAGCGCATGGCGACGGCGGGCCGGCGCGATCGCGCGGCGAGGCTCGATCCTGCGCGCCGCAGGCACATGGTGTCGCTGATCGACCGGATCGCGGATCTCGCTCTCGCGCAAGGCATCACGCCGGTGATCCATCAACACGCGGGCTGCTACATCGAGTTCGAGGACGAATTCGAGGATTTGCTGGCGCAGCTCGATCCGAAGCGTATCGGCATCTGCATCGATACGGGGCACATGGCGTATGCCGGCATCGACCCGTTGCGGTTTTTCGAGCGCCATCGTCCGCGCGTGCATTATTTCCACTTCAAGGATATCGACCGCGCGGTCCATGCCCGCGTGCTCGCGCAAGGCGTTCCCTTCCTGCAGGCTATCGAACAGAAGATTTTCTGCCCACTCGGTTCGGGCGTTGTCGACTGGAAGGCCGCCGCGGCGCTGCTGAAGCGGTTAGGCTACGAAGGTGCGGCGACGATCGAGCAGGATATCGATCCGACGATCTCGAAAGACCCGCTCGACGACGCGCGCAAGAGCCTCGCGTATCTACGCTCGGTCGGATTTTGACGATGCCTGCGTTGAACCGCTTTGAAGGCAAGGTTGTTCTCATCACCGGCGCCTCGACCGGCATCGGCGAGGATACGGTCGCGCGCATCGAGGAGGAGGGCGGCAAGGTGTATGCGGGCTATCGCTCGAGCAAGCCTTCGCGTCCAAGCAAGGCGGTGCCGCTGCAACTGGACGTGACGAGCGAGGCGGATTGGGCAGGTGCAATCGATCGAGTGACAAAAGAGTCGGGCCGCCTCGATGTACTCATCAACAACGCGGGCATTCGTGAAAGCGGACTTGCGGAACAGACAACGCTCGAACAATGGCGGCGGCTGATCGACATCAATCTGACCAGCACGTTTCTCGGCTGCCGCGCCGCCATCCCTGCGATGCGAAAATCCGGCGGCGGAGCGATCGTGAATGTCGGCTCGATCACCGGCATTCGCGGTACCGAGAACATGGTGGCTTACAGCGCCTCGAAAAGCGGGGTGGTCTCCATGACGTCATCGCTCGCGCTCGATCACGCCAAGGACAACATCCGCGTGAATTCGGTGTGCCCGGCCGCCATTCGGACAAGAATGGTGACCGACTGGCTGTCTCAGGCGCAGGATCCGTCGGCTGCGGAAGCCGTCGTGCGAGCCAAACATCCGATCGGACGCATCGGCAGGCCCGAAGAAGTCGCGAGCGTCATCGCATTCCTTGCGAGCGACGACGCGTCGTTCATCACCGGGCTTTCCATCCCGGTCGACGGCGGCCGCAGCATCCGCTGAATGTGCCGACGACCTAACGCGACGCCGCCTGCTGCAGCGGGGGCTTGTCGACGTCCACCCAGCGTCCACTTTCCGCGGCACGGACCGTGGCGTCGACTACCGCGCTGATGTGATAGGCCTCCTCGAAAGAAGGCGTGGCGTTCACACCCTTAAGGATGCTCTCGACGAAGCGGCGCAGAGTGATCGAGAAGGCCTCGCCATAGCCGAGACCCTGGCCTGGCGCATACCAGAAGATCGACGCTTGGGGATGCATGCCGCCGATAACGATGCGGCGGAATCCTTCGTGCCCTTTCTCATCGCTCGAGTCGTAGAACATCAACTCGTTGTTGTGTTCCCATGAGAACTTGAGCGCGCCCTTGGTGCCGACGATGTCAAAGCTGATGTCGGTCTTGTGGCCGGTCATCGACCAGCCGGCGCCGATCATTCCGGTCGCGCCTGAGGCGAATTCGGCCAGTATCATCGTCATATCATCGACGTCGACATTTACCGGTTTGCCGGAAGGCCCGGGCCGGGTCGGCATCAGCCGGGTAGAGCGCGCTGAAACGCGCGCGATCGGTCCCATCAGGTGGCACGCGATATCGGTGATGTGCGACCCGATATCTCCGAGCGCGCCGCTGCCTGCGACTTTGCGGTTATGCCGCCACGCATAAGGAAGCGCCGGATCGGTCGCGTAATCCTGATAGAAGCGTCCCTCGAACAGGATCGGATTGCCGATCTTGCCCTCTTCAATCAGGTCCTTGGCGAGATGGATCGCAGGCCAGTTGCGGTAGACGTAGTTCACCATGCTGCGCGTACTGGCTGTGCGCGAGGCAAGCAGCATCTCGCGGGCAGCTTCGAGTGTATTAGCGAGCGGTTTTTCGCAGAAAACATGCTTGCCATGCCTGAACGCGTCCTGGGCGATCTCGGCGTGGCTGTCGTTGGGCGTAAGGATCATGACCGCGTCGATGTCGTCGCCACGTGTGACGTCCTGCCATTTCGTGCTCGACGAAGCCCATCCCCAGCGCGTGGCAGATTCGCGCACCGTATCGGGAGAAATGTCAGCGATCCGGCGCAGTTCGAGCGGCGGAATATCCGGCCATGCGAAACCCGGCAGGTTGCGCAACGCGAGGCTGTGCATCTTCGCCATGTAACCGGCGCCGATCATTCCAAAACGCAGTGGTTTTGCGGAGGGCATGTGAATCCTTTAACTTCGGGCGCAACAATCACCGACCTGAAATCTCGTGCATAGCTATGCGAAAAAAGTCAACAGCGATTGCGGCCGGGAAGCGGCGACACAGGAACGGCCGAGGATCGGGCAGAGCCCTATAAACCAAGTAAATTATTTGGCGCTCTTCGCTTTAAATGCGGGCATCGCCCCGGACAGGACCGGTATTGCATAGCAATGCAAACATGAGTTACGGTTTTGTGCGAGAAGGAATATGAAATGAACACCGAAGCCAAAGTCACTTGCGCGCAGGCGATCGTGCGCTTTCTTCAGGCCCAGTATTCCGAACTGGATGGGATGAAGGAACGGCTTGTCGGCGGCGTGTTCGGCATTTTCGGCCACGGCAACGTTGCGGGCTTCGGCCAGGCGCTTGAGGAATTCGGCACCGATTTGCGCTTCTTCCAGGCCAAGAATGAACAGTCGATGGTCCACACGGCAATCGGTTACGCCAAGGCTAAGCGACGCCGATCGACACTTGCCTGCACTGCTTCGATCGGGCCCGGCAGCACCAACATGCTGACCGGAGCGGCGACGGCGACGATCAATCGGGTGCCGGTGCTGCTCTTTCCCTCCGACGTTTTCGCGCACCGGCGCCCCGGCAACGTCCTGCAACAGATCGAGCATCCGCTCGAGGCGGACGTAAGCGTCAACGATGCGTTTCGGCCGCTGTCGCGTTTCTTCGATCGCGTCTCGCGACCGGAGCAGATCCTGGATTCGCTGCCCGAGGCGATGCGCATCATGACCGATCCGGCAGAGACTGGGGCAGTGTGCATTGCGCTGCCACAGGACGTGCAGGGCGAATCCTTCCTGTGTCCGACGGTGTTTTTCGACGAGCGAATCTGGACGATCCGGCGTCCAGCGCCGGCGGCGGAGGAGATCGCTGCCGCGGCCAAGCTGCTCGCGTCCGCGAGGCGCCCGATGATCATCGCGGGCGGCGGGGTGCGCTATTCCGACGCTTCCGCGGCGCTTGTCGATTTTGCGAACGCATTCTCGATACCTGTCAGCGAAACGCATGCCGGCAAGGGCGTGGCGCGAGGAGCCACGCTGCATCTCGGCGGGCAGGGCCTGAATGGTACCGGCGCGGCCGCTCACGTTGCCGAGACTGCCGATGTCGTCATCTGCGTTGGCACGCGCTTGAGCGATTTCACCACGGCGTCGCGGTCGTTATTTCAAAACGCCGGCGTGAAGTTCATCGGCATCAATGTGAACGCGAAAGATGCGTACAAACTCTCCGCAACTCCGGTTGTCGCCGACGCGAAACGCGCTCTCGATGCTCTCAAGGCGACGTTGGCCAAAGTCAACTTCAAAGCCGATCCCGCCTATCAGCGTGAGACGCGCGAAAAAATCGACGCGTGGCTGAAGCATTACGGAGAAGGCGTCGGTTACAAGCCCGGCGTCCCGATGCAGCAATCCACGATCTTCTCGGTGATCAATCAGGCCGCAAAATCCGACGATGTTGTGATCGCCGCGGCCGGATCCCCGCCCGGCGAGCTGCAGCGCGGGTGGGATGTGTCGTCTGGCGCCGATCTTTTTGTGGAATTCGGCTTCTCCTGCATGGGCCACGAAATTCCGGCAGGTCTGGGCGTGCGATTGGCGCGGCCCGACCGTGGCGAGGTCTATGTGATCGTTGGCGACGGAACCTATCTCATGTCACCGACCGAACTTGTCACGGCCGCGCAGGAAGGGTTGCGTATCACTGTCATTCTGATTGAGAATTTCGGCTTCCAATGCATCCGCGATCTGCAGGAAGCGACGACCGGCAGTTCGAATTACGGTAATGAATTCCGCCGCCGCACGCCCGGCGCAACCCAGCCTGATGGAGAATACGTGAATGTCGACTACGCGGCGAATGCTGCGAGTATGGGATGCGACACATTCAATGCCGCTACGCCGGACGAGCTTCGTGCCGCCCTGGAAGCGGCGAAGAAAAGCAAGAAGCCCGTGGTGATCGTCGCCAAGGCCGATCCGCGCAGCAGGACGGTGAATGCCGGATTGTGGTGGGATCTGGGCGTTGCAGAAGTTTCGGGCCTCAAAGGCGTCAAAGCCGCTTTCGAGCAGCATTCTGCTGGTCGCAAGAAACAAAAGACATTCGTTTGACGCACCCTGTGGGCGCGCGCGACAAAATGCAATTGCTCATGAATTAGCGGACGGCGGATTGACGCCGGGGATGAGGACAAAATGGCGCGCTATCTGAAGAAAGGGCGGGATCAGGCCACGATCGCAGAGGACGACGCCAAGATCCGCGCCGTGGTCGAAGGCCTCCTTGCCGAAATCGCTGCGCGTGGTGACGCCGCGGTGCGCGAGATGTCGATCAAGTTCGACAAATGGGATCGCAAGGACTATCGCCTGACGCCGCAGGAGATCGAAACCTGCCTGTCAAAGCTCACCCCGCGCGACATCGAGGACATCAAATTCGCGCAGGAGCAGGTGCGTAACTTTGCGAGACACCAGCGCGCGGCGTTGAAGGATATCGAGGTCGAGACGCTGCCGGGTATCGTGCTTGGGCACAAGAACGTGCCGATGGATTCCGTCGGTTGTTATGTCCCGGGTGGGAAATACCCGCTGCTGGCGTCGGCGCACATGTCGATCATCACGGCCAAAGTTGCAGGCGTGAAGCGGATCATCAGTTGCGCGCCGCCTTATCAGGGCCAGATGGCTCATGCGATCGTCGCGGCCCAGCATCTCGCGGGTGCGGATGACATTTATTGCCTCGGCGGCGTGCAGGCGGTCGGTGCGATGGCGCTCGGGACACAGTCGATCGAACCCGTCGATATGCTCGTCGGGCCAGGCAACGCTTACGTAGCGGAAGCCAAGCGCCAGCTGTTCGGCCGCGTCGGCATCGATCTGTTCGCGGGGCCGACCGAGACCCTGGTGATCGCGGACGACACCGTCGACGCCGAAATGTGCGCGACGGATCTGCTCGGGCAGGCCGAGCATGGCCCGACCTCGCCCGCCATTTTCCTGACCACCTCGGAGAAGCTCGCGCGCCAGACTATGGCTGAAGTGGAGCGCCTCCTGACCATCTTGCCGACGCGCGAGATCGCGCAGAAGGCCTGGCAGGATTGCGGAGAGGTGATCGTCTGCGACAGCGATGCCGAAATGGTGATCGAGGCGGATCGCATCGCCTCCGAACATGTGCAGGTCATGACCCGCGACCCCGACTATTTTCTGGAAAATATGACAAATTACGGCGCGCTGTTTCTCGGTCCGCGCACGAATGTGTCGTTCGGCGACAAGGTGATCGGTACCAACCACACACTGCCGACGAAAAAGGCCGCGCGCTACACCGGTGGTCTCTGGGTCGGAAAATTCCTCAAGACCGTGACCTACCAACGCGTGCTGACCGACGCCGCGTCCGCCATGATCGGTGAATATTGCTCGCGGCTTTGCATGCTCGAAGGTTTTGCCGGGCACGCCGAGCAGGCCAATATTCGCGTTCGCCGGTACGGCGGCCGCAATATTCCCTACGCAAGTGCGGCGGAATGACCGACGCGCTGCCGATCACTCCGTCGTTCCGTCTCGACGGAAAGCGGGCGCTTGTGACCGGGGCGGGACGAGGGCTTGGCCTCGCCGCAGCGCTCGCGCTTGCGGATGCCGGCGCGCACGTCACGCTCGCTGCCCGTTCCAGGGACGAACTCGCGGCGGCGGCGAAAGCGATCGGCGACAGGGGTGGGGTGGCGGACACGATTGCGATCGATGTGACGGATATCGCGGCGTTTGCGAAAGCGGTCGAGGCCGCGCAGCCGTTTCAGGTCTTCGTCAACAATGCTGGGACCAATCGCCCGCAACCCTTTGTCGAGGTTAGCGCCGAGAATTTCGACGCGGTGATGAATCTCAACGTACGCGCCGCTTTCTTCGCCGCACAAGCGGTGGCGCGCCGTCTCGTCACGGCCGGACAGCCCGGATCGATCATCAACATCTCCTCCCAGATGGGTCATGTCGGTGCGGCCCGCAGGAGCGTCTACTGCGCGTCCAAATGGGCGATGGAGGGGTTCTCCAAGGCAATGGCGATCGAACTCGCGCCGCATGGAGTGCGCGTGAATACCATCGGCCCGACATTCATCGAAACTCCGATGGTCAAGGGCTTTCTGGAGAATCCCGCGTTCAGGGCGGAAGTGACGTCGAAGATCAAATTCGGTCGCCTGGGACGCACCGACGAGATCATGGGCGCGATCGTCTATCTTGCGAGCGATGCGTCTTCGCTCATGACCGGCGCCGCGCTTGTCCTCGACGGCGGGTGGACCGCGGATTGAAACCAATGACCATCAAAGCTGAACGGTTCGTAGCCGCGCAGATGGAGCTTGGCGAATGTCCGGTCTGGGACGCCGAGCGTGGCGTGCTGTTCTGGATGGATATTATCGGTCAGGAGTTGCATTCGCGGCATTGGTCGAGCGGACGTCTTGACCGCAAGCCCTTGGCTGCCCTTGGCGGGGGACTTGCGCTTACGAACGACGGATCTCTGATCGCCGGATTGCAGACCGGAGTGTATCGGCTCGAGCCGGAAAACGGGTTGGCGGAGTTCGTGGTCGCGCCGGAGCCCGCCAAGCCCGAGAACCGCATCAACGAAATGAAATGCGATCCGCGTGGGCGTGTCTGGTTTGGCACGATGTCGACGCGCGGTCGCATTCCGGTCGGCGCGTTGTGGCGGATGGATCTGTCCGGCTCGTTGAGCTGCGTCTTCGAGCCGATCACGGTGCCGAATACGTTGGCGTGGGTGCCGGGCAAGGACCGGTTTCTGTTTGCAGACAGCGTGCTGAAAACAATCTGGGCCTGCGGGTACGAGCCGGTGAGTGGAGATGTGACCGGCCGGTCGGTATTCGTCGATTGCAGCGATTATCGGGGGATTCCGGATGGCTGCGCGATCGACGAAGAGGGCTGCGCCTGGATCGCGGAATTCGGCGGTGGTTGCGTGCGGCGCTATGATCCGGACGGATGCGTCATCGCGACGGTCACCGTCCCGGCAACACAGGTGACGACCTGCTGCTTTGCGGGTCAGAGCCTCGATCAACTTGTCATCGTGACGGCCAAGCGCTTGCTCAATGACGCGCAGCGCAAAGAGCAGCCTGAGGCCGGAAATCTGTTCATCTGCGATCCGGGGACCCGCGGACTGGCGCCGCCATTGGCTGACGCCGCAATGATTGCGCGCGCCCACAAGCTAGAAAAAGAAAAGCTCTGACGAGGCCGGCATGCGCGAAATCAGGTTTGGGTTGATCGGATCGGGAGCGGCCGCGCGGCAGCATGCGATCGCCTATCGCAACGTGCCGATGACCTATGGCCCGAGCCCGGCCGTGCCGTCTCTCGCGGTGACCGTAAGCGAGACCCGGCCCGATCCTTCAGTGTTTGAAAGTCCGTGGGCTAAGGATTGGAAAAGCGTTGTTGCCGACGGCACCATCGACGTGGTTGCGATCGCGTCAGCGCCCGATGAGCGGGCAACGATTGCGCTCGCCGCCATAGGCGCCGGCAAGCACGTTTATTGCGATCAGCCCATAGCCCTGTCGGCGGCAGAAGTCAGGCGAATCCGCAACGCGGCGGAAGATGCCGGGGTGGTTGCGGTCGTCAGCATTCCCTATCTGCAAAATCCCGCGCAGACGCTGGCGCGGCGCCTGATCGACGATGGGAAGATCGGCGTTGTCACCAAAGTCCGCTGCGTGTTCGACACGGACGGCGCGGTCGAGAGCGAATTGATCGGCGATCTGCAGCCGGGGGCTCTGCATGCTCTCGGTGCCGAGGCTATTGCCTTCGCGCTGTCGCTCATCGGCGAGATCGAAGCGGTTTGCGGCGCAGACAAAAGAATAGCCAAGCCTGCAGGTGCTGCTGACGACGTTAGTCAGTTTCTCGTTCGGTTCGCGAATGGCGCGCTCGGTGTGATCGGATGCAACCGGTTATGCGCGGGCAAAAAAACCGGATTGTTCTATGAGATCCAGGGCACCAAGGGGGCGCTGCGCTTCTCACAGGAGCGCATGAACGAAATCGACTTTTACGATTTCTCGGATCCGGCCTGGCAACGCGGTTATCAAACCCTTTACTCGGGCCCGATCGACAAGTTCTACGCGGGCTTTCACCCCATCCCGGGTTTGGCGCTCAGCGATGTGGACCAAAAGACGATCGAGGTGCGCGGCCTGATCGACGCCATCGCAGGCGGAACAGCGCCTCTCGCGGATATGCAGTTCGCTACCGCCGTGGCGAGCGTGGTCGATGCGGCGCAGGAATCCTGCCGGAACGGCGAGTGGGTAACGGTTGCTGGAAGACTGCGATGAAAGAAATCCGTATCGGCTTGATCGGCGCCGGTTACATGGGCCGGTCTCATTCAGCGGCCTATTGCAATGTGCGCTCGGTGTTCGGCGACGAGCCTGCAATGCCGCGGCTTGAACTGATCGCCGACCTCGACCCGGCATCGGCAAAATCCGTTTGCGAGAATTTCGGTTTTCGGGGCTGGACCGGTAACTGGGAGGACGTGATCGCGAACGGGGACATCGATGTGGTCGACATCTGCGCGCCCAATGGTCTGCACCGGGAGATCGCGATTGCTGCCATGAGGGCGGGCAAGCACGTTTATTGCGAGAAACCTCTGGCGCTCACGTCGGCCGAAAGTCTTGAGATGGCTCGGGCGGCAAAGCAGGCGGGCGTAATCACGCTGGTGGGCTTCAACTACACGAAGAATCCCGTGCAGGCCTATGTCAAAAGGCTCCTCGATACAGGCGAGATCGGCGATGTCGTTCAGTTCCGGGGTGCGCGCGATCAGGACATCATGAACGATCCGGAGCTTCCATTCAGCTGGAGGCATGAGGTAGCGATTGCCGGGTCAGGCGCGCTCGGAGACAACGGGGTGCATGCCCTGAGCGTTTCGCAAATGCTTATGGGCGATATCGTCGAAGTGTGCGGGGTGACCGGAACGTTTATCACCGAGCGGCCGGTCGCATCCGGCGGATCGGGATACGCGGCGCGCGTGGCTGAGCAGCGCGTGATGCGCCGCGTCGAGAACGACGATGTGGTGATCATCCTGGCAAAATACGCGAGCGGCGCTCTCGGATCGATTGAAAGCAGCCGGATCGGCACCGGCCGAAAGGCCGGACCGATCTACGAAATCCACGGCACACGTGGAACGATACAGTACGATCAACAACGGTTGAATGAAGTGCAGGTCTTTCGGGCAGGGAAGGCGAACGGCTTCGTGACCGTCCGGATGGGGAACGACCACCCCGGCTATTCCGGCTTCTATCCCGAAGCGGGAATGCAGATTGGCTTCAACGATCAGAAGGTTGTCGAAGTGCGCGACTTAATCGTCGCGATCGCGACCGGCAAGCCCACTCAGCCGGATTTCATCTTTGGCCACAAGGTTTGCCTGGCGGTGGATGCGGTTCTGCGTTCAGCCTCCGAAAAGCGGTGGGTCAGCCTCGCGGAGATCGAACGCGGGCTACAATAGGCCAATTTTAGAGGCATCGTGCATAGCAAGGCATATTTCTGGCTGACTGCTTTGATGCCAAAAGCGCATGAATTTTATAGCAAATCTGATTGACAAGCCTCTTCAAATTAAATTTCATAGCTATGCAAAAACGCCGTTTGGGAGGAATAACAATGCGCAAGTCCATTTCCAGTCCGACAGTGTTGCCGGCGCTCAACCGCCGTGCGGTTCTCAATCTTGCTTTCTACGGTGTGGGAACGGCGGCCGGACTGGCAGCCGGCAGAAGGCAGGCGCAGGCCGCCGTGTCGATGCGATACGCCGACCATGCGACGCCGACGCATCCGATCACGCTTGCATCCGAGGCGATGTGCAAGGGTATCGAGGCCAAGACGAATGGCGAATTGAAGATAGCCTATTTCCCGAATTTTGCGCTCGGCACGTCTCCCGAGCAGGTCGATCAAACGCGGCGCGGATTGATCGACTTCGCGCAAGACGCCCCAGGGCCGGTTTCGGCCTTCAATAAATCGATCGGAATGCTGAATGCGCCTTACGTATTCGACGATCACAGGCATGTCTGGAAGTTTCTGGACGATACGGGGCGCCCTTGGCTCACCGACCAGTTCGCCAAGGCGGGCTTCGTCTATGTGAAGGCATTTGAATGGGGCTTCCGGGCGATGAGCAATAACGTCCGTCCCATCAACACGCCGGACGACGTCAAAGGTCTCAAAATGCGCACTCCTCCGGAACTCGAGCTTCAGTCGGTCTACGAAGCGCTCGGCGCGTTCCCGACTGCGATCAATTTTCCGGAAGTCTATATGGCAATGGCCAGTAAAACGGTCGACGGGCAGTGCAACTCGATCTCCACTTTCTACGACGCGAAATTCTCGGAAGTGCAGAAATATCTGGCGTTCACAAAGCACCAGTACACCGCGTCGATGCTGTTCGCGAATCCGAAGAGTTGGGAAAAACTGTCGCCCGAATTGCAGCGCATTGTGCGTCAGGAGGCTGACGCTGCAGCCGCCGATGCCCGGGAGAAGTTGGCAAAAGGCGATGACGATTATCTCGATAAGATCGCCAAGCTCGGCGTTGCAGTGACCCGTCCGGATGTCGGGCCGTTCCGTTCTCGGATGGGACCTGCCTATGAGAAAATCAAAGCAAGCCGCGGCGAGGCTGCGTTCAACGAGGTCATGAGTCTCTCCGAGAAGGCGCGAAAAGCCTGAGCACGGTCGAGTCGTGACGCCGCGGCTGAAAAGCTGCGGCGTCGCGGCTTTGTGAGGGATCCGGATGACCGTTATCGGTATTTTTCTGCTGTTGATCGCGTTGATGCTGCTCGGTCTGCCTATCGCGGCAGCGCTGGGGGGTACCGCAATCATCGTCATGCTTTTGACCGGCGGTCCGGATCTCCTGGTGATCTTTGCGCAGCGCATCTACTCCCCGGTCATTTCCTTCCCTCTTCTGGCTGTTCCGTTTTTTATCCTTGCCGGCAACCTGATGAATGCGGGCGGCATGACGCAGCGCATTTTCGGCGTGGCGGAGCTGATCGTTGGGCGTATCCCCGGCGGACTCGGACACGTCAGTGTGATCTCCAGCATGATTTTTGCGGGAATGTCGGGCTCTGCGGTCGCGGATGCCGCAGGGCTTGGCGTCGTTCAGATTCACGCGCTGAAAAAAGCTGGTTACAGCGCCCGCTTCGCGGCGATGATCACTGCCGTTTCGTCCACGATCGCGCCGATCATACCGCCAAGCATTCCGTTCATTGTTTATGGCGCGCTTGCGCAGGTTTCGGTCGGAGCCCTGTTTTTGGCCGGCGTCGTGCCCGGCATCGCCATGGGCCTTTCGCTCATGATTGTCGTTGCGCTGGTCGCGCGCCGGCGCGCGTTTCCGCTTAGCGATCCAAGACCGCCGCTGCCACAAACGATCAGGCTGTTTCTTGGCGCGGCGCCCGCGTTGCTGATGCCGATCGTCATCATTGGAGTGATCCTCACGGGCATCACGACCCCGACCGAAGCGGCGGTGATCGCGTCGATCTATTCGCTGGCCGTCGGAACGCTCTTTTATCGCGATCTGCGTTTCGTTGATGTGCCTGCTGTGATCTGGGAATCCGCCAGGCAAACGGCTCAAATTCTGTTTATTGTTGGAACAGCGGGCGCTTTCGGATGGATACTCGTTCAGCAACAAATCCCCAACGCGATCATTCAAGCGACGCTGGCGCTTACGACAGAACCATGGATCATTTTGCTACTCATCAACTTCGTCCTGCTCGTGCTCGGCATGTTCATCGAAGGATTGGCGATCCTGATCATCGTGATGCCGATTTTTCTGCCACTCATCAAGACGATCGGCATCGATCCGGTTCAGTTTGGCGTGATGATTTCGCTCAACATAGCGATTGGACTCCTCACGCCGCCGGTCGGCCTTTGTCTGTATATTGTGTCGGCAATCAGCGGCGCCTCGGTCGGCGAGATTGTTAGCGAATCCTGGCCTTATCTCGCAGCCTTGATCTTTGTTTTGGGCTTGGTGACCTTCGTTCCGGAGGTTTCCATGTTCCTCCCACGTGCATTCGGATTCTGAAGTATCGAACGATGCAGAAATTCTTTCGAACCATCGATCTGCTCGTCACAGAGATTGCACGTGTTGTCGCAATTCTGGCGATGACGGGAATGATGGTTCTGATCGCCTGGGCGGTGATAGCGCGCCGATCCAATCTTTTTATTTTTCCCGGATGGGACGAAGTGGTTGAACTGATGTTCGCCTGGCTGGTTTTCTTGGGGACCATGATCCACTGGCGGGATCGGTCGTTGTTTACGGTCGACATCATCCAGCATGTTTTGCCGAAGGGGGCCAAGCGGGCGTTGCAGGTGCTGATATCCTTTCTGATGCTTTGCCTTGCCGGAGTGATCCTGTTTTGGGGAGCCGAGTTCGCCTTCGAGACGGGAGAAGTCACGCCCGTGCTCTCGGTTTCCAAGACGTTTTGGTATGCGGCTCTGCCGGTCTCGGGATTGGGCATGACTGTTTATGGCTTGCTGCATTTTTGGCGGGCGTTGCGCGGCACGGAAGACACGGCCATCGACCACATCGAGGATCATATTTGATGGCTTACACCGACGCGGCCGCAACCCGTTCAGGACAAGAAAGCCGATGAAAGCACTGGTTCTCACAGGAACGCGCGAAATGGTAATTCGCGATGAGCCTAAGCCGGTGTCGGGGCAGTGGGGCGCTATTTTGCGCGTCGAGGCGGCCGGGATCTGTGGTTCTGATATGCGCGGCTATCACGGCAGCGACGTGATGCGCGTGCCGCCGCTTATTATGGGTCACGAGGTGGCTGGCCGCGTACTCGACGGAACGTTGGCCGGGAAGCGCGTGATCGTCAATCCGATGATCACCTGTGGGCGTTGCGAGGATTGTCTATCAGGTCGCTCCAACCTTTGTCAGAATCGCTACGCGATCGGCGTGCAAAAGCCGGGTGGCTTCGCCGAATTCGTTGCCGTGCCAGAGCAAAATCTGATCGAGGTGCCGGAAGACATGCATCCGTCGCACGCCTCGCTCGCCGAACCTGCTGCGACGTGCCTGCGCGTCGTTGTCCTTGCGAACAAGGCGGCCTCTCGCCCGCTTGCCGAAGGGCGCGCACTCGTTCTCGGAGGAGGCGCGATCGGGCTTCTGTCAGGGTTGTGGCTTCGCGGCTTGGGCGTGCGCGATATCGTTCTCTCGGAAACGAACCCGCTACGGCGCGACACCGCGACCGCAGCGGGTCTAACCGGGGTCGCACCCGATCAAGTGGAGCCGGACGCCTTCGATCTTGTGATCGAGGCGGTCGGCGGAGGCGAAACACGCAAACTCGCGATTGCTGCGTGCCGCCGTGGTGCGGTCGTCGTGCATGTCGGCTTAAAGGATAATTCCGGTGAGCTCGATATGCGCAAGTTCACGATGGGCGAGATCACGTTGCTCGGTTCATATACCTACCAAACCCGCGATCTCCTGGAATCGGTGCGCGCGCTTCACAGTGGCGTCCTCGGGCCGCTGGAATGGGTCGACGAACGCCCGCTCAGCGCCGGGCCCGCCGCTTTTTCCGCCCTTAGTCAAGGCAACACGCCGGCCGCCAAGATCGTGCTTCGGCCCTAGTCCAACGGAGTTCCCAATGACCGCCGCAGTTCCGGCAAGCCGGCTCGGCATCGATGACGGCTCGGGATTTCCGCAATTCTCACGCCGCTTGCGGGTCGGAATCGTGGGTGGCGGGCGCATCGCCAGGGTTCAGGCCATGGCGATGAGGCTCAGCAACCGCTGGGATCTTGTCGCGGGAGCATTGTCCTCCCGGCCTGAAAAAGCTCGAGAACGCGCGGCCGAGTGGTTCATCAGCGCCGAGCGCAGCTACGGCAGCTATGAAGAGATGGCGCGAACGGAAGCAAGGCGCACCGACGGGATCGACGCCGTCGTCATCACCACGCCGAACAATTCGCATTATGAGATCGCGAAAACATTTCTCGCGGCCGGGATCGACGTGATTTGCGACAAGCCGCTGACCACGACTCTCGACGAGGCGGTCGATCTGGTTCGCCGCACGCGTGCCGCAAAAGTCGTCTTCGGCGTCACGCACGCCTATGCCGCCTATCCCATGGTTCGGCAGGCAAAGGCCATGATTGCGGCGGGCGAGATCGGCAGGTTGCGTCAGGTCCACGTCGAATACGTGCAGGAATACATGACCGGCGGCGGCAATCTCGACCTGCAGCACATCAGGTGGCGTCAGGATCCCGGCCGCAGCGGCGCGACCGCCTGCACCGGCGACATCGGAACGCACGCGCATCATCTGGCGACGTTCGTGTCCGGCATGGAAATGACGAAGTTGCGCGCCGAACTTCTCGTCTGCGGCTTGCCGAAGAAACTGGACGACACCGTGTATGTCAACGCCCGCTACAACGGTGACGTGCCGGGACTGTTGTGGGCGACGCAGGTGGCGCCGGGTAATTTCGTCGGCCTTCGTTTCCGCATTTTCGGGGAAAAGGGCGGTCTTCAATGGGACCAGGAAAATCCCGATTATCTGCATGTGAGCTATTTCGGGAAACCGACTCAAATATTGCGGCGTGGCTTTGGCGGGGTCGATCCGGCCGCAGAGCGGCTGACCCGCATCGCGCGCGGAAACAGCGAAGGCTGGATCGAAGCATGGGCCAATCTGTTTACGGAATTCGCCGTCGCAATCGCTGCGCGACGTGAAGGGTTTCGCCTCCCCGACGGTCTCGTTCAGTTTCCGACCGTAGATGACGGAGCGCGCGGCATGAAATTTGTCGACGCGGTTCTCGAATCCCACGCCAGCGGCGGAGCTTGGGTCGATTCCTATTTAGCAATTTAGATCAGCTAAACTTGCGGGGTGGGTGGTACTGCGTTCAGCAGCGCAGCGGAAAAATCGCCAATGTGAAGACGCCGCTCGTACGGGTGCCCGCGAAACGGCAAGCCGCTATCAAGCAGCCTTCTGCTGCTTGATGAAAGACGCTACCGCGCGCGCGATGGTCTCGGCATCGTCCGGCCGCAGGCAGATAGCGGCGACCTTGAGGACGCCGGAATCGATCATGCCCTGGTCGAGGAAGACCGGCGGGTCGTAATCACGGAGGAAGGCGGCCAAATTCCGGGCAAAGGTCGGGCTCTTCTGCTGATCGGAAAACAGGACGCCGGGGATGCCAGGCCGGTAGCTGTCTGCGATGTATTCGACCTTCAATCCGTCGATCAGGCGCAATTTCTGCTCCAATGACCGGGCGATTGCCGTCCATTCGCCGTGCCACGGGTCTAGCCCGTTTCGATCGAACGATCGCAGTGCCGCCAGTAACCCTACGGCCTCTTCCTTTCCGATTTTGCATGAGCGGCCCACCCCATGGCGGGGCAGGCCCGGAATAGCTCCGGGCGGAAGCAAATAGGAGTCGCCGCGCCAATACGCGAACTCAATGTCCGTATCCAGCGACTGCAGAATTGCGGACGCAACCAGTTCCCGGCGACCACAGAGAATGCCAGTCCCTGGCGGTCCCTGAATGACCTTGCCACCGCTGAAGACGACCAGATCCGCGCCGCAATCGATGAAATACCGCAGGTTCTCCTTGGGCGGTATCTGCGCGGCCGCGTCGACGATGAGAGGAATTTTCCTTCTCCTGCTGATCTCGGCAATTGTTTCGAAAGCCGGCTGTGCATTGCGGGTTGCGACGAAGAAAATGGCTGCTGTGCGCTCGTCGATTGCGTCCTCGATCTCCCAGCTTTCCACGTCGCGCACGCCTGCGCCTGTCACGCGATCGGACACGCCGACCTCACGCAGTTTCGCTCCTGACATAAGAAGCGCGCGATCGTAGAAGTTGCGGTGGCTTTTCGGAGTCAGAATTTCGCAACGATCCCCCGGGTCGGCCGGAAGCCTGTTCATCTTGCCCACGTCCAGGCGGGCGAGAACCGCCGCCGATGCAAGGAGAAGTCCGGCACTGGCGCCGGCGGTGACCATTCCTGCCTCGGCACCGGTTATTTCCGAAATGATGCGGCTTGCTGCGACCTGAAGATCGAATGCATCGATCGACACGGTCGCGGCTTCCGACATGGCCTGCAACACCAGCGGTGAAAGATTGGCGCCACCAAGCCTCGTGGAGGTCCCTTTGCCGTTGACCGCGCGCTTGATCTTGAGTTCATCGAGAATGGAATTCGACATGGGCATCCCGGTCAGACAAAGGTGAGAAGGCGTTTTGGCGTGCGCACGAGAATGGCGTCGATCTCGTCGTCAGTATAGTCGCGCTGCCGCATCATCGGGATGATATTGCGATAGATGTGGCTGTAGCCGTGCCCTCCGAACGATTGCAGTCGCGGCTTCTGGCAGATGTCATGCGAAATCACGATCTGGTCCAGATGGCCCTTGTCAATAAGGGCGCGCATCCAGGTGAGACGGGATCCGTCGCCGGCCAGATCAAATGGCTTTCCCGTCGCAGCAAAGTACGACGTCTCCTGTCCAAACATATCGAATTCAAGGACCACGCCGGTGTCCGCCATGCGCAGTACCGCATCGACACCGCTCAGTCGGCGCTCGATGTGATCCATGATGGTGCGGGACAGGTCGGCGCCGGCGGCCTTGATCGCATCGACGATTTCAAACGCCGCCTCGGGATCGCCGCGGCCGGGATGAATGGTCAGCGCCGCTCCCGTCTCCTGCTGTGCGATCACGGCGGCTGCGATCGAGCGGCGTTCTGATTCCTGCCAGGGGCACGAACAGCCGATTTCTCCGATGATGCCAGCCTTCACATCTGTCCCGTTGACGCCAACTTCGATGTCCGTGATGAATTCTTCGGCGAGATCATCGACGCTGCGGGCGCGTTCCTCCTCCGAGAAAAAACCTTCGTCGTCATAATAGCGGCCGCAGCCCATCACGAGGTGCGCGTTGCTCCGTTCGGAAACGTCGCGAAGACGTTCCGGATACAGCACCATCATGCGGGTGGACACGTCGACCGCGGATTTGCCGCCGCTCTGCACCATCCATTGCATTTCGCGGGTGGCGATATCCGCGTCCGAAAGACGCCGCATGCCAGGGTGGTCGACCCAATGGTAGCTCAGCTCAAAATGGTTCTCGAGCGTGATCTCTTCGTCCTTCAGGCTGCGCTGGCTCGGAGGCGTGTAATCGGTGACGATGTGCTCGTGCATCAGGGTCGGCCCGAGTTCATCGGGGTCAATCAGCCCGCGCACCGTCTGAACCTTGCCGCTTCGCTCGCTCATTTCGTCCTCATCATGATTTTTGCCCCGACGGGGAACAATCGCGGCGGCAGGGCTTACGTTGTCTTGAGTTGGCGCCAGTCTCCCATTTGGCCGCGCCAATCGACTGTCATGCCCAGGCATCGCAGCACGCTGCCGCGCAGCCCCCGAATGAGGCCCTCCCATTCCTTGCTCATGATGCCGTCCACCCCGGGCTCGGGCGCCTCGATCATGCCGTCGACGCCTCCAGAGGCACAGCACAGATCGATGCTGCGCACCTCAAGCTCGGGTTCATGAAAGATGATGGGGTTCTGATGAAGCGCCGCCAACGCGGCAATCAGCCCGGTGACGCCCCAATTCGACACACTGGCAACGATCAAGATATCGGCGGCGATTGCCGCGCCGATGCCCCCATGGCAAGGGCAACCGCAATCACGCGCTTTCGGCGAAAACGTCGGGAGGTCTTCGGCGATCACGCCCATTCCGACTTCGTTGCCGCCGTCCGCGAAAGCGATAAATGGAATCTTTCGATCCTTCGCCTTGCGAACAAGGTCGTCGAGATCGGCTACGAGGCCATCGAGAACCCGGCCTCCCAGTCCGTGATAGACTCCGTTCTTGTTTGCCCCGGGCCGTTCCACGGCAAACAGAAGCTGCGGCTTGGTCTTTTCCAGCAGATCGTCGCTGACGCGCTGGCATCCGGCCTTATCTCGGGGGACGCTGCAGATATAGACCGGACGCAAGTATGCGATCGGCTCGATGACGCCCGATGCGGGCAGTGGCCGCGGCGACAAGCCGGCACCAAGGCAGGTTCCCTGCATCATCGGCACCCAGTCCTCGTCGATCACGATGACGCTCTCGACGCCAAAACCGAGAAACAGCGCGCGTGCGAGCAGAGCGGCCGCCACTGGTCCATCTGTTTCCGGGACGCCTCCGCCTTCGGGAAAACCCGTCAGGATAAGCACGGGCCCCTTTTTCGTGGACAGGCGCTCTGAAACGAACTCGGCCGCACCCATGCACATAGGGCCGGGCTGCCGGCGTTGTTGTGCCTTGAAAAGATTGTTGATCAGGCCGACGCCGGTCAGATCGATCGTCATGAATTGATCGATCATCTGCGAAACAGTCCGATACTGAAGAGAATCCTTCGCCAGCATTCGATAATCCTTACAAGATCGCCAGGCTTTCGTTCGTCAGGTCGGTCACGAGCATATGGCCAGGCTTATGCGTAATGCAGAGCGGGGGCTTGGCTTGGCGGATGATGACTTGCGGGGTCACTCCGCATCCCCAGAAGACGGGGACTTCGTCGGCGGCAATGCTGACTTCCGACGGTCCGAAATTCGGATGTTTCAAATCCCGGATACCGATCAATTCAGGAAGGCCGATATGCACGGGCGCACCATGAGCCTTCGGATACCGGCTCGTGATTTGAATCGCGCGGATGGCGTCGGCCGGCTTATGGGGCCGCATCGTGACGACCATCGGCCCGTGGAAGCGGCCTGCGGGGACGGTTTCGATCGACGTGATGAACATTCCGGCGGATTCATTGCGCTCGACATGCCGCACGGGCAAACCGGCTTTCAGCAGGGCATGATCGGTCGACATGCTGCATCCAAGCGCGAACGTCACCAGATCGGGCTGCCAGTATTTCGATATGTCGTCGACTTCTTCGGCAAAAACGCCGTCGCGAAAAATGTAATATTTTGGAACGTCGGTGCGGATGTCCAAATCCCGCGCGAGTCTGGGCAGCGTTGGGTCGCCCGGTTCGGAAACATCGAGAAGCGGGCAGGGTTGCGGGTTTCGCAGACAGAACCGCAGGAAGTCTTCCGCATAGGCGAGCGGCAGGATCGCCAGATTGGCTTGCACGTATCCTGGCGCGCAGCGCGGCGTGTATCCGGTCAGCCGTCCGCTTCGCGCCGCTTGGCGAACGGCCGCAGGATCTTGGAGTTCGACCTCGGTTACCGGAGCCCGATTGAGCATGCGCTTCGATTCTCGGCGGGATGATCGTCGGATTGTGATGAAGCCAAAATCAATTTCAGGGCGTTACGTGTTCAACCCCGCACGTTTTTGATACTCGGGTACGGCGCCGGATTTTGCCAATAAAGAATGTTTCAATCAGTTATAGCGAATTTGAATAACAACGAAAATCTTGGAATTGCGCCAACTTAGCTACTTTATCGAGATCGGCCGGACGGGAAATTCAGCAGGCCGTCTATATCGCTTCACGTGGCCCGAATAGACGTGACGCCAGCGACCGATTGGCATGAGCCAAGGCATGCCCTGAACCTGAGGTTCCAACGAGCCACTGATCAGCCGCGCGTTTGCGCAATCATCAGGCGAAAACGCCTCACGAGAAAGTCAAAAACCAGGTCAGACGCGGGCGGAAAGGAATTGGCCGAAAGGCGTGCGAGACAAAGTTCGTTACGTATTCGAGGTCCGAGGATCGGGACATTATCCAGCAGCCCAGAGGTGACCTCTAATTTCACCTCTCGCAACGGAAACAAGGTGCAAGCGATACCCTTTTGCACCACGTCTTTGATAACCGTCCATACTTCCGATTCCAGGACAACATTTGACTGGACGCCATGCCGTCGAAGCACACTATCGATCAATAAACGAATCCCGTGCGGTTGCGGCGGCAAGACGAGCGGAAATTGAGCCAGGTCGCGAATCCGCAAGGACTTCTTATTTGTGAACTTCTTGGGGGCCTTGATTAAATGGATCGGCTCGATAGCCAGCGACCGGTGAAATATCGGGCCATTCACCTGGCTGCTCGCTAGGACACCAAAATCGACTTTCCTATCATTCAGGGCGTTGTAGATATGCCCGGTCCACGCCTCGCTGATCTGCAAACTGACATTCGGAAAATGTGACTTCAAGTCGTCGAACAGCTCGGAAGAAAGGAGTCTTCCGATCGCTGGCGTCACGCCTATTCGAATAATGCTGCAAGGGGCCGCCAAAATCCCCGCGAGCTGAGATCTCGCCTCATCTGCATGGCGCAAGATTTCCACCGCCCGGGACAGGAGAATTTCTCCCGCCGATGTCAGCACCGCGCCACGGCCGTTTCGTCGCAGAAGCAGAACGCCGAGTTCCTTTTCCAGTAGCCCGATCTGTCTGCTCAACGCCGGTTGGGCCACGTGAAGCGATGTAGACGCCCTGCTGAAACTTCCCGTTCGGCCGATCTCGACAAAGTAGCTAAGTTGGCGCAATTCCATGATTTTCGTTGTTATTCAAATTCGCTATAACTGATTGAAACATTCTTTATTGGCAAAATCCAGCGCCGTACCCGAGTATCAAAACCGTGCGGAATGCGGATCCCTTCATCGATCCATAGAAGGCCGGTGGCCTGACAGGTTCCACCAATGCGCGTCACAGGATTTATCGAAATCGGGCATCGGGCGGGGAGTGTGACCCACTGGCCGTGCTTGCCCGCTCTGAAGACGTCTCCCGAAGCCGCGTTATCGATCGAATGCATCGCGCGCGGAATCGACGATGAAAGTGTCGTCTCATTCAGGGAAAAGACGAGGCCCGATGGCCGGACGCCCCTGACAGGGATTGTGCAAATTGGTGCCGCAACAAGAGGCAAGAGCTGCGACACAAATGCAGCGCAGCGCCTACAGCTATCCTGTATCGTCTGCGATGGAACGTTGGCTTCCCGAGGAGCCCATCACTAACGCGATTAGTCATCACTGACAGTGGAGATTCAGATGAAAATGAAAAAGCTCAGGCGCGCGCTATTTCAAATGGCACTTTTTGTGTTGGCTGCGCCATCTGTCGCAGCAGTCGGCACGCCCGCTCACGCGGAGAGTGTTCTGACGGTTTCGATGCCCCGCGACGTCGATCGGCTTGATCCCCAGCGGACGACACTTGGTGTTTCGGACTTCATCATCAATCTCATCTATGACCCGCTCGTCGCGAAGGATCCGGAGACGGGTCAATTCTATCCGTGGCTGGCGGAGTCTTTTACGCGCTCGGATGATGGCAAGGTCTGGCAGTTCAAGCTGCGAAGCGGGGTCACGTTCCACGACGGGACGCCCCTCAATGCCACCGCCGTCGTAAAAACGGTTGAGCGTCTGCGGGACCCGAAAACCAATTCTCCGTTCGCCGGCTTCATCGGGGCACCGACAGTCACTGCGATCGACGAGATGACCGTCAAGATTGCCTACGATCAATACTGGGCCACGTTCGAGGATCTGATGGTCTGGAGCCCGGACAAGCTCGGCATCCTCAGTCCTGCTGCGATCGACGCCAACGGCGTCGATTACGGCGCGAAGCCAGTGGGTACGGGACCGTTCATGTTCAAGGAACGTGTCGAGGGCGACCACATCACGTTGGTCAAGAACCCAAAGTACAATATGCCCGCCAAGCCGTTCTATAAGACAGGCGGGGCTGCGAAGATCGACAAGATCGAGTTCAAGATTTTGCCCGATGCCCAGGTACGGCTGGAAGGTCAGATTGGCGATCGTACGCAGATCATGCTTCGCGACATCCCTGCCAGGGATATCAAGAGGCTTGCTGCCACTCCAAATCAGGCCATCAATTCGATCAACGCCGTGTCCGTATTTTATGCTGGCCTGAACGTACAAAAGGAACCGACGTCGGATCCCGCTGTTCGGAAGGCGTTCGCCAAGGCCATCGACAGGGACCTCATCGGGGATACCCTTCTGCAGGGGCAGGTCAAATCCGCGTATGGATATCTGCCGCCGGCTTTGGCCGGATTGGGCTACGACAGCGACGGCTTGCTCTCGGATCTTAAACTTGGCTTCGACCCGAAGGCGGCAGCCAAGATTCTTGACGACGCGGGCTGGAAGCTCGGCGCCGATGGCAAGCGAAGCAAGGACGGCAAGCCGCTGCAGATCCTGATGTGGGTGCAGAACATCTCACCGCGCAAGGAGATTGGAGAAGCAATCCAATCGATGGCCTCCAACGTTGGGATCAGCGTCAATCTGGTTCCGATGGAATCCTCGGCGTTCTGGAACGGCCTCAAGGACGGGCAGATGAATGCCTGGTTTGGCGACGGACAGATGCCGGCTCCGGATTTTCTGTCCTACCACTTTGCGTCCGACCGCATTCCGGGAACGAACCGCTATCGATATGTGAACCCGAAGGTGGACCAGCTTCTTGTCAAAGCGCGAACGACGCCGGATAGGGCGGCGCGCAATGCGGATTACAAGGAAATTCAGCACATCGCCTTCGGAGATGCTGCCGGAATCCCGATGTTCTATCCCTTGATCTCGGACGCCTACAACAAGACCCGAGTCAAGAATTACCGGATCCATACCAGCAATCAGGAATATCCACTTTGGCTTGACCTGACGCTGGACTAGGAGGCCACTCTGCGGGCGGTCGAACGCGATGCTTCGGCCGCCCGTCGCCTAGCTGCATGAACTCCGCAAGTGTCGGGCTATGTTGAGCTACTTGCTTAAGCGTCTGGCGACGATCGTTCCCACGCTTTTGGGTGTGACGATTGTCGTCTTTATCCTGATCCATCTCGCACCGGGCGGTCCGGCCGGGCTGCTGCTTGGCTCCCAGGCGAGTCCCGAAGAAATCGCCCGTGTCGAAATCTCGCTGGGGCTCGATCGGCCGCTGGCCGAACAATATCTCAGATATCTGGGCGGTTTGCTGCAAGGAGACTTCGGCAAGTCGATCCATACGGGTCGGCCCGTCCTGCAATCGTTCATGCAGCGGCTGCCTTACACCCTGCAATTCATAGTGCTGTCGCTTATCCTTTCCGCGGCGGTCGCTTTTTTCGTCGGGCTTCTGTCGGCGATCAAGAACAGAAGCCTGTTCGATAACGCGACGATGATCGGGCTTCTCCTTGCAGTCAGTATCCCAAACTTCTGGCTGGCCCTGATCCTCATCATGATCTTCGCCGTTTGGTGGCCCATTCTGCCGCTCTACGGCATGCCGTTGATTACCGATAATTTCGGCGCTGCCATTGCAGGGACGCTGCTGCCCGCCATTGCGCTCGGTGCCAATTACACAGCGATGCTGGCGCGCACGTTGCGCAGCGAGATGATCGAAGTCCTCTCGCAGGGCTACATACGTTTCGCGAAGGGATTTGGCCTGCCCCCGGCCAGGATCTACATGAAGTATGCGCTCAAGAATGCGCTGATCCCCGTCATCACCACACTCGGTCTGCAGGTCCGGTATGCGTTCGGGGCGGCCGCGATCATCGAAATCGTTTTCGCCATTCCGGGAGTCGGCCAGTATCTTGTCAACGGAATTCTGATGCGTGACTACCCGGTCATCCAGGGCACGATGCTGCTGATGGCGCTGATATTCGCTTTGGTGAACCTGATCGTCGACATGGCCTACACCTACTTCGACCCGCGCATAAAGTGGTAGCGATGAGTCCGGCGGCTGCGAGTTCGAATGTGCAATCGAGGCCGCCCCGGGGGCTGATGCGCAATCGTGTGGTGCGCCGCTTCCTTGCCGATGGCACATCGCGACTGAGCATTGCCATTATCGCAATTCTGCTTGCCGTCGCGATTCTGGTGGAAGTCGACGACCGTTTCTTCCATCGAGAAATCATCACGTATCTCCTGGGAGATCCGTATCGGACCGACCTGCGCAATGCGTTGGTTCCGCCATCCTTCTCTCACCCGTTTGGAACCGATCATCTCGGCCGGGACACCTTGGCCCGCGTTCTTTACGCCACGCGCACCTCGATAACCGTTGGGCTGGCGTCGGTCGTTTTCGCGCTGCCGTTCGCTATCGTCATCGGAGTGTGGTCGGCCTATCTGGGCGGACTGGTCGACGAAATTTCCATGAGGGTGATGGACGTTTTCCTGGCACTGCCAGCCATTGTGCTGGCGCTGGGCCTCGTGGGTATTCTCGGTCGCGGCGTGTCGAACGTGATTATCGGGATTGCGATTATCAATGTCCCGATTTTTGCCCGGCTTATCAGGGGCAGCGCTTTACGCGTGAAACAGATGGAATTTATCGAAGCCGCGCGAGCGACCGGAGAATCGCACGCGCGCATTGTTTTCTACGAGTTGCTTCCCAATTGCCTGACCGCGACGATTATCCAGGCCTCGTTTGGCGTGGCGTTGGCAATCATTTGGGAGGCGTCCATCAGCTTTCTCGGATTGGGTGTCCAGCCTCCAATCGCGAGTTGGGGACTCATGCTGAGTGAGGCGCAAAGTTATCTCCGGGACGCCTGGTGGCTTTCGGTTTTCCCTGGCCTTGCGATCGTCGTCACAACTCTGGGATTTAACCTGTTCGGCAATGCGGTGCGGGACGCCTTGGATCCCAAATACACAGTTGCGCAGCAATGAGTTCCAGTAAGCTTCTCCAGGTCAAATCTCTCGAAGCGGACTTCTTCACCGAGGACGGCTGGGTGCCGGCCCTCCGGGATATTTCGTTCGATGTGGACGAGGGCGGCTGCACCGGCGTGGTCGGTGAAAGCGGATGCGGGAAGTCCGTCACCGCGATGGCGATCATGGGAATACTTCCTGCGAACGTCCGCATAAAAAGGGGAGAGATCATTTTTGAAGGTCGCGACCTTCTGAAGGTCGGCGCCGCGGAGCGATCCAGCCTTCGCGGATCGGCCATTTCGATGATCTTTCAGGATGCGCTTTCGGCGCTCAATCCGGTGTTCACCGTGGGCGAGCAGATGCGCGACATCCTTCAGACCGGGCGTCGAAAACAGCGGCAGCCCGCACTGACCAGGCGCCAGGCGGACGATGAGATCGTCGCCATGCTGGACCAGGTCGGTCTCTCTTCTCCGCGTCAGCGACTGGAGCAATACCCGCATGAACTTTCGGGAGGAATGCGGCAGCGGATTCTCATCGCGATAACGCTGCTGTCGCGTCCGCGGCTGGTGATCGCCGACGAGCCGACGACGGCTCTCGATGTCACCATCGAAGCGCAGATCGTCGAGCTTATCCAGGAGCTGGCGCGGAAGTTCAACGTGACCTTCATGCTCATTACGCACAATTTCAATCTGGTGGCCGAATTGTGCGATCGGGTCGTTGTCCTCTACCGCGGACGCTCCGTCGAAGAATGCGGAACTGAAACGCTATTTCGCGAGCCGTTGCATCCCTATACGCGAGGTCTCCTCGACTCGATCATCACTCCCGCAACGAGAAGAGGGCAGCTTCGGCCGATCTCCGGGTCAGTGCCCAATGCCCGGGAGATCGTGCCCGGATGTCAGTTTAATCCGCGCTGCCCTGCCGCGATGGATGTGTGTCGCGCCAACGAGCCGGCCTTTGTCGAGGTGCGGGATGAACATCGGGTCGCTTGCTTTCTGCGATCGGCGGCAACGGTGGATGGGATCGGCCAATGACATCGCCCATCCTGAGCGTGGAAAATCTGGTCAAGTATTTTCCGGTCAACCAGTCGATATTCGACTTCGGAAAGAAGAAGTTCGTGCGCGCCGTCGATGGCGTCGAGCTGAGCGTCGCACCCGGCGAGACTTTCGCATTGGTCGGGGAAAGCGGCTGCGGCAAGTCAACGCTGTCCCGATTGCTGGTCGGCCTCCTGCCGCCGACAAAAGGCGCCGTCAATCTCAACGGAGAGCGTCTGGACCGGATCGAACATCGTCAGCGATGCAAAACCATCCAGATGATATTTCAGGATCCGCTCGGTTCGCTGAACTCGCGAAAGACGGTTCGGGGCATCGTCGGGCGGCCGCTGGACGTGCACGGATTTCCTGCGGCCGAACGCGAACGGCGTATCCGCGAGCTTTTGTTGCTGGTGCGGCTCGATCCGGATGTGATGGATCGGTACCCGCATGAATTCTCGGGCGGCCAGCAACAACGCATCGCAATCGCGCGGGCGCTGGCAACCGAGCCGGCCGTGCTCGTTGCCGATGAGCCGGTAAGTGCGCTCGACGTTTCGGTTCAAGCTCAGATCGTTGCGCTCCTGACCGAGCTGAAGACCAAAATGAATCTGACGCTGGTCATCATTTCGCACGATCTCGCACTGGTAAATTACGTCGCCGATCGCGTGGCGGTGATGTACCTGGGCCGAATCGTGGAGATGGGTACCGTGACCCAGATCTTCGAGAGCCCGCTTCATCCGTATACAATCGGCTTGCTCTCCTCGACGGGAGTGCCGGACCCTGCGAGGCGCGGAAAACGAACGCTGATCCGGGGAGAGATTCCAAGTCCCATCGACGTCCCGTCGGGCTGCAGGTTTCGGACGCGGTGTCCGCAGCGGATGCCGATCTGTGAGACGCTCGATCCCGCGCTCGCCGTCGTCGCCGGCAAGCAGAGCGTTGCATGCCATCTCTATTCAGAATCCACGAAGTCAGGACAAGGAAGTCACGGCAATGGCGTATGATATCGTTTTCACCGGCGGCACTGTCATTGATGGGACGGGAAGACCTGCATTCCGCGCCGACGTCGCCGTCAGCGGAGATCGAATTGCAGCCGTCGGCGAGCTGGATGACGAAGCGGCGGATCGCAGGATCGACGTTCGCGGCAAGACACTCGCCCCTGGCTTTATCGACATCCACAGCCACAGTGATTGGTCGATTTTGGCCAACCCCGAGGCAAAGAGTTCGATCCGCCAGGGCGTGACGACCGAGGTGATGGGCAATTGCGGCTTCTCGTTTGCCCCGACGGACGACCCGGACAAGATTCGTCCGCTGGTGCCGGTTTATCTGCGGGATCTGGTCGAACTCAACTGGAAAAGTTTCGACGAATACCTGCGCGAAATTGAGCGCCATCGACCGGCGATCAATGTCATTCATCTGGTCGGACATCACGCGCTGCGGTTGACGGCGATCGGCTTCGATGCTCGTCCGCCCACGGCGGATGAGCAGACGGCGATGGAGCGTGCCTTGCGAAAGGCGCTGGAAGATGGCGGAATCGGAGTGTCGTTCGGGCTGGAATATACGCCCGGGGTGAATGCGACCTATGAAGAGATGCTGGGTTTGGCTCGCGTTGCGGCGGACCTCGGCGCGATCGTCACCATACACATGCGCAATCAGGACGGCGGCTATATCGACGCCATCAACGAATCTCTGGACATGACCCGGAGCACAGGGGTTCGTCTGCAGATCTCGCATATCCCTCCGCACATCGGCAATCCGTTGGACGACTGGTCAAAAGCATTGGCGCTCGTCGAAGAGGAAATCCGGAAAGGACACTCGGTCGGCTTTGACGCGCACCCCTATCTTTGGGGAGGTACGTTGCTCACCCGGGCGCTGCCGGCCTGGGCTTTCAACGGCGGGACGGAGGCGCTTCTGCAACGACTGCGTGATCCCGCGACACGTCAGGCGATGAAGGATGACCCCGACAAGACGCTGCGTTCCTTCGAGACCGGCGATTGGGACCACTCCATCATGACGTATGTGAAGCGGCAGCGTCAGGTTATCGGCAAGACATTGGCCGAGATCGCAGCGGATATGGGTCATGACGATCCCTATGATGCCGTGTTCGACATCCTTCTTGGCGAGGGCGAGGACCTGTTCGGCGCATTGTTTGTCACCGAACTCATCGAGCCGGAAATTCAGCATGACATCCTGCGCCATCCCCTGACGATCATCGAGTCGGACGGCATGACGTTGGCGACAGACGGGCCCTTGCGCGATGTCGGCTGGCACCCCCGATGTTTCGGGTGGACGGCGCGGCTCCTCGGAGAACACGTCCGTGCAAACAATTTGCTGAGTTTGGAAGAAGCCATTCACAAGATCACGCTCAAGGCCGCCGAGCGCTTCAAGATTGCCGAACGCGGAGTCGTCAAGGCCGGCTGCTTTGCCGACCTTGTCGTCTTCGACGCGCAGACCATAAAGGACGTGGCGACCTATCGTGAGCCGAACCAATACCCGAGCGGTATCGAATACGTTTTGGTCAACGGCGACATTGCAATTGAACAGGGTAAGGAAACTGCGGAGCGCGGAGGGCGAATCCTTCGGTATCGGGCAGCGGAAGGGGTTGTAGGATAATGGACACATATCCAGCACTATTGAATCGGGAACGCGCCAGCCGTTTGATCGGGCAAAAGGGATTGGCGGCATTGATCGCCTCGCGCGCGGTCAACGTCACCTACGCGACGGGCCTGCGGACTCCGAGCCCGCATGTTTTCCCGGATATGCAGGTCTTCGCGCTATTGCCGCAGGACGCGAAGGACGCGACGCTGGTGTTCCCGCGCGACGAGATCACCTACCTTGGTGTTTGTCCCGTTTCGGCGTCGGACATTCGCGTTTACGGAGAAACGACGCTCCAGTGGTCGGACAGCGCCACCTATAACGAGACGGAAACCGAGGTGCGGCGTCTGATGAACGCAGCCTCCCGGTTTCAGTCACCGGCAGACGCGCTTCACGCTGCGATCGTCGATCGAGGTCTTGAGACCGCGCGGATCGGTATCGATGAAGCGGGAATTGCTCCGGCTCATCTCGCACGGCTGCGTGCGCTATTGCCCAAGGTGGAGTTCGTCGACGCCTCCAGTCTGTGGAGCATGATCCGTGCGGTCAAAACGCGGGCGGAGATGGACTATTTGCGGCAGGCATCGAAGGTCAACGAGGCCGGTCTGGCTGCCTCCATAGACGTTTTGAAGCCGGGAGCGACCCAGGCGGACGTCTTCGGGGCTTATCAGGAAAAAGTCGTCCAGGGCGGTGGCGCCTTGGTCTATTGGGGAGGAGGCGTCGGGACACAGTCGAGCCTCTTTGGCCCGATCATCCCCAATCACCGCGGCAAGGTCGGAGACCTGATCCGCACGGACGGTGCGATGACCCGGCAGTTCTACTGGGCGGACACCGGCCGCACGGCTGTGCTGGGAACGCCGTCGTCCAAGCAGAAGACATATTATGCCGCGCTTCTCGAAGGGTTGACGGCCGGGCTTGCTCTCGTCCGGCCTGGCGCAAGACCTTCGAAGATTTTCGACACGATCGTCGATACCGTGAAACGTGCGGGGATCCCGCATTATTTCCGGTTCCATTGCGGGCACGGCATCGGCCTCGATTTCTACGAAACCCCCGGCGTCAGGCCGGTCGCGAATGAAAAACGCGACCAGGAAATCGCGCTTGAAGAGAACATGGTCTTCAACGTCGAAGTGCCCTATTACGAGCTGGGCTTCGGCGGAATGCAGATCGAGGAAACCTTGCGCGTGACCGCTGACGGCTATGAACTCATCACGAAATATCCCCGTGACATGGTCGTAAAATGATCTCCGATGCCGACATCGCGCGTATCCGGGCGGGAATTCCTGCGCTTAAAAATTATGTGTGGTTCCAGAACGGTGGCGTGAGCGTCACGCCGTCGGATATCGCGTCGGTTCACAGCCGCCTGATGCAGGAATTGCTCGACAGGGGGCCGATGCACATCGTTTACCCCGAAGAGGAGCTTCCTCGTCGGGCGCGGACGATGGCGAGGCTGGCCGAATTCTTCGGCGTATCGCCCGGCGAACTCAGCCTCATGCGTGGCGTCAGCGATGGTTACCAGACCATCCTGCGCGGGCTGGAATGGCGCGCCGGAGATCAGGTGATCATAACCGATGAGGAAGAAGCGGCGCTCTTTGTCCCTACAATTCACCTGCGTGATATCCACGGCGTTGAAGTCATCAAGCTGCCGCTGATCGCGGATCCGGAGCAGCAGGTCCGTGCGCTGGCCGATCGCCTGACGGAACGCACGCGTCTTGTTGCCCTCAGCCATGTCACCACCGATCTGGGTTTCCGTCTTCCGATCCGTGAAATTTGCGAGATTGCCAGGCGCCGGGGTGTGCTGACTTTTGCCGATATGGCCCATTCGGCCGGCTTGCTTCCGATTAACCTCCGCGAACTGGGCGCTGATTTCGCGGGCCTGCTTTCCTACAAATGGATGTACTCTCCCTATACCGCGGGTGCGCTCTACCTTCGGCAAGAGCGGCTGGACGACATCAAGGTGGTTTATGCCGGCGGCCGCGCCGAAGCGTGGTTCGACAACAAGGCCGATGCCTTTGCGCTCAAGGAGACAGCCGAGCGCTTTCAGTACGGCCCCTGGTCATGGCCGCTTGTGCACGCCTGGGCCGCAGGCGCCGACTATCTCACCGGCATTGGTCTCGACAACATCTGGTCGCGAACGGCTGCCCTGACGTCGCGCCTGAAGGGCCTGTTGTCCGAAATTCCCGGGGTCACTGTGCATACGCCCATGTCGCCGGAATCGTCGGCGTCTTTGGTCAGCTTCAGTGTCGCCGGATGGAATGGCGATGATCTGGCCGCGACGCTGCGGTCGCGGTGGAACATCATCATCAAGGCACTGTACCTGTCCGCGAACGGTTTGCGCGCGAGCGTTCCTTTTTTCGCGCTGGACGAAGAGATCGAATTGCTGGCAGAGGCGATAAGAACCCTCTCGACCGAAAAAAATCACGCATCTGCCGCCTGACCGGGACTACGCGCGGGCAGGGTCTTCCCTGTTCCGGGCATCGGCGCTCTCTCTACATGTGGCAGGTGGAGCAGGTCAGATAGCGAAGGTCGACGGCCGCGTGGCCCGACCAGATCAACCAGATCGTGCCCGCCATCGCCGCGAGGACGACGATCCACAATGCGTGAGATCGTGACCACTGCATCGTGGATCGTGTCCTCACTCATGACCGGCGACGCCTCAGGACGGCGCGCCGAGTTCCTCGATGTCGCGCTGGCTTCCTTCAAACAGCGGATTGGCCCAGACGATCACCGCGATCAGGAGCATCGGTATCGCAAGGATGCCAATGTAAACCGAGAAGCCGAAACCCGCGAGCGCAATCGGAACGAGGAAGATATTGGCCGAAATCGCAAGGCGGCAAAAGCCGTTGCAGATGCCCTGCGAGCGTCCGCGGAGATGCGTGGGGAACAATTCGCTCGCCCACACCCAGACCAGCACCGCGATGCCGAGCCAGGTGAAGAAGCCGAGCGCGTAGAAGCCGAGCACCAGGACCGTCGCGCTGGTCTGCGCGAAGTAGGACAGCAGCAGTGCGATGATTCCGAAGGGGATCACCGACAGGTAGCAGAGCTTGCGCCGGCCGATCTTGTCGATCAGGACCGCGCTGGTCAGAGCCGCAACGAGGCTGACCGCCCACACGCTCGCGCTGAACCAGAGCGTTGCGTTTGCCGAGAGCGCGCCGACCGTCCGCAGGACGAGCGGCGTGGCGATGGTCGAGATCGAACCGGAGAAGCAGTTGAGCAGGAAAACGAGCCCCACCAGAATGAGGCGCTTGCGGTAAGCCGGGGCGAGCAGCTCGGAGAAGGATCCGGCATTGCGGCTGACCGGTTTAAGCATTTCCGGCGTCGTCGTGACGCCGAAGGCTTCGAAGGCCTTGCGCGCATCGTCCACGCGTCCCTGCGCGAGCAGCCAGCGCGGGCTCTCCGGCAATCCCTGACGTCCGAGCAGCGCGAGAAGCGCGGGAACGGCTGCGAGACCGAGCATCCAGCGCCACGCCTCGTTTCCGAAATATGCGAGCAAGGGGATTGCGAGGAGCGTCGAGGACATCGCGCCCAGAATCCACATCACGTTCAGCAGCGAGCCGAGAATCGCCCCACGCTGTCGGCGCGGCGCCACTTCTGTGAGATAGGCCGTACTGGTCGGAATATCCATGCCGACGCCCACGCCGACGAGAAAACGCATCACGAACAGCCAAGTCACCGAGGTGACCAGCGCAGAGCCGATCGCGAACACGACGAAGAAAAACAGGTTGATGATGAAGATCGAGCGCCTGCCAACACGATCCGACATGTCGCCGAACACGATGAGGCCGAGGATCGCGCCGAGGAAGGTGGACGCGCCAAGGAGACCGACAAGTTGCGGCGTCAGCGCGAATTGCTCGCGCAGCAGAATCAGCGCCGCGCCCATCACCAGAAGGTCGTAGCCGTCGATAAATTCGCCGAACGCTACGAGCGTGATGGCAAACCTTTGCTTTGCGGATAATGGCTTTTCACTGAGAGCTGTAAGCTCCTGCCGGGCCGTGACTGACATGGTTTTCCTCCCTCACATTCTGGTTCGATCGTTTCGTAAAAAACTGTTGCAAGTTAAAAGTTCGGTGTAGTGATTGCGGGCACGCCCATTTCGGCGCGTCGCCGACGCGTTCGAGACATTCGAGACAGGCCGATGCAACCAAGTGACGCAGAAATCAGTGCCGCTCTGAAAGTAGCGGAGCGTTTCTCCATGAAGGGGCGACGCGCGCTCGTGACCGGGGGCAGTCTCAGTATTGGGCGCGAGATCGCGCTGGTCTTTGCGGATGCCGGCGCCGACGTTGCGATCCATTTCGCGAAGGCTGCCGATATCGCCTTCGGGCATCCCGAGGCCGCGCAGCAGACGGCCAGCGACATACGCGGGCGCGGTGTGCGTTCCGTAGCGATCGAAGCGGATTTCGAGCGCGCCGGCGAAGGCAGGCGCACGGTCGTGGAAGCCTCGAAAGCGCTTGGCGGTCTCGATGTGCTTGTCGTGTGCGCGTCGATCCAGTTTCGCGTTCCGTTCGGCGAAATCACGCCGGAGCAGATCGACCGGCAATTGAAGATCAATTTCATTGCGTCGATCGAATTGCTGCAGGCGGCGCTGCCCGGCATGAAAAAGCAGGGGTGGGGACGCATCCTGACCATCGGCAGCGTCAACCAGACGACACCGGAACCGGTCCTTTCGGTTTATGCCGCGCTGAAAAGCGCGCAGCACAACCTCTCGATCAACCTGGCCAAGGAATATGCGCCGTTCGGTGTGACCGTGAACAACCTGTCGCCGGGTCTCGTCGCGACCGAGCGCAATCGATGGCGCCGGAAGGACGCGGCCGAATGGGCCGAGATCGAGCGCGGCTCGAGCCCGATGCGTCGGGCGGGGAGGCCCGGCGAAATGGCCGGCGCCGCATTGCTCCTGTGCTCGGAAGCGGGAAGCTTCATCACGGGAGCGGACCTGCAGGCGACGGGTGGGCGTCATCTTTGAAGCTCAGATGGTTTCCCGAAAAACAACCTCGAATCCAAGGTCGACGATCTTTTCCGTGACCGGTGAGCCTTCGAGCCGCTGGCACAGCATCTTCGCGGCACGCCGGCCCATCTCGTAGCGCGGCATGCGGATGGTGCTGAGCGCAGGAACGCATTCGCGCGCGACCTCCTGATCGTCCATTCCGGCAATCGCGAGCTGGCCCGGCACCTTGATCGCGCGGCGCTGTGCCTCGAACAGGACGCCGACGGCAATGACATCGCTCGTGCAGAACACGGCGTCGATGTCGGGAGCCTGCTCAAGCAGTTGCGTGAAGCCGTCCGCGCCGCCGCGAAAGCTCAGCTCGACCTCGGCCTGGAGCGCCGCGCTGGCGGTGAGACTGCTGTCGCGAAGCGCCGCCTTGTAGCCCCGGTGACGGTCCTGCACCCGGTCGATGAACTCGCGGCCGATCTGCCCGACATAGCCGATCTTGCGCCGGCCGCGCGCAATCATTGCGCGCGTCATTGCCCGGGCGGCCTTGTAGTTCGAATAGCCGACCGCCATGTCGATCGGGGCGGTGGTGAGATTGCCAGTCTCTACGACCGGTATGCGCGCGGCTTCCAGCATCCGCCGCGTGCCGAGGCTGTGCGTCGTTCCGGTCAGATAGATCGCGTCCGGACGGCGCGCGAGAAACGAAGCGACAAGCTCTTCCTCTTCCTTGGGAGAAAAGCCGCTGTCACCGAGCAGCAATTGAAGTTTCTGCTCGTGAAGGATCTCCGACATGCCGCGTGTCACTTCGGCGACGATCGAATGGGTGATCGAAGGAATGACCGCAGCGATGAAACCGGAGCGTTGCGACTTCAGGCTGCGCGCGACGAGATTTGGCACATAGCCGATCTGCTCGATCGCCGAGACGACGCGCAATCGCGTTTCGTCCGCGACCTTGTGCGGTTCGCGAAGCACGCGCGACACCGTGATCACCGACACGCCGGCAAGGCGCGCGACATCTTCCATCTTGGTCGGATTGCGGGCGTCCGCATCCGGGGAAAAATCGATGGCGTCGGTCATCGCGGGCGCTTGAATGACGTTTGACAGGTCAACAATGATAACGTTAGCATTGCTTAAAACAAGCGGGTATTTGATCCTGCGAATACGGGAGGAAGAGCCATGTTCAAAGCTGCGCGCATTCTGCTTTGGTCGCTTCTCGCGGGTGCTGTTTTCGTCGAGGGCGCACACGCCCAGACGACCATCACGTTCCGGTTCAACGATCCGGAATCCGCGCAAATCCGCCAGGCGCTCGACGCCTTCGAAAAGCAGAATCCGGACATCAAGGTGACGCTGCAGCGCGTGAGCTGGGGCGAAGCGCAGCAGCAATTCCTGCGCGAGGCAGCCGTCGGCACGGCGCCGGATGTCGCGCAGGTGGCGCAGGTGTGGACCCGCTCGTTCGGCAATTCAGGCGCGCTCGCGCCGCTCGATGCGATGATCGCGAAAGACGGCATCGGGGTTGCGGGCTGGGATCAATTCGCGGCGCGCGACCTCGCGCAGGGCGCCGACGGCAAGACGTACGGAATTCCTTGGACCGTCGATACCTTCGCGATGATCTACAACAAGGACCTGTTCGCAGCCGCCGGATATCAGACTTTCCCGAAGACCTGGCAGGAACTGCGGAACGCAAGCCTTGCGATCTATAAGAAGACCGGCAAGGGCGGCTGGGCTTTTCCGGCCGGCTCCTGCGGCACGCCGGGTATCTGGTTTTACATGAACTTCTACTGGTGGTCGAAAGGCCAGGCGCTGATCGGCAAGGGCGCCGACGGCAAATACGCGATGAACATCACCGCCGACCAGATCGCCGAAGGCTTCGACTATTTCAATCAATATCTGAAGGACGGTGACGATCCGAAATCGATGCTCTCGGTGTGCCTGTGGGGAGCGCCGGAAGTGGTCGAGGGCATGGCGTCCGGCAACATCGCGGTCGCCAGTGTGCCTGACTCGGTCGCGGTGCAGATCGTCAACACCTACAAGCAGCGCAATCCGGACAAGCCGGTGCCGCTCGCGGCCGCCCCGCATCCCGCGGGCTCTTCGGTTCTCGGAGGGCGGATGCTCGTCATCGCGGCGAACAGCAAAAGCCCTGACGCCGCCTGGAAGCTCGTGCGCTTCCTGAGCCAGCCCGACCCGACATTCACGCAATACTACAACAACTACGTGCAGGCACAGCGGCCGCTGCTCAACTACACGCGGCTGCCCGCCGAGATCAGTGCCGGATTCTCCGAGCAGATCAAGCAGTCGCGCAGCTGGGGCGCTTACGGGACCGGGCCCGTCCCGATTCCATTCATGTGGAACGCGATTGGACGCGCGGCAGGATCGGTGTTTATCGGCGAAAAAACATCGAAGGTGGCCGCGGCGGAGTTCTACGAGCTGGTCGCCAAGGAATTGGCAAAAAGCCAGAAATAACGGAGCCCGCCGGGGCAACCCGGCGCCTGCCTTTTTGATGTAAGATGTAAACTGCGGACAGCAGCCGCCGTGCGCGCTCGCGGGCAATTGCAATTGGGTTTGGCACGAGATGAAAGGTGATCGCCGTCTCATCGTCACGTATCTTTTGCCTGCCCTGTTCTTCGTCTTCTGCTTCTATCTCTATCCGATCGTCTTCAATCTCGAGAACAGCTTCACCGACCTCAAGCTCGGCGGCCTGCGGCGCGGCGGCGAGTGGATCGGGCTTGAAAACTACTTCGAGCTTTTCACCAGTGGCGATTTCCGGCGCGTACTCTGGAATACGGTGGTCTGGCTTACGATCGTGGGCGTTGTCGTCCGCATCCTTCTCGGACTGTTGCTCGCCTTCCTCCTGAACAGCCGCACGATCAGGAAATACCGTCTTGCGACGATCGGCCGGATCGCCCTCATCGTTCCGTGGGCGACGCCGCCGATCGTCGCCATCGTCATCTGGCGATGGATCCTCGACCCGCGCGTCGGTGCGGTCAATTCGCTGCTTCTGTGGGCGGGAGTTGTGGATCACCCGATCGCTTTTCTGTCGACCGCCGGATGGATCTGGCCCGCGCTCATCACGATCATCACGTGGAACACGCTGCCGCTGGTGACGCTCACCTTCCTGGCGAGCCTGCAATCCATCCCCGATGAACTGATCGAAGCCGCGGAGGTCGATGGCGCGACGCGGCTTCAGGTGATCCGCTATGTGCTGCTGCCGCACCTGAAGCCCGCGATCATCGTCATGGTGCTGATGTCCACGTTCTGGACGTTCAATAATTTCGTCTATGTGTGGCTGACGACTGGCGCCGGGCCGGGCCTCTATACCAACGTCATGGCGACGGAGATCTACATCAAGGCCTTCATCGACGGGCGGCTCGGCTACAGCTCCACCGTCGGTGTCGTGATGGCCGTCATCATGATGGCGTTCGGACTTGTCTATCTGCGCCTTGTCGCCGAACGCGAGTTCAGGGAGGTGCTGCAATGACGGTCGCGGCACGGCCTTTGCGCGAGGAAAATGCATTTCAGATCGGGCGGCGATTGGGGCTCGGGCTGCTCACCGAGTTGCTTCTGGTCGCGATCACGCTGGTTGCGCTCTTTATCCTTGTCTATCCGACTGCATGGATGCTGCTCGCCTCGTTCCGGACGCCGGAGACCATGTTTTCCGCCAACACCTGGGCTTTCACGTTCTCGAACTATGTCGGACTTCTTCAATCCGGATTTGCCAGAAACATCTTCAACAGCCTTTACATCTGCATCGTCAGCGTTCTCGTTTCGACTTTCGTTTCGGTGATGGCGGCCTACGTGTTCTCCCGCAAGCGATTCCGCGGCAAGCGCGTCATATTCGCGACGCTTCTGCTCGGCCAGACCTTTCCCTGGATCATTCTGGTGACGCCGCTGTTCATCCTGTTCGCGCGGCTCGGCCTTTTGAACAATCACCTCAGCATGATCGGTGTCTATGTGGCGATCACCATTCCGTTCTCGCTTTATCTGCTGGTCGGTTACCTGGAATCGGTGCCGCGCAGTCTCGACGACGCGGCGATCATGGACGGCTGCACGCCGTTTCAGGTGATCTGGCGCATCATCTTCCCGGTGATGCTGCCGGGGATCGTCGCGACCACGACTTACGCGTTTCTGCTGTGCTGGACCGAATATCTTTTCGCGCTGGCCTTCCTGACCGAGAGCGAGCTGAAAACGATGCCACTGATCCTCTACGCGTTTTTCGGCGAAAACGTCACGGAATGGGGCAACGTGATGGCGGCATCCGCGCTGACGACGCTGCCGACGCTGCTGCTGTTCCTGCCGCTTCAGGCCAAAATGAGCAGCGGACTCACCGCGGGCGCGGTCAAGTAACGGGTTGGAATGCCGGATGATCGCGCAAAAGCCGCGTCCCCAATCCGGAACCTTGCGGCAGGCCGGCAAGTCCGCCGGTGACCGGCGGTAACGGCACTTCGATCAGGTCCGAAAACAGCGGGCTTTCGTCGAATTGGTGTTCCAGCACCGGGGATTCCGGCAGAAGGGACGACATTTGCAGGCTTGCCGCGTGGCAGATCGGTCCGGTCGGATTGTGCAATGAAGTCACGACGCCCTTGTCCCGTGCGAGGGCTGCGATTTTCAGGATTTCCTCGCATCCACCGGCATATTTCACGTCGGGCATGATGACATCGTACACGCCGTTTTCGAGATAGGGCCTGAATCCTTCGACGGCGCGCTGGGTCTCGCACCCGGCCAGGCGCATCCCTTTGCTGTCGGCGCGTTTGCGAAGGTCGCGCAGCGCGTCGAAGTGATCGGAATGCTCGGGAAGAGGGCACTCGTACCAAACGACTCCCAGAGACGCGAGTTCATCGAGCACGGCACGTGCCGTCGGCACCGTGAAGCGCCAATGGCAGTCCACCATCACCTTGGCGTGTGAATGAGCGGCGCCGCAGGTTGCCGCGATCCGATCGAGGCCCTGGCGGATCAGGGAGCGCCCTTCAACTGTCTCCGCATTTGCCGGGGTGACGCCGTCAAAAGGCGCGATCTTGATGTGTGAAAATCCTCGTCCGATCGCGAATGTGGCGCTCGCGGCAAAGCCTTGCGGTGTGCGATCTTCGGTGCGCCGGTTGATGTTCGCATAGAGCAGCACGGGCTGTTCCGAAGGGGCGCCAAGCAGGTTCCTCATTGGCACCCCATCGATCTGGCCGCGGATGTCCCAGATCGCCTGGTCGATAGCGCTCAAGGCAGCGAATTGATCGAGCGTGCTCGCCGGGTCCAGAGCCGCGGCCACGACTTTGCTATCGGGCGCGCTACCTTGAAGGTTTGGAAGCGCGCGCCGGACGTGCGCCGCGATCTTCGTTTCCTCGCCGAACAACGTGGCTTCGCCGGTGCCGCGAATCCCGGACCCTGTCGTGATTTCTACAAAGGTCCAGCGTGTCTTGGCCGATATGCGCGCAACGCGCAGCTCGACAGATTGGATTGTCTCCGGCATCGCGATTTTCCAGCGTTGAACAGAGGCTTCGACATTGCGCCGCAGCAATTCGCGTCGTCTTTCTAGCCCGCTTCAACTTGACTGCGAAAGTGCACGACCGGAAAATTGTATTCCTTTCCTTTCGTCACAGCATTCTGAAAGAAAGATCAGACCATGAGCGCCGCCACCGGTGACCGTTCGGCCCTTGCCACTCTCGATGAGCGACCGATGTCCTCCTTGCAGAGGAGGGCGGTATTGCTGGTCTCGATGGGAGAATTCATCAGCGGTTACGATCTGCTCGTAATGGGTGCGGCGCTGATTTATCTGCGCCCGCAATTTGGTCTCAGCCCCGCAGCGACCGGGCTTCTCGGTGCATCCACCTTCCTCGGTGCGATGGTCGGCCTCCTGATTTTCGGAGACATGTCGGATCGCCTCGGGCGGCGCGCGATTTTCCTCGCCAATCTTCTGTTCTTTGTCGTGTTTTCGATAGCGTCCGCATTCATCACCGACGTGACGCAGCTTTTCATCGCCCGTTTCCTCGTTGGCATGGGCGTCGGAATGGATATCCCGACGAGCACCGCCTATCTCGCCGAAATTGCCCCGCGCAAGCGGCGTGGGGCGATCCTCGGCTCGCTGCCGCAGATCATGTGGATTCTCGGAGCGATGCTGTCGACGTTTATTGCGCTGCCGCTCGATTATCTGGCCGGCAACGACGCATGGCGATGGATGTTCGGACTGGCGGCCGTGCCGGCCCTGCTCGTCCTGATCGGACGGCGGCTCCTGCCGGAATCGCCGCGCTGGCTTCTGTCCCACGGGCGCGTGGAGGAAGCGAAGGAGGCGTTGCGCCGCTTCGACGTGCCTGTCAGCGGCAACCTTGCCGCCGATCAGCGCAAGGGTACCTATGCGGACCTTTTCCGTCAGCCGTTCCTGCCGCGCACCGGATGGGTTTCGACGATCTTCTTCCTCAACTGTCTGGCGGGCCCGATCGCAACGATCGCGACGCCCTTCGTGCTGCGCTATATCGGCCAGATGTCGGTGCAGCAGACCATCATCTTCAGCGGTCTGGTGTGGGTGACGAGTCTGATCGGAGCGGTCTGCAGCTTCTTCCTGATCGACCGGATCGGGCGCAAGAACCTTTGCTACCTGTCGCTTATCCCGGCCGGTATTTGCGCCCTTTGCATGGGCCTGTTCGCGACCGACAAGCCGACTGTGCTGATCGCGCTGTTCTTCCTGTTCAGCTTCTTCAACTGGCTCGGCGCGCCACCGCTGCAATGGGCGTGGTCGAGCGAACTTTTCCCAACGAGGTTGCGCGGCCGTTCGCAGGGCTTTTGCAATGCGGTCTGCCGCCTCGCGATTTCGATCAACATCTTCCTCGTTCCGGTGGCGCAGGCGACGGTCGGTTTCGGCGTACTCGTGATGCTTCTGTCGATCCCGTTGTTCCTCTATGCGCTGATCGTCAATCGTGTTGCGCTCTTCGACAGCACGAACGTCTCGGTCGACGACCTGTCGAGCGATATGCGCGCGTCCTGATGAAGGTTATGCGGGGCCGCCGAAATGCGGCTCCGGTAGCCCGCCCGTTTCTGTTCGGATTGCGAAAAGGCAGCCCGCCAGCGGCTCGCGCTCGAGCTGCTCCGGCGTCAGTTTCTGCCGCGCTGTGGTGACATATAAGGTCTTCAGGTCGCTGCCGCCGAATGCGCAGGACGTGATCCGGGTCGCCGGAATTTGCACGATGCGGTCGACCCGCCCATCGGGCGTGATGCGCGCGACGCAATGGCCTTCGTAGCGCGCGGTCCAGAGGCAGCCATCGGCGTCGATGGTCGCGCCATCCGGCCGGCCCGGAACGGCATCCGCCTTGAGCAGGATCCGCATCTTTCCCATCTCGCCGCGTGCGATGTCGTAGTCGTAGGCGCGGATGTCGCCTTCGCCGGTATCGGTAAAATACATCGTCCGGTTGTCGGGACTCCAGCACAGCGCATTCGGCACCCGGATGTTGGAGAGGATGCGCGTGCAGGTGAGGTCCGTTTCGATGCGATAGAGCGAGCCGCTGATCGCAAGCCCGTAATCGCGCATCGTTCCGGTCCAGAGCCGCCCGGCGCGGTCGCACTTGCTGTCGTTCAGCCGGTTATTCTGTTCCGGCGTTTCCGGCTTGACCAAAGACTTGAGCGACTGCGTCGTCAGATTGAACTCATAGATTCCGGACTGCAGACCGACGATCACGTCGTCTTTGCCCTTGAGCACGACGGCTCCGACCAGCTCGGGCAAGGCCCATTGCGCCGTCTCTCCGGTGGCGGGATCGAAGCGCTTCAGCGCCGGCGCGCGGATGTCGACCCAGAACAGGCGTCCGCTCGCGACATCCCAGACCGGAGACTCGCCAAGGGTATCGAAACTTTTGACGGCGCATTCCACGGTCATCGAGACCTCATTTTACTTTGGATAGCGATGCGTCGCCGCCTTGAAGGCTGCAATCGCGTCCCAGTCGGGATCGAAGCCAAGCCCGGGGCCGTCCGGAACCTGCACCATTCCCTCGCGTACCGTCAGATGCGGCTTTTCCACGAACGCGCGGAGCGGATTGTCGTTCGTATCCATTTCCAGAAGGCCGTCGCCGCCGGCACCTGCCAGAAGATGCGCCGACGCCATCAAGCCGATGCCGCCGCCGAGAAAGTGAGGGCAATAGGTTGCGCCGGCGGCGATGGCTTTCCTCGCCACCGCCAGGCAGCCGGAAATGCCGCCCCATTTTGCGATATCGGGCTGGACGAAACGCAGAATGTTCTGCGCGATGGCGCGGTCGAATCCTGCATCGCCCGTCACGTTCTCTCCCGCGGCGATCGGCGTGGAGCAGACGCGCTGCAAGGTTCGCCAGTCCTCCCACGGGACATCGGCGCGCAGCGGCTCCTCGAGCCAGGCAAGGTCGAAGGGAGCGAGCGCAGGCGCGATTTCAATGGCCGTTGCCAGGTTCCATGCCTGATTGGCGTCAATGGCGAAGTGCGCGTCCGGGCCCGCCGTTTTTCGCACCTCGGCGATATTGCGCAAGTCGAGATCGCGGCCGAAGCCAACCTTCAGCTTGAACGCGCGATGACCCCGGGCGTATTCGGCTTCGATGGTTTTTCCCGGATCGGTCGGGTTGATCCCGCTTGCATACGCGCGCATGCGCGGCGACGTTCCGCCGAGCGCGCGCCACAACGGCAGGCCCGAGCGGCGCGACGCGAGATCCCATGCCGCGATGTCGATGCCGGCGATGGCCTGCGCAATCGGGCCGTATTCCGCCGACTGGATCGCGAGCACCTCGGTGCGCGCGGTCAATTCCGCATAGAGCGCGGGCGGATCGGAGAAATCGCGCCCGACCAGAAGCGGCGCAAGGATCTCCGCGATCAGCCGCGCGCGGTGTTCCGCGCCGGGCGAGGGGAAGTTGCACCAGGTTTCGCCGAAACCGAAACAGCCGTCTTCATCCTCGAGGCGGACGAAGACCGCCGGCCGATCGGGCATGACGCCGAACGAGGCTTTTACCGGAGTGATGAGCGGAACGCGGTAGACAAGCGCTTCGACGCTGCGCAGGCGCGCGGGCAGGCTGGGTGCTTTGGTCATGTCACGCCGTTTCGCGCCGGATGATCTTGAAGCCGAGATCGACGACCTTGCGATCGACCGGTTTCCCCGCGAGGCGATCGAGCAGCATGTGTGCCGCACGCGCGCCGATATCGAACCGCGGGATCTGGATGGTCGTCAGCGCCGGACGCACGAATTGCGCGAGCTCGAGATCCTCAAATCCTGTGATCGCAATGCGGCCGGGGATCGGAAGGTTTCGGCGCTGGCATTCGAACAGCGCGCCCACCGCAAGAATATCGGACGTGCAGACCAGCGCGTCGATGTCGGGCCGCGCCTTGAGCAGCCGATCCATCGACTGCGTCGCGCCGGTGAAATGGAGCGGCATTTCGTAGATCAGGTCATCGCTGACCTGGAGCTTCAATTCGGACATGGCGCGCCGATAGCCGTTCTGCCGTTCGATCTGCCGTTCGTTGTCGGCGGTGAGCGAGCTGAAGAAGGCAATCGTCCGGCGGCCCGCGGCGTACAGATAGTGCACGATCTCGTGGACGGCGCCCTCGTTGGAGATGCCTACCGCCATGTCGATCGGATCGCGTGGCAGGGTCGCGACTTCGACCGCCGGAAGGCCCGCGCTTCGGATCAGGCTGCGGGTTCGTTCGGTGTGGGTCGAGCCGGTTAGATAAATTCCATCCGCCCGCCGGGCGAGAAACTCGGTGACGAGATGTTCCTCCGCTTCCTTGGAGAAATCGGTATTGCCGAGCAGGAGCTGGTAATTGTGGTCATGCAGGACGGTCGACAGGCCGTCGATGAAGTCCGCGGCGATCGAGTTGCGCAAGGTCGGGACGACAGCCGCGATCAGACGGGTGCGGTTGGACGAGAGCGAACTCGCGACACGGTTCGGAATGTAGCCCGCCGCCGTGACCGCTTCCGCGATGCGGCTGCGCGTTTCCGGCGACACGCGGTCCGGCGTCGCAAGCGCGCGCGAGACGGTGATCGGCGACACGCCGGCAAGTCGCGCTACTTCCCGTATCCCTGCGCGCCCGGTTCGCCTTCCGCCGGAGGATTGTTCCGACATTCCGATCCTCTTGACACCCCGATGATACCGGTATCATCTTTCGAAAAAGCGCGCCATCGTTTCGCTTTTCATCGATAAGAGAGCCTCGATGGCTGGAGCAGATTTTCTCGGATATCGCCGCGCCAAGGGCCGCGCCGGAATCCGGAATTACCTTCTTGTCCTGTCGATCAACGGCCTCGTCACGGCGTCGGCGCGCCGGGTTGCCTCGGCTTTGCCGGGCAGCAAGCTCGTCGCGACGCCCTATGGCCGCGGGCAATTAGGCGAAGACAAGGAAGCTCATGTCCGCCAGCTGATCGGGCTCGGGCGCAATCCCAATGTCGGCGCGGTTCTCGTCATCGGCGCGGACCGGGCAAGCGTCGATCGCGTCGGCAATGCGATTGCCGAGTTGGGAAAGCCGGTTGCCCATGCGGCGCTGGACGACGTGCATGAGGATGCAATCGCGCTGACCGAACGCGGAATGCGTCTCGGGGCGGCGCTCGCGCACGACATCTCGCGCCTGCGTCGCGAGCCGATCTCCGCAAGCGAGCTTTTCATCGGTATCGAGTGCGGCCATTCGGACGCGACCTCAGGCCTGGTCGCCAATCCGCTTGCCGGCTATGTCGCCGATCGCGTGATCGCCGCGCGCGGCAGTGCAGTGATCGGCGAGACGCTGGAATGGCTCGGGGCGGAGCACATCCTTGCCTCGCGCGCGCAAACCGGCGCGGTGGGCAAGGCGATCACGCAGGCGGTCCTCAGGCGCGAAGCGGCCGCTGCCGCCACCGGCATGGATCTCCTCGGCAACAATCCGGGCGACGAGAATATCCGCGGCGGGCTATCCACGATTGAGGAGAAATCGCTCGGTGCCATCGTCAAGGGCGGCACGACCAAAATCCAGTCGCTGCTGGCGCTAGCCGAACCGCCGGCCACGCCCGGCCTTCACGTCATGGATGGGCCCGGCTTTTCGCCTGAATCGCTCACCGGCTTTGCGGCGGCAGGGGCCCAGCTCATGCTGTTCACGACGGGGCCGGGAAACAGCTTCTGCAACCGTCTTGCTCCCACCATCAAGATCAGCGGGCATCCGGATTCGGCGAAACGGCTTGCCGAGCAGATCGATTTCGACGGAAGTGGGGTTCTGGAGGCACGCGAGCCGCTGGAGAAGGCTGGCGCGCGACTGTGGGAGCTTGTGCTCGATGTCGCATCCGGCAGCATGACATGGGGTGAAGTTCTCGACGAAAGCGACGAGGTTTTCGTGCGTCTGGGGCCATCCTTCTGATGAACGCGCAGGCGCAGCAACGGGGATGGGACGCAATCGCCGTCAATCCTCACGATAGTGTCGCCGTCGCCATGCGGGCGCTCGAGCCCGGAACGATTGCGGTGCGGATCGGAGAAACGGTGCGGCCGCTCGCGCTGACCGAACCCGTGGGCATCGGGCACAAGATCGCATTGCAGGCGATCGCCGAGGGAGACGAGATCCGCAAATACGGAGAGGTGATCGGTGTCGCGAGCAGGCCGATCGCCGCAGGCGCTCATGTACACGTCCACAACGTCAAGAGCCGCCGTGCGCAGACGAAAGCCTAAGGGGTCGGCGCGTCCGCCCGAATGAGTTTTTCCGTCTTCAGGTCCTGCCAGAACTCGGCAGGAATTTTGTGCGAGAAATGCGCAAGATTGCTCTCGACTTCCTGCGGCGAGCGAAATCCGGGCACGACCGTCGCAATGGCTGGGTGGCCGAGCGGAAATTGCAGGGCCGCGGCCGGCAGCGGAACGCCGTGCCGCCGGCAGACCGCTTCGATCCGCTGCGCCTTGTCCATGATCTCTGGCGGCGCTTCCGAATAGAAATAAGTCGCGCCGGGTTTTGCCCCGGTCGCAAGGATGCCTGAAGCGAACGGCGCCGCGATCAGGATCGAGATTTTCTTTTCGCTGCAGAGAGGCAGCAACTCGTCGAGCGGATCCTGTTCGAGCAGGGTATAGCGCGCCGCGAGCATGAAACAGTCGAAATCTCCGCTGCGCGCAAATCGGGCGAGAATGCCCGGGTCGTTCACTCCGACGCCGAAAGCGGAAATCTCCCCGTTGCGCCGCAATTCGTCGAGTGCCCGGTACCCGCCTCTCATGGCCTCGTCGAAGCGACGGTCAACGTCATCGCCGTGCCATTTGCGGTTGACATCGTGCAGCAGGAGGATGTCGATGCGGTTCAGGCCGAGGCGCTGGAAGCTGTCCTCGACCGAGCGCAAGACGCCGTCATATCCGTAGTCGAAGCGGATGTTGAACGGCAGCGGATCGACGAACATCGACGGCTCGGCCTTCTGTCCGCGCGGAACCGGGCGCAGTAGACGGCCGACCTTCGTCGAAAGCACGCAATCGCTCGCTGCCGTTGCGCGCAATGCCTGTCCGACACGGCGTTCGCTGCGGCCATGCCCGTAGAATGGCGCGGTGTCGAAATATCTGATTCCGCCGCGATAGGCCGCCTCGATCGTTGCGAGTGCGATCGCATCGTCTGTCGTCGAATACATCCCGCCGAGCGGCGCACCGCCGAACCCAAGCGCCGTGACGCTCAGACCGGTCTTGCCGATCTTGCGTTCCGGAAGTGCCATAACCCGTCAGGCCGGTTGCTTGGAGGGCAAGCGCACGCGCACGCCTGCCTGGCCCTCGCGCAGCTTCAGCACGGAGCTGACGTCCTCTTCGGCCAGACCATTTTTGCACGCCTCGACCAATGACTGGTACATCGCGCCACCCACGGGCGTTTCGACGGCGAGATTCTTCGCCATCGTGACGGCGAGGCGGACGTCCTTCTCCGCAAGTTTCGTCATGAAGCCGAGAGAGAAATCGTCGATCAGCGCCTTCTTCGGCAGGTTGACCCCCAACTGGTTGTTCCACGCCATCGTCGTCTTCATGATGTCGGTCATCAGACCGATCGTCAGTCCGGCCTTGGTTCCAAGCACCAGCGCCTCGATCGAGCCGACAAGCAGGATCGACGCGAGGAAGTTGTTGACGAGTTTCATCGCCGCACCGGATCCGAGCGGGCCGCAATAGAAGAAGTCCTTGCCCATGCACATGAGCGCGGGCTTCACCGTCTCGACCAGCGAAGGTTCTCCACCCACCATGAGCGTGAGCGTGCCGGCAATGGCGTGATCTGCGGTCTTGCCGACCGGGCTGTCGACCATGTGCTTGCCGGCCTGCTTCAGCGCGGTGCCGATGCGCCTGGTGACGCTCGGCTCGATCGTGCTCATGTCGACGAGGATCGCGCCGGGCTTGAGAGCCGGAATGAAATCCGGATCTGAAAGCACGACGCGTTCCACATCGGGGCCGTCCGGCAGCATGGTGAAGACGATATCCGCGCCGGAGACGGCGTCCTTCGGAGAGGACGCGCCGCGGCCGCCGGCCGCGACGAGTTTCTCCACCGCCTGCTTGTTGACGTCGAAGCCGGTGACGGCATAGCCGCCGCGGATCAAGTTGCTTGCCATCGGGCCGCCCATGGTCCCGAGCCCGATGAACGCGATGGCCTGCGATTTTGTCGTCATATCAGTTCTGCTGCCTTGTCTTGCGGTTGTTGGTTAGCTGCGCGCCTTCCATTTCGCGGATTCCCAGACCGGGAGGCCGCGTACGTCCTTGGCGCTTTCGGTGAAGGCACTTTCCGCCGGGAAGGCGCCGGTCTTGTCGTAGGCTTCCTTGACGAGCGAGGCGGTCTTGGTCGTGTTCTTCAGGACCTGATCCCAGGTGAGGGGAGCGTCGATCAGCTTGCCCTGCACCATGAACTTCGAGGCTTCGAGAAGCGCGCTCGCGTCACCCTCGGTCGGCCACACCCATTTGCGGATGAACAGCACTTCGTCGCCGACGACCTTGGCTCCGAGATCGGCCGGCAGTCCCCAGTATTTCTTGACCATCTCCGAGACGTCGGCCGGCGGCATGGCCGAGAGGGCCTTGGTCGCTTCCTGCTGCGCCATGACGAACGCAACGATGATCTTCGGATGGGCATCGATCAGCTTGTTCTGGCCGATCCAGAAGGAGCGATGCAGGTAATAGCCGTCCGGATAGAAGGGCGATTTCTTTACCGACGGCAATTGGATGCCTGCGCCTTCTCCGGCCGGACCCTTGTAGTGATCCTCGGTGTATCCGAACGAATTGACGATGCCGACGGTGCCGGCTTCGGCCTGCGCTTTCAGGAAGGCGGGATAGATGACCACGGCCGCATCCATGCCGGTCGGGATCGCAGCCGCTTGCGCCTGTGTCGGGGTGTTGATGATCTTGATGTCGTTGGCGCGCGGGTCGCCCGACCCGAGCTCGGCTTGCAGGATCTGTGACAGGGCGTTGTACGGATCGCCGCCGAGCAGGGCGCCGATCGTTTTGCCCTTCAGGTCCTGCACATTGCGGATGCCGGAATCCTTACGGGTCGCAAGAACGAAGCGCAGATGGCCTTCACCGACATTGATAGTGCTCCACGGCTGGCCGCCCGCGATGCCGCGGATGATCGGCGTATTGCCCCACATGCCGAGGTCGAGATTGCCGCTGACGAACGCTTCGACCTGAGGCAGGGCCGACGGATAGTCGCGATAGTCGACGGTCAGTTCGTAGCCGAACTGCGATGCCGCCTTCTCGAACAGCTTGTTGGCCATCATGTATTGCGTGATGGGCGAATTTCCGGCCGCGTACGGCTGACGGCCAACCGAAACGGTCAGCGGCGCCGCACGCAGGACGTTTGGCATTGCGACGGTGCCGCTCGCGGCGGCGATGATGCCGAGTGCCTGTCTGCGAGATACGTGGGTCTTCATGATATTCCTCCCGGTTGCTGGTTTGTTGTTTCAGGCCGGCGCGACGGTTGCCGCATAGGCGTCGCGCCGGATCAGTTTCCAAATGTCGTCGGCAAGTTTTTGGAATTCGGGTGAGTTGCGGATTTCACTCTTTCGGGGCCGCGGCAGATCGACCGTCATGATCCTCTTGATCTGCCCCGGATTGCTGCTCATCACCACGATGCGGTCGGCGAGGAACACTGCCTCATCTATTCCGTGGGTGATGAAAACGACGGTCTTGCGGCGTCCGGCGGGCTGGTCTTCGCCCCAGATGCGCAGCAATTCCTCCTGCAGGATCAGCCGCGTCTGCGCATCGAGCGCGGCGAGCGGCTCATCCATCAGCAGGACCTCCGGTTCGTTCGCCAGAAGCCGCGCCAGGGCGCAACGCTGCCGCATGCCGCCGGACAATTCGTGTGGATATTTGTTTTCGACGCCGGTCAGGGCGACGAGCTCGATGCATTGGCGTACGCGCTCCTCGCGCGCCGCGCGCGGGATGCGCTTGTCCGAGCGGTAGCGCGGGCCGAACTCGACATTCTCGCGCACGGTCTTCCAGGGAAACAGGGCGTAATCCTGGAACAGGACGCCTCGGTCGGGGCCGGGGCCTTCCACGGTCTTTCCGTTCACCGTGATGACGCCGGCGGTCGGCTTGATCAGGCCTGCAATCATGTTGAGCACGGTGCTCTTTCCGCACCCCGAAGGCCCGACAATGCAGAGGAATTCGCCCGTGTTGATGTCGAGCGAGAAATCCGACACCGCGAGGGTGCGTTCGCCCGTGCGCGGCATGGCAAATTCCATGTTCACGTCGCCGACGTGAATCAGCGCTGCATGATCGTTTACTGCCGCCACGGCATGACCTTTCTCTGCACGACGCGACATCCGCGGTCGATGATGAGGGCGACAAGACCCACGGCAATCATGCAAACGATGATGCCGTTCAGTTCGACGCTGTAGGCGTAAAAGACAAACATCATCTGGCCGATGCCGCCGGTCGCGCCGCCCCCGGCCTTGGCCCCGACCGCAAGCTCCGCGGCGATGATCGATGTCCACGCGGTCCCGAGCCCGAGCCTCGCTCCGACGAAAATGCTCGGCAATGCGCCGGGCAGGACGACGGTGCGCAGGATGGTCGGGCGGCTCACCCCGAGCGTCTGCGCCGCCTTCACCAGCGTCCGGTCGACGCTGCGCACACCGTGGATGGTGTTCACGATCAGGGGAAAGAACGCGGCATAGCCGACGATGAAGACGGCGGCAGGCGTTCCGGTGCCGAACCACAGGATGGCGAGCGGCAAGAGCGCGATCGGTGCGATCGGCCGGAAACTTTCAAGCAGCGGGTCGGTATTTCTTCCGATACCGCGGTAGAATCCCATGAACGCGCCGAGCAAGAGCGCGATCGCCGCCGCGCAGAGGAAGCCGAGCAGGACGCGTTGCAGGCTCTGCAACAGCGCCATCGGCAATTCACCGTCCGCGGTGAGATAGGCCGCCATGGCGACGACGCGGGCGGGTGTCGGCGCGCGGCTTTTGTCCGGAAGATCGAGGACGACGGCCTGCCAGCCGGCCAGCAGCAGCAGCGGAAGTATGAACGGCCGCATCAGGGCGGGCTGCATCATTGTGCAAGCTCCGCTTCCGGAAGCCATGGCGTCAGCGCGCGATGCAGCGCGCGAAGCCCGCGATCGACGAGATAACCAAGCAGGCCGACGACGAAGATCACGGCGAAAACTTTCGGTGTCGCGAGCAGTTCGCGGTACCACTCGATCGCAAAGCCAAGCCCGCTCGGCGCGCCGATCAATTCTGCAGCGACCATCGACATCCACGCAGCGCCCGCCGCAAGCCGCGCGCCGACGAGAACGTTTGGAAGCGCGCCCGGCCAGATGATGTGCCGCCAGATCGCAAGTGTGGGAACGCCGAGTGTCTGCGCCACCTGGATGAGGCGGGGGTCGACGGCGCGAACGCCTGCGAGCGTGTTGATGATGAAGGGAAACAGCGCACCGTAGAACATGATCGCCATCGGCAAGGTGTCGCCGACGCCAAGAAGGAACATCCCGAGCGGGACCCACGCGATGCCGGAGATCGGGCGCAGCATTTCGACGACAGGATCGATCAATTCGTTCGCGATACGGCTCATTCCCATCAGCAGGCCTATGGGAATGCCGATCGCGCCGGCAGCGAAAAAGCTGATGCCGAGGCGCCTGAGGCTGACGAGCGCGTTTTCCAGAAGTTCGCCGTCGGCGGCGAGCAACATGAAATTGCGCGCGACCGTCAGCGGTGCGGGCATCAATGTCGGATTGGCGATCCAGAGAGAGGCGAGGTACCAGACCAGCACAAACGCCGCCATCGTGCGCAGGTAGATGAAGGCGGTATGCAGACCGGACAGGACCGAGACATAGCGGGGGACGCCGCGGCTGACGTCCTGCCGCACGGGCGCGCCCGAAAGAGGCTGCGATGGCAGCCGGACAGCCATGCAATTTCCTCCCGAATTGGGCGTTGACCGCCCTCGCTTAAGAATTTATCGATGATGGTACCGGTACCATTTGCAAAGTCAAACGCGGTAGACACGACGTGAAAACTTCGGATTTTCTCCGGTCAGCGTCGGACGACATGGAAATCGCCGCGCGCCTCAGGGCTGCCTGGGCGAGACTGAGCGAGGGCTGGCGAGACGCCTATCGTCCCGAACGGCACTACATGCGCGGGCCGGGACCCGCATGCCGAAACGCCCAAAATCCAGTTCAGAATTCTCCCGCCGCGCCGGGCGGCCGGCGTTAGTCGCCGCCAAACGGGGCATAAGGGTCAACCCGGTTTCCCCGCCTGCATTCGAAAGCCGACGTCGCGCGCTGACGCGCGGAGGCGACAAGATTCACAGGCGGTTGTCGCGATAGCCAGACGCCCCACAGGCAGCGTCGCGCGACGGATTTTGATCGAGCGGACCCGCGCGTTCTTCCGATCATCGCCATCGGCTGAACGGGCCTTTCCGATCACAACTCGTTAATCGGTCGCAGCCATGCTGCAGCCGGTGATTCGTGGAGTGGGGCGAGTGAGCGCTGATATTATTCAGTTGAATGACTATCGTGTCGATGATGCCGCCGACGGCGAAATCGACCTGGCAACGGCGGTCGATGCGGCAATCCGGGATTTGCGCGAAATCCGGTCCTGCTGGTACACTGACACGGCTCTCAGACGTGCAGAAGAGTGCGAGTCGATGTTGCGGCGGGCCCTGTCCGGGTTTGTCGGCGTTTCAGAATTTCGGTCGTGATTGATGGACAAATCAGGTTCTACGGATTCCCTCGAGTACAGCCTCGCGGTGAAAAATAAAGGACGCCCGCCCAAGCCCTGGCGTTGGGAAATCTACGCGGCCGGCAAAAGCAAGCCGGTGCGCTCGTCTGACTTTTTCGAGACGATGTCGGAGGCGACGCGCGCGGGCAAGACGGCTCTGGCGGAGCTTCGCGCGCACAGCGCGGCCTGACGACTGCCGGCGGCACACGCCGCGCGCCCTGTCAAAACTCCAGCCGTCCAATCTCCCTGCGAACGAGATATTCGGCGTTCAGCGCCGCGAGCCACGATGTCCTTGGATTGTCGGGCAACGCCTCGTTTTCGAGTGCGACGCGCAGCGTTCCGAACGCGCCCGCGGCTTCGATCTCGTGCAGGTTTCGTGAAATGCCGGGCTCGGCAATCAACCTGACGCGGGTGCGGGCAAATCCGATCCCTGCGAGCGCCACGGCGGCGGTCACGTTGGCGTTCTTGGGAAAAAGGCGCGCGGCGGTGGCGGCGTCGCCTTCGAAGATGGCCGTGGCCTGCGTCAGACGTGAAAGATCGACACTCTGCTCGGCGATACTCCCGGCCCAGGCGGCCGGCGGCTTGCGCCCGGTATAGCTGACGCGTGTGAGCCCGGCGGCGCGCGCCGAGCGCAGGGCGTCGATCCCGCCGATCGCGCCGGTCGCCGCGATCATGCGCGCGTTGCCCGCTTCGGCGGATTTCGTGA
>CAZPBF010000002.1:0-85573 GCA_964584855.1 uncultured Hyphomicrobiales bacterium
GGCGAAGATGACGAAGAGTCGCGCCGCCTTCCCGCGATGTCGCAGGGCGAAAAGCTGACTAAGGAAGAAATCCAGTCGACCCAGCATTTCACCGAGCCACCGCCGCGCTATTCGGAAGCCTCCCTCGTCAAGCGCATGGAAGAGCTCGGCATCGGCAGGCCTTCGACCTACGCCTCGATCCTCGCGGTGATCCGCGATCGCGGCTATGTGCGCATCGACAAGAAGCGCCTCGTTCCCGAGGACAAGGGGCGCATCGTCGTCGCTTTCCTCGAAAGCTTTTTCACGCGCTATGTCGAATACGATTTCACGGCGGATCTCGAGGAAAAGCTCGACAAGGTCTCGAACAACGAACTCGAATGGCAGGACCTGCTGCGCGACTTCTGGGCCGGCTTTATCGGCGCGGTCGCCGAGATCAAGGATTTGCGCATCACGCAGGTGCTCGACGCGCTGAATGAGCTTCTCGGCCCACATATTTTCCCGCCGCGCGCGGATGGCGCACCGGCACGCCAATGTCCGTCCTGCATCGAAGGGCAATTGTCGTTAAAGGTCGGCAAGTTCGGCGCGTTCATCGGCTGCTCGCGCTATCCGGAATGCAAGTTCACGCGTCAGTTGAGCGCGGACGCGCCGGGAGCTGAGCCTGCGCGCGTGCTCGGTAAGGACCCCAAGACCGGTCTTGACGTCTCGCTGCGCAGCGGCCGCTTCGGGCCCTATCTGCAACTCGGCGAAGGCAGCAAGGACGAGAAGCCGAAACGCGCCGGTCTGCCGAAAGGCTTGCAGGCGGAAGATGTCGATCTCGAGCGCGCGCTCGGGCTGCTCTCGCTGCCGCGCGACGTCGGCAAGCATCCCGAAGACGGAGAGATGATCATTGCGGGCATCGGCCGCTTCGGGTCCTACGTGAAGCACGGCAAGACCTACGCCAATCTCGAGGACGGCGATGACGTCCTCAACATCGGTCTCAATCGCGCGGTCACGCTGATCGCGGAGAAGAAGCTGAAGCCGGGCCGCGGCCGCTCGTTCGGCCAAAGCGCGGGGAAGACGCTCGGCGACCATCCCGACCGCGGCGGGCCGATCGTCGCCAAGAACGGCCGCTACGGCCCCTATGTCAGCCATGACGGCGTGAACGCGACCATCACCGGCGACAAGACGCCCGACACCATCACACTCGACGAGGCGGTCGCGCTGATCGAAGCGCGCATCGAGGCCGGCGGAGGCAAGAAGCGCAAGGCGCCAGCCAAGAAAGCCAAGGCGGCCGAGCCGGCCGATGCGGAAGCAAAGCCGAAGGCGAAAAAGGCCGCTCCCAGGGCGAAACCCAAGGCGAAGCCGAAGGCCACGGTCGATGCTGGCGCAGAAGCGCCCCTCTCCCCACATCAGGAAGCGGCGCCCAAGGCCCGTGCGCCGAAGAAACCGAAGGCCGCCGCTGAATAGCTGCGGCCCGATCGAAGGTCATCTTGGCTAAATCACGCCGCTCCGCCGCACCCGAATTTCCTTCGAAGGACGATCTCCTGTCATTCATCGCCTCGCGCAACGGCCACGCGCCGACGCGTGAGATCGCACGTGCCTTCGGCCTGAAGAATGACGCTCGCGCGCGGCTGAAGCGCGTGCTGCGCGAACTTGCCGACGAAGGGCATGTCGAGAAGAAGGGAAAGACCTTTCATAAGCCCGGAGCCCTGCCGCCGGTCACTCTCGCCGATGTCACGGGCCGCGATCGCGATGGAGAGTTGCTTGCCTCTCCCGCCGAATGGGACGAGGCCGAGCATGGCGCGCCGCCCGTCATCCGCGTGCATATCGCGCGCAAAGCGCGTCCAGGGGAAATTCCCGGCATCGGCGACCGCGCCCTCCTGCGCATCGACGAGGAAGACGGCCAGCATCGTGGACGCGTCATCAAGGTGCTCGACCGCGCCAAGCATCGCATGTTCGGCATTTTCCGCGCCCTGCCGAACGGCGCGGGCCGTCTCATTCCGGTCGACAAGAAAAATCTCGGCCGCGAACTGACCATTCCGGCAGGTTCGACCGGCGATGCGCAGGACGGTGAACTGGTCGCCGCCGACATCAGCAAGCAGGGCCGCTTCGGGCTGCCGGTCGGCAAGGTGAAGGAGCGGCTTGGTTCTTTGAAGAACGAGCGGGCCGTCAGCCTGATCGCGATCCACGCGCACGGGATCCCGAATGTCTTTTCGCAGGCCACTCTGGCCGAAGCCGAAGCCGCAAAGCCCGTGACGCTCGGCGAACGCGAGGACTGGCGCGACATCCCGCTTGTCACGATCGATCCGATCGACGCGAAAGACCACGACGATGCGGTCCAGGCCGAGCCGGACACCGATCCCTCAAACCCGGGCGGCTTCATCGCACGCGTCGCGATTGCCGACGTCGCCCATTACGTCAAACCGGGAACGGCGCTCGACCGCGAGGCACTCGAGCGCGGCAATTCGGTCTATTTCCCAGACCGGGTCGTGCCGATGCTGCCGGAGCGCATATCGAACGACCTGTGTTCGCTGAAACCCGGAGTCGATCGTGCAGCACTGGCCGTGCGCATGGTGATCGGCGCCGACGGGCGCAAGCGCTCGCATGATTTCCACCGAGTCCTGATCCGTTCGGCGGCGAAACTGCACTACGCGCAGGCGCAAGACGCAATCGACGGCCGCACCGACCAGACGACGAAGCCGATCCTGAAAGACGTGATCGAACCGCTTTACGCCGCCTATCGTGTGGTGAAGAAGGCACGCGACCAGCGCGGCCCGCTCGATCTCGACCTGCCCGAGCGCAAGATCCTGCTTAAGGCCGACGGCACGCTCGATCGCGTCATCGTGCCGCAGCGTCTCGAAGCGCACCGGCTGATCGAGGAATTCATGATCCTGGCGAATGTCGCCGCCGCGGAAAGTCTCGAACGCGCCGGCATCCCTCTCATCTACCGCGTCCACGATGAACCCTCGCCCGAGAAACTGGAATCGCTTCGCGAATTCCTGAAGAGCCTCGATATCAACCTGCCGAAAGGCGGCGTCCTGCGTCCGGAGCAGTTCAACGTCATCCTGGCGCGCGTGAAGGGCAATGACGTTGAGAATCTCGTCAATGAAGTCGTACTCCGCACGCAGGCCCAGGCCGAATATTCGTCGGAGAATTTCGGGCATTTCGGCCTATCGCTGCGCCGCTACGCTCATTTCACGTCGCCGATCCGCCGGTACGCGGACCTGATCGTGCATCGCGCACTGATCCGTGCCTTCAAGCTGGGCGACGGCGGGCTGCCCAAGGAACAGGATGCGCCCGCCCTCAACGAGATCGCAGCCAGCATTTCGACCGCCGAACGCCGCGCGATGGCGGCCGAGCGCGAAACCGTGGACCGGCTGATCGCGCATTTCCTCGTCGACCGGATCGGGGCGACCTTCGAGGGCCGCATTTCGGGCGTCACCCGCGCCGGGCTGTTCGTGAAGCTAGACGATACCGGCGCCGACGGCTTCATTCCCGCGCGGACCATCGGAGACGACTATTTCCAGTATCGCGAAGCCGAACGCGCGATGGTCGGCCGCTCGACCGGTGAAACCCACCGGCTTGGTGACCACGTCACCGTGCGGCTCGTAGAGGCCGTGCCGGTTGCGGGCGCGCTGCGCTTCGAACTCCTTTCCGAGGGAAAGACCGCCCCGCGCCGGCGCAATTCGGCCAAACGCCCGACGAAGCGCCCCGGCATTCGCGCAAATCAGGACCGCTATCCGCGCAAGCGACGCGGCTAGAAAACTCGGATAAGAGAATTCCATGAATATGCACAATTCGACGCCGCGCGACGCGGCTCAGGCCCTGCTCCGCGGACTCCGTTGCCGTTGCCCGAATTGCGGTGAAGGCCGCATGTTCCGTGCTTTCCTGAAGGTCGCGGACCGTTGCACGGTGTGCGGGGAGGAATTGCACCATCATCGTGCCGACGACGCGCCCGCTTATTTCGTCATTCTCATCACCGGTCACATCGTGGTGCCGCTGGCCCTGCTGGTCGAGACGAGCTTCTCGCCGCCCGATTGGGTGCACTGGATCCTCTGGCTCCCGCTGACGCTCGGACTCGCGCTTGGGCTGCTTCAACCGGTCAAAGGCGCGATTGTCGGATGGCAATGGGCGCACCGGATGCACGGCTTCGACTCGGGCGCGCCGGATGAATTTGAGCGTGCCAGCGCAACCTCGCTCCTTCCGCGCCGATGACGGACCTCGCCCAGAAGCTCACAGCCAGCGAGCGTGATCAATCGCACCCGAACCGCCGGCCGAAGGATGCAGCGACGCTGATCCTCGTCGATCGCAGCGGCAAGGAGGCGAAAGTGCTGCTCGGACGGCGTCACCACGGCCACGTCTTCATGCCGGGCAAGTTTGTGTTTCCCGGCGGCCGGATCGACAAGGCCGACCGGCTGGTGAAGCCTGCGGCAGGGCTTCATCCGCAAACGCAAAAGAAGCTCATGCGGGGTGTTCCAAAGATTTCCGCGGAGCGCGCACGCGCACTCGCGCTGACCGCAATCCGCGAGACATTCGAAGAGACCGGCCTTCTGCTCGGCAAGAAGGCCGCCAAGCGGATCGCTGCACCGGAGGGTCCGTGGACCGATGTCGCAAAGCTCGGCTATGCGCCCGATCTCTCGACGCTCCATTTCGTCGCACGTGCAATCACCCCGCCGCGCCGTCCGCGCCGGTTCGACACGCGCTTCTTCTCGGCCGACGCAAGCGCGATCGCGCACAAGGTCGAAGACATCATCCATCCGGAGGCGGAACTGGTCGAACTGGTCTGGCTGCCGATCGCCAAGGCGCGCCAGCTTGACCTCCCGACCATCACCGGCGTCGTCCTTCAGGAACTTGAATCACGCGTGGCCGCGGGCTTCGGCCATGACTTGCCGGTCCCTTTCTATCGGATGCTGCACGGGAAATTTCAGCGGCAATTGCTGTAAGATAGCCATTCCTTGACTTTCCGGCCTCGGCCGCTAGTTTCCGCGCCAAATCAGCCCTATCGAGGTCCCCATGGCCAAGGCCGTCACTATCAAGGTCAAGCTCGTGTCCAGCGCCGACACCGGCTACTACTACGTGACCAAGAAGAACTCGCGCACCCAGACCGAGAAAATGGTCAAGACCAAGTACGATCCGATCGCGCGCAAGCACGTCGAATTCCGCGAAGGCAAGATCAAGTAGTCGCGCATCGCGCGGCATGACAAAGGGCGCCGCGAGGCGCCCTTTTCGATTCCGGTCTGCTGTAGGGGTGGCCGGCAGGGAACGATGTCATGAGGAGGCCACTCGCACACCGCCCCCATGCCGGCCGAACCCTACGGACCCAGGAGATGCGGCGGACCTGAGCACTCCGCAGGGTTATCGCTGGGAATTGCCGGCAATGTCGTCGCCGCACCGAACGTCTTGCGCCCGCTTTTCCCTTGGCACCGACGCTAGATCAAAGCCTCTCCGAGTTAAACGGAAAGGCTTTGATTCAAGTCGAAGTTTCGGGATCAACCTAAAGGATTAAGGTTTCCGGCCGCGCTAAACGGCCCGGAGCACGCCAATCGTTAATTTAAGCAGCGTCCGCGACGACGCGATTGCGCCCATCACGCTTGGCGCGATACAGCGCCTGATCGGCGCGCTTCAGAACGCTCGCCGCGTTGTCCTCGGCGGTTTCGAGACCGGCAAGCCCGATCGAGATCGTGACCTCGATGCTCTTCTTGCCTTGATCGATCGGGAACGGCTCCGTCGCAATCCGCCGGCGCAGCCGCTCGGCAACGGTCGCCGCAACCGCCATGTCGGTTTCCGGCATGACGATGACGAATTCCTCGCCGCCATAGCGGCAGGCAAGATCGATCCCGCGAATGGACTTGCGCACACGGATCGCGAATTCGCGCAGCACATCGTCGCCCGCATCGTGACCGTGGCCGTCATTGATCGCCTTGAAGAAGTCGATGTCGAGCACGAGCACCGTAATGGGCTTGCCACGGGCGGCCGCCTGCTCGACCAGGGTGCCGAGATGGCTTTCCATGTAACGGCGATTGTACAGGCCGGTAAGCGCATCGGTGATCGCGGCCTCGATCGACAGCTGCACGTTGTCGCGCAACCGCTCGGTGTAGCGCTTGCGCCGCACCTGCGTGCGCACGCGCGCCAGCAATTCGTTCTTGTCGACCGGCCGCACGATGTAGTCGTTGATGCCCACCTCGAGGCCGCGCGCAAGCCGCGCGCCGTCGTCGCCATCCGCGATGGCGAGGATCGGCAGGCTGCGGGTTCGATCGAGCGAGCGGATCTGGCTGCACAGGCGAAGACCGTCGAAATTCTGCAGGCCGAGCGAGACGATCAGGGCCTCGTAATTGCCTTCCGCCGCACGAAACAGCGCGTTGTTCGGGTCGGTCTCGACGTCGATGCGATGCTCGGATTCCAGAACCGAGGCGATGCGCTCGTAGGACGAGCGCCGGTCATCGACCATCAGCAGGCGACCGTTGCGGCCGGTCTCGGTGACGGCTTCCCGTTCCGGGCTCTCGATTCCGATCTCCTTCGACGTCACCGCGCGCATGCGCAATTCGTCGGTCATCATCTTCAGGCGCGTGAGCGAGCGAACCCGCGCGATCAGCGCAACGTCCGAGACCGGCTTGGTGAGGAAATCGTCCGCACCCGCTTCCAGGCCGGCGACGCGGTCCGAAGGCTGATCCAGCGCTGTCACCATCACAACCGGGATGTGATGCGTCGCAGGATTGCTCTTGAGCTTGCGGCAGACCTGGAAGCCGTCCATGTCCGGCATCATCACGTCGAGCAAAACGATGTCGCATTCGGCACGCTCGCAAAGGGCAAGCGCTTCGGCGCCGCTATGCGCCGCGACCACGTCAAAATATTCTGCGGACAGCCGCGCTTCCAGCAACTTGACGTTGGCCGGAACGTCGTCGACGACAAGAACGCGGGCGGTCATTTCAATCCTTACGCGTTGCCGAGAAAATGGCGGATCGTCTCAATGAACTTTCCAACGGAAATCGGCTTGGACAGATAGGCTTCGCATCCGCCCTCGCGGATACGCTCTTCGTCACCCTTCATCGCGAAAGCGGTGACGGCGACGACAGGGATGGTTCGAAGTTCGTTGTCGTCCTTCAGCCACTTGGTGACTTCAAGGCCCGACACTTCCGGCAATTGAATATCCATCAGGATCAGATCGGGACGATGCTGGCGCGCGAGGTCGAGCGCGTCGATGCCGCTGCGGGTCCCGACGGTCGCGTAACCATGCGCTTCAAGGAGATCGTGGAAGAGCTTCATGTTGAGCTCATTGTCCTCCACGATCAGGACCTTTTTCGCCATTCCCGCCCCCTCGGGCATCCCCGCCCCGCGCCGTGTTTCTGCGCTTGAAGGTCCCCACGTCGCCCCCTGGCGCGCGGTCGGGCATGATGGGGCCAAGGTAGTGCCGATTTGTTACGGAAAGGCAAACAGGAACCCATGGTAAAGAGGGTATCTGGCGAGAATCGGGAAAGGGCGGAAGCTTTGGCGATTCAGGCACTTGGCTTCATCGCGGCGGAGCCGGATCGCCTCGGGCGCTTCCTGGCATTGAGCGGGATCGGCCCGGATGCGATTCGCCAGGCCGCACGGGAGCCCGGTTTCCTCGCGGCCCTGCTCGATTACGTGACCGGGGACCAGAGGCTCTTGGCGGCATTTGCCGATGCGGCCGGGATCACCCCGAAAGACGTCAGCGATGCCCGCGAGGCACTTGCCGGCCCGGATTGGGAGCGCGACGCCCCGTGAGCGCGTTCTGCCGCGACTGCCTGAGCGACGCGCCAGCGAACGCCATGCGCTGCGCCTCCTGCGGCTCACCGCGCGTCCTTCGTCACGCAGAACTCGGCCAACTCGCCCTCGCCCATGTCGATTGCGACGCCTTCTACGCCACGATCGAAAAGCGTGACGATCCTTCGCTTGCGGACAAGCCGCTGATTGTGGGCGGCGGCAAGCGGGGCGTCGTGACGACGGCGTGCTACATCGCGCGCACCTTCGGCGTGCGTTCGGCGATGCCGATGTTCGAGGCGCGCCGGCTCTGCCCGCACGCAACAATCATCCCGCCCGACATGCAGAAATACGCGGCCGCGTCGCGCGAGGTTCGGGCCTTGATGCTCGATTTAACGCCTCTGGTTGAACCTGTCTCGATTGACGAGGCATTTCTTGACTTGGCGGGGACGGACCGCCTGCATGGAATGGTACCTGCCAAATCGCTGGCGCGGTTTGCGCTCGCGGTCGAACGGCAGATCGGCATCAGCGTCTCGATCGGGCTCGCACCGAACAAGTTTCTCGCAAAGATCGCGTCCGATCTCGACAAGCCGCGCGGCTTTGCGTGCATCGGCCAAGACGAGGCGGTGTCTTTCCTTGCGCCAAAACCGGTTTCTCTGATTTTCGGCGTCGGCCGCGTGACGCAGGAGAAGCTGAACCGCGACGGCTTCCGCATCGTTGCGGATTTGCAAAACGCCGATGAGTCCGACCTGATGCGCAAATACGGCGTCGAGGGCCGAAGGCTATGGCGGCTCGCGCGCGGGATCGACGATCGAGAAGTCTCGCCCGAGCGCGAAGCGAAAAGCATTTCCGCCGAAACGACATTCGAGCGCGACATCGCAACGCTTCGCCCGCTGGAAAAGCAGCTGTGGCTCCTCACTGAGCGCGTCTCGGCGCGGCTGAAGCGCAACGGCCTGTCCGGCGCGACCGTGACCCTGAAGCTCAAGAGCGCGGATTTCCGGATCAGAACGCGCGCCCGCTCGATCGGGGAGCCGACACAGCTCGCGTCAAAGATCTACGACGCAGGCCGCGATCTGCTCGCCCGCGAGATCGACGGAACGAGCTACCGCCTGATCGGGATCGGTGTGTCGGCGCTTGCCGCCGGCGAGGACGCAGATCCGGCTTCCCTTCTGGACACGACCGGGCTTCGGAGCGCCGCCGCCGAGCGCGCCCTCGACGAGGTACGCGAACGGTTCGGACGCGACGCCGCCATGCGCGGGCTTGCGTTTGACGACGAAGGGGGCGGCGCTATTTCACGCAAGTCGCGGCCGGCTTGAGCTCGATCTGGCTCATGCGCCCGCTGATCACGAAGTCGTTGTAATCGAGCGACAGCTTGCGCGAGACGCCATTCTCATAAAGCTCGAACCCGATCGAATAGACCGGCACCTGCTCGCCTTCGCGCTTGGCGCGATCGAAATAGCTGATCGTCACCGGCCACCGTGTCAGCGACGCAAGCGCAGGCGCCTCGTTCGCGGCATCGTCGGTTGCCTTGTCCGGCGCAATCGGCTGCCCGATCACGGTCAGTGTGTTGTAGACCTTTTCGCCGGTTTCAGAACCGTCATAAACCGGCAATTCGAGAATCTTCTGGCCCGCACGCGCAGCCTCGATGATCCGGCGCATGTGCTCGGTCGGGAAGATCACGTCCGGCTCAAGCTTGAAGGTCTTTCCGCCCGGCTTTTTAAGATCGACACCGACTTCGGACTTGCTACGCTCGGCCGAGCCGTCCACGGTGTCGACCAGATTGTCATTGAGGTAATTTTGCGAGGTGAAACGGAACATCTTTGCCGCCCCCTCCTCCCAGGTCGCGGCGCGCAGATCGGTCATCAGGACCTTGCCCTCGCCTGTATCGATCTCCGAAACCTGACGGAACTGCAGAGCATATCCTTCGCAGGCATTGCCGCTAAAATCGTAAAGGATGCGCCCGCGTACGGCCTCTATCGGGCGCTTGCCGCGGGAAAAGGACAGTGTGAGATCGTAGACCGCGCGGTGCGCTGCGAGTTCGGGCGCGCCCATCTGCGGCGCGGCAATAGCCGATGGCGAAAACCAGAGGACTGAGCAAACAAGCGGCAGCAGGCGGACAGCGCGTTTCGTCGTCATTGAATTTCCTCGCTCGCCCCGAATCGCAATCTAGGGCTCCGCTGCTTCGGCTGCAACGCCGCAATGCCTCGACGCGTCTTGCAAGCAAACAGCCGATCAGCCAAAAGAATTTGCACCCATTCGCTCGCCTGCCAGGAGGAATTCATGCCCGGGGCCGTTGAAAAAAAGCTTGCGGAGCTCGGAATCGAACTGCCTACGCCTGCGGCACCGATTGCGAATTATGTCGGATTTGTGCGGACCGGGAACATGCTTGTCGTGTCGGGACAGCTCTGTTTCGATTCCGAGGGAAAGCTCGTCGCGAAAGGAAAGGCCGGCTCCGTCGTTTCAATCGAAGACGGTCAGAAGGCGGCGCGCGCCTGCGCGATCAATGTGCTCGCGCAGATCAAGGCCGGGCTCGGAGATCTCGACAAGGTGACGCGGGTGGTCCGGCTGGGCGGTTTCATCAATTGTGAACCGACGTTCCTGGACACCCCGAAAATCATGAACGGCGCCTCCGACCTGATGGTCATGGCGTTCGGTGACAAGGGCCGCCACGCCCGCACCACGATCGGTGTCGCAGCGCTTCCGCTCGATGCGGCGGTCGAGGTTGAAGGGCTGTTTGAAGTCTCCTGATCATGCGCGATCGCGACTGGATCAAGGCGCGGCCCGTCGCCCATCGCGGCCTGCACGACGTTGCGGCTGGCGTGATCGAGAACACGCCCTCAGCGTTCTCGGCTGCCGTCGCCAACGATTTTGCAATCGAGTGCGATCTGCAGATCACCGCGGACGGTGAAGCGATTGTCTATCACGACCATGTTCTCGGCCGCTTGACCGAAGGCGATGCGCCGCTGCGCGAACGGACCACGACGGAACTCAAGGCAGTCCGCTTCAAGGCAACCTCCGACCGCATGCTGACGCTTGCAGAGCTGCTCGACCTTGTGGGCGGCCGCGTACCGCTGTTCCTCGAAATGAAAAGCCGCTTCGATGGCGACATGCGGCTTCCGGCTCGCGTGGCCGACGTGGTGAAGTCCTACCGGGGACCGTTCGGCGTGATGTCGTTCGACCCCGACCAGGTCGCCGAGCTGGCGCGGATCGCCCCCGCTGTCACACGCGGGATCGTCGCCGAGCGCTGGTATGTGCATCGCGAGTGGATGCCGCTCTCGCCGTGGCAAAAGCAGATTTTGGGCAACTTGCTTCACGCGCCGCGGACGCGGCCTCATTTCGTGAATTATGCCGTTAAGGATCTTCCCGCAGCCGCGCCGCTGGTGGCGCGCTACGCGTTCGGACTTCCGTTGCTCGTCTGGACCGTGAGAACGCAAGCCGACCGCGCCATCGCAAGCCGATGGGCCGACCAGATCGTCTTCGAGGGATTTCGTCCCTAAATGGACGCCATGAGAGCCGGACGCTTTCCCTCTTTGTTGAGCCGATGACCGATACTGGATTTCGAATCCGCGTCTTGCCTGCGATTGCCGAAATTCCGGCGGCCGACTGGGATGCGTGCGCCAATCCAGGGGCGCCCCCTCCTTTGCAACAGGGAGCGAGGGCGAAACCAGGGTGTAAGGCTCTTAAAGTAAATTATGAAGAGGCCACGCACCGTTCTGTGGATTCTAGTGGATATCGCTATAACCCTTTCATCTCGCACGATTTCCTGTATGCGCTGGAAGCCTCCCAATCGGTCTCGGCCCGTACCGGTTGGCAGCCCCAGCACCTTGCCGTCGAAGGCCAGGACGGAGGCCCGCTCGGCGTCTGCGCCTGCTACCTGAAGTCCCACTCCAGGGGCGAGTATGTTTTCGACGCCGGATGGGCCGACGCCTATGAACGCGCGGGCGGCGCCTATTACCCCAAGCTTCAGGTGAGCGTGCCCTTCACACCGGCGACGGGCCCTCGCCTGCTCGTGCCGCCGGGACCCGCAGCAGACAGTACGCGCGAGGCCCTCGCGGCCGGGCTCGTCGCCCTCACGGAGAAGCGCGATGCGTCGTCGGCGCATGTCACGTTCCTCCCGGAGGACGAGTGCGAATTTCTGGCAAGCCGCGGTTTTCTCGTGCGGACAGACCAGCAATTCCATTGGACGAATGAGGCGTATTCGTCATTCGACGACTTTCTCGCCGCTCTCGCGGCACGAAAACGCAAGATCGTGCGCCGTGAGCGGCGCGACGCTCTGGCGAACGGAATCACCGTGCACTGGCTGACCGGCGCCGATCTGACCGAGGACGTGTGGGACGCGTTCTTCACTTTTTACATGGATACCGGATCGCGAAAATGGGGGCGGCCCTATCTCACGCGCCCGTTTTTTTCGATCATCGGCGAGACGATGCGCGACCGCGTCGTGCTGGTGATGGCAAAGCGCGCTGGACGATGGATTGCAGGAGCGATCAACTTCATCGGATCGGACACCCTGTACGGCCGGCATTGGGGCGCGATCGAGGAGCACCCGTTCCTGCATTTCGAGATTTGCTATTATCAGGCAATCGAGTTCGCCATCGCGCTCCGCCTGCAGCGGGTCGAAGCGGGCGCCCAGGGCGAGCACAAACTCGCGCGCGGCTATCTTCCGGTCACGACCTATTCCGCCCACTACATTGCCGACCCGGCCTTCCGCCGCGCAGTCGCCGATTATCTCAAGCGCGAGCGCAGCCATGTCGCTGCGGCCGGGGCGGAACTTGCAGCCTTCGCTCCTTTCCGCAAAACTGCCGGAGGAGGATGACAATGGCCGCCTACGATCCGAACAACATTTTCGCGAAAATCCTGCGCGGCGAATTGCCGTGCTACAAGGTCTACGAAGACGAAAAGGCTTTGGCCTTCCTCGACATCATGCCGCGCGCGCCGGGGCATACGCTCGTGCTGCCGAAAAGCGCCGCGCGCAACATTTTCGATGTCTCGCCGGACGACCTCGCACATGTGGCTAAGGTCGCGCAGAAAGTCGCGAAAGCCGCGAAGACCGCGTTCGGCGCGGACGGCGTCACCATCCAGCAGTTCAACGAAGGCGCCGGCGGACAGGTGGTGTTCCACCTGCATGTCCACGTCATCCCACGCAAGGAAGGCGTGGCGATGAAGCCTCCGGCCAGCGAGAAGGAAAAGCCGGACGTGCTTTCCGACCAGGCGCTGAAACTCGCAGCGGCGCTGAAAGGCGCCTGATCGCTACAGCCCGATCAGCAGCGCGCCGCAGATGAGCGCGACCTCGCCTGCGACCACGCCGACAAAGACCGAACGCCGCATCAGCAAGAACGCCAGGAAGCCGACTGCCACCGCCCCGAGCCGCAGCCACAGCGGCACTGCCGAGAGCGAGCCCGGCGCGAAGAATGTGAGCTTGGCGATCACCGCGGCGAGGATCGCGGTGGCCACCGCGCGCACCCAGACGAGGATTTCGGAATCCTCGTCGAGCCCGCGCGAGGCGATCAGTCCGAGCCAGCGCCAGATTTCGTTCGGCAGGAAGCCGACGAGAACGAGCAGCACGTAAAACCAGAGGTCTCCGACAATCGAATCGAACGTCATCGCTTGCGCCCCCGGAAGCGATGAACGGCGTAAGCGAGCGTACCGCCCGTAATGCCCGCCCACATGATGTCGAGCTCGACATGCGCGAAGGCGAGGATCGGGCCGATCACGAGTCCGAACGCGAGCGCAAGCCCGTCGATCAGCGCCCGCGCGTTGCGCGCGCTCGAAACCAGAAACGAAATGGGCGTGAGAAAAAGAAGCGCCGCGGTCATCAGCAGCGGCAGTTTCGCGGCGAGATAATATCCTCCCCCGCTCGCGATCAGGGCGGAGGCGATGTAGCCCGTGCCGAGCCCGTTGCAGAACGGGATACGCTCCTCGCGCGGCAGGCCGGGTGCAAGCCGCATGGATTCGACCCACATGCTGACCGCGGTGAAATGCGTTGGCAGCGCCAGTTCGGAAAGTCTCGTCCGCGGCGTGCGAATGACCGGTAGCAAGGCGACCACCATCGGCAACAGCCGAACTCCGCTCAACCCGACCGCAATTCCGGCTTCGATCGGCGTCGTCCCCGCTCCAAGCGACGAAATCAGGATGACCTGCGCCGGCCCGGCCCAGATCAACAGCGTGGAGAGCATCATCCAGAGGAAGCTGAAACCGAAATCATGCGCCAGCGCGCCAATGCCGATATAGGTCCCGAACAGCACATAGGCGAAGACGGAAAAAGCCGCCGCCCGAAGCCCAGCGGCATAGGCCTGCGCGGGAGACCGAGGTGGTGGAGTGGGATCCGGCATGCGCCTCCGTCTCCCATGGAGAGAGGGCAAGCGCAATCGGCAGCACGCCGCGCTGTGCGCATGGAGATCAGCGGAAAATCGAAGGGCGGCCGAAGCCGCCCTTCTTGCAATCTCGTTTAGGCCTTGACCAGCGGCACCTTCGGCACTGAGCCGCCCTTCGGGCCGTTCTTTGGCCCTGAGGATTTGGGCTTGCGGGGACCACGCGGCTTGGAGCGCGCACGCTTCTCCGGAACCTTCTCGGGCTTCGGCGTGACCGGCCCATCGAGAAACTCGAAGCCAAGCGTCTCCCTGCCCTCGTCGCTGCGGGTCAGGATCACGCGCACATGGCCGCCGTCCTTGAGCTTGCCGAACAGAACTTCGTCCGCCAGCGGCTTCTTGATATGCTCTTGGATCACACGTGCCATCGGGCGCGCACCCATCAGCTCGTCGTAGCCGTGCACGATCAGCCACCTTGAGGCGTCTTCAGCAAGCTCGATCGTGACATTGCGGTCGGCGAGCTGCGCCTCGAGCTGCAGCACGAACTTGTCGACCACCTGCTTGATCACATCCTGCGACAGATGGCTAAAGGTGATGATCGCATCGAGCCTGTTGCGGAATTCCGGCGCGAACATTCGGTTAATCGCCTCGATGTCGTCGCCCTCGCGCTTGTTACGGGTGAAGCCGTAGGTGCCTTTGGCGAGATCCGCCGCGCCGGCATTCGTGGTCATGATCAGGATGATGTTGCGGAAATCGACCTGCTTGCCGTTGTGATCGGTCAGCTTCCCGTGATCCATGATCTGCAGCAGCACGTTGAACAAGTCCGGATGGGCCTTCTCGATCTCGTCGAGCAGGAGCACGCAATGCGGATGCTGGTCGACGCCGTCGGTCAGCAGGCCGCCCTGGTCGAACCCGACATAGCCCGGAGGCGCGCCGATCAGCCGCGAGACGGTGTGACGCTCCATGTATTCCGACATATCGAAGCGGATCAGCTCAACTCCGAGAGACTGGGCGAGCTGTTTGGCCACTTCGGTCTTGCCGACGCCGGTGGGGCCGGAGAACAGATAGCAGCCGATCGGCTTCTCAGGCTCGCGCAAGCCCGCGCGCGCGAGCTTGATCGATGCCGACAGGGCCTCAATCGCCTTGTCCTGACCGTACACCACCGTCTTCAGCGTCTGCTCGAGATGCTGGAGAACTTCGGCATCGTCCTTCGACACGGTCTTCGGCGGGATGCGCGCCATCGTCGAGATGGTCGTCTCGATTTCCTTCAAGCCGATGGTCTTCTTGCGCTTGCTCTCCGGCAGCAGCATCTGCGCCGCCCCGGACTCGTCGATCACGTCAATCGCCTTGTCGGGCAGCTTGCGGTCATGGATGTATCGTGCGGATAGCTCCACCGCCGCCTTGATCGCGTCGTTGGTGTATTTGAGTTTGTGGTAGTCCTCGAAATAGGGCTTGAGGCCCTTCATGATCTCGATGGCGTCCGGGATCGTCGGCTCGTTGACGTCGATCTTCTGGAACCGGCGCACCAGCGCACGGTCCTTCTCGAAATACTGCCGGTATTCCTTGTAGGTGGTCGAGCCGATGCAGCGCACCGTGCCGGATGCCAAAGCAGGCTTCAGCAGGTTCGAGGCATCCATCGCGCCACCTGACGTCGCGCCCGCGCCGATCACGGTGTGGATCTCGTCGATGAACATGATCGCGCCGGGATAGGCCTCGATCTCCTTGATGACCTGTTTCAGACGCTCTTCGAAATCGCCGCGATAGCGCGTGCCAGCAAGCAGCGTCCCCATGTCGAGGGCGAACACGGTCGCGTTCTTGAGCACATCCGGCACCTCGCCGTGCACGATGCGGCGTGCGAGGCCTTCCGCGATCGCGGTCTTGCCAACGCCGGGGTCGCCGACGAATAGCGGATTGTTCTTCTGCCTGCGGCAGAGAACCTGGATCGTGCGATTGATTTCGCTGTCGCGTCCGATCAGCGGATCGATCTTGCCGCTCTTGGCCTTCTTGTTGAGGTTGACGCAATAGGCCTCGAGCGCATCGCCCTTCTTCTTGGGCTCGTCGCCGGTCTTGGTCTCGGTTTCCTCGTCGACCCCGCGCACCGGGCGCGACTCCGAGAGGCCCGGCCGCTTGGCGATGCCGTGGCTGATGTAATTGACCGCGTCGTAACGGGTCATGTCCTGCTCTTGCAGGAAATAGGCTGCGTGACTCTCGCGCTCGGCGAAGATCGCGACCAACACGTTAGCGCCGGTGACCTCCTCGCGGCCCGAGGACTGCACATGGATGACCGCGCGCTGGATCACGCGCTGGAAGCCGGCTGTCGGTTTTGAATCTTCCGACCCCTCGGCGATGAGATTTTCCAGCTCGGATTCGAGGTAGGACGTCAGGCTGCGGCGGAGCTTGTCGAGATCGACATTGCATGCGCGCATGACCGCCGCGGCATCGCTGTCGTCGATCAGCGCGAGCAGCAGGTGTTCGAGCGTGGCATATTCGTGGTGCCGTTCGTTGGCGAGCGCGAGCGCCCGATGAAGCGACTGTTCGAGGCTGCGCGAAAAGCTTGGCATTACGTCCCCGTTCTGATCCCCGGTCCCTACTTCTTCTCCATCACGCACTGCAAAGGATGGTGATGTTTTCGGGCAAAGTCCATGACCTGCGTCACTTTTGTCTCAGCAACTTCATACGTATAGACGCCACATTCGCCGATGCCGTGGTGGTGAACATGCAGCATGATTCGGGTGGCCGCCTCCCGGTCCTTGCTGAAGAAGCGCTCCAGCACGTGCACGACGAATTCCATCGGGGTGTAGTCGTCATTCAGGATCAGGACCCGATAGAGGCTCGGGCGCTTGGTCTGAGGCTTGGTCTTGGTGATGACAGCCGTGCCCGGCGCGCCGGAATCCCCGCGCCGCTTGCGTTCGTCATCACCCATTCGAAGGGGGGAATGCTGCGGCCGGTTGGGCGCAGCGGAAAATGGCATTTCAGTCATCGGGTCGTCTGGTTTTGACAGATAGAGAGCTTCCAGGGAACCGCAAGCGGCACGGCTCATATTAGTGGGCGGGTCGCGGCCGTTCCAGATCATCCTGTGGCCGGTTCCGGCCTGTCCACCCCGGCCGCGAATCCTGCCCGGCGCCGTCCACCGTCCGATTGACACGCCCAATTGCGGGCAATTGACGGCGACAATTTTAGGAAAATTCGCGGGATTTCCGTGACGGCTTTTCAATCGCCGCGCGCGAAGATTGAGCAAATACGCCTAAAGCACGCGTAGAAATCGACCCTGTCGGGAGCCCTTCATGTTGCTCGCCCGCTTTTGGAGAGACTGCCGCGGCGGCGCCGCGCCATTTCTCGCCTTGGCCGTCATTCCCGTTGTTGGCGCCGTGGGTGCCGGCGTGGATTACAGTCGGGTCAATGCCGCGCGCACGGCGATGCAGTCGGCGGTCGATTCGACCGCGCTCATGCTGTCGAAGACCGCGCAAAACATGACGACCGCGCAGATTCAGGCGACCGCGCAGAACTATTTCAACTCGATCTACGTGCGCCCCGAAGTCCGCAACATCCAGGTCACGACCAACTTCACCAACCCCCAACAGGGAAGTTTCGTGCTCGGGGTTAACGGCAAGGGCACGATGGACATGATGTTCGCGCGCCTGCTCGGCACCTCGCAGATCGATTTCGGCGCAAAAGGCGAAGTGGTTTGGGGCATCAAGAAGCTCAATCTTGCGCTTGCGCTCGACAACACCGGTTCGATGGCCTCCAGCGGCAAGATGACCGCGCTCAAACAGGCGGCGCACAATCTCCTCACCACGCTGAAGAACGCCGCCAAGCAGCCGGGCGACGTGATGGTCTCGATCATCCCGTTCGCGACCGACGTCAATGTCGGAACCAACAACGTGAGTGCCTCCTGGATCGACTGGGATGACTGGGAAAACGTGCACGGCACTTGCAGCCGCACGGGCTATTCGACGCGAGACAGTTGCGTTGCCGCCGGCAAGCGCTGGACCGCCGACAGCCACAGCACGTGGAACGGCTGCGTCTGGGATCGCGATCAGAACTATGACGTCCAGTCGACCGCCCCGACGACGGGCGGCACGCTGTTCCCGGCGCACCAGGCTTCGAACTGCCCGGTCTCCATGATGCCGCTCAGCTACGACTGGACCGCGCTGAACAACAAGGTCGACGCCATGACGCCGGTGGGCAACACCAACGTCACCATCGGGCTTGCCAATGCGTGGCAGACACTGGCGCCGAACGCCCCCTACAACGCGCCCGCTCCTGCGACCGACCTGGACAAGGTGATCGTTCTCCTCACCGACGGCGATAACACGCAAAACCGGTGGAGCAGTTCCCAGTCCTCGATCGACGCGCGTACGCAAAAAGCCTGCGACAACATCAAGGCGGCGAATATCCGAATCTACACCGTGCGGGTGATCGACGGAAACGCAACGCTCCTCAAGGGCTGCGCGACGACGCCGGACATGTATTACGACGTGGATCAGGCGAGCGAATTGAACTCTGTGTTTTCGTCGATCGCGCAAAACCTCGCCAATTTGCGCATCTCGAAATAGCCGTCGCCGCTAATCGATGGCCCTCGTGATTAACGAACGGCTAGCGCGCCCGATTGCATTTTCGCGATCCGGTTTACCGCCGCTTCACGACATCCCGCCGATGTCGTTCGGTTGACGCTCGATAACCTCCTTTTTGTATCGAGCTTTACGGCGCTTTCACACGTCTCGTTTACGCATGGGCGCACAATGCCTCGATTTTTCGGGTGAAGGCGATGACCGTTTTGCATTCTCTGCTCAACAAGCTGCGCACGTTCCGCTCGTCGGAGCGCGGCAACGTCACGATGATTTTTGCCCTGTCGACCCTGCCGATCATCGGCTTCGTCGGCGCCGCCGTCGACTACAGCCACGCCAATTCCGTGCGAACCGCGATGCAAGCCGCGCTCGACTCGACCGCGCTGATGCTGTCGAAGGAAGCCGGTACCGACACCTCCTCTCAGCTCAATACGAATGCACTGAATTATTTCAAGGCCATGTTCAATCGTCCCGAGGCAACGAACGTCGTCATCACGCCGACCTATACCACGGCCAACGGGTCGCAGGTGACGGTCACCGGCAGCGCGAACGTGCCGACCAACTTCCTTGGCGTGATGGGATACAACAGCCTTCATGTCGGCGGCACCTCGACGGTGAAATGGGGCAACACCAAGCTGCGAGTTTCGCTCGTCCTCGACACCACCGGGTCTATGGCCGACGACGGCAAGATGACGGCACTGAAGACCGCAACGAAAAACCTTCTGAACCAGCTCAAGGCGGCCGCGACCACCAACGGCGACGTCTATGTTTCGATCATCCCGTTCAGCAAGGACGTAAACGTCGGCACACCGAACTACGGATCGAGCTGGCTTCAGTGGTCCGGCTTGAACGACACGTTCGATGAGAACAACGGAACGTGCCGGTATTACAGCGGCTGGTCGCAGCCGACGACCAAGTCGAGCTGCCAGAGCAAAGGTGGCAGTTGGTCTGCCGACAACCACAACACCTGGAACGGCTGCGTCACCGACCGCGGTGACGACGATGGTCCGAGCTCGGGGAATTACGACACCAACGTCGTCGCTCCTTCGACGACCGTAGCCGGCACGCGATTTGTCCCCGAGCAATACGCCTATTGTTCTCCGCAGATCATGCCGCTGAGCTACGACTGGACCAGCATGTCCTCGCTGATCGACAGCTTTTATCCCAACGGCAATACCAACCAGGGGATTGGGCTTGCGCATGGATGGATGTCGCTCGTCGGCGGCGGGCCATACCCGACGCCACCGGCAGAAGATCCGAAATACAAGTATTCGAAGGTGATCATTCTGCTGACCGACGGCCTCAATACCGAGAACCGCTGGTATACGAGGCAATCCTCGATCGATGCGCGTGAAACCCTGACCTGCGGCAACATCAAGGCAGCGGGAATCACGCTTTACACGATCCAGGTGAATACCGGTGGCGACCCGACGTCGACGCTGCTGCAAAGCTGCGCCAGCACGTCGGACAAGTTCTTCCTGTTGACGTCCGCCAATCAGATCGTGACCACGTTCAACTCGATCGGAACCGCGCTGTCCAACCTGCGCATCTCGAAATAAGCGCTTCAGGACATCGACAAAACAAAGCCCGGCCCCACGGCCGGGCTTCTTCTTGGTGGGTTCAGAGCATGAGGACCGCTATAAAATGAAACAACGCGATCGGGAGCATGACCACAGCGATCATCATCGCAATTGCAAGATCGAGCGTATCGAAATGCAAGGTCTGCCCCGGTTTCGCGGATCGCGCCCTTTGGCGATCGTACACGGCCGCCGGAAGATTCCGGAGCAGAATTGTTTGTCTGCCTCCAAATCGCAGCGCGACGCCGTCCGCCTGCCCATGTTCCCTCAAACAGAAAGCCCGGCTTGCGGCCGGGCTTTTTACGGATGCCAGATTGAAGCCGGCGTTACTTGGTCGGCGCCACCTTGGCGGCGTAGGTCTCGAACGGCTTGTAGGTTTCCTTCGCGAGATCGGCATAGAGCGAACCGATCTTGGTCGCCTCGGACACGAAGCCCTCGTAGGCGTCCTTAACGTAGGCCTGCTGCAGTTCGATGGCCTTCTCGAACGATTTCGCGCCGAGCAGCTTCTCGAATGCCTGGGTGCCTTCTTCGAAGGACTTCTTGGAATAGTCGGCGACTTCAGTGGCGATCGCCTGAATGCTCTTCGACACGGCGTCGAAAGACTTCGTCGTCACCTCGAAACCGTCTTTGCTGATCTTCTGCAGATCCTCGAAATTCTTGACCATGACGTACCCCTTTCCGGCTGATGTCTTATTCCAATAAATAATCTATGGTGCACCGCACAATTTTGCAAGCATTATTTTTGCGACGCACCATTTTTTCTCTAAGTTATGACAATATTTAACGAATTCGAAACCAGCTTCTCCTAGCCTCGGCCGCTGTGCCGTATCAGCAACGATGCGGCCAAGACGGTTTGCGGCCGTTTTCGTGCCAGCGTCCGGCATTTCGCGAAGAAATGCCCAAGATCTGCCGCGCGAACGCCTCCCGCCGCAGCCATCACAGGGATCGATGTCGGGGCTCGCCGGAGCGCCCACCGGAAAACGAGACGGGTAGACCATGTATTGCGTATCGGTCGGAGCCCCTGCCGGGCTGCGTTGGGTTGCAACTGTTGTCCTCGCCGCCGTCGTGGTGGCCTCGTTCAGCACCGATTCAGACGCCCGTTGGCGCAAGCGCAGCCGCGCGAGTTCTGAATCCTCAATCACCAGCGAATCCCGCTACGCCGACATCGTTGTCGATGCCAATTCCGGCGATGTCCTCCACGCGGTCAGCGCGGACGGCCTGCGCCATCCTGCGTCGCTCACCAAAATCATGACGCTCTACCTGCTGTTCGAGCGGCTGGAAGCCGGACGATTAAAGCTCGAAAGCCAGCTTCCGGTTTCTGAATTTGCCAGCGAACAGGCTCCCTCCAAGCTCGGTCTGGAGCCAGGGCAGACCATCGCCGTCGAAGACGCGATCAAGGCGCTGGTCACGAAATCTGCCAACGACGTAGCCGTGGTGATCGCGGAAGCGGTCGCCGGGCGCGAAGAGGAGTTTGCCAAGCTCATGACGCGGAAGGCTCGCGCCCTCGGCATGAGCCGTACGACCTACAAGAACGCGTCCGGCCTGCCCGACGACGATCAGGTCACGACCGCTCGCGATCAGGCTCTGTTGTCGCTCGCGATCCAGGACCGCTTTCCGAGATACTACGCCTACTTCAAGACGCCGCAATTTGTGTATCGCGGCCACGCGATGCGCAACCACAACCATCTTCTCGGGCGTGTCGAGGGCGTCGACGGCATCAAGACCGGATACACGAACGCCTCGGGCTTCAACCTGATCACATCGGTCCGGCGCGGCGCGCGGCACGTGGTGGCGGTCGTGTTCGGCGGACGCTCGGCCGGGCAGCGCGACGCCCGCATGCGCACCCTGATCGAGGCGCATGTCGACGACGCCGCGACCAAGCGTTCTATTCCGAAGGTCGCCGAAGCCGCCGATGCGCCTGCAGTCGCCGGCAAGAAATTGCGCGTTGCCGTGGCCGAGGAAGCGCCGGCGCCGGCCCCTTCCGCCCCGGCCAAGCGCGAGGCCGCCCCCAGGACTGAGACGACATCGGCCATTCCGATGCCTCGGGTGGCGCCGGGTTCGACCGAGCCGATCAAGCCCGTGCTTGTGAAAACAGTCAAAGTGAAGCCCGGCGCGGCGCATGCCAGCGCCGCGCCCGTCGCTCTCCTTGCTCCCATGCCACTCTCCGCCCAGGCCGTCGACGCAGCCTCCGCGCGTGCACAGGCGACAACGCTGCCGCCGCCCCCGCCCGGCGCACGTCCCGGCGTGCTCGGGGTCTTGCCTGCATCGAGCGTCGCAGCGGTCGAACCGAAGGCGCCGGTTCAACTCGCCTCCGCCGATCCGAAGCCTATGCCGATTGCAGCTCCTGTCGCTGCGCCCACGCCTCCTGCGAGCGCGCAAAAGGTCCGCAGCGGATGGATGGTCCAGGTCGGAGCTTTCGACGATGAAGCCGAAGCGCGCGAGCGTCTCACCACCGCGCGCAGCAAGGCCAGCAAGTTTCTCGGCAACGCAGATCCTTTCACCGAGACCGTCGCGAAGGGCGACAAGACGCTCTATCGCGCGCGCTTTGCCGGCCTGCAACAGGCCGATGCAGAGGCCGCGTGCAAATTCCTCAAGCGAAATGAAATCGTGTGCATGACCATCCGCAACTAGGCGGGGTCAGCAGTTCTGTTGCGTGTGTTGTTGCGTTGCGTACCGGAGTAACTAGCGATGGCGGCGAAGAAGGATGTCCTTAGCGTCATTGACGCGGGCAGCGAGGTACGTCGACCCCCCCTGGTCGGGATGCAGTTTCTTCATCAGCGAACGGTGGGCGCGGCCGATTTCAGCAGCGCTCGCGCCCGGCTCCAGGCCAAGGATCTGATAGGCCTCCTGTTCGGTCATTTTGCCGCTCCGCGCAGGCCCCGCCCCCGCTGCCGCGTCGGCATTCAGGTTCTCACGCCAGGCGGGCTGCCGGCGATCAAGATAAGCCATCAATAGCGCACGGCTCTCTTCGTCGATTTCGGCAAGCAGTCCGATCAGCGTCGACACGTCGAGAACGTCGAGTGCGGTGCCGGCATGGCGGCCGGCCAAAATCTGTCCCCGCATCGTTCCGGTATCGTGATCGAGTTCCATCTCGATAAATGGCGCGCGCACGCGGGACGCCTGTCCCCCGCTCTTCTGCGTGCGCCTGCCGAAAGCCGCGCTCCCGAAGGGAATCCAGCCCAGCAGGGTGAGACCCGCGAACCCAAGCGGAACAGCCAGTCCGAATTGTCCGCGGGAGGCGAGGAATGCCGCGCCGACCAGTGCGCCAAAACCGCCGCCGCGCCGGACCACCGGGGCGAGGCTCGCCGGATTGGTGTTGGAAAAGACATGCAACGCCCAAAGCACGAGCGCGAGCACGACGGCACCCATGATGAGTTGCGGCATCGTCAGCCCATCTGCTTCAGCAGGGCGACCGCGCCGGCATTTTTTTGCGCCGACAGATCGGCCAGCGCCTGGCGTCCCCCGGCTGCGTAAGCCGCCGCCGCACGAAGAAGTTCTGCAAGCTGGTGCGCGGCGCCGGGCTCAAAGCGGCAATAGGCGCCCCGGCTCAACCGCGCGACCTCGCGATAGGCGCTTTCGGCCACCGGATCGTAGCCCTCCTGGAACATGAAGGCCGGGACCGACCGCAGGCCAAGCTCGCCCGCCGAGGCGCAAAGGTCATCGACCGCCTCCTCCATCGCATCGCCCACGAAGACCAGCGCCTGTACGTTGCCCTCGCGCGCGGCATGCTGAAGCACCTTGCGGATCTGGGTGTGGCCGCCACGGCAGTCGATCCGCTCCATCAGCGAGCCAAGCCGCTCCGGCTGCGACACCCAGGATGACGCACGGCATTCATTGAGCCCTCGATAGTAAACGAGCTGCACATCGAGCCCGCCAATGCTCGCTGCTTCACGAAACATATCCGCCTGCAGCCGGCAGGCGCTGTCCCAGGTCGGCTGGCGGCTCATGGTGGCATCGAGCGCGAAGACCAAACGGCCGCGCGTGCCCGCAGCGGTCGCGGGACCAAGGCTTCGCACCTTGGCGACAAACGCGTCGATCTCGCTGCGCGACGAGGTCGCACCTGCGGGGGGCGCAGTCACGTCGGATCTGTCTTTTGCCATCGCTGCGTTCCGGGCATGGACGCGCCGATTCCGGCACATCGCGCCATAAGTTGCCATTCCGGAGGCGCAGCGCAATGGGCGCGTTATTCGAGGATGTCGTGGACTTCGATCGGCCGGTCGAGCGAGGCGAACCATTCGGCCCGCGCCAGCGCACGGCGCCGGCCCTTTTCGTCGATCGGAAGTCGCAAGTCGGCGAGGAGCGACTGCACCTCCTCACGGGCCGTCACGTGCGACATATTGGGCCTCGTGCCGAGCGTCGCCTCGTCGATGTCGTCGAGCGCCGTCAGCCCGCGCGGAAAGAACTCGCGGTACACCACCCGCTCGGCGAACCCTTCGGCGCAGCGGAATCCGAGCTGCAGGCCCAGTTCGTTGAGCCCCTGCGCAAGTAGCCGCTTGTTGCGCGACCCGAGGCTCGACAGCCGGTTGCGCACGACGATCCAGTCGGTTGCTTCCTGATCGACCACACGCCGCTGGCGCCGCGCCTCGCGTACCATCTCCGAGTAGTGGCTCGTTCCGGTCAATGCATAGGTCGCAGGGTCGACAGTGCCCAGCACGTCGAAGTCGACGAAACTGTCGTTCAGCGGCGTGATCAGCGTGTCCGCCATCGAATGCGCAAGCCGCATGAGATAGGTATCGACGCCCGGCGTGTCGATCACGACGAAATCGTGCGTGTGCTCGATCGCGGAAATCGCATCCGCGAACCCGGTGAACTCCGCCATTTCGTTTTCGTCGGTGCGCACACCCTCGACGCGCGCGACGCAATAGTGGGTCGGAATTTTCAGATCGATACGGCTGCGGCGCGCCCAGGCGCGGCGATTGTCAATGTAACGCGTCAGGCTTTTTTGCCGGGAATCGAGATCGATCGTGGCGACGCGCTGTCCGGCCTTGAGCAATGCGATCGCGATATGAATCGCGGCCGTCGACTTGCCCGACCCTCCCTTTTCGTTGCCGACAACGACAACGTACGCGGACTTACCGGGTCCGGTATTTGCCTGGACCAACATTACGCATCCCCTGCGGGATCATCCTTAATTTTGGCTGACGATTGGTCAAGCCATCGCAGCAGAATCGAAGGTTCATCATGAATCGCGTGGCCGCCCTGCAACGCCTTTGATAGGGTCCGCGCGGCTTGAAAATGCCAGCGACCGGGAGCTGTGATGACCAAACGGCCGCCAGTGCAGCGGTCCATCCGCGGATTGCGAACGGCGCTGCATAGGCTGCGGCGCGGGGGCGCCAAAATCGCGCTCGTGCCGACTATGGGCGCGCTTCACGACGGCCATTTGGCACTCGTGCGGGCAGCGAAAAAACGGGCGAAACGGGTGGTCGTGTCGATCTTCGTTAACCCCGCCCAATTCGCGCCCAACGAGGATTTTTCCAAATATCCGCGGACGTTTGAGCAGGATATGAAGGCATTGTCCGGCCTTGGTGTCGATCTGGTTTGGGCGCCCACGCCCGCCGTCATGTATCCGGCAGGTTTTTCAACCCGTGTCGCGCCGGCCGGCCCGGCGAGCGAGGGGCTTGAGGACCGCTTCCGGCCCCACTTCTTCGGCGGCGTGACGACCGTAGTCGCCAAACTATTCCTCCAGGTTGCCCCGGATTTCGCGATCTTCGGCGAAAAGGACTACCAGCAGCTCAAGGTGGTCACCCGGATGGCGAGCGACCTCGACATTCCGGTTAAGGTCATCGGGATACCGACGGTCCGGGACAAGGACGGTCTCGCCCGATCGTCCCGCAACGCGTACCTGTCGGCAGAAAACCGCCGGATCGCGCCGACGCTTTATCGCGTGCTCAAGGAGAGCGCTGCGCGGATCAAGTCGGGTGAAGACATTTCAGTTGTTCTGGAAGACGGCCGCTCCGCCATTGTCCGTACGGGCTTCGCGCTCGACTATCTGGAGGCGCGAAATCCCGAGACCCTGGCGCCGGTCTCGTCATCGGGCGGCCGGCACCTGCGACTGCTTGTAGCCGCGAAGATCGGCCAGACCCGGCTGATCGACAATATCGGCGTGTAATCGCTTCGGCCTTACAGCAACCCGAGTTCGCGCAATTCGCGCCGCATCGGTTCCGGCATGGCCGCGGCGCCGGGCGCCAGCCGCCGCAGGTCCGGCGGCGCATCTTCGGGTTTCAGGTAGCGCCATCCCTGGAATGCGCGGAACGGCCGAGGCTGGACCAGCACCAGTTTTGAATCGAGCATCAGCTTGCAACGGCCGATCCCGTCCTTGTCGACGAACGGCACGATGTCGAGGAGCCGTTCGCGGCACATTACTTCACCACGGATCACCCAGTAGAGCGAACCGCCGTCGAGCAGTTCATCGACGCGTTTCGGCACCATTCGCGTGCGGTGGAACCGCTCGGGCTTCTGGCCGCGCCGCCGCTTCTCTTTCAGCTTCTGCTTGATCCAGTCTTCGAGGTCCTGGACGGAATCGCAGCCAACGCACAGCTTGATGAGATGCAGGGCCATGACTACCCCTCTTTTTCTTGTTGCGCGGCAATCACCATGACCTTGGCACCCTCCGCGATCTGCGCGCCGGGCTTCACCGCAATTTCGGTTACGACGCCGTCAATCGGAGCCGTCAGGGCATGCTCCATTTTCATCGCCTCGACTACCGCAAGCCTGTGCCCCTTCCCCACCTTTTGACCGCGCTCCACAAGAAGCGCGAGAATTTTGCCGTGCATCGGCGCGCGAACGAGCCCGTCGCTGCCGCCGTGGTCGATATCGAGCGAGTCGAAGTCCCGCAATTCGATGATGGTCTGACGGCCATTCCGGAGCGCGTAGGCGGTGTTCCCCGCAGCAACAACGCGAACGGCTGGATCGGCGGGCGCATCTTCGAAAGTCACAGTGGAGCGGGTGCCGTCGTAGCGCAATCGCGCCTTCGCGGGCTTGCCATCGACGCTCAGCGCGATCTCGGTTTCGCGGCGGCCGCTGAACTGAAACGCATCCGGCTCGTCCCACGGCGAGAGCGGCAATTCGGGATCGCGGCTTGCACCGATCCGTTCGTTCGCTCGCGATAGCAGAAACGCGGCACCCTGCGCGACGGCGGGACGGTCCATCGGCTGCGGCACCGCGCCAAGCGCGGCGAGATGCGCGTCGATGAACCCGGTATCGAACTGGCCCGACCGGAATTCCGCTGAGCGCGCAAGCGCGGCAAGAAATGCGGCGTTGGTTCTTGGACCCGCGACGAGCGTCCGGTCGAGCGCATCCCCGAGCGTGTCGAGCGCCTCGTTTCGCGACGGCGCGTGTGCGATCAGCTTTGCGATCATCGGGTCGTAATAGGGCGTGACCTCGCCGCCGCGCTCGACGCCGGCATCGATCCGCAAGCCGGCGGATTGCGGAAATTCGAGCGCGACGAGAGTCCCCGTCGATGGAAGAAAGCCACGCTCGGTATCTTCGGCATAAAGACGTGCCTCGACCGCGTGACCGCGCAACGGCACTTGTTCCTGCGCAAGGGGAAGTTTGTCGCCCGCCGCGACGCGGAATTGCAATTCGACGAGATCGAGGCCCGTGATCGCCTCACTCACCGGATGCTCGACCTGCAGGCGGGTGTTCATTTCCATGAACCAGAAGCCGTCGGGACGAAGGCCCTGCGCGCCATCGGCGATGAACTCCACCGTTCCGGCGCCGACGTAACCGACCGCCTTGGCCGCAGCGACCGCCGCCGCGCCCATCGTCTCTCTCAATTGCGCGGTCATGCCGGGTGCCGGCGCTTCTTCGATCACCTTCTGATGCCGCCGCTGCAGCGAGCAGTCGCGCTCGTTCAGGTGGATGGCGTTGCCGTGACGGTCCGCGAAGACCTGAATTTCGATGTGCCGCGGCGCGGACACATATTTCTCGATCAGCACCCGGCTGTCCGCGAAGGCTGACTGCGCCTCGCGCATCGCGCCTTCGAGCGCGGCATCGAATTCGGCGTGCTTGTCCACCCGGCGCATGCCCTTGCCGCCGCCGCCCGCCACCGCCTTGATGAGCACCGGGTAGCCGATCTCGTAGGCCTTGCGCTTGAGCAGCTTCGGATCCTGCTGCTCACCGTGATAGCCCGGCACCACCGGCACGCCGGCCTTTTCCATCAGCGCCTTCGCGCGATCCTTCAAACCCATCGCGCGGATCGCATCCGGCGGCGGACCGACGAACACGATGCCCGCCTTGGCGCAGGCTTCGGCGAATTGCGCATTCTCCGACAGAAAGCCGTAGCCGGGATGGACGCATTCCGCGCGAGTGGCGAGCGCCACCTCGATCAGACGCTCGATGACCAGATAGCTTTCACGTGCCGGCGCAGGGCCGATGAAATGCGCCTCATCGCACACGCGAACATGCAGCGCCTTTGCGTCCGCCTCGGAATAGACCGCGATCGTGTGCAGCCCAAGGCGCTTTGCGGTTCGCGCGATGCGGCAGGCGATCTCGCCGCGATTGGCAATCAGGACCGATTTGAACATGCTGGATCCGGGCGGCGATTGTAGCGGTGTGGGCGAGTCAATCCATCGCCGCCGCGGCTCTGTCCCCGGCGATCTGCCGTTACTGTACGCGGCCCGAGGCGTCGGCCTGCGCGGGCGCGATCGGCATCGGGGCGGCACCCTGGACGCGCTTGGGAGCAGGCTTTTCTGCGGGACGCTTTGGTGCCGCAGCGGCGGGCTTGGCTTCGGCCTTGGCGTCCTTCTTCTGGTCGTCCATCCCGTTCTGGCCGGTCGCGCCAGGTTCGTTATTCATGATGCTGACCGGCGGGATCGTAGCCGCCGACGGGAAGGTTGCCGCGGACACGACCGGAGCCGGTGGCGGCGCTGCCGGCGCGGCCGCGGCCGCGGCCTGCGCCTGATGTCCGCTCCAGGCCGTGGTTGCGCGCGCGAGGCGTGTTTCGAACGCATGGGCTAGGATATTGGCCGCCACGCGGCCGCTGTCTTCCAGCAGGCTGAACGCGTCGCATTCATCGGCACTGCAGCCGTCGCGAGTGACGAGTACGTGTGCGACGATTCCGTAACGGTCGTGCTCCAGTTCGCGGCGCAGTCGCGTAATGTTGGTACCGACGGACGCAGGGCTTCGCCCTTCCAGGTCGCGCGCGTCGCCAAGAAGAACAAGCTGCGCGGTCACGAAGGAAACGGCGCTGGCGGTGGTTTCCGGCGAGGCGAACACGGCTTTCTCGCACGCCTCGTCGATGTCGGCGGCAACAGGATTGAGACAGCCGAGCGCCGATCCTGGAACCATCGCCCTGCCCGCGAGATCAGCGATCCGCGTGTCGAGAGCGCGGCGATCCTCCGCGTGTTCGCGCTGATCGAACTTCTCCAAGCCGGACCATCCAAGGAACATCACCACCGCCACAGCGCCCAGCTGCGCGAGCGCGCTCAGCGCGCGTCCTCCGCCGGCCCGCAGTACCGCAAGGACGACAAGCGCGACCACGAGTGCGGCCAGCGCGATCGCGGCCCACCACGGCACCACGAAGCTTCCTGTTACGGGATCAAAATCCGCCATAAATCACCCTGCCCTCACCGGGTCACAGGATCGCCAAAGTGGGGCGACAAAGCGGCGGTCACATCAGGCTCCGCCGGCGGAGCGGAACGAAGGGGCAAGATCGCTCGCCGCCGCGAAGGCGCCTTTCGCCTCGACCGAGGTCATCGCGAGCGTGGTGCGCAAATCCGTCACCCCACCGCCGCTGCCAGCCGCCAGCAGCACCGCCGCCATCTGTGTTTCTCCCGGCATTTCCGCGATGGCGAGAAAATCGTATTCACCGAAGGTCAGGTAATAGCCGATCAGCCGGCCACCCCCTTTGGATATCAGCCTGGAAACGGCTTCCGCACGATCTTCCGGTCGCACGATCATGCCCTTGATGGCGTCGCGCGTATAGCGGCCCTGGGTGATGTAAAGCGGCATGGTCCGTCCTCCCTGCCTCGCCAAGCCGACGATAGCGAAAAAACCGGCTAACGGACAGCCGGAACCGGAACCGCCGCAGCGCGTTCTTGTCGTTGGTCAACCACAGCGAGGCAACGCGATGCGTGTCTTCTTGGGAATGGTACTTGGCGCTATCCTGCTGATTGCCGGCGTCTATGCCGTCGATGCGATGAACACGTCATCGACCGCGGCCGGGCCGGCCGCAGCCACGAACCGGACCATGGTCAATTGGGACGTGGTGGAAACGAACTGGCACCTCTTGAAAAGCCGCGCGCGCGAAGGCTGGGACAGGCTCGCCTCGCGGATCGATCACGGATAACCGGCGTCAGCGATAGCGATCGAGCTGACTTTCTTTGGCGACGCGTTCGAACGCCTCGCCCTGGTTCTTGATCCGGTACTGGTATTCGTCGCCGTCCGGCGGAAGCAGCTTGACGATCTTGAACGTACCGCTCGCGTTGACGCGACTGAACGGCCCGGCGATGTATCGCACCGTCTGACCGAGCGTGTATCGATGAGACTTCAGCACGCCACTCTCCACTGCCAACACAGCCCTGTCGGCTACAACCGCGGGTTTGCCCCGCTGATTTTCATTCCCACCACTATAGCACCCTAATTGAGTGCCGTGCGAAAAATCCGCATGCGGCCAGGGGCAAGATAATCTATTGATATCAGTTATTTACGCGCTCAATAAGACAGCGTTAAAGCCCGCCGCCGGAAGCCTGGTTCAGGATCAAAAAGAGCCGAAATCTGACATTTGGGCTGTCCCCAGCCCGGTATCGCCCAAACCAGCAGCACCCGTTAGAACGACGGCGTTTGGGACAGGAGGTTGCATGCGGGCCGGCTATTACGAGCGCAACGGGTCGGCACGGGACGTACTCACGGTCGGAGAGATCGAAACGCCCAAACCCGGCCCTGGCGAAGTGCGCGTCAGGATCGCGGCATCCGGGGTCAATCCGTCCGACGTCAAGACGCGTGCCGGTACGACCCGCAAAATGTCCTACCCGCGCGTTGTGCCTCACAGCGATGCGGCCGGCACGATCGATATGACCGGCGACGGGGTATCGCCCACGCGCAAGGGCGAGCGGGTCTGGGTCTGGAACGCGGCATGGAAGCGCGCGCTCGGAAGCGCGGCGGAATTTGTCGTACTGCCGCAGGAGCAGGCCGTGCCCCTGCCCGCTTCGATCAGCTTTGCCGAAGGCGCCTGCCTCGGCATCCCCGCAATGACTGGCTATCGCGCCATTGAACTGTCGGGAGCTCAAGCCGGGATGACGCTGCTTGTCGCAGGGGGCGCGGGCGCAGTTGGCCAATACGCCATCCAGTTCGCCAAGGCGAATGGCGCCAAAGTGATCGCGACCGTCTCATCCGCAGAAAAAGCAAAGGTCGCTGCCGCGCTCGGCGCCGATCACACCATCGACTATCGGCGCGAGGATGTCGGCGAACGCGTCAAGGAGATGACAGACGGAACAGGCGTCGACGCCGTGATCGAGGTCGATCTGAGCGCCAATGCAAAGCTGATCCCCGCGGTGCTGCGCCCCAAAGGAAGCGTAATCGTTTACGGCACCGGTGCGGACGCCGCGCTTCCAGCCTTTTTCTGCCTCGTCAATTCGATCCGCCTTCAATTCCTGCTGGTCTACGAACTGAGCGCCGAGGAGCGCGCCCGCGCAATTAAAGGCATTTCCGGGATGCTGGAGCGCGGCGCGTTGCGAAATCATGTCGCGAAAACCTTTCCCCTCGACGACATCGCGGCAGCGCATGAAGCGGTCGAGCAAGGCCAGACGATCGGCAACGTGATCCTGAAGGTATCTTGACCGTGCACATCCAATTCATCGGGTGCGGCGACGCGTTCGGCTCGGGCGGACGATTCAACACCTGCTTTCACGTCACGTCGGGCAACGCGAATTTTCTCATCGATTGCGGCGCGACGTCGCTGGTCGGGCTCAAGCGCATGCGCATCGAGCGAAACCCGATCGATATGATCCTGTTTTCGCACTTCCATCACGATCATTTCGGAGGGCTGCCATTCTTCATCGAAGATGCGCAACTCATCGCCAGGCGCGAGCGGCCGCTCACCCTCGCCGGGCCGCCGAGCCTGCCCGCGCGGTACGCCACGATGATGGAGGCAGCGTTCCCAGGATCGTCGCAGATGGCGCTACGCTTCCCGCTTGAGTTTCGCGAACTCGCGCCCGAGATCCGGCACGAGGTCGGCCGGATCGCAGTAACGCCGTTCCACGTGCGTCACGACGACCGCGCCGGGCCCTGTCTCGCACACCGGATCGAGATCGGCGGCAAGATTCTCACCTATTCGGGCGACACCGAATGGACGGACTCGCTAATCGATGCTGCTCGGGGCGCCGACCTGTTCATCTGCGAATGCTACATGCGCGAAAAGCCATGGAAGGGACACCTGTCGCTCGCGGTTCTGCGCGAAAAGCTTTCGGCGATCGGGGCCCGCCGGGTCGTGCTCACCCACATGAGCGACGATATGCTCGATCACCTCGATCAGGTTCCGTTCGAGACGGCAGAAGACGGCAAGATCATCGACATCTGAAGCCGGGTCACTGGCGGTTAACCATATCCGGCGCCCAATCGTTTCAATTTTAACGATTCGGCTGAGTGGCTGTTCAAGCGACTCTGGTAGACCCGCTCCGAGCGGGGTCGGATTCGATGCTGGGACTTTGGACCAGGTTTGCGACGTGGCTTTTCGGCAGCATCCGCGGCCGAATTTTGCTGCTCGTGCTCGTTACGGCGGTGCCCCTCGTCGCCGAGCGGGTCCGCAGTCTCGAGGCAGACCGTCACGACCGCACCCGCACGGCCACCCACCAGTTGCTTGATCTCGCCAATGACGGCCTCGAACGGCAGGCCGATATGGTGTCATCGGCCAACGCCTTATTGCGCACAATCGCAGCCACCGTGCCTGACATCGGCGGCCCTGATCGCGAAAAATGCCGCCGTCTGCTCGCGCAGATCGGCAATCCGCTGCCTTCGATCCACTCGCTTCTGGTCGCCACCCCGAGGGGCGAGATCGTCTGCTCGACCCGCGACGCGCTTCTTGGCGTCGACATTTCTGACCGCAGCTATTTTCGCCTGACCGTGCAATCCCACGCCGCTGTGGTCAGCGACTTCCTGATCGGCCGCGCCTCGGCGAAACCTACGGTGCTTGCATCGCAACCGATCCTCGGCGCGGACGGCACGGTCGAAGCCGTATTGCTCGCCGCGCTGCGACTGGACTGGATGGAAACGTTGCTCGCCGAGCGCATCGCCCATAGCGATCTTGTTGCATTTATCATCGACGGCAGCGACACGGTGATCGCGCGCGAGCCGAAGGCCTCCGGCTGGATCGGCCGAAACTTCGCGGCACACGAATTAACGCAGAGTTTGAGACGCGGAGAGCGCTCCTTCGCCGCCCCGGATTTCGACGGAGAGCGGCGCATCTTCGCGGCAACGAAGCTCAACGAAGGCAATTCGCTGCTTGTCGTCGGCCTGCGGGAAAGTGACGTTCTCCACAACATCAATCAGCAGGTCTACATCGCGTATGGATCCCTTGGCCTCGTTACCTTGATCGTGCTGCTCGCAGCATGGTTCGGCGGGAATAGGTTCATCGTCCGGCCGATCCAATCGCTGGTGACCATGGCGAGCGCTGTCGGCCGGGGTGATTATCGCGCGCGCGAAATGCCGATGCGGGTGCCCGAGGAATTTCATCCCCTTCTTCGCGCGATCCGCTCGACCGCGGCTCGGCTGAGCGAACGCGAGAGCGCGATGAAGCGGGCCAACGAACATCTCGGCCGCCTTGCGCAGATCGACGCGCTGACGGGGCTATGCAACCGCGGCAGTTTCGACTCCCGGCTGCTCGCCGAGCATCATCACGCGACCATGCATCAGGTACCGCTCGCGCTGATGCTGATCGACGTCGACCATTTCAAGGCGTTCAACGATCTCTACGGGCATGTCGCGGGCGACGCTTGTCTGCGCGAAGTGGCGCAAGCCATCGAAAGCGTGGTGCGAGGAACCGATTTCGCCGCCCGCTACGGCGGCGAGGAGTTTGTCGTCATCGGGCACGGCATGAATGTGGACAGCGCAGTTGCCGTCGCTGAGCGCATGGCCGCGGCGGTGCGTGCGCTGCGCGTGCCGCACGAACGCTCGCCGCATCGGCTGGTCACGATCAGCATCGGGATCGCGTCGGCGGTCCCGCTGGAGGGCGACCTTCCGGAGCGACTGGTCGAAGAAGCCGACGTCGCGCTCTACGCCGCGAAGAAACAGGGCCGCGACCGCGTCGCGACCGGCGCCGACGTGTTTGCGCTCGCCGGCTGAATAAAAAACCCCGGCCGAAGCCGGGGCTTTTCGTCAGGCGCTGCGCGCCCGATCACTTCTTCATCATATCCGACGAAACCTTCCCGCCGTTTTCGGCGAGCTTCTGCATCACCTGCGCGTGCAGCCAGATGTTCATCGAGGCGGAGTCATTCATGTCGCCGGTGTATTTCAGTTCCTTGGCGAGTTCCTGACGCGCCTTGAAGCTGGAATCCAGATCGAGAACCTTCATCAGATCCACGATCGAATTCTTCCAGTCGAGTTTCTCCGTCTTGGTCGCGGCCCGCTGTGCGACAACCGCGTCGACGTCAACACCCGACAAGGTCCCGGCCCCGCCGCCCGCACCCGTGGTGCCGCCGCTGCCACTGCCGCCGCCCAAGCCGACTGCCTTCGCCGCACTGACGATCGCCGACATAATGCTTCCAAAAACGCTCATCGTTCGCCCTCCAAAATAACTCCCGCATTGCCACGGCCTCTGACATGGGCCATCCGGAAACGCGCCTTTCAATTATCTCAGGTTCCAATTGTGTCGGCCATAGGGTCGAGGCGATTTTGGCGGTGTGCAAGTCCGCGCAGTCGGGTGCGCTTCAGTTAGTTTATGGCGGAAACGGCCAATACTAAGCTTGGTATGGGGTCGAACGATCCGCTATTGCGACTGCGCGGCGGCCCCATCGCGCCTCACATCCGGAACACTCCAAACTTCGTTTCCGCCACCGGCGCGTTGAGGCATGCCGCAAGCGAGAGCGCGAGCACGCGCCGCGTCTCCGATGGCAGGATGATCCCGTCGTCCCACAGGCGCGCGGTCGCGTAATAGGGCGAGCCCTCGCGCTCGTATTGATCGAGGATCGGCTGCTTGAACTCCGCCTCCTCGATCTCCGACCACTTTTTGCCCGATGCCTCAATATTGTCGCGCTTGACGGTCGCGAGCACGGACGCCGCCTGCTCTCCACCCATCACCGAGATGCGCGCATTCGGCCAAGTGTAAAGAAAGCGGGGCCCAAAGGCGCGCCCGCACATGCCGTAATTGCCCGCGCCATAGGAGCCGCCGATGATCAGCGTGATCTTCGGCACGTTGGCACACGAGACGGCCGTGACCATCTTCGCCCCGTCTTTCGCAATTCCTCCTGCCTCGTAGTCGCGACCGACCATGAACCCAACGATGTTCTGCAGAAACAAGAGCGGCACCCGGCGCTGGCAGCACAATTCGATGAAGTGCGCCGCCTTCAGCGCGCTCTCCGAATAGAGGATGCCCTGGTTCGCGACGATCCCGACCGGCATGCCATGCAGATGCGCAAACCCGGTGACGATCGTGGTGCCGTAGAGCTTCTTGAACTCGTCGAATTCGGACGCATCGACGAGCCGTGCGATCACTTCGCGCACGTCGTATTGCTTCTTCAGGTCCACGGGAACGATGAAGTCGAGGTCGGCTGAGTCATATTTCGGATCGCGCGAGGCGATCAGCGGGATGTCGACATTTTTCCTCGTATTCAGGTTGGCGACGATCCTTCGCACGATCGACAGCGCATGGTTGTCGTCGGTCGCGTAATGATCGGCGACGCCGGACTTGCGCGCGTGCACGTCCGCGCCGCCGAGATCCTCCGCCGACACCACCTCGCCGGTCGCCGCTTTCACCAGCGGCGGGCCGCCGAGGAAAATCGTGCCCTGCTTGCGCACGATGATCGTCTCATCCGACATCGCAGGCACATAGGCGCCGCCCGCGGTGCAGGATCCCATCACACAGGCGATCTGCGGCACGCCAAGCGAGGACAGCGTCGCCTGATTGTAGAAGATGCGGCCGAAATGATCGCGGTCGGGGAAGACTTCCGGCCATTGCGGCAGATTCGCGCCGCCGGAATCGACCAGGTAAATGCAGGGCAGCCGGTTCTCCCGCGCGATCTCCTGTGCGCGCACATGCTTCTTCACTGTTATCGGGTAATAGGTGCCGCCCTTGATGGTCGCATCGTTGCACACGATCAGGCATTCGCGACCTTCGATCCGCCCGATACCGGTTACGATTCCGGCGGCGTGGATCGCGTCGTCGTACATCTCGTAGGCGGCAAGCGGCGATAGTTCGAGGAAGGGCGAGCCCGGGTCGATCAGGGTCATGACGCGGTCGCGCGGCAGCAGCTTGCCGCGCGCGGTGTGGCGCTCGCGCGATTTCTCGTTGCCGCCGAGGGCCGCCGTCGCGCGCCGCTGGCGCAATTCGTCGGCGAGCGTCTGCCATTGCGCTGCGTTGTTGCGCAGGTCCCGTGCCGATGTGTCGATCGCGGTGGACAGCGCCGCCAAAAACCCCTCCCCGATTCTCGCTCCGTCGGCCACTATGGCAAACCTGCCAACGGACTGCACCCCCTGCAGCAAGGAGCCCTTGATGATTACGCGTTTCGCCGGCCTAACGCCGACGCGCAGCCGCGCCGTCGCTTATGAGAACCTCGTGTTCACCGTTGCGGTGACGCCGGGCGACGAACCCGACCATTACAGGCAGACCCAAAGCGCGCTGAAACGCATCGACGAAAGCCTCGCGATGTGCGGAAGCGACAAGTCGCGTGTCCTGCAGGCCACGGTCTATATCACCGACATGACGAAGAAGCCGGACATGGACCGCGCGTGGGACGAATGGGTGGATCGCAGCAATCCCCCGCAGCGCGCCTGCATCGGCGTGACGCTGCAGCCGCCGCATTTGGTCGAGATCGTGATTGTGGCTGCCAGATGAGCTGCCGGAACCAACGAGCCTGAACAACCGTTAATGGACCATCATACCACGGCGCGACGATTAAATTTGCACCGATGGAACACGACCCGTCTCCATTGCGTTGTCTCTGGAGATGCACGCGTGCACACGCTGCATCTGCAGTCACGGGGGAACCAGAGGAGAATCTCACATGAAAAACAAACTGCTGATTTCCGCCGCAGCCGTCGCACTGCTTGCGACCGGCGGACTTGCCTCCGCGCAACAGCCCGAACAGGGCCAGCATCGGGCGGCTCCGCACGCCGCACCCTCGCCGAAGGCGGGTGGTGAATTGAAGCGCGCGCCGTCTGCCGAAATGCGCGGCACGACCGGCCAGGCGTCCTCGTCGGAGAAGATTGCTCCGCGTCAGCCGATGGCGTCGGACAAGGTCCGCACGCACGAAAAGTCTTCCGCCGGCACGACCGGTCAGGCCACGTCCGAGGAACGCACTCGCGGCAAGGGCGAGGTCAACAAGTCCGACATGAAGGGCAAGGCTGACGTCAAGGCGCGCGGCGACAAGTCCGACATGAAGTCGGGCGCGAACGAGACCAAGTCGAGCACCACGACCGGCCAGGGCGCGGCGGGCTCGCAGGGCGCCGCCAACCTTTCGACCGAGCAGCGCACCAGGATCCGCACCGTGATCAAGGAGAAGTCCACGGTGAAACCGGTGACGAATGTCAACTTCTCGATCTCGATCGGGACGCGCGTCCCGCATTCGGTGCATCTGTATCCGCTGCCGGTCCAGGTGGTTGAATATTACCCGGCCTGGCGGGGCTACGAGTTCATCCTGGTCGGCGACCAGATCGTCGTCATCAACCCGCGCACGTTCGAAATCGTCGCGGTGATCGAGGCGTAACCCTCGAAGCCATGCGTTCGCAGAAAGGGCGGCCCTCGTGGCCGCCCTTTCCACATGGAGGATGCTGTCGCATTCTTGTCGCATGGCGCGGCGGCGGCTGGGCGGGCGGCGGAAGGATATCAGCGCGGGGCTTCTGGTCTGGCGCATGCGCCGCGTGCCGGAATTTCTGCTCGCGCATCCCGGCGGCCCCTATTGGGCGAAGAAGGATGACGGCGCCTGGACCATCCCGAAAGGTCTCGTCGACGGCACCGATGAATTGCTCGACACGGCCCGGCGTGAATTTTCCGAGGAGACAGGACTTACGATCGGCGGCGAACCGGTCGCGCTTGCGCCGGTAACCCAATCCAGCGGCAAGACCGTGCACGGCTTTGCAATCGAAGCCGATCTCGACCTCACCCATTTCACCAGTGAACATTTCCAGATGGAATGGCCGCCGCGGTCCGGCCGGATGAAGAGCTTTCCCGAAATCGACCGGGTCGCGTATTTCGACTATCCCTCCGCGCTCGCAAAGATCATCTCCTATCAGCGCCCGTTCATCGAGGAGCTTTTCGGCCGGCTTGGCGATCGCGGTTGACCGCCGGCCGACCGGAGCCAGTCAGGTACGCACCTCCTGACGCTGGAAAGCGACATAGCTCGCGGCAAACAGAAGGATCGTACCCGCGATCAGCCCGACGGCCTGAGGCCACGCCAGAAGGACGCTCTGTCCGAGCGGCAACGGCTTGCCCATCACCGCGCCTTCGAGCTGTTCGAGAAACACCGGACCGAGCGCGCGCGTGTCCGGCGACAACAGAGCCAGCACGATCTCCGCGAACAGATGATTGGGCGAGATGCGTAGCAGGGCCTGCTGCCACATCAGCGTATCCGGCGTGGGCATTCCAAGCACAGCGTAACGTGGATCGGCGGGCGAAATGATCTCGGCCATGGCCGGGGCGAGCATCGGCCACAGCACGGCGAAGAACAACCAGATTCCGAGAGCGACCAGCGCCGCAGTGGCGGGCGAGCGGAACAGCACCGACAATAGCATCGCGAGCGCAAGCCAAACGCCGGAATAGGCAACCGCCATCAGCAGGAAGATGACAGCTCGCGCCATCTCCTCCCCGTCCGGCGGCACGCCGAGGAATACGAGCGCGAGGCCGATGACCAATAGCCACAGCGCCGTCAGGCTGATCGCGAGCGTCGCGAGGGCTGCGAGGAATTTTCCGAACAGCAGCGCATCGCGATAGATCGGCTGCGCCAGGATGCGCGGCAGCGTGCGGCGAATATGCTCGCCATTCACAGCGTCGAACGCGAGCCCGATCGCCATCAGCGGAACGAGAAATCCGAGGATAGCGACGAAGGACGGCAGCGGTTCACGACCGGTGGTGAACAGGCTCAGCAGCAGAAAGGGATCTTCTGCCGTGGTCGCGCGCAATTGCTGGATCGCACTGTAGAGGGACGCGATCGCAACCAGCACCACCAGCCATTCGAGCACGCGCATGCGCGCGCTCGAGAGATGATCGGAGACTTCCTTCAGGAAAACCGCTCCGAGCCCCTGGAAGGGCGAGCCTTCACGCTGCATGGCGCATCTCCGCCTGTCTTGTCTTCTGGTCCGCGAAATAGCGGGTGTAGATCGCCTCGAGGCTCGGCTCGTCGAGCGACAATTGCCGGAGCGCGCCGTTCGCGCTGACCACAGCGCGGGCCGCGTCCGGCCGCACGTCGTGATCGGCAAGGACCCGGTAGCGCCGCGGCGCAAGGCGGCTCACCGCCATGACGCCGGGAATCGCACCGAGCCGCGGCTCAAGATCGACGTCTCCGGCGTCGGCCTCGATTTCGACCGCGAAGCCGCCGCCAAGCACCTGCCGGGACAAGTCCGGCACGCTGCCCATCAGCGCGATCCGGCCGGCATGAAACAGCGCGACCCGGTCGCAGACCCGCTGCACCTGGTCGAGCAAATGCGACGAGAGAAGAACCGTCACGCCATGCTCTTTCAGGCCGCGGATCAGATCGAGGAATTCCGCCGTCGACTGGGGATCGAGCCCCGATGTGGGCTCGTCCATGATCGCGATTTCCGCGTTTTTCATCACGATCTCGGCGAGCCCGAGCCGCTGGCGCATGCCGCGCGAGAACGTCGCAACGCGCTGTCGCGCGACATCCTGAAGCCGCACGCGCGCGAGCGCAGCTTCAATCCGTGCGGCGCGTTCACGGCGCGAGATGCCCATGAGCCGCGCCGTATAGGCAAGGTTCTCGGTCGCTGTGAGGGTGTCGTAGAAGCCCACCTGGTCCGGCAGATAGCCGACGCGCCGCTTCACCGCGAGCGGGGAGCGGACCGGATTCTGGTCGAGCACCCTCACTTCGCCGCCTGACACGTCGGTGAGGCCCAGCATCATGAGGATCGTGGTGGTCTTGCTCGCGCCGTTCGGACCAAGCAGCCCGAATATCTCTCCCCGCGCCACGGCAAAGTCGATGCCGTCGACTACAACGGCCGTACCGTATCGCTTGGTGAGTTTTTGCGCGACGATGACGGGGGCGCTCATCGGCGGCCATACCGGGTGATCGCGCCGACCATGATCAGGAGTGCAACCCCGATCACGCCCGCGCCAGCCATGCCCCAGGCGGTCGAGGTCGCGACCGTGATGCGGAATTGCTGCGCGGCGTTTTCATCGCGCGAGGAGGCGCGCAGATTGGTCACATAGTCGCCGGCGATGGACTTGGCTGTCGGCGTGACAAGAGCCTGCACTTCCTTGTTCTCGCCGGGAGCGAGACGATCGATGCTTTTCGGTTCGAAGGAAACCTTCCAGCCGCTCGGCGCCGTACCGGACAATTCGATGTCGGAGGCCGGCGCGCTGCCGTCATTGGAAATCGTCACGGGGATCGTGCTTTGCGAGCCTGCGGTCGCCTGCGCGCTGACGAGTCCGTCCCTGCCCGCCAGGTGCAGCCTTGGCTGGCCCGCGATATCGAGCGCGACCTTGGTGCTCGCGCTCGCATCCTCTGCGTTCACGGTGACGGAGACTGGATAATGTCCCGCGTCGACCGTCGAGGGCGGACGTACCTTCAGTTTGATGTCCTTGCTCTGGCCCGCGGCGATCGGGATCGAGGTCAGTTCCTGCGTACCGTAGGACTCGGTGAACGAAGTCTCGAAGTTTTTCGGCGCCTGCGCGGCAAAGCTCGCGGTCAGCGGCCGGCCAGCATCGTTCTTGATGGTGAGCTGGTATTCGAAGCTCGATTTCGCGCTGCCGCGCAATTCGGGCAGGCGCGCATCTACCTTCAGCTTGGCCGGCAATTCCTTGGCGGTCGTCACGGCGATCGGCAGCGTGACGTGCTGGCTGGCCCCGTCAGCCGCGATCGTCACGGTCTGGCCGGACAGGTTCGCGTTGCCCGGGATGTCGAGGCGCAATTGCAGCGCGACGCTCGAATCCACCGCGGGCATCGCCGCCGCGACCGGCTGGCCGCCGCCGAGCAGCGTTGCGGTCCAGCCTTGCGGAACGCCCGACACCGTCAGCGCGTAGCGCTCAGGCGCAAGCCCGTAATTCTGCAGCCGCAGCGGAATGGTGGATGTGGAGCCCGGCAGCACGGAGATCGCCGGGAAATCAGTGAGAAGATATAGCCCTTTCACGTCGCGCGGTGCGTCGGCGGCGTGGGCAGTCCCGAGAAAAAGGCAGACAGCCGGAACGGCAAAATAAAGCGGACGTGGCATGGCGCGCATCTCCCAGCAGCAAATGGCTGCGCAAGAAGCCGCCCCCGATCCAGCGGCCCGAAACCCGCGCGGCCGCCGGAGGAATGTTTTATCTCCCAGAATTTGAAGAAATCTGGGCAAACCCGAAATTTTACCGAACAAAGGTCAGCGAGCGCCGGCTGTCGCCAACTGAAACTCAGCAATGACCGGCAGATGATCCGAGACAGCGCGCGCTTCGGGCGCGGTCCAGGTGCGAACCAGCGCGTCGAAAGGGCGGCCATAAATCCGGTCCAGGCGCAACATCGGGCACCAGGACGGAAATGTCCGCATGCGCGATCGCGCGGGCAGCACCCGAGCGAGGACCGACCGTACCGAGCCCGGCCAGAACCAGTCGTTGAAGTCGCCCAGCACGATAAAGGGTGAAGCCTTGCCGATCATATCAAGCAGCGCGCGAGTCTGCTCGCGCCGTTCGCGAATGCTCAAACCCAGATGTGTTGCAATCACACAGACATTCCCGGCGGGGGTCTCGACCATCGCGCGGATCGCGCGGCGGGGCTCGAATTCCCCGAACGAGATGTCGCGAATTTCCGGATTTCGCAGCGGATAGCGGCTGATGAGTGTCTGACCGTAGGCTCCGTCCGAAGTGACGATCGATTTTGCTCCGATGCCGTGGTCCCCGACGGCTTCCTGCAGGACGGCAAAAGGATCTCGATCCCCTGCTTTAAGGCCACGCGAGTCGACCTCCTGCAACGCGAGGATGTCCGGGGCGATCCGCGCGATGACATCGACCACGCGCTGCAAGTCGAAGCGATGATTGCGGCCGAAGGTGCCGTGGATGTTCCAAGTCATGACCCGGAGGGCGCCGCGCGACGTCGTCAATCGCCACCGCCCGGCATTCGCGCAAGCAGGAACTGGACGCCGAACGACAGCCCGATCCAGAGCGCGACCGCGCCTGCGAGCAGCGCGATCTCGTAGGCCGAGGGATCGGCAAGGACGCGCACGATCTCATGACCGAGAGCGGCCATGACGAAAAGGCCCGGCGCGAGCCCAAGCAGCGTCCCCGCCACATAGTCAACCAGCCGGATCTCGCTTGCGCCCATCGCAACGTTCACGACCGTGAATGGCGCGATCGGGACGAGACGGATCGCCATCACGGCGATCATGCCCTGGCGCCTCACCCGGTCGCGAATGCGTTCGGCGCGCGCGCCAAGGAGCTTTCGCAGCGGCTCGCGGCCGAGCGCCGCGCCAATACCATAGCTTGCGAGCGCGCTGAGCAGCGCCCCGACAACCGAATACCCTGTTCCGAAAACGGGGCCGAAGGCGGCTGCGGTCGCGGCGATCATGATCGTCAGAGGAAAGGCGATCATCCCGCCCGCAACGAAGATCGCGGGAACCATGACGGGTGCCCAACCGCTACCGGACATTCGTTCGAGGGCGGCCCGAACTTCATCCGGGCGGCTGTATTCGGCGAGTGGCGTGAAACGCCAGGCAAGCGTCAGCACCAGAAGCGCGAGCCCCACCATGGCGAACTTGAAGAGCGGCGAGCCTGCCATCGCGGAGAGCCTTTCCCCGGTCCGGTGCAGCAGTGTCTGCGGCCTGAGCGGACGCGGAGGATCGGCCACCTCCTCAATCGTCGTTGCGATTTCCTCGGGATCGGGCTCGCCGTCGTCGATCGGCCGCAAGGCATGGCCGCGCCGGCTCAGGATGTCGGTCACCGCGACCAGCGATCCTGTCTCCTCCAGCAATTCCTCGACATCGACAAGGTCCGCCCCGCAATGCTCTGCGAGCAGGCCGTTGCGGACCCGCAGGATCGCCGCGCGATCCGCGGCATTACGCGCCTCGATCGCGATGTCGCATTCGGTGTCGGTGCCCATCGAACGATTGTTCAGGTTCGCGGAGCCGATCCGGAGCAGCCTGTCGTCGACGATCATCACCTTGGAATGCACCATCGTGTCGGTCGTTTCGCTCCCCGAGCGGACCTCCGGATAGACCAGCCGGTACCGATCACTGATTCCGGCCTGTTCGAGAATGTCGCGGAAGCGGATGCGTCCATTGCGCATGGTGCGCGCCTCGATCCAGCTATGCGCGGTGCTCGGCGCGACGATGACGGCCTCAAGTTTTCGCTTGCGCTTCAGGCGCTGCGCAAGCTTCTCCGCGATCGGTTGGGAGGTCAGGAACTGGTTCTCGATGTAGATTGTGCGCTCCGCTGCCTCGATCGAATCGAGAAAGAGCTTTTCGACCTCACGTACCTCGCCGCGATGGTGGCTAGATCGGGGCTGGGTCCGCGCAATGCCGACATCGACATTGGCGAAATCCGGCTGCACGCTTTGCGGCCAGGGATCTCCGGTCGGCTCGACCGGAACCGGCTCCGAGCAGCTCGCCTGCCGCCACCGCTCACGCGTCAGTTCGGCAAGCGCGCGCGCCGCGTCGCCGTCCACGACCATCTGCACATCGTGGAACGGCCGGTACGCCACGCCACCCGGATCGACCCGCGCGGCGTTGTGCAGCTTGTGGTCGGGCGTGTCCCAGCGCCGGATGGTCAGGTCGAGGCCGCCGGAAAACGCGACCGCATCGTCGACGACGACGATCTTCTGATGCTGCGAGGAGCCGACGGGCAGCGTGTGATCGAGACAGAACCGCACCTGGTTCGGGGTCGACCAGCCGAGTGAAACCTGTGGAAGAAATTCGCGTTCGAGCGCGTAGAGCACCGAGAAATCCCAGAGCAGCAGGTGCACCACGAGATCCGGGTTTCGTTGAACGAGCGCATTGAGGAAGTCGACCAGCGTGGCCGGTAGCCCGTCATGCGCCTCGCAATCCTCGCCGACCAGCCGCGTGCGGCTGTCGATATCCCAGCCGACAATATGGATCGAACGCTGCGCCCGGCGCATTGAATCCCGCACAGCCCGGAACAGCGCCGCGCCATCGACCAGGACGGCGGCACGCGTCGCCCGCTCGATACGCCAGACATTGCGTTCCGGCCGCAGGATGGCCGGCGCGATGGTCCGGTTGTGGCGAATACGTCCGCTCCTCGGTCAAATAATGGATTGACCGATGGGCAACGCTTATTCTGGCGGCCGGTTCCCGCTGCGAGGTGGCGATTTCGGCGCGCGAATCAATGGCTTAACCCGCAGATCCGGTCAGTCCACCTCGTCTTCAGCGATGCGCCAGCTTTCCTTCACACCCGCGTCCCGCCACTGCGTCCAGGCGGGAAGCGCGGTGACCGCAGCGATGTAATCGCGCGATGCCGGCGACACGTCCATCTCATAGGTAACAAAGCGCGAGACGACCGGCGCATACATCGCATCGGCCGCTCCGAATGTGCCGAACAGGAACGGACCGCCTTGCCCGAACCGCGACCGGCAATCGCGCCAGATGTCGTCGATGCGCCGGACATTGGCCACCACGTCTGCCGGCAGGTCGCGCTTGGCAGGAGGCCGGCGCATGTTCATCGGGCAATGATTGCGCAAGGGCGCGAACCCCGCGTGCATTTCCGCGCTCACCGCGCGCGCATGCGCCCTCGCCTTCGGCTCCGCGGGCCATAGTTTCGCGGCGGGAAAACGTTCGGCCAGGTGATCGAGGATCGCAAGCGATTCCCAGATCGTCATCTCCTCATCGACAAGGACCGGGACCTTTCCGGCCGGCGAGTATTTCAGGATTGCCGCCTTGGTGTCGGACATGTGCAGCGGGACAAGCTTCTCCTCAAACGGAATCCCGGCGACCGTCATTGCGATCCACGGACGCAGCGACCACGAGGAATAATTCTTGTTGCCGATGACCAGCGTCAGACCCATGAGCGCCCCCTTTTGTCGAACGGGATTGTCGAAGGTTCGCGCCGCACGGCAAGCGAATTTTGATGATCGGTCCGATGAACCGCCGGAATGAATATCAGGACTTCTTCGGGGCCGGCGCCTCTACGGGTCCTCCTGCTTCTCTCCAGGCGCTGAAACCGCCTTCGACATGGGCGACCGGTTTCAAGCCCATACGCTGCGCGGTCTGCGCGGCGAGCGCCGAGCGCAAGCCGCCCGCACAGAAGAACACATAGCGCTTGTCCTGATTGAAGACCGACTTGTGATAGTGGCTTTCAGGGTCGAGCCAGAATTCCAGCATCCCGCGCGGACAATGGAATGCGCCGGGCACGCGCCCGTCGCGGTTCAATTCGCGGATGTCGCGGATATCCACGAGCACCACGTCATCGCGGCCCGCGAGTTTCACTGCGTCCGCTGCCGGAATGGTCTCGACCTCGCGATTTGCTTCGGCAAGAAGCGACTTGATTCCGAGGGTGATGGTTTGAGGCATGGTGTTCTCCTGCCCGCTATGTCAGCGTCCGGGCCGCGCGGTCAAGCCCATTGCGAGCGTCAAGCGCGCAAGGCAGCATGCGCCGGGAACAGGACCGGCGATGAGTCTCTTCACCACGCTCGATCTCGTCGCGTTGCTCGTCTTTGTCGGCGCGTGGATTGGCTATGCCGCCGCGCTCGAATGGGTTCCCCATGCCAGGAAGTCCCTGAACGTCCGGATGAACCATTATCGGGACGTGTGGATGGAGCGCATGCTCGAACGCGAGGTGCGTATCGTCGATACCCAGATCATGGCGTCGCTGCAGAACGGGACCGCCTTCTTCGCCTCGACTTCCCTGATCGCAATCGGCGGCGCGCTGACCGTGCTGCGCTCGACCACCGACATTCTGGAGGTGGTGAAAGGCCTGCCGGGCGGCTTCGAAACCTCGCGTGCGCTCTGGGAAATCAAGGCGATGGGGCTTGCCGCCATCTTTGCCTATGCATTCTTCAAGTTCGCGTGGTCGTACCGGTTGTTTAATTATGTCGCGATCCTGCTTGGGGCGATGCCCCCGCACAAGGAACGAGCGAAGCCCTCCGCCAAGGCGCATGCGGCGCGGACCGCACGCCTCTGCGCCGCTGCAGGCCTGCATTTCAACCGCGGCCAGCGCGCGTTCTTTTTCGCGATCGGCTATCTCGGATGGTTCGTTAACCCGTGGCTCTTGATGGCCACGACCGTTGCGGTCGTCATCGTGATGTGGCGCCGCCAGTTCGGCGCTAACTCGCTGCGCGCGATCGAACCTTGATCGCGTCAGGACACGTAAAGCAGAACCGAAAGGACCGACGCGGCCATCACGCCGACGACAATCGCGGCGGCGACGATGAACGCGCGCAGTTTGGCGTTCGCATCCTCACGGTTCGAGGATGACAACGCAATCGTCCTTGCTGGATTATAGAGCGGCATCGGCCGGTCCCCCCCAAGTCAGACTCTTGGATGCACTGGCACGTCCGCGAATAAATGCGACGAATCGACGGGACCGCGTGCACGATACCACGCAGGTGATATCGGTCACTGATTCTGTGACTCAAACGTCAAGAAAGGATTAGCGGGGCGCTGGAAACAATTCGCGCGTCTTGCCTGTGATCCAATAGCCGAACAATCCAGCCCATTCGTGCAGCGCGGTGTCGGTGCGCTTCAGCCCGTCGCTCGCCTTGTCGAAAGGTTGCAGCAGATCGTCGCCGGTGCGCCAGTCGACCGGATAGGCTTCGACCGGAAACCCTGCGGCGCGGAAAACGCCGATCGCGCGCGGCATGTGATAGGCCGACGTTACCAACAGCCAGCGCTCGCCGGTTTTCGGCGAAACGAGTGCTTTGGTGAAGGCCGCATTCTCCAGCGTCGTGCGCGAACGGCCTTCGAGCGCGATGCGCGTGCGCGGGATGCCGAAACTTTCGAGCACCTCGATCGCGAACTGAGCCTCGGTCCGCTCGCTCGCGAAGATATCGGAATTTCCGCCGGTAAAGACGATGCGCGCGTCCGGAAAGCGGCGGGCCAGCCCCGCAACTCCCGTCAGACGCTCCGCGGATTCGTTGAGCGCAGCCTCACCGCGAAAATTCGAAACGTCGGGCGCAATCGAGCCGCCAAGAATGATGATCCCGTCCGGCGCCCCCCGGTTCGCATCCCAGGGCGGAAATCGCTGCTCCAGCGGATGGATGAGCAGGCTTCCGAGCGGCGACCATCCGACAACGGCTATCGCGATCAAGGAGGCACACAGCGCAATCCTGCCAAGGCGCGCGAACGGCGTCAGGGTCAGTGCGAAACTTCCGATTGCGAGAACGACCAGCAGGTTCGAGGGGTGGGTGAAGAACCCTGCGATCTTGCCAAGGGCGAAGAACATCGCCGCCCCGCCCCGCTCAGGCCTTGCCGCTCTTCTTGTCGGCCTCGTACCGCTTTTTGGTCTCTTCGTTCGGCGGGTAGAGGCCCGGCAGCTTCTCGCCCTTTTCCACTTCCTTGACGAGCCAGGCCTCGAAGCGCTCGTGCTCGGCCCCTTCCTGCGCGACGAAATCGACAAGGTTTTGTGGGATCACCACCGCGCCGTCATCGTCGGCGACGATCACGTCGCCCGGAAAGATCGCGCAACCCCCGCACGCGATCGGCTCTTCCCAGCCGACGAAGGTCAGCTGGTTGACCGACGCGGGCGCCGCGACGCCGGCGCACCAGATCGGCAGGTTGGTTCCGAGGATGCCGTGCTTGTCGCGCATCACGCCATCGGTGACGAGTGCGGTGACGCCGCGCTTGACCATGCGCATGCACAGGATGTCGCCGAAAATGCCTGCCGAGGTTACGCCCATCGCGTCGGCGACGACGATGCAGTTTTCCGGCATCGCCTCGATCGCGCCGCGCGTCGAAATCGGCTTGGTCCAGCTTTCGGGCGTGGCGAGATCCTCGCGCACCGGAACGAAGCGCAGCGTGAAGGCAGGCCCCACGATGCGCCGCCCTCCTGCTGCGAAAGGCATCGCACCCTCCATCCAGCAGCGGCGGATGCCTTTCTTCAGCAACATCGTCGTGATTGTTCCGGTCGTAACGTTCTTCAGCATCTCGAGCGAATTTGCCATTGCGACAATCCTTTTGGGAAATTATGCGGGCTCGAGCCCGAGCCGTGCATCGCGGCGGCGCAGCCATGCGATGAACGGAATCGACAAGAGCACCATCCACGACTTGCCGACGATCTGGCCGATCAGGAATTCCAGCGAACCGAAGGCAAGATAGAGAAACACGATGGAATCGACCACCAATCCGGCAAAGCTCGACAGCACCACCGCGGCGACGAGCCTGCGGCGCTGCAGTGGCGTGTAAACCAGAAGGTCGGCGAGTTCGGAGAGCAGAAACGCCGCGGTTGAGGCGGTCACCAGCGAAGCAGGCGCGAGCAGCGCCGACAACGCCCCGCCGATCAGGATCGCGACGATCGAAAACTCAAAGCCGAGCCGGCGCTGCACCAGATCGCGCAACACCAGAGCGACCCCGATCATCATCACCCCGGACGGCGCCATGAGGCCGGGCGCGACCGGGATGAGGCACGGGCCGTCCGGCGGGCAGACAGTGCCGGCATGGCCGATCAGCCAGTTGGCCGCGGGGATCGTGAGACAAAACCCGAAAAAGAATACCGCGCCTTCCACGGTGCGGCGATGATCGCGCGTCATTGTCATCCTCTGTCACGCCGCCATGAAGCGGGCAAAGCCTTCTGCACGCAATCGGCAGGCGGGGCACTCACCGCAGCCATAGCCCCAGGCGTGGCGGGTCGCGCGGTCGCCGCGATAGCAGCTATGGGTCTCCTCGACCACGAGGTCGAGCAAAGATTGCCCTCCGATGTCGCGCGCCATCGCGAACGTCCCGGCCTTATCCACCCACATCAGCGGGGTGTGAAGCACGAACCGCCGATCCATGCCAAGGGTCAGCACCACCTGCATCGCCTTGACGGTGTCGTCGCGGCAATCCGGATAGCCGGAATAGTCCGTCTCGCACATCCCGGCGACGAGATGCTTCATCCCGCGTCGGTAAGCGAGCGCGCCCGCGAACGTGAAAAACACGAGATTACGGCCAGGCACGAAAGTAGTCGGCAGATTATTGCCGGCCATTTCGATCGCCATGTCGCGGGTAAGCGCCGTTTCGGAAATCGCGCCGAGGGCTGCGAGCGGCACAACATGGTCCTCGCGGAGGCGCGCCTTCCAGTCAGTGCTCAGCGCCGCGAGGCGCTCGCGCACGCGCGGGCGAACCTCAAGCTCGACGGCATGCCTTTGCCCATAATCGAAACCGATCGTCTCGACATGGGCAAAGCGCTGCAGCGCCCAAGCGAGGCACACAGTCGAATCCTGCCCGCCGGAAAAAAGAACGAGCGCATTTTCTGCCGACAGCGTCACCCCGCTCGCTCAATCCCAGGTCGGGGCATGCGCGACCGCAACCACGCGGCCCGCAGGCTTCGACAGCCCCGCGATCTGCTTCATGTGCGTGTCCGACAATTCGAAGTCGAAGATCGAGATGTTCTCCTTCAACCGCTCGACCTTGCTGGTGCGCGGGATCACCACGCGGCCCTGCTGGACGAGGAAGCGGAGCGACACCTGCGCGGCACTCTTGCCGTAACTCTTGCCAATGTCGGCGAGAGTCGTGTCGCCGGTGAGACGCCCGCGCGCGATCGGGCAATAGGCGACCACAGCCATGCCGTACTTCTCACACGCCGCATTCACTTTCGATCCGTCGAGATAGGGATGCAACTCGACCTGATTGCAGACGAGATCGGATGTGATCTTGTTCGCCTCGTCGAGCAAGGCGACGGTAAAATTCGACACGCCGATATGCTTGGTCAGTCCGTCCTTCTTGGCCTTGGAGAGTGCATCGAGAGTCTCGGCGAGCGGGACGTCCTTGCCGGGCCAGTGCATCAGCAGCAGATCGACATGATCAAGCTTCATGCGCGTGAGGCTCTCGCGCGCCGCGCGCGCGAAATCGGCCGCCTTGAAATTGGTCGGCCAGATCTTGGTCGTGACGAAGCATTCCTCGCGCTTCAGTCCGCATTGGCGCACGCCCTCGCCCACTTCCACCTCATTGCCATACATCTGCGCAGTGTCGAAATGGCGATAGCCGAGCTTGGCCGCCTCCTTGATAAGGCGCACGCAATCGTCGCCGCGCAGTTCCCATGTTCCCAGTCCGACGACCGGGATGCGCGCGCCCTTGGCATTTACAGTCTGCATGTCATTTATCCCATTGCGGTGCGAAGGCCGGATTGACGACGCGGCCGTCCGGCTTCTTGAGTTTGCCGATATCCACCATCTCAGCGGGTGAGAGCGTGAAATCGAAGATCGCGAGATTTTCCGCAAGCCGCTCGGGCTTCGAGGTGCGCGGAATGACGACCATGCCCTGTTGTACCAGCCATCGCAGCGACACCTGCGCCGGCGTCTTGCCGTAACTCTTCCCGATGCGCGCCAGCGTCTCGTTGCCCGGCACGTGGCCGCGCGCGACCGGACAATAGGCGGTGACCGCCATGCCGTGTTTGCGGCATGCCGCGATCACCTTGTCCTGATCGATGAACGGATGAACCTCGATCTGATTGGTGACGATCTTTTCGTCCGCGATCCGCGTTGCCTCGTCGAGCAAGGCGACAGTGAAATTCGACACCCCGATATTCTTCGTCTTGCCCGCGCGCTTGACGCTGCACAGCGAGGCGATCGTACCGGGCAGCGGCACTTCGGGATTGGGCCAGTGGATCAGAACAAGATCGACGTAAGGTATTTGGAGACGCTGCAGGCTTTCGTCCACCGCCCGCTCGAATTCTCCGGGGATCAGGCGGTCGCGGAAAATCTTGGTGGTGATGAAGACCTCATCGCGCTTCACGCCGGAGGCGCGCAGCGCCTCGCCCACTTCGCGCTCGTTGCCATAGGCCTGCGCGGTGTCCAGATGCCGGTAGCCCAGTTTCAGCGCCTCGGCGATCAGGGCAGTCCCGGCAGCCTCCTTCAGAGTCATGGTGCCGAGCCCGACCGCGGGAATGCGCGCGCCATTGGCTTCGACAAAGGTCATCGGATGCTCCTGGGGGGCTGATGGGCGCGACACATTGCCCGGTCAGAACCGCCCTGCCAACCCGCCATTTCCGCCAGAATAACCCGCATTTGGCGCAAGGCTGACGGAGACTGGCAAATGCGCGGGAGCGTCGCAGAAAGCCCGCTTCTACATTGGAATTGCTTTAGAAATTGGATTTGGCGCTTGCAATCGCGCCGCCCGATGGCTTTTTACAATTGATACGGCTCAACGCAAGAACCTCCGGGTGGCTCTATGCGCTTTATGTTTGGTGTTCTCTCGCTCATCGCGTTCCTTGGAACTCAGCCTGCCGCTGCGCAGACCCAGGACTTCTCGTTGACCATCAAGGACCACCGTTTCTCGGAATCCGAATTGAAGGTCCCTGCCGGCAAGCGCATCACGCTTACGGTGATCAACGATGATCCGACGCCAGAAGAATTTGAAAGCCATCCGCTCAAGGTCGAGAAAGTGATCCCCGGCAAGTCGAAGGCGGTCGTGCGCTTCGGTCCGCTCAACCCCGGCCGCTACGAATTCGTCGGCGAGTATCATGAATCCACCGCCAAGGGCGCGGTGATCGCGGAATAGATCGGATGCTCGGCGCCCTCATCATCGTCTTCCGCGAAGTCATCGAGGCCGGCCTGATCGTCGGCATCGTGCTCGCGGCGACGCGCGGGGTCCCCTCACGTGGCGCCTATGTCGCGGCCGGGATCGCGGCCGGGATAGCCGGCGCGACGGTTGTCGCGTTCTTTGCCGGGGCGATCTCCGACCTGTTCGAGGGATCGGGACAGGAATTGTTCAACGCCGCAGTGCTGTCGCTCGCGGTGCTGATGCTCACCTGGCACAACGTCTGGATGTCGCGGCATGGCCGCGAGATCGCCGCAGAGATGCGCGGGCTCGGCGCCGCTGTCAGTTCGGGCCAGCGTCCGCTCACTGCGCTGGCCATCGTCGTCGGTGTCGCCGTGTTGCGCGAGGGGTCGGAAGTCGTCCTCTTTCTGTATGGGATCGTCGCTTCGGGGACGAATGTCACCGATCTCCTGCTCGGCAGCGCGCTGGGTCTCGCCGCCGGCTCTGCCCTGTCGGCGCTGACCTATGCGGGCCTGGTTTCCATTCCATCGCGGCACATTTTCCTGGTGACGACGGTGATGATCGCGCTCCTTGCCGCGGGGATGGCCGCGCAGGCAGTGCAATTTGCGGATTCCGCAGGCGTCGTGACGGTCGGCAGCACGACGATGTGGGACACCTCGCACTGGCTGTCGGAATCGGGCCTTGCGGGACGATTGCTGCATACGCTGATCGGCTACACCGCGCGCCCGACTCTGATGCAGATCGTCGTCTATCTCGCGACGCTCGCCGTCACCGCAGTGCTGATGCGACTGGCGCGCTTGCAGCCCACGCCGCCGCGCGCAATTCCCGCGCGCTAGCGTTTCGCCAGCGCCGCGAAGGCAAGATCCGGCGCCGTATCGATCAGCTTCAGCAACGCACGCGCGGGTCCGCGCGGAGATCGCTTCCCTTGCTCCCAGTTACGCACGGTTTCGATCGGCACGCCGATACGCGCGGCGAATTCGGCCTGCGTAAGCTGTGTCTTGGCGCGGATGCTGCGCGCATAGAGCGCGTCGTCCAAATCATCTCGCACTGCCGCAAAGTTTTCCTCCGCTGGCGGCTCGGGAGCAATTTCGCGCTCGCGTCCGTCGTCCAAAACCTCCACAATGCGACCGTTGGCCTTGAGGCGAAGCCTGAGCTGGGGGGTGGGTTTGGCCATGACGCGCATGATATCTGATTCGACTTCGTGGCCCGTCGGCCCACTGGTTCATTGGCCGACCTGGAACGCGCCGTGCGATCCGCAGTTTGACTGCCAACACGGAGAACAGCGATGCGCGTAGCTTTGGCAGCTGGCCTTGCGCTTTTGGCTCTTCTGATCTCGCCGGACGCACACGCGCAGTTTAGCCCCGGCGGCATTTTCAGTGTCCTGACGAGCCCGCTGCGCGGCACACTGCAGGGGTTCGGCCGTGCTTTCCGCCCGCGCCATCATGCGCCGCGTCGCTCGCTCGCGCGGCGCGCGCCGGCCCCTTCCAAAACCACACCCGCGATCGCTACGGCCGCTACGACCGCAGCCGCAACGCCTGCCGTCGCTGCGGTCGCAACGCCTGTAGCCGCGCCAGCCGACGATCCGGCCAAGACGACATCGCCCAAGCCCTTCTGGCCCGGCGCGCACGAAGACCTCATCGGCTACACCTTCTGGCCGCAGGACTACGACGATCGCCTGTGGACGCACGGATTCGGCGAGATCGTGACGGCGGCGTTCGCCTCCGTCCCCAAAGGCTCGGCCCCTGCCTCAGGCTCCCCCTCCGCCGGGGCAAAACTTTGCCCGCCGGACATGGACCGCGCCGACGGGCCGGCCGGCAAGATTGTCGATTTCGTCCAGCAGAATGTCGGGCCGTCTGCGCTCAACGATACGCAGAACGCCGCGCTGTCGGATCTGCAGACCGCGATCCTTGCCGCGATGAAGACGATCCGCTCCGCCTGTGCCGACGTCGCAGAAGCCGATCCTGCGGCGCGCATGCAGCGCATGCTCGACCGGCTTTGGGCGACGCGCGTCGCGGGCTATCTCGTGCGCGAGCCGCTCGCAAAATTCTACGGCACGCTCAATGCCGCGCAGAAAGCCAAGCTCGAGCGCGCCTCCAGCGGGCCGGACATCTTCGGGCTTTGCAGCGCGGCGTCGCAATCGCCGATCCCGATGCCGCAGATCGAGCGGGTGATCCGTCCCGACGCCGAACAGCGCAAGGCGCTCGGAAACCTGCAGCAGCGGATGGATCAGGCCGCGCTGTCGCTGCGCGCATCGTGTCCCGGCAAGCCGCCGGTGACGCCGATGGCGCGCCTCGATGCCGCCCTCGACCGGATCGACGCAATCACCTATGCGGCCGGCAACCTCGCCCAGGCCTTCGGCGATTTCTACGCGGGGCTCAACGACGAGCAGCGCACGCGCCTCGCACAGCTCGCGCGCTGAACGTCACGCCGACTTGTTGAAGATCTCGCGGCCGATCAGCATGCGGCGAATTTCGCTTGTCCCCGCCCCGATCTCGTAGAGCTTGGCGTCGCGCAGGATGCGTCCGGTCGCGAAATCGTTGATGTAGCCGTTGCCGCCGAGACACTGGATCGCCTCGAGCGCGAGCCAGGTCGCTTTTTCCGACGCGAACAGAATCGCGCCCGCCGCATCTTCACGCGTGGTGCGGCCCTCGTCGCAGGCCTTTGCGACCGCATAGACGTAGGCCTTCGCCGCGTTCATCGTCACATACATGTCGGCGATCTTGGCCTGCATGATCTGGAACGATCCGATCGGCTCGCCGAACTGCTTGCGCGCGTGCACGTAAGGCAGCACGACATCCATCGCCGCCTGCATCAGACCGAGCGGCCCGGCAGACAGGACAACGCGCTCGTAATCGAGGCCCGACATCAGGATCTTAACGCCCTCGTTCAGCTTGCCGAGAACGTTCTCTTCCGGCACCTCGCAATCCTGAAACACCAGTTCGCTCGTGTCGGAGCCGCGCATGCCAAGCTTGTCGAGCTTTTGCGCGGTGGAAAATCCCTTCATTCCCTTCTCGATCACGAACGCCGTGATGCCGCGCGGCCCGGCATTCGCATCGGTCTTTGCATAGACCACGAGGGTCTCAGCCTCCGGACCATTGGTGATCCACATCTTCGATCCATTCAGGACGAAGCGGTCGCCCTTTCGGTCCGCACGCGTGCGCATCGACACGACGTCCGACCCCGCGCCCGGCTCCGACATCGCGAGCGCGCCGACATGCTCGCCGGAAATCAGCTTCGGCAGATAGCGCTTCTTCTGCTCGGCGCTGCCGTTCCGGCGGATCTGGTTCACGCAGAGATTGGAATGCGCGCCGTAGGACAGCCCGACCGAGCCGGATGCGCGCGAGACTTCCTCCATTGCGATGCAATGCTCGAGATAGCCGAGCCCGGCGCCACCGAATTCCTCCTCGACAGTGATGCCGAGCAGACCGAGTTCGCCCATTTGCGGCCAGAGCTCGCGCGGGAAAGTGTTGCTGCGGTCGATCTCGTCGGCGCGCGGCGCGATCTGATCCTGAGCGAAGCCGCGTACGGTGTCGCGCAGCATCTCGGCGTCGGCGCCGAGCCCGAAATCGAAGCCAGACCAGCTATTCGCGATCATCGGCGGCTCTCCGGCATGGCCGTCGTCAGGCGAAACAATGGCCTATCACGCCTGCGGGTTCCAGCCGGCCCGCGGCATCCATCGTTGAGGCACAAACGGTACGATAACCCGGCTGCTTCGCCACGATTTTGGCGTCGAGCGGGCGCATGAACTGCGGACGGGGACGTCCCGCGCGGCGTGTTTGCGGCCGGTGCGGTTTTCCTTTGAACATGGCGGCTCCATACGCTACCGTATGTTACGGCAGGGCAGCGTATGGTTGGGGGCTGATCGTGTCAACGTCGAGTGGAGTTCATGGCGCGTAAGCACAAGTCGAGTGCAGCCAAATCAACCAAGTCACCGGGGACAAAGTCACAATCGCCGAAGCTCGACGCGCAGGCCTGGGTGGACGCCGCGCTCGAAACGCTCGCCGATGGCGGCATCGAAGCGGTCCGGGTCGAACCCCTCGCCGCGGCGCTCGCGGTCACCAAGGGCAGCTTCTACTGGCATTTCGCGGATCGCCGCGCCCTGCTCGATGCGGTCTTCGCCCAATGGGCGAACGGGCGCATCGCCGCCATCCGCGAGCAGGTTGCGAGCCCCGAACCGCCGCGCATGATGCTGACGCGGCTCGCCGAACTCTACACCCGACATGCCAACGTGAAGGGCCTTGCGATCGAACTCGCCATCCGCTCCTTCGCGCGCGCCGATGAGGGCGCGGCGAAATTCGTGCGCCTCGTCGATACCGAGCGGCTGACGCATGTCACGCGTTTATTCGGTGCGCTTGGCTGGGGTCTGACCGACTCGCAGGCGCGCGCGGTGCTGTTTTACAGTTATCTGTTCGGGCAAAGCATGCTCGATGCTGAGATCGCAACGCCCTCGGTCGCGGCTGCGGCGATCGACGCATTGCTCGGCTCGCCCTCGCCTGCGCAGAACCCTGCCCGGCCCGATACCGCCTAGCGCGTCACCAGATCCAGAACAGCAGCGCCCAGCTCAGGTCGCCGATCGCAATCGCGACCGCGAGGCCCAGCAGCGCCCCCGCGCGCCTGGCAAGGCTGTCGCTGTAGCGCGCGGCGATCTGCCAGCCGAGCCAGAGCGACCACAGCGAAGCGCCTGCAAGCATCGCAATCCGGAGCATGCCGACGAAATTCAGCTCCAACCCCTCGCTGCGCAGTATCGTGACGGTAAGCGCGGAGAGCCCGAGCACGACACCGCAGCCGGCGAGCGGGATCAGGCTTTGCGCCAGATGGTGGAAGCGCGGCCACGACCATGCACCGAGCACGCGTGTCGATATCGCGAGACCCGCACTGACCAGCGCGCCGATCGCGAGCGCGGTCGCGCCGATATAGGTCAGCATCACCGCGCCATCGAGCAACGTCAGCACGTCGTTCTGCTCGGAATAGTTGGTCAGGATCCACCACGGCAGGCGCGCATCGAGGATCCACACGAGGCCGTGCGCGACCAGCCATTCGGCGACGGTCTGCTTCACGTCGATGAACCACGGGCTCGACGACCAGTGGAATGCGCCTGCGGCGATCCCCATCAGTCCGAACACGATCAGCAGCGTCTCGACCGGTTTCGGCGTTTCGCCGGCAAACCGCACGATCTCCTCGTTCGGCGACCGCCGCGACAGCGCAATCGCGCCGCGGAAGCCCGAACAGCGTCCACACATATGACAGCCGCTGCTGCCGGTCATCACCGAGATCGGCACCAGCGGCGCGCAATTCACCGGCTTGATCGGCTCATGCGCGCGGCGCGAGCGCTCGTAAGCGTCGTGATCCACGCGAAAATGAACCGGCGCGAGCTTCGACAGCAATCCGAACACGCCGCTCACCGGGCAGAGATAGCGGCACCAGACCCGCTTGCTGCGGCCATAGAGCCAGCCCACCGCGATCGCGCCGAGCGTCGAGCCGCCCAGCACCAGCAAGACCGGACCGGGATATTGGTAGACGCTCACCATCTGCCCGTAGACCGTGAGCAGCGCGAAGGCGACGAAGGGCCAATAACGCCAGGTTACGAAACGGCCCGCAGGCGCGCCGCGCCCGTGACGGCTTGAGAATTCGGCCAGCGCCCCTTCAGGGCAGAGAAGTCCGCACCACAGGCGGCCGACCAAAACCATGCTGAGCAGCACGAGCGGCCACCACACGCCCCAGAACACGAACTGGGCGAACAGCGTGACGTTGGTGAAGATATGCGCCGCGTTCCCCGGCAGCGGCAGCAGGACGGGGATGACAATCAGCGCGGCATAGATTCCGACCACGCCCCATTGAAGCCGCCGGATCGAATCCTGATGACGCGACAGCCAGTCGCCGACCCGCTGCAGCGCGCGGTCGCCGGGACGCAGGCCAGGATGCGCGAGCGCCGCATTGTTCATTTCGCCACCAGCACCGCGGGCGGCGTATCGAGATGGAAATCGTCGAAGAATTCGTATTCGCCGGGATCGAGCGTGCGGAACACGATGAAAGACTGGCTCTCCGGAGCGACCACCTTCTCCTTCTTCAGGGTCGTGCTTTCGAACTCGATCGGCGTCTTGCCGCTGTTGATCAGCTCGATTTTGAAGCGCGTATTCGCCGGCACTTCGAGCCGTTGCGGAGTGATCTTGCCGTCGGCGAACTCGATGCGGAACACCGGATCGTCGGCTGCGCCGGCCGGCACCGCGCAGGCGCAGATGACGACGACAAGCGCGAAGATCCGCAGCATCGTGGCAACGTCTCTCAGTAGGTCCCCTTCTTGCCGATGCCGGCAAAGGTGAATTCATACTCGACGGTGAAGGTCTTGAACCACGGACCGACGCCGGTTTCCTTGTCGACGTGGCGGCCGAAATGCACGTGCTTATTCTCGCTCGGAGGAGCGACGGTCAGCTTCAGCTTGTATTTACCTGCGCCGTCGAGCTTGACGTTGTCGCCATAATGCGGACCGTCATTGGCGACCATCGGCATGAATTCGCCACTCTGCGACTTCCCACCTTCCTTGGTCAGTTCGTATTTCACGACCAGGAAAGGCACCCAGTCGCCTTCGGCAAAACCGTTCTTGTTCTCCTTGGTCGCCTTGATATCCGCTTCCAGATGCACGTCGGAATCCTTTGCGTCGCGCATCATGCCGGACGGGTCCATCTCGATCGGCTGCAAATACACGGCTGCGACCTCCATGCCGCCGCCCGATTGGGGCTTTCCGATAGGGTATTCCTTGGCGGACGCGGTGGATGCCGCGATGAACACGGCGGCAGCGGCAAGCAGAAAGACGCGCATGGGCGATCTCCGATGTCAGACCGGAGTCACATGGATCATCGCATGCGGTGTGTAAAGCATTGGAATCTATATTAGAAATTGTCTAATGAAAAACTGAGGCGTCAGTTCAGGCCGAACCAGAGCGTCGCAATCCCGAGAAACGAGAAGAAGCCGACAACGTCCGTCACGGTCGTGACAAAGGCCCCGGATGCCACCGCCGGGTCGATCCGCAACCGTTCGAGCACGATGGGAATGAGCACGCCCCCGAGCGCGCCAGCGACCAGGTTGCACACCATCGCAAGGCCGATCACGATTCCGAGCCCCGGCGTCTTGAACCACAGATAGGCCCCGATGCCCGTGATCACCGCGAAAGCGAGCCCGTTGACGAGGCCGACCATAACTTCGCGCGAGATGATGCGAAGCGCATTTCCGATGCCGAGTTCGCGCGTGGCAAGCGCACGAACCGCGACCGTCATGGTCTGCGTCGCAGCATTGCCGCCCTGGCTCGCTACGATCGGCGCGAGCACCGCGAGTGCGACCATCTTCTCCAGCGATGCCTCGAACAGGCCGAGCACGGATGAGGCGAGGAACGCAGTCGCGAGATTGACCAGAAGCCAGTTGAAGCGCCCGCGCGCAACCGTCGCGACCGGGTCGGACAATTCCTCGTGCCGCGCCACGCCGCCGAGCGCCTTGATGTCCTCTTCCGCTTCCTGCTCGATGACGTCGACGACGTCGTCGACGGTGATGACGCCGACGAGCCGGTCCGTTTCATCGACCACCGGCGCAGCGACGAGATCGTAGCGTTCGAACAGGCGCGCCACCTCCTCCTGATCGTCGGTCGCACGCACGCGTCTGCGGTCCGGATCCATCAGATCCGTGACCGGCACCGGGCGCTTGCTGCGCAGGAGCCGGTCGAGAGGCACGGCACCGAGGAAGCGATGCGAGGGTTCGACGACGTAAAGCTCGTAGAAGCGCTCAGGCAGATCGACGGTCTCGCGCATATAGTCGATTGCCTGCCCGACATTCCATGACGGCTGGACAGCGATGAACTCGGTCTGCATCCGCCGTCCGGCGGATTCTTCCGGATAGAACAGGCTGCGCTCGAGCGCGCCGCGTTCCAGCGGCGGCAATTGCTCGAGAATCTCGACCTGTTCGTCCTTGGGCAGGTCCTCCAGAATGTAGACCGCGTCATCGGAGTCGAGCTCGCGCACGCCCTCCGCGACCGTTTCCGGCGTGAGGTCCTCGAGGATTTCCTCACGGATCGTGTCATCGACCTGCGTCAACGCCGTGAAGTCGAATTCCGGGCCAAGGAGCTCGATCAGCTGGGCGCGATATTCCGGCTCGAGCGCGCCAAGGAGACCGCCGGTATCGGACTCGTGCAGCTGGCCGGCAAGATCGCGCGTCGCCGCCTTATCCTTTCGGGTGATGGCGTCGATGACCTTTTCGACGATCTCGGAACGGATCGTGCCGCTCTCGTCGCGCAGCGACAGGCGGCCGTCGGCGGTCTCCGCACTCTGCTTATCGTCGACCATGCCAAGTCCCTCCGGATGCCGGAGCGTAACGGGTGCGGGCTTGTACGCCCGCCGCGAAATGCTGGCAACGAAAACGCGACGGGGCGCTTGCACTCCGATCGCCTGCGGACCTACACCGTGCTCCGCGAGGTGGCCATGATCGTGCTGGTCGTTCTGTTTCTGATGCTCGGCGCCGTACCGGCGATGGCGTCGTGCGATTCGACAGCGCTCGGCACGGAGCGCACGATTTCGGTCGAACCCGGCGCGCGCGTCGGCCGCAAGCATTTCCCCGCGACCCTTCCGCTTGCCCCCAAGGAGATCGTTCTGACATTCGACGACGGGCCATGGCCGGGCACGACCGATTCAATCCTTGCGGCTCTGCGAGCCCAATGCGTGAAGGCCACCTTCTTTATGCTCGGCCGGAGCGCCGCCTCCTGGCCGCAGATCGCGCGGCGGGTCGCCGCCGACGGGCACACGATCGGACATCACACCTATTCGCATCCGCTCCTGCGCTACATGACGCAAAAGAGCGCCGAAGCCGAAATCGACCGGGGCATCAGGGCGATCGAAGACGCGCTCGGGAACCCCGGTACCACCGCGGCCTTTTTCCGCTTTCCGGGCTTTGCCTCATCGCCTGCCCTGCTCGACCTCGCACGGCAACGGGGAATGGCCGTGTTCGGCGCCGACGTCTGGGCAAGCGACTGGGACCCGATGGGCCCGGATACCGAACTTCGCCTGATCCTGCAGCGGATCGAGGCCAGCCACGGCGGAATCGTGCTGTTCCACGACACCAAAAAGCAGACGGCGGCCATGTTGCCGGCCTTTCTGCGGGCGCTGAAGCAGCGGGGCTACCGCGTGGTCCAGGTCGTGCCGCAAGCCGGAGGAGTCGCGCCGCCCGGCGCGGGGCCTCTGCGCCGTTCATGGTAAATCGACCCGTCCTGCAAAAGTGGTGGACAACCGGGCCCGATTAATCCGAGTTTCAGGCGCGGCGACATATGGTTGGCAGCTGCCGGGTTCGGCAGGCGGAGTCGGGAAATCATGCACATCCGCGCGGCGTTCGCACTCATCGCTGTATCGTTCGCGTCGCACGCGGCGGCCGCTGCGGATTGTCCCGGCCATCCGAACGCCATCGGCACCAGCCGCACCATTGTCGTCGATCCGCGCGACCACGTCCGGATCGGGACCATGTCGTATCCCGAGACGCTGCCGCTCGCCGAAAAGGAAGTGGTGCTGACCTTCGACGATGGCCCGCGTCCGCCCTATTCCACCCGCATCCTCGACCTGCTCGCCGCCGAATGCGTGAAGGCAACGTTCTTCGTCATCGGTCAGCAGGCGCGCGAATATCCAGCCGTCGTGCGCCGGATCGTGGACGAGGGGCACAACCTTGGCACCCATACGCAGAACCATCCCTATCGCGGGCTCCGGGACATCCCGGCGGCGCAGGGCCTTGAGGAAATCCAGCAAGGAATTGATTCAGCCGTCGCCGCGCTTGGCGGACCGGAACGCCTCGCGCCGTTCTTCCGCTACGCGGGCTTCGGCAACACCACCGAGTCGGAAGCCTGGCTTGCCGAACGCGGCATCATGGTCTGGGGCGCGGACTTTCCGGCGGACGACTGGATGCGCATCGGTGCGAGTGAGATCGTGCGGCGCGCCATGTACCGTCTGCAGTTGAAAGGCCGCGGCGTCCTCCTCCTGCACGACATCCATCCGGCGACCGCGGTCGCCCTGCCTTCTCTTCTCTCCGCGCTGAAGGCCGGTGGCTACAAGATCGTGCACGTCATCCCGTCCGATGCCACGCACCCGCCGACGCCGACCGAGCCGCATGACTGGCTCATGGTGACCGGGCCGCACACGCCGCAAGCGTGGCCGCAGACGACGCGCCCGCTCAAGAGCATGACTTTTGCCGAGGCCTATCGGGCGATAGCGGCCTTCGGCCCCGAGAGCGAATTGCCGTTCAAGCTCGTGACATCGCCGGCCTGGGCGCCGCGCGGCGTCGATCCGAAGGCCAAGCTCGACGCGCCGGCAATCCCAGCCTGGCCCGCGATCGAAAAAGCGCACTTCAGTCCGGCTCTCGCTCCGGTGCCGCCGGATCCGAAGAACTTCGGGCTGGAAGGCAAATTTCTCTCCCTCACCGGCGCACAGACGTCTGTCCACGAAAAGCCTGAACCTGCAAAGCCAACACGTGGTGTCGCAGCGCGCGCCCACCACTCGAAGGCCAAACGCGCCCATACCGCGATGGCGCGCTGAGGCGCGTGCCGCGCCGACGCCGTGCGCGGTTCCTTTTTCCAGGATTTCAAAACGCGCATGCCCGGCACAAGGCCGGGCATGAGCAATTTGTCAGTACCGATAAGTGGTGCGGCCGAGAAGACTCGAACTTCCACGGGTTGCCCCGCTAGCACCTCAAGCTAGTGCGTCTACCAATTCCGCCACGGCCGCGAATGTGGGGTAGTTCAGGCCCCCGAGGGCCCAAATCAGCGGCGTCATGTAACAAATAGGGTCGGGCCGGACAAGGCTGCCGCGCGGCCTGCCCGTGGCCCGTTTCAGCGCATATCCGGGGAGCGCGGAAGCAACTCGCGCACCTCGACGGCGATCCGGCTGCCGCTCACGACGACCATCCCCTTGGCCACAGGAAAATTGTTGGCCAGGATTTTGACGTCGTCGTCCTCGCTGGCGTCGAGCTCGATGATGGCGCCGCGGCCGAGCCGCAGCACCTGATGGATCGGCATATGCGAGGTGCCGAGCACGACGGCGATGTCGAGCGAGACCTTGTCGAGGGTGGGCATGGCGCTCCGATCTGGCGAGAGGAATCCGGTGTGCTTAGGTCACCATGCTATGGTGAATGGATGGTTAATATTCGCGACGATCTCCTCCCCGGCCTGACCGCTCACCCGCGCGGGGCGGTCGAATGGCGCATCAGCGAGGGTCTGACGTCCTATGGGGATGCCATCGCGACGATGGAAGCCCGCGCGCAGGCGGTCCGCGCGGGCGATGCCCGCGAGCTTGTCTGGCTGCTCGAACACCCGCCCCTCTACACCGCAGGCACCAGCGCAAAGGACGAGGATCTCGTCTCGGCGCGCTTCCCGGTGCATCGCGCCGGGCGCGGCGGGCAATTCACCTATCACGGGCCCGGCCAGCGGGTGGTCTATCTGATGCTCGACCTGAAAGCGCGCGGCCCGGACCTGCGGGCCTATATCGCGACGCTCGAAGAATGGATCATCCGCACCCTCGCCTTGTTCAATGTGCGCGGCGAACGGCGCGAGGACCGCATCGGCGTCTGGGTGCGTCGGCCGGAGAAAGGCGACGGCCGCGAGGACAAGATCGCCGCGATCGGCATCCGTGTCTCGCGCTGGGTGTCGCTGCACGGCATCGCGATCAACGTCGATCCCGACCTGTCGCATTTTTCCGGCATCGTACCGTGCGGCGTCAGCGAGCCGCGCTACGGGGTCACGAGCCTTGTCGATCTCGGCCTGCCGGTGACGATGCACGATGTGGACGTCGCGCTGAAAAAGGAATTCGGCCCGCTGTTCGGCTAGAGCGTGTGCAGCGTCGCAAAACGTTGCCCGCCCCGCGCCTTAACTTCGTCCTCGTTCCCGGGCCGGTCCTCGACCGTGTGCACATGCGACACCGGCGGGCCCTTGCGGCAGGCTTCGATCATCCCCTCGACCGTTTCCGGCGATCCGGCGAAGACTGCTTCGACGCTGCCGTCGCGCCGGTTGCGAACCCAGCCCTCGACGCTGCGGCGCTCAGCTTCGTGCTCGACGAACGCGCGGAAGCCCACGCCCTGAACGCGCCCGCGCACGATGACGTGTTTGATGACGCGCGCGGTCATTCAGATGTCGCCTGTCTCGGCCGGATGACGTCCGCGCCAGCCGCTCGGCGCCCAGCGCTCGAGGTTCGCGATGTGGGACCGCGGCAAGTCCCACTCGCGCGCAGCCGCGATCACCTGTTCGAGATAGCCGGGCTTGGGTTTCCCCTGGTGATGGCGTCCGACATATACACTCGCCGGAACGCGCCTGCCGCCGATGCGCACCGGCAGCGTCACCGCGCGGTAAAGACCCGAATGCAGGCTTTCGAAGATATTGAGCGCAGCGAGATCGCGCGGCGTGAGGCGCCATAGAACGCCATGCACGCGCATTCCGGCGGCCGGCGCGACCGAGGCATAGCCGTCGGCCGTGATGATGAAACGGTGATTGTCGAGGATTGCGGGACCGAGTGCGATTGCGCCCGGACATCGCCTCGCCATGCCGGCCCGGTCCATGTTCTGGCCGTAGGAAAAATTCAGCAGCATGTGCGGATGCTCGCACGAGGCCGCCGGAAATTCCACGCTCACTCCTACTCGTCGTCCGATTCCAGCGTCACCGGCTCCGGATCGCCGCGTTCGAGCTCGTCGACCATGTCTTCGTAGTCGTCGGGCTCGAGGTCTTCCAGATCCTCGTCGTGGATCGGATGCTGCGGATTGTCCCCATCGGTCGAGGGACTGTCGCCGCCGCGCGCGACATCGTCGGTCGTTTCCGGAAGGGAATCAGGCCGGTCGATGCGGGAATCCCGCCGCCGGATCGTATCGGGCATGTCCGGCTGATCCGGAATGCTGTTCACCGCAGGATTTTGGCCTCGGGGTTTCGCCATATCGGTCTCCCGTGTTCGAGACCAGAACGGGGCGAGGCGCCGATGGTTCCGCGAGAGTTTCAGGCGAATTCCAGAATGACCTGATCGACCGCGAGGCTGTCGCCTTTTTTCGCCTTGATCGACTTCACCGTGCCGTCGCGCTCGGCGCGCAGCACGTTCTCCATCTTCATCGCCTCGACCACCGCGAGCGTCTCGCCGGCCTTGACCTCCTGGCCCTCGGCCACGGCGATGGACACGACGAGACCCGGCATCGGGCACAGAACCTTCTTGCCGGAATCCGATTGCGTCTTCACCGGCATCAGCCGCGCGTACCCGGCTTCGCTCGCGGTATAGACGAAGGCGCGGGCCTGCACGCCGCCATGTTCGAGATCGAAGCCGTTCGGAACCGGGCGCACCTGCACCGCGACCGGCCGGCCCTCGAAAGTGCCGGACCAGAGCGGATCGCCGGGTTTCCAGTCGGAGCGCAAACGGTGCGCGTGGCCGCCTTCGAATTTCACCGCGATCGAGCCGTTTTCGCGCGCGACCTCGAGGCGGAATTCTTCCTGTCCAAGCCAGACCGCGCGGTTCTTTTCGCGCTGGACCGAGCGTCCGTTCAGCTGTCCGGAGATCTGGCGCTTGCGCTCACCGAGCACGTGGTCGATCGCGGCAGCAACCGAGGCTATGACATGAGCGGTCTCTCCCGAGGGAGCGACGCCGAGGAAGCCTTTGGGGAATTCCTCGGCGATAAAACCTGTCGACAGCGCGCCTTTGCGCCAGCGTGGATGCGCCATCAGCGCGGATAAGAACGGAATGTTGTGGCGGATGCCGCCGATGACGAAGGCATCGAGTGCACGGGATTGCGCATCGATCGCCTGTTCACGCGTCGGCGCATGCGTCACGAGCTTTGCGATCATCGGATCGTAATAGAGCGAGATTTCACCGCCTTCGAATACGCCGGTATCGTTGCGCACGGTAACGCCATCCGCGCTCATCTCGGCCGGCGGCCGGTAGCGCACGAGACGCCCGATCGAAGGCAGGAAATTGCGGTACGGGTCTTCGGCATAGACGCGGCTTTCGACGGCCCAGCCGGTGAGCTTCACGTCGGATTGGGAAAACGACAGCCTTTCGCCCGCGGCGACGCGGATCATCTGCTCGACCAGATCGAGCCCGGTGATGAGTTCGGTCACCGGATGCTCGACCTGCAGGCGCGTGTTCATCTCGAGGAAGTAGAACGAGCGATCCTGGCCCGCGACGAACTCGACGGTCCCGGCGCTGTCGTAGCCGACGGCCTTTGCGAGCGCGACCGCCTGCTCGCCCATCTTCCTGCGAGTCGCCTCGTCGAGGAGCGGCGACGGCGCCTCCTCGATGACCTTCTGGTTGCGCCGCTGGATCGAGCATTCGCGCTCGCCGAGATAGACAACGTTGCCGTGCTTGTCGCCGAGCACCTGGATTTCGATGTGGCGCGGATCGACGATGAATTTCTCGATGAACATGCGGTCGTCGCCGAACGAGGACTTCGCCTCCGACTTCGAGCGCGCGAACCCTTCGGCAACCTCGCTCTGGCTGTAGGCGATGCGCATGCCCTTGCCGCCGCCGCCGGCCGACGCCTTGATCATCACCGGATAGCCAATCTCGTCGGCGATCCTGACCGCGTGCTTTTCGTCCTCGATCACACCGAGATGGCCGGGCACCGTCGAGACCTTGGCTGCCGCCGCGGCTTTCTTCGATTCGATCTTATCGCCCATCGCCGCGATGGCCTTGGGGTTCGGACCGATGAACACGATGCCGTTCTCGGCGAGCGCCTTGGGGAAAGCCTCGCGCTCGGAGAGAAAGCCGTAGCCCGGATGTACGGCTTCCGCGCCGGTTCGTTTGCAGGCGTCAATGATCTTGTCGATGACGAGGTAGCTCTCCGCAGCGGGCGGGGGACCGATCAGGACGGCCTGATCGGCCATCTCGACATGCAACGCATCGCGATCCGCCTCGGAATAGACCGCGACGGTCGTAATCCCCATCTTGCGCGCGGTCTTGATAATGCGGCAGGCGATCTCGCCGCGATTGGCGATCAAAATACGCTTGAACATCCCGCAAGCCCACCTCAAGCCAGACTTTGGCTTTGCGGGGTCGGACGGAAAATGTCAATCAGGCGAGGTAATCGACGATGGTCGACAGAGACGGCATGGCCGAAATCGCGGCAGTACCGATGAAATAAGCGGCGATCGTCATCAACGGCTTGCTCGATCGGCTTCGTGTGCGGACGTGACCGGCGAGCCAGTCGCGGACCTCATTGCCGACCGCGTCGGGGCTCGCCCAGCTATCCAGTGGCGTTGCGGCGTCGAGCGCAACCGCCCGCGGCGGCACCGGCCGGCCGGCGCTCGCCATCGCGTGGTGCGCGATGGCCTTGACCAGAAGATCGTCGAAGCGGCCCTGGTCCAGCCGCTCGCTCGCGGCGGCGTCGATCTCCAGAAGGGCCTCCGCTTCCGCGCGCGTCACCGGAATGTCGCGGCCGAAGGACGGCGCCATGAGAATGCGCGCACAGAAATAGGCATCCTGGGAATCGATCGAACGGGAAAAATGGGTCCGTCCGGCGGCCGTCGGTCCTTCCCCGGTAATGACGCCGTCGCGAAGTTCGGCGAGCGCCTGCGCGGCAAGATCGGGACCGACGATCCGCGAACTGTCGATGGCCTCGATCACGGCATGAAAGGCCATGCCGGTTCCCCTCATCTCACTCACGCGCGCTTCCCCCGTAAAAATTCCGATGCCACTGGCGGTCTTTTCCCGTTCGATCGGCCGCCAGCCTTGCGTTTCTCTCCCCGCAGCGCGGCGGCACAGCGACGCGGTTGTGGCAAACAAGAGGCAAATTGGTTGAGACGCGTTAACGAGTAGGACCAAAGCCCCGCAATCTCACGTGCGCGAGCCTCGGGACTGGCCCTGAAAAATAATTCTGCGCGCGCCACACTCCGCGAAGCGATCCGTCTCCGATCACCGGCAAGAATGAAATGACAGCGATACCGCTCCAACTGGTTAGAAGGCATTCAAGTCTTTATATATGCGGTCGACCCACCCCGAACATTTTCGCGAGCGACGGAGGATTTCATGGCACTTGCGATCGGCGATACCGCCCCGGATTTCGAAGCCGAAACCACGCAGGGCAAGATCAAATTTCACGACTGGATCGGCGATTCCTGGGCCGTCCTGTTCTCTCATCCGAAGGATTTCACCCCGGTCTGCACGACCGAACTCGGCTACATGGCACGCATCAAGCCAGAATTCGACAAGCGCGGCGTCAAGATCATCGGCCTCTCGGTCGATCCAGTCGACAAGCACGCTAACTGGGCGAGCGACATCAAGGAGACGCAAGGCTTTGCGCCGAATTATCCGATGATCGGCGACACCGATTACAACGTGTCGAAGCTTTACGGCATGCTGCCTGCGGCGGTGTCCGGCGATCCGGCCAAGCGCACCGCGGCGGACAACCAGACCGTCCGCAACGTGTTCGTCATCGGCCCCGACAAGAAGATCAAGCTCGTGCTCGTCTATCCGATGACGGTCGGCCGCAACTTCGATGAGGTGCTGCGCGTGATCGACTCGCTGCAGCTCACCGCCAAGCACAAGGTCGCGACCCCGGCCCAATGGAAGCAGGGCGACGACGTCATCATCGCCGGCTCGGTGAACGACGACGACGCCAAAAAGCTGTTTCCACAGGGCTGGAAATCGCCCAAGCCCTATATCCGCATCGTGCCGCAGCCCCGCTGATTTCCGGCGCAGGGATTCCCATATGAGGGCGCGGGATTTTCCCGCGCTCTTTTTTCGTTGCTGAGATGCCCATGCAGCCTTCGGCCGAACTCGATTTCATCCACCGCTTCGCTCCCGCGACCGACCCCGGACGCAAGCCACTTCTTCTCCTCCACGGCACGGGTGGCGACGAAAACGATCTGATCGCGCTCGGGCAACGGCTGTCGCCGGGCGCCGCCCTCCTCTCTCCGCGCGGCAAGATCCTCGAGAATGGGATGCCGCGGTTCTTCCGCAGGATCGATGAAGGTGTGTTCGACCGCGACGATCTCACCCGCCGAACGGCAGAGCTTGCCGGCTTCATCGAACGCGCGCACGACACTTACGGTCTCGCATCCCCGCTCGCGCTCGGGTTTTCGAATGGCGCCAACATCGCCTGGTCGCTCATGCTCGCGCGCCCGGACCTCCTTGCCGGGGCGGTGCTGATCCGCGCGATGATGCCGTTCGATCCGCGCCCGATCCCCGATCTCGCCGGGAAGCCTGTCCTGATGCTGACCGGCGGGCAGGACCAGATCGCGCCCGAGCGTCAGGCCGGCATGCTCGCAGCCCTTCTTGGCGAAGCGGGCGCGGATGTCAGTTATGAGGTCGTCCCGGCCGGCCACGGTCTTACCGGCTACGACCTGCAGCTTGCTGCAAGCTGGTTCACCCGGCACGGCTGAGACTTCTCTCGCACGCGGACTTGTGGCAAGCGGGTTGGCCGCAGGAGAACCCGCCCATGGCGCCGAACATGAATCCGAACGAACAGCCGCCCTTCGCCCATCTGATCGGCGGCACCATCACGCTCATTTCGCCGGACCGGGTCACGGCGGAACTGACGGTGCGCGCCGAACTCGGCAACCGGAACGGCGTGATGCATGGCGGCGCGGTGATGGCGCTTGCGGACAACTTGGGTGGAACGGCGACCGCGGCCAATCTGCGCGACGGCCAGTCGACGACGACGATTGAAAGCAAGACGAATTTCTTCGGCGCAATACCTGTGGGCGACGTCGCCAAGGCCGAATGCACGCCACTGCATCGCGGGCGCACCACGATGGTGTGGCAGACGCGGATCACGCGGGGCGACGGCAAACTCGCCGCGATCGTCACGCAGACGCAGCTCGTTCTGTCCGCGCAGCCGGCGTGACGCGGCCGGCCGTTCCGGGCACGTGAGTCCCGCCCCCACTATCGTCTGGTTTCGCGACGACCTGCGGCTGTCGGATCACGCAGCACTCGCCGCGGCCGCGAAGCGCGAAGCCCCCCTTATCTGTCTTTACGTTCTCGATGACGAAAACGCGCGCCCGCTGGGCGGCGCATCGCGTTGGTGGCTCGCGAAATCGCTGTGCGCGCTCGATGCACAATTGTCGAAACTCGGCCAACGGCTGATCCTGCGGCGCGGCGCAGCTGCGCGCGTCCTCCCGGCGTTCGCTTCGGAAACGAAAGCCGATCGCCTCTATTTCAATCGGCGCTACGAACGCGCGGCCATCCACGCCGACGATGCCGTGATCGCCGCGATGAAGCAGCTTGGCGTGCAAGGCGGCACGTTTGCCGGAAATCTCCTGATCGAGCCTGACGCCATCGCGTCGGCATCCGGCGGGCCGATGCGCGTGTTCACGCCGTTCTGGAAGCGGCTTCGCGCGATGGGTGACCCGCGCCTGCCGGTGGCGGCGCCGAAATCGCTGCCGCCGCCGGTAAATGTCGCAAGCGATACTCTCGAAGATTGGGAGCTCGAGCCGAAGACGCCAGATTGGGCTGGGGGCCTGCGCGAAACATGGAGGCCGGGAGCCGCGGCTGCGCAGAAGCGGTTGCGCGATTTCCTCGCCGACGTAAGCGGCTATTCGGACGGCCGCGACTACCCCGCAGACCCCGCAACGTCGCGGCTCTCCCCGCACCTTCGCTTCGGTGAAATCAGCCCGGTCGAGATATTCCATGCCGCGCGTTTCGCGCAGGATGCTGGGGCCTCGCCGCGCGATGTCGAGAAATTCCTGGGCGAACTCGGCTGGCGGGAATTCTCATGGCATCTCCTGCACCATTTTGCAGATCTCCCGAAACGCAACCTGCAGCACCGTTTCGACGCTTTTCCCTGGCGCAGCGACGCGGAAGGACTGCGCGCGTGGCAGTGCGGACAGACCGGCTACCCGATCGTCGATGCCGGCATGCGCGAACTCTGGCACACCGGCTGGATGCACAATCGCGTGCGCATGATCGCGGCGTCCTTTCTCATCAAGCACCTGCTGATCGACTGGCGCAGCGGCGAGAAATGGTTCTGGGATACGCTGGTGGACGCTGACCCTGCGAACAACGCTGCCAGCTGGCAATGGGTCGCGGGATCGGGCGCCGACGCCGCACCCTATTTCCGCATCTTCAATCCGGTGCTGCAAGGCGAGAAATTCGACTCGCAGGGCAACTATGTCCGCCGCTGGGTCCCGGAGCTTGCCCGGCTGCCGGACAAATTCATCCACCGGCCGTGGGATGCAGCCCCGCTTGAACTCGCCGAAGCCGGCGTCTCGCTCGGCAAGACCTATCCGCCACCCATTGTCGATCACGATGCCGCGCGCAAGCGCGCGCTTGCCGCGTTCGCGCAAACAAAATCGTGACGCGGCGGATTTTGCGTTTTCCACCAGGCGTTGTCGCGCTATCTTGCCGGCGCAATCCGGGAGCAGATCATGGACGTGAAGGCGGCGGTGGCATTCGAAGCGGGCAAGCCGCTTAACGTCACGACGGTCCAGCTCGATGGGCCGAAAGCCGGCGAAGTGCTTGTCGAGATCAAGGCGACCGGCATCTGCCACACCGATGAGTTTACGTTGTCGGGCGCAGATCCCGAAGGGCTCTTCCCGGCGATCCTCGGGCACGAAGGCGCAGGCATCGTGGTCGATGTCGGTGGGGGCGTGACCTCGGTGAAGAAAGGCGATCACGTCATCCCGCTCTACACACCGGAATGCCGTCAATGCCCCTCGTGCCTTTCGCGCAAGACGAACCTCTGCACTGCGATCCGCGGAACGCAGGGACAGGGTGTCATGCCGGACGGCACATCCCGCTTTTCGTTGGATGGCAAAAAGCTGCATCACTACATGGGCACGTCGACGTTTGCGAATTTCACGGTGCTGCCTGAAATCGCAGTCGCGAAAATCCGGCCGGACGCACCCTTCGACAAGGTCTGCTATATCGGCTGCGGCGTCACCACCGGCATCGGCGCGGTTCTCAATACTGCGAAGGTCGAGGAAGGCGCGAAAGCGATCGTGTTCGGCCTCGGAGGCATCGGGCTCAACGTCATCCAGGGCCTGAGACTTGCCGGCGCCGACATGATCATCGGCGTCGACATCAACAACGACAAGAAGAAATGGGGCGAGCGCTTCGGCATGACGCATTTCGTCAATCCGAAGGAGATCGGCAAGGACCTCGTCCCCTATCTCGTTGACCTGACGAAAAAGGGCGCCGACCAGATCGGCGGGGCCGACTATACCTTCGACTGCACCGGCAACGTGACGGTGATGCGGCAGGCACTGGAAAGCTGCCACCGCGGCTGGGGCGTCAGCGTCATCATCGGGGTCGCGCCGTCCGGCGCGGAGATCGCCACCCGGCCCTTTCAACTCGTGACAGGAAGGGTCTGGAAAGGAACCGCCTTCGGCGGCGCCAGAGGCCGCACCGACGTGCCGAAAATCGTGGACTGGTACATGGACGGCAAGATCGAGATCGACCCGATGATCACCCACACCATGCCCCTGCCCGACATCAACAAGGGATTTAATTTGATGCACGAGGGGAAGAGCATCCGCTCCGTGGTGTTATTTTAGGAATCCGGCCCAGGCGGGGCTGCAATCGGGAGGAAATTGATGGAAACGACGCTTAACCGCTATCAGCCGCAGGTGCTCAGCCTGTTGCGCATCATTGTCGGGCTGGTCTTTCTCCAGCATGGCTTGTCGAAATGGTTCGGATTTCCCGTAGCCAATCCGGCCTTTGCCAATATCACCCTGTTTTCGATGATCGGCGTTGCCGGAGTGATCGAAATCGTTTGCGGCTCGCTGGTCACGGTTGGTCTGTTCACCCGTTATGCCGCCTTCATCGCGTCGGGCGAGATGGCGGCCGCATATTTCATATCGCACTTTCCGCGCGGCGCGACGCCGATGGCAAACCAGGGGAGCCTCGCCGTGCTTTACTGCTGGGTGTTCCTGTATCTCGTCTTCGCAGGCGCCGGCGTCTGGAGCCTCGACGCGATGCTGCGCAAGAAGACCTGATCGTCGCGGCTTTATGTCCAGTTGCGGCCCGGCCGAAAGCCGGGTCGCATCCATTATTCTCTTCAGGATTTCCAATGGCCAAACGATCGCAACGCATCGCCAGAGTCCGACAGCGCGTTGGGAAATTCACCGACTTCTGGACGTCCTGGACGCCGACCGTGCTCAGCGTGCTTCGCATCATGAGCGCGCTGCTGCTGCTTCAGCACGGCATGTCGAAAATCCTGAAATTTCCGCACAACCCGAACTACGATAACCTCCAGGTGTTCTCGCTCATCTGGTTTGCCGGAATGCTGGAGCTGATTTTCGGCGCGCTTGTCGCTGTCGGGCTTTTCACCCGCTGCGCGGCTTTCGTGCTTTCAGGCGAGATGGCCTTCGCCTATTTCATGGGGCATTTTCCGCGTGCGTTCATCCCGATCCTGAACAACGGCAACCTCGCGATCCTGTATTGCTTCGTATTCCTCTACATCGCTTTCGCCGGGCCGGGCCCGTGGAGCATCGACGCGGCGCTTGGGCGCAAATTCCCGAAATGAAAAACCGGCTGGAGCAATCCGGCCGGTTTAATAATTGCAGTCAGCGCCGAGCGCGCCGGCATTGGGACAGTTGTGCGGCGCGCCCGGGCATCGGTTGTCGGGCTAGCCGTGCAGGCCGCCCAACAGCCAGATGATCAAAATAATCGGAAGCGGAATACCCAGAAGCCAAAGCAAAAGGCCGCGGCCCATGCCATCCTCCATGCGTGAAATTGTGCGGCATCAACGCATCCGCCGGGGCATCGGTTCCACGGATTTAGTCGCGGAACAGGACTCCCCGCTCCTGGGCGCGCAACCGCGGGTCGTACGACTTCACGAGCACCGGGCGGCCCTGTAGGATCTCAAGGCATCGATCGAGCGTGTCCTGTTCGAGCCGCGCCATCGCCTCGGCGGTGTAGAATGTCAGGTGCGGAAACAGGATGACGTTGTCCATCGCAAACAGCGCACTGAGGGGATGGCCGGTGAGCGTCAACGGCTCGCGGCTATAGACATCGAGCCCTGCTCCCGCGATCCGCTTGTCCTGCAGGGCGCGCAGGAGCGCTATCTCATCGACGATTGCGCCGCGGGCCGCGTTGACGAGCACCGCGGACGATTTCATCGCAGCAAGCTCCGCCGCGCCGATCAGGCGCCGCGTGGCATCATTCAGCACCGAATGCACCGACACAGCGTCGCATTCGCCAAGCATGGCTTTCAGATCGTCGCGCTTCTCGACCCCGGCCGCCCGCATCGTCTGCTCCGGAATATGCGGGTCGTAGCCGAGCACGCGCATGCGGAATCCCGCTCCCGCCATCCGCGCCATCGAGCGGCCGATCCTGCCGACGCCGACAAGACCAAGCGTGCGGCCCGCGAGATCGAAACCGAGCCATTGCGGCGTCGGCCAAGCCCAACCCTTTGCGTGCATCTCCCGGTCGATCGGAACTAGTTTCTTCATCAGCGCGATGAGCAGGGCGAAGGCGCCCTCCGCGACCGTCTCTTCGGCGTATTCCGGGACGTTCACCACCGGAATGCCGCGGCGGCGCGCGGCCGCAATGTCGATCGCGTCGATGCCCACGCCGTATTTGACGATGCCCTTCAGCTTCGGCGCGGCTTCGATCACGCGCGCGGTGATCGGCGTGTAGCACATGAGGATCAGGTCCGCGTCGGCGACTGCCTGCGCGAGCGCGTCTTCGGAAATCCCGTCCGGCAACAGATCAAGTGCGACGCCTGCGGCGCGCAGGCCCTCATCGACGCCGGGACATTCCAGCTCACGGTCGGTGCGGACGGCGCGGAATTTCATCGGCATCAGGCGGGCTTCCGCGACACGGCCCAGGCAATCCCGGCGGGGATGCCGAAAATCGGAATGAAGGCCACGATCTCATTTTCGAGAGGCAACCCGACCCGCAGCACTCCGGCTGCGCCATTTAGCAGGGAGGCCGCGAGCCAGACCCAGATAAAGACCTTCGCCCCTGTTTCGCCGGAGCGCCCGAGCAGGCCAGCGCCGAAATAAAAGGCCGCGAGCGCCACCACGCCTGCGCCGATGACGATAACCATGGACATGCCAATCCTCCGCGGCTGCACCATCCCGCGCCGTCCGAAGCGCTGTCAACGCGCGGAACCGGCCTCACCGCGGCCGCGTTAGCCTCCAAGATCCGGAGGCCGCCCATGCCCTACGACACCGACCCTCTTCGCCCCGATACCCGCGACGCGATCGAGCAGGACAGCAGATTGCAACCCGATCCCGAACTCAAGCTGGGCAGCGGCCGGGCGGGCACTGCGCAGATCGCCCTGACGGGGATCGCCGCTTTCGCGATCATTGCGCTGGTGCTCTACGGGCTCAACAATCAGCGCGAAGAAACCGCCGCAAGCGAACCGCCCCAGACGACGGCGCAGTCACAACCCTCTGGCCAGTCAGCGGTGCTTCCAAACGCCCCGCAGGGCGAGACGACTGGATCCGGCGGCACGACAAAGCCCGGCACACCGCAGACCGGCCGCAGCGATTCCAGTCAGCAGGGTGCGCCGACCCAGGCGACGGCTCCTCAGACTCCGCCCGCCAAGCAGACCAGGTAGCTGTTAGCGTTCGAAGGCCGGGTCGACCGGCACGCGGAAGCCGTTGGCCAATCGGTTGGTCGCGTTCGCCATCGCAACGACCGCCATCAATTCCCCGAACATCGCCTCGGTCATCCCCGCCTTGCGCGCGGCCGCACCATGGCTTGCGATGCAATAGCCGCAGCCATTGGTGACGCTCACCGCGACGTAGATCATCTCCTTGGTGCGTACATCGAGCGCGCCTTCGGACATCACCTCCTTGATGTCCGACCATGTGCGCCGCAGCAGCACTGGATCTTGCGCAAGGTATTTCCAGAAATTGTTGACGTCGGGGACATTGCGCGTCGCCTTGATGTCGTCGAACACGCTGCGAACCTGCGGCGACGCATCGTTGTATTCAATCGGGCCGGCCATTTGGATCTCCTGTGCGTTGCCGGGAGCTAATCGCAAACGGCAGAGTCAATCAACGCCGCAAATCAACGGCAACAAGCAGACTTGCGCACCGCTCTCACACTTTCGGCCAATATGTCACGCGATCCATCACGCGAGATGTCGTGCGAGCTTATTCCCAATCGCCCGGATTAAATTTTTTTCATCACTATTCGCGCGTTGCGTTCAGGTGCCAAAAATCTACCTGCAATTTACTTGTTCCGGAGCCGGCGATTTTTTGAATGCGGATGGGGCGATTAAGCAATTGGGGCACCGGTGCAATGCCGGACCCGGGGAGAAAAAGAATGTCTAAGCTCGTTGCCATCACCACCGCCGTGCTGCTCAGCGCGGCTGCCGCCAGCCCGGCCTTTGCGAAGAAGCATCACCACGCCGCGGCCCCTGCCGCCGAACCGCAGGTACTGATGCCTGCCCCGCTGATCGGCGGCGCGCCGATCCGCGTCGGCAATAACTGTTACACCGTGCACAGCTCCGACTGGGGTGCGGGATACATGGCGGCCTGCGCGAAATAATCCGCGCGTCGCCTCGAAAACAGAGAAGCCCCGGCTCGCGCCGGGGCTTCTTCGTTCGGGCGGCAATCGCGTCAAAATGACGGAGCCGTTGAATCAATGCCGATGCAGATTGCGCGTGCTTATTTCGGCATAGGCGAGCGCCAGCCCAAAAAGCACGAACGCAGCCACAACTCCGGAAATCACCGCAACCGTTTCGACCGGCATGATAAGTCCCTCCAGGATCTGAAGGAACCAAGGTCCGCCGGCTCCGTTGCCTTCGCATTGAGGCAGATCAAACCTGCGGCAACCTCTGCCCGAAAATTGCCCAAGCGCCACCGGCCCGTCCGGCCCGAATCTTGTATTCTGTTGGTGCGAGGTGAAGCCATGGACGAGGCCGAGCACGCATTCTGGTTGGGACTGTGGCGGGCGATTCTGGCCTCGCTCGTGTTTTTCATCGTGATCGGCTGCTACACGCGTTCGGTCGAAGGGGCGCTGCTCGCCGGGGCCAACATTGCGCTCCTTTATGCCATCGTGAACATGCTCGACGCGCCGCGCTGGGCGATCCGCGAGGCGCGTTTCCGCATCCTGCGTTTCGCCCAGAGCGGCGCCGCGATCGCCATCGCGTTGTGCGTGACGACGCGGTTCATCTAATGGGCTTCATGCGCATACGGATTCGTGATCGCAGGCAGCCGGCCCGCGCGGGCGCGCCGAGAAGCGTCGCCGCGAGCGCGGCGCACAGACAGATGCGAACGAACATCAAAGCCCATCCCTCCGGATGAATTCCGGCCTGATTTGGTCGGATCGGCCGTGAAAAAAGTTCACCCGGCCGATGGACAATCCGGCGCGGAGCGGGGTTCATCATCGTGACCGGAATACCGGCACGGACCTTGGGAGGAAGAGATGAAACTGGCTGCACTGACCGCGATCGCGGTCGTCACGTTGAGCGGGTCTCAGGCCTTTGCGCAGGCGCAGCCGACCCCGCCGGTCGGACCGGACTTCTCGAAGGCCGAGGTCAAGATCATCGATCTAGGCCACGACACCTACATGCTGGAGGGTGTTGGCGGGAACGTCACGGTCGCGGTGGGCAAGGACGGCATCATCATGGTCGACGGGCAGTTCGCGCCGATGCACGACAAGCTCGTCGCCGCCATCCACAGCAAGTCTCCCCTCCCGATCAAGTATCTCATCAACACCCATTTTCACGGCGATCACACAGGCGGAAACCAGGCCTTCTCCAACGACGGCGTCGCTGTCATCGCGCACGAGAATGTCAAAACGCGACTCGCCGCCGGGACCACAAGCAACACGACCGGGGTGAAGACGCCGCCGCGCCCCGAGGCGCTCCCGAAATTCACGTACAGCGACAAGACCATTGCGCGCGTCAAAGGGCGCGTCGCCGAGCTGAGCCACCCCGCCGGGGCGCATACCGACGGCGACACCTTCGTCTATTTCCGCGATGCGAGGGTGCTCGCGACCGGCGACACCTTCACCAGCAACCGCTACCCGAACATCGACTTCCTGAATGGTGGCAACATCAGGGGCGTCATCTGCGCCGCGGACATGTATCTGCGCATCGCGCGCAAGGGCACCAAGATCGTGCCGGGCCACGGTCCGCTGGCCGACCGCGCGCAGCTTGTCGAGTATCGCGCAATGCTCGTCGCCTCGCGCGACCGCATGGAAAAGCTCGTGAAGGACGGCAAGACCGAAGCCGAGGTGCAGGCACTAAAGCCGTTCGACGATCTCGACAGGAAATGGGCGGCTAACGAGCAGGCTGCAAAGAACTGGGTCCGCGTCGTCTATTACTCGCTCAAGCCGTATCCCGGCACGCCCTGACGGCTATTGCTTCACGGGGATGACCAGCGGCTGTCCCTTCTCCACCACATAGGTCACGATGGCCTTGAGCGGCTTGTCGCCGACCGCGCCTTCGTTGTGCACGGCGCGGTCCGGCACGGCTTGGCCTTCGCCGGGATTGAGAATCTTTTCCGGCTGCCCCTCGATCGCAAGCCAGAACTGGCCTTCGGTCACGTATCCGCTCGCGATGCCGGGATGGATGTGCTTGCCGGCCTTGAAGCCCGGCGCCACTTCGAGGATCGCGGTGATGACCTCGTAGTTCGAGCCGGGAACATCGACCCTCGAAATGATCGTGCGCTTCACCGGCGATGGCGACACCGGCGGGTTCTGCGCGAACGAGGTCGCGGTGAGCGAAAGAAAGAGCGAGAGGGCAAACAGGATTGTCTTCGGCATCGGCGTCTCCCGGATGATTTGAGGTCAGATTATAGCGCACCGCCCGCAACGTGAATGGGTGGGCGCCGGGCGGGCGGTCTTGACCAGCGCGCCCATTCCCCTGACATCATCCGCCGCCGGACCGGGCCGGCAGAAACGTGCTGCAACCATGCGCATCGGCGTCGACCTTGGCGGGACGAAAATCGAGGCGATCGCGCTCGGCGAGGAAGGCGCCGAGTTGTTGCGCCGCCGCGTGCCGACGCCCGTGGGCGATTACGACGGAACGTTGCGCGCGATCGCGGATCTCGTCAGCACGATGGAACGGGATTTGGGGCAGACCGGCAGCGTGGGTATTGCCTCGCCCGGCGCGATTTCTCCGGCGACGGGTCTTCTCAAGAACTCCAACAGCGTGGTGCTGAACGGCCACCCGCTCGACCGCGACCTCGAAGCGCTGCTGAAACGGCCGGTGCGGCTCGAAAACGACGCGAATTGCTTCGCGGTGTCGGAGGCCGTGGATGGCGCAGGCGCGGGCGCGCACCTGGTGTTCGGCGTGATCCTCGGCACCGGCGTCGGCGGGGGCATCGCGATCGGCGGCAAGGCTCTTTCGGGACGGCACCGGATCGCTGGCGAATGGGGGCACAATCCCCTGCCCTGGCCGCGCGACGGCGAACGCCCCGGCCCGCAATGCTATTGCGGCCAGACCGGCTGCATCGAGACATTCTGTTCGGGACCGGGCCTCGCCGCAGATTTTCTCCGCGCCACCGGCGAACGCGCCACCGCCGCCGAGATCGTCAGAAACCGCGACGCAGGAGATGTGCGCGCACGCGAATGCCTCGAGCGCTATCAGGACCGTCTGGCACGCGCGCTCGCCGCGATCGTGAACGTGCTCGACCCGGACGTGATCGTCCTCGGCGGCGGGCTGTCCAACATGGACGACCTCTATCCGGCGTTGCGCGAGCGCATCGGCGCCTTCACTTTCTCCGATCGCATCGACACGCCGATCGTGAAGGCGAAGCACGGCGATTCATCGGGCGTGCGCGGCGCTGCGTGGCTCTGGAAAAAATAAAGCTAGCCGCGCATACGCTCGCGCGATGCGCAGCCTGCCGTCAGCCGTGGAACACGCGCCACGCAAGCCCGATCAGCGCGCCCACCAGAAGAACGCCGCACGCGCCCGCCTGGATGAAGAAAGCGGGAAAGCGCTTCTCCGTCGCCTCGCGATAGCCTGTGAGATACCACACGCGCGCGCCGATCCAGACGAGCCCGACGACGCCCGCGAACACGTCGCTAACGTAATAGGCGCACAGCCAGAGCAGCGGCAGGAACACCGGCGCCCATTCGACCGTGTTCATATGCGCGCGGTTCACGCGCTCGAAATTCTCGTTGCCGTAGGTTTTCGGCAGCGCGACACCAAACGCGCGGTGCGCATTCGCGACCTGGATGCCGAGCCAGACATACAGGATCGCCGCAAGGATCGTGACGAAAGCCGTGAAATGCATGCCCGCCCCCGATGATCGCTATTTTACCCCGAGCAATTGTACATCGAAAATCAGCGTCGCGTTCGGCGGAATGGCCCCGCCTCCCGCCCCGGTCGCGCCATAGCCGAGCGAGGCCGGAATGATGAGGGTTCGCGTGCCGCCGACCTTCATCGAGGCGACGCCCTCATCCCAGCCCTTGATGACGCGGCCCTGCCCGAGCGGAAACTCGAACGGCTGCCCGCGGTCCACGGAGGAGTCGAACTTCTTGCCCTTCTTGCCGTCTTCATAAAGCCAGCCGGTGTAATGCATCACGCAGGTCTGGCCCGCCTTCGGGGAAGCGCCCGTGCCGACCTTGGTGTCGATGATGGTGAGGCCGGAAGCGGTTTTCACCGGCTGCTGCGCGGACGCGGAATCGGACATGGCGGCTCCCAGGAAAGCTGCGGTTGCGGTGGATACGAAGGTTCGGCGCGACAGGATCATGATGCACCTTTGTTTTTAGATATGGGCCGCCTGCTTGTGGCGGGAGGAAGCGGGATTGGCAACAGGCGCGCGGCACTCTTTCTTTCGTCATGCCCGGCCTTGTGCCGGGCATCTACGCCTTTCTTTGCCTTTGCAATCAAGGCGTGGGTGGCCGGAACAAGTCCGGCCATGACGAAAAGGAAAATCGGTCGCCCTTCCGCCAAGACATGCGTCATCGTCCCTCATTCTTCTGACGGCGCGGGCGCGCCCGTGGTGAAAGCGAATGTCCCCGCCGGGACCATCCTCACATGCGCTCCTGCGCGCGTGAGGGAGACGGAGCGCCGCAAGGCGCTTCCTACCAGAGGCCGCGTCTTTCGACGCAGCGCCTCCTTTGCGAAGGAGGCACGCCTTGCGGCGCTCCATCGCGGCTCTTGTCCCCACCCGTGGCGGGTACCGGCTTCGGGCCGCGCTTGCGTACTTGCGCCAACCGGGCGCAAGCCGTTCAGCGAAGCTCCTCGCGCACGGCCCGTAGTGGCCGTAGGGCGGAGCCCCGAAGCAGCCCGAGTGCGAGGTTACGAGCCCCGCCCGCAGGCGCCGCACCCTGCTCCGTCATCTGGCACGTCTCCGGACGACGTCCCTCGATGAGTAGGGATTTGCTGAATATATTCCTATTACAATTAGATGTCAAGGGCCAGAATTATTGGCGCGCCACAACCTAAAGGATATCCTTGACACTCTAGGGGGAGCGAGATGCCAGAACCGCGATTAGAAATTCAAAATCTGAAAATTAGACAGGTAATCGAGGACTACAGAAGTGGGAAAATTGTCGTTCCAGAATTCCAACGTGATTATGTTTGGAAGAAGAGCCGAGCACCCTACCTAATTGACTCTTTGTACCGCCGCTTTCCGGTGTCGGTGTTGCTTTTGTGGAAAAGCGACACCGCTACCAAGTCAAGGCGACGAGACCCTCGGCCTTCGCGGCTTAGCCTCGTATCGTGGCTTATCGACGGTCAACAGCGCCTAATAACACTCTCTAAAATTGCAAATGGCGATGAAGGAATCGATGTCGTTTACAATCCGAATGAAGACAAGTTTCTTCTTTCAAACGCCGCGACCGAAAAAGATGCTAATTGGATTCGAGTAAGCGAAATCCTTGATGACGAATTATACCGACAGATAAGGCGGTCATTGCCCGAAGGTCAAAAAGGAGAAAATCTAGAAGCTAAATTCGATCAAGTAAGGAGGATTCTAGATTACGAAATTCCCGCAGTGCAAATGATCGATTTTTCGTTTGAAGCGGCGGTGGAAGCTTTTACCCGCATCAATACTTTAGGCGTAAAGCTCAAGACAGAAGACATTGAAAGCGCTCGCATAGCAGCAAAGCATACTGGTTTCATTGCTGACGAAGTCACGCCGTTTGTGGCCGAACTACGTGCTCAAGGCTTCTCAAGAATAAATGTAATGCACCTTTTTCGCGTTTGCGCCTTCATCGCGATTCCTGATGGGAGAAGTCGCACACCGTTGCACGAGCTCAGCGAAAACGATGTAATGAACGCTTGGTCTCGGACCAAACGAGCCACAAAAGCGGCGATTGCATTAGTCCGAAATGAGTTCGGGCTGGTGAATATGGACATCCTATGGAGTGGCGCCCTTTTGGTTCCGGTTATCGCGTTATGCGATGCCATGAGCCCGCGCAAACTCGATCCCAAAGGGATCGCTGGCTGGCTTGCAATGGCCGCACTATTGCATCGCTACAGCAAAGCAGCAGAGACTGCTTTGGATCAGGACCTGAAGGCTTGCCGAGCTGACGATCCTATAGGGAAATTGCTCAGCAACGTTCGACGCGACCATCGTTTCTTTGGCGCTATTTCAAGCGATTTCAAAGGCGCGCTCAATGACAAGAGTGCCCTGTTTGCAGCCTACGTTGCATCCCGGCAAATGGGCTTACGCGATCTGTTTTCTGGCAGCCAAATACTGTTTCAGGACAACGTTGACCGACATCACATTTTGCCTCGAGCTCAATTTTCTGAACGCAATCGCCAAAAGTCAGATACGATCGCTAACATCGCCTTCATTACAGGTGGCGCAAACAAATCTATTGGGGCCGCTTCCCCCGATGTTTATCTCGCGGATATTGCCGGCGATATACGAGAAAGCCAATGCATACCGAGCGATAAGAGCCTTTGGCGCATCGACAAAGCAGAAGAGTTCTGGGAAGCACGAAGGGAGCTTTTAGCGTCCGCTTTCAATGTAGCGCTGCGAAATATGCTGCCCGGACGTCACATTGCTGGAGCTTGAATTTCTCACACCGGCAAATTATCGTGCTTGCGCTTCGGCATCTCGGTCTGCTTCCCGCGCAGCATCGCGAGCGCGCGCGCGATGCGGCGGCGCGTCGAGTGCGGCATGATCACGTCGTCGATATAGCCGCGCTCGGCCGCGACGAAGGGTGACAGGAAGCGATCCTCGTATTGCTTGGTTTGCGCGGCGATGGTGTCGGCGTCGCCGCCGCGGAAGATGATCTCCACCGCGCCCTTGGCACCCATCACCGCGATGTGCGCCGTCGGCCAGGCATAGTTCAGGTCGCCGCCGATGTGCTTTGACGCCATCACGTCGTAAGCCCCACCAAAAGCCTTGCGCGTGATCACGGTGACGAGCGGCACCGTTGCCTGCGAATAGGCGAACAGCAATTTCGCGCCGTGCTTGATCAGCCCGCCATATTCCTGCGCCGTCCCCGGCAGGAAGCCCGGCACGTCGACGAACGTGACGATCGGAATGTTGAACGCATCGCAGAAGCGGACAAAGCGCGCGGCCTTGCGCGAGGCATCGCTGTCCAGCACGCCCGCCAGCACCATCGGCTGGTTCGCGACGAAGCCCACGCTCCTGCCCGCCACGCGCCCGAAGCCCGTGACGATGTTGCGCGCGAAGGTCTCTCCGATCTCGAAGAAGTCGCCCTCGTCCGCGACCTTCAGGATCAGCTCCTTGATGTCGTAGGGCTTGTTCGGATTGTCCGGGATCAGCGTGTCGAGAGACTCGTCGATGCGCTCGGCTGAGTCCTGCGTCGGCCATTCCGGCACGCCGCTCTCGTTGTTCGCGGGCAGAAAATCGATCAGCCGGCGCATCTGCAGGAGCGCCTCGACGTCGTTCTCGAACGCGCCGTCCGCGACCGAAGATTTCGTCGCATGCACCGACGCGCCGCCGAGTTCTTCCGCGGTGACGACCTCGTTGGTGACGGTCTTCACCACGTCCGGACCGGTGACGAACATGTAGCTCGTGTCCTTCACCATGAAGATGAAGTCGGTCATCGCGGGCGAATAGACATCGCCCCCCGCGCACGGGCCCATGATGACGCTGATCTGCGGAATGACGCCCGACGCGATGACGTTGCGCTTGAACACCTCGCCATAGCCGCCGAGCGCGGCGACGCCTTCCTGGATGCGCGCGCCGCCCGCGTCGAACAGGCCGATGATCGGCGCGCGCGCCTTCATCGCCATGTCCTGAATTTTCGTGATCTTCAGCGCGTGGGTCTCCGACAGCGAGCCGCCGAACACGGTGAAGTCCTTCGCGAACATGAAAATCTTGCGGCCGTTGACGGTGCCCCAGCCGGTAACGACGCCGTCGCCCGGCACCTTCGACCTGTCCATGCCGAATTCCGTCGAGCGATGCTCGACGAACATGTCGAACTCCTCGAACGAGCCTTTGTCGAGCAGCAGCTCGATGCGCTCGCGTGCCGTCAGCTTGCCGCGCGCATGCTGCGCCGCGATGCGCTTCTCGCCGCCGCCGAGTTTTGCCGCAGCACGGCGAGCGTCGAGGGTTTCAAGGATGTCTTTCATGATCTGCGGCCCGGATTTCCATCCGCTTCTAACACGCCGTTGACGCTGTCACCAACGGTCAGCCGCGACGCTCAGGGCGCCCGCCCCGATAGCCGCAGCACGAACACCAGCACCTCGGCGACGGCCTTGTACAACTCGGGTGGAATCTCGTCGCCGAGTTCGACATGCGACAGCGCGCCGGCCAGCACCTCGTTTTCCTCGATCGGAATGTCGTGCTCCCTGGCCACCTCGATGATCTTCGCGCCGAGCGATCCCCTGCCCTTGGCGACCACGCGCGGCGCGGCGCTGCCCTTGTCGTAGTGAAGGGCGACCGCGACTTGATCTTTGGTCTCCGCGCTCATAACGCGCGGTCCAGAAAATGGCCGGCCGGCGCGGGCCTCTGTTGCGGCGGCGCGCCCTCGCGGATGACGATATCGCCCGGCTGCAATTCGGCGCGGCTCAATGCCTGAGTGAGTTGCGAGGCGCCGGCGCGCAACCGGCTCACTGTCGCGGGACGCTCGGCCCAGAGCCGCACCGACGTGCTGTCGCCGGTCAGCGACACCAGCGCGTGAACGGGTCCCGCGGGTTCGACGTCGAGCGAAAACCGCGCGCGCCAGATCCGCTTCGCCGTCTCGACGTCGTGGCCGGCGGCATCACGTGAAATCTCGAACTGCGCGATCGCGGTGCCCAAAGGGGTCGCGAACGGAATTTCGAAATTCCACCGTGGCGCGATCTGATCGAGCCTCGGGCCTGCGGTATCGACCCGATCCGGGAGCGAGGCAACCTGCAACAGCGTCTGACGCGCGATCGCGGCGTCGGTGTCCTCGAGCAGCCGTCGCGCGATGTCGCGTGCCGGGGCGGCCGGCGACAGCATCGGCATCGCGACGGGCTGTGCGGTCGGCAGCGCGCCGCGAAACGGCGGCGACGGCGTGCTGGTGCGCACGATGAAAACGTTGTTCTCGTCGGGGCCGTTCGCCGGCGCTGCCCTGAGCGCAGAAGGTCCGGCCGCCGGATCGCCGTCGAGTCCGAGTTCGGCGCCGAGGCTGGCTCTACCGCCGCCATTCTGAAGCGCCTCCTGCAGAAGGTTCAAGGCAGCACCGGTGGCGGCGGTGCGGACGCCCGCATCGGACACTCTTGAAAACAACGTCTGGTT
>CAZPBF010000003.1:0-44882 GCA_964584855.1 uncultured Hyphomicrobiales bacterium
GAACCGGCGATACACTCTTGTTATTCGGGACTGTTCCACGTTCACTTCGCCCGCCCAGTCATCCCGCCCGAATCAAAGACAATCCATGCGCCTGTCCCGCTATTTCCTGCCCATCCTGCGTGAAACTCCGAAAGAGGCCGAAATCGTCTCCCACCGCCTGATGTTGCGGGCGGGCATGATCCGGCAGGAGGCGGCTGGCATCTATGCATGGCTCCCGCTCGGTTTCCGGGTGCTCAAAAAGATCGAGCAGATTGTGCGGGAGGAGATGGACCGCGCCGGGGCGGTCGAGCTCCTGATGCCGACCCTCCAGCTCGCGGACCTGTGGCGGGAAAGCCAGCGTTATGAGGCCTACGGTCCCGAAATGCTGCGCATCCAGGACCGCCACGAGCGAGAGCTGCTCTACGGGCCGACCAACGAGGAGATGATCACCGAGATTTTCCGCGCCTATGTGCGGTCCTACAAGGATCTCCCGCTCAACCTTTATCACATCCAGTGGAAGTTCCGCGATGAGGTGAGGCCCCGCTTCGGACTGATGCGTGGACGCGAATTCCTGATGAAGGATGCTTATTCGTTCGACGTCGATCAGGCCGGTGCGCGGCATTCCTACAACAAGATGTTCGTCGCCTATCTGCGCACATTCGCGCGCATGGGGCTGAAGGCCATTCCGATGGTCGCGGACACGGGCCCGATCGGCGGCAATCTGAGCCACGAATTCATCATCCTCGCCGATACCGGCGAGAGCGAGGTGTTCTGCCACCGCGATTACCTGCAATTCGACACGCCTGGAGAGGACGTCGATTTCGACAACGTCGCAGACCTCCAGTCGCTCGTCGATAAATGGACCTCGCTCTATGCCGCGACGTCCGAAAAGCACGATGCGGCAGCGTATGGCCAATTGCCGCAGGCGGCACAGGTTTCCGCGCGCGGGATCGAAGTCGGCCATATTTTCTACTTCGGCACGAAATACTCCGAACCGATGAAAGCCGTCATCGCGGGCCCGGACGGGTCAGAGAAACCGGTCCATATGGGATCGTATGGGATCGGGCCAAGCCGCCTGGTCGCGGCGATCATTGAGGCCTCGCATGACGAGGCGGGAATCAAATGGCCGGAGGCAGTCGCCCCGTTCAAGGTCGCGATCCTGAACCTCAAGCAGGGCGACGGCGCGATCGACGCGATGTCGGAACGGCTCTATCGCGAGCTCTCGGGGAAGGGGATCGACGTGCTCTATCACGATCTCGATGAGCGCCCCGGCTCGAAATTCGCGACCACGGACCTAATCGGCATCCCGTGGCAAATTCTCATCGGGCCAAAGGGGCTCGCGGAAGGTAAGGTCGAGGTCAAGAAGCGTGCGGATGGCAGCCGGGAATTGATGACGCCGGAAGCCGCGATTGCGCGCCTTTCGTGACGGCGCTCCAACACCTGCCGAATTTTGTGCGCTTTCCCTGTAGGGCGGTAATCGGTTGTGGCGTGAAACCGCCAGAATCTGTTGAAATTCGTTCTTTGGGACAGACACGATGAACGAGCCGATCGGGACCCAGCCCTTCGCGCCTTTCGAATGGATGCTGGCGCTGCGCTATCTGCGGGCGCGGCGCAAAGAGGGCTTCATTTCCGTCATCGCCGGATTTTCGTTTCTCGGCATCATGCTCGGTGTTGCGACCCTCATCATCGTGATGGCGGTGATGAACGGATTCCGCAAGGAACTGCTCGACAAGATTCTGGGGCTCAACGGGCACCTGCTCATCCAGCCGCTCGACTCACCGCTCACCGATTGGCAGCAAGTCGCCGAACGGATTTCCGGCGTCGCCGGAGTGAGACTTGCCGCGCCGATCGTGGAAGGGCAGGCGCTTGCGTCCTCGCCGTTTCATTCCACCGGCGTCCTGGTCCGCGGCATCCGATCGGCGGATCTGATGAAGCTCCCTTCGATCGCCAACAACATCAAGCAGGGGACGCTCGAGGGATTCGACGAGGGGCAGGGGCTTGTGATCGGACGCAGGCTCGCGGATTCTCTTTCCTTGCGCGCGGGGGAAAACGTCACGCTCGTCGCGCCGCGTGGCGCGGTTACGCCGATGGGCACGACGCCGCGCATCAAGAGCTACAAGATCGCCGCCGTGTTCGAAATCGGCATGTCGGAATACGACGCAGCCTTCGTGTTCATGCCGTTGACAGAGGCGCAGGCCTATTTCAACCGATCGGGGGATGTGACCGCAATCGAGGTCTATACCGACAATCCCGACCGCATCCAGAATTTCCGAAAACCTGTCAGCGACGCGGCCAACCGCTCCATCTTCATGGTGGACTGGCGACAGCGCAACGCAACCTTCTTCAATGCGCTGCAGGTAGAGCGGAACGTGATGTTCCTGATCCTTACGCTGATCGTGCTCGTTGCCGCGCTCAACATCGTGTCCGGGCTGATCATGCTGGTGAAGGACAAGGGGCCGGATATCGCGATCCTGCGCACGATCGGAGCGACCCAGCGTGCGATCATGCGGGTCTTCCTGATCACCGGCGCTTCGATCGGCATTGCCGGCACGTTGCTGGGATTTCTCGTCGGCACGCTCGTTTGCCTGAAGATCGAGTCGATCCGCCAGTTCCTGTCCTGGCTGACATCGACCGAACTCTTTTCGCCTGAACTCTATTTCCTGTCGCGACTGCCCGCGATCATGGATCCAGCCGAAACTCTCGCCGTCGTGTTGATGGCCGTTATCTTGTCGCTGCTCGCGACGCTCTATCCGTCGTGGCGCGCCGCGCGTCTCGATCCGGTCGAAACGCTGCGGTACGGCTGAGCAGTCGAATGACGGACGAAGCCACAGACAACGACGCGCCGGTCCTTTATCTGCACGGGGTCGATCGGCACTATCGCCAGGGCGAGACCTCTCTCGACATCCTGAAGGGCGCGGAGCTCGGTGTGTGGCTTGGCCAGTCGGTCGCGCTGGTCGGTCCGTCCGGTGCAGGCAAGTCGACGCTTCTCCACATTGCCGGGTTGCTCGAGCATCCGGACGCCGGCGAGGTCTATATCGATGGCAACGGCACAAGCATTCTGCCGGACTCCGAGCGCACCCGCATTCGCCGCACCGAGATCGGTTTCGTTTATCAGGCACATCATCTCCTCGCGGAATTCTCCGCGGTGGAGAACGTGATGCTGCCGCAGATGGTGCGTGGGCTTTCCAAGCGAGAGGCCTACAGCCGCGCGTCCGATCTGCTGGCTTATCTCGGCCTGAAGGACCGCCTCACACATCGGCCGGCGGAATTGTCGGGCGGCGAACAGCAACGTGTCGCGATCGCCCGCGCGGTCGCGAACGCCCCCCGCATCCTTCTCGCCGACGAACCGACCGGCAATCTCGATCCCCATACCGCCGAGCACGTGTTCGACACGCTGCACCAGCTGGTGCGCGCATCAGGGCTCGCGGCCATCATCGCGACCCACAATCTTGACATCGCCAATCGCATGGACCGGCGCGTGACGATCCGCGAAGGGGCTGTCGTCGAGCTGGACTGAAAGTCGCGAATACCCGGCAGATCAGAGACTTGGACGTCCTGTCGAAGCCTCTTGACAAAGGAACAAAAAGAGAACTATGTTCCTCGTCCGTTCTTGGGAGGACATCATGTTTCGCGCGCTCGTGCAGGAAGCCGCAGCTCTGGCATCGCTGGCGCTGTTCATCGGAATGATTGCGATCTGGGCGCAGGTGCTCACCACACTCTGACCCCTTTGCTTTGGCGCCGCCTGGTCCTGGAAGCCCCATGCGGTGCCGTCTTTGCCCTCGAAGCCGGCCCACCCTCCGGCGACGTAGCGGGTGAGAGAGTGCAAGCGTTCGGTTCCGCACTCTCTCACCCAGCTCGTTTTTGTTCGGGCCCGCCTGAGGAAAGCGGGGCTGAAAAGGGGTTTCATCGAGGCGAGGGTGGACGTTGCCGCGTGTGACCCGCACCATCGGTCAAACGAACATTCGATTCGCGAGGACACCTTGGCCGGCGCAGGCTTCGTGCATCTGCACGTGCATTCTTCCTATTCGCTGCTCGAAGGCGCGCTCACCATCGCGCGCCTCGCCGAGCTTGCGAAGGCCGACCGCCAGCCAGCCGTGGCGCTGACCGACACCGACAACATGTTTGGTGCGCTGGAATTCTCCGAGAAGATGGCCGGCGTCGGAATTCAGCCCATCGTTGGGGCGTGCCTCGCGATCGACTTCGGCGATCAGGAACGCGATCCCCGCCACACCCATGTGAGGAAGTTTCCGCGCATTGTCCTGCTCGCGGCCCGGGAGGAGGGCTACCGCAGCCTGATGCGGCTCAACTCGCGCGCATTTCTCGAAACCCCGCCCAACGAGGCGCCGCACATCAAGCGCGACTGGCTTGACGGCGAGACGGACGGACTGATCGCGCTGACCGGCGGTCCGTCCGGATCGCTCGACGTCGCGCTTGCTTCCGGACAGGCCGACCTCGCGGCTGCGCGCTGCGAAGCGTTGCAGGGGCTGTTCGGCGACCGCCTGTACGTCGAATTGCAGCGACACGGCGCACCGCAGGAAAAGGTCTGCGAGCGTGCGCTGGTCGATCTCGCCTATGCGCGAGGGCTTCCGCTCGTCGCCACCAATGAGCCGTTCTTCGCCGCGCGCGAGGACTACGAGGCCCATGACGCGCTGATCTGTATCGCCGAAGGCCGCCTCCTGGCCGAGACCGAGCGGCGGCAGCTCACGCCGGAGCATCGCTTCAAGAGCAGGGCGGAGATGGTCGCGCTGTTCTCCGATTTGCCGGAAGCGGTCGCCTCGACCATCGAGATTGCGCAGCGCTGCTCATTCCGGCCGGTGACGCACGAGCCCATCCTGCCGCGTTTCTCGACCGGAGAAGGGATTGTCGACGAGGCTGCGGAATTGCGAAAGCGCGCCGAAAAGGGGCTCGCCCGACAGATCGCCGCGCACGGCGTGGCGCCGGGGTTCACGGAGGACGATTACCGCAAGCGGCTCGCCTTCGAGCTCGATGTGATCGGCGGGATGAAATATCCGGGCTACTTCCTGATCGTCGCGGACTTCATTCAGTGGGCCAAGGCGAAGGGAATTCCCGTCGGCCCCGGGCGCGGATCGGGCGCGGGCTCGCTCGTCTCCTATTCGCTCACGATCACAGATCTCGACCCGATCCGCTTCGGCCTTCTTTTCGAGCGCTTCCTCAATCCCGAGCGCGTGTCGATGCCCGACTTCGACGTCGATTTCTGCCAGAATCGGCGCGACGAGGTGCTGCGCTACGTGCAGGATCGCTACGGCCGCGATCAGGTCGCGCAGATCATCACCTTCGGCACGCTGCAGGCACGTGGCGTGCTGCGCGATGTCGGACGCGTTCTGGAAATGCCCTATGGGCAGGTCGACAAGCTGTGCAAGCTTGTGCCGCAGAACCCTGCCGCTCCGGTGACGCTAGCCAATGCGATCGATGGCGAGCCGAAATTGCAGGCCGAACGCGATTCAAATCCCGTTGTCGCGCGCGCCTTTTCGATTGCTCTGAAGCTTGAAGGGCTCACCCGCCATGCCTCGACGCATGCCGCGGGCATCGTGATCGGCGACCGCGCGTTGAGCGAGCTTGTGCCGCTCTACCGCGATCCGAAATCGGATATGCCGGTCACGCAGTTCAACATGAAGTGGGTCGAGCAGGCGGGCCTCGTCAAATTCGACTTTCTCGGCCTGAAAACGCTGACGGTCCTGCGCACCGCGGTCGATCTCGTGAAGCGGCGTGGCATCGAGATCGACCTCTCGGCGATCCCGCTCGACGACAAGAAAACCTACGACCTGCTTGCGCGCGCGGAAGCGGTCGGCGTGTTCCAGCTGGAAAGTGCCGGCATGCGGCGCGCGCTGCTCGACATGCGGCCGGACCGTTTCGAGGACATCATCGCGCTGGTCGCGCTCTATCGTCCGGGTCCGATGGCGAACATCCCGACCTATTGCGCACGCAAGCACGGGATGGAGAAGCCGGACTACATCCATCCGAAGCTCGAGCCGATCCTGAAGGAGACGTTCGGCGTCATCATCTATCAGGAACAGGTGATGCAGGCGGCGCAGATCCTTGCCGGCTATTCGCTCGGACAGGCCGATCTTCTGCGCCGCGCGATGGGCAAGAAGATCCGCAAGGAGATGCAGGCGCAGCGCGCCATCTTCGTCAAAGGCGCGGTGTCGAATGGCGTCGGCAAGGAGCAGGCGGACTCGATCTTCGATCTGCTCGAACGCTTCGCCGAATACGGCTTCAACAAGAGTCATGCGGCGGCCTACGCGCTGGTCGCCTACCAGACCGCCTATATGAAGGCGAATTATCCGGTCGAATTCATCGCGGCGTCGATGACGCTCGATATGGGCAATACCGACAAGCTTGCCGAATTCCGCGCCGAGGCCGAACGGCTCGGGATTACGGTGCGGCCACCTTCGATCAATCGTTCCGGCGTGTCGTTCGAGGTCGACGGCAACGTGATCCACTACGCGCTGGCTGCGCTCAAGGGCGTTGGCCATCAGGCGGTGGAATCCATCGTCGCAACGCGCGGAGAGCGGCCGTTCGAGAACCTTTCGGACTTTGCCGAGCGCATCAATCCGCGCGCGGTCAACAAGCGCGTGCTGGAAAGCCTTGCGGCGGCGGGCGCCTTCGAGGATCTGGAGCCGAACCGCGCGCGTTCGCATGCGGCCGTTGAATCGATGCTGTCGGTCGCCCAGCGCGCCCACGATTCCGCGACGCTTGGGCAGAACGAATTGTTCGGCGCCTCGGGAGCGCGCCAGACCTTGCCGCTGCCGCACGCCGAGCCGTGGCTGCCGGCCGAGCGGTTACGGCGCGAATATGAGGCGATCGGGTTCTTCCTGACCGGCCATCCGCTCGATGACTACGCAGCCGCGTTGAAGCGGCTGCAGGTGCAGTCCTGGTCCGATTTCTCCCGATCGGTGAAGAACGGCGTGAATGCGGGACGCACCGCGGCGACCGTCGTGTCGCGCACCGAACGGCGCACCAAGACCGGCAACAAGATGGGCATCATCGGACTGTCCGACCCGACCGGGCATTACGAGGCGGTGATTTTCGCCGAAGGCCTGCAGCAATATCGCGACCTGCTCGAGCCCGGCACGGCGGTCTTGCTGTTCCTCTCTGCGGAAGCGCAAGGCGACGAGGTGCGTGCGCGCATCCAGTCTGTCGAGCGGCTCGATGCTGCGGCCGAGAAAATCCAGAAGAGCCTTCGCATTTTCGTTCGCTCGCCAGCACCCCTCGAAGGCATCACCAAGCGACTCGAACCGAAGGGGGATGGGGAGGTGAGCCTGACCCTGATCCTCGATGCGGGGACCGAAGTCGAGGTGAAGCTGCCCGGCCGATTCAAGGTGTCTCCGCAGATCGCGGGCGCGATCAAGGCCGTCCCGGGGGTCGTGGCGGTTGAAGCCGCCTGATTCCTGCGACTTTTCGAGGGTTTGCACTCCTCCTGTGCCTTGCTTCCGGACCCGGCGGCGGCTATATAGCGCGCCATCTCACACGCGGATTGTGGCTTTTGGCCCCGACAATGGGTCTGAAAAAGCCGTCCGGTGCGAAGGCATTTAGGCCCTCGCTCTCACATCCGCGGCGGACCAACCGGAGAAGTTGAATGGCGCTTCCTGAATTTTCCATGCGCCAGCTTTTGGAAGCTGGCGTGCATTTCGGCCATCAGGCCCACCGCTGGAACCCGAAGATGGGCGATTACATCTTCGGTACCCGCAACAATATCCATATCATCGATCTCGCGCAGACCGTGCCCGCGCTGCATCGCGCGCTTCAGGCAGTGTCCGACACCGTGGCCAAGGGCGGCCGCGTTCTGTTCGTCGGCACAAAGCGGCAGGCGCAGGATGCCGTCGCTGAAGCTGCGAAGAAGTCGGCGCAGTATTACGTCAACTCGCGCTGGCTCGGCGGCACGCTGACCAACTGGAAGACGATTTCCGGTTCGATCGCGCGGCTTCGCAAGCTCGACGAGATGCTCTCCTCGAATGAGGCGCAGGGCTACACGAAGAAAGAACGCCTCGACCTGCAGCGCGAACGCGACAAGCTCGATCGCTCGCTTGGCGGCATCAAGGACATGGGCGGCTTGCCCGATCTTCTGTTCGTGATCGACACGAACAAGGAAGACATCGCGATCAAGGAAGCCCAGCGCCTCGGCGTGCCGGTCGCCGCGATCGTCGACACCAATTGCGACCCGAAGGGCATCACCTATGTGGTGCCCGGCAACGACGACGCCTCGCGCGCGCTTTCGCTGTATTGCGATCTCGTCGCCAAGGCGATCATCGACGGCATTTCGCGTTCGCAGGGCGAGCGCGGCGTCGATCTCGGTGCGGCCGAGAAGCCGATGGTCGAGGAATTGTCGACCGCGCCGGCCGATGACGATTTCGAGGCTCTGCCCGGACCGCGTGGCGTCGCCGACGATCTGAAGAAGCTGCCCGGCGTCTCCGGCGCGATCGAGAAGCAGCTCAACGATCTTGGCATTTTCCATTACTGGCAGATCGCTGATCTCAAGCCGCAGGCCGCTCACCGCATCGGTGAAGAAGTCGGTCTGCCGGGCCGTGTGGATGCTTGGATCGCGCAGGCCAAGAAGTACAACGTCGAGGCCGAAGCCGAAGCGTAATCCTCTCGCGCGGGCGCGATCGTGCCCGCGCACATTTTCAATCTTTCAAGTGTCGTGACATGGCAGATATTTCCGCATCGATGGTCAAGGATCTCCGCGAGCAAACCGGCGCGGGGATGATGGATTGCAAGGCTGCTCTCACCGAGACCAAGGGCGACATGGAAGCCGCGGTCGATTGGCTGCGCAAGAAAGGTCTCTCGAAGGCGGCGAAGAAGGCCGGCCGCGTCGCGGCGGAAGGCCTGATCGGTCTCGCCATCGCCGGGAAGAAGGGCGTCGCGGTCGAGGTCAATTCGGAAACCGACTTCGTTTCGCGCAACGATCTATTCCAGGGTCTTGTGAAGATGATCGCGAATGTCGCGCTCACGGCCGGAACGGACGTCGAGATGATCAAGACGGCAAAAGCCGGCAGCATCTCGGTCGCGGAAGCGATCTCCGACACGATCGCCAAGATCGGCGAGAACATGAACCTGCGCCGCGCGGCCGAGCTGTCGGTCAGCAATGGCGCCATCGGCGCGTATGTCCATAATTCGGTATCTGACGGCCTTGGCCGCATCGGCGTGCTGGTCGGTCTGGAATCGTCCGGCAAGGCCGATGAATTGTCCGCGCTCGGGCGGCTTGTTGCGATGCACGTTGCCGCGGCGAACCCCCAGGCGGTCGATGCCGCGAGCCTCGACCCGGCGATCGTGAAGCGCGAGAAGGACGTCCTTGCCGACAAATTCCGTGCACAGGGAAAGCCGGATAATGTCATCGACAAGATCGTCGAATCGGGGCTCAAGACCTACTACAAGGAAGTTTGCCTGCTCGATCAGCCTTACATCCATGAGCCGGACAAGTCGGTGGCTCAGGCGTTGAAGGCGGCCGAGAGCAAGGTGGGCGGGCCGATCAAGGTGTCCGGCTTCGTCCGCTACGCGCTCGGCGAAGGGATCGAAAAGCAGGAATCCGATTTCGCCGCCGAGGTGGCGGCTGCCGTCAAGCCATCCTGATGAGGGTGCGGCGGCCGGGAGGCAGGGCAACGCGCCATGGCTGAGCCGAGCTTCAAACGTGTCATCGTCAAGTTATCGGGCGAGGCATTGAGCGGCGGCAAAGGCTTCGGCATCGACCAGCCGACCATCGACGGCATCGCGCAGGATCTGGTGAGCGCGCACAAGCTCGGCAGCAAGCTCGGGATTGTCGTTGGCGGCGGAAACATTCTGCGCGGAGTCGATGCTTCCCGTGGCGGCCTGTCACGACCGACCGCTGACGCGATGGGAATGCTCGCGACCGTCGTGAATGCGCTCGTGCTCGAGGCAGCGATCACACGCGCGGGTGCCGATGCGCGCACGATGACGGCGCTCGCGATGCCGCAGGTCTGCGAAACATTCGAGCGCGGGCGCGCGCTACGCCATCTGGAGGAAGACCGGATCGTGATTTTCGCGGGCGGGACCGGCAATCCGTTTTTCACGACGGACACGACGGCAGTTCTTCGGGCGGGGGAAATGGACTGCACCGCGGTGCTCAAGGCCACCAACGTCGACGGCGTCTACAGTGCCGACCCGAAGGTCGATCCGAAGGCGACGCGTTACGAACACCTGACCCATCAGGAAGCAATCGACAAAAATCTCAAGGTGATGGATGCCACCGCCTTCGCGCTTGCCCGCGAAATCCGGATGCCTATCATCGTCTTTTCTATCAATAGCCCCGGATCGATTTGCGCGATCCTTCAGAAAAAGGGCAAAGCGTCAATCGTACGCAGCTAACGGCTCTTCGGCCGCAATCGGTGAACATCATGGCAGCCGCAGGTTATGACCTCAACGAACTCAAGCGCCGGATGCAGGGCTCGCTGCAGGTGCTGAAGCAGGAATTGTCCGGACTGCGAACCGGACGCGCGTCCGCGCATCTGCTCGATCCTGTGCAGGTCGAGGCCTATGGCAGCCACATGCCCCTCAACCAGCTCGCGACGGTCAGTGTGCCGGAGCCTCGTCTCCTGAGCGTGCAGGTCTGGGACAGGTCGATGACCCACGCTGTCGAGAAGGCGATTACGGCCGCCAACCTCGGACTCAATCCGCAGACCGAAGGTCAGGTGATCCGGTTGCGCATTCCCGAATTGAACGAAGAACGCCGCAAGGAGCTGGTCAAGCTCGCGCATAAATATGGCGAGGCTGCCAAGGTCGCGGTGCGTCATGTTCGCCGCGACGGACTCGACACCATCAAGAAGCTCGAGAAGGAACACAAGATCAGCCAGGACGATCACGAGCGCATGTCGGGCGAGATTCAGAAGGCGACCGACCAGATGATCGGGGAGATCGATCAAACGCTCGGCACCAAGGAAAAGGAAATCCTCACGGTGTGAGGAACGCGCGCGGCGATCGCGCGCAGGAGCGTACGATGTCGAAGCCAGAAACCACGGCGCCCGTCGCCGCCGAGTTGGCAATCCCGCGGCACGTCGCGATCATCATGGATGGTAATGGGCGCTGGGCTGCAGCGCGCGGGCTGCCGCGCGGGGAGGGCCATCGCCGGGGGGTCGAGGCGCTTCGCAAGACGGTGCGCGCGGCCGGCGACCTTGGCATCGGCTATCTGACGATCTTCTCCTTCAGCTCTGAAAACTGGTCGCGACCGGTTTCGGAGGTGCGCGACCTCCTCGGTCTTCTGCGGCTTTTCATCCGCAACGATCTTGCCGAACTGAACCGCAGCGGGGTCCGGGTGCGCGTGATCGGCGAACGCGACGATCTCACAACCGACGTGCGCCGTCTGCTCGAAGAGGCCGAGGAGATGACGCGGGATAACCGCCGGCTCACGCTGATCGTCGCGTTCAATTACGGCAGCAGGCAGGAAATGGCGCGCGCCGCGCGCCGCATCGCCGAACAGGTACAGTCCGGCAAGCTCACGGCTCGCGATATCGACGCCGAAATGCTCGGCAAGTATCTCGACGCGCCGGACCTGCCGGATCCCGACCTCGTCATTCGTACGAGCGGTGAGCTGCGCCTGTCGAACTTTCTTCTCTGGCAGTCCGCCTATAGTGAGCTTGTTTTCGTCCCGACGTATTGGCCGGATTTCGATCGATCGGTGCTCGAGCAAGCCATTTCCGAATATTGCCGGCGAGAGCGGCGTTTCGGCGGGCTTGCCGTGCGGACCGGATCCTGACGTGGACAGCTCAGCGCCAGCGTCTGAGGTCGCCGGAACCCGCGACACGCGCAACCTCGGCCTGCGCGTCGTCTCGGCGGCTTTGCTCGCGCCGCTTGCCATCGGAACAGCTTATATCGGCGGGTGGCTGTTCATCTGCTTCTGGGCGATCGGTGCGATCGCGGTCTGGTGGGAATGGGTGCATCTGATCGATCCATCCGGACGGCCAGTTTCATTCGTCACCGGCGCATGTGCGCTGGTGCTGGCAGCGGCTCTGGCCGGAAGCGATCATCTGGAGACGGCGTTGTTCATTGTTGCGCTTGGAGCTATTGCGGTCACGGTTTTGGCGAACGCCCATCCCGGGTGGATCGCGGGCGGCGCCTTGTATTCCGGAGCCTTGCTGCTCGGATCGAGCGCCGTTCGAAATGAAATCGCGGCGGGTTTCGTCGCTGTTATTTTCGTTTTTGCCGTCGTTTGGGCTGCCGATATCGCAGGCTATTTTGTCGGGCGCGCATTCGGCGGACCAAAACTCGCCCCATCGATCAGTCCGAAGAAGACCTGGTCGGGAGCGCTCGGAGGGCTCCTCGCATCGATCGCGGCAGCAATCGCAGTCGCGCATTTTGCCGGATCGAACGAATACGTCGTGGCCGCGTGTCTGGGTGGATTGCTGTCGGTCGTCGCGCAGGCGGGCGATCTGTTCGAGTCAAAGGTGAAACGGCTGTTCGATGCCAAGGATTCGAGCCGGCTCATCCCGGGCCATGGGGGTGTGATGGATCGGGTGGATGGTTTTCTCGCCGCGGTCAGCTTATTGGGGCTGCTCGACGCGGGACGAAGCCTGCTGACGGACGCCCCCGCCCGGTTTCTCGTGTGGTGATTGAATGACCCGGCCTGCTGCCCAACCCAAATTATCCGGTTCATCGTCACAGGTGAGCGTGACGCTGCTGGGCGCGACCGGCTCGATCGGCGCGAGCACGATCGATCTCATCCGGCGCGGACAGGGACGATTTCGCGTCGAAGCGGTGACAGCCAATCGCAACGCCGCAGATCTCGCGCGTCTCGCGCGCGAACTGGGCGCACGCTTCGCGGCGATCGGCGATCCGGCGGCGTATGAGACTTTGAAGGCTGAACTCGCCGGCTCGGGTATCGAGGCTGGCGCTGGCGAAAGCGCGCTTGTCGAAGCAGCGCAACGGCCGGCTGATTGGGTGATGGCGGCGATCAGCGGCGCGAGCGGATTGAAGCCGACCCTCGCAGCGGTCGAACGGGGCGCGACGATCGGGCTCGCCAACAAGGAATGTCTTGTCTGCGCGGGCGCTTATTTCATGCGGCGCGCCTCGACCTCCGGTTCGCAGGTCCTTCCTGTCGATTCAGAACACAACGCCGTGTTTCAGGCGCTCGGCGGAGGCCGTCGGGAAGATGTGCGCCGGGTGATCCTCACCGCCTCCGGCGGCCCGTTCCGGACCTGGACGGCCGAAGCGATCCGCGGAGCGACGCTCGAACAGGCGCTCAAGCATCCCAAATGGACGATGGGAGCCAAGATCACGATCGATTCCGCGACGCTCATGAACAAGGGTCTGGAACTGGTCGAGGCTTTGCACTTGTTCAGTCTCGATCACACCGAACTCGATGTGCTCGTGCATCCGCAGTCGATCGTGCACGGCATGGTCGAATTTCGCGACGGCTCGCTCATTGCGCAGCTCGGTCCGACCGACATGCGCGTGGCGATTTCGCATTGCCTCGCATTTCCCGAGCGCATCGACGAGCCTGCGCCGCGGCTGGAATGGTCGCAGATCGCGACGCTCACCTTCGAACAGCCGGACATGGTCCGCTTTCCGGCCCTGCGGCTCGCTCGCGAGGCTCTCGCAGCCGGGGGAGCGGCGCCGACCATCCTGAATGCGGCCAACGAAGTTGCGGTCGCCGAATTTCTGGGCCGGCGCCTCGGTTTCGCCGGGATTCCCGCGCTCGTGGAGGCGACTCTTCTGGCAGCGGCCCGGCGTGGCATCTCCAAGGAGCCAGCCAGCATCGAAGAGGCGATCTCCGTTGACCATATTTCCAGGTCCCTTGCCGTGGAGGCTTTGCCTCAAATCGCCGCAAAGGCATCTTAATCGTCCTGCCGTGGGGAGAAATCGGGTCTCATGAGTTCCAATCTACTCAGCCAGCTCGGCGCGCTGGGACACGGCGTCACCGGCTATCTCATTCCTTTCCTGTTCGTCCTCACGATTGTCGTGTTCTTCCATGAACTCGGTCATTTCCTGATCGCACGGCTGTGCGGGGTGCGGGTTCTGGTCTTTTCGCTGGGTTTCGGCCCCGAATTGTTCGGCTTCAACGACCGTCACGGGACCCGCTGGAAGGTGTCAGCCGTTCCGCTCGGCGGCTACGTCAAGTTCTTCGGCGACGAAAGCGCTGCAAGCACCCCTGACCAGTCGGCAATCGACACGATGGCGCCGAGCGAGCGCCAACACAGCTTCCATTTCCAGACGGTGTGGCGCCGGGCCGCGATTGTCGTCGCCGGTCCCCTGGCCAATTTCATTCTCGCGATCCTGATCTTCGCGACGATTTTCACGTTCTACGGAAAGCAGAACACCAGCGCCCGCGTGGATGCCGTGCAGCCGGGAAGCGCCGCCGCCACAGCCGGCCTTGCGACCGGCGATTTGGTAGTCGCAATCGACGGCCGGCCGATCGAGAACTTCACCGAGATGCAGCGCGTCGTCGGCTCGAGCGCGGGCCAGACCCTTGCCATCACCGTCGAACGGGACGGCAAGCAGGTGGTCGTGAAGGCGACCCCGGCGCTGAAGGAGATCAAGGACAATTTCGGAAACGTCCATCGACTCGGGGTGCTCGGGATCACCCGTTCGATGGCGCCGGAAGACCTAAAACTCGAGCGCGTCAGCCCCCCCAAGGCCCTGTGGATGGGCGTGGAGGAAACCTGGTTCGTTGTCGACCGGACGATTGCCTACCTTGCCGGCGTCGTTGTGGGGAGGGAGGCAGCCGATCAGCTCGGCGGCCCGATCCGCATCGCCCAGGTTTCGGGTCAGGTCGCGTCGGCCGGGTTCGTGGCGCTGATCCACCTGTGCGCCGTTTTGTCCGTCTCAATCGGCCTCTTGAACCTATTCCCGGTCCCCCTGCTCGATGGTGGACACCTTTTGTTCTACGGGATCGAGGCTATTCGGGGCCGCCCCCTCTCGGAACGGGCGCAGGAGGTGGGGTTCCGCATCGGCCTCGCAATTGTCCTAATGCTGATGATCTTTGCCACCTTTAACGACATCGTCCATCTGGCGACGTCCTGAGCGCGTGTGGCGAGGCGGCAACTTCTTGAGGGTAAAAGGTAAACCGGCCGGCGGCAGGTTTGCAGACCGGGGGAATCCTTGTACAAGGTCGGGGTCTTAAGAAAGTCTTACGACCCGCAGGGCATGATCCAGTGGGGGCGGAAAGGGCGCGTGCTTATGGGAATTGGTGCCCGGGTGGTCAGGGGATCGGGCCTGTTCGGCTTGCTCCTCACGGGGTTGGTGTTGGGGTGCGTGGTCGCCGGGGTGTCGTCGGCTAGCGTCGCTATTGCCCAGTCCGCTTCATCCATCGCTGTCGAAGGCAATCGCCGGGTCGAGGCGGAGACGATCCGTTCCTATTTCCGTCCCGCAGCGGGCGGCGCGCTCGATGCTGCCGCCATCGACCAGGGCCTGAAGGGCCTTTACGCCACCGGCCTGTTTCAGGATGTCCGGATCAGCCACGCCGGCGGACGGCTGGTCGTGACCGTGGTCGAGAACCCGGTCATCAACCGCATTCAGTTTGAAGGCAACAAGCGCATCAAGGACGAACAGCTGACCGCCGAGGTCCAGTCCAAGGCGCGCGGCACTCTGTCCCGTCCCATGGTGCAAGCCGACGTGCAGCGCGTGGTCGAAATCTACCGGCGCACCGGTCGGTTTGACATCCGCGTCGTGCCGAAGATCATCGATCTGCCGAACAACCGAGTCGATCTCGTGTTCGAAATCGATGAGGGCCAGAAGACCGGCGTGAAGAAGATTCAGTTCGTTGGAAATCACGCGTATTCGGATTTCCGACTCAAAGACGCGATCAAGACGTCCGAATCCAATTTCCTGAGCTTCCTGAAGTCGACCGACATTTACGATGCGGACCGCGTGGAAGCAGACCGTGATCAGCTTCGGCGCTTCTATCTCAAGCACGGCTACGCCGACATCCAGATCATTTCCGGTGCCGCCGAATACGATCCGGGTCTCAAAGGCTTTGTCATCACCTTCACCATCGACGAAGGCGAGCAATATCGGTTCGGCACCGTCGACGTTGTATCCAACGTCAAATCGATTCCGCCCGAAATGATCCGCCAGAAGGTCAAGGCCACGCCCGGTGACGTCTACAACGCGGAAGCGGTCGAGAAGTCGGTCGAAAACATTTCGATCGAAGCGGCCAAGCTCGGATACCCGTTTGCAACCGTAAAGCCGCGTGGGGATCGCGACGTCGCGGCCCACAGGATCAATGTCGTCCTTCTGGTTGAAGAAGGTTCTCGCGCTTACATCGAGCGCATCAACATCCGCGGCAACACGCGCACGCGCGACTATGTCATCCGCCGCGAGTTCGATATCGCGGAAGGCGATCCGTATAACCGGGCGCTTGTCGACCGCGCGGAGCGCCGGTTGAAAGGCCTGAATTACTTCAAGACGGTCAAGATCACCAACGAGCCCGGTTCAGCACCGGACCGCATCGTCCTGAACGTCGATGTGGAAGAGCAGTCGACCGGCGAGTTTGCGATCTCCGGCGGCTATTCGACGCAAGACGGCATCATGGCCGAGGTCAGCGTGGGCGAACGCAACCTGTTGGGGCGCGGGCAGTACGCGCGTGCGAGCGTGCAATATGGCCAGCGCTCGCGCGGCGTGACGCTGTCGTTCACCGAGCCCTACTTCCTCGATTATCGCTGGTCGATGGGCACGGATCTCTTCTACAAGCAGACCACGGCGTCGAGCTACACGTCCTACGATCTGCGGAGCATGGGCGGCACGTTGCGGTCCGGCTTTGCCCTGCGCGAAGACCTTGCGTTGCAGGTCTTCTATTCGGGCTATACGCAGAAGATCGATCTGCCCTGGCAATACAACAACTGTATCGCGCCGACGGGCGAACTGTTCAATTCAACTCCGACGAATTACTCGCCGCACCAGAACCCGGTCACCAACTTGCCGCTTCGCGACGAATGCTATTACGACGGGGAAGCGTCGCTCCCGGTGCGCATGGAAATCGCCAACGGGGCGGTGCTTACTTCGCTGGTCGGCTATCTCATCGGCTACAACACGCTCGACAACTCGAAGAACCCGACCAGCGGTCTCTACGCGGAGTTCAAGCAGGAACTGGCTGGTTTGGGCGGGAACGTGAACTTCCTGCGCAACACCGCCAACGCGCGGTACTATTTCGAAGCCCTGCCTGACATCATCGGCGTGATTTCGGTTCAGGGTGGCCAGATTTCGGGCTGGGGCGGAAAAGATCTGCGCATGCTCGATCACTTCCAGATGGGTCCGAACCTTGTTCGCGGCTTCGCACCGAACGGAATTGGGCCTCGCGATCTGACCTCCTCGACGCAGGACTCGCTCGGCGGTTCGATGTACTGGGGTGCGAGCCTTGAGTTCCAGGTTCCGCTCTACTTCATCCCGAAGGAAGTGGGGCTGCGCGGCGCGCTGTTTGCGGATGCCGGTTCGCTGTGGGATTACCAGGGCCCGACTTATTGGTCGGCGACGGGTGAGAGAATCAATCCCAATGACGACAAATCGGTTCGCTCGTCGATCGGCGCCGGCCTTGTCTGGGATTCTCCGTTCGGTCCGCTGCGCTTCGATTATGCCTACGCGTTGTCGAAAACAAGCTACGACCGAGTTCAGCAATTCCGCTTCGGCGGCGGCACGAAATTCTAGTTTCGTCCCAATGCAGCCCGCGGCTTTCGCATGACGGAGCCGAAATTCTTCAAGCCTAAGCGCGGGCTTTCCCTCGCGGAGATCGCGGAGTTGACCGGCGCGACGCTTCGTGCCGGCGCACAGTCCGATCGCATCGTGACGAATGTCGCCGCACTCGATCGCGCTGGGCCGCGCGACCTCGCTTTTCTCGACAATTCCCGGTACGCGGAAGGCCTGCCCGCCACGCGTGCGGGCGCCTGCCTCATGTCGGATCGGTTCGCCGCGCGTGCGCCGGATCAACTGTCCGTGCTGATCGTCCGGGAGCCGTTTCCCGCCTTCGTCGCGGTTACGAAGGCCCTGTTTCCGGACGCCATGCGTCCGTCATCCTTGTTTGCGGCGACCGGAACCGCGCCAGGGGCGTTCGTCCATTCCTCCGCGCGGCTCGAAAGCGATGTCGTGGTCGACCCGGGCGTCGTCGTCGGTCCCGGAGCCGAAATCGGCAGCGGGACGGTGATTTCAGCCTGTGCCGTGATCGGACCCGGCGTGCGCATCGGGCGCGATTGCGCGATTGGACCTCACGCCTCACTCTTGCACAGTCTGATCGGAGACCGGGTGATTGTTCACGGCGGCTGCCGCATCGGGCAGGATGGATTTGGCTATCTGATGGGGCCCAAAGGTCACCGTAAGGTGCCGCAGATCGGCCGGGTCATCATCCAGGACGATGTCGAAATTGGAGCGGGATCAACGATTGACCGGGGCGCCAACCGGGACACCGTGATCGGCGAAGGTTCCAAGATCGATAACCTGGTCCAGATCGGCCATAACGTCACGATCGGCCGGCATTGCATTCTCGTTGCGCAAACGGGAATTTCGGGCAGTGTCGATATCGAGGATTTCGTGGTGCTTGGAGCCCGGGTCGGGGTCAACAACCACGTGACCATCGGAGAAGGCGCGCAGCTCGCTGCGACGAGTATCGTGCACGGGGACGTTCCGCCGGGCGCGCGTTGGGGAGGGACGCCGGCAAAGCCGGTGAAGCAGTGGTTCCGCGAAATGATGCTGCTTGAGCGGCTCGCGCGGAACGAGGGGACAACCAAGGATCAGAAGGGCGATCGCTGAGGCAATGGATCAGAGCAACACGACGGTCGAGAGCGCCGACATCGCGGTCATCCTGCAATCGCTGCCTCATCGCTATCCGTTTCTGATGGTGGACCGCGTCACCGACATCAAGGGCGATGCGTCGGCGATCGGGATCAAGAATGTCACCGCCAACGAACCTCAATTCCTCGGTCACTTCCCCGCGCAGCCGATTTTCCCCGGCGTGCTGATGATCGAGGGTATGGCGCAGACCGCCGGCGTGATCTGCATCCTGTCGCGCGGGTCGCAGCCGCCGAAATCGGTTTACTTCCTGACGATCGACAAGGCCAAGTTCCGCAAGCTCGTACAGCCGGGCGACACCATCGAATACCACATGACCAAGATCAATCAGCGCAAGACCATGTGGTGGTACCGGGGAGTCGCGCAGGTTCGCGGCGAGATGGTGGCCGAGGCGGAAGTTGGCGCCATGCTGGTGGTGTGATGGGCGCAACGATGCAGATCGACCCGAGCGCCCGCATCGCGCAGGGCGCGCAACTCGGCCGCAATGTGAGCGTCGGCCCTTATTGCGTTGTCGGTCCGCAAGTGACAATCGGCGACGACGTCAAGCTCGTGTCGCATGTCCATCTGACCGGCCACACCGCGATCGGGCCACGCACCATCATCTATCCTTTCGCGTCGCTTGGAACGCCGCCGCAGTCGGTGAAATACCGGGGAGGAGACACCCGGCTCGTCGTCGGCGCCGATTGCGACATCCGCGAGAATGTCACCATGAATACCGGCACTGAGGACGACCGCGGCGTGACCGAAGTCGGCGATCATTGCTTCCTGATGGTGGGTTCGCATGTGGCGCACGATTGCAAGGTCGGCAACCATGTGGTGTTCGCGAACAACGTCCTGCTCGGCGGACACGTCACCGTCGGGGATCGCGTCGTTTTTGGCGGCTCGGCTGCCGTGCGTCAGTTTGTTCGGATCGGCGATGGTGCGATGATCGTCGGATTGAGCGGCGTGCGCGCCGACGTGATCCCATGGGGTCTTGTCCAGGGGCCGCTTGCCGATCTGATTGGGTTCAATGTCGTCGGGTTGAAGCGCAACGGCGCAACGAAGGCTGATATCCTGGGGCTGCGGCAGGCCTATGAAGACCTGTTTTTCGGTGCGGGTACCTTCCGCGAGCGTGTCGAAGTCGTTGCGGCGAAATACCCGCAGGATCAGCGCGTTCAGGCCATGATCGCCTTCATTCGCGCGGGGACACGCCCCCTGACCATGGCCGTCAAGCGGGCGGATGGTGGCGATAGCGCATGACGGATGCGGCCGCGAGGACGGGCCAGACGCCGCTCGCGATCATCTGCGGCGGCGGATCGCTTCCGTTCACGGTCGCCGAGGCGGTTAAGCGGTCGGGCCGCGACGTCGCGATCTATGCCCTGAACGGATGGGCAGACCCGGAGCGCGTGAAGTCCTATCCCCATCGCTGGGGCGCCATCGGTCAACTCGGCCGGTTCTGCCGGTATGCCCGCGAGATGAAGTGCCGCGATGTGGTTCTGATCGGCAGTCTCATTCGTCCGGCCATCTCCCAGTTGCGGTTCGATTTCGGGACGCTGCACGCCATTCCCCGGATCCTTGCTGCATTCCGGGGCGGGGACGACCATCTCCTGACTGGCATCGGCCGTATCCTGGAGCACTCCGGATTTCGTCTGCTTGGAGCGCACGAAGTCGCTCCGGAAATCCTGATGGCTGAAGGAAGTCTCGGCGGCCATGTGCCGGCGGAACGCGACCAGGCCGACATCGCGTTCGGGCTCGACATCCTCCGCGCGATCGGGCCGTTTGATATCGGGCAGGGTGTCGTCGTCGCGGACCGCCATGTCTTCGCGGTCGAGGCGGCCGAGGGGACCGACCTCATGCTTTCACGTATCGCTTCGCTGCGGGAGCTCGGGCGCATTCGGGCCCCATTGTCACGTGGCGTGCTGGTGAAGGCTCCGAAACCCGATCAGGACCGCCGTTTCGATCTGCCGTCGATCGGGCCCGAAACGATCGAGGCGGCGGCGCGTGCGGGGCTCGCCGGCGTTGCCGTCGCGGCCGGCGCGACCATCGCAATCGAGCCGCAGCGCATCGCTGCGGCAGCCGACAAGGCCGGACTGTTCATTACGGGATTTCGTGCGGACAGGGCGGCGCGATGAGCGAGCCGCTGCGCGTTTTCCTCGTCGCGGCAGAAGAATCCGGCGACCGTCTCGGCGCCGCGCTCATGCGCGCAATCAGGGCTGTCCGGAATAACCAGGTCGTCTTCGAAGGCGTCGGCGGTCACGACATGGAAAGCGAAGGCCTCAGGAGCCTTTTCCCCATCGGGAACCTCGCGATCATCGGATTTTCCGCCATCCCCAAAAAGCTTCCGGCGATCCTGAAGCGCATTCGCCAGACGGCAAAGGCCGCACTCGATGCCCGCCCGGACGTTCTCGTCATCATCGACAGCCCGGATTTCACCCATCGTGTTGCGCGCGCCGTGCGCAGACGCGCTCCGGGACTTCCAATTGTCGACTATGTCTCTCCATCCGTCTGGGCCTGGCGATCGGGACGGGCACGCGCGATGCGGCGTTATGTAGACCATGTGCTCGCGCTATTGCCCTTCGAGCCCGACGCGCATCGTCGCCTCGGCGGTCCGCCCTGCAGTTATGTGGGGCACCCTTTGATCGAGAGCGTCGGCCGCCTGCGTCCGAATGCCGACGAGCAACGCCGCCGCGACGCCGATCCCCCCGTCCTCGTCGTGCTTCCCGGAAGCAGGGTCGGGGAGATCAACAGGTTGCTGAAGCCATTCGGGGAGGCGGTCGCATTGCTCGGCAAGCGGGTCGGTCCGCTCGACGTCGTCGTTCCGACGACGCCGTTCCTCGCCGAGCGCGTCGAGCAGGGCACGGCATCGTGGCGCATTCGGCCCCGTATCGTGGTGGGAGTCGACGAGAAGAACGCGGCGTTTCGTATCGCGCGCGCGGCGCTGGCCAAATCGGGAACGGTGACCCTCGAACTCGCGATCGCAGGGATTCCGATGGTGACCGCCTACAAGACATCAAGGCTGGAGGCTGCCGTCGCGCGCCGTGTGCTGCGCGTGACGTCGGTGATCCTCGCCAACCTCGTGCTCGGCGAGAACGTCGTGCCGGAGTTCCTGCAGGAGGACTGCGCGCCCGAAAAGCTCGCGGGTGCCCTGACACCGCTCCTGTCGGATACGCCGGCGCGCCGGCAGCAGGTTGAAGCATTCGCCCGGCTCGATGCGATCATGCAGATCGGGACCGCACGACCGGCGGAGCGGGCGGCGGACATCGTGCTCGATGTGGCCTCTGGGGGGCAGTCCGCGACCCCTTGATCGGGCTGGATTTTTGCACCGCAGCAGACTACGGTCGCGTCGCACCGCAGTGAAATTTGCCTCCGGGTCCTCGTGTCCAGTCAGATTCCCATCCGCGCCGCGATTACCGGAGTCCATGGTCATGTGCCGGACTACGTGCTCACCAATGCCGAGCTCGCGAGGATGGTCGATACGAGCGACGCCTGGATCTCGGATCGCACCGGCATCAAGGAACGCCGGCTCCTGAAGGGCGAGGGGCTCGGCACCTCGCACATGGCGGCCGAGGCGGTACGCGGGCTGCTCGAACGCACCGGAACGGGCACGCAGGAAATCGACCTCCTGATCTGCGCGACGACGACGCCGGATATGGTCTTTCCGTCGACCGCGAACCTGATCTGCGACATGGTCGGCATCCGTAATGTCGGCAGCTTCGACGTGCAGGCCGCGTGCTCGGGCTTTCTCTATGCGCTGACGATTGCGCGGCATTTCATCGGCTCGGGCCAATACCGCAAAATCATCGTGGTCGGCGCGGACAAGATGTCCTCGATCATCGACTATACCGACCGGGCAACCTGCGTATTGTTCGGGGACGGCGCGGGTGCGGTCCTGATTGAACCGAGCCCGAACGGCGAAGGGATCTTCGATACGCTGATCCGTTCCGATGGCGCCGGCATGCCTCACCTTCATCAGAAGGCTGGCGGAAGCCGGATGCCGCCTACAACGGAGACGGTCTCAAGGCGTCTGCACTACGTCCACCAGGAAGGCGCTGCGGTCTACAAGTTCGCTATCGCTCGCATGGCTGAAGCCGCCGGCGAGATGCTGTCACGCAACAACCTGACCAGCGAAATGGTCGACTGGCTCGTTCCGCATCAGGCGAACCGGCGGATCATCGAGGTCACGGCCGAACGCCTCGGCGTGCCGATGGACCGCGTGATGATGACAATCCAGAAATACGGAAACACGACCGCCGCGACGATTCCGCTCTGCCTGTGGGACTATGAATCGAAGCTGTCGCGTGGCGACCGTCTGGTGCTCGCCGCTTTCGGCGGCGGCTTCACCTGGGGCGCTGCCTACATGACGTGGGCTTACGGCAAGGCCAACGGCGGGACCGCCTAGGCCTTGCGCGTCGAAATCGGGACGTAGTCGCGCCGGGTCGCGCCGGTATAGAGCTGGCGCGGCCGGCTGATCTTCTGGCCCGGATCCTCGATCATCTCTTTCCACTGTGCGATCCAGCCGACCGTCCGCGCGAGCGCGAACAGCACGGTGAACATCGTGGTCGGGAAGCCCATCGCCTTGAGCGTGATCCCCGAATAGAAATCCACGTTCGGGTAGAGCTTTTTCTCGATGAAATATTCGTCGCTCAGCGCGATGCGCTCGAGCTCCATCGCGACTTCAAGCAGCGGATCGTCCTTGTGGCCGATCTCGCTCAAGACCTCGTGCGCGGTCTTCTGCATGATCTTGGCGCGCGGATCATAATGTTTATAGACGCGGTGTCCGAAGCCCATCAGACGGAAGGAGTCATTCTTGTCCTTCGAGCGCTTGATGTATTCGGGGATGCGGTCGACCGTGCCGATTTCGGCGAGCATCTTCAGTGCCGCCTCATTGGCGCCGCCATGCGCCGGTCCCCACAGACACGCGCAGCCCGCCGCAATGCAGGCGAAGGGGTTTGCGCCCGAGGACCCTGCGCTGCGCACCGTCGAGGTCGAGGCATTCTGCTCGTGATCGGCGTGCAGGATGAAGATGCGATCCATCGCGCGCGCGAGGACCGGGTTCGGCTTGTATTCCTCGCACGGCACGGCAAAGCACATGCGCAGGAAATTCGTCGAATAATCGAGCTCGTTCTTCGGATAAACGAACGGCTGGCCGATCGAATACTTGTACGCCATCGCCGCGAGCGTCGGCATCTTCGCGATCATGCGGATCGAGGCGACCATGCGCTGGTGCGGATCGGAGATGTCGGTCGAGTCGTGGTAGAAGGCGGAAAGAGCTCCGACGCAGCCGACCATCACCGCCCTCGGGTGAGCATCGCGGCGGAAGCCTTGGAAAAAGCGGCTCATCTGCTCGTGCACCATCGTGTGCCGAACGACGCGGTTGTCAAAATCCGCCTTTTGGCTCGCGGTGGGCAATTCGCCGTAAAGCAGGAGGTAGCAGGTCTCGAGGAAGTCGCCGTGTTCGGCGAGCTGTTCGATCGGATACCCGCGATAGAGGAGAACGCCCTCGTCGCCGTCGATATAGGTGATCTTGGATTCGCAGCTTGCTGTGGAGGTGAAGCCGGGATCGTAGGTGAAGCGGCCGGATTGCCCGTAAAGCTTGGATATATCGAGAACGTCCGGGCCGATCGTGCCGTGCAGGACGGGAAGGTCCCAGTTCTCGTTGCCTATCGTGACACGGGCAGTTGCCGACTTGCCGCTGCTAGCATCCATGATCGAATCCTCTTGTCGTACGAGCCTCCGTCAGGACGCGTCCGGCCGCGCTAAAGCCCCGGCAGGCTCAACGGCGGAAAGGCCTTGAGGTGGCGTATCCCATCCTATCTTGCATCGCAAGATGGCGGGCGACCGGTTAGCCGAACAGATAAGATGCTGGTTTGACAAGTAAAAGAGCGTACGCGTGAAAAGGATTACGATCCGGCAGCGAGCGCAGCATCCGCCGCCCCGGCGCTCGCCTGATCCTTGAGCCGGCCAAGGCTCTCCGACTTTCCGAGCACTGCCAGCACTTCGAAAATGCCGGGGGACGTTGTCCGGCCGGTCAGGGCGGCCCGGAGAGGCTGCGCCACCGCGCCGAGCTTGATCTGGGCGCGTTCGGCAAATTGACGGATCGCTTCCTCGGTGGTCGAGGCGGACCAGTCCGAGATTGCGGACAATTCCGCGATGAGGGCCGCAATCATCTGGCGCGCATCCGGTGTCAGCAGCGCGGCCGCCTTTTCGTCCAGATCGAGCGGCCGGTCCGCCCACAGGAAACGACCGCCATCGAGAAGATCGAGTAGCGTCTTGGCACGTTCTTTCAGGCCCGGCATCGCGGAAAGGAATTTCGCGCGTAACTCCGGTGTGATCTTCGACGCGAGTTCAGGACCGCCGGCCAAGTGTGGCAACGACTGTTCGAGCGTCCGCAACAGTTCGTCATCGCTCGCGGCTCGAATGTAGTGGCCATTGATGCTTTCAAGCTTCGCGAAATCGAAACGCGCCGGCGAACGCCCGATCTGAGGCAGATCGAACGCGGCGATCATTTCCTCTGTCGAGAATATTTCCTGATCGCCATGGGCCCATCCGAGCCGAACCAGGTAGTTTCGCAGTGCTTCGGGCAAATATCCCATCGCGCGATAGGCATCGATCCCGAGCGCGCCGTGCCGCTTGGACAGCTTGGAGCCGTCCGGCCCGTGGATCAGCGGGATATGTGCCATCGTGGGAACCGGCCAGCCAAGAGCCTCGTAGATCTGCTTCTGCCGTGCGCCGTTGGTCAGGTGATCGTCGCCGCGAATGATGTGGGTGATCCCCATTTCGTGGTCGTCGACGACCACCGCCAGCATGTAGGTCGGCGTGCCGTCGGATCGCAGCAGCACGACGTCGTCGAGGTCCTCGTTCTTCCAAACGACGCGCCCCTGGACCTGATCCTCGATCACCGTCTCGCCCGTGGTCGGAGCCTTCAGCCGGATCACCGGCTTCACACCGGGCGGAGCGTCGGACGGATCGCGGTCGCGCCAGCGCCCGTCGTACAGCTTCGCACGGCCTTCCCGTCGGGCGGCCTCGCGCATCTCGGCGAGTTCTTCGGGGCTTGCATAGCACCGGTAGGCAAGGCCTTTAGCCAGCAATTGTTCGGCGACTTCACGGTGCCGGGCCGCGCGGGAAAACTGGTAGATGACGTCGCCATCCCAGTGCAGGCCGAGCCATGACAGCCCGTCGAGGATGGCGTCGATCGCCGGCTGCGTCGAGCGCTCGCGGTCGGTATCTTCGATACGCAAAAGCATCCGGCCGCCGCGTCCGCGGGCATATAGCCAGTTGAACAGCGCGGTCCGGGCTCCTCCGATATGGAGAAAGCCCGTCGGGGAAGGTGCAAAACGTGTGACAACCGTCTCGGACATTTGCGAGCGTGGTATCACAGCCATAAGCAACGGCAACACGCGACTGGAGCTACTCCCCAATTTGGCTTGGCGTTGGGACGCGGATTTGGCACATAGGCCCCGCGCCGCATCGGGCATTTGCGGCGATCGAGGCAGGTTCTTTCCGACATGACGGACGCAGACGCAAACGAGGCCGGGCGCGATTTCATCCGCGATATCGTCGCGGCCGACCTTGAGAGCGGCCGTCATCGGGGTGTCGTCACGCGATTTCCACCCGAGCCGAACGGCTATCTTCACATCGGTCACGCCAAGTCGATTTGCCTGAATTTCGGGCTGGCGCAGGAATTCGGCGGGCGCTGCCATTTGCGTTTCGACGACACCAATCCGACGAGGGAAGAGCAGGAATACATCGACGCAATCAAGCGCGACGTTCACTGGCTCGGCTTCGACTGGGGCGAGCATCTTTACCATGCCTCGGATTATTTCGAGCAGCTCTACACTTGGGCGGAACATCTCATCCGTGACGGCAAGGCCTATGTCGACGACCAGACCCAGGACGAGATGCGGGCCAATCGCGGCACGCTCACCGAGCCAGGCAAGAACAGCCCCTGGCGGGAACGCACGGTCGAGGACAATCTCGATCTGTTCCGGAGAATGCGCGCAGGCGAGTTCCCGAACGGCGCGCGCGTGTTGCGCGCCAAGATCGGCATGAAATCCGGCAACATCAATCTGCGCGATCCGGTGCTCTATCGGATTCTGCACGCGAACCATCCGCGCACCGGCACCACGTGGAGCATCTATCCGAGCTACGATTTCGCGCACGGGCAATCCGACGCGATCGAGCATGTGACGCATTCGATCTGCACGCTCGAATTCGAGGATCACCGGCCGCTTTACGACTGGTTTCTGGAGAACCTGCCGGTCCCCTCGCGGCCCCGCCAATACGAATTTGCCCGGCTGAACATCACTCACACCTTGTTGTCGAAACGTGTGCTCACCGAACTCGTGCGCGGCGGGCATGTGGCCGGGTGGGACGATCCCCGGATGCCGACACTTGCCGGCTTGCGCCGGCGCGGGGTTCCGGCCGAAGCGATCCGCGATTTCATCAAGCGGATCGGCGTCGCCAAGGCCAACAGCGTGGTCGATAGCGCGATGTTTGATTTTTCAGTGCGGGAATGCCTCAACCGGAGCGCGGCCCGCCGCATGGCGGTGTTGCGGCCGCTCAAGATCGTTCTGGAGAATTATCCTGAGGGGCAGACGGAAGAACTCGACGCCGCCAACCATCCCGACGATCCGGCGGCAGGCTCCCGCAAGGTGACGTTCTCGCGCGAGCTTTATATCGAGGCTGACGACTTCATGGAAAATCCGCCGAAGAAATTCTTCCGCCTTTCGCCGGGCAACGAGGTGCGGCTGCGCTACGCGTATTTCGTCAAATGCCACGAGGCCGTGAAAAATGCGGCGGGGGAGATTGTTGAACTGCGCTGCACCTACGATCCCGCGACAAAAGGCGGCAACGCTCCGGACGGCCGCAAGGTGAAGGCGACCATGCATTGGGTGTCGGCCAAGAATTCGCTCCCTGCGGAATTGCGCCTTTACAATCCCCTGTTCACGAAGCCCGATCCGGACGCGTCCAATTTCGCCGCGGACATCAATCCCAATTCGCTCGAGGTCCTGCAGGGGCGCGTCGAGCCCGCGCTTGCGACGGCGAATTCAAATGCGCCGGTGCAGTTCGAGCGTCAGGGCTATTTCTGCGCCGACCAGGATTCCACATCCGGTCATCTGGTTTTCAACCGGACCGTGGGGCTACGCGATACCTGGGCGAAGGTCTCCAGCACACCCGCCTGACTGCCCGGGGGACGGCGACCTTTGCGCCGTAGCAACGATCCCATAGCGATGTAAGATGCTTCTCGCCGCGCCTTGGGCGCGGACGCGCGAGGGTGGGCGCGCATGGCCGAGCGGGGCAGGTCGGACGGGCGCGTTGAGACGTGGCCCGAAAGCGTGGCTGCATGGGGCCGGCGGATTCCGCGCGGGTCTGCCGCTTTGCGATTTGGCGAAGCGATCGGCCGCCACATCCGGACATGGGCTCTGTCCGATGTCGCGCCGGGCCGGCTCATTCCATGGCTCGCCATCGCGTATGGCTTTGGCATCGTCCTCTATTTCGCCGCAGAGCGTGAGCCGGCCTGGTGGGCCGGCGTGCCGCTGTCCTGTGTCTTGATTGGCACTGCAATCTTGCTGCGTGCGCGGCCGGTCGGATTTCCGATCGCGCTGGCCCTGGCTGCTATGGCGGGCGGGTTTTCAACAGGGACGTTACGAAATCTGGTCGTCAGTCATCCGGTGCTGTCCTATCCCGCGTCGGGCGTCGAGATAAGCGGCTTTGTCGAAGTCCGCGAAGACCGTGAGCGCAGCGACCGCATTGTCGTGCGCGTCGAGCGTATCGAAGGCGCGCGCCTGAAGGAAAAACTGGACCGGGTCAGGCTGTCCGTCCGCAAAGGCACGGCGCCGCCGGTCGGATCTTACGTGAGCCTGAAGGCGCGGCTCAGTCCACCGCTGCAGCCGCTGCGTCCCGGAGGATACGATTTTGCGCGCGATCTGTATTTTCAAGGGATCGGCGCGAGTGGTTTCGTCCTCGGCCAGATCAAACCGATGCCCCCGCCGTCGCCGCAAGGGCTTTGGCTCCGCTATGCGGCGGCACTCGGCGATGTGCGCGATGCGATCGATGCGAGAATCCGCGCCGTGGTGACGGGAGACAGGGGCTCGATTGCTTCCGCGCTGATCACCGGCAAGCGCGACGCAATTTCGACGCCGGTCAACGACGCCATGTACATTTCAAGTCTGGCGCACGTTCTCTCTATCTCCGGCTATCACATGGCGGTCGTCGCCGGTGTGGTGTTCTTCATCATTCGCGCGGGCCTTGCCGTGTTTCCGCCGATCGCGAACCGGTATCCGATCAAGAAGTGGGCCGCGTTCGGTGCTCTCATCGCGGCTGCATTCTATCTGCTGCTCTCCGGCTCCGAGGTTGCCACGCAGCGATCCTTCATCATGACCGGCGTGGTTCTCCTCGGAGTGATCGTTGACCGGCCGGCACTAACGCTACGCACGATTGCGGTAGCCGCGCTTGCGGTTCTCTTCCTTCACCCGGAAGCCGTCGTGCATCCGAGTTTTCAGATGTCGTTTGCCGCGACGCTTGCGCTGATTGCGGGCTATCAGCATGGCCTGCCGTGGTTTTCCAATGTACCGGATTCGTCGATCGGCGCGCGGATCGCGCTGTGGGGCGGACGTGAAATTGCCGGCCTGATCTTTGCTTCGCTTCTCGCCGGGCTCGCGACAACGCCTTACGCCGCCTATCACTTCCACCGGCTGGCGCCCTACGGCGTCATTGCAAATCTTCTCGCGATGCCGATCGTCTCGGCCTGGGTCATGCCGGCAGGCATGCTTGCGGTTGTCGCCATTCCGTTTGGTTTCGACGCGCCGCTCTGGCGGCTCATGGCCGATGGCCTCGACTGGATGATCATGGTTGCGCTCTGGGTCGCGTCGCTGCCGGGCGCAGTTGGGCGGGTAACTGCATTCGACGTCGGTCCGTTGCTCCTCGGCACCGCAGGGCTCGTCGTCCTCTGCCTTTTGCGGAGCCCCTTACGGATCGCCGGCGCGGGCCTCGCGGTTGTGGCCTGCGTCTGGGCTGCGACCACGCGCTCGCCCGATGTCTACGTCTCCCACGACGGGCAGATCGCAGCCGTCCGCAACGCGAATGGCAGGCTCGCGATCATGAAGACCCGCAACGACGATTTCACCGTGAAGGAATGGCTCGCAGCAGACGCCGACGCGCGAATGCCGCGCGATGCGAGCCTGGTGGAAACTATACGTTGCGACAGGACGGGTTGCGTGGGGGCCGCAGGCGAGGGGATGCTCGTCGCGCTCTCAACGCATGCTGCGTCACTGGACGACGATTGCGCCCGCGCCACGGTCCTCGTGACGACGCAACATGCGCCGTTGCAATGTTCCGCTCAGGTAATCGACCGCGACCTGTTGCGCGGGGCGGGCGCGCTCGCGCTCTATCGCAACGGCAAGACGTTTGAGGTCAGAAAGGCGCGCCACGATGGGCTCGATCGTCCATGGGCACGTAGCTCTGCGCCAGTGGAGCGTAGCGGCGCGCCGCCACGAAGTCGGACGGGCGACGCCACTCCGCAAGCAGATGACCTCACGCCCGAAGATCAATAGCGGCGGAAAATCCCGACGAGCTTGCCTTGGATGCGCACGCGCGTGGGCGGAAGGATTCGCACTTCGTAGGACGTATTGGCCGGCTCGAGGGCGATCGAAGCGCCCCGCCGGCGGAACCGTTTGAGGGTTGCTTCCTCGTCGTCAATCAGGGCCACCACGATGTCGCCTGTGTCGGCGGCTTCGGTACGGCGAATGAGGGCCATGTCGCCTTCGAGAATGCCGGCCTCGATCATCGAATCTCCTCGAACCTCGAGCGCGAAATGCTCCCCGGAGGTCAGCATGTCGGCCGGCATGCTGATGGTGTGGCTGCGTGTCTGGATCGCCTCGATCGGTGTGCCCGCCGCGATCCGTCCCATGACCGGGACCGAAATCGGGCGATTGCCCTCGTCCTCCGACGCCCCGGGAGAGCGACCGCGGCCGAGATTGCCCTCGATGACGCTCGGGGTGAACCCGCGCCGGCCGCCAAGGCCTGGGCTTGAGGACTCTGGAAGCTTGATGACCTCGATGGCCCGCGCGCGATTGGGCAGACGCCGAATGAAGCCGCGTTCCTCCAGCGCCGTGATCAGGCGATGGATGCCTGACTTGGACCGAAGGTCGAGCGCGTCCTTCATCTCGTCGAACGAAGGGGGTACGCCTGCTTCCTTCAGTCGCTCGTGGATGAAGCGCAGGAGCTCTGCTTGCTTGCGAGTGAGCATCGTCTGTTTCCCCCGGATCGGTGGCGGGGCAGGCCCGTCCGAAACAAATCAAGAACAAACACTATCTGTTCCATACTTGTTCCGCAACCACTTAATTTGAGGTGAAGAAAACGACGGTCGGTCAAAGGGGAAGTTTTACGATACGGCACATCGCGCCGGCTTCCGCCGCAGCAGCGAAAGGAGCCCGGATTATCAGGCATTGCGCCTGCGCCAGCGGCGCCGTCAGCGAGGAATCCTGCGATGGAAAGGCGGTGGCGATCGGCAGACCTCCGTCCGGCGCCTGGCCAAGGGTCGCCCGCAGATAGTCCTGGCGCTCGTCGTTGGCCTTCAGGGGGGCGCCGAGTCGCGCCGATTCGAGTTCGCTCGCGAGGTCGGTGCGCCCGGACAGCTTGCGCAGGAGCGGCACCAGGAACAGGAACGAACAGACAAACGCGGACACCGGATTTCCCGGTAGGCCGAGCACGTGCATCCGCCCGGCGCGGCCGTGCATTAACGGACGGCCCGGCCTCATCGCCACTTTCCAGAACGAAAGCGCGACACCCTGCGCGGCAAAGGCCTGCTGCATCAGATCGTGGTCGCCGACCGACGCGCCGCCAGTTGTCACGAGAACATCCGCCCCGAGATCGGCAGCCTTTCGCATCGACGTGACGATGTCGTCGAGCCGGTCCGCTACGATCCCGAGATCGATGATCTCGGCGCCTTCGTCGCGCGCCAGCGCCATCACGCTATAGCCGTTGGAATAGACGATCTGGCCCGCGCCCGGCTTCTGGCCCGGCCGCACGAGTTCGTCGCCGGTTGCGAAGACCGCCACTTTCGGACGCCTGCGGACCCTCAGGCGGGGATGGTTCATCCCGGCCGCGAGCGTCACGTCGCGCCCGGTGAGGCTGCGGCCCTCAGGCAGAAGCACTGCACCTTCGGTGAAGTCTATTCCCGCGCGGCGCACATGCCGGCCCGCCCGGCCCGCGACCTTCAGAACCACATGATCGCCGGTACGGGTGACGTCTTCCTGGATCACGACGGTGTCCGCGCCGCGAGGCAACACCCCGCCGGTGAAAATCCGCGCACATTCTCCGCGACCGACTTCACCGTCGAACGGATGCCCGGCCGCGACTTCGCCGATGACTTTCAGTCTTGCGCCATTCGTTTCGACGTCGGCACCGCGCACGGCATATCCGTCCATCGCGGAAACATCGGCGGGCGGTTGAGTGCGAAGCGCCGTCAGATCCTGCGCGAGAACCCGCCCGTGCGCCTCGGACAACGCCACGTCCTCGGACGGAAGCGGCGCCGCGTGCTCCAGCACCTTCGCCAAGGCATCGGCGACAGGCATCAAGGCCACGGTTCACCTCTTCGCGCGATAGGTGCCGGATTTTCCGCCGCGCTTTTCGAGAACCCGGATGTCCTCGATCCGCATGTCGCGCTGGGCAGCCTTCACCATGTCGTAGATCGTCAGGCACGCGACCGAAACGGCCGTCAGAGCCTCCATCTCGACTCCGGTCTGTCCGGCGACCTTCACGCTCGCCTCGACCACGATGCCGGGCCGCTTGCGATCCGGGGTCATCTCGATTGTGACCTGCGAGATCGGAAGGGGATGGCATAGTGGAATGAGATCGTGCGTGCGCTTCGCAGCCATGATGCCGGCGATGCGCGCGGCGCCAAGCACGTCGCCTTTCTTCGCATTGCCGGACAGGACGATCTTCAGTGTTTCTGCAGACATGCTCACCCGCCCTTGAGCGACGGCAACGCGCGAGGTCACAGCTTTGCCCGACACATCGACCATCCGCGCTTCGCCCGAGGCGCCGATATGCGAAAGCTTCGATTTCGCGGGCATGTTATTCCGCCGCCGTCCGTGCGGCGGGGCGCGATGACAGGAGCGCGCGGGTCGCTGCGGTGACGTCATCCGCGCGCATCAGGCTTTCACCGACAAGGAAGGTTGAAATTCCGAAGCGCGAAAGGTGATCGAGGTCGCCGGACGTGAAAATCCCGCTTTCCCCGACGATCACGCGCCCGCGCGGCACTTTCGGCGCGAGCCGTCCACTGACCGAGAGAGACGTCTCGAAGGTGCGCAGATCGCGATTGTTGATCCCGATCAGCCGGGAGCGCAGCGCCAGCGCACGCTGTAACTCGTGCTCGTCGTGAACTTCGAGCAGAACGTCCATGCCCAGGCTGAACGCGGTATCCTCCAGATCGCGTGCGCAATAGTCATCGACCGCAGCCATGATGATAAGGATGCAGTCGGCGCCCCAGACGCGCGCCTCGGCGACCTGGTAGATGTCGAACATGAAATCCTTGCGCAGCACGGGCAGGGATGTCGCCTCGCGCGATGCTGTCAGATACCCCGGCTTTCCTTCGAATGAAGGCTCGTCCGTCAAGACGGACAAGCATGCAGCACCGCCCGCTTCGTAGGCTTTGGCCAAAGCGACCGGGTCGAAATCCGCGCGGATCAACCCGCGCGAGGGGCTCGCCTTCTTGATCTCGGCGATCAGCGCGTATTGGCTGAGTGCGTGTTTGCGTTCGATCGCGGACAGGAAGCCGCGCGGGGAAGGAGCCGATTTGGCAGCTTTCTCGATTTGGTCAAACGGGCGAGCGCGTTTCGCCGCCGCGATCTCTTCGCGCTTATAGGCCTCGATCTTTTTGAGGATGTCGGCCATCGCGACGCTATGCGTTGGAGACTGCGATCAGCCGGTCGAGCCGGGCGTTGGCGGCACCCGATGAAATCGACTTCTGCGCGAGCATCACGCCGTCTTTCAGGTCGGTCGCGCTACCGGCAATCACCAGGGCAGCCGCGGCGTTCATCACGGCGACGTCGCGATAGGGCCCATCCTTGCCATCAAGGACAGCCTTCAGCGCCTGCGCGTTGACCTTGGCATCGGCGCCCTTCAGGGCCTCGGCCTTGGCGCGGCCGAGCCCCACGCTCTCTGGCGTGATCTCGAACAGATGCACCTTGCCGTTTTCCAACGCGGCCACCGCAGTCGGACCCGAGGTCGTTATCTCATCAAGGCCGTCGGAGCCGTGCACGACCCACACGCGTTCGGCACCGAGATTTTTCAGGACTTGCGCGAGAGGCTCGATCCAGTGCCGTGAAAATACGCCGACCAATTGGCGACGCACCCCGGCAGGGTTGGAGAGGGGCCCGAGCAGATTGAAGATCGTCCGCGTACCAAGCTCGACGCGCGTGGGGCCGACATTCTTCATTGCCGGGTGATGCGCCGGGGCAAACATGAAGCCGATACCCGCCTCGCGCACGCAGCGGCCGACGCCCTCTGGCGAGAGTTCGATGTTGACGCCAAGCGCCGACAGCACATCCGCCGCGCCCGATTTCGACGACAGCGCCCGGTTGCCGTGTTTGGCGACCGGAATGTCGGCGCCCGCCACGATGAAGGCCGCACAAGTCGAGATGTTGTAGGAGCCGGAGGCGTCTCCACCGGTGCCGACGACATCAATTGCGTTTGCGGGCGCATTGACCTTGAGCATCTTGGCGCGCATCGTGCTGACTGCGCCGGTGATTTCGTCCACCGTCTCGCCGCGAACGCGCAAGCCCATCAGCACCGCGCCCATTTGCGACGGGGTCGCTTCGCCGCTCATCATTCGCTCGAAGACGGCTGCGGATTCATCCCGTGTCAATGTCGCGCCGGTCGCGACCTTGGCGATCAATGCCTTGAACTCGTCGATCACGCGCGCCTCCGTGCCGGCGCGGTCTTGTCGGCGTTCTTATGCTTTGCATTCCAGGCAGCGGCAAGATCGAGAAAATTCTTCAAGATGAGGTGCCCATTCTCGGACGCGATGCTTTCGGGGTGGAATTGCACGCCGTGCAGCGGAAGGGTCTTGTGCGACAGTCCCATCACCAGACGATCGTCGGTTTCGGCGGTGACAGCGAGGGCTTCCGGCATGGTCGCGCGATCGACCACCAGCGAGTGATACCGCGTCGCCTTGAACGGTGCGTTGATCCCGCGGAAGACGCCCTGTCCCTGATGACGGATCTCCGACAACTTGCCATGAACCGGGACCGGCGCCCGCAGCACGGTGCCACCGAACGCTTGTCCGATGGCCTGGTGCCCCAGGCACACACCGAGGATCGGGGTGGTCTGCGCCGCAGCCTCGATCAAGTCGAGGCAGATGCCCGCTTCGTGCGGCGTGCAGGGGCCGGGCGACAGGACGATTGCGTCAGGCCCGGCTGCCATGACGTCGGCGATGCTCACCTTGTCATTGCGATGGACGACGACGTCCGCGCCCAGTCCGCCGAGATAATGGACGAGGTTGAACGTGAAACTGTCGTAGTTGTCGATCAGGACGATCATCGCGCGCGTTTTCCGTGCCGAGGCAAGGTCTTAGACGCGCCTCCGCAGGGGGTCAAGAATACGGGCAAAAACGGCCCTTTTCGCGCTACTGGCCGCGCTCGGCGGTGCTGGCGAAGCGCCGCGCCTCTTCGGCCGCGCGGAAGAGGGCCTTCGCCTTGTTCACGCATTCCTGCTGCTCGGATTGCGGATTGGAATCCGCCACGATCCCGGCGCCGGCCTGAACATACATCACGCCGTCTTTCACGAGCGCGGTCCGAAGGACGATGCAGGTGTCCATATCGCCGCCCGCGGAAAAATATCCGACCGCGCCGGCGTAGAGGCCGCGCTTTTCTTTTTCCAGTTCATCGATGATCTGCATAGCGCGCACCTTCGGCGCGCCGGACACGGTGCCCGCCGGGAATCCGGCCGCGAGAGCGTCGAGCGCGTCACGGTTGTCGGCGATCTCGCCTTCGACGTTCGACACGATATGCATGACGTGGCTATATCGCTCGATGAAGAACTGATCCGTCACCTTGACGGTGCCGATCTTGGCGACGCGACCCACATCGTTGCGGCCGAGGTCGAGCAACATGAGATGCTCGGCACGCTCTTTCGGATCGGCGAGCAATTCCTGTTCGAGCGCGAGATCTTCGTGCGGCGTCTGCCCGCGCGGCCTTGTTCCGGCAATGGGCCGCACCGTGACTTTGCCTTGCCTTGCTTCGACGAGAATTTCCGGGCTCGACCCGGCAACGGCGAACGAACCGTAATTCAGGAAATAGAGATAGGGCGCCGGATTCACCCGGCGCAACGCGCGATAGAGCGAGAAGGCGGGCAGCGTGAACGGCGCTTCGAAGCGCTGGGACAGCACGACCTGAAAAATGTCGCCCGCGGCGATATATTCCTTCGCGCGCAGCACCATGTCCTTGTATTCGGCAGCCGTCGTGTTCGAGGTCGGCTCGACCATCAGCGGGCCTGCGTCGAAAGAGACGGCCGATTTGTCGAGCGGCTTGTCGAGCGCATCGACGATGGCCGACAGCCGTTCGGTCGCGCGCGTCAGAGCAACGGCGGCTGACACGCCCTTTTCCGGGCGGATCGGAGTAACGACGGTGATGGAGTCCTTCACCGAATCGAACACAACAACGATGGTGGGACGAATGAGAACCGCTTCCGGCAATCCGATCGGGTCCGGATTGGGCTGCGGCAATTCCTCCATCAGCCGCACCATGTCGTAACCAAGAAATCCGAAGAGGCCGGCGGACATCGGCGGCAGCGTGTCCGGAAGTGTGATGCGGCTTTCCGCAACCAGCGCCCGCAAATCTGACAACGGCGAATTCGCGCTCGGGGAAAAGGCTTCCGCCGACGTGCGCGCGTTTCGGTTGACTTCGGCGCGTCCTCCCGAGGAACGCCAGACGAGATCGGGATCAAGACCGATGATCGAGTAGCGGCCCCGCACCGCTCCGCCTTCGACCGATTCCAGCAGAAACGTCATCGGCCTGTTTCCGGCGATTTTCAGATAGGCCGAAACCGGCGTCTCGAGATCGGCGACAAGCGTGGTCCATGCGACCTGCGCCTCGCCGCGCTCGTAACGCGCGGCAAAATCCTGGGGGGACGGTTCGACCTGCATGTGTCAGTTCGGCGAGGCGCCGCCGACAGCCTGGCCGAGCGCGCTTTCGTTGATCGTCGTGCCGAGATCGAGTTCGATCTGAGTGACGTATTGCGCCAGCAATTCATCATTGTAACTAGCGCGCAGGGCTTCCACGATGCGCTTGAATTCCGCCGAGTTCGGATCGGACGGCGGCACGGTAATATCCGTCACCCGGAAAACGATGCGCTCGGTCGGCTGATCGCCCTCGGCGTCTCCGGCAGCGCCTTTCGCCTTGGTGAACGCGTCGGACACGACGCTCGACGGCAGTCCGGGGGAGGGCTTTCTACGCTTGAGCCCGCTCGCGATCGATGGCGTCACGCCGAGCGAAGCCGTGGCCTCCGCCATGGACACGGTTTTCAGCTTGTCGAGAATTTCCGACGAGACGGATTTCAGCTTCGCCGCGATCTGTTCGTCGCGCCACCGCTCGATCACCTTGTCCTTGACCTCTTCGAGCGGACGCTCGCGCGAGGGGGTGACGGAGATGACGTCGTACCAAATATAGCCGCCGCCCTGGACCTGCAGCGCGTCATTCTCGGCGCCGACATCGGAGTTGAATGCGGCCGTTATGACGTCGGCCCCTTGCGGAAGGTTCGCAACGGGATTGCCTTGCGGGTTTCGGCCGGAGCGGTCGACCGCCTCAATCGTCTGAACCGGCATCGAAACCTTTTCGGCGATCGCCGTGAGGGGCTGCCCGCCGCCGCGTTCGTCTTCGATCTTGTCACGCTGGTCGAGCAGACGGGCGCGCGCCAGTTCGGCGGCCCGATCGCGCTTGATCTGATCGGCGACATCTTCGTATGAGCGAATCTTTTCCGGCTCAATCTTTCCGACGTGCACGATCACCGTTCCAAAGCGGCCCGTCACAGGGTCGCTGACGCCGTCTTCCTTCAGGGCGAACGCCGCATCCGCAACGGCCGGATCAACGATTGCAGACTTCGTGACGAGCCCGAGATTGACGTCGGATTCCTTCAGGCCGCGTTCGGTGACGAGTTGACCGAAGGTCGTGCCCTTGCTCAACTGCTCAGAGGCCGCGCGTGCGTCTTCGGCCTTCGGAAAAACGATCTGCTGGACCTCGCGTCGCTCCGGCGTGACGTATCGCGCGCGGTTGGCTTCATAGATCTTGCGCGCGTCGGCGTCGGACACTTCGATCCAGCGCGCTACTTCCTGAGGCGTCAGCACCAGCAGCACCAGCTTGCGATATTCCGGTGCGCGGAACAGCACCTTGTTGTCCCGGTAATATTTCGCCAGCACATCCTCGGGCGGATTGGCGATGGTGCCAGCTTGCGCCGGTCCGAGCGTCACGTATTCGATCGAGCGTTCTTCGTCGTCGAACCGGCTGACGACATTGCTCGCGGCTGCAGGAACCGAAAATCCGCCGGTCAGCGTCTCCGCGATCTGGCGGCGGATCGAAACACGCCGCTGCTCGGCGATAAACCGGGCTTCGGTGTAGCCGGCTTGCCGGATGGTCTGTTCAAAACGCGTTCGGTCGAACTGGCCGGAAGGCCCGCGGAAAGTGGGGTCGTCGGTGATGTGCTTGATGATGTCGGCGTCCGAGAGGCCGAGACCCATGTTGCTCGCATTCTCGTCGAGGGCGGCTTCGGCGAGGAGCTGCGCGAGCAATTGCCGGTCCAGTCCAAGCTGGCGCGCCTGATCGGGAGTGACGGGCCGGCCGAGGCGGCGCGCGAGCTGCTGCAGACGATCGTTGAAAGTCTGGCGGAACTGTTCGATCCCGATTTCGGTGCCCCCGATCTTGGCCAAAGTGGATCTTCCGAATCCGCGGAAGATGTCGCCGATGCCCCAGATCGCGAAGCTGCCCGCGATCAGGCTCAGGACGACGGCCGTGACGATCCGGCCGAGCCAGTTTTTGGAAACGTTATGAATTCCGCGAAGCATGGACAGTGATGCCGTCGATGTTGGATGAAGGGGACCGGAGGTCCGGATGCGGCCGCATCATAGGGATCGGGCCAGCCCGCCGCAACTCGGGGCAATGACTGCTCTGGCGCTGCAGCAGCCGGTTTGCTAACGGCAAATCCTCAACAGGAATCGGACAGAAAACATGGCGCGCGCTCCTCGTCCGCTGGTCGCGGGCAACTGGAAAATGAACGGGCTCCGGGCGGACTCCGCGGAGCTCGAACGCATCATTGCCGGTGCGCGCGAACAGAGGCCCGAGTGCGATCTCATGGTCTGCCCGCCGGCGACGATCCTGGCTCGCTTCGCCTCGATAGCGAAGGAGGGGCCTGTCGTGATCGGCGCCCAGGATTGCCATGCCGAGCCCTCTGGCGCGTTTACCGGGGATATTGCAGCCGAAATGATTGCGGATGCAGGCGCGCGCGCGGTCATCGTCGGGCATTCGGAACGACGCACGGTGCATCGGGAGACCGACGCCGACGTGAAGGCCAAGGCCGGCGCCGCGGCGCGAGCGGGGCTCGTCGCCATCCTGTGCATCGGGGAAACCAGGGAGGAGCGGGAGGCTGGCGCGACCGTTGCGCGTATCGAGCGGCAGCTCGACGGCTCGCTTCCCGATCGGATTAGCCCGGACGGGCTCGTCGTGGCCTACGAACCGGTTTGGGCCATCGGAACCGGGCTTACGCCGACCACAAAGGACGTGGCGGAAGTTCATGCCTTCATCCGGGCGCGCCTTCTCGCGCATGACAAGGCGGCAGGCGAGGCCGTTCGCATTCTTTACGGCGGCTCGGTCAAACCATCCAACGCGAAGGAATTGATGGCTGTCCCGGATGTGAACGGAGCCCTGGTCGGGGGCGCGAGCCTGAAAGCGGCAGATTTCCTGGGGATTGCCGCGGTCTATCGCTGAGGCTGGCGAGGCTGGAAATCGCGCAGACGATCGTGTAGAGACGCGCCCGAACTCACCTATATATCGCGGATCAAGGTCGGCCCCCGAAGAGCGCCCCTGGGACCGTGGTGATGGATTGAACGCATGCAGACCGTGATTATCGTCATCCACCTCATGATCGTGCTCGCGATGATCGGGCTCGTGCTCCTGCAGAAGTCGGAAGGCGGCGGCCTTGGAATGGGGGGTGGGGGCGGCTTCATGACCAGCCGCGGCTCCGCAAACGTCCTGTCGCGGGCGACCGCGATCCTCGCCGGCTCATTCTTCGCAACGAGCCTGTTTCTGTCGATCCTCGCCGGCATGGACCGCAAACCGACCTCGGTTATCAACGCCCCGGCAGGAGCTCCGGCCGCGCCCGCCGGTGCGCCGCAACCTCCGATCTCGCAGGGGGGCGGGCTTCTCGATCAGCTGCGAGGCGCGGGCCAGCCCGCCACGCCGCAAGGACCGCAGGTTCCGCAGTCGAAATAAGCCGAAAGGGCCGGGAAACCGGCCCTTCGAATTTATGGGGATAGGCATTCTGAAACGGGCAACTAAATCTCTCCTCGAATCGATCAGCCGGGTTAAAGGTTGAACCCCATGGCGCGGTACGTCTTCATCACCGGCGGCGTGGTTTCCTCACTCGGCAAGGGTCTCGCGTCGGCCGCGCTTGGCGCGCTCCTGCAGGCTCGCGGCTATCGCGTGCGGCTGCGCAAGCTCGATCCTTATCTCAACGTCGATCCGGGGACGATGTCACCCTATCAGCACGGCGAAGTCTTCGTGACCGACGACGGAGCCGAGACCGATCTCGATCTCGGTCATTACGAGCGGTTCACCGGCCGTCCTGCCAATCGTCAGGACAACATCACGACCGGACGCATCTATCAGGACATTCTCGCGAAGGAACGCCGCGGCGACTATCTCGGCGCGACAATCCAGGTCGTTCCGCACGTCACCAATGCGATCAAGGATTTTATCCGCGAGGGCAATGAGGACTTCGATTTCGTTCTGGTCGAGATCGGCGGCACGGTCGGCGACATCGAAAGCCTGCCGTTCCTCGAAGCGATCCGCCAATTTGGCAATGAATTGCCGCGCATGCATGCGGTTTACGTACATCTGACGCTGATGCCGTACATCCCGAGCGCGGGTGAATTGAAGACCAAGCCGACGCAGCATTCGGTGAAGGAATTGCTGTCGATCGGCATTCAGCCCGACATCCTGTTGTGCCGCACCGACCGGCCGATCCCGAAAGAGGAACGGCGCAAGCTCTCGCTCTTTTGCAATGTGCGTGAAACAGCCGTGATCGAGGCTCGCGACGTCGACAACATCTACGCAGTGCCTGAGGCCTATTCGGCCGAGGGACTTGATGCCGAAGTGCTGAACGCATTCGGCATCGAGGCGACCGGATCGCTGCAGCTCGACCGCTGGAAATTGATCAACGAGCGCGTCCGCAATCCGGAAGGGCAGGTCACGATCGCGATTGTCGGAAAATATACTGGCATGAAGGATGCCTATAAGTCGCTGATCGAGTCACTGTCGCACGGCGGCATCGCCAACAAGGTGAAGGTCAACCTCGACTGGATCGAGTCCGAAGTTTTTGAGAACGAGGATCCGGCGCCGTTCCTCGAACATGTGAACGGCATCCTTGTGCCGGGCGGATTCGGCCAGCGTGGCGCGGAGGGCAAGATCCGGGCGGCGCAGTTCGCACGCGAGCGCCATGTTCCCTATTTCGGAATCTGTTTCGGCATGCAGATGGCCGTGGTCGAGGCGGCGCGCAATCTGTGTGGCATACCCGAAGCCAATTCGACCGAATTTGGCCCGACCCCGGAGCCTGTCGTCGGTCTTATGACCGAATGGCTCAGGGGCAACGAATTGCAGAAGCGCACGGCCAGCGGCGACCTCGGCGGCACGATGCGGCTCGGTGCTTATCCTGCGATCCTTGCGCGCGGCAGCCGCGTCAACGCCATCTACGGAACAACCGAGATTTCAGAGCGGCATCGTCACCGCTACGAGGTCAACACCGGCTATAAAGGCCGTCTCGAGCAGCGCGGAATGCGTTTTTCCGGAATGTCCCCCGATGGCGTACTCCCTGAGATCGTGGAATACGATGACCATCCCTGGTTCATCGGAGTGCAGTTTCATCCTGAATTGAAATCCAGGCCATTCGAACCGCATCCGCTCTTTGCTTCCTTCGTCGAAGCCGCGGTCGAACAGAGCCGTCTCGTCTGATTTTTCATCGGTGACAGAGAGGGCCAGAGGCGCCCACCACGAGGAAAACCATGCTCTACGAAATGCGTGTCTATCGCTGTGTGCCGCTTCGCTTGCCAGCGTTGCTGAAACGGTTCGAGACCGTGACGCTCGATCTCTGGAAGAAGCACGGCATCCGCCAGGCCGGGTTCTGGATCACGATGATCGGGGAATCGAACCACGATCTCACGTATCTGCTGCAGTGGGAATCGCTCGACGAGCGGCAGAAGAAGTGGACTGCCTTTCAGTCCGACCCGGAATGGATCAGCAAGCGCGACGCGACCGAAAAGGACGGGCCTATCGTCGCTTCGGTAATGAACCAGATCCTGCAACCGACCGCGTTTTCTTCCGTGAAATGACGGGACGATGGGACGCGGCCTTGACCATGTGGCGCATGCCGTTCGCGATCTCGAGGCGGCAGCGGCGCTGTATCGAAAGCTCGGGTTCACCGTAGGGGCGCGGAACCGGCATGACTGGGGCACGCACAATCATATCGTCCAGCTTCCGGGCTTCTTCGTCGAGTTGCTCACAGTCGCCGAGCCCGACAAGCTCGGCACCGACGGATTGTCGACACTGTTCGGCAAATTCAATCAGCGATTTCTCGAGCACAACGAAGGCCTGTCGCTTCTCATCCTGGAAAGCCGCGATGCGCAGGCCGATGCGCAGGCGTTCCGCGACGCCGGCATTTCCGCATCGCATGCCCTGCGCTTCGGGCGGGAGGGAAAGAAGCCGGACGGCACGCCGGTGAAGGTCGCATTTTCGCTCGTGTTTGCGCGCGATGCGCTCGCCCCGAATGCGGGCTTCGCGGTCTGCCAGCAGCACTTTCCGGAGAATTTCTGGAATCCCGACTTCCAGCACCATGACAACGGGGCCGTTGCCATCGCGGGCGTCGTGATGGTCGCTGACAATCCGACCGATCACCACATCTTTCTGTCGGCATTCACGGGCGAACGCGAGCTGCAATCGACGTCGAGCGGGATCACCGCATCGACGCCGCGCGGCGAGGTTCAGGTGATGGATCCGGCAGCCTTTCGAAACCATTTCAACGCCGATCCGCCCGACATTTCGCAGGGCGCACGTCTTGCGGCGATGCGTTTCGTTGCGAATGATCTCGGCAAGGCGGAAAGGGTGATGAGCCGTAACGGCGTCCCGGTAGCGAGCCATATGGGACGCCTGGTCGTATCGGCGCCAACGGCAATGGGCGCGATTATGGCATTTGAGGCGAGTTGAGATGCGCTAGGACTTCTGCGCTTTCCTCAACGCAGCAGCCTTGCTCTCCATGGCCTCTTCGATTTCCTTGACCCATCCCGCATCTTCGCCGCGCGATGTGCGCAGATCGCGGATCAATTTCAGATTTTTGACCGTGGAATCGAGCTGCCACGGGCCCTTCGGGTCGACGATCGCAAGCGCCTTTCCAAGCTGCTTGTTTGCATCCTTTGGATCTTTCGCGAGGACGGCAATTTCGAGCAATGTTGCAAAGTCCCAATAGCCGGCACTCTTTTGCGCTTTTTGCCGGACCGCATAGTGAACGACCGGCAGCATTTCGTCCCTGCGGGGATCGGGATCATCCAGCCCCTCCATCAGCGTCAGGGCGTTTACGCCGGGATACGCATCGCGCCAGTCGGACTGGAAGCCCGCGACATAGGTTTCGATGGCTTTCTCCAAAAGACCTGCCGCTTCGTATTTCGCCGACTTTCTCGCTTCTTCCCAGCGATCCTTGTAAACGCGACCGAGCAGGCCATACGTCTCGCTCGACGGTCCAAACTCCTTGATCACGAGTTCAAGCACATCAGCGGCCTCCTGCTTCTGGCCTTCACGATTGAGCGCGAACGCAAGCAGCTCGCGAATGGTGCGCGCACGCTGCAGGGGAGGCGGCATCCGCTGGTAAAGCTCAATCATCCCTTTATGGTTTTCGACGTCGCGCAGCGACAGAAAGAGATCGACGACAACACCCGTCTCGACCTCGTTCAGGTTGGCGAGCCCCGGCTCGGCGGCAATCGCGTTGACTGCGGCGGCACCTTTGCGGGTCGCCTCGGCAAGGCGATCCTTGTACTTGCGCGAATAGTCGAAGATCTTGCGGAATGCATCGGTCTTGATGTGATCGATCTCGAACCGCGGCATGTCGGCGATCAGCTGGAACAAAGGGCTGTCGTCGTGCGGATTCGTCCGCACTTCGCGCAGCTGCGCAGCGAGCACCTTGGAGCACGATTCGACGTCGAGCGGTTCGCCGCCATCGGATAATTTATAGGGCATGCCGCGAAGTTGGGCGATGTCGAACGGCAGTGTCGTGCCTTCCGCGAACAGGATCACCGTCGATCTCGGGCGAAGCGCATGGCGGATACCGAGTTCGTAATAGACGTTGGGATTTGCGCCGGTAATGTCCGCGATCGCGTACTGGCAAAGCATCAACCGTTCGAACATCGGCTTGTGAATGGTGCCGCCGATCTTTTCCTCATCGGCGCGCAGCGGCTCCATCTCCGCCGCCGCAACAGCCGGCGCAATGATCTGCCGATAGACGGCATCGAAATTGGTGGTACGGCCCCTGGCATCGGTCTTGACGCCAAAGGGCATCAACACGAAGCACAGCGGCAACGGTGCTGAGGGAATTTCCACAGATCCACCCCACGCCGGCTTCGGAGGGCTCTTTCTCGCGATGCCGGGCCCTTAATTCTACGCATCAGGCTCGCTTTGGAACAAGCCTCGCGCGCCGCGAAAGGCTCCGCCAGACCGCTTGCGACAGGGACCAGCCTTCCTGCTTTGGAATGTTGACCGCGCCATCGTCGGTCGCCATGGTCCGGCCATGAATCCCTCACCGAATGCAATTGTCGAAATCAAGGGCGTGAAAATCGGCAACCGATTGCCTCTCACCTTGATCGCCGGCCCTTGCCAGCTCGAAAGTCGCGATCATGCGATCGAGATGGCGTCGGCGCTGAAGGAAATTGCCGCGCG
>CAZPBF010000004.1:0-42208 GCA_964584855.1 uncultured Hyphomicrobiales bacterium
CGGCCACGCCAGACTTGGTGGTGTGGATCGACGCGCCGCCGAGCTCTTCCGCCGTGACGACTTCGTTGGTGACGGTCTTCACCACGTCGGGGCCAGTGACGAACATGTAGGAGGTGTCGCGCACCATGAAGATGAAGTCGGTCATGGCCGGCGAATAGACGTCGCCGCCCGCGCACGGACCCATGATGACCGAAATCTGCGGGATGACGCCGGAGGCGATGACGTTGCGCTTGAACACCTCGCCATAGCCGCCCAAGGCTGCGACGCCTTCCTGGATGCGCGCGCCGCCGGCGTCGAACAGGCCGATCACGGGCGCCCGCGCCCGCATCGCCATGTCCTGCACCTTCACGATCTTCTGCGCGTGGGTTTCGGAGAGCGAGCCGCCGAACACGGTGAAGTCCTTGGAGAAGAGATAGACGGTGCGGCCGTTCACCGTGCCCCAGCCGGTGACCACGCCGTCGCCCGGGATCTTCTGCTTCTCCATGCCGAATTCGTTGGAGCGGTGCTCGACGAACATGTCGAATTCCTCGAACGAGCCCTTGTCGAGGAACAATTCGATCCGCTCGCGCGCGGTCAGCTTCCCGCGCTTGTGCTGCGCCTCGATGCGCTTCTCCCCGCCCCCGAGCTTGGCCTCGGCGCGGCGGTGTTCCAGCGTCTCGATGATGTCCTTCATGCTCTCGCCCAGTTCCACACGGCCTCAATGTCCTAGCATGGGGCTTGCCCCGGCGGGAACTTGGGCCCGGCGCCCGCGATGGGACCGCCCCGGACAGCTTTTTCTGCGGATGTGGCCGTTTTTGAGCTTGCCCGTCCCCGAGAATCCGCAACAATCGGATCGGCCAAGGCAAATCCACTGGAGCGCCTTGGTTTTTTGTGCGGGCTGCACAAAGCGATACGGGGCTCGGGCGTGACCAGGAACGGACGGCGCAAGCTGCGCCTCATGATGTCGGCGGCGGCTTTCGCGGCGAGCATCGCTGCGTGCAGTGCCGCGCAGGCGCAGTCGCTCAACGGCTGGACCATCACCGGCGTCACCCCGCCGAACGACACCGGCGTCGTGTTTGTCGTGGTCGATAGCCCGCAGATTTTCGCCGTCAACACCGTCACGGCGTCGAAGGCGATGAATCTCGCGGCCGGCAGCTACAACCTCACCTATCAGGCGAGCGGCGCTCCAAGCGGCTCTCCGCCGGCTGACTACGAAAGCCTGACGCCTTCGATCTCCGGATCGGGCAGCGGCACGGTGCTGGTGAACCCGCGCAACAGCATCGCGAGCGTATTTTCCGACACCGGCACATCGCATACCGACACTTTTACCGTGACGACACCCGGCGCGAAAACGCTGACATTCTCCTTTGTGGGAAACGGGCCCAACTGCACGAATTCGGCGAGCGGGGGCAGCATTTGCGGGATTTTTCTCGATCTCGGCGGCGTCACGTTGACGCTTGCCTCGCTGGATTCGATCCTGCCGTTCCTGTCGGACGCGCCGCAGAACGTGCAGAATGTCGCGAAAGCGATAGACCCGTTCCGCAACAATCCGGCTTTCTCGTCCGGCTTCCTCGCTCTTTATTCGCTCGGCCCGGCAGGCCTTGTCGGCGGCTTCAAGCAGGTCGATGGCGAAGCGGGCGCGACCGGCGGCGCGCAATCGTTCAATCAGATGACCAACCAGTTCCTGTCGCTCCTGCTCAGCGCGAGCTCGCGCGGTCGCGGCAGCGACGCCGGCGGCGATCCGGTTCTCGCCTTTGCGTCCGAGCCCGCGCGTCAACCCGCGCTCGCAGCCTTCGCCAAGGCCCCGCTCGCGCCGCGCGACATCGACAAGCGCTGGTCGGTCTGGGGTGCGGGCTATGGCGGCGATGCGCGCGTTTCCGGCGATGCGACCGCCGGCAGCACCGAGACGTCGGTGCGCACCTACGGGGTTGCCGCGGGCGCGGATTATCGCGCAGGCCCGGACAGCCTCGTCGGCTTCGCGCTCGCCGGCGGCGGGACGCGCTGGGGCCTGATGGAAGGATTGGGCGGCGGCACGAGCGACGCATTCCAGGCCGGCATCTACGGCACCGCGCGCTTCGGCAATTCGTATCTCTCCGCCGCCGCGAGCTACAGCTTCTTCGACGTCGCGACCGACCGCACGGTCACGGTCGCAGGCATCGATCGCCTGACCGCGAGCTACGACGCTCACGCGTTGGGTGGCCGGCTCGAGGCCGGGCACCGTTTCGAGACCGCATTCGCCAATGTGACGCCCTATGCCGCCGTACAGGCGCAGGCCGCTTACATCCCCGGCTATTCCGAACAGGGCGGCACCGCGAACCAGTTCGCGCTGACCTATTCGTCGCAGACCGCGACCGTGACGCGCAGCGAACTTGGAAGCTGGATCAGCAGCCGCGAACTCAACAACACGACGCTGTTCGCCCGCGCCGCCTGGGCGCATGACTGGCGAAGCGACGGCAGCATCTCGGCCATGTTCCAGTCCCTTCCCGGTTCGTCGTTCGTCGTGACGGGAGCCACCCCGCCATCCGACCTCGCGCTGCTCACCGCCGGAGCGAAATTCCGCGTCAACGACAGCGTGACGCTCTCGGCCAAATTCGACGGCGAATTCGCCGAGGGCTATCGCAGCTACGGCGTGACCGGCACCTTCCGCTACGCCTGGAACTAGCAGCTCTCATCCCTCGCCTTCCGGCGCTTGATCCAACGCAAAGCGCGGAAGAGGATTTCGCGCGATCCATGATGCGACGATGGAGCGTCGCGATGGCCAAGAAGCTGATCCTGCTGTTTGCGCTTGCCGTTCTTGTCGTGGCAGCGCTGCTTGTGGTGCGCCAGCACGCCGCCGGCGCGCCGGTCACGGTGCCGGCCGCTGCATCGTCCGGTTGAACCGCCAGAGCCCAAGCGCAAAAGCAAGCATCAGGAGACCGCCAATGAAGAATGACATCGGCTGCGGTCCAAGCCTTTCGAACCATTGCGTATAGAAGTGGATCGCGCCGAACACGGCCGCCACGTTGACCACCCAGCGCCGGTTCGCCTTCACGCCCCAGAGCGCAACCGCGAGCAGAGCGGCCGCCCAGCCGATGATGAAGGGCCAGGGGCCGACGATCAGATTCTCTCCGCCGCCCGGCTTCGCGTCGGTGTAGATGAGCTGCCGCAGCAGGATCATACGGTCGCCCCACAGCGAGCCGATCCAGAATCCGAAATTGACCAGGAACACGGACGTGCGCGACGCCGTGATCGCGATGCGCTCGTAATCGGCGGACAGATTGCGCGAGACGAGATAGGCGATCCACGCGAGCGCCCCAAAAACGACGATGGTCAGCAGCGGCTCGTAGATCGCGAGCGCATAGGTCGCGTGCCAGTAACCCGCCCGCGCGCCGAAGCAGGATGCGGCGGCAAGCACCGCGCCCGCCATTAGGAGGCTCGACCGCGCGAGCAACGCCGCGCCGGCAAAGGTTGCGGTGACAATCATCATTGATTCAAGCGAGCCCTTCCCGAACGCGAGCACTCCGCCGGCAAACATCAGCGCGCCGATCACGACGCAAACCTGCGCCAGCAAATCCCATTGCTCGGAGCGCGCCAGCGTCAGCCCGAAACCTGCGCCGAACAGCGCAAGACCGATGACGATGGCGGTGAACGGCGTGGGCAGCAGCGCAACCGCGCCGGCCGCGACCGCGACCACGCCGAAACCGATCAGGATATTGATGCCGAGCGCACCGGTGTCGCTTGCGCCGAGCGCCCGCAGCCGGTCGGCCTCCGCAGGCGTGATCTGGCCCGTTTCGACGAGCTTCGACAGGTCGAGTGTGACTTTCATGATTGCCTCCCCCGGCGCGATCATATCACCGGCGCGGCCGCGCGTGGCGCAGCCGTTCCGGGTGCTGTGATGCTTGGTCGCCGGGACTGGCCTGCCGGTTCAAATCGCCCCGATCCGGCCGAGGATCGCGAGCGTCATCGGCATCCGCCGGCCAAGGTCGTCCGGACCATGCAGGTCGATATTCATCGCAAACAGGGTGATGTCCTCGCCCCGCTCGGCATAGCCGACGAGCCACCCGAGCACGAGCTTGCCGTTTCGCCCGACCGCGCCGGTCTTGGCGTGGATCGTGGCGCGTTCGGTCTTCTCCACCGGGATGATGTCCTTGACCAGCGACAAGGTACGGGGAGATACCGGCAATTCGTCGAGATAGAGGCGGCGCAGAAATTCAATCTGCTCGACCGGCGTGATGCGCAGATTGCCTTCCAGCCAGAATTTGTCGATCGGCGCGCCGCCGATATCGCGATTGCCGTAATCGAATGCGTCGACGTATTTCTGCATGCGTTCCGATCCGATGCGCCGCGCAATCTGCTGGAACACCGGAACGACCGACCATCTCATCGCCGAGCGCAGCGTGTGATCCTGATTCCATTGCGGGATGTCGCGCATCACGCCGTCCCAATGGATGATCTCCGTATCGGTGTCGGCGACGGCCCCAGTCTCTAGCGCGATCAGGGCGTGGGGAATTTTGTAGGTCGAAGCCGGCAATTCGGGCCGCCGCGCGCGTGTCTCGTCGGTCATGGTCATGCGATTGCGCTTCAAATCGAGCGCAACGAAGGTGCCCTCGGTCCGCGCATCCGAGAAGACCTGGGCGAGATCAGGCTTCACATCGACGGCCATCTGAGCTGCGGCGGGGCGCATTGCGAGCGCACTCGCAGCAATTCCGGCCATGAGGCTGCGCCGGTCGATCATTAACTCGTTCACAGTCGCTCCCCTGTCAGCTGCGCGGCACCAGCCGCAGGATCGTCACCGCCGCGTCAAGCTCGCGGCGGCGATATTGGCGACGCGCTTCTGCGGCAGTGTCGTGGCCCCACGCATCCGCGTTCCAGTCTTCTTCCACATTCGCCGCGGCCCAGGCCGCCTCCGGCGATATCGCGTCCCGTGCAAGTGCAAGCGCGACCAGCGCGGAGCCGGTCAGCGTCGTGATCGAATGCACCGCCCCGAGCAGCCAGGAATCCTCCGGCAAAGCTGCGCGCGCGGCGTCGAGCGCGTCCTGCGGCTGCGCAGCGAACATCACGCCCTGCGCCAGGATGAAGCGCGCACCGAGCGCGTTGCGCGCGAAGGCAAGCAATGGGTCCCAATGCTCGGTCTCGCGCGCGATCAGCCCCTCCGGGCCGTCGGCGCGATAGAAGACGAGGTCCGATCCGAGATATTTCACGACGTCGTCGGAGACCGCGGCTGCCCTGCGGCTCACGCCGTCGATCACCGAATTGGCAAGCCGCGTCAGCGGCATCTGCGCCGGGTCGACCACCTCCGCCTGCGCGCCCCATTCCTCGGCGATCGCCTCGGCCAGCGCGCGCGATGGAGCCGCGAGTTTCTGCCTCGCCGGCGTGCGGATCGGTTTGCCATCCAGCAGGACACGGAATGCGCCTTCGTCTTCATCGACCGAGACCGTTTTGAAGAAACGCTTGGCCAGGTTGACGCGCACGGTGCGCCGCGCGGCCTCCACGGGGTCGGACGGCTCGTCCTTGAAAATGTCTTCGAAGATGTCGCGCACTCAGGCCTCGGCCAGCCGCAGGTCTTCGGACGTATGCCGCAGCCGTTGAGCAAGCTGACGCGCGATGTTCGACAGGATCGCCTGTCCGATCTGCGGATGATCGCGCATGATGCTGTCGAACGACTCTTTCGTCAGCAGATAGGCCTCCACCTCGTCGTCGGCGATGACATCGGCCGAGCGCGGCTTGCCTTCGAGCAGCCCCATCTCGCCCACGGAGCAGCCGGGGGCAAGGCTCGCCAGCCGCAATTGGGAGTTCGAGCCCGCAAGGCGGACGCTGACGCTGCCCCGGCGAATGATCCAGAACCGGTCGGCCGGATCCCCGGCGCGGCACAGCACCTCCCCAGAAGCATAATGCGCGGGCGTGAGATGGCGCAGCAGCAGCGCAAGGTCTTCCCGGCCGAGATTGCGAGCAAGATCCGCTTGCTCGATCGACAATTCGGGTGCGGCGCCTGACTTTGCAGCTTCCCTCTCAAGCACATGGTTCTCGGCCCATTCCAGTGCGCTATCGAGGCTCGGACACAGGATCGTCTCGGGACCTTTAATGGCAGCCGCGACGATCCGCGCATAAGCCGGATTGCTCGCACAGACGAGCAGCGGTTTCCTGCGCAAACGGCAGCGCGCGGCGATCTGCTGCAGCACGGTCGCGCCGGAGGTATCGACGCTCGTCACCCGCAGCATGTCGATCACGATCACATCGGCCGCGTCATCGTAGCCGCGAAGCTCGGTCGCAAGGTCGTCGGCGTTGCCGAAAAACAGCACGCCCTGCAATTCCAGCACGAGAATGCGCTGGCCGCCGGCCGCAAGCAGTTCGAGATCGTGCACCGAACGCACGCGCTTCGATCGCATGCGATCGCCGCGCAGCCGACGGCGCACGACCGGATGGCTCATGTCGATGATGAACAACAGGCAGGCGAGCAGGATTCCGACCGCCGCCCCGACCACAGGCTGCCCGAGGACGGTCGATCCGACCACGGCCAGAACAATCAGCAGATTGCGGCGCGCACGCGCGCGTTGCGGCTTTTCCTCGGCCCGCCACGCCTCGCGCAGGATTTGGATCACCCAGCGGTCGGCGAGCAGGAGGCCGACTGTCAGCAGGATCGCCGAGAGCACAACCAGCGGAAGCACCGAGATCGCCTGCGGCACGAACAGAAGGCTGAGCAACGCAAGTGCCGCTGAGATCGTCGACAGGCGCGTGCGGCCGCCGGCGCGGAAATTCGCGTTCGACAGGGCAAGCGATGCCGAGACGGTCAGGCCGCCACTGACGCCGCCGGCGAGATTGGCGATCCCCTGCGCGATCAGGTCGCGCCGGGGTGATACCGCCATGTCGGCGAGGTTTTGCGCATTACGAAGCGCGAAGGAGATATCGAGCGTAGCGAGGATCGCAAGCGTCGCGGCGGTCAGAAGCAGAACCTGCATCGCCGCAAGATTGCCGAACAGGTTGCGCAACGCCGTCACGTCGAAATGCAACCCGTCGAGAAACGCCGAGGTCGACACTGCCCCGAGCGTTGGCCCAAGATCGAGGCCAGGCGCGACGAAACGCAGCGCATGGTAGAGGCAAATGCCGCACACAAGTCCGACCAGCAGCGCCGGCACGCGCGGCGCGCGGCGCGAGATCACGACCATCAGCGCCGCGAGCGCGATACCGAAAAGCGGCATCAGCGGACGCTGAAAGGCGGACCAGCCGGCGCCAATCAGCGCTGCGTTATTCGCATATCCAAAGAGCTTCGGGATCTGCGCGAATGCGATCAGCAGGCCGATCCCTGTACCGAACCCCGCGATCACCGGATAGGGCGCAAACTTGACGAGCCGCGCGAGACCGGACAATCCGAACAGGATCTGCAAGATCCCGACCGTGATCGCGCAGAACGGCACCAGGGCAAACGCGATCGTCATATTGCCCTGATAGGCATCGAGCAGCGCCGCCGCGAAACTTGCCTGCACCAGCGCGACCGGCGTCGACGGCAAGGTGACGACAAACGAGGAACGGCGCAGCAGCGCACCGGTCAGGCCTGTCACTACTGCCCCGGCGATCCCGGCGACCGCAGCGAAGCCGAGATATTCGGCCCCGAACGGCCCATAGGCGAGCACGCCCGCCCCGATGCAGAGCGGCACCGAGATGCAGGCAACGGTGATCCCCGCCCAGATTTCATGGCCAGCCAGCGCAAAGAACCGGCCGATCGATCGAGAAAACATGTGTGACGCAGCCCCGGCAGGCAGAGACCGACCCCCGCGGCGAACCATCCACCGCCTTCACGCGCGGTTCAAGCCCGCGCGGATTCCTGGACCCGGTTCCATGGCGTTCGCAGCGCAACACTGAGTTCTGCGAAGTCGGAAATCACGCTGTGCGCGCCGGAATCGATCAACGCCGGCGGAGTGTGATAGCCCCACGCGACCCCCAGCGCATGCGCGCCCGCCGCACGCGCCATCTCCATGTCGTAGATGCTGTCTCCGATCATCAGCGTCTCGGCGGCCACGACGCCCGTTTCGCGCATCGCATCGAGCACCATGCCGGGATGAGGCTTGGAGGGCGCATCATCCGCTGTCTTGATCACCGCGAAATAATCCAGCAGGCCATGCCGTGTCAGCACCGCACGCGCACCGCGCTGCGATTTGCCGGTCGCGATGCCGAGTGAGACCCCTTCGCTCCGCGCGAGGCTTTCGATCGCTTCACGCGCGCCGGGATAGAGCGCGTCCGGATGCGCGCCCGCCTCGCGCAATTCGAAGAAGGCTTCCTTGTAACGCTCGACCAGCGCGGAGACCGGAAAGCCGTCCTGCCCTGCCCCGAGCTGCATAAACGCTTCGGGCAGGGACAGGCCGACGATCCGCAACAATGTCTCGCGCGGCGGACAAGGAAGTCCATGTTTGGTGAACGCGTTGTGCATTGCAGCACAAATCATGTTCTGGCTGTCGACGATGGTGCCGTCGACGTCGAAAATCACGAGTTTGAGAGGCTTAGACATTAGTCTCGGATGGCGGCTGCGCGCAGCGCTGTCAATCAAAACCCTGCCTCAATACGGCCCCGCCTCCGTGGAATGCCAGCATCCGCGACGCCGCAGCGGTGGAAATTTGGACTTTGTCTATTTAGTATCCGCTGCGGAATCGGCGCTCAGATGCCGACCAGGGGAAGCTGCATTCAAGTCCGCCTTGGCAGGCGGCGTTTGCTTCATTGTCCAGAGTGCACAATGAGGCGCGTTGAGGAGTCGATGAAACTTACCGATATCGCGGCCCCCGATTATTTTCATAAAGTCGTGGACTGCCAATGGGCCTGCCCCGCGCACACGCCCGTTCCCGAATACATCCGTTTGATCGCGGCGGGTCGTTACGGCGACGCCTACATGATCAACTGGAAATCGAACGTGTTTCCGGGGATTCTCGGACGCACCTGCGACCGCCCCTGCGAGCCTGCCTGCCGGCGCGGCCGCGTGGAGAAGGATCCGGTCGCGATCTGCCGGCTGAAGCGCGTCGCCGCCGACTATAAGGAAGACATCCGCTCGCGCCTGCCGAAGCCTGCGATCTCCAAGAACGGAAAGCGCATCGCGCTTGTCGGCGGAGGCCCGGCCTCCCTCACCGTTGCGCGCGACCTTGCTCCGCTCGGCTACGAATGCAACGTGTTCGACGCCGACCCGAAGGCGGGCGGCATGATGCGCACGCAGATTCCGAAATTCCGTTTGCCGGATTCCGTGATCGACGAGGAAACCGGCTACATCCTCGATCTCGGCATCAACTTCGTCGGCGGCAAGCGGATCGACAGCCTGAAGGCGTTGCTCGCGGAGAATTACGACGCGGTGTTCGTCGGTTCGGGCGCGCCGCGCGGCCGCGACCTCGACGTTCCCGGCCGTCAGGAAGCGGCCAAGAACATCCACATCGGCATCGACTGGCTGTCGTCGGTTTCGTTCGGCCATATCGACAAGATCGGCCGCCGCGTCATCGTGCTCGGCGGTGGCAACACCGCGATGGATTGCTGCCGCACCGCGCGCCGCCTCGGCGGCGACGACGTCAAGGTCGTGGTGCGTTCCGGCTTCGAGGAAATGAAGGCGTCTCCCTGGGAAAAGGAAGACGCCCTGCACGAGGATATCCCGATCCATAACTTCCTCGTGCCCAAGGAATTCACCCACCAGAACGGCAAGCTCACCGGCGTCATCTTCGAGAAGGTGAAGGCGGAGAAGGACGCCAAGGGCCGGCGCAACCTCGTGCCGACCGGCGAGCCGGATCAGCTTTTCCCCTGCGACGACGTTCTTGTCGCGGTCGGTCAGGAAAACGCCTTCCCCTGGATCGAGCGCGACATCGGCATCGAGTTCAACAAGTGGGACATGCCGGCCGTCGACGAAAAGACGTTCGCCTCGACCCATCCGAAGGTTTTCTTCGGCGGCGACGCCGCGTTCGGCCCGAAGAACATCATCTGGGCGGTCGCGCACGGCCACGACGCCGCTCTCTCCATTCACAAGATGCTTTCGGGCGAGAACATCACCGAGCGCCCGTTGCCGCAGGTCGACGTGGTCAGCCAGAAGATGGGCATCCACGAATGGTCCTACGACAACGACATCACCCTCGATAAGCGCTACCGCGTTCCGCATCGCGACAAGGTGGTCGCGCTGAAGGACATCCGCGCCGAGGTCGAACTCGGCTACGACCCCCAGCTCGCGCTCGGCGAAGCCCATCGCTGCCTGAATTGCGACGTGCAGACGGTGTTTACCGGCCAGCTCTGCATCGAGTGCGACGCCTGCGTCGATATCTGCCCGATGGACTGCATCACCTTCACGCAGAACGGCGAGGAAGACGAGCTGCGCACGCGCCTGCAGGCGCCGGCACAGAACAAGACGCAGGATCTCTACGTCGCCGACAATCTCAAGACCGGCCGCGTGATGGTGAAGGACGAAGACGTTTGCCTGCATTGCGGGCTCTGCGCCGAGCGCTGCCCGACCGGAGCGTGGGACATGCAGAAATACCTGATCAACATGACTCACGCGGGTGAGAAGCCATGCCAGCAAGCCCGATCAGCCGCGTAAACGACTTCGTCGTCGGCTTCGCCAACGTCAACGGATCGGGCTCGGCGAGCGCGAACGAGATGTTCGCGCGCGCGGTGCTGCGCCACGGCGTCCCGGTTTCGCCGCGCAACATCTTCCCCTCCAACATCCAGGGCCTGCCGACCTGGTACGAAGTGCGCATCACCGAGGCCGGGCATCTCGGCGTGCGCGGCGGCGTCGACCTGATGGTCGCGATGAACCCGCAGACTTTCGACAAGGACGTCAGGACGATCGAGCCGGGCGGCTATCTTCTCTACGATTCCACGAAGCCCCTGCCCACTTCCAAGTTCCGCGAGGACATCAACGTCATCGGCGTGCCGCTGACTGCGATCTGCAACCGCGAATACACCGATCCGCGCCAGCGCCAGCTTTTCAAAAACATCATCTATGTGGGCGTGCTGTCGGCGCTGCTCGACATGGACGTGAAGGTGATCGAGCAGCTGATCGGCGAGCAATACAAGGGCAAGGACAAACTGATCCAGCCGAACATCCACGCGCTGCATCTCGGCCGCGATCACGCGCTCCTCAACCTGCAATGCCCGCTCGGCATTCGCATCAAGAAGGCTAACGCCGTCGGCGACCGCATCTTCATCGAAGGCAACAGCGCGGCCGCGCTCGGCGCGGTCTATGGCGGCGCGACGGTCTGTGCCTGGTATCCAATCACGCCCTCCTCCTCGCTCGCGGATGCCTTCACCAGCCATTGCAAGAAGCTGCGCGTCGACCCCGAGACGAAAGAAAACAAGTTCGCCATCGTGCAGGCGGAGGACGAATTGTCCTCGATTGGCATGGTGATCGGCGCGGCATGGAACGGCGCGCGCGCCTTCACCGCGACCTCCGGTCCAGGCATCTCGCTGATGCAGGAATTCCTGGGCCTCGCCTATTTCGCCGAAATCCCGGCGGTCGTGTTCGATGTGCAGCGCGCAGGTCCCTCGACGGGGATGCCGACGCGCACGCAGCAATGCGACCTGACCTCCTGCGCCTACGCCTCGCACGGCGACACAAAGCACGTGCTGCTCCTGCCGGAAGACCCGCATGAGGCCTTCGAGTTCGGCGCGACCGCATTCGATCTCGCCGACCGCCTGCAGACCCCGGTTTTCGTCATGCTCGATCTCGACATCGGCATGAACCACAGGCTCTGCGCCCCGCTGAAATGGGACGACAGCCGGCAATACGACCGCGGCAAGGTGATGAGCGCGGCCGACCTTGATGCCGCGAAGGAATTCGGCCGCTATCTCGACGTCGATGGCGACGGCATCCCCTACCGCACCTATCCCGGCACGCATCCAACCAAGGGTTCGTTCTTCACCCGCGGCACTTCTCGGGACAGATATGCCAAATACACCGAGGAAGGCGGGCCTTACGCTGACAACATGCAGCGGCTGCTGCGCAAGTTCGAGACCGCGAAGGATCTCGTCCCGCGCCCGCTGATCGCGAATGCCGCGAAGCCCACGAAATACGGCGTCATCTATTTCGGCTCAACCTCACCCGCGATGGACGAGGCGATCGAGATGCTCGAGGCGCGCGGCGCGCATCTCGACCGCATGCGCGTGCGCGCCTTCCCGTTCCATTCGAGCGTGTCGAGCTTCATCGCCGACCACGACTTCGTGTTCGTCGTCGAGCAGAACCGCGACGCGCAGCTGCGCTCCCTGGTGGTGAATGAATGCAGCATCGATCCGGTGCGGCTCGTGCCGGTGCTGCACTATGACGGCACGCCGATCTCGGCGCGCTATATCGCAAGCGCCATCGAGCAGCATCTCGACCGGCTGAAAGTCACGCCGCTGCGGGTGGTGTCGTGACGAAAGCGAATACTCCTCCCGCCCTCATCCTGAGGAGGCGGCAAAGCCGCCGTCTCGAAGGATGGGGCGGCCCATGCTTCGAGACGCGCCCCACGGGCGCTCCTCAGCATGAGGCCGATCAGGTAGTCTTCGCAGGACAACCATCATGACCTATCTTCCCAAGCCGAAATTCCATCACCCCGCGCTGCCGAAGAATACCCTCGGCTACACCCACCGCGACTACGAGGGTACGGTCTCGACCCTGTGTGCGGGCTGCGGGCACGACTCGATCACCGCTTCGATCATCGAAGCCTGCTTCGAACTCTCCATCGAGCCGCATCGCGTCGCGAAGATTTCCGGCATTGGCTGCTCGTCCAAGACCCCGACCTATTTCCTGGGCAATTCGCACGGCTTCAATTCCGTGCATGGGCGCATGCCGTCGGTGCTGACCGGCGCCAATCTCGCCAACCGCGACCTGATCTATCTCGGTGTCTCGGGCGACGGCGACAGCGCGTCGATCGGCTTCGGGCAGTTCGCGCATGCGATCCGCCGCGGCGTGAACATGACCTATATCGTCGAGAATAACGGCGTGTATGGCCTGACCAAGGGCCAGTTCTCGGCGACTGCCGACCGCGGCTCGAAATCGAAGCGCGGCCTCACCAACAACGATTCCTCGATCGATCTCGTGGCGATGGCGCTGCAACTCGGCGCAACTTACGTCGCGCGCTCCTTTTCAGGCGACAAGACCCAGCTCGTTCCGCTCATCAAGGGCGCGATCGAACACCAGGGCGCGGCGTTCCTCGACGTCATCTCGCCCTGCGTCGCCTTCAACAACCATGTCGGCTCGACCAAGAGCTTCGATTACGTGCGCGAGCACAATGCCGCGGTTAATTCGCTCGACGTGATGCCGCCGCGCGCACCGATCACGGTCGATTATGCGCCGGGAACGGTCGAGATCGTGGAGCAGCATGACGGCTCGCATCTGGCGCTGCGCAAACTCGCGCCCGACTACAACGTCAACGACCGCCGCTCCGCGATGGCTTACCTTATGGAACGCGCGCATGCGGGCGAGATCGTCACCGGACTGTTGTATGTCGATCCCGATCCGACCGACCTGCACCACAGCCAGAATACGGTGAAGGCCCCGCTCAATACGCTGAACGCGAAGGAGCTGTCCCCGGGCTCCGCGGCGCTCGACAAGATCAACGCGGCCCTGCGCTGATCTGTCAGGCCTTCTCCCACGGCTTCTCCGCGGCCGCCTTTTTGACCGCCTCCACCATGCCTTCCGGCGGCGCGAGCTTCACGTCCAGCGGCTTTCCGGTTTCCAGCACGCTCTTGAGACCCGAAAGAATCGCGGGCCAGCCGGTGCGCCCGCCTTGCAGGATCGCGTCGGGAATGTCCCATGAATGGGCCTCGATCATCGTGAGCTTCACGGCGGCGCCGGCCTGCGCGATCTCATAGGTGACGAGGCACACGGGCAGTTCGCGAAACTCCGGCATGCCTTCGATCAGCCACGTACAGGAAAAGCGCCGTGGCGGCGACCACTCCACCACGCGGCCGGACATGTGAACGCGCCCGTTCGGTTCCCGCAGACAGAAGGCGCCGCCGGTCCTCGGTTCGACCTCGATCGAGAAGCCGCCGAAGTACTGCCGCGTGAACGCGGGATCAGTCAGCGCCTGCCACACCTTTTCGGGCGTCGAGGCAATGTAGATGACGTAGACCGTGCCGGGCCTGAATTTCGAGACGTCGGTCATCGCTGTTCTAGACCTTGAACGCGATGTCGCCGGTTTCGAGCAGCGACTTGAGGTTGGACATGACCTTCGGCCAGCCGCCGGACACGGCCTCGGCGAATTTCGGGCCCGCCGCTTCGTGGGTGATGGTCAGCTTCACGGCCTTGCCGCCGAAATCCGGATAATAGTCGGCGACCTCCATCTCCATCGTGCAGCGCGACCAGCCTTCCGCCTGGATCTCCGCCTTCCACTCGTTGCGCCAGCGGATCACAAGGCGCCGGTTCGGCACGGCTTCGAGAATCTCGCCGCTGTCGGCGACGCGGCCGTCTTCGAACTTCAAGGCCCAAGGCGAGCCCGGCTTGAAATCGCTGTCGGCCGTGATCCCGAACCAGAATTTCCGGATCGTCTGCGGATCGGTCAGCGCCGCCCACAGCTTCTCGGGCGTGGTCCTGATGTAGGTGACATAGACGAAAATCGGCTTACTCATCCTGCGCCTCCAATCCTTTCTTCAGCGCGCTCAGCGCATCGAGGCGTGAGCGCTCGAACTTTCCGATCCACCGTTCCGCGATCTCGTGGATCGGGACCGGGTTCAGGTAGTGCAGCTTCTCGCGCCCGCGCTTCACCGTGGCGACGAGGTTGGCCTCCTCCAGAATGGCGAGATGCTTGCTCACCGCCTGCCGCGTCATCGAAAGACGAACGCAGAGGTCGCCGAGCGTCTGTCCGTTCTCGTTGCGCAGCCGGTCGAGCAGTTCCCTCCTGCTCGGATCGGCCAGCGCCCTGAACACCTCATCCAGATCCTTCATGGTCACAATATGCAACCATTTGGTTGCCTGTCAAGGCACCTGTCATGCCCGGCCTTGTGCCGGGCATCCACGCCTTCTTTTTTGCGGGCCCAAACGTGGATGGCCGGGACGAGCCCGGCCATGACGAATGCGATGCGTGGAATGCCGCTTACTGGTTCACGCAGGCGCCGGTGTACGCGCCGATCTGGCCCGGCCCGACACCCTGCGCCATGCCGGAATGCTGGCAGGCGACCGCGCGGTCCTGAAAGGTCTGGCCGGCGGGACGCGGCGGCGTGACCGCTGGCCCGGCCACCCCCGATACGCCCGGCGCGATCCCGCCCGGCGAGCCTGACCGGTCGATCGGATAGGGTTCGACCGCCTGCGGGGCGACGCCGAGCGGCGTCACGGTCGAGCGATAGGGTGGCACCGGCGAAGGCGACGACGAGCCGCGCGCGCGGCGCACTTTGCGCGGCAGCGGCACCGTCGCCTGCGGATCCTCCACCATGATGGAATACGGATCGCGCGCCTGCGCGCTGCGCATCCCCGGTAGGAAAGTCGCCAGGACCGCGACAACGGCCAGCCCGTTCAACCAGAATCGCATCGATCTCACCTGATCTCTGAGCCCCTTCAACTCAAGTAGGAGCCATGTCGTTCGATTTCGATAGATGCTTCACGACCAGTTGTTTGCGGAAGGCGCGGTCGCGCTTGAGGTGCCATTCCCGGCTCATCGCCTTGCGGCGCGTTGCGAAGCCTTCCGAATGAAGCAGGACCCAGGTCCGCCCGCGCGTCGAGCGGGCGCCCTTCCCGGCATTATGGGCTGCAAGCCGCTTCTGCAGGTCGTTGGTCCATCCGACATAGGTGACGGCGCGCGAGCCGCCGAAGCAGCCGAGCACATAGACGAAACCTGCCGGGCGGCGCGGCTTGCGGGGTTTTTTCGCGGCGCGCGCCGCTTTCGGTTTGGTCATGCCCGGACAGGAGCCGGGCGGGCGAACACGATGCGCCGCATCACTCCTCCGGCGCGTCCTCGATCGGATCGTAACGCTTGCCGTCGAAGCCGAGCAGGTTCCAGCTCTGTTGCATGTGCGGGGGAAGCGGCGCAGTCACGTCGATCGTCCCGCCGCGCGGATGCGGCACCACGATGCGGCGCGCGTGAAGATGCAGCCTGTTCTGGATGCCGCCCGGCATCTCCCAGTTCTCGATAGAAAAGTATTTCGGATCGCCGACGATCGGATGGTCGATATGGGCAAGCTGGACGCGAAGCTGATGCGTGCGTCCGGTCACCGGCTTGAGCGACAGCCAGGCGAGCTTCGCGGCGGCGGTTTCCACCACGGCATAATAGGTGACCGCGTGCATCGCGCCCTTCTCGCCGTGCTTGGCGACGCGCATGAAGCTGTCGTCCTCGCGCTCCTCCTTCGCCAGATAAGTCGAGATGCGCCCCTGCTTCGGCTTCGGCACGCCGGGCACCAGCGCCCAGTAGATTTTCCGCGCCGAGCGCGAGCGGAAGGTTTTCGCAAGCGCCGCCGCCGAGAAGCGGTTCTTGGCAACGAGCAGGCATCCGGCGGTGTCCTTGTCGAGCCGGTGCACGAGGCGCGGACGCTGGCCGCTGCGGTCGCGCAGCACGTCGAGCATGCCGTCGATGTGGCGCGTCGTGCCGGAACCGCCCTGCACCGCGAGCCCCATCGGCTTGTTCAGCACCATCACGTCATCGTCCTCGAACAGCGTGATGCCCTTGAGGAAGTCGCGCGTCTCCTCGTCCTTCGCAGTGCCGGGGCGCGGCGGCGGCGCCTGAAGCGACAGCGGCGGGATGCGCACCGTCTGCCCGGTTTCCAACCGCGCCTTCGGCTCGCTGCGCTTGCCGTTCACGCGCAACTCGCCTTTGCGGATGATGCGCTGGATATGGCTGAACGACAGTCCGGGAAAGCGGCTTTCCAGAAAGCGGTCGACCCGCATGCCGTTTTCGTCCGCGCTCACGGCGACGGTCTGGACGCCGGCGGACACCGCGACGGGCTTCTCGGCCTTGGCAGGCTCCTCGCGCGGCGCGCGGCGATCGACCGACGTCTTGGCGACGCGGCGCTCCTCATGCGCGTTCGCCGACCGCAATTCCGGGCGACGGCTCTTGTCGGCGCGCGGCGCAAAACGCGGCTTGTGCCCGCCGCGGTGGCGCGGGCCTGCTTCCGTTCGTCCGCCGCCGGGCTGGCGCGGCCCGCTACGCCCCCGTCTGCTCACGACGGAACCGCCGTGACGCGCTTCAATGCGTCATCGAGACCGTCGAGCCCATCCAGCCGGATTTTGAACAGGTCGCCGAGCGCGTCACGCAATTGGCGCGCATTCAGCGTGCGCTTCTCGGAAGGGCGATCGCGCCTGTGTACCGACAGCGCGTTGTTGAAAAGAGCATAGCGCCGATCGGGCTCGGCCCGCGCCGCCAGCAATCCGTTGACGAAGATCGAGTCCGGGTGCGCGGAAGTGAACCAGTTTCCCATCTCATAGTCGGCGGGAATGCTTTCGGAAAGATCGGTCGCATAAAGCGTCGTCCACTCGTCTGCGATTTTCGACTGGATCACGAGGCGATGATCCTCTTCGACCAGACGGAAGGGCTCGTGCGGTGTCTCTTGTTCGTCGCGTGATTTCAGGGCGAGCGGGGCGGTTGCAACATTTCCCCCGAAGCCCACATCGACGAGATAGTCCTCGCCTTCGGCCTTGACGATCAGGATCGCATGCACGCGTGGCGTCTGAATGCCGGGCGGAACGCGCCAGCGGACGCGGGCGGTGCCTTCTCGCACCTGGAATCCAAGGGCGCGCAGAACGTGCGCGAACAGGAGGTTCTGCTCAAAGCAATAACCGCCCCGTCCGCCGTCAACGAGTTTGGCCTGCAGCGACTGCTGATCGAGCCTGACCGGGCGCCCGAGCAGCGGATCGAGATTTTCGAATGGCATCACCTGTGGCTGCAGGAAATGCAGCGCGCGCAAGGTCTCAAGCGTCGGCGTGCGCGGCCCGTCGTAACCGATACGGCTGAAATACCCATCGAGGGCAGTCATTGTCTAATCCGCAGCCTGGTCCAACGATCTTCTTTCGGAAACCTGATTGATCACTTGCACTTGTGCATCTCGGCGACCGGGGAATTGTTCCAGATCACCTTCATGCGGCTGCCCTGCGGCTTGAGCGAGATCGGAATGTCGTGGGCCGAGCCCTCGTTGGTGCAATGCGCCTGAATGTGAGCGTCCTGTCCGGTCTTGTAGAGCTTGCCGATGCGGCAGGAGGCGACGAACCAGTTGACCGTCTTGTCGGTCACGATGAGCGGCGCAGTTTCGGACGTGTCGCCCATGACATTGCAGCCTGCCGGATCGATCGACCACCGGCCGATCCAGGGCTCGACGATCTGCGCCTGGGCGGATGAGGCAAGCATGGCAAGCCCCGCGACGACCACTCCGAATGACTTCACCGGCCCCGCTCCCTGCGCAATTTCGCCCAGTAATCGAGCCGCTTCCTGATCTCGCGCTCGAATCCCCGGTCCGGGGGATTGTAGAAGCTCTGGCGGCCGAGCTGTTCGGGAAAATAGTTCTGTCCCGAGAAAGCTTCGGGCGCGTCGTGGTCGTATTCGTATCCCGCACCGTAATCCTCTTCCTTCATGAGCTTGGTCGGCGCGTTGAGGATGTGCTTGGGCGGCAAGAGCGACCCGCCCTCCTTCGCGGCGCGCATCGCAGCTCCATAAGCCACATACGCTGCGTTCGATTTCGGCGCGGTCGCGATATAGATCACGGCCTCGGCGATTGCGAGTTCGCCTTCCGGGCTTCCGAGAAAATCGAAGGCGTCCTTCGCGGCATTTGCCACGACCAGCGCCTGCGGATCGGCGAGACCCACATCCTCCACCGCCATACGCACCACGCGGCGGGCGAGATAGAGCGGATCTTCGCCCGCATCGAACATGCGCGCGAGATAGTAGAGCGCGGCGTCGGGATCGGAGCCGCGCACCGATTTATGCAGCGCGCTGATGAGATTGTAATGACCGTCCTGACTTTTGTCGTAGATCGGCGCCCGGCGCTGGACCACGTCCTGCAGACCGGCGGCGTCGAATGTCTCGCCCGCGCGCGCTGCGCGCCAGATTTCCTCGGCGAGCGTCAGCGCCGCGCGCCCGTCGCCGTCCGCCATCCGGATCAGCGAGGCGCGCGCCTCCTCGTCGAGCGGCAGCGGCTTGCCTTCGATCTCTTCCGCGCGGCGCAAGAGTTTCTCGACCGCAGGCGCGTCGAGCGACTTGAACACGAGCACCCGCGCGCGCGACAGGAGCGGCGCATTCAGTTCGAAGGATGGATTTTCCGTGGTCGCGCCGACAAGGACGATAGTGCCGTCCTCCATCACCGGCAGGAAGGAATCCTGCTGCGCGCGATTGAAGCGGTGGATCTCGTCGACGAACAACAGCGTTCCCTGCCCGCTCTCACGCCGCGCGCGCGCCTGCTCGAAGACCTTCTTGAGGTCCGCGACGCCGGTAAAGATCGCCGAGATCTGCTCGAAATGCAGGTCCGTTTCGAGCGCCAGAAGTCGCGCCACCGTCGTCTTGCCGGTGCCCGGCGGCCCCCAGAACACGAGCGAGCCGAGCGAGCGCGTCGCAAGCATGCGCGTCAATGCGCCGTCCGGCCCGAGCAGATGATCCTGCCCGACCACGTCGGAGAGCTTCTGCGGGCGCAGCTTGTCGGCGAGCGGGCGCGGCGCGTCATGCTCCAGCCCTGCCGCGGTGAAGAGGCTTGGGCCGCCGCGTTGCGCGCGCGGTGTCATCCCCGGATCGCGACCGAAATCTTCTGGCCGCCGCGCTGCACGGTGATCCGCCACAGCCCGCTTTTTTCCGATGCCACGCGGTCGAGGTCGCGGGTTTTCTCGATCGCCTGATTGTTGACCGAGACCACGATGTCGCCGCGCCGGAAGCCGACACGTTCGGCAACCGATCCATTCGGCACGTCGAGAATGACAACGCCTTCGGTCGAGCCTTCGAGGCGGAATTCATCGGCGAGCGCGGGGGAAATATTGGCAACCTTTGCGCCAGCGAAGGGCGAGCCGGACTTGATGACAATCTCGTCGCGCGGCGTTTCCGGCGCCGTCTGCAACGCGACCGGAATGGTCTGGGTCTTGCCGGCTCTCACGATCCCGATCTGCGCCGTCCCGCCGAGCGGCTTCGTGCCGAAGCGGTAGTCGAAGGCGTTTGGATCGTCGACCTGCTGGCCGTCGATCGACACGATCAGGTCGCCGGTCTTGAGCCCGCCGCGCGCGGCAGGGCTTCCCGGCGTCACATTCGCGACGAGCACACCGGCCGGGCGCTTGAGGCTCAGGCTGTCGGCGATCTCGGGGGTGATCGCCTGCAGCTTCGCGCCGAGCCACGGCCGCTTCACGGCGCTGCCGCCGCCCTTGGCCGAGAGCGCGACGACGCGCACCATATTGGCGGGAATGGCGAAGCCGATGCCCTGCGATCCGCCCGAACGCGAGAAGATCGCGGTGTTGATGCCGACCAGGCGTCCGCTGAGATCGGTCAGGGCGCCACCCGAATTGCCCGGGTTGATCGCGGCATCGGTCTGGATGAAGAACTGATAGTCGGTGATGCCGACCTGCGTGCGCGCCACCGCCGAAACGATTCCATGCGTCACGGTCTGGCCGACGCCGAACGGATTGCCGATGGCGAGCACCACGTCGCCGACCTGCACGTCGTCCGAATTGGAAAACTCCATCGCCGGGAAACGCTCGTTTGCATCCTTGATCCGCAGGACCGCGAGATCGGTGCGCGGATCCTTCAGGACCAGTTCGGCTTCGAATTCGCGCTTGTCGGCGAGCGAGACCTTCACCTCGCTCATGTTCTCGATGACGTGGTTGTTGGTCACGACGAGGCCCGAGCCATCGACGATCACGCCGGACCCGAGCGAGCGCTGGACCTGCTCACCCGAGCCGCCGCCCGGCATGCCGAAGAAGCGGCGGAAGATCGGATCGTCGAGCATCGGGTTGCGGTTTTCCACGACCCGCGCGGCATAGACGTTCACGACCGAGGGAGCCACGCGCTTGACGATCGGCGCGTAGGACAAGGTGATCTGGCCGGGCGAGGTCGGGACGACACGGTCCTGGGCCTGGGCGGCGCCCACGGCAAATCCCGCCCCCAGCGCAGCGACGGCGGCGATGCAACGCGAAAATCGAATCATCACGGTTCAATTCCTAAAGGATCCGCGTCTGATATAGCCCCGCATCGCGGTCAAAAGAAGGACCGCCTAGTCCATTGGCGGCAGGGTCCGAAGCCATGCCACGACCGCATCGAGGTCGTCGGCGGTCATCCCGGCATAGAGGGGAAATCCCATCGGGGGCTTCAAGGGGCTGCCGTCGCGGCTCCTGCCCTGCGTGATGGCTGTCTTGATCTCGGCGTCGGTCCAGGCGCCGATGCCCTTCTCGCGGTTCGAGGTGATGTTGCGCGACACCGACACACCCCACGGGCCTTTGAATTCCTGCCCGCCACGGCCGAGCGAATGGGCCATGTCCTGCCGGCCGTTCACCAGCGGCGTATGGCATTCCATGCAATGGCCGATCGTTGCGAGGTAGAATCCGCGCTTCACCGGATCGCGCATTTCCTCAGCCGTCAGCGGCCGCTCCGCACCCGGCGGCGTGACGGCTTCGAACGCCTGCTTGTAGACCGGCCTCACGACCTCATGTTTCACCGCGGGAACGGATTTCAGATAGGCGACGACCGCGTCGAGATCGGCCTCGGTCATGATCTTGTAGAAGCCGTAGGGCATGATCGGAGCGAGCGGCACGCCATTGGGCCGCACACCCGTGCGCAGCGTGCGCTTGATGTCGGCCTCGCTCCAGCTCCCGATTCCGGTTTCCCTGTCCGGCGTGATGTTCGCGCCGCTCACGGTGAAAGCCGGCTCGTCGAAAACCTGCGGACCGCCGGACAGCTGACGCGTCATGTCGAACGCGCCGCCCGGTCCGCGCGGCGTGTGGCAGTTTCCGCAGGTCAGGATGGTGTTGACGAGATAACGCCCGCGTTCGACCGGCGACTGCGCTTGCGCCGCCCCGGCGATGAGTTGCAGCGTACTGAGAGCGAGGGCGAACGCGGCTGTCGAAACGATCGCGGCGCGGGACATTGACGTACCGGAATGCGTCCGCGTTCAGCCGCCGAAATTGTAGACGAGGCCGATGCGGCCCATATGTCCGCGCGCGTCGAGCGTTCCGGAAAGAAGGTTGCTGTCGATTCCCGGAATCCGCACATCGACACGATCGACAATCGCGTATTGATAATCGAAGCGCGCGCTCCAGTGCGGCGCAAAGGCGGCCTCGATGCCGCCGCCGACCTGGATGCCGTGAATGTCCTGCCCTTCGACCGCGACGATGCCGCGATACATCAGATCGTCGATATGCGTCTTGCCATAGCCGGCGGTTGCATAGATCAGCGTGTCCGGCATCAGCAGGAATCCCACGCGGCCGCGCAATGCGCCGATCCAGCCGAGCGTCAGATCGGTCGAGCGCACCGATGGCGCGATCTCGGCCTCCGCACCGACCACCCAGCGCGGCACGAACTGATAATTGAAGCCTACAAACACCGCAGGGACCGGCACTGTGAGACCCGCGCCCTTGATTTCGGCCTGCCCCGGGACTCCCTCGACTCCGTTAAAGGTCACGTCGCCATACGCCATGCCAGCCCCGATCGAGCCGCCGGCATAGAAGCCGGTCCATGACGGCGTGATCGCCGCCGGCCGAGGCGCTTGTGCCGGCCGGGCCGATCCGTCTCCGAAATCGTAGATCGCCGCAATCCGGCCGACCCCGACCCTCGGGGCAATTCCGGAAATTCCGAATTCCTGGGATATCGCGGGACCGAAATCGCCGTCCCGATAGAGGGTCTGCAGATACTCGATCCGCGCGCGCCAATTCTGCGCGATCGCCGTCTCCATGCCGATGCCCAGCTGGAGCCCGTTGATGCCGGCCGAGCCGCCGACCGAGCCAAACCCCGGCTCGTTGTAGGACATGTCGACCCGCGACCAAGACCAGCCGACCGTTCCGAACAGGAGAGTCTGCGGGGTCACGAAATAGCCGAGGCGTCCGCGAACCGACGCTGCCCAGCTCTGCTTGAATGCGAGTGTCGCGCTTTCACCGAACTCGGTGAGGGTGAAGGAGTTGCGGATGTCCTGCCAGCTCCAGTCCGCCTCGACGCCGGCGAGCCAGCGCGATCCAAGCGTGACGTTGTAGCCGGCCAGCATGCCGGCCGAATATCCACGGCTTCCAAAGATGTCGGTTCGCGACAGGCCGGACAGCTCGGCAAATTCGGGAATGAAACCGAAGTCGTTATTGCCGAACGCGTAGCCGGCATGGCCCCCGACATAGAAGCCGGACCAGTTGCTGCCCGTGGCGACTGGGGGAGCCTTGACCGGCATCGGAAGATCGGCAGCGCGAGCAGGTGCGACCAACGCAGCGGCGACGCAAAATGCCGCCCCAACTGAACAAATCCGCCAACTCATCTGAACCGCCCTCATTCCCCGCGCGGTAGGCTAATACACGCAGTGAAGCGGAAGGGTAGCAAATCTGCAACACATGCACCAAAGCGCAATTAGCCCCCGGATTTCTCTGCAGCGATAGGTCGCTTGCGCGGCGCCCTGGCACCGTGACTCGCTTGCTGTGGTCGTGGTTTTGGGCGATCTGTCGGGACGGCCCGACTGCAGGCCCTGTCCCCAACCTCACGCGGGAGCGCCCCATGCCCACAGCCAAATCTGCCGCTGCAATCGCCTTGACGATGCTGGTCACCGCGCCTGCCCTCGCCGCCGACCCGGAGGCGGAACGGGGCAAGTATCTCGTCAGCTTCGCCGGCTGTTTCGACTGCCACACGCCGGGATATTTCTTCGGCAAGCCGGACATGAGCCGCTTCCTCGCCGGATCGGAAGTTGGATTCGAAATTCCGGGGCTCGGCGTGTTCGTCGGTCCGAACCTCACGTCCGACAAGGAGACCGGTCTCGGCGACTGGACCAAGGCGGATATCGTGAAGGCGCTTCAAACCGGCACGCGGCCGGACGGGCGCATCCTCGCGCCGATCATGCCTTGGAAATCCTTCGCCGGCATGACCAAGCAGGACTTGAACGCGATCGCCGCCTATCTCAAGACCCTGCCGCCGGTGAAGAACAAGGTGCCGGGCCCGTTCGGACCGGGCGAGAAGCCGACCACGTTCGTGATGAAGATCGTGCCGCCGGAACCGAAATAGGCGTCAGCGTCCGCCGGCCGTTTCGAGGATCGCGGTGATGGCGCGATAGCCGCTGCGTCTTGCGTGCTGCAGCGGCGTGATGCCCTCGCGGTCGGCGATGTTGACATCCGCACCGGCCGCAACGAGAAGCCGGACGATCTCGGTGTGAACCGCTCCGCCGTCGCCGAGGATCACGGCTTCGAGCAGGGCGGTCCAGCCGAGCCGGTTGACGTGATCTTTGTCGATTGGAGTCGCGAGGAGGATTTTCACCGTCTCCGGGTGGCCGTGATGGGCCGCGGGGATGAGCGCCGTCCCGCCATAGCGGTTGGTGCTCTTCAGGTCCGCGCCCGCGTCGAGCGTCATGCGCAGGATTTCGTTTCGCCCTTCCGCGCCGGCGTAAAGGAAGGGCGAATCCTCGACCCGGTCTTTCGCATTCACGTCGGCGCCGGCCGCGATCAGGATGCGCGCCGCCTCGATGCGGTTGTTGTGCGTGGCAAGGAGGAGCGGCGTACGGCCCTGCCCGTCGCGGACGTCGACCTTCACGCCGGCCGCGAGTGATTTTTCGAGCGCGGCGACATCGCCGTTCGAGGCGGCCTCGAGCAGTGCCCGCGCCGGCCCGCCCTCTGCGCGCAGCGCCGTTCCCGCCATGAGGATTCCTGAAAAGAGAAAGGCGGCGCCAAGCGCCGCCTTCAGGAGATAAGATCGAAGCCCCACGGCTTATGCCGCCGCGGTTTCTTCCTCGACCTTCTTTTCCATGACCGGGCCGGAATCGACGCCCTTCGCATCCATGTCGCGGTCGACGAATTCGATCACCGCGACCGGCGCGTTATCGCCGTAGCGGAAGCCGGCCTTGATGATGCGGGTATAGCCGCCGTTGCGCTCCTTGTAGCGCGGGCCGATCACCTCGAAGAGCTTCTTGACCATCGGGATGTCGCGCATCTGCGCGATCGCCTGACGGCGCGCGTGCAGGTCGCCGCGCTTGCCGAGGGTGACGAGCTTCTCGACCACCGGGCGCAGGTCCTTCGCCTTGGGCAGCGTCGTCGTGATCTGCTCGTGCTTGATCAGCGCGGCGCACATGTTGGCGAACATCGCGGCGCGATGCTGCGGCTTGCGGCCGAGTTTGCGGTGAGCTTTGCCGTGACGCATCGAATTGATCCTTCTATCTGCCGCGACTGACGCCGCGCGTTGCTCAGGTGGGCTTCCTGCGTTCGCCCAGAAAAATCGCGGCCGGACGAATCCGGCCGCGACGATGAACTTGAAAACTCAGTAATGGTCCTCGAAGCGCTTGGCGAGGTCTTCGATATTCTCCGGCGGCCAGCCCGGCACTTCCATGCCGAGATGCAGGCCCATCTGCGCCAGCACTTCCTTGATCTCGTTGAGCGACTTGCGGCCGAAATTCGGAGTGCGGAGCATTTCGGCTTCGGTCTTCTGCACGAGATCGCCGATATAGACGATGTTGTCGTTCTTCAGGCAGTTCGCAGAACGCACCGACAGCTCGAGCTCATCCACCTTCTTGAGGAAGGCCGGGTTGAACGCGAGATCGGGGATCGCATCGGCGGTCGCCTGGGGAGCGCGCGGCTCCTCGAAATTGACGAACACGTTGAGCTGGTCCTGCAGGATGCGCGCGGCATAGGCGAGCGCGTCCTCGGGACCGACGGCGCCGTTGGTCTCGATCGAGAGCGTCAGCTTGTCATAATCGAGGATCTGGCCCTCGCGGGTATTCTCGACTTTGTAGGAGACCTTGCGCACCGGCGAGAACAGGCTGTCGACCGGGATGAGGCCGATCGGAGCATCTTCCGGGCGGTTGCGCTCGGACGGCACATAGCCCTTGCCGGTATTGACGGTGAATTCCATCCGGATCTCAGCGCCTTCATCAAGCGTACACAGAACCAGTTCAGGGTTGAGCACGGTGATGTCGCCGACCGTCTGGATGTCGCCCGCGGTGACGACGCCGGGGCCGTTCTTCTTCACCACCATGCGCTTGGGGCCGTCGCCCTGCATCTTGATGGCGATGTCCTTGATGTTGAGCACGATGTCGGTCACGTCCTCGCGGACACCGGCAATCGAGGAGAACTCGTGCAGCACCCCGTCGATGTGCACCGACTGGACCGCGGCGCCCTGCAGCGACGACAGCAGCACGCGCCGCAGCGCGTTGCCGAGCGTCACGCCGAACCCGCGTTCGAGCGGTTCCGCGACGAGGGTTGCCTCGCGCCGCGGATCGTCGCCGAGCGAGACCTGCAATTTGCCCGGCCTGATCAATTCCTGCCAATTCTTCTGGATCACGTTGTCACCCATCGCCTTGAGTGAAGCGGTTTCGTTCCGCGCGGCCCACTCCGCACCGTGGGGCATTTCGACGGAAGCGGTCGGAGAATCCGGCCGCCGGATAAAAGCATCGGTATCCGTCATACGCGGCGTCTCTTGCGCGGACGGCAGCCGTTATGCGGGATCGGCGTCACGTCGCGGATCGAGGTGACGGTGAAGCCCGCCGATTGCAGCGCGCGCAAAGCCGACTCGCGGCCCGAACCGGGACCGGCGACTTCGACTTCCAGCGTGCGCATGCCGTGCTCGGCCGCCTTCTTGGCGGCGTCTTCCGCCGCGACCTGAGCGGCATACGGCGTCGACTTGCGCGAGCCCTTGAATCCCATCGTGCCGGCGGACGACCAGGCAATCGCATTGCCCTGCGCGTCGGTAATGGTGATCATGGTATTGTTAAATGACGCATTCACATGCGCGACGCCCGACGCGATGTTCTTCTTCTCGCGCCGGCGGACGCGGGCAGCTTCCTTTGCCATTCTCGTTCCCTTCGCAGGCGAGGCCTGATGCGCTCGCCGCTGATATCGATACTAGACCGCTTACTTCTTCTTCCCGGCAATCGCGCGCGCCGGACCCTTGCGCGTGCGCGCGTTGGTGTGGGTGCGCTGGCCGCGGACCGGAAGGCCGCGGCGGTGACGCAGCCCGCGATAGCAACCGAGATCCATCAGCCGTTTGATGTTCATTGCAACTTCGCGCCGCAGGTCGCCCTCGACGACGAAATCGCGGTCGATCATCTCGCGGATCTGCAGCACTTCGGCGTCGGTCAGTTGAGACACCCGGCGCTCGGCGGGAATGCCGACCTGCGTCACGATCTGCTCGGCCGTCTTCGGGCCGATGCCGTGAATGTATTGAAGCGCGATCAAGACGCGCTTGTTGGTCGGAAGGTTCACACCTGCGATACGGGCCACGATCTCGCTCCTGTTGCCGGCGGGCTCAATGCGCCGCCGATCTGAAGACACGCACCTCTTGGGAGGGGACCGCAAAGGGTTAAGACGACACCCTCCCCTGCCTCTTCGGGGCCCGGCATCGCCAAACGCTCTCCACTGAATACCGGGCTTATTAAGGGATTCATCGCCGCTTCGTCAACCTCCGCGGGCGCTTGGCGGCCTTCTTTCGGCCCGCCAGACGCACATTTTTGCGGCTCCGGCCGGGGCGACCCGCCGCCTTGCGGCGCGCGGACGATTTGGCGGCTTTCGGCCGGGTCTTGGCCTTGCGGGAAGTCCGGCGGGCCGCCGGTTTCCGGGCCTTTCTGGCCGCCTTGGGGCTTGCCTTGGGACGAGCCTTGGAACCGGCCGCCTTCCTGGCGGCGGGCGGGGCCAGAAGGCGCTCAATCGCTGCCGTCACCCGGTCGATCGGGGCCATCCCGTCCGTGGTCTTGAGCATCCCCTTCCCACGGTAATAGGACGCCAGCGGAGCGGTCTGGGCGTGATAGGCGACCAGCCGTTTCTTCATCGATTCGGGGTTGTCGTCGCTGCGCAGGGGCTCTCCCCGCGCCTTCATCTGCGCGATCCGGCTCTCGATCCGCTGCATCAGCATGCCGTCATCGACCTTCAGCTCGATCACCGCATCGAGCCTGAGGCCCTTGGCCTTGAGCAGACGGTCGAGCGCGTCCGCCTGCGCGACCGTGCGCGGGAAGCCGTCGAGGATGAAACCGCGCCGGGCGTCCGGCTGATCGATCCGGTCGGCGATGATCGCGACCACGACGTCGTCCGGGACGAGCTCGCCGCGCGCCATGATGTCCTTGGCCTTGAGACCGACCGGCGTACCGGCCGCGACGGCCGCGCGCAGCATGTCTCCTGTCGATAATTGGACGATGCCGTGTTTGGCGACGAGGCGCTGCGCTTGCGTGCCCTTGCCGGCCCCCGGCGGGCCAAGCAGTACCAATCTCATCCGTGCCCCCGACACATGTCCTTACCGGCCGCGGCAAGCGATGCCGCAACCGGCCGCACCGCCAGCCTCACCGGCTGCGTCCCCTGAGTTTCGAACGCTTGATCAGACCTTCATATTGATGCGCGAGCAGATAGCCCTGCACCTGCGCGACCGTATCCATCGTCACGCTGACCACGATCAGGAGCGACGTGCCGCCGAAATAGAACGGCACGGCCGCATACGAGATCAGGATTTCCGGCAGCAGGCACACGATCGCGAGATAAGCCGCGCCGACCACGGTGATGCGCGAGAGCACATAGTCGATGTATTCGGCCGTGCGCTCGCCCGGACGGATCCCCGGGATGAAGCCGCCGTGCTTCTTCAGGTTGTCGGCGGTCTCGGTCGGATTGAACACGATCGCCGTGTAGAAGAACGCGAAGAAGACGATCAGCCCGATATAGAGAACGAGAAACAGCGGGCGGCCATGCGCGAGGTTCGTCGTGAACCAGGTCATGATCTCGCCGCCCTGGCCGGCGTTGAAATTCGCGATCGTCGTCGGCAGCAGCAGCAGCGAGGACGCGAAAATCGGCGGAATGACGCCCGAGGTGTTGAGCTTGAGCGGCAGATGCGAGGATTGCCCCTCGAACATCCGGTTGCCGACCTGGCGCTTGGGATACTGGATGATCAGCCGCCGCTGCGCGCGCTCCATGAACACGATGAAGGCGATGACGGCGACCGACATCGCCATCACAATGAGGATCAGTCCGGTCGAAAGCGCGCCCTGACGGCCGAGCTCGAACGTGCCGACCAGCGCCGACGGCAATTCCGCGACGATGCCGGACAGAATGATCAGCGAGATGCCGTTGCCGATACCGCGCGAAGTGATCTGCTCGCCGAGCCACATCAGGAACATCGTGCCGCCGGTCAGCGTGATGACGGTCGAAAGGCGGAAGAAGATTCCCGGCGCGCTGACCACGCTGCCCGCGCCTTCGAGGCCGACCGAAATGCCATAAGCCTGGAAAGCGGCGAGAACCACGGTGAGATATCGCGTGTATTGGTTGATCGTCTTGCGCCCCGCCTCGCCTTCCTTCTTGAGGGCTTCGAGGGTTGGCGACACCGTCGTCATCAGCTGGATGATGATCGAGGCCGAGATGTACGGCATGATGTTCAGCGCGAAGATCGCCATGCGGTGAATGCCGCCGCCGGCGAACATGTTGAACATGCCAAGGATTCCGCCGGCCTGCGTGCGGAAAATCTGCTCCCACGCGGAGGGGTCGATGCCGGGCAGCGGAATGTAGGTGCCGAAGCGATAGACCAGGAGGGCGCCGAGCGTGAACCAGATTCGCTTCTTCAGTTCCTCGGCCTTGCCGAGCGCCGAGAAGTTGAGGTTGGCGGCTAATTGTTCTGCTGCTGAAGCCATGTCCTGCTCCGGTCCCTCTCGTCGCGCGCCCCGCCTACCCGTCACGCCCCGCCGCTGCGGGGCCTGAGGTCGTCGCCACGGGGGATGAGATAGGTTCGATCATCCGGAACCGTAAGGCTTGGACCTCTGGATCGCCCGCTTGCGCAGGCGACGACGCTCAACCCAAATCTCAGCCCTTGGCGGGCTTGCCGCCCTTCGCAGCGTCGGCAGCCTGCGGCTTTTCGGCCTTCGGCTTCTCCGCCTTGGCATCGTCCTTCTTCTCGGCCTTGGCACCCTTCGGAGCCGCAGGCGCGGATTCGACGATCTTCGGCTTGTCGAGGCCCGCGGCGAAGCGCGCATTCTTGCCCTTCGGCTCGGTCGGCTCTTCCTTCTTCGGGGCGAGCATCTTCACCGAACCGCCGGCCTTCTCGACCGCGGCGACCGCCGACTTTGAGGCGCCATAGACGACGAAATCGACCTTGGCCTTCAGTTCGCCCGAACCGAGCAGGCGCACGCCGTCTTTCTCGCGGCGCATCAGCCCGGCCTTGACCAGCGCAGCCCCGTCGACCGACGACTTGGCGTCGATCGTGCCGGCATCGATCGCCTTCTGCACGTCGCCGATATTCACTTCGTTCAGCCGCACCTGGAACTTGACGTTGCTGAAGCCGCGCTTGGGCAGGCGGCGATGGATCGGCATCTGGCCGCCTTCGAAGCCCTTGATGCGCACGCCCGAGCGCGCGGTCTGGCCCTTGCCGCCGCGGCCGCCAGTTTTGCCCATGCCCGAGCCGATGCCGCGGCCGACGCGCAGGCGGTTCTTGCGGGCGCCGGGATTGTCGGCGATCTGGTTGAGCTTCATGACCTTCGTCCTCGATTACTTCTTGCCGTCCACGACGCGCACGAGATGCTGCACCTTCGCGATCATGCCGCGGGTCTGCGGCGTGTCGGGAAGATCGGACACCCGGCCGACGCGATTGAGACCGAGCCCGACCAGTGTTTCGCGCTGGTCGTGACGGCGCCGGATCGGCGAACCGGTCTGCTGAACCTTGATGGTCTTGCTCGCCATGACTGCCTCTTACTCGCTCGCGGCCTCAGCCTCGCCGCCTTCGCGGCGGCGCGCCTGGAGAGCCGAGACCTTGACGTTGCGGCGCGAGGCGACCGAGCGCGGCGAATCCTGCCGCTTCAGCGCATCGAAGGTCGCGCGCACCATGTTGTAGGGATTGGAGGACCCCATCGACTTCGCGACGACGTCCTGCATGCCGAGCGTGTCGAACACCGCGCGCATCGGACCGCCAGCGATGATGCCGGTTCCCGGAGGCGCCGCGCGGAGAAACACCTTGCCCGCGCCGTGACGGCCGAACACGTCGTGATGCAGCGTGCGGCCTTCGCGCAGCGGAACGCGGATCAGGTTGCGCTTGGCGGCTTCGGTCGCCTTGCGGATCGCTTCCGGCACTTCGCGCGCCTTGCCGTGGCCGTGACCGACCCTGCCCTTCTGGTCGCCGACGACGACGAGCGCCGCGAAGCCGAAGCGCCGTCCGCCCTTCACAACCTTTGCGACGCGATTGATGTGAACGAGCTTGTCGACGAACTCGGATTGCTCGCGCTCTCCGCCGCGTTCACCTCGGTCGCGTTTGGGTTCACGTGCCATGCTTTATCCTTTGGGCTGAAGCGCCCGGTCCTTCCCGTTAAAAGCTCAGTCCGCCCTCGCGCGCGGCTTCCGCCAGCGCCTTGATGCGGCCGTGATAGAGGCGGCGTCCGCGGTCGAACACCACTTCCTTGATCCCCTTCTGCAGCGCGCGCTCGGCGACGAGCTTGCCGACCGCTTTCGCGGCCTCGACGTCGGCTCCGGTCTTGCCGCCATCGCGCATCGTCTTTTCCATCGAAGACGCGGCGGCGATGGTCTGCCCCTTCTCGTCGTCGATGATCTGCGCATAGATGTGCTTGGACGAACGGTGCACCGACAGGCGCACGCGGCCGTTCGCCGCCTTCTTGATGGCGCGCCGATTGCGCGCGGTGCGCCGCTCGGTGGATGTCTTGAACTTTGCCATCGCGCGCTCCGTTACTTCTTCTTGCCTTCCTTGCGGAAGATGTATTCGTCCGAATATTTCACGCCCTTGCCCTTGTAAGGCTCCGGCGGGCGGTATTCGCGGATTTCCGCGGCGACCTGGCCGACCTTGCGGGAATCCGTGCCGCTGACGAGGATCTCGGTCGGCTTCGGGGTCGCGATCGTGATGCCTTCCGGGATCGGGTAATTGACCTCGTGGCTGTAGCCGAGCGAGAGCTGAAGCTGCTTGCCCGCCACCGCCGCACGATAACCGACGCCGTTGATCTCGAGCTTCTTCTCGAAGCCCTTGGTCACGCCGGTCATCATGTTGTTGATCAGCGCGCGCGAGGTGCCCCACATCGCGCGGGCACGCTTGGTTTCGTTCTTCGGGTCGATCTTGATCAAGCCCTTGTCCATCGCGACCGTGACGTTGTCGTCGATGACGAGCTGCAGCGCGCCCTTCGGGCCCTTCACCTTGAGCGTCTGGCCCTCCAGGTTGGCGGTGACGCCGGAGGGGACCGTGACTGCCTTTTTGCCGATGCGGGACATGATCAGAACACCGTGCAGAGGATTTCGCCGCCGACATTGGCGTCGCGCGCGGCATGGTCGGCCATGACACCCTTCGGCGTCGAGACGATGGCGACGCCGAGGCCGTTGTTGATGCGCGGCAGCGCCTTGACCGAGGCATAGACGCGGCGGCCGGGCTTCGACACCCGCTCGATCTCGCGGATAACCGGGGCGCCGTCGAAATATTTCAGCTCGATCTCGATCTCGCTGCGCCCGTCCTTGTGCTCCACGGTGGAATAGCCGCGGATATAGCCCTCGGACTTCAGCACATCGAGCACGCTCACGCGCAGCCGCGAGCCGGGCGTGGAGATTTTCGGCTTGTTGCGCATCGCCGCGTTGCGCAGCCGAGTGATCAGGTCGCCGATGGGATCGTTGACAGCCATGCGACCCTCCTCACCAGCTCGACTTCACAAGGCCGGGAATCAGGCCTTTGGATCCGAGATCGCGCAGCGCGATACGCGAAAGCTTGTGCTTGCGGTAATAAGCGCGCGGGCGGCCGGTCAGTTCGCAGCGATTACGAATGCGCGTCGGCGAGGAATTGCGCGGCAGCGTCGCAAGCTTCAGCGACGCCTCGAAGCGCTCTTCCATCGGCCGGTCCTTGTCGTTGACGATCGCCTTCAACCGCGTGCGACGGCCGGAAAACGACTTGGCCATCCGCTTGCGCCGGTTGTTCTTCTCGATCGAACTCTTCTTAGCCATCCTGGTCTCCTGGTGATCCGCGTTTGAGCGCCGTCAGGCGCTCACTGCCGGAACGGGAAGTTGAATGCGGTGAGCAGCGCGCGCCCTTCGTCGTCGGAGCGCGCCGTGGTGCAGATCGTGATGTCCATGCCCCAGACCTCGGCGACCTTGTCGTAGTCGATCTCCGGGAAAATGATGTGTTCCTTGATGCCGATGGTGTAGTTGCCCCGCCCGTCGAAGCTCTTCGGGTTCAGCCCGCGGAAGTCGCGCACGCGCGGCAGCGCGATGTTCACAAGGCGATCGAGGAAGTCGTACATGCGTGCCTTGCGCAGCGTGACCTTGGTTCCGATCGCCTGGCCGTCGCGCAGCTTGAAGGTCGCGATCGACTTGCGCGACTTGGTGATCACGGCCTTCTGGCCCGCGATCAGCGACAGGTCGGAGGCGGCCGAATCCACCTTCTTGCGGTCGTTCACCCCCTCGCCGATGCCCATGTTGAGCACGATCTTGGTGATGACCGGCACCTGCATGCGGTTCGTGTAACCGAACTGCTTGGTCAGTTCGGGGCGCACCTTTTCCTCAAAGTGCGTGCGCAGGCGCGGCACGTAGCCCGCCTTCGAGCCGCCCTTGGCGGCCTTCGTTTCAGTCTGCGTATCAGCCATCGATTTCCGCTCCCGAACGCTTGGCGACACGCACCTTGCGTCCGTCATTCATGATCTTGAAACCCACGCGGGTCGGCTTGCCGTCCTTCGGGTCGGCGAGCGCGAGATTGGACAGGTGGACGGTCGACTCTTTCGAGATGATGCCGCCTTCCTGCTGCGCCGACTGCTTCTGATGGCGCTTCACCATGTTGATGCCGCGCACGAGCGCGCGACCGCCGTCGGTGCGCACTTCCAGCACTTCCCCGGTGCGGCCCTTGTCGCGGCCGGTGAGAACGACGACCTTGTCGCCTTTTCTGATTTTCGCGGCCATCACAGCACCTCTGGCGCAAGCGAGATGATCTTCATGTGGTTCTTCGCGCGCAGCTCGCGCGGAACCGGTCCGAAAATACGCGTGCCGACCGGTTCCATCTGCGGATTGATCAGCACCGCGGCATTGCGGTCGAAGCGGATGACCGAGCCGTCCGCGCGCTTGATCTCCTTGGAGATGCGCACGACGACGGCCTTCATCACCTCGCCCTTCTTCACGCGGCCGCGCGGAATCGCTTCCTTCACCGACACGACGATCACGTCGCCGATGGTGGCGTATTTGCGCTTGGATCCGCCAAGCACCTTGATGCACATCACGCGCCGCGCGCCGGAATTGTCGGCGACGTCCAGGTTGGTCTGCATCTGGATCATGGCAATGTCCTTCGTCTTTCACCCGCGTGCGCGAATTGCGCGCCCGCTCGTCAAACCTTTTTCTTCTTCTCGCCCCGGACCACGGCCCAGCGCTTCAGCTTGGAGATCGGCTTGTGTTCCTCGATCCAGACCACGTCGCCGGTCGAATAGGTGTTCTGTTCGTCGTGGGCGTGGAATTTCTTGGAACGGCGGATCGTCTTCTTCAGGACCGGATGCGTGAAGCGGCGCTCGACGCGCACGACCACGGTCTTGTCCTGCTTGTCGCTCACCACGACGCCCTGCAAGGTACGCTTCGGCATCTCGATCAGTCCTTCTTCGCCGAAGCTTTGGCCTTGGAGGCTTTCGCCTTGGCGGCCTTCGCGGAGGGCCGCTTCTTCGGCTTCGCTTCGGATTTCGGTTTGGCCAGCTTCGCCTTCTTCGGCTTCGGTGCGGCCGGCGCCTTCGGCGCTGCGGTCTTGGCCTTGGGTTCGGTGCCGGCGCGCTTCTCGGCGGCAATCGTCATCATGCGCGCGATGTCGCGACGCACGACGCGCACGCGCGAGGAATTCTCCAGCTGCCCGGTCGCCCGCTGAAAGCGCAGGTTGAACTGCTCCTTCTTGAGCTTGAGCACTTCGTCGTCGAGCTGGTCGACGCTCATGGCGCGTACGTCGGAGGCCTTCATGATCGTCACTCGGCGATACGGTGGATGAAACGGGTCTTGATCGGCAGCTTCGCCGCGGCGAGCGCGAGCGCTTCCTTGGCGAGCTCGATCGGGATGCCGTCCACTTCGAACAGGATGCGGCCGGGCTTGACGCGCACGACCCACAATTCGGGCGTGCCCTTGCCTTTGCCCATGCGCACTTCGATCGGCTTCTTGGACACCGGCACGTCCGGGAATACGCGAATCCAGACACGGCCGGAACGCTTCATGTGACGGGTCAGCGCACGGCGCGCGGCCTCGATCTGGCGCGCGGTGACGCGCTGCGGCTCGAGCGCCTTCAGGCCGTATTCACCGAACGCCAGGGTGGCCCCGGACGTGGCGATGCCGTGGATGCGGCCCTTGAAGCCCTTGCGGAATTTCGTGCGGATCGGTTGCAGCATGATCGTTACTCGTTAGGCGGCCGGCATGTCGCGGCGCGGGCGGCCGGCTTCGGATTCTTGCATCTTCTTGTCCTGCGCCATCGAGTCGTGCTCGAGGATCTCGCCCTTGAAGATCCAGACCTTGACGCCGCAGGTGCCGTAAGTCGTGAACGCGGTCGACGTCCCGAAATCGACGTCGGCGCGCAGCGTGTGCAGCGGCACGCGCCCTTCGCGGTACCATTCAAGGCGCGCGATTTCCGCGCCGCCAAGGCGGCCCGAGCAGTTGATGCGGATGCCGCCGGCGCCGAGACGCATCGCGGTCTGCACCGCGCGCTTCATTGCGCGGCGGAACGCCACGCGGCGCTCGAGCTGCTGGGTGATGGATTCGGCGACCAGCTGCGCATCGAGTTCGGGCTTGCGGATTTCCAGGATGTTGATGACGACATCGCTCTCGGTGACCTTGGCCACCTGCTTGCGCAGCTTCTCGATGTCGGCGCCCTTCTTGCCGATCACGACGCCCGGCCGCGCGGAATAGATCGTCACCCGGCACTTCTTGTGCGGGCGCTCGATCACGATCTTGGACACGGCCGCCTGCTTGAGCTCCTTCATCAGGATCTGGCGGATCTTCATGTCCTCGTGCAGCAGCTTGCCGTATTCGCCCTTGCCGGCATACCAGCGTGAATCCCACGTCCGGTTGATGCCAACGCGCAAGCCGATCGGATTGACCTTCTGACCCATGCCTGTCTCCTCAAGCCGCTTCCGCTTCCGCCTCAACCTGACGCACGATGATGGTCAGGTGCGAGAACGGCTTTAAAATCTGGCCCGAGCGGCCGCGGCCGCGGGCGTGGAATCGCTTCATCACCAGCGCCTTGCCGACATGCGCCTCGGCGACGATCAGATCGTCGACGTCCAGATCGTGATTGTTCTCGGCATTCGCGATCGCCGATTCCAGGCACTTCTTGACGTCCTGGGCGATGCGCTTGCGCGAGAAGGTCAGATCGGCGAGCGCGGTCGCGACCTTCTTGCCGCGAATAAGCTGCGCGACCAGATTCAGTTTCTGCGGCGAAATCCGGAGCATCCGGGCGATCGCCTTGGCTTCGTTGTCGGAAAGTTCCCGCTCGCGCGCGCGCTTGCCCATGACCTAAACCCTCTTAGCTTCCGCTCGCCGCAGCAGCAGCAGGCGCAGCGCCGCCGGCAGAACCGCCCGTGCGCTTGGCCTTGCGATCGGACGAATGCCCGTAGAACGTCCGCGTCGGCGCGAACTCACCGAACTTGTGGCCGACCATTTCCTCGGTGACCTGCACCGGGATGTGCTTCTGGCCGTTGTAGACGCCGAACGTCAGCCCGACGAATTGCGGCAGGATGGTCGAGCGCCGGCTCCAGATCTTGATGACGTCGTGGCGTCCCGACGCGCGCGCGGCATCCGCTTTCTTCAGCAGATAGCCGTCGACGAAGGGGCCTTTCCAGACCGAACGGGCCATGACTTATCCCTTACTTCTTCTTCCGCGCGTGGCGGCTCGAAACGATGAACTTGTTGGTCGACTTGTTCTTACGAGTCTTCTTGCCCTTGGTCGGGAAGCCCCACGGCGTGACCGGGTGGCGTCCGCCCGAAGTGCGGCCTTCGCCGCCGCCATGCGGGTGATCGACCGGGTTCATGGTGACGCCGCGATTGTGCGGACGGCGGCCGAGCCAGCGCGTACGCCCGGCCTTGCCGATCGAGATGTTCATGTGATCGGGGTTCGACACCGCGCCGACCGTGGCCATGCAGCGGCCATGCACCAGGCGCTGCTCGCCCGAATTCAGGCGCAGGATGACGTACTCGCCGTCGCGGCCCACGATCTGGGCGTAGGTCCCGGCCGAGCGCGCGATCTGCCCGCCCTTGCCGATCTTGATCTCGATGTTGTGCACGATGGTGCCGACCGGCATGTTCGCCGCCGGCATCGCGTTGCCCGGCTTCACGTCCACATGCTCGCCCGCGACCACGACGTCGCCGACGGCGATGCGCTGCGGAGCGAGGATGTAGGCCTGCTCGCCGTCGTCATAGCGCAGGAGCGCGAGGAACGCGGTGCGGTTCGGATCGTATTCCAGCCGCTCGACCTTCGCCGGCGCGTCGGCGCGCCGGCGCTTGAAATCGACCACGCGGTAGGCCTGCTTGTGGCCGCCGCCGCGGAAGCGCGAAGTGATGCGGCCGTTATTGTTGCGGCCGCCGGTCGAGTGCTTGCCTTCGGTCAGCGTCTTGACCGGCTTGCCCTTGTAGAGGCCGGCGCGGTCGACGATGACGAGCTGACGCTGGCTCGGCGTTGTCGGCTTGTATGTCTTCAATGCCATGGCCTGAACCTCACAACCCGGTCGTCACGTCGATCCGGTGGCCCTCTTCCAGGGTCACGATCGCTTTCTTGGTGGGCGATTGCGTGCCGAGGCTGCCGCGGAACGCCTTGGTCTTGCCCTTGCGGATGAGCGTATTGACGCTCTTGACCTTGACGTCGAACAGCTTCTCGACCGCGTCCTTGATCTGCGGCTTGGTGGCGTTGCGCGCGACCTTGAACACGACCTTGTTGTTCTCGGAGGCGAGCGTGGCCTTTTCGGTGATGACCGGAGCGACGATGACGTCGTAATGGCGCGGATCGGTCGTGCTCATTTGAAGCGCGCCTCCAGCGCATCGATCGCCGCCTTGGTCAGCACAAGCTTTCCACGGCGCAGGATGTCGTAGACGTTGATGCCGGCGACCGGCAGCACGTCGATATTCGGAATGTTGCGCGCGGCGTTGCGGAAATTCGTCTCGATCTCCGCGCCATCGATGATCAGCGCGTTGTTGAAGCCGAGCTTCTCGAAATGCTGCGACAGACCCTTGGTCTTGGCGTCCTTAAGGCTCGCCTTGTCGAGGATGACGATGCCGCCATCCTTGGCCTTGGCCGAGAGCGCATGGCGCAGCGCGAGCGCACGCACCTTTTTCGGCAGGTCGATCGCATGACTGCGCACGACCGGTCCGAAAGCACGGCCGCCGCCGCGGAATTGCGGAACGCGGGCGGACCCGTGCCGGGCGCCGCCGGTACCCTTCTGCGCGTACATCTTCTTGCCGGTGCGCTGGATCTCCGCACGGCCCTTGGCCTTGTGCGTGCCGCGCTGGCGCTTGGCGAGCTGCCAGATGACACAGCGCTGAATGAGGTCGTTGCGCGGCTCCAGGCCGAAGATCTCTTTCGAGAGCGTGACCTTGCCGGACTCCTTGCCGTCGAGGGAGAGAACTTTCAGTTCCATGTTATGCGCCCTCCTTCGTCTCGGCCGGCGCTGCTTCAGCGGCGGGCTGCCCCGCCGGCTTCTCGGCGGCCTTGGCTTCGGCCCCCGCCTCGCGGAACTTGCCCGGCTTCGGAGCTTCCTTCGGCAACGCCTTCTTCACGGCGTCGCGCACCGTGATCCAGCCGCCCTTGGCGCCCGGAACCGCACCCTCCACGAGGATGAGGCCGCGCTCGATATCCGTCTGCACCACGCGCAGGTTGAGCGTGGTCACGCGGTCGACACCCATATGACCGGGCATCTTCTTGTTCTTGAAGGTCTTGCCGGGATCCTGACGTCCGCCGGTCGAACCGATCGAACGGTGCGAGATCGACACGCCGTGCGAGGCGCGCAGGCCGCCGAAATTCCAGCGCTTCATGCCGCCGGCAAAGCCCTTGCCGATCGAGGTGCCAGTCACGTCGACGAACTGGCCGACCACGAAATGATCGGCGGTGATTTCGGCGCCGACCGGAATGAGCGCGTCGTCGCTGACGCGGAATTCCACAACCTTGCTCTTCGGCTCGACCTTGGCGATGGCGAAGTTGCCGCGGTCCGCCTTGGTCAGGCGGGAGACGCGGCGTGTGCCGGAACCGAGCTGCAGCGCGACATAGCCGTTCTTGTCCTTGGTGCGGTGGCCGAGCACCTGGCATTGCGCAAGCTTCAGCACCGTCACCGGCACGTGCTCGCCGGCATCGGTGAAGATGCGCGTCATTCCTATTTTCTGTGCGATGACCCCGGAGCGCATGGCGTTTTCCTGAAAATCCTGTCCGTGGGCCAGATCAGAGCTTGATCTCGACGTCGACGCCGGCGGCGAGGTCGAGCTTCATCAGCGCGTCCACCGTCTGCGGCGTCGGATCGACGATGTCGAGAAGGCGCTTGTGCGTGCGCATCTCGAACTGTTCGCGGCTCTTCTTGTCGATGTGCGGCGAGCGGTTCACCGTGAACTTCTCGATCAGCGTCGGCAGCGGGATCGGACCGCGCACCTGCGCACCCGTGCGCTTGGCGGTCGCAACGATCTCGCGCGTCGACGCATCGAGGATGCGGTGATCGAACGCCTTGAGCCGGATCCGGATATTCTGGCCGTTCATAGTTCTGTCTTTCTTTCTCTTCGTCACCGCCGGGCTTGGCCCGGCGGTCCCGCTTAGGAATGCACGTTATTGCCCGCCTGATCGGGATGGCCGGGACAAGCCCGGCCATGACGGAAAGATTTCTGGTTACTCGATGATCTGCGCGACGACGCCCGCGCCGACGGTGCGGCCGCCCTCGCGGATGGCGAAACGAAGCTTCTCTTCCATCGCGATCGGCACGATCAGGTGCACTTCCATCGCGATGTTGTCGCCCGGCATGACCATTTCCGTGCCTTCCGGCAGGTGAACGACGCCGGTCACGTCGGTCGTGCGGAAGTAGAATTGCGGACGGTAATTGGTGAAGAACGGCGTGTGACGGCCACCCTCTTCCTTGGTGAGGATGTAGGCCTCGGCCTTGAACTTGGTGTGCGGCTTGACCGAACCCGGCTTGCACAGAACCTGACCGCGCTCGATTTCCTCGCGCTTGGTGCCGCGCAGCAGGCAGCCGACGTTGTCGCCCGCCTCACCCTGGTCGAGCAGCTTGCGGAACATCTCGACGCCGGTGACGACGGTCTTGGTGGTCGGCTTGATGCCGACGATCTCGACTTCCTCACCCACCTTGATGATGCCGCGCTCGATACGGCCCGTGCACACCGTGCCGCGGCCCGAGATCGAGAACACGTCTTCGACCGGCATCAGGAACGGCTGATCCTTCGGACGTTCCGGCTGCGGGATGTATTCGTCCACCGCCTTCATCAGCTCGAGGATGGCGTCGTGGCCGAGCTTCTTGTCCTTGTCTTCGAGCGCCATCAGGGCCGAGCCCTTGATGATCGGGATCTTGTCGCCCGGGAAGTTGTACTTGGAGAGAAGCTCGCGGACTTCGAGTTCGACGAGCTCGAGCAGTTCCGGGTCGTCGACCATGTCGACCTTGTTCATGAACACGACCAGCGCCGGCACACCGACCTGACGGGCGAGCAGGATGTGCTCGCGGGTCTGCGGCATCGGGCCGTCGGCGGCGGACACGACGAGGATCGCGCCGTCCATCTGGGCAGCGCCCGTGATCATGTTCTTCACGTAGTCGGCGTGGCCCGGGCAGTCGACATGCGCATAGTGGCGCTTGGCGGTCTCGTACTCGACGTGCGCGGTCGAGATGGTGATGCCGCGCGCCTTCTCTTCCGGCGCCTTGTCGATCTGGTCATAGGCGGTGAACTGCGCACCGCCCGTCTCGGCGAGGACCTTGGTGATCGCCGCGGTCAGCGACGTCTTGCCATGATCGACGTGGCCGATCGTGCCGATGTTGCAATGGGGCTTGCTGCGGTTGAATTTCTCTTTGGCCATCGGAGTCTCCGTTCCTTAAACCTGTCTGATCTCTGTTAGCTCAGGCGTACTTCGCCTGGATTTCCTGGGCGACGTTGGTCGGCGCCTGTTCGTAGTGGTCGAATTGCATCGTGAAGGTGGCCCGCCCCTGGCTCATCGAGCGCAGGTGGTTGACGTAGCCGAACATGTTGGCGAGCGGCACCATCGCGTTGATGACGTTGGCGTTGCCGCGCATGTCCTGGCCATGAATCTGGCCACGCCGCGAATTCAGGTCGCCGATGACCGAGCCGGTGTAATCCTCCGGCGTGACCACCTCGACCTTCATGATCGGCTCGAGCAGCACCGAGCCGCCCTTCTGCAGCGCCTCGCGGAGCGCAGCGCGCGACGCAATTTCGAACGCGAGCGCCGACGAGTCGACGTCGTGGTACCTGCCGTCGATCAGCGTGACCTTCAGGTCGACCACCGGGAAGCCCGCGAGAATGCCCGCGCCGAGCACGGACTCAAGGCCCTTCTCGACGCCCGGGATGTATTCCTTCGGCACCGCGCCGCCGACGATCTCGTTTTCGAACATGAAGCCCGTGCCGGCCGGCAGCGGCTCGACCACGATCTTGACCTGCGCGAACTGGCCCGTGCCGCCGGTCTGCTTCTTGTGGGTGTAATCGACCGTGACCGGCTTGGAGATGCGCTCACGATAGGCGACCTGCGGCGCGCCGATATTGGCGTCGACCTTGTAGGTGCGCTTGAGGATGTCGACCTTGATGTCGAGATGCAGTTCGCCCATCCCCTTGAGGATGGTCTGGCCGCTTTCCTGATCGGTCGAGACACGGAAGGACGGATCCTCGGCCGCGAGCTTCGCCAGCGCGACGCCGAGCTTTTCCTGGTCGGCCTTCGACTTCGGCTCGATCGCGATTTCGATGACCGGCTCCGGGAATTCCATCTTCTCGAGGATGACCGGCTTGTCCGGATCGCACAGCGTGTCGCCCGTGCGCGTCTCCTTGAGGCCCGCCAGCGCGACGATGTCGCCGGCGAAGGCTTCCTTGATGTCCTCGCGGTTGTTCGCATGCATCAGCAGCATGCGGCCGATCCGCTCCTTGCGCTCCTTCGTGGAGTTGATCACGCCGGTGCCGCTCGAGAGCACGCCCGAGTAGATGCGGCAGAAGGTGATGGTGCCGACGAAGGGGTCGTCCATGATCTTGAAGGCGAGCAGCGACAGCGGCTCGGAGTCGTCGGACTTGCGCACGACCTCTTCGCCGTTGTCGGGATTGATGCCCTTGATCGCCGGCACGTCGATCGGC
>CAZPBF010000005.1:0-10577 GCA_964584855.1 uncultured Hyphomicrobiales bacterium
CGGTTCCAGAAGCTTCACCGCGCCCTTCGAAGCCAACTCGCGGAACGAAGCGCGGGCGGCGATATCGAAGGTCAGCGCGTTGGAGTCGACTTCGTGATAGGCGCCGTCCACCAGCGTGGCCTTGAAGTCGATCACCGGGAAGCCGGCGAGCAGGCCGGATTCCTTCTGCGTCTTCAGGCCCTTTTCCACCGCCGGGATGAATTCCTTGGGCACCGATCCGCCGACGACCTCATTCTCGAAGACGAAGCCTTCGCCCGGCTGCAGCGGTTCGAACTCCAGCTTGACGCGGGCGAACTGGCCCGAACCGCCGGTCTGCTTCTTGTGGGTGTAATCGACCGTCACCGGCTTGATCAGGGTTTCACGATAAGCCACCTGCGGCGCGCCGACATTGGCTTCCACCTTGTAGGTGCGCTTGAGGATGTCGACCTTGATCTCCAGATGCAGTTCGCCCATCCCCTTGAGGATGGTCTGGCCGCTTTCCTGATCGGTCGACACGCGGAAGGACGGATCCTCCGCTGCGAGTTTCGCCAGCGCGACGCCGAGCTTTTCCTGGTCGGCCTTCGACTTCGGCTCGATCGCGATCTCGATCACGGGCTCCGGGAATTCCATCTTTTCGAGAATGACCGAGGCCTTCGGGTCGCACAGCGTGTCGCCGGTACGCGTCTCCTTCAACGAAGCAAGCGCGACGATGTCGCCGGCATAGGCTTCCTTGATGTCTTCGCGGTTGTTCGCATGCATCAGCAGCATGCGCCCGACGCGCTCCTTGCGGTCGCGGGTGGAATTGATCAGGCCCATGCCGCTCGTCAGGATGCCCGAATAGATGCGGCAGAAGGTGATCGTGCCGACGAACGGGTCGTCCATGATCTTGAACGCGAGCAGCGCAACCGGCTCTTTGTCGTCCGGCTTACGCACGATCTCGTTGCCCTTCTCGTCCACGCCCTTGATCGCGGGCACGTCGAGCGGGCTCGGAAGATAGTCCACGACCGCATCGAGGAGCGGCTGCACACCCTTGTTCTTGAAGGCCGAGCCGCACAGCACGGGGAAGAAAGCACCGGTGATGACGGCTTTGCGGATCAGCTTTTTCAGCGTCGCCTCGTCGGGCTCCTTGCCTTCGAGGAAGGCGGTCAGCGCGTCGTCATCGAGTTCGACCGCGGCTTCGATCAGCTTCTCGCGGTATTCCTTGGCCTGGTCGGCCAGGTCGGCCGGGATGTCGACGTAATCGAATTTCGCGCCGAGCGATTCATCGTTCCAGATGATGCCCTTCATCTTTACGAGGTCGATGACGCCCTTGAAGCTCTGCTCCGCGCCGATCGGGAGCTGGATCGCGACGGGCTTCGCGCCGAGGCGGTCCACGATGTCGCGCAAGCAAAGGAAGAAGTCCGCGCCGGTCTTGTCCATCTTGTTGGCGAAGACGATGCGCGGAACCTTGTACTTGTCGCCCTGGCGCCAGACCGTCTCGGTCTGCGGCTCGACGCCCTGGTTGCTGTCGAGAACGCAGACGGCGCCGTCGAGAACGCGCAGCGAGCGCTCGACCTCGATGGTGAAATCCACGTGGCCCGGCGTGTCGATGATGTTCAGGCGCTTGTCGTTCCAGATCGCGGTCGTGGCCGCGGACGTAATCGTGATGCCGCGCTCCTGCTCCTGCTCCATGAAATCCATGGTCGCGGCGCCGTCATGCACCTCGCCGATCTTATGGCTCTTGCCGGTGTAATAGAGGATCCGCTCCGTGGTCGTGGTCTTTCCGGCATCGATGTGGGCCATGATGCCGAAGTTGCGGTAGTCCTCGATCGGGTGGCTGCGGGGCATGCTTCGTGTTCCTGAATGTCGTTCGCGTTACCAGCGGTAATGCGAGAAGGCGCGGTTGGCTTCCGCCATGCGGTGAGTATCTTCGCGCTTCTTGACGGCGTTGCCTCTGTTGTTCGATGCGTCGAGCAGTTCCGCGGAGAGCCGCTCGGTCATCGTTTTTTCGTTGCGCTCGCGCGCGGCGGCAATGATCCAGCGGATGCCGAGCGCCTGACGGCGGACCGTGCGCACTTCCACCGGAACCTGGTAGGTCGCACCGCCGACGCGGCGCGAACGCACTTCGATCGAGGGCATGACGTTGTCGAGCGCCTGCTCGAACACCTGAATCGGATTGTTCTTGGTTTTGCCTTCGATCATGTCGAAGGCGCCGTAGACGATCTGCTCGGCGGCGGATTTCTTGCCGTCGTACATCAGCACGTTCATGAATTTCGAAACGACCAGATTCCCGAATTTCGGATCCGGGTTGATCTCACGCTTCTCGGCGGAATGGCGGCGGGACATCGGTCTCGATCCTTACTTCGGACGCTTCGCGCCGTATTTCGAACGGCGCTGCTTGCGGTTCTTGACGCCCTGCGTGTCGAGCACGCCGCGCAGGATGTGGTAGCGCACGCCCGGAAGGTCCTTCACGCGGCCGCCGCGGATCATCACGACCGAGTGCTCCTGAAGGTTATGGCCTTCGCCGGGGATGTAGCCGATCACCTCGTGGCCGTTGGTCAGGCGCACCTTGGCGACCTTGCGGAGCGCCGAATTCGGCTTCTTCGGGGTCGTCGTATAGACGCGCGTGCAGACGCCGCGCTTCTGCGGTGCGGCCTGCAACGCCGGCACCGTGTTGCGATAGACCGGCTTGGTCCGGCCCTTGCGGATCAGCTGATTGACCGTTGGCATTGCTACGCCATCTTCCTTCCGTTACGGGCGAACCCGGCCGGCACACGTTTCCGCGCGCAAAATGAAACCGCGCCATCCGCGTCCGGCTTGCGGAATAGCGCTTCAAATTCAGAGGACCGCGAACCAGGGGCGCGCGGTCGTGAACCAGCTTTTCTGACCCAGTTTAGTCAGCGGCAGCGTCTGAGCGTCATTCGTCGAGGCTTGGGGTCGCCCTCACAGCCGCGCCAGAAAGCGTTTCCGCTCAACCGGTTAGCTGCTTCGGGGATGCCGTGCCGACGGAGGTGACACTCACCGCCTGCCGAAAGTGCGCGGTATGTATCGGCCGGAGTCAGGCAAGTCAAGGCGGAAACGCGCGAAAAATCAGCGTTTCTCGCGTTCTTGGACCGGCCGCAGGCTCGGGAGGTCAGGCGGCGATCGGCTCGCGGAAGGCCACGCCCAGCCGGCGGTCGCTCATCCAGATGCGCTGACAGGCCACGGTGCGGCGGTCGCTCGCAATATGCAGGTCGAACTGTTCGGGGATTCCGAGAGCGCTTGCAATCTCAAGACAGGCGCCGCCGTCGGAGATATTGCGCACGGTGCAGCTAATGCCGCCCGCGCGGTTGAACTCGATGACACCGGCCTTGAAGACGCGGTGCCGGACGCTCTTTCGATGCTCCATCATGACACTCTCCGTCGCTTCGGCTCCGGCCGGGACAGCCACATCTCCGGCCGGAGTCTTTCGAAGCGCAACGTCACGGATGTTGCTCCGAAGAATTTACGAAAATCTCCCTGCAGACGCAGACACCTCGCTAAGACCTGTTAACCAAGGAAAGGGGCCGGTGACTTGGTTTTCCTGCTCCGCGCTACCACACCCCCCGCCGCAGCCCGGTTGCGAGATACCCCCAGATCGTCGGATGCGACCACAGGCGCGACGGCCCGGGCCCCTGTGTCGGCGAAAGACGGCCGGCGATTGCGTCGTTCGCGGCCTGCGCCAGCAGCGGCAGGGCGGCCGCGAGTTGCAGATGCGGATAGGTCGAGAAATTGTCGTCAGGCACAGGTGCGATCGGCACCTGATAGAGCACGGCGCCTGTGTCGATGCCCTCATCGATCAGATGCACGGTCGCTCCGCAATGGGCGGCATCGCCGCTCGCCAGCGCCCAATAGCCGCCATGCACCCCGCGGTAACGCGGCGTGATCCCCGCGTGATAGTTCACGAACGGCGCTGGCACGCTTTTCATCACGTCGGCCGACAGGATGCGCGTCCCGTCGACCAGCACGACCGCCGGCCCGATGTGCTTCAGTGCTTCGATGCATTCGGGGGAATTGGCGGATGGGACTTCTATGATTGGGAAACGCCCGCGTTCGCCGGACACGACCGAACGATGAATCGCGACGATGCGCGCGCGGGATCGCCGAGCCTGCATCCTCGTCCACACCATAAAAAGGATCTGCCCGAACACGGTCACCGCGCCGAGACGCTTCAGCCTGCGCCGGAGAAAAAGCCCGCGCGACTCCGGCTGTTCGACGATCGCGATGAAATCCGGGAATTGGCGCGCGAGATATTGCGCGGCGATTTGCCCGGATTCTCCCTTAGCGGTGAGAAGGACGACTGCCGGCATGGTTCATCTCTTGCACAACATCGGCCATGGTCATCGCGCGCATGCCATGGCGGCGGCGCATCTCGCCGAAATAGTCGAGGACCGCGCTCAGGAAATCGAGATTGGCCTGCAGGTCGGTGCCGAAATTGTGCGGGTGCCACCACAGGTGAAACACCGCGTCGCGCCGCGCCGCCTCTGCCATCGCGGCACCGATGCGCTGCAGCCGAAGCTTCTCAAGGCGTCGCGGTCCGCGCACCGGCCGCAGGAAGCGGCTGGAGGGGATGTCGAGCATGCCCTCGACCAGTTCCGGGCGATACACATGCGCGCCGCCGACCGGCAGATATGTGTCGATCAGCCGTGCCGCGCGCATCGGAAGAGACTGCCCTTCGCCCGGCGCGGCCTTGTGAAACCAGATGCGTTCGTTGCCGCGAAACGACGTAACTCCGGCCGCGCGGCAGACCCGAAGATGGGGTGCCGACAGCTGGTTGCGCGGCAACGCGAGGCTGCGAAGCGCGACGTCGCGGCGGCGTGCGATCTCGACGGCGGCGAGCATGTCGGCGCGAAACGCATCGACCGTGCCCCCCTCCTCCAGGCAATAAAAGTGCGAAAACGTGTGCGTGCCGATTTCCTGTCTGGGGGTCCGCTGCACCTGGCGCAGCAGCGACAGACCGAAATGGTAGGGATCGCTCTCTTCGTTGGGGCCGAGCGTCGCCATGTCGTCGTAAGGCGAAAGGCGGGAATTCCGGTAGCGCGGGCGAAGCGGCGGCAGGGAGCCGAGAAGCTCGTCGCGATCCGCGCAGAACAGAAACCCGACCGTCGCCCAGGTGCAGCCGATGCCGCGCGAGGCGAACAGGTCGAGCATCGCGGGAACCGCCTTGCGCACGCCGAGGATGTTCGCGCCGTAATCGGCAATCGTGCGCGTGTCCCGAACGCCCCACAGGAGCTCGAAATCAAGCGAGATCACGAAGGCGCCGCCCTGCAGCATGCTCCCGTCCTAGTCGCGCCATCGCGCAAAGAAAAGGCCCTGCATCTTGCGATGAGGGCCTTTCCTGTCCGGTTTGCCGGGGCGGATTACTCCGCCGCGGTGAGCTTGGCAGCTTCCTTTTCCGCCTTGGCTGCGGCCTTCGCCGCTTCCTTTTCGCGCTCCTCGAGAATGAGTGCGTCGCGCTTGGCGGCGATGCCCCGCAATTCGTTCATCATCGCGCCCGTTCCCGCCGGGATCAGGCGGCCGACGATGACGTTCTCCTTGAGGCCGTCGAGCGTGTCGGCCTTGCCGTTGACCGCAGCTTCGGTGAGCACGCGGGTCGTCTCCTGGAACGATGCCGCGGAGATGAACGAACGTGTCTGCAGCGAGGCTTTGGTGATGCCGAGCAGAACGGGGTGCCCGGTCGCCGGCTTCTTGCCGTCGGCCTGCGCCTTGGCGTTGATCTCGTCGAGTTCGATCCGATCCATCTGGTCGCCCTTGATGAGATCGGTCTCGCCCGCGTCGTTGATCTCGACCTTCTGCAGCATCTGGCGAACGATCACCTCGATGTGCTTGTCGTTGATCGCAACGCCCTGCAGCCGGTAGACGTCCTGGATCTCGTTGACCAGATAGGCCGCGAGTTCCTCGACGCCCTTGATGGCGAGGATGTCGTGCGGAGCGGGATTGCCCTCCACGATATTGTCGCCCTTCTCGACCACGTCGCCGTCCTGCAAGTGGATGTGCTTGCCCTTCGGGATCAGGTACTCGACCGGCTCGACGTTCTTCTCGCTCGGTTCGATCGAGATGCGCCGCTTGTTCTTGTAGTCGCGGCCGAACCGGATCGTCCCGTTGATCTCGGCGATGACCGCGGCTTCCTTCGGCCGGCGTGCCTCGAACAGCTCCGCCACCCGCGGCAGACCGCCGGTGATGTCGCGCGTCTTGGCGCTTTCGGTCGGGATACGCGCGACCACGTCGCCGGCCTGAACCTGCGCGCCGGAATCCACCGACAGGATCGCGTCGATGGCAAGCGCATAGCGCGCCTCGCCGCCGCGGCCGAGCTTGAGGATCTTGCCCTTCTCCTTGATGACGATGGAGGGGCGCAGATCCTGGCTGCGGTTCGACGTGCGCCAGTCGATGACCACGCGCTTGGCGATACCGGTCGACTCGTCGAGCGTCTCAGCGAGCGACTGGCCTTCGACCAGGTCCTCGAACTCGACGGTGCCGTCCACTTCGGTCAGGATCGGACGCGTGAACGGATCCCATTCCGCGATCCGCTGGCCGCGCTTGATCGTGTCGTCTTCATTGACCAGCAGGCGCGCGCCGTAAGGCAGGCGGTGCGTCGCACGTTCGGTGCCGTCGGCATCGACGACCGCGAGCGTGACGTTGCGGCTCATGACGACGACATCGCCGTCCGAGTTCTTCACCGTGCCCTTCGACTTGTCCTTGTTCCTGAGCTTGACCTTGCCCTCGAAGTTGGACTCGATGAACGACTGCTCGTTGATCTGCGCCGCGCCGCCGATGTGGAACGTGCGCATGGTGAGCTGGGTGCCCGGCTCGCCGATCGACTGCGCCGCGATGACGCCGACCGCCTCGCCCATGTTGACGGGCGTGCCGCGGGCGAGATCGCGCCCGTAGCAGGCGCCGCACACGCCGTTGGTCAGTTCGCACGTCAGCACCGAGCGGATACGCACTTCCTGCGCGCCCGCCTGGTTGATCGCCTCGACCTGGGCCTCTTCGATCAAGGTATTCTTCTTGACCACGACCTTGTTGGTCGCCGGATCCTTGATGTCCTCGGCCGTGGTGCGGCCGAGAATGCGGCTGCCGAGCGAGGCCACGACCGTGCCCGCGTCGATGATCGCGCGTACCTTGATGCCGCCCTTGGTGCCGCAATCCTGCGTCGTGATGATGCAGTCCTGCGCCACGTCGACGAGACGGCGTGTCAGGTAGCCCGAGTTCGCGGTCTTGAGCGCGGTGTCGGCGAGACCCTTGCGCGCGCCGTGCGTCGAGTTGAAGTACTCGAGCACCGAGAGACCTTCCTTGAAGTTTGAGATGATCGGCGTCTCGATGATCTCGCCCGACGGCTTGGCCATCAGGCCGCGCATGCCGGCGAGCTGGCGCATCTGCGCCGGCGAGCCGCGCGCTCCCGAATGCGCCATCATGTAGATCGAGTTGACCTGCTTCTCGCGCTGGCCCTCGACCTTCTTCACCGCCGATATTTCCTTCATCATCTCGTCGGCGATGCGGTCGGTGGACTTCGACCAGGCGTCGACCACCTTGTTGTATTTCTCGCCCTGGGTGATCAGGCCGTCGTTGTATTGCTGCTCGAATTCCTTGGCGAGCGTGCGCGTCTCATCGACGATTTTCCACTTCGCCTGCGGGACCACCATGTCATCCTTGCCGAACGAGATGCCGGCCTTGAACGCGTGATGGAATCCGAGCGCCATGATGCGGTCGCAGAAGATGACCGTGTCCTTCTGACCGCAATGGCGGTAGACGGTGTCGATCATCGACGAGATTTCGCGCTTGGTCATCAGCTTGTTAACGACGTCGAACGGCGCCTTCGGGTTCTTCGGCAGAACCTGACCGAGCAGCACGCGGCCGGGCGTCGTCTCGTACCACTTGCGGTACGACTTGCCCTTGTCGTCGACGCCGACCCAGCGATAGCGGATCTTCGTGTGCAACGAGATCGCCTTCTGGTGCAGCGCGTGCTCGATGTCGTGGATTTCGCCGAACGCCTTGCCCTCGCCCGGCTCACCTTCGCTCATGATGCTCAGGTAATAGAGCCCGAGCACGATGTCCTGCGATGGCACGATGATCGGCGCGCCGTTCGCCGGATGTAGGATGTTGTTGGTCGACATCATCAGCGTGCGCGCTTCCAGCTGCGCTTCGAGCGACAGCGGAACGTGCACGGCCATCTGGTCACCGTCGAAGTCGGCGTTGAACGCAGCGCAGACCAGCGGATGCAGCTGGATCGCCTTGCCTTCGATCAGCACCGGCTCGAACGCCGGGATGCCGAGGCGGTGAAGCGTCGGGGCGCGGTTGAGCAGCACCGGATGCTCGCGGATCACCTCGTCGAGGATATCCCAGACCTCGGGCTTCTCCTTTTCGACGAGCTTCTTCGCCTGCTTCACGGTGGTGGACAGGCCCTTCGCGTCGAGCCGCGAATAGATGAACGGCTTGAACAATTCGAGCGCCATCTTCTTCGGCAGGCCGCACTGATGCAGCTTGAGCTCTGGACCGACCACGATGACCGAGCGGCCCGAATAGTCGACGCGCTTGCCGAGCAGGTTCTGGCGGAAGCGCCCCTGCTTGCCCTTCAGCATGTCGGCGAGCGACTTCAGCGGACGCTTGTTGGCGCCGGTGATGACGCGGCCACGGCGGCCGTTGTCGAACAGCGCATCGACCGCTTCCTGAAGCATGCGCTTCTCGTTGCGGATGATGATGTCCGGCGCGCGAAGTTCAATAAGGCGTTTCAACCTGTTGTTGCGGTTGATGACGCGGCGATAGAGGTCGTTGAGATCGGACGTCGCGAAGCGGCCACCGTCCAGCGGGACGAGCGGGCGCAGGTCCGGCGGGATCACCGGGACCTGGGTCAGGATCATCCATTCCGGCTTGTTGCCGGACTGCAGGAACGCCTCGATCAGCTTCAGGCGCTTGGCGAGCTTCTTCGGCTTGAGTTCGGTGGTCGCCTCCGCAATTTCCACGCGGATGTCGGCCGCCATCTTCTCAAGGTCGAGCGCCTTCAGCATTTCGCGGATCGCTTCCGCGCCGATCATGGCGGTGAAGCTGTCGGCGCCGAATTCCTCCTGCGCCTTCAGATACTCGTCTTCGGACAGCAACTGGCGGTCCTGCAGCGGGGTGAGGCCCGGCTCCAGCACGACGTAATATTCGAAATAGAGGATGCGCTCGAGATCCTTCAGCGTCATGTCGAGCAGCAACCCGATGCGGCTCGGCAGCGACTTCAGGAACCAGATATGCGCGACCGGCGCCGCGAGCTCGATATGGCCCATGCGCTCGCGCCGCACGCGGCTGAGCGTGACCTCGACCGAGCACTTCTCGCAGATGATGCCCTTGTACTTCATGCGCTTGTACTTGCCGCACAAGCACTCGTAGTCCTTGATCGGACCGAAGATGCGCGCGCAGAACAGGCCGTCGCGTTCCGGCTTGAACGTGCGGTAGTTGATCGTCTCCGGCTTTTTGATCTCGCCGTAGGACCAGGACAGAATCTTCTCAGGCGACGCGATCGAGATGCGGATCTGGTCGAAGACCTGAGCCGGCACCTGCGGGCTGAACAGATTCATGATTTCTTGGTTCATCGTCTTCTCCTCGGCCGTGGGCAAATGAGCCTGTGGCCGTCATACGAGTTTCGAGTGGATCGGGACGGCGCCCTCGCCGTCCCGCAACCGTCGAAATTTTATTCGGCCGCCTCGGCCATGCCGCCGCCGCTGCCCTGCTTGGAATTGTGCAAGTCGACGTTGAGGCCGAGCGAACGCATTTCCTTGACCAGCACGTTGAACGATTCCGGAATGCCGGCTTCGAAGGTGTCGTCGCCACGCACGATCGCCTCGTAGACCTTGGTCCGGCCCGCGACGTCGTCGGACTTCACTGTCAGCATTTCCTGCAGCGTGTAGGCGGCGCCGTAGGCTTCGAGCGCCCACACTTCCATTTCGCCGAAACGCTGGCCGCCGAACTGCGCCTTGCCTCCCAGCGGCTGCTGGGTGACGAGCGAGTACGGACCGATCGAACGGGCGTGGATCTTGTCGTCCACGAGGTGGTGCAGCTTAAGCATGTAGATGTAGCCCACCGTCACCTTTCGATCGAACTGGTCGCCGGTGCGGCCGTCAAAGACCGTCACCTGACCCGAATGATCGAGACCCGCGAGATCGAGCATCTGCTCGATGTCGGCTTCCTTCGCGCCGTCGAACACCGGCGTGGCGATCGGGACGCCGCGGCGAAGATTTTCGCCGAGCTCCACGAGGCCGCCTTCGTTCAGCGACTTGATGGTGTCGTCCTCGCCGTAGACCTTCTTCAGCGTGTCCTTGAGCTGGCGGGTGTCTTCCTTGGCGTAATAGGCATCGACCGCCTGGCCGATGCGCTTGCCGAGGCCCGCGCAGGCCCAGCCGAGATGCGTCTCGAGGATCTGCCCGACATTCATGCGCGACGGCACGCCGAGCGGATTGAGCACGATGTCGACCTGCGTGCCGTCGTCGAGGAACGGCATGTCCTCGACCGGCACGATCTTCGACACCACGCCCTTGTTGCCGTGGCGGCCGGCCATCTTGTCGCCGGGCTGGATCTTGCGCTTCACCGCGACGAAGACCTTGACCATCTTCATCACGCCGGGCGGC
>CAZPBF010000006.1:0-134943 GCA_964584855.1 uncultured Hyphomicrobiales bacterium
TTCCATGCGCTTGACGAGGGAGGCTTCCGAATAGCGCGGCGGTGGCTCGGTGAAATGCTGGGTCGACTGGATTTCTTCCTTAGTCAGCTTTTCGCCCTGCGACATCGCGGGAAGGCGGCGCGACTCTTCGTCATCTTCGCCACTGTCGGCGGCCGGATCGTCGCGATCCTCGTGATAGAGCTTCAGGAAGCCATCGAACTTGATGACCTGACCTGTGGCGCGCAGTTCGAGTGCGCGCGAGCCAACCTTCGCGTCGATGTCGACGGTCGTGCGCTCCATTTCGGCCGACTGCATCTGGCTTGCGACAGCGCGGTTCCAGATCAGTTCGTAGAGTTTGGCCTGGTCGGGCTCGACCACCTTGGCGACGTCGCGCGGCGAGCGCGTGGAGTCGGTCGGGCGGACGGCTTCGTGTGCTTCCTGCGCGTTCTTCGATTTCGTCTGATACTTGCGCGGCGCGTCTGGGACATAGTCCTTGCCGTATTCGCCGCCAATCATGCGCCGGATCGCGTTGACCGCTTCCGGATCCATGTCGACACCGTCGGTCCGCATATAGGTGATGAGGCCGGTGGTCTCGCCGTTGATCTCGATGCCTTCATACAGGCGCTGCGCGAGCCGCATCGTGTGCGCGGGTGCAAAACCGAGCTTGCGGCTTGCCTCCTGCTGCATCGTCGAGGTGGTGAAGGGCGGCGGCGGGTTGCGCCGCGCGGGCTTGGCTTCGACGTTCGAAACGAGGAAGGAGGCCGTGTTCAACGCGTTCCTGAAATCTTCCGCTTCCTTGCCCGAACCGATATCGAGTCGCTGGATTTTCTTGCCGTCGGCTCCGGCGAGGCGCGCCTCGAAGCTCTCGCCCCGCGGCGTCTGCAGTTTCGCGAGCAGCGACCAGTATTCGCGCGCAACGAATTTCTCGATTTCCAGCTCGCGGTCGCAGACGAGCCGCAGCGCGACCGATTGCACGCGGCCGGCCGAGCGCGCGCCAGGCAATTTGCGCCACAGGACCGGGGAGAGGGTAAAGCCGACGAGGTAGTCGAGCGCGCGCCGCGCGAGATAGGCATCGACCAGCGCGCGGTCGATCTGGCGCGGATTCTTCATCGCATCCGTCACCGCCTGCTTGGTGATCGCGTTGAAGACGACGCGTTCGATCTGCTGATCCTTGAGCGCGTGCTTTTCCTTCAGCACCTCGAGGACGTGCCAGGAGATCGCTTCGCCCTCGCGATCGGGGTCGGTCGCGAGGATGAGCTTGTCCGCACCCTTCACCGCCTTGGCGAGGTCGTTCATCCGCTTCTGGGCCTTGGCGTCGACTTCCCAGATCATCTTGAAATTGGCGTCCGGGTCGACCGAGCCATCCTTGGGCGGCAGGTCGCGGACATGCCCGAACGACGCCAGAACCTCGTAGCCAGGCCCCAGATACTTGTTGATCGTCTTAGCCTTGGCCGGAGATTCGACAACGACGATATTCATGCAATTCCAACGGCTTAGGTTCTATTTTGAGGGGAGCGGCTAGCCGAATCCGCCCGCCGAACTGGGCCGGAACATGGGTAGAAAGGGGGTCAGTGTCAAATCGGAGGCAAAACCGGATGTCCAGGAGGGCAATCCGGCTGCAATCAAATGGAGAGGGTTGCGCCGATATTTCTCGCTAAAGTAGCGAGACGCGGCCGCCGGCCTGACGCTCGAGGCGGCCCGCGATCTCAAGCTCCAGAAGGATCATCCGCACGGTCCCGGCGCTCGCGCCGGACTGCCGCACGATGTCGTCGATGTCGACCGGAACCGGGCCGAGCAGGGCGATGATGCGGCGGCGTTCGTCTTCGGCCGGTTCAGCCGAGGCGGGTTCGTCGCGCGCCGGTTCCCGGGCGAGGGTGTCGGTGGCCGCACCAAGGATCGGACGCAGCACTGAGATAACATCTTCGGCGTCCGTAACGATCGCAGCGCCCTGCTTGATCAATCCATTGGTGCCTTCCGCGCGCGGGTCCATGGGGGAGCCTGGGACGGCGAACACTTCGCGGCCCTGTTCGAGCGCCATTCGCGCGGTGATCAGCGATCCGGAGCGCCGCGCCGCTTCCACGATCACGACGCCGAGAGACAGTCCCGAGATCAGCCGGTTGCGGCGGGGAAAGTCGCGCGCCCGAGGCTCCCAGGCGAATGCCATCTCGGTCAATGCAGCGCCCTGTTCGAGAATGGAGGCGAGAAGATCCTCGTGTTCGCTCGGATAGACGCGGTCATGGCCGCCCGCCAGAACGCCAACCGTTCCGGTGTCGAGCGTCGCGCGGTGGGCGGCGGCGTCGATGCCGCGCGCCAAGCCGGAGGCGATCACGAAGCCTGCCTCTCCAAGCTCGCGAGCAAGCCGGCCCGCGAATTTCGCGCCGGCGGCCGACGCGTTGCGCGAACCGACCATCGCGACCATCGGGGTGAGCAGCGTCTGCAACTTGCCCTGCACCGAAATCAGCGGCGGCGCGTCGTCGATCATGCGCAGGCGTGGCGGATAGGAAGGTTCGCCAAGCGCCACCAGTTCGATGCCGCGCCGGCGCAGCGCGACCATTTCCTGTTCGGCTTCTGCTTCGGAGCAAATCCGCCCAGGCCGATCCGCTCCGCCGCGCCGCGCCAGATCGGGCAGCGCCTTCAGGGCGGCACTGGCACCTCCGAAATGATTGACAAGTGTCCGAAAGGTACGCGGCCCGACATTGTCGCTTCGGATCAGTCGCAGCCAGTCGAGCCGTTGCTCGTCCGAGAGGCGGACATTGTCCGCGCTCTCCAGCGTCGTCACGGGGTCACCGCGGGCTTGCCGATCCGTGTTTCGCTGCCGTTCACGAGGCGCGCGATGTTCGCGCGATGCATGATGAATACGAGAACGGTAAGCGCGACGAAGATCACCGCGTCGAGACGCAGATCGAGCCACCACAGGACTGCCGGCGTGAGCGCGCTCGCGGTCAGGGCGGAAAGGGAGGAATATCGGAATAAATAAGCGACAACGAGCCAGATCGCGCAGAAAGCCAGAGCCGCAGGCCACGCGATGCCGATCAGGATGCCGATATAGGTCGCAACGCCCTTGCCGCCCTTAAAATTCAGCCAGACAGGAAAGAGATGTCCCAAGAAGGCGCCAACCCCGCCCATGATCGCAAGCTCAGGTGCGAAGAGATAGCGCGCGACCAGAACCGCGGCGGTTCCTTTCAAAACGTCGCAAAGGAGCGTCACGGCGGCGAGACCCTTGCGCCCGGTGCGCAGCACGTTGGTCGCGCCGATATTTCCCGATCCTATGTCGCGGATATCCTGGGTTCCCGCGATCTTTGTCAGGATCAGGCCGAACGGAATCGAGCCGAGCAGATAGCCGGCGACGAATGCCCCGGCCGACGCAAGCGAAATGAGGAAATCCCAATTCATCAATGTGGCACGCCCCAGCGACGGTCAGGCCGAAGCGTACTCATAGGCGGTGCGACCGGCAACGATAGTGCGGATCACACGACCCTGCAGGCGGGCCTCGTCGAACGGCGTATTCTTGCATTTGGACTTCAATTCGTTCGGATCGAGCACCCATGGCAGTTCCGGATCGATGACGATCACGTCGGCGGGAGAGCCGGGGCGGAGCGTGCCGCCCGACAGTCCGAGGAGCGCCGCCGGTTGCGTCGACATCGCGCCGATCAGGCGCGGCCATTCGATCTGTCCGTTGTGAACGAGGCGAAGCCCTGCACTCAGCATGGTCTCGAGCCCGATCGCGCCGGGCGCTGCCTCCGCGAAGGGCAGGCGCTTTGTCTCGACGTCCTGCGGATTGTGGTCCGACATCGCGACGTCGACCAGGCTGGAAGACAGCGCCTGTACCAGCGCGTCGCGATCCTCGTTGTTGCGCAAAGGCGGCGCGACCTTGAAGAATGTCCGATAGGGGCCGATGTCGTTCTCGTTCAGCGTGAGGTGGTTGATCGAGGCTGACGCTGTGACCGGCAGGCCGCGGTCCTTCGCGCGTTTCAGCACGTCGAGCGATTCACGGCAGGTGATCGACGCGGCGTGATAGCGGCTGCCGGTCAGCTCCACGAGTCGCAGATCGCGTTCGAGCATAATCGTCTCGGCCGCCTTCGGCACGCCGTGCAGTCCAAGGCGCGAGGCCAGTTCGCCGTCATTCATCACACCTTCGCCGATCAGGTCCGGATCCTCGGTGTGATGGACGATCAGCGCATCGAAATCGCGTGCATAGGTCAAAGCGCGGCGCATCACCTGCGCGTTGGTGACGCTTCTCGCCCCGTCGGTGAAGGCGACCGCGCCTGCGGCCTTGAGAAGTCCGATCTCGGTCATCTCGGCGCCGTCGCGGCCCTTGGTCAGTGCGGCCATCGGATGCACGTGCACGATCGCGGTATCGCGCGCGCGCCGCAGGACGAAATCGACGATCGCCGGGTCGTCGATGGTCGGATTGGTGTCGGGCTGACAGACGATGGTCGTCACTCCGCCGGCCGCTGCTGCCTGACTCGCGGTAGCGAGCGTTTCGCGATGTTCAGCACCGGGTTCGCCCACGAAGGCGCGCATGTCGATCAGGCCCGGCGCAACGATCCGGTCGCGGCACTCGACGACCTCGGTGCCCTCTGGCACACCTGCTGCGCCGATCCCGCGCTTTGTCTCCCGGATGACGCCTTCGGCGATCAGAAGGTCGCCCTGAAAATCCAGGTCGCGCGAGGGATCGATGATCCGCGCGTTGGCGAGCAGGACGGGACGGCGATCCGACAGCATCAGTCGGTCCCGCCCGGCTGCTCAAGCTGCATCAGCGCGCTGGCGGCAACGGTTGCTATCCCAACGAACAGCCAGAGGACGGCCGCCACGAAGGCGCAGACCGCCATATCCGTGACGCTGACGCCATCAATCGCAAGCATCGCGAGAAGGCCAAGCGGAGTAAGCGTCGCGATCCATTTCAGCGCGCGCACGATAAAGGCCATGCGCGCCATTGTCGGGTTCAGCCGTTCCATTTCTTTGCTGGTCAGTGGGCGCGACCACAGTGTGAACCGGTCCTTGCCGTCGCGGGATTCTGGCAGTGTCATCGCGCCCTCATGCGTTCGGCAGGTTGCGCGAGAGCGCTTCGAGCACCGCCATGCGGACGGCGACACCCATCTCGACCTGCTCGCGGATCAGCGATTGCGCCCCGTCGGCGACATGCGAGTCGATCTCCACGCCGCGATTCATCGGGCCTGGATGCATGACGAGGGCGTCCTTCTTCGCGTAGGCGAGCTTGCGCGCATCGAGGCCGAAATAGGCGAAATATTCCTGCACCGAGGGCACGAAAGATCCGTTCATGCGCTCGCGCTGTAGGCGCAGCATCATAACGATGTCGGCGTCGGCGAGACCCTCGCGCATGTCGCGCGTGACGTCGACGCCCATGCGTTCGATCCCGGACGGCAGGAGCGTGGAGGGGGCGACGACGCGCACCCGCGCGCCCAGCGTCGTCAGCAGGATGATGTTGGAGCGCGCCACGCGCGAATGCAGGATGTCGCCGCAGATCGCAACGACGAGCCCTTCGATATGGCCTTTGTTACGGCGGATGGTCAGCGCGTCGAGCAGGGCTTGGGTCGGATGCTCATGCGCGCCATCGCCCGCATTGATGACAGAGCCATCGACCTTCTGCGACAACAGTTCGACGGCCCCCGATGCATGATGGCGCATCACCAGGATGTCTGGATGCATCGCATTCAGCGTCATCGCGGTGTCGATCAGCGTCTCGCCCTTCTTCATGGCGGAAGAATTCACCGCCATGTTCATCACGTCGGCGCCCAGCCGCTTGCCGGCGAGTTCGAACGACGATTGCGTGCGGGTCGACGCTTCGAAGAACAGATTGATCTGGGTCCGCCCGCGCAGAGAGGTGCGCTTCTTTTCGATCTGGCGGTTGAGGGAGACAAATTCCTCGGACAGGTCGAGAAGCCCGAGAATTTCCTCGTGCGAAAGCCCCTCGATCCCCAACAAGTGCCGCCGGTTGAGGACGAAAGAGGATGAAGCCGCAATGTTCATTAAAGGAGGCTGTATAGGCGTGGTTCCCCGGGGCGGCAACCCCACATTCGCGTGATCCCCAAGAACACATTCCGCTGAGGCGGCAGGATTAACCTTGCGTACCGGAACCGGCGCGACCGCCGGGGCGTTGTCCATCCACGCAGTCACGGCTCTGGAAAGGGCCGGATGGCATTTGCAACTTCAGGAGATCTCGATGAACACGATCACCAAGACCACGCTCGCACTCGCGCTCGGTAGCGCCGTGCTGGCGAGTTCCGTGACGGCGAGTTCGGCGGCCAATTGGCGGCCGTGGGCGGCGGCGGGAGCAGGCTTTGTTGCCGGCGCAGCGGTCGGCGCGGCGGCCGCGAATGCGAACGCGGGCTACTATTACGGTCCGGGCTACGCCTATGAACCGGGCTATTCCTACGGCCCGAGCGTGACTTACGACTCCGGCTATTCGGGTTATGCGTACGAACCGGCCTATCCCGCGCCGAACTATTACACGCGCGGATGGGGCCCCTGTACGGTCGATGAGGGCTACGGCCGTCATTCGAGCTGCAATACCGGAAACTAACGGAAGCGTTTTTTTCACATGAGGGGCGGGCCGAAAGGTCCGCCCTTTTTGCTGGCATTTGAATGCCTTGCGGGACCACTTTTTCACCACGATCTGTTCAGCGGCGGTTCAATTACTATTTCCAGAATGTCCTGATGCGTCCGGTCCGGGCGCGCGATTTTGGAGATTTGACATGACCCGATTGATTGTCCGGCGCGCCGCCGCGCTTGGCTTGGCTCTTTCGTTTGCAGCCGCCGTTTTCGCTCCTGCCTCTGCCGCTCCGATTTCGGGGCAATCGAGCGTGACCGCCGCGCTGTCCAATCACGCGACCGAAGTACGCTGGCGCGGTGGCCGCGGTTGGGGTGGGGGAGCCTGGATCGGCGCAGGCGTCGCGACCGGCCTCGTGCTCGGCGGGATCGCTGCGTCGCGCTATTACGGCCCGGGATATTATTATCCGGGCTACGTGTATGGTCCCGGCTATCCCGTTTACGCCGAGCCCGTCTATGCACCGCCGCCGCGCGTTTATGCTGCGCCTGCGCCGTTGCCGGACAACGGAGTTCGCCAGTGCTTCGTCACCACCAATGCGGATCGCGGGCTTGGTTATTGGCGCCCGTGCTGACAGCGCGAGGATTGTGAATGCGTGAAGCGGGCCAACCGGCCCGCTTTTCGCTTTCAGAGGCGCGCGAGCCGGTCGAGCGCGCCCTGCAGGATGAAGGCGGCCGCGTGCTGGTCGATCACTGCAGCACGCTTGGCCCGGCTCGCATCGGCAGCGATCAAGTCGCGCTCGACCGCCACGGTTGAAAGCCGCTCATCCCACAGGGCAATCGGCAACTCGGTCAGCGATGCAAGGTTGCGCGCGAAGGATCGGCTCGATTGCGCGCGCGGACCCTCGCTGCCATCCATGTTGAGCGGCAGCCCGAGCACGAAGCCCGCGGCGCGGCGCTCGCCCGCGAGGGCGAGGATACGGCTCGCATCAGCCGAGAAAGTCTTCCGCGCGATCGTCTCCACCCCGGCTGCGAGCTTGCGGTCGGGATCGCTTGCAGCGATGCCGATAGTCTTGGTTCCAAGATCCAGTCCAAGGAGCGCGCCGCGCGCGGGCAGATGCGGCGCAAGCTCGACAAGAGGCAGGACGAGGGCGGGCATCGCCGAGCCCTAGCATCGGTGCGCCGCAACGCCAAGGCAGCCGCGGATTGATCCTGCTCGCGCACTCGTGCTTATCCTCGGGGTAACGCCCGTGGAGGAAAAAATGCAGATCACCTGGTTCGGCCATTCCGCCTTTCGTCTCGATTTTGCAAACCGTGCGGTGCTGATCGATCCATTCTTCACCGGCAATCCAGCCTTCGTCTCCGACAAGGCGGCGGCGAGCAAAGGCGTCACCCATGTCGTGCTGACGCACGGTCATTCCGACCACGTCGGTGACGCGCTCGACATCTCGAAGGCGACCGGCGCGCCGGTCATCACGAATTACGACCTGTGCATGTGGCTCGCGTCGAAGGGGCTGCAAAAATTCGACCCGATGAACACCGGAGGAACGACGCAGCAGGACGGCTTCAGCGTCACGCTTGTGCGGGCGGATCATTCCTCCGGCGACATGGCGGGAAACACGCCGATCTATCTCGGCAATCCGTGTGGAGCAATCATCAAGGCGAGCGGCGAGCCGACCATCTACCATCTCGGCGACACCGATATCTTCTCGGATATGGGGCTGATCGCCGAGATCCATCAGCCGAAGGTCGCGATGGTGCCGATCGGCGATCGTTTCACGATGAGTCCCAAGACGGCAGCGCTCGCGGTGAAACGATTTCTCAAGGTTGATGTGGCAATTCCCTGCCATTACGGGTCGTTTCCGATCATCGAGAAGAACGCCGACGCTTTCGTCTCCGAGATGAAGGGGTCGTCCACGCGGGTGATCGTGCCGGAAAAAGGCAAAGCGTTTTCCGTCTGAAAGGTCTTCATGTCCGACACAGCGTCGCCGCTGACACAGCCTTGCGAGCCGTGGAAATTCTGGGCGAGCGCGGCATGGGGCCTAGCCGCGCTGGCGGGCTGGGTTGCAGCCCAGTTCCTGAGCGCCTTTGTCGTGTTTGCCTGGTACGGCTCCGCCGCGCCTTCGGTCGTCGCAAGTCAGGGCGAGGCAGGTCCGATTGCCGTTGCGATTTCGCTGATATCGGCGCCGGCACCTTTGCTCGTGCTCTGGCTCGCCGTCAGGCTCGCGCATTGCAATTTCGCTGAATACCTCGCGCTGACGCGTCCGCGCCGGCAGGATATTTTGATCGGCCTTGCCTGCATCGTGGTGCTGCTTCCCCTTGGCGATGTTGCCTCGCATCTGAGCGGCCGTGACGTCGTCCCGCCCTTCGTGGTTCAGGCTTACAAGCTTGCTCGCGATAACGGCATGCTGATCCTGCTCGCCTCAGCCTTCGTAATCGCGGCTCCTGTGATGGAAGAGTTCATCTTCCGGGGTTTTCTGTTGCGCGGCTTCGGCGCTTCGCGGATCGGTATGCCGGGCGGGATCGTGCTCACCTCGGCCTGCTGGTCGGCGATGCATGTGCAGTATGAGTTCTTCTTTATCGCGCAGATCTTCCTGCTCGGTCTCGTTTTCGGATGGCTGCGCTGGCGATCGGGTTCGACCACGCTGACGCTTGGTCTGCACGCGCTGATCAATCTGTCCGCATTGGCTGAGACAGCGTTCATTGTCGAACGGATGTCCTGAAGGCGTATCCGTTCGGGCATAGCTCCGCCGCCCGTATTCTTTGAGGCGCCGGCCCGCCTTTTTCCCTTTTTCCTGTCCCTGAAAGGGATGGAGCGCCGGGAGGCGCCAGGGTGCTTGCGAGGCACCCTTAGGCGAGCCTTGCGATCGGCCCGCCTGCGCGCCATGCGAAGACGCGCGCCCTTTGCAGGGCGGCGCCTCCCGGCGCTCCACCAGCGGCACAACGTGCCGCGTGGGTCCGCGCCGGGAAGCTCTAGAAGCAGCACCGGCGCCGACCGAGGAAGGGTAAGGCTGCCCAAGCGCGCGGGGATAACTTTTTTGCTGAGCTGAACGGCGCATGGGCGGAAATGTCCGCTTGCGGCCCGAAACGGATCGGCGTCAAATCTCATCGAGGGTTGAAGGGGAGTTCCCATGCGCCTGTTGCCCGTAGCAGCTGGCCGTCTGGCCGTCATGGCGGCGGCATTGTCGTTCACTGCGACGGCCGCTCAGTGCTTCGAGCGGGCGCCGGCGTTCGACGTCACCAAAATCCCCGGCATCCGTGCGAGCGGCCCCAATTATTCCATTGTGAGTCCGGTCCACAGCGACGGTTTCCTGCGCGTCTACAATCTCAAAACGCCGTACGGCGATCTCGTCGTGAACGGTGATGCGATGCTTCAGGTGCGGCTGATCGAACTTGCCGCCGTCGATCAGCTCGACAAGGTCAACAATTCAGAAGCCTTCAACCGCGCGCTTGCGGAAGCCGGACTGCGTCCGATCAAGTTCGCCGGCGAGATGATCGTCAATCCGGTGCAGACCATCGGGAATACCTTTGCAGGCATCGGCTCGTTCTTCGGCCAGATCGGCGCGGGCATGGCCAATTCCGGCAAGAGCCCGGACGATCCGATGGCGGGGCTTCTCGGCGTGACGAAGCAGCGTCGCGAACTTGCGGCCAAGCTCGGCGTCGATCCCTACACGGATTTCCAGCCGCTCTCGGTCAAGCTCTCCCGTCTGTCGGAAGCTGCGGCGGCCGGGGGCCTCGTGGTCAACGGCGCGCTGATGGCCATTCCCGGCGTCGCCGGGATCGTCGTCACCAACGTGTCCACCAGCAGCGACCTGATGGCGATCGTGCGCGACTACACGGCCGCGCAATTGATGGACATGACCCGGCAGAAGCTCGGGGCCATGGGCGTTGCACCGGACCTTTCCGAAGCATTCGTGCTCAACCGTAATTACACACCGCTCGATGCCTATGCGGTGGCCGATGCGCTGTCCGGCATCGAGGCGCAGGGCCGCCCCGATTTCATGGCGAGGGTCGTCGCGGTGAACCGGCGCGATGCCGCATTCTTCATGCGCCGCCATGTCGAGATGCTGTCAGCTTATGAGCGCCGGACGCACGGTATCGTGGCTTTCCTCGCGCTCGGGCAATTCCCCTTCGTACAGCTGCGTAACGGCACGATCATGGGGCTTTGGCCGGTCGATGCACTGTCGTGGACCGAGAGCACCGGAAAAGCATTGCAGGCGGTGAACGACGACCTCAAGCGCCAGGGCTTTGCTGGCCGCGGCGAGCTTCGCATCAGCGGTCAGGCCTCAGCGCTGGCTCGCCAGAGCCTCAAAGCGATGAACTGGAAGCTTGTGGAGAATGCACGGCCTTGAGGCCGATAACGAAGCGGCCACACAACGCGGTTGCCGCCCGTTTCATCGCTCTGCTATAGGCGCGGGGCTTCGCCGCCATCATCCTTGAGGCTTCCGGCATGTCTGTCGACGCCGCGACCGTTCGCCGTATCGCGCATCTCGCCCGCATCGCCGTGGCGGATGGCGAGATCGAGCATCTGCGCGGGGAGATCAATGCGATCCTCGCTTTCGTCGAGCAATTGTCCGAGGTCAACGTCGAAGGCGTCGATCCGATGATCTCGGTCACGCCCATGACGCTGCCGATGCGGCAGGACGAGGTCACGGACGGCGGCATCGCCGATGAGATCGTCAAGAACGCTCCGGCGACGCAGGATCACTATTTCGTCGTCCCGAAGGTGGTGGAATGACGATCACCGCAAGCAAGGTCATGGTCACGGCCGAAAGTCCGCTGCAGGACGATGTGCGCGTCCTCATCCGGGAATTGAACGAGGCCTTGCTGGCGCTGACGCCGCCGGAATTCTGCTCGCACATGACGGTGGAGCAGATGGCAGGGCCGGACACGACCGTCTTCGTCGCGCGCAAGGACGGCGCCGCGATCGCCTGCGGCGCGTTGCGCCGCGACAGGGACGGCGTCGGCGAGGTCAAGCGCATGTATACACGGCCGGACCATCAAGGGCAGGGGATCGGCGGACGGATCCTCGATCAGGTGGAGGCGCTCGCGCGGCGCGAGGGTTTCAGACAGCTCGTGCTCGAAACCGGCGACCGGCATCCGGCCGCGTGGCGGGTCTATGAGCGCGGCGGGTTCACGCGCTGCGGACCGGTGCTCGATTATCCCGACACCGGCTGGTCCGTGTTCTATTCGAAGACCCTCGTGTGACATGGCCGACTTGACCTCTCTCACCATCGCGCAGGCGCGCGACGGGCTGAAGGCGAAGACGATCAGCGCGTCGGAGCTGACAAGCGCGCATCTGACTGCGATGGAGAAGGCGCGCGCGCTGAATGCCTTCGTGCTCGAGACGCCCGACCAGGCGCTCGCGATGGCGAAAGCCTCGGATGCGCGTATCGCAGGCGGCAAATCGGGTCCGCTGGAGGGCATCCCCCTCGGCATCAAAGACTTGTTCTGCACCAAGGATGTGCGCAGCACGGCGTGTTCGCACATTCTCGACAATTTCGTGCCGACCTATGAATCAACCGTCACGTCGCATCTGTGGCGCGATGGCGCGGTGATGCTCGGCAAGCTCAACAACGACGAATTCGCGATGGGTTCGTCGAACGAGACGTCGGTGTTCGGGCCGGTGGTCAATCCATGGCGCCGGCGCGGCAGCAATGTCGGCGCGGGCGCAGGCGGCGCGGTTGAAGGAACGCATCTGGTTCCCGGGGGATCGTCGGGCGGTTCGGCGGCGGCGGTCGCTGCGCGGCTTTGCCTCGGGGCGACTGCGACGGATACCGGCGGCTCCATCCGCCAGCCGGCGGCTTTCACCGGCACGGTCGGCCTCAAGCCGACATACGGCCGCTGCTCGCGTTGGGGCATCGTTGCGTTCGCTTCGTCACTCGATCAGGCCGGCCCGATTGCGCGCACCGTGCGCGACGCTGCGATCCTGACGCGCTCGATGGCCGGGCATGACCCGAAGGATTCCACCTGCGCCGACCGTTCCGTGCCGAATTACGAAGATGCGATCGGAAAGTCAGTCAAAGGGATGCGGATCGGCATTCCGAAGGAATACCGGCTCGACGGAATGCCGGCCGAGATCGAAAAGCTGTGGCAGCAGGGGATTGCCTGGCTGAAGGCTGCGGGCGCGGAGATGGTGGACGTGTCGCTGCCGCACACGAAATACGCGCTCCCGGCCTATTACATCGTCGCGCCCGCGGAAGCCTCGTCGAATCTCGCACGATACGATGGCGTACGGTACGGCCTGCGCGAACCGGGGCGCGACATCATCTCCACCTACGAGAACACGCGCGCCAAGGGCTTCGGAGCCGAAGTGCGGCGGCGCGTGATGATCGGGACTTATGTTTTGTCCGCGGGCTATTACGACGCGTATTATCTGCGCGCACAGAAGGTCCGGACCCTGATCAAGAAGGACTTCGAGGATTGCTTTAATGCAGGCGTGCACGCGATGCTGACGCCGGCGACGCCGTCGGCCGCATTCGGCATCGGCGAGAAGGGCGGCGCAGATCCGGTCGAGATGTATCTCAATGACGTCTTCACCGTGACGGTGAACATGGCGGGGCTGCCGGGCATCGCGGTGCCGGCCGGGCTGGACGGGCAAGGACTTCCGCTGGGATTGCAGCTGATCGGCCGGCCGTTCGACGAAGAGACGCTATTCTCGCTCGGGCAGGTGATCGAGGATGCCGCCGGTTCCTTCGCGCCGCAGGCGTGGTGGAATTGATGACTCCGGCCGCGTTCAGATCGTCTACATCGCAGGCGTCGCCGCCACACAATCTGTCCGCACCGCTGCAGGCATTGTGGTGGGCCGCAAAAGGCGACTGGGACCGCGCACACAAGATCGTCCAGGACGAAGACAGCGCGGACGCGGCGTGGGTGCATGCCTACCTTCACCGCGTCGAGGGAGACTTGCCGAATGCGGGTTATTGGTACCGCCAGGCCACACGTCCGGCTGCAAACGGCGCACTCGACGCCGAGTGGAATTCGATCGCGGAAGCGTTTTTGGCAAAAACATCAAAGACCTAAGCCGCCGAACGTGTGGTTAACCGTTCCTTAATTTGACCATTTCGTATCCTTGACCACGGTTAAGGCTGCGCGGATAAACATTCCTTCCGCTCTGTCAAATAGCTTTGCTTTTCAAAGACTAAGCGGGGGAGGCTTAGCGTGACGTGGCGTGGCGTAGCGGCGATGACGCTCGCGGCCTTTTTGGCCGGCTGCGCGAGCGTGCACAACGAGCCGCGCAATGTCGCCGTCACAGCGGTCGCCCAGGCCGCTGACGTCGGACGCGAAGACCCTCAGCACGAAGACGACCTTCTCGTCGGGATTTCGTTTTCCGGTGGCGGCACGCGTGCGGCCGCGTTCGCCCACGGTGCGTTGCTCGAAATGCAGCGCACGCGCGTGGCCGGAGAGGGCGGCTCCACGCTGCTCGATCGACTCGACTTCGTGTCCGGCGTTTCCGGCGGCGCGGTCACCGCTGCCTATTACGGGCTGAAGAAGCGCGCCGCCCTCGACGACTTCCGCGAGCGCTTCCTGCTCCGCAATGCCGAAGAGAAGATTTCGACCAACATCTCCTTCGTCAATCTCTCTCGCGCGCTCGGCGGCGGGATCAACGACAGCGAGCAGTTTCCGCGCTGGCTCGACGACAACCTGTTCGAGGGGGCGACCTTCGCGGCTTTCCGTGCGCAGCGGCGTCCGCGCATCTGGATCAATGCCTCCGACATCTACAACCGTACGACCTTCGTGTTCGGCGCAACCGCGTTTCGTGCGATCTGCAGCGACCTGAATTCGTACAAGATTTCAGACGCGGTCGCGGCCTCGGCGGCGGTCCCGGTGGTCTTTGCGCCGGTCGTGCTGAAGACCTTCCCCGACCAGTGCAAGGCCAAACTGCCCGAATGGATCCTGCACGCGCGGGCGAACCGCAACGCGTCGCCGATGCTGCGCGCCTTTGCCGATGCGATCGCGCGCTACAACGACGGATCGATGCCCTACATCAAGCTGCTGGATGGCGGGCTGGTCGACAATTTCGGGCTGTCGGGCTTCACCATCGCGCGGCTCTCATCGGAGACCCCGTTCGGGCCGATGACCGAAACGCAGGCCGTGAAGACACGGCGCGTGATGTTCATCGTCATCGACGCAGGGCGCGGACCCTCGGGGGACTGGGTGCGCACCGTCGAGGGGCCGGCTGGCGTAGACCTGATCATGGCGGCGTCGGACACGGCGGTGGATTCAGGTGTCCGCGCGAGCTTCACCGCCTTCGATAGCGTGATGCAGGAATGGCAGAAGGAGCTGATCCGGTGGCGCTGCGGCCTGTCGGCGGCACAGCGCAAGAAATTCGGCGCCCCGGGCAACTGGAATTGCCACGACCTGAAATTCTTCGTCGGGCGGGTAGGCTTCGACCAGCTGGGCGAGCAACGCGCGGCGCAGCTCCAGGCGATCGAGACGCGTTTCAAGCTTCCGCAGGATCAGGTCGATGCGCTGATCGCAGCCGGGGGTGACGCGCTGCGCGCAAACCCGACGTTCCAGGGGTTCCTCGCAAGCCTGCGTTCCGGCTCTCGGCCAGCACCGGCTCCCGCTCGAGCTCCGGCGCCATCGCCGCCTGCACCGGGACCGGTCAGCATGGTTCAGCCGGAAAAGCCCGGCTCCCCGAATTAAAGGAAAACGATTTCCTCAACGCTGGTGGGCGATCGACTGAGCCGCCGGGGCCGAGCTGAAATGGCGTGCGCCAATGGCCCGGGCGTAGACGGAAATCACCAGCACCGCCATCAGGACGGCAAGTGTTCCGATCATCACGCTGAACATCGCAGCGGGATGCTCGTCGAGGTGTAGGTCGTGGTGATGGTGTCGCACCATGGCGTGCTTCTCCATGAAAGGAGCCCACTGACCACAGCAAACTCTCGGATTGAGGCGACGTTCCGTCAGAGATCCCACGCATCGAGCGAAGCGAGCGCTTTAGGGGCCTGCCGGATTGCAAATTCGATGTCCCGATAAGGGCTTGCGGGCTGGGCGGGGGAGCGGCTACCAAAACGGATGGCTGACATGTGGATTCAGCCATCCTCCCAAGCACCAACCTCAGGCTCTTCGCATGACCGCGCCCGCCCGACCCTCAAAGCTGCTCAAAGGCAGCACCGGCGAATGGGAGGTCGTCATCGGGATGGAGGTGCATGCGCAGGTCAATTCAAAGGCAAAGCTTTTTTCCGGCGCTTCGACCGCATTTGGCGGAGAGCCGAACTCTCATGTGTCGCTGGTCGATGCCGCGATGCCGGGAATGCTTCCGGTGATCAACGCCGAATGCGTGCGCCAGGCGATCCGCACAGGCCTCGGCCTGAATGCGAGGATCAATCTGAAATCGGTGTTCGACCGGAAGAACTATTTCTATCCCGACCTGCCGCAGGGCTACCAGATCAGCCAGTACAAGTCCCCGGTCGTCGGCGAGGGCGAGGTCGTCATCGACCTGCCGGACGGCGAAAGCGTCACGATCGGCATCGAGCGGCTTCATCTTGAACAGGACGCCGGAAAGTCGATCCACGACCAGCATCCTTCGCTGTCGCTGGTCGACCTGAACCGTTCGGGCGTGGCGCTGATGGAGATCGTGTCGAAACCCGATCTGCGCTCGGCGGAGGAGGCCAAGGCCTATGTGTCGAAGCTGCGCTCGATCCTGCGCTATCTCGGCACCTGCGACGGGGACATGGAGAAGGGCAATCTTCGCGCGGACGTGAACGTGTCGGTGCGCAAGCCCGGCGCGCCGCTCGGAACACGGTGCGAGATCAAGAACATGAACTCGATCTCGTTCATCGGTGATGCCATCGAACACGAGGCGCGGCGGCAGATCGACATCATCGAGGAGGGGGGCGCGATCGACCAGGAGACGCGGCTCTACGACCCGAACAGGCGTGAGACGCGTTCGATGCGCAACAAGGAAGAAGCGCACGACTACCGTTATTTCCCGGATCCCGACCTGCTTCCGCTCGAACTGGCGGCGCAGGACGTCGAGGCGTTGCGCGTGGCCCTGCCGGAACTGCCGGATCAGAAAAAGGCGAGATTCCTGCAGGAATTCGGCCTTACCGCGTACGACGCCGACGTGCTGGTGACGGAGCGCGAGACAGCGGACTTCTTCGAGACTGTCGCCAAGGGGCGCGATGCGAAGGCGGCCGCCAACTGGGTCATCAACGAGCTTTTCGGACGGCTCAACAAGGATGGCAAGGACATCACCGCGTCCCCCGTTTCCGCCGGCCAGCTTGGTGCGATCCTCGATTTGATCGGCGGCGGAACCATTTCGGGAAAGATCGCCAAGGATGTTTTCGAAATCGTCTGGGCTGAAGGCGGCGATCCTGCCGACATCGTGGAGAAGCGAGGCCTCAAACAGGTCACCGATGTTGGCGCGATTGAGAAAATCGTCGACGAAATCGTGGCGAAGAATCCCGACAAGGTCGCCGACGCCCGGAACAATCCAAAAGCGATCGGATGGTTTGTCGGTCAGGCGATGAAAGCGTCCGGCGGTAAAGCCAATCCTCAAGCGCTGAACGATATTCTCCGTCGCAAGCTCGGTGTGTGACGCGCGGCGTCGGCTTGCGATCCTCGTCGACGTTGTCACCCCACATCACGACACCATCGCGGCACGAATCTTTGCGCTCCAAATCACTCTCGATCGCTTTCGATGACGAGCGCGCGACGCCGAATTCTCCGAATCACTTTTGCCGATTCGCGCGATTTTGATCGATTCCGCATCGAACGCAGCGTTGAGACGCATAACATTTTCAAATTTTTTTCCACCGCGCTCCATCGTCAAATTCTGTCCGGTAACACGCAATGCCGATGCGCATTTACGTCACGCTGTAAGAATGAATGGCGCGATCCTCGCATTCGCGAAGCGTTCAAAAAACGCTGTGAAATATGGTGTTTCGCGCTTTCGCAAAAGTTTGCACGTTGCGATCGGCGTTATCGGTCGTCGCGCGATGCATCGCGAATGCACGCGCGTGACAACGCATCGCGCTGCGAGTTTGCGCGCGCGAATAAACGCTTCTTTAAGGGGCAAAGCTGATTTTTTCGTTGTGGTGTAGTAATCGGAATGCAGTGCAGGTCGATTCGCGACTGCACGACATCGATGACGCCATCTCTTAAACTCTGGAGGGCACAATGGCGAAGCGCAGAAAGAAGGCCGCGAAGACCGCGAAGAAGGCGAAGCGCAAGACGAAGCGCAAGTAGTCTTTCGGACTTCGATTGCGTCATAGACGCTGGCGGAGTCGAGAGGCGCAAAGTGAAAATCTTCGCGCCTGACTTCGCCAGCACCGTGACGACGGAGGGCGTCGGCGAGACCTCAAAGTCTCTCCGACGCCCTCGTGTTTTCTGGTCGCAGAAATTTCGAAGCTGCGTCAGCGAATGCGAAGCCGTTACGCGATGCTTCGCGCTTAGTCAGTGAGCCGCCTTGAGCCGCTTGTTGCACTCGCTGAGGAATTTCGGCCAGGTCTGGCCCTTGGCGATCTTGCCTGCGGCCTTTGCCTGTTTCCATTCCGCGCCGCATGTGCGCTGGCGTTGATACCAGGCCTGCAGGCCCGGGCTGGGCGCTTTTTTCGGCTTGGCCTCAGGCTTCGCGTCCTGAGCGAAAATCGGCTGCGGAAATAGCGGACCTACCGGCGTCGCCGCCACTACAAAAGCGGCGAGCGCTACGGTGAAAAAGAACTTCGACATCGGAGCGTTCCTCTCAAACGCGCGTGCATCGCGCCAGCGGTAAACGATAGTCCGACCGAAGCAACGCCGTCCAGCGGCCGCGGAGGAGGAGCCCCGCTGCCGTGTTGCTGTTGTGCGATTGGAACCGGTGCCGTGCTGAACCGAAGCGCTGCGCTCAGTTCGTGGTCCTGGTCCAGTTTTGCGCCTGACAGATGTTGAAAAGGCAACCTTCCACTTTCAGCGTGGCCGGACCGGCAACGCTGATGTGTCCGTCGTAATTGTTGCCGTCCTCGGCGTTGTAGATCGGACCCGACCACTTGTTCGGAGCGGTTGGGTGCATCCCCGTGAGGATGGCAAGGCCCATGATCGGGCGCTTGCGTTTCGAGGCGTCGGGGTTTTGCTTGTCGAGAGAAGGCTTGCCGGTGTCCGGATCGAGCGGACGGGCGAGCCAGACAATCGTGCCGCAATAGGAGTTGCCGCATTTCGCGATCTGGATCTTGGCGTCCTGCTCGGCGGTGAGCCAGATTCCCGAAGGATCTTCAGCCCGCGCGGATGTGCCAAGCAACGTCATAAAGGCGGCGCAGGCCGCCACGTAGGCAATCGATTTCATTGCTGTCCCGACCCAATTGCGCCCGCTGGAACGCGGACGGATTGAACTGCATCCATCGGATTCCCGCAATCCGTCCCTCCGGCTACGCGGCGATTTCGGCTTGCGCGTTTTGTCGCGTGCGATGGTTAGCCTTGCGGCAACGGGTATCCTGAACGATCCGTCACCGCTATTGGCGAAATGCGGTGATATCGGGGCTTCCAGGTTTAATGCTCGGTTACAGCCCTTGGCCGCGTTCGCGGCATTCATCATCGATTCATTGCACTGCTTAAACCACCATTCAAATTTTCGGAGCCATGATCGCGGCGTTCACCGGTGCAATCGGTGACGACGACGCATGATCCGCAAGTGAAAAACGCGGCTGCGGCGCGGGGCAAAAAGGGGAGTGCGCAACATGGCGCGAATTGAGATGCAGGACATCGACTCTGCGGTGCTGGGGCAGGCCCCGGCGGGCGCGGACACCTTCTACGAGCTCGGCATGATGTATTCGATCGGACGTTCGGTTCCGACCGATCTCGTTATGGCGCACAAGTGGTTCAATCTCGCGGCGATGAAGGGCAATCAGGACGCGATCCGCCTGCGCCAGGAGATTGCGGCGACGATGTCGCCGGCGGAAATTTCCGCAGCCCAGCGCGCGGCGCGAGCTTTTCTGACCAAGCATTGAGGAATGTTGGCGGAGACGGAGGGATTCGAACCCTCGATACGCCTTGAGAGCGTATAACGGTTTAGCAAACCGCCGCCTTCAGCCACTCGGCCACGTCTCCGTCAGCGCGTGAGCTATGCCCCACGCTCCGCGGTGGCGCAAGCAATGCTCCGGGCAACGATTCACGACGCGAGCGCTTGCGAAATTCCGCCGGGTTCCAGGCGGCCCGTTCGATTCCACATGTGACAACATGCGCGTCGCGTCGCGTTGCCGACTCGTTTTCGAGTCGATGGAACAATTCGAGCGCCGATCTGCACAGGAAGTGTCCAGCCGGGCGGGGCGCCCGAGAGGCGCGCCGGCAGTGCCGCGTCCTCAGGCAGACGGCGGCAGTTCTTCAAGTATCTGAGTTAACTACAGAAAGTGCCTCGTTGGGCCCGTTCACGACTGCGTGTTCTTTGTGCAACAGGCCGTCAAAAACGGGCCTTGGAGCCTGTGGGAAGGGCGCTTCTTCGTTGCGTGGCAGGAACCGTCGGCTAATCTGACCCTGCGACGGAGGGGGGCAACCCCGGGGTCGCGCTGTTCGGTTTCTCCCAAGGAGATCGGGCAGTTCGCGGGGGACAAGGGACCCTCTGAAGAATGCTCTGGCATTCCGCGGAGACCGAACCCTCCTTAAAGCAAACTTGGAGGTTCAAAATGAAGATGGTGAAAAGCCTTCTCCTCGGCTCCGCAGCGACTTTCGTCGCGGCCGCTGGGGCGCAGGCGGCCGATCTTCCCATGAAGGCCAAAGCGGTCGAATATGTGAAGGTCTGCTCCCTGTATGGCGCCGGATATTATTACATCCCCGGCACCGATACCTGCATCAAGATCGGCGGCATTGTCCGCTTCGACACTGCCTGGAACGGCGACGTTTCCGGCGCGACGAACTTCGTCTCGGGCGGCAACGGTCGCTTCAACCAGGCTGAGACGAACTACTACAACTGGCGTGCTCGTTATCTGTACACCTTCGACGTCCGTAGCCAGACCGAGTACGGCACCCTGCGCGCCTACGTGCGTGCGGGCTTCCAGTACACCACCGGTACTGCTCCGGCTCAGGGTGACAACGGCTCGGGCGATCGCTCGAAGGACGGCGGCGCATATACCGACCGCGCGTTCATCCAGTTCGCTGGCTTCACCTTCGGTAAGACCCAGTCGTTCTTCGACGTGTGGTCGGCAACCGGCGTGGCGAATGCCAACCTCTGGGGCTATGATGATACCGGCAACGGCATCAACCTGTTCGCCTACACCGCCATGCTCGGCAACGGCGTGTCGCTCAGCATCGCTGCTGAAGACCCGCAGGCCTATCGCCGCATGACGATCTACAACTCGGCCAACGGCGACGCCGGCTTCGGCACCGCTCCGGCGAACAACTACGGCGGCACCGCGGTTCCCGACATCGTCGGCACGCTGCGCGTCGATCAGGCTTGGGGTTCTGCGATGATCGGTGGTTTGGTGCACGAAGTGCGCCCGACCTACTACTACACCGCAGCGCCGAGCCAGTATGTGAACGGTCACCCGGACAACAAGTACGGATGGGCCGTCACCGCTGGTGCGGACCTGAATCTGCCGTGGGCCAAGGGTGATCGCTTCATCATCCAGGGCACGTACACGGAAGGCGTGTTGGGCACCATCATGGGTGGCATCAACAACACCGTGATCGGCATCTGGAAGGGTGGCAGCACCGACGCGACCAAGGGCATCATCGTCGATGCTACCTACGAAGGTGCCGCTGGTCCGCTGTCGCAGCTCCAGCTGACCACCGGCTGGGCCGTGATTGCCGGCGTCGAGCATTACTGGGTTCCGACCCTGCGCTCCTCGCTGTTCGGCAGCTATACCGCGATCCGGTATAACGGCAGCGTCGATGACTTCACCTCCGGGGCTCACCAGGCTTGCCACTACATCAACCTCGCGGAAGGTGGAGTGTGCAACCCGAACCTGAACCTCTGGCAGGTTGGTACTCGTACGGTTTGGACGCCTGTTCCGAACCTCGATATCAGCCTCGAGACGGTGTACGGCTTCGTCGACCAGAACAACTCGGGCACGGTTCTTGGCAGCACTGTCATGAACGGCGCGGGCATTGCTGGCTCGAACGAGTTCAACACTGTCGACAAGGGTGTCTGGACGTTCAACTTCCGCGTCCAGCGCAACTTCTGGCCTTGATCGTCTGATCTCGGTTTAAGCTGAGAGACCCCCGGCGGGAAACCGCCGGGGGTTTTGCTTTGTGCGCGGCCATTCTGGAAGACGAACGGGCTAGCTGTCGCAGCGCCGGATGAAGTCGGCGATCCTGGTGATTACGTCTGGCTCGCAAAGGAGCGGCGTATGTCCCTGGTCCGGGACTTCGATCACGCTGGTCTCGGTCCGGCGGGCTTGCATCCCGGCAAGCGTTTCCGCCGTGAGGATGTCTGAATTGACCCCGCGCACGACCATCATCGGAACTTTGGCGAGCGCGTCGAACTCCTTCCACATGGTTGGAAGGGGTTGCTCCAGGTCAAAGGCTTCGAGCGCTACGGACAGCTTGCGGTCATAAGTCGGAATGAGGCGGCCGTCCTTCTCGCGCCAGGTGCGATGCGCGAAGGCGAACCATTGCGCCGGGGTGAGCTTTGGGAATTGGGTTCCATGCAACCGGCGCAGGATCTCGGCGCCGTCGGCGAAGTCCTTGGGTTCCGGCGTCTTTCCGAGCGAGGCCTTGATCCGCATCAGGCCTTTGGCTTCGATCGCGGGTCCGATGTCGTTGAGGATCACGCCTGCAATCATGCCCGGCCGCGCGGCGCCGAGGAGCATGGCAAGCAGGCCGCCGCGCGAGGTGCCGACGATGACCGCAGGCGTGGCGGACAGGGCGGTCATGGCGGCGATCGCGTCGGCGAGTTCAACTCCGAGATTGTAGTTGTTCGGATTGCGGTCGTAGTCCGACAAGCCGCGCCCCCGATAATCGAGCGCCAGGACAAGCCGACCGTAGTCGCGCGCGAGCGAGGCTCCGAGGTCGTCGAAATCGGCCGTCGTCCGTGACAGGCCGGGCAGGCATACGACGGGCAGGCCGCGGGCCTGCGGTCGCCCGTGGCGGCGGACATGCAGACGCAGGCCGTCCGGCGCGCTGAAAAACAGGCTGTCTGCCGTGGCAGGCGCGGCTTCTATTTCATTCATCGCCGGCAGCCCTCGAGGCTTTGCGCTTGCCTGTGCTGCGGATTTGCCGTTGAACAAATCCCAAAACTGGTCGGTCCGGGCCGCATTCGTGACACCTCAATCCGATGGCAGCATGCCGCGACAACTCGCGGAAGCGATGAGCCTGCACCAGGCGGGCCGCCTGCCGGAGGCCGCCAAACTATACTCTGCCGTTCTTGCCGAGAATCCCGGACAAGTCGAGGCGTTGCATCTGCTTGGCGTGCTGCGCTTGCAGCAGGGCGAGCCCCGCAGCGCGGTCCAGATGATAGGTGCGGCGCTGCGCAAGCGCCCTGACGCGCGGGATATGCTGGGCAACCTCGCCGCGGCGCAGATCGGATGTGGAATGTTCTCCGAGGCGCTCGCCAGCTATGACGCAATCCTCGTCAACGACGGCCGCAATATCTCGGCGCTGCACGGGCGCGGGCTCGCCTTGTGCAATCTTGGCCGCTTTAGCGAAGCCATCGAAGCCAATCTGAAGCTTCTTGCGATCGAGCCGGGCCATCTGGGTGCGGCCATGAATTGCGCGCGGGCGCTGGTCGAGGCCGGCCGTCTCCCGGAGGCGTTGAATTTCTGCGACCGGATCGTCGCTGCCGCGCCTAGCTGGCCGGACGCTCATCTTAATCGTGGCACGGTGCTCGCCCGGCTCGACCGCCACGAGGAGGCGATAGAGAGTTTTAACAAAGTGCTCGCGCTAGTCCCCAATCACGCCGACGCATTCAACAATCTCGGCAATTCGCTCAGCGCGCTTGGCCGGAGCGACGAAGCCTTCGCTGTATACCAGCGGGTTCTGGCGATTGCGCCGGACCATCTGGACGCGCAGGTGAATTGCGGTGCGTTGCTGCTTGACCTGGGCAAGCAAGAGGAAGCGCTGGCTTATTTTGACAACGCGCTGGCGCTCCATCCGGATGAGGTTGCGGCGGTCAACGCGCGCGGCGTCGCGATGTTGCAGATGGGACGCGTGGAAGAGGCGCTTGCGATGGGGGAGCGCGCCCTTCAACTCGATCCCAAGAGTACCGACATTTACGACCTGTTCCTCGGTGAGGGCCAGTTCGAAAAGGGCTGGCGGCTTTACGAGAACCGATGGAGGGACCGGCGCGTCATCGAGAGACCGCGCCCCGCCAACGAGCCACAATGGCAGGGCCAGAAGGTCGACGGAACGCTTCTCGTTTGGGGGGAGCAGGGACTGGGAGATCAGATCATCTACGCCAGCATGATCCCCGAGCTCGTCTCGTTTGCCGACAAGGTGGTCGTCGAAGTCGAGCCGCGTCTGGTTTCACTGTTCGGCCGGTCGTTTCCGGGCATCGAGGTCGCCGAGCTTCAAGCCGGTTCCGCGCGTCGACCGGCGGATGCCCAGATATCGCTTGGCTCCCTCGGCCAATTCCTGCGGCGGAGCTGGAGCGATTTTCCGCAACCGAAGGCCTATCTGAAAGCCGACCCGGATCGCAGCGCGGCTTTGCGGAATCGTCTGTCAGACGGACGGGCCGTTGTCGGGCTTTCCTGGAACAGCCAGAATGCGGCATTTGGCAAGCCCAAGAGTGCGCGGCTCTCCGAATTTGCGCCGCTCCTGAAGACGCCCGGCATCCGCTTTGTCGATCTGCAATACGGGGACACTGCGGCCGACCGTGAAGCGGTGCAGCGTGAACTCGGCGTGACCGTCGAGCGGCTCCCGGACATCGACAATAAAAACGACATCGACGGTCTGGCCGCGCTGATGTGCGCCTGTGACGCCGTCGTGAGCGTGAGCAACACCAACGCGCATCTGGCCGGTGCGCTTGGACGCCCCACCTGGGTCCTCGTGCCGCACGCGCGCGGGCGCATCTGGTACTGGTATCCGAACCGGCCCGCCAATCCGTGGTATCCTGCGCTGAAAGTGCGGCGTCTCGGCCGCCGGCAGGGGTGGGCCGATCTGGTCGCATCGGTGACTGGCGAGGTGACCGAGTTTTTGGGAAACGGTGCGAGGGAGTCCTCAAGAGAATGACCGCCCCATTTCGGGTTTTCATCGGCTGGGACGGGCGCGAGCCCGAAGCCTATGACGTTGCGAAATATTCGCTCGAACGCCGTGCATCGATCCCGGTGGATGTGATTCCCATCAAAATCGAGGAACTTCGCGCGCGGGGACTCTATTCCCGCGACAAGGACCCGCTGGCGTCGACCGAATTCACCTACACGCGCTTCCTGACGCCCGCTCTCGCAGGGTTCAAGGGTTGGGCCCTGTTCTGCGACTGCGATTTCCTCTGGCTCGGCGACATCGCCGGGATCGTGCCTTATACGAATTTCGACAAGGCGGTGTTCTGCGTTCAGCACGACTATACGCCGAAGGAAAAGACCAAGATGGATGGCGCGGTGCAGACCACCTATCCGCGCAAGAACTGGTCCTCGCTGATGCTATTCAACTGCGAGCATCCTTCGGTGCGCAAGCTCACTCCCGACGTGGTGAACCGCGAGAGCGGGGCCTATCTGCACCGGATGCAATGGGCGGCCGACCACGAGATCGGTGCGCTGCCGGTAACCTGGAACTGGCTCGAAGGCTGGAACGCAAAGCCCGAAGTCGGCATGCCGAATGCCGTGCATTTCACCCGCGGCGGGCCCTGGTTTTCGCAATGGCAGAATGTCGATTACGGCGACCTGTGGATCGCCGAACGCAAGCGTATGGACGCCGGGCAGGGGCAGAAGGCGCGGGCGGGCTAGGCTAGTTATCCATCGTGCCGCGGCGGATATCGGCCTCGATCATCAGCTTCGAGGACGTGCCGAAACGCACCCGGTAGACCTGCAGGTTTTCCATCACGCGCTGCACGTAATTGCGCGTCTCCGAAAAGGGAATCCGTTCAACCCAGTCGACCGCATCGACTTTCGGATCGCGCGGGTCGCCGTATCGCTCGATCCATTCGCGCACCCGCGTACGGCCGGCGTTGTAGGCCGCGAAAGCCAGAACGTAGGAACCGCGGTAGCTTTCGATCAGGTCGCCCAGTTCGGCCGCTCCGATCCGCACGTTGTAGGCCGGATCGTTGAGCAGGCGCTTGGCATCGAACGGCCAGCCATTTTTCTTCGCAACGTGTTTGCCCGCAGCCGGCGTCACCTGCATCAGTCCGAGTGCGTTCGCGCTCGACACGGCGCGCGGATTGAAACCGGATTCCTGGCGCGCGATGGAATAGGCGACCTGCGGCTCGACGGCGGGACCGCCCGATGCATAGTGCGGCAAGCCCACCACCGGGTAGGCGTGCAGGTCGAAAGGCAGCCCGCGCGCTAGTGCACCCTTGCCGATCAGCAGCGCGACGCGCGCATCCTTATGGCGCGCCGCGATCTCCGCGAGCATCGCCAGGGCTGACGCGTCAGCACGCTCGGCGAGTTCGGCAGCGATCGGGGCAGCGAGGCCGGCTTCGTCGATCGCGTAGAGAATTTCGAAGACCCGCGCCATTTCGAGCCGGTCCGCGGGGCCGCGGGGATCGGGCATTGAATGCAGCGCGATGTCGCCGGCACCGAGGCGCGCGCGGCCAAGTTGGCCGTAATAGGCGGTGGGATAGCGGGATGCGCGCTCATAATGCGCGCGGGCTTCCTCGCGCCGGCCGAGAGCTTCGGCGGCACGGCCCTGCCAATAGGCAGCACGCGCAAGGCCGGTCGGATGCTCGGTGGCCTGCGCGATTGCCGCGAAATGGCCCAGCGCGGTCGCCGGGTCGTTCAGTTCGCGCAGGGCGATCCAGCCGGCGGTGAACTGCTGGTCTACCTTGTTCGAGCCCTTGACCGGGGTCACGGCATCGCGGGCGATCTTGTAGGCGGCTTTCGCGTCACCCAGGTCGAGGAGCTTGCGCGCGACCAGCCGCCGCTCCACCCACCATTCGTCGGGATCCTGCGCGGATGCCGCATCGCGCGGAGCGGCGGCCATCCATTGTGCGGCTTCCTCGAGCTTTTCGTTACGTCGCAACCACTGGATCCGGCTGAAGATATAGCCGCCATCACGGCGGGCCTCCTGAGGCACCGCTTCAAGCAGCTTTGCGGCACTGCCCGATTTGTCGATGACGGCGGCGCGGGCCTTGGCGATTGCAAGCTGATCGCCGCCAAGGAGCTGGGCGGCGCGCATCCCTGCATCGGTGTCCTCAGCATAAAGACGCGCATCCATACGCGCCTTGTGGTCGCCACCGCTGAGAAGCGGGCCGAAGCCGTCGAGGACTTGCTTTTCCAGATCGCGCGAGAGCGCTTCATTGCGCCACAAATCGCGAATGTAGGCTTGCGCCTGTCCGCGTTCGCCTTGCGCCAGCAGAACCCGCGCGAGCGCGAGCTTGCCTTTGGCGGTCAACGGCTTTGTGATTGCGAAGAACGAACGCACTGTCGCGTCGTCGCCGCGTTGCTGAAAGAGTGCAGCCTCGGCCTTGCGCCTGAACATCGCGAGATTGGGCCAGCTCGGATTTGCAGCAATGAAGGCGGCGTAGCGCTGAAACGGCAATTCGACATCGTCGCCGCGCAGGATGACCCACTCGATCAATTTGCGGGCGAGAGAATCGCTGACCGCGTTCTGGACCGCGGTAGCGTCATCGGTCTTGTCCTTGCGGACCAATTCGATCGCCTGCTTCACGAGGCGCAGATCATCGGCAGAGGTCGCCGCGGTCGGTGCGAAGGCGAGGGGCACCGGGCGCGCTGGCTTGGCTGCAAACTTTGCCGGCGCCGCAACCGGGCGGGGCCGGGGGAGCGGCACTCGTGACGGGTGGGCCGCTTCCGCCACCGGCGCAGCAGCGATCGTCGCGCCGCACGCCGCCGCGATCAGGTAGCCTGAAATCCGTCGCTGCCCTGCCAAAAGCCCGTTCCTCGTCCCCGGCTGCCGAATCGGATTGCCGGATGAACCTATTGTCTTGATTATATTGCTGAACCGCTAATCTGCGGGTTCCAGCTTCCTTATCGGGGGAAAGCGGCAGCAATACGAGTCGGGATAAGCCGGCTGATCGATCCCATTTCAAACATTCGCTTTCAAGCGTCCGGCCGACCCGGTATTTTGTGGAAAAGCATGCCTTCGGGCGTCCAGCCGAATAATGAGGAAACGCGTCATGGTTGCAGCGCCGGGCCTGAAGAAGAAGTTCCGCGGTTCCTTCACGGCGCTGGTGACCCCGTTCAAGAACGGCTCCCTCGACGAGAAGGGCTTTCGCGATCACGTCGAATGGCAGATCGCCGAAGGCACCAAGGGATTGGTGCCGGTCGGCACCACGGGCGAGAGCCCGACGCTGTCCCACAAGGAACACAAGCTCGTGGTCGAGTGGTGCATCGATCAGTCGCGCGGGCGGGTGCCGGTGATCGCGGGTGCTGGATCGAATGCGACCAGCGAGGCGATTGAACTCGCAAAGCACGCCGAGCAGGCCGGAGCGGACGCCGTGCTGGTCGTGACGCCGTACTACAACAAGCCTACTCAGGAAGGGCTGTTCCAGCACTTCAAGGCGGTCAACGACGCCATTGGCATCCCGATCATCATCTACAACATTCCGCCACGCTCGGTCGTGGACATGTCCGACGACACGATGAAGCGGCTGTTCGAGCTGAAAAACATCGCGGGCGTGAAGGATGCGACCGGAAATCTCGCCCGCGTGTCGACGCAGCGCGCAGCCATGGGCCCGGACTTCGTCCAGCTGTCCGGCGAGGACATGACCGCGCTTGCGTACAACGCCGCGGGCGGCAACGGCTGCATTTCGGTGGTGTCGAACGTTGCGCCGAATTTGTGCTCTCAACTGCAGGAGACGTCGCTCGCCTACGATATCGAGAGCGCGCTGGTGATTCAGGACCGGCTTATTCCGCTGCACGCGGCGATCTTCAAGGAGCCGGGCCTCGCGGGCGCCAAGTGCGGCCTGTCGCTGCTCGGCCGGGGCAACGAGGAGGTTCGCCTGCCGCTTCTGCCGGTGACGGGTCCGACCAAGGAAGTGATCCGCAAGGCGATGACCCACGCCGGCCTGCTGAACTGACGAACCTGGCCGCTGCGCGTGGATTGTTCGCGCGATCGCACTTATCTAGCGCTTCGTAATGGCACCAAAGCCCGAACGGAAACTGAAGGTCGTCGCCGATAACCGGCGCGCGCGGTTCAATTACGAAATCGGCGAAGCCTTCGAAGCGGGGATTGCGCTCACCGGAACCGAGGTGAAATCGCTCCGCGCCGGCAAGGCGACGATCTCGGAAGCCTACGCCGATTCACGCGACGGCGAGCTTTGGCTGATCAACTCCAACATTCCGGAGTATCTGCAGGCAAGCCGCTTCAATCACGCGCCAAAACGCCCGCGCAAGCTGTTGCTGCACAAGCGTCAGGTGAACAAGCTCGTCGGCGCGGTCGAACGTGAGGGCATGACCATCGTGCCCCTGAAGATCTATTTCAACGACAGGGGCCGCGCCAAGGTCGAGGTCGCGCTCGGGCGCGGAAAGAAACTGCATGACAAGCGGGAGACGCTCAAAAAACGCAGCTGGGACCGTGAACGCAGCCGCCTGATGCGCGTGAAAGGATGACGTCATGACATTGCCGGTGAAGCTCGATCATTGCGTGATCCACGTGTCCGAATGGGAGCGGTCGAACGCATTCTATCGCGACGTGATGGGCGCCGAGCTTGTCGAGCGACCGGGTGGCGGATGGGCTTATCGGTTCGGCGACACGCAATTGAATTTGCACGGGCCGGGCGTGAGGCCTGCCGAGGTCGCGCGGCTCCCGGTCCAGCCTGGTAACAGCGACTTGTGCTTTGAATGGAAGGGTCCGATCGCCGACGCCGTCGCGCATCTTGACCGGCACAAGGTCAGCGTCGAGAGAGGGCCGATGCAGCGCAATGGCGTGAGAGGGGCTGGAACGAGCGTGTATTTCCGGGACCCGGACGGATCGCTGATGGAATTTATTTCTTACGTGCCGCAGTCCTGACAGTCTTACGGTCGCGCCCGTCGAGGTGGTCGCGGATCGCCGCGAACGCCGAATGAAACATCTTGGTGGTCAGAACGCCGGTGTTGGTGTTGTACCGCGAGCAATGGTAGCTGTCGAAAAGCGTCAGCTTCCCGGCGGTCGCCTTCGCTCCGTGGGAAAACGGCGCCTGTGATTTCTTCAGCCCCAGTGCGGTGACGACGCTGTCGTGGGCGATCCTGCCGAGCGCGAGGATCGCGTACAGGTTTTCCATCTCCTCGATCGTTCGCATCAGGAATTGCCGGCAGGCTGCGATCTCGGGCGGGACAGGCTTGTTTTCAGGCGGCACGCAGCGCACCGCGTTGGTGATACGTGCGTCGATGAGCGTTAAACCATCGTCGGCCCGCTCCTGAAATTCACCCCGGGCGAAGCCGAACTTGATGAGCGTGCCGTAGAGCAGCACGCCGGCATAGTCGCCGGTGAAGGGCCGTCCCGTTCTGTTCGCGCCCTGCAAACCCGGGGCAAGGCCGACAATCAGCAGCCGCGCGTCCTTCGGTCCGAACGACGACACGGGCGCATTGTGCCAGTCCGGATTCCGGGCGCGGCAGGCATCTCGGAATTCCACAAGTCTCGGACAGAGCGGGCAGTCGCGGCCGGGTTTGCCGCTGTCCCGGATCAGGGACCTGCCGGATTGCCCGCGTGCGTCTTGAAGCGCCATCCGCAACTTATAGAACGCGGAGGCGCAGCAGGGGAGATTCAATCCTCGCCAAATTCGTCGTCGACATCCGCACCGGCGCCGGCGCGCTGACGGGTTTCGCGCTGGAGAAATTGCGGCGTATGGCGTGGCTCTCTCTGCTCGCGTGGGGCGCGTTCGGACGGATCGCGCCCGATCTTGCCCTGCAGCTGGACGATATCGATGAATTCGTCAGCCTGACGGCGCAATTCGTCGGCGACCATCGGCGGCTGGCTGGACATTGTCGAAACGACCGTGACGCGCACGCCGCGCCGCTGCACCGCCTCGACCAGCGAACGGAAATCGCCGTCTCCGGAAAACAGCACCATCTGGTCGATATGCCCGGCGAGCTCCATCGCGTCGACCGCAAGCTCGATGTCCATGTTGCCCTTCACCTTGCGGCGGCCGGTCTGGTCGACGAATTCCTTGGTCGCCTTGGTCACGACGGTGTACCCGTTGTAATCAAGCCAATCGATCAGCGGACGAATCGAGGAATATTCCTGATCCTCGATCACGGCGGTGTAATAGAACGCGCGCAGCAGATAGCCGCGGGACTGGAATTCGCGCAGCAGCCGCTTGTAGTCGATATCGAATCCGAGCGCCTTGGCGGTGGCGTAGAGGTTGGCGCCGTCGATGAAAAGAGCGATTTTCTCGTTCTGGCCGGCCATTGTTCTTCCTTTTTCTTGCATGACCCCGAGTGAGGATCGTTCACAAACGCTTTTCTGACGGAGCAAGACGCTCCCTGAGGCGTGGCTTTTGCAGAGCGGCCGGGCCCCAAAAAGGGGATCTGGCCTAATGATTTGTCTCGAAAATATGAGTCACGACGAAGGCAATTTGTTCCCCATCTGCCTACCAGACTGCGTTGCGGCTGCCCAACCGGAAAATTCGCCCTTGCGCGGCGGTAAAATTCGACTTGCACTTTCGTCAACGGGGGGATAGCTAACGGCCAATCCGACAACCATCAGTTCCCAAGGAGTGGCGAGGCCATGGCCCGTGTCACCGTCGAAGACTGCATCGACAAGGTCGAAAACCGCTTCGATCTCGTCCTTCTGGCGAGCCATCGGGCGCGCATGATCTCATCGGGGTCCTCGATCACGATCGATCGCGATAACGACAAAAATCCGGTCGTGGCGCTGCGGGAAATCGCCGATTCGACGATTTCGCCAGGCGACCTGAAGGAAGACCTGATCCACTCCCTGCAGAAATACGTCGAGGTGGACGAGCCGGAGCCGGAGGCGCCGCTGATCGGGGCCTCGGGTTCGGTCGATGCCGACGACACCGATGTGGCGGTCGAGCACATGAGCGAAGAAGAGCTGCTCAAGGGTCTGGAGGGCCTGGCGCCCCCGGAGGCCCAGCCCGAGCCGGACCTTCCGGACGAGGAATAGGCCTCAAATTCCCTGCATTCGGGCCCGGCTTCGGCCGGGCCTTTGCTTTTTTGGCAACCGTCTCAGACGGCTCTTGAAGGTTTCGTCAAATCGCCATGTTATCATGACCCGTCCGTGGGCGATCGTCAGCCCACGACTCAAGGTCTGAGATGGCGCGATCGAGACAATTGCCGAGGATGCAGAACCAGTCGCGCGCCCGCGCGCCCTTGGAGCGCGGCGCCGCCGCCGTGCCGCCTGCGCCTCCCGCCGAGGGCCGGAAATCCAAATCGCATAAGCCTCCGATGATGCGCCAGTACGACCTGGTCGAGCGGGTGCGGCGCTACAATCCGAAAACCGACGAGGCGCTGCTCAACCGCGCCTATGTCTACGCGATGAAAGCGCACGGCGAGCAGACGCGCGCGTCAGGCGACCCGTATTTTTCTCATCCGCTGGAAGTCGCGGCGATCCTGACCGACCTGAAGCTCGACGACGCGACCATCGCGGCCGCTCTGCTGCACGACACCATCGAGGATACCGAAACGACGCGCGCAGAAATCGATCAACTGTTCGGCCCCGACATCGGCGCGCTGGTCGAGGGTCTGACCAAGCTGAAGAAACTGGAACTCGTCACGCGCGAAGCGAAGCAGGCGGAAAATCTTCGCAAGCTATTGCTTGCGATTGCAGCGGACGTACGCGTGCTGCTGGTCAAGCTCGCCGACCGGCTGCACAATATGCGCACATTGCATTATGTGTCGGACGATGCACGCCGTCGCACCGCGGAGGAGACGATCGAGATTTACGCGCCGCTTGCCGGCCGCATGGGCATGCAGGAAATGCGCGAGGAGCTGGAAGACCTCTCGTTCCGCGAGATCAATCCGGATGCCTATAACGTCGTGAGCGAGCGGCTGCTCGTGCTCGGCCTGCGCAACAAGGACCTGACCATCGACATCGAACGGCAGCTGACCAAGAAGCTCGCGGACCGCGGCATCGATGCCAAGGTCAAAGGCCGGCACAAGCGCGCCTATTCGATCTGGCGCAAGATGGAACGCAAATCGGTCGGCTTCGAGCAACTGTCCGATATCTTCGCGTTTCGGGTTATCGTGAAATCGCTTGCCGAATGCTACCAGGCGCTCGGCGTGGTCCACACGACCTGGCCGGTCGTCCCGTTGCGGTTCAAGGACTACATCTCGACGCCGAAACAGAACGACTATCGCTCGCTGCACACCACGGTGATCGGGCCCGGCAATCAGCGCGTCGAACTTCAGATCAGAACCGAAGGCATGGACCTGATCGCCGAATACGGCATCGCGGCGCACGCACTCTATAAGGACAACGTAAAATCCCCGAGCGAAATGCTGTCAAAGGAATCGCGCGCTTATGCATGGCTGCGTCATACGATTGCGCTGCTCGCGGAAGGCTCAAACCCCGAGGAATTCCTCGAACACACCAAGCTCGAGCTGTTCCACGATCAGGTCTTCTGCTTCACCCCGAAGGGCAAGCTGATTGCCTTGCCTCGCAGCGCGACCGCGATCGATTTCGCCTACGCGGTTCACACCGACGTCGGCAACATGGCGGTCGGCTGCAAGATCAACGGCAAGATTGCGCCGCTGGTGTCCGAACTGGGGAACGGCGACGAAGTCGACATCATCACATCGCGGGCGCAGACGGCGCCGCCGGCGGCCTGGGATTCCATCGTGGTCACCGGCAAGGCGCGCGCGGCGATCCGCCGGGCGACGCGGGTGGCCGTACGCGATCAATATGCGGGCCTTGGGCGACGCATCGTCGAGCGCCTGTTCCAGCGCGCGAAGAAGGATTACTCCGACGAAAAGCTGCAGGGCGCGCTGCCGCGTCTTGCGCGTGGATCGATCGATGACGTCATGGCGGCCGTTGGGCGCGGAGAAATGCGCGCCTCGGACGTCGCGCGCGCAATGTATCCGGACTATCTCGAGGAGCGCGCGGCCCTGTCGGCGCCGAAATCAGAAGGCGGCTGGTTTGGACTGAGGCGGGCCAAATCGGTCAAAGCGAAGCTTCCGGCCGGCGACAAGGGCTCGGCAATTCCCATCCGCGGCATCAACAGCGATCTGCCGGTGCGCTTCGCACCGAACGGCGGAGCCGTCCCCGGCGACCGGATCGTCGGTATTCTTACGCCGGGCGAGGGGATCACGATCTACCCGATCCAGTCGCCGATGCTGAAGGAATTCGAGGATAAATCGGACAGTTGGCTCGATCTGCGATGGGATGTGGACGAGCGGACGCCGCAGCGCTTTCCCGCCCAGATCGTCGTCAATTCGGTGAACGAGCCAGGCTCGCTCGCGCAGATCGCGCAAGTGATCGCCGAGCATGATGGCAACATTGACAACATTCATATGACAAGGCAGTCGCCTGACTTTACCACTGTGACGATCGACCTTGAGGTGTACGACCTTAAGCACCTCACCGCGATCATCGGGCAACTACGCGCCAAGCCGGTGGTCGCCAATGCCGCGCGCGTCAATGGGTGATATGTGACATCGCGCATCCGGCTAGGCGTCAACATCGATCACGTCGCCACGATCCGCAACGCGCGCGGCGGGCATTTGCCCGATCCGGTCAGGGCCGCCAGGCTGGCAGCCGCGGCAGGTGCAGACGGGATCACAGCGCACCTTCGCGAAGATCGGCGCCATATCCGCGATGACGATATCGCGCGGCTGAAGGCTGAGATCGACAAGCCGCTGAATTTCGAGATGGCCGCGACCGATGAAATGCTCGCGATTGCGCTCCGCTCAAAGCCGCACGCCGCCTGTCTGGTGCCGGAGCGGCGGGAGGAGCGCACGACCGAAGGCGGCCTCGACGCGGCAGGTCAGCACAATCAGCTCGCGCCCTTCGTCGCAAAGCTCCGTGACGCCGGCATCCGCGTGTCGCTGTTCATCGGTGCCGATCCTCGTCAGATCGACAGCGCAGCCCGGCTCCATGCACCGGTGGTCGAGATCCATACCGGAGCGTGGTGCGATGCCATCGCCGAGGGGCGCCAATCCGACGCTGACAAGGAATGGAGGCGCATTGTCACGGCCGTCGAGCAGGCGAAGGATATCGGGCTCGAAGTCCACGCCGGACACGGGCTCGATTACGCCACCGCCGAACAGATTTCAGCCTTGCCGCAAATTGCCGAACTCAACATCGGCCATTTCCTGATCGGAGAGGCGGTGTTCGAGGGGCTTGCTTCCACCGTGAAGACGATGCGCATGGTGATGGAGCGCGGCCGGGCGCGCGCGAGTTCGTAGCGCCACATGATCCTCGGCATCGGCTCCGACCTCGTCGATATCCGCAGGATCGAAAAGGTCCTGGAACGGCATGGCGAGCGGTTCATCACGCGCGTCTTCACGCCGATCGAACGGGCGAAGGCCGAGCGCCGCGCCGGCCGGATCGAGACCTATGCAAAGCGGTTTGCGGCGAAAGAGGCCTGCGCCAAGGCGCTCGGCACCGGATTTCGCAAGGGCGTTTTCTTTCGCGATCTGGGCGTCGTGAATCTTCCCTCGGGCCGCCCGACCATGGCGCTGACGGGCGGGGCGCTGGTGCGACTGCGCGCGATCACCCCGGCGGGACTTGAAGCCCGTATCGACGTGAGCATCACCGACGAATATCCGCTCGCGCAGGCCTTCGTGGTGATTTCGGCGCAGCCTCCGGCAGCGCCTTGAAATCGCCGGTTCAAATCGTTTGATAGGGCTGGGGCGGCTGTCGGACGAGTCGTGTGGCAGCCGGAGGCGATCCGAAAAACGGCCATAATAACAATAAGTTACGGCGGATTCTGCGTTTCGTTGCGCGGTATCCGGGCAACGGCTACAAGCGGGGGCGCGGAGCAAAGGACCAGAGGCCGATGAGCGTGACAACCACAAAACGGAAAGAGAGCGGCTTCGGCGAGACACTGCGCGTGATCTTCCACGCCCTTATCATCGCGCTCGTGATCCGCACCTTCCTGTTCCAGCCGTTCAATATCCCGTCGGGTTCGATGAAGGCCACGCTGCTGGTCGGCGACTATCTGTTCGTCTCGAAATATTCCTACGGCTACAGCCACTATTCATTTCCATTTTCTCCGCCGATCTTTTCGGGCCGGATTTTTGGATCGGCACCGGAGCGTGGCGATGTCGTGGTGTTTCGCCTGCCCAAGGATGACACGACCGACTACATCAAGCGCGTGATCGGCCTGCCGGGCGACCGCATCCAGATGCGGGACGGCCTGCTTCATATCAATGGCCAGCCGGTCAAGCGCGAGCGGATCGAGGATTTCATTGAGACCGAGGAGACGAGCATCCCGCAGAAGGTCAAGCGCTGGCGCGAGACGCTGCCGAACGGCGTGAGCTACACGACGCTCGATCTGATCGACAATGGCTTCTACGACAACACGCAGGAATACGTCGTTCCTCCCGGGCATTTCTTCATGATGGGTGACAATCGCGACAATTCCACCGACAGCCGTGTGCTCAGCCAGGTCGGCTATGTGCCGCTGGAAAATATCATCGGCCGCGCGCAGGTCATCTTCTTCTCGATTGCCGAAGGCGAGCAGGCCTGGCGTCTGTGGCGCTGGCCGGTCGCGGTCCGCTGGAGCCGGTTGTTCTCCCTTGTGCGATGAGCCGAAGCGCCAACCCTAAGTCTGATCCAGAGGCTTCGCCGCAGCGCACCTCGCCGCAAAAGGGGGCCGCGTCCGCATCCGCCAAACGTGGACGGACGAAGCGCGCGCCGGCTACCCCGCTCGAAACGACCATCGGCTATCGCTTCACCGATGCCAGTCTGCTCGAACGGGCGCTGACGCATATCTCGGCACTCAAGGGCAGCCAGGGTCGCGCCGGCAGCTACCAGCGGCTGGAATTTCTCGGCGACCACGTCCTTGGTCTCGCCATCTCAGAGATGCTGTTCCGCACCTTTCCGAAGGCAAACGAAGGGGAGCTTTCGCGGAGGCTCGCCGACCTGGTCCGCCGGGAAAGCTGCGCCGATGTCGCGCGCGCGATCGATCTTGGCCTTGCCATCCGACTCGGCGCATCCGAATCCAGTTCCGGAGGACGGCTTCGCGTCGCGATCCTGGCTGATGTGTGCGAGTCGCTGATCGGGGCGATCTTCCTCGACGGCGGCTATAAGGCCGCGGCCGACTTTGTGGAGCGGTTCTGGATCGAACGCATGCGCGCCCCGGCGCGCCCATTGCGCGACCCGAAAACCGTGCTGCAGGAATGGGCCCAGGCGCATGGACTGCCGACGCCGACCTATCGCGAGATCGAGCGCACCGGTCCTCATCACGATCCGGAATTTCGCGTAGCGGTCGCGCTTCCGGATCGCGCTCAGGCCGAAGGCAAGGGCCGGTCGAAGCGATCGGCGGAGCAGGCGGCCGCGGCCGCGATGCTCGCGCGCGAAGGTGTGCGCACGGACCGCAACGATGGATGACAGCGACGCCGGAGCGGACGGCCCGACGCGCTGCGGATTCGTCGCCCTGATCGGCGCGCCCAATGCCGGAAAGTCCACGCTGCTCAATGCGCTTGTGGGTGCCAAGGTCTCGATCGTTTCGCACAAGGTGCAGACCACGCGGATGCTCGTCCGCGGAATCGCGATCGAGAAGGATTCTCAATTAATCTTCGTCGACACGCCCGGGATCTTCGCGCCTAAACGCAGGCTCGACCGCGCCATGGTGACCAGCGCCTGGAGCGGAGCGCACGACGCGGACCTGGTCGGCGTCCTGATCGACGCGCGCAAAGGGCTCGATGACGAGAGCGAGGCGATCGTCGCAGGGCTGTCCGAAGTGCGTAAGGACAAGTTCCTGCTGCTGAACAAGATCGATCTGGTCGAGAAGCCGGGACTGCTAGCGCTTGCGCAGGACGTGAACGCGCGCGCGAAATTCGCCGCGACCTTCATGATCTCGGCGCTCGATGGGAGCGGAATTACCGATCTGAAGTCGTGGCTCGCTGAACATGTTCCGCCAGGGCCCTTCCACTATCCCGCCGACGAGATTTCCGACGCGCCGATGCGCCAGCTCGCAGCGGAGATCACGCGCGAGAAGCTGTTTCTCCGCCTGCATCAGGAATTGCCCTATCAGTCGACCGTCGAAACCGAGAGCTGGAAAGAATTGAAGGACGGCTCGGTGCGGATCGAACAGACGATCTATGTTGAGCGCGAAAGCCAGCGCAAGATCGTGCTCGGCAAGGGCGGCCAGACAATCAAGTCGATCGGTGCGGAGGCCCGCAAGGAAGTGGGCGCGCTGCTTGAGCAGCCAGTCCATCTCTTCCTGTTCGTGAAGGTGCGGGAGGGGTGGGGCGACGACCCGGAGCGCTATCGCGAGATGGGGCTTGAATTTCCGAAGGACGAATAAAAACGGGCGGCTTTCGCCGCCCGTATTCCCGTCAAATCTTGAAGCTCACCAGCGGTGCCAGCGGCGATGATGGCGCCATCCCCAGCGCGGACCGCCTCGGTGCGCGCAAACCCGGCGGCCGTGACGCCACCAGCAAACCCAGCGCACCTGATCCACGTTGCTCGCGGCAGCGAGCGGATCGGCAATTACGCCCGGCGCGGCGGGCAGAGCGCTCGCGGGCGAGATGGCGGCGGCGCCGGCCAAGAGCGTTGCGGCCGCAATCCCCAGCATCAAACGTTTCATCCGTTAATCTCCTCGATATCGCCGACGTAATCGGCATGGATCGGTAAGCGCCTTTTGCGGCGCAGTCCGATAACGCCGCAGGAAGTAGATGGTTTGATGGCGTTTCGCTGAAAATCCATTCATGTGGCGGAAAAGTTGTTGCCGCGCCGCAGCAAATCTTCCATTGCGGAATGCGCCGCGAATCTTGAATTGTTGAGCATGGATTGGACCGACGAGGCCGTCGTACTGGGCGTAAGACGCCACGGGGAGGCGAATGCCATCCTCGAATTGATGACCCGCGAGCACGGGCGGCATCTCGGGCTGGTCCGCGGGGGTGCGGCATCGCGTCACCGTCCGGTGCTGCAGCCGGGAAACGCGGTCCGCGCCACCTGGCGGGCGAGGCTCGACGAGCATCTCGGTGTGTTTTCGGTCGAAGGATTGCGGCTGCGCGCCGGATCTTTTCTGACGGCCGCGCATGCGGTCTATGCCGTGACGCATCTCGCGGCGCTGATCCGCCTCCTGCCTGAACGGGATCCGCACGAAAGCATCTATCTTGCGCTCGATACGATCGCGGAAAATCTCGCGGATGCGCCGGTCGCCGGCGCGCTGATCGTTCGATTCGAATTGCAACTTCTCGCCGAGCTCGGATTCGGCCTCGATCTGGAAAGTTGCGCAGCCACGTCGACCACAACCGATCTCGCATTCGTATCGCCGAAATCGGGCCGCGCTGTATCGCGTGCGGCAGGCGAAGCCTGGCGCGACAAGCTGTTGCCGCTTCCCGCCTTTTTGAATGCGCCAACGCTCTCCTCGCCAAGCGCTGCCGACCTCAACGACGCCTTCGCGCTGACGGGATTCTTCCTTTCGCGGCATATGTTCGAGCCCCGCGGCGCAGGCCTGCCGGATGCGCGCAGCCATCTGATCGCGGCGGTCCAGCGTGCGCTGCCGAGCGCGGCCTAGCGCCGCCGAGGGATCAATCGTCGCTTTGGGCGCGGCGGGCTCGCAAATTGCGCAGCACCGACCCGAGGATATTGGAATAGTCGTCGGTCCAGACGCGCTGCGCCGGATCGCGGTCCCGACGCGGCCAGAATTCAGACTGGGCGAGAACGCCGAAATCATCCTCGGTCCGGGCGACCACGGCGACCCTGGGTACCCAGAGCTGACGGCTTGCATCCTCGAAGACATCGCCCCCGTCGTAAACGCGCGCCATCGCGCCGTTTGCTTCCGCAACTCCTGCAATCACCGAGGCGAGTTCAAGGTTGCGATTTGAAATATGCATCGCGACGATGCCGTGCGGCTTGAGCTTGCGCAGATAGGTCGCCATCGCCTCGCGCGTGAGCAGATGGATCGGGATCGCTGCGCTGATGAAGGCATCGACGAAGATGAGATCATAGGTGCCGTCCGGGGCGTCGGCGATCGTGAGCCTCGCATCGCCGACGACAACCGGCACCGAGGGATTGCATTCGGATATGAAGTTGAAGTTGCGGGGATTGCGGGCGATCCGCACGATGTCCGGATCGATTTCGTAATAGGTGAGGCGGTCGCCAGGACGCACCGAGCAGGCCAGCGTGCCGGTGCCGAGGCCGATCACCGCCACGTTTGTCGGACCGTTGACGCGCACCCGGACGGCGTTGAAGACCTGCGAGATACCCGCGCCCTCGAAAAACTCCGAGATCATCTGCGGACGGCCCGAGAGCAGGTTGCCGTCGTCGTCACGGATCTGTTGCGAGCCTTGTGCGGCCGTTCCATGCCACAACACCCGGTATTTGCCGTCCGCGGTTTCCGCGACGTTCAGGATGCCAAAGAAGTTGCGCACGGTCTCGGTCCGGAAATTCTCGGTGTAGTAATGGCCGCCGAAAAAGACGAAGGCTACGATCGCGGCAAACGGCAGGGGCGATTGGCGCCAATACTGCACGGTGAGGCCGAGAAGGATTCCGGCCACCACTGCAAAGAGGGGATAGCTGAACGTCTGGACAAACGGCGTGAACGCGAGGACCGCGATCAGCCCGGCGCAAAGCAGGATGAGAAGAACGGTCTGCGCGCTCCATCTCTGGGGCAGCGCGAGCCCTGGCCGGCAGAGCAGTGTCAGCGAGATCAACAGCGGATATTCGACCACCCAGTTGAACACATGCGGGGCAATGAGACCCGTGGCGATACCTCCGATCATGCCGCCCGCAGAAATCCACATATAGAACGCAGTGAGGTGTTCGGGAGCGGGCCTGCGGCGCGCCAGTTCGCCGTGGCATAACAGCGTGCAGATGAAGAAAACGATCAGATGCGAGAGGATCTGAACGATCACGGAATCGAAAGGAACGATCGTCATCGCGACGACGAGTCCGACGACCAGTGGGGGTTGCGCGCGGACGACAAAGGAATGCGGGATCAGCGGGCGGGTCTGGAACGCGATTACGAAGGTCAGAAGGTACAGTGACAGCGGCAGGACCCAGAACAACGGGACCGAGGCGACATCGGTCGAGATGTGCGTGGTGACGGCGAGCAGAAGGCCGGAGGGAATGGCCGTCAGCGCGACCCAGGATCCGACCTGCTGCCACGTCAGCGGCGGCGTTGCGGCTTTCCGTGTCGACCGGACACTCGCGGCCGGCGTGCGGGATACGAACAGGCCGCAGGCGGCGACGAGGGCGATCAGAACGAAATATCCGGCCGTCCAGTATTTCCGCTGGTCGCCGAGCGTGATGAAGGGTTCGACGAGGATTGGATACGACAGGAGCGCAAGAAAGCTGCCAGCGTTGCTCGCCGCGTAAAGGAAATAGGGATCCTTTCCCTCTGGATGCCCGGTGCGAACGAACCACGACTGCAGCAGTGGCGCGTTGGCTGCGAGAGCGAAAAACGGAAGCCCGATCGACACCGCGAACAGTCCGAGCAGCCATGCGACCTCGAAGAAAGGCGCCGGGCGCGACCAACCTTCGGCAATGTGCAGCGGCAGCCAGAAGCAGGCCGCGAGCATCAGCACCAGATGGATGACAACCGCGCGCCGCACGGCGACGCGGGAGAGCAAATGGGCGTAGGCGTAACCTGCGAGAAGGACCGCCTGGAAGAATACCATCGCAACCGACCAGACCGAGGCTGCGCCGCCAAGGCGTGGCAGGACCATTTTTGTGAAGAGCGGCTGAACCGCGAACAGCAGAGCGGCGCTGACAAAGATGCCGGCAATGAATGTCGCGAGGAGTATGGCGAGAGTCCGTGGGTCCCGAACGGATGTCAGACCAGATCTGGATTTCTTCATGCGATCGTTCGAAGGCAGGCAGGACGCGCCGAAGTTTGTGTAACTCGTGCAGGCTCAAAGATAGCAAGGGCGGCCTTTCAGCCGCCCTTGAGAATATCTCAGATGCCGCGTCGTAGTATCAGTGCTTCAGGCTCACCGGAATTTTGGAGCCCGCGGCCACCCAGTCTTCAAAGCTCTGCATCTTCAGGCCGAGCTGGTCGTAATAAACGCGCAGGTAGCCGTCATCGCCGCGGACAACGGCTTGCGGCGCGACCGCCTGCACTTCCTGAGCCATCACGCCGACATAGGCCTTGTCGCTGCCGTTGTAGCTGAAGCGATAGAAGCCGAGACCGTTGTCGAGGTGGCCGAGCAGGACGACGTCATGCTTGGCGCGGATGTCGGACACCATGCCCATGCCGCCACCCATGCCGCCGCCGCCCATTCCACCGCCACCCCACATGCCGCCGCCGCCACCCATGCCACCCCACATACCGCCGCCGCCGCCCATGCCGCCCCACATGCCGCCGCCGCCGCCACCCCACATGCCGCCACCGCCGCCCCAGTGAGGATGGACCCAGCCGTGCCAGCCGCGCACGCCGCCCCAGCCGAAGCCCTGGCGCCAGCGATAGCCGCACCAATACCAGCCGGGCCCGTGCCAGCCGTCGTCGTACCAGCAATACGTGCGGCCATCGATGACGAAGACCTGCGTCTTTTCCAGAAGCGACAAGCTGTCGAGCGTCGCATGGAGTCCGTTCGGCGCCATCGCCGTCGCAGCCTGGGCCGTTCCGCCGATCATCGCGCTGCCGGCGAGAATCGCGGTTAACGCTGTGAAGCCGAGCAACAACTTCTTCATCGAGGTCCTCCAATGGTCAAAAAAAGATAGGCAAAGGAATTTAGACTTGGGTCTTAGACGTCAGCCTACGAGACTCGCAGTGCATCTGTATAGCTGGCCGTGCACACAATCTCGTGGCGACAGCCCTTGCAGCGAAAAGAAGGTACGCCGGTGAGGGCGACGTTGGCGTGACACGCCCTTTGCTGCGGCGCGGCATACGCGCCTCTGCGACCGGTCAGAGGCCGCGCTTCAGGCCCGTCAAAGTGCCTTGTTCGCTGCAATATCGCAGGCTACCGACATCGGATGGGAAAGCGGCTGATTCCACCCGAAAAAGGCGACGTGCAGGAGATCGCGTTGCGGGAGGCGCTCGAGGAGCGCTATCTCGCTTACGCGCTGTCGACCATCATGCACCGCGCGCTGCCCGACGCGCGCGATGGCCTGAAGCCGGTTCATCGGCGAATTTTGTACGGCATGCGCCTGCTGCGGCTCGACCCCGGCGCTGCGTTCAAGAAATCGGCGAAGATCGTCGGCGACGTGATGGGCAATTTCCATCCGCATGGCGACCAGGCGATCTATGACGCGCTCGTGCGCCTCGCGCAGGATTTTTCCTCGCGCTATCCGCTGATCGACGGGCAGGGCAATTTCGGAAACATCGACGGCGATAACGCTGCCGCCTACCGCTACACCGAAGCGCGCATGACGGAAGTCGCGCGGCTGCTGCTCGATGGAATCGACGAAGACGCCGTCGACTTTCGCGCAAATTACGATGGATTGTCCGAAGAGCCGGTGGTCCTTCCGGGTGCTTTTCCAAACCTGCTCGCCAACGGCGCGCAGGGGATCGCGGTCGGCATGGCGACTTCGATACCGCCGCACAACGCTGCGGAACTGTGCGACGCGGCGCTGCATCTGATCGACCGTCCGAAGACGCCGAGCAAGAACCTCCTCAAATACGTGCCCGGTCCGGATTTTCCGACCGGCGGCATCGTGGTCGATCCGCCGTCTGCGATCGCCGAGGCCTACACGACCGGGCGCGGGTCATTCCGGGTGCGCGCGCGCTGGCACAAGGAAGACGAGGGGCGCGGGCTTTATTCGATCGTCGTCACCGAAATTCCGTATCTCGTTCAGAAATCGCGGCTCGTCGAGAAGATTGCCGAACTTCTCAACGAAAAGAAACTGCCGCTCGTCGCCGATATCCGCGACGAGTCGACCGAGGACGTGCGGCTCGTGATCGAGCCGCGTTCACGCGCGGTGGATCCGGTCCTGCTGATGGAATCGCTTTTCAAGCTCACCGAACTTGAAAACCGCATTCCCCTCAACATGAACGTGCTGCTGAAGGGCAAGGTGCCCAAGGTCGTGGGCCTGTCCGAAGCGGTGCGCGAATGGGTCGATCATCGGCGCGACGTGCTGGTGCGGCGGAGCAAGCACCGCCTCGCCGCGATCGAGCACAGGCTCGAGGTTCTCGGCGGGCTGCTGGTCGCCTATCTCAATCTCGATAAGGTCATCAAGATCATCCGTACGCAGGACGAGCCCAAGCCGGTCCTGATGCGCACGTTCAAGCTCACGGAGCTGCAGGCGGACTCCATTCTCAACATGCGGCTGCGCAATCTGCGCAAGCTCGAGGAGATGGAAATCCGCGCCGAGGACAAGGCGCTGCGCGACGAGCGCAAGAGCCTGAAGGCGCTGATCGGCTCCGAGCAGCAGCAATGGAAGACCGTCGCCGCCGAAATCAAGAAGGTGCGCGACACTTTCGGTCCGAAGACGCCGCTCGGGAAACGTCGCACCACGTTCCAGGAAGCTCCGCAGCATGACGAGGCCGAGATCGAGGAGGCGATGGCGGTCCGCGAGCCGATCACCGTTGTCGTTTCGGAGAAGGGCTGGATCCGCGCGCTGCGCGGCCACCAGACCGACTTGTCCGGCGTGGCATTCAAGGCCGATGACAGTCTGAAATTTGCGTTCCCGGCGGAAACGACATCCCGCGTTTTGATATTCGCGACCAATGGGCGCTTCTACACGATCGATGCGTCCAAGCTTCCGGGCGGCCGGGGGCATGGCGAGCCGGTGCGTCTGTTCATCGAAATGGAGCAGGACGCCGACATCGTCGCCGCATTCCGTCATCAGGGCGGTCGGAAATTCCTGGTCGCGAGCGAACAGGGGCGGGGCTTTGTGGTGAGCGAGGATGAAGCCGTCGCCAATACGCGCAAGGGCAAGCAAGTCCTGAACGTGAAGCCGAAGGACGGCGCGGCGGCGATCGCAAATGTCGAAGGAGAACTGGTCGCTGCGATCGGAGAGAACCGGAAGATGGTGATCTTCGCGCTCAATCAGGTTCCGGAAATGGGGCGAGGGGCGGGGGTCCGCCTGCAGCGCTACAAGGACGGTGGCCTGTCCGACGTCGTGACGTTTACCGCCAAGGATGGGCTGACGTGGCTCGACGCGGCCGGGCGCACCTTCACCATGACCCTGAAGGAATTGTCCGACTGGCGTGGAAACCGGGCCGACGCGGGGCGGCTCGCGCCGAAGGGTTTCCCGAAATCGAACCTGTTCGGTCGCAGACCCTAGGACTGCGCGCCGAGGCGTCCCGCAGGCCCGTAACCCATCCATTTCGACCCGATAGGCCAGGTCACCGGAGGGCGCATTTTGCAATTGCAAATTATTCGCAACTAGCTATCTTGATCCTGCGATTTGCAGGAGGGTGGAATGGACGCGCGGGCCCCGCGCACCGGGGAGGAACTGCCCGGCTGGCGCCGCGAGCGTGGCAGGCCCTCGCTCTCCGAAGTCTTTGGCTCAATCGCCACCCGCCCCACTGGGCCGCTTTGGCGCAAGCTGATCGCCTTTCTCGGGCCGGGTTACCTTGTCGCGACTGGCTACATGGATCCCGGCAATTGGGCGACCTCGCTCGCGGGCGGATCGAAGTTCGGCTACGCGCTGCTGACCATCGCGCTTCTGTCCAACCTGATGGCGATCCTGCTGCAATCGCTCTGCGCGCGCCTCGGGATCGGAAGCGGGCGCGATCTCGCGCAGGCCTGCCGCGATGCGTTTCCGCGGTTCATTTCGTACCCGCTCTGGTTTCTGGCGGAACTCGCGATCTGCGCGACCGACCTTGCGGAAGTCATCGGAACGGCGATCGGGCTCAACCTTCTGTTCGGCATTCCGCTGGAGCTTGGCGTGCTGATCACCGCGCTCGACGTATTCCTGATCCTCTGGCTGCAAAACCTGGGTTTCCGCTGGATCGAGGCGCTGATCGTGGCGATGCTTGCGGTGATCACCGCCTGCTTTGCGGTTCAGATCGCGCTCGCCGACCCGGACTGGGGCGCGGTCATCCGCGGGTTCGCGCCGACGACGCAGATCGTCACCAATCCGGACATGCTCTATCTCGCGCTCGGCATTCTCGGCGCCACGGTGATGCCGCACAATCTCTATCTGCATTCGGGTGTCGTGCAGACCAGACGCTACGGAGAAAGCGTCGACGACCGGCGTGAAGCGATCAATCTCGCAACCATCGACTCCACGATCGCGCTGATGTTCGCGCTGACCATCAATGCCTCGATTCTGATTTTGGCGGCCGCAACCTTTCATCGGACCGGCCAGACCGGCGTCTCCGAACTCGGCGAGGTGCACTCGCTGATCGCGCCGCTGCTCGGGTCGGCTTTTGCCCCGACGCTGTTCGGCATCGCACTCCTGTGCTGCGGATTGAATTCGACCGTCACCGCGACGCTCTCCGGTCAGATCGTCATGGAAGGATTTCTCGACATCCGCCTGCCGGCCTGGGCGCGACGGATGATCACGCGCGGCATCGCGATCGTTCCGGCCGCCGGCGTGACCATCTGGTACGGCGAGAGCGGGTCGGCGAAACTTCTGATCCTCAGCCAGGTGCTGCTCAGCCTGCAGCTTCCCTTCGCCGTCGTGCCGCTCGTGATGTTTACCGCCGATCGAGGCAAGCTCGGAGCGTTGACCGCGCCGCGCTGGGTGACGGCGCTTGCGATCCTGACGGCTGCCGTCGTGATCGCGCTGAATATCAAGCTGCTCTACGATTTCGCGGCGGGATGACGGCTCGGCCCGGCAAGGCTATTCGTCGATCCTGAGCCAGCCCTGCGACATCAGCCGCTCCTGCGGCAGGAAACGGCTCTTGTAGTCCATCTTTCGCGAGCCGCGCACCCAATAGCCGAGATAGACGTAGGGCAATCCCATGCGGCGTGCCCGGGCGATGTGGTCGAGGATCATGAAGGTCCCGAGCGACCGCTCTTCGACCGACGGGTCGAAGAACGAATAGACCATCGACAGGCCGTCGTTCAGCACGTCGGTCAGCGACACGCCGAGCAGAGGACCCGCGCCGCGTCCATGCAGGCCAGTGTCGACGCCGCGCGCGCGATACTCGACAGTCTTGGTCTCCACATGGCTGTCCTCCACCATCATCGCGTAGTCGAGCACGGTCATGTCGGCCATGCCGCCGTCGCGATGGCGTGCATCGAGATAGCCCCGGAATACGGAATACTGCTCCGATGTCGGCGTCGCATGGCGCATGTCGCCGACGATATCGGCATTGCGATCGGCGATGCGCCGCATCGAGCGGCTGGGGCGAAAGTCTTCCGCAACCACGCGCACGGAAACGCAGGCGCGGCAGCCCTCGCAGGCCGGCCGGTAGGCAATCGATTGGCTGCGCCGGAAGCCGCCGTGCGTGAGCAGGTCGTTCAGGCCCGGCGCGCGTTCTCCCACGAGATGCGTGAACACCTTCCGCTCTTCCTTGCCCGAGAGATACGGGCAGGGGGACGGCGCGGTGAGGTAAAATTGCGGGGTATCTCGTGAGTGCTGGGTCACGTCTGGTCCGTTGGCGTTCTGGCCGATGTTCCCCTGTCAGGGGGCATTCGTCAAAGGGTCACGGTCAGGAACTGGGGCGCGTCGCGCGCAGGGCTGCCGCGCGAACCTCGTTGTTGATCACCACGGTGCCGACGAGCATGTCATGCAGGAGTCGCCGCCGGTCATTGAATAGCGCGGCGAGCAGGACGAACGGGGTCAGGTAGGCGCGCATGGCGATCCAGAAAACCAGGGCATGGACTGCGCCGAGTACGAAATAGCAGGGTGCGCCGTACCAGGTGCGCATTTCCAGATCCATTGTGCGCATTCCGATGGTGGCCGATGCCGTGCTGCCAAGGGTCCAGCCATAGTAAAACAGCGCCCACACGATGGTGCCCGGAAACAAGAGCCAGAACAGCAGCCAGCCGAATCCGAATGTGACAAGGCCAAACAGCACGATGAACATCGCAACGGCGGCAACCGGAGCCATGATCACGACCACGTCGATCACGAAGGCCACGATGCGCCGTGGCAGCACGCCGTCGAACAATTCCGGCTGGGTGGCCGGATCGTAGGCATGCGGCTTGACGTCGATAGAAAGCCCTATCCGTCGGGGGTCGCTGTCGGTCATGGCTGTATTCTATGCATCGATTTGGCCGAGAAAAGCCCGCCTTTCATCGGGCGGTATTCCTGCGACGCTTGGAAGCGCGGCCCGGTCGCGTAACATGAGCCGGATGCGCAGGTTTTTGTCAGGATTAGCGGTCTGTCTCGCCCTTTTGGCCGCGGGTTGCGCGGGCGCGGTCGACGACGATCAGCTCGATCTTTGCCGGCGCGTTCCGGTCGCGTTGCATCCTGACGGCACCGAATTGCACGAAATGCGATTCGTGGCGCCGGGGCCAGGCGCGATCCGTCTGGACTATTCAGCGCGCGAGCCCGGGGACGAAACGCGCGTGCATACGCTGGTCTGCGAATTTTCCGGGACACGCTATGACAAGGATCGTCTCGACCTTGCCGCGGTCCGGATCGACAACGTGTCGCTCGGCGAAGCGCGGCGTCTCTATCTCAAGCGCTTCTGGCTCGCACCGGGAAATGAATTTCAGGAACCGCCACCTCCGGTCCCGCAGATTCCCGCGCCTCTCGCCTATGCCGCGCAGCAGACGATCAACGCGATCGCGCTCGCCGCGATCTACGGGTTGCTGGCGACGGCTTATTCGCTGATTTACGGACTCGCGGGCCGCATCAACCTCGCCTTCGGAGAGATCGGCGTGATCGGTGCCTATGCGGCGATCGGCGGCGTGGCGGCGATCGTGACGCTCGGCTTCGACGATCCGATTTCAGGGCTGACGCTGGCGCTGCTCGTCGCGGCAGGTCTGTGTGCGTTGTGGAGCTGGTTCATCGGGCAGTCTATCATCGGCCCGCTTCATGCGAGCAACCGGCAGGGCCAGCCGATTCTGGTCGCAACCGCTGCGGCAGCAGTGTCGATCCAGGAATTTCTGCGCCTGTTTCAGGGAGTGCGTGAGCGCTGGCTGCCGCCATTCTTCGCAGGCCCGCTGCCGCTCGCGCGCGCGGGCGTGTTTGTCGTGACCGTCACCCCAATGCAGCTTGGAATCGCGGGCGCGGCGTTGTGCGCGGCGCTGGTGCTCTTGTTCGTGATGGCCCGCACGCGGTTTGGACGCGAGTGGCGTGCCTTTGCGGACGATCCGGTCGCCGCTTCGATGTTCGGCGTTGCGCCGGAGCGTGTGTTCGCCTCGACCTTCCTGCTGGCGGGACTGGCGGTCGGGCTCGCGGGATGGATCGTCGCAATCTATTACGGCAACGTATCGTTCTCGATGGGAACGGTCCTCGGGCTGAAGGCGCTGCTCGCCGCGATTGTTGGCGGGATCGGGCGGGTTGAAGGCGCGCTGATTGGCGGGGTATTGATCGGGCTTATCGAAGCGATCTGGTCGGCCTATTTCGACATTGCGTCGCGCGATCTCGTGCTGTTCTCGCTGCTCGTGGTTATGTTCGTGCTGCGGCCCGGCGGGCTGTTCGGTTTTTCCGGGCCGAGCCCGAGGGAAGTGTGAGGGCGAGGGTGACCGAAAAGCTTCCTGTAACGCTTGCCGATATCGAAGCTGCGCGCGCCACCATTCGCGGGCAGGTGCTCCGCACCCCGATGTTACCGGCGCCGCGGCTCTCGGAGCTGACAGGCGCGAGCATCTTCGTCAAATACGAGAACCTTCAGGTCACCAATTCATTCAAGGATCGCGGCGCGCTGGTCAAATTGTCGTCGCTCAGCGATGCCGAGCGCGCCCGCGGCGTAATCGCGATGTCGGCGGGAAATCACGCGCAGGCGGTCGCCTATCACGCGCAACGGCTGAAGATCGCGGCGACCATCGTGATGCCGGTGACGACGCCCGCGGTAAAGGTGGCGTCGACCCGCGCATTCGGGGCGCAGGTTCTGCTGGTCGGGGAAAGCGTCGGCGAAGCGCAGGATCGCGTGGAGGTGCTCGTGCGCGAACATGGCTACGCACAAGTGCACCCCTACGATGACGCGCGGATCATCGCCGGTCAGGGGACCGTGGCGCTGGAAATCCTTGAGGACGTTCCCGATCTCGATTGCCTTGTGGTGCCGATCGGCGGCGGCGGTTTGATCTCGGGCAACGCCATCGCGGCGAAAGCCGTGAAGCCGGATATCGACATCGTCGGTGTCGAGGCCGAACTCTATCCCTCGATGTGGAACGCCATTCATGGCGCGTCGAAGCCTTCCGGCGGGCCGACGCTCGCCGAAGGCATCGCAGTCAAGAAAGTCACAGGATCGACGATACCGGTCGTGCGCGCGCTGGTGTCCGACATCCTGCTCGTCAACGAGCCGCATCTCGAGCGCGCGGTGAACGCCTATGTCACCACGCAGAAAACGGTCGCGGAAGGAGCGGGGGCGGCGGGGCTTGCCGCGGTGCTCGCCAACCCGGATCGCTTTCGCGGCCGCCGCGTCGGCCTGATCCTGTCGGGCGGCAACATCGACCCGCGCATTCTCGCCTCGATCACGGTGCGCGAGCTGGAGCGGGAAAACCGGATGGTGTCGCTTCGATTGAGCTTGATGGATCGGCCCGGCACGCTCGGCGTGATCGCGACGCGGCTCGGCGAACTCGGCGCGAACATTCTTGAGGTCGATCACAAGCGGCATTTCCTCGACGTGCCGGCGAAAGGTGCGCGGCTCGACGTGACCATCGAGACGCGCGATGCGGCGCATATCGCGGAAATCCTTGCCGCGCTGGAAAAGGATGGCTTCGCGCCGCAGCGGATCGGGGCCGGCGGGGCGACGAAATGAGCGTCAGGCCCGCTTCAGCTTTTCGGCCACTTTCGGCGCGAAATAGGTGAGAACACCGTCGGCGCCGGCGCGCTTGAATGCCAGCAGGCTTTCCATCATGGCCCGGTCGCCGTCGAGCCAGCCGTTCTGCACGGCGGCCGCGATCATCGCGTATTCGCCGGAGACCTGATAGGCGAAGGTCGGCATCCCGAACGTCTCTTTCACGCGCGCGACGATGTCGAGATAGGGTAGGCCCGGCTTCACCATGACCATGTCCGCACCCTGTTCGATGTCGAGCGCAACCTCGCGGAGCGCCTCGTCGGAATTGCCCGGATCCATCTGATAGGTGCGCTTGTCGCCGGTCAGCGTCTTCGATGAGCCGACCGCGTCGCGGAACGGGCCGTAAAACGCCGAGGCGTATTTGGCGGCATACGCCATGATCGATACGGTTTCGAAGCCGCTCGCATCGAGTGCGCTGCGGATCGCGCCAACACGGCCATCCATCATGTCGGATGGCGCGATGATGTCGCAGCCCGCCTCGGCCTGGACCAGCGCCTGACGCGTCAGAACAGCGACGGTCTCATCGTTGAGGATGACGTCGCCGCGGAGCAGCCCATCATGGCCGTGGCTCGTATAAGGATCGAGCGCCACATCGCAGAGGATTCCGATGTCGGGAACCTCCTTCTTGACTGCGCGGATCGCGCGGCAAACGAGGTTGTCAGGATTGAGCGCTTCGCTCCCGTTTTCATCGCGAAGCGAGGGATCGGTGTAGGGAAAGAGCGCGATGCAGGCGATATCGAGCGTGGCTGCGCGCTCGGCTTCGTGCACGACCTGATCGACGGAAAGCCTCTCCACGCCTGGCATCGAGGCGACGGGCACGCGAACTTTGTCTCCATCGGCGACGAATAGCGGCCAGATCAGGTCGTCGGCACTGATCGCGCTTTCGCGCACCATGCGACGGACCCATTCGGTCTGGCGGAGCCGTCGCGGGCGGTTTGTCAGCGCAAGGGACGGTGACGAAGTGTCGACCGGGACAACGCGCGTCTTGTGTTCAAGCGGTCGGCCGAATTTGATGGCCATGTCGCGCTCCTGAAAGGAATTTCGCGTCCTTCTAGCGCGTTCGCGCCTCGCCGGCCAATACCGGACGGTTTCCTCGGATTGCCGGGACCGTTTTCGCCATGTCATCATAGTCTTAATCAAGGCGACGGAGCGGAAACATGACGCAGACAGGGCCCAATTCCGGGCCGATTCTGAACAACAGCCAGCTCGCGCTGGTCGTTTATATTCTCTATCTGGCGGCGTACGTGGTGGGCATCACGGCAGTGATCGGGGTGATTATCGCGCATGTGCAAGTCGGGACGGCCGAGCCTTCGGTCGCTTCGCACTATCGCTATCAGATCCGGACGTTTTGGGTCGGGCTGCTTTATCTCGTTGTCGGAGGCATTCTGGCTTATGTCCTGATCGGCTTCATCGTACTCGCCTGGTGGTTCGTCTGGTCGCTCGTCCGGAACATCAAGGGATTGCTTCTTCTCAATAATGGACAGCCGATCGCCCGGCCGGAATCATGGATGTTCGGCTGAGAGGCGCGTTGACGCGTTTGGGAGCCGGGACTAACCCTCGCGCATGGACTTTGCCCTGACCGACGAACAGCGCGCCTTTCAGGCCACGGCGCGTCAATTCGCGCGCGTTGCGATGATGCCGCATGCGCGCGACTGGGATGAGAGCGAAACCTTTCCGGTCGAAACGCTGCGTGCAGCCGCGGGCCTCGGCTTTGGCGGAATCTACGTCAAAGAGGATGTCGGCGGCTCGGCGCTCTCGCGGCTCGATGCCACGATCATCTTCGAGGAACTGGCGCAGGGCTGCACGTCGACCGCGGCTTACATCTCGATCCACAACATGGCCGCCTGGATGATCGATCATTTCGGCGGCGACGAGCAGCGCGCGCGCTTTCTGCCTAAGCTCTGCAGCATGGAGCATTTCGCCAGCTATTGCCTGACCGAGCCCGGTTCGGGTTCCGATGCGGCAAGCCTGACCACGCGCGCGCGGCGCGACGGCGACCATTATGTGCTGGACGGCGCCAAGGCATTCATCTCCGGCGGCGGAAGGTCCGATATCTATGTCTGTATGGTGCGCACCGGCGGCGAGGGACCGAAAGGTATCTCCTGCATCGTGGTCGAGAATGGCACGAAGGGACTGACTTTCGGTGCACAGGAAAAAAAGCTTGGGTGGAAATCGCAGCCGACCGCGATGGTGATGTTCGAGAATTGCCGCGTGCCCGCCGCAAACCTGATCGGTTCGGAAGGGCAGGGATTCAAGATCGCGATGGCCGGTCTAGACGGCGGGCGGCTGAACATCGCGGCCTGCTCCATCGGCGGCGCGCAATTCTGTCTCGACCGCACCATCGAATATATGCGGGAGCGAAAGCAGTTCGGTTCGCGGCTATCGGATTTCCAGGCGCTGCGATTCCGGATCGCCGATTACGCGACCGACCTTGAGGCGGCCCGGCTGATGGTACGCCGTGCGGCACATGCGGTGAGCGAGGGCGAGCCCGGAGGGACGCGGCTCGCCGCGATGGCGAAACGGTTTGCGACCGATATCGGCTTCGACGCGGTGAACGGTTGCCTGCAGCTTCACGGCGGCTACGGTTACTTGCGCGATCATCCGATCGAGCGTGTTTTGCGCGACGTGCGGGTACACCAGATTCTCGAAGGGACGAACGAAGTGATGCGGCTTATCGTCAGCCGTGACTTGCTGGAGAACTGACGCCCTACAGCGCTATGCTGCGTCGGCCGGCGTGTTGAGCTTGATCTTGTCACCGCGCCGCCACCATGGGGTCCGCAGACGCCGCAGCAGAGGGGAGGGGCCTGTGACGGCCGGCGCCCCCAGTTCGGCCGGCGTCAATCGCGCGCCGCCTTCACGACGCACGAGGTTCAGCTTTCGCTCATGGAAGGCCTCGAGCTCCGCCCGGTGCCCGACGCTGATGACGGCGGTCCTTGGCAATTCTTCCGCCAGAACCGTCAGGAGCTTGCCCTGACTTTCTGTGTCGAGCGCGGACGTTGCCTCGTCCATCACGACGATGTCGGGCTTCTGGAGCAATAGCCGCACGAAAGCGAGACGCTGCTGTTCTCCACCAGAAAGGATGCGATCCCAGGAGGTGTCCTTTTCGTCGAGCCGGTCGATCGTATGGCCAAGCCCGACGCGCTCCATCGCGTCGCGCAATTCCTTGTCGTCGATGTCTTCCGGAGGAAGCGGATACGCGGCGGCGCGGCGCAATGTGCCGAGCGGAATGTAGGGTTTTTGCGGCATGAGAAAGAGTTTCGATCCGGGCCGAATCGAAATCTCGCCTTCACCCCACGGCCATAGCCCGGCGATGGCGCGGACGAGCGTGCTCTTCCCGGTGCCTGACTCTCCCGCGAGAAGGACCTTCTCGCCATAGCCCACTTTCACATCGGCCCCGTCGACCACGACGGTGCCGTCGCTCAGGATGACCGAGACGTCCCGGAGCTGGATCGCCGAGCCTTCGCGCTCCAGCCGCTTGATGGTCTGCCCGTGGATGGCATCGAGATCGTCGATCGCGAGGATCAGGTTCGAAACGCGCCGCGCCGAGGCAGTCCATTCGGCGAGGCGTGGATAATTGTCCACGATCCAGTTGAACGCATACTGGACCTGGATGAAGGCCGCCGCAGCCTGCATGACTTGCCCGAGCGTCATGGTGCCCGCGAGAAATTTTGGCGCGCACAGGATGATCGGCAGCACGGACGCGAGAATGAAATTGCCGTGCGAGACGCCCGTGGTGCGCATGTACTGGCGCGCCATGCTGGCCCACGCCGTGACCACCCGGTTCAGCATTGCGGTGAGGCCTGCGCGTTCTTCGGCCTCTCCATTCAGGATCGCGATGCTCTCTCCGTTCTCGCGGACACGAGTCAAAGCGTAGCGGAATTCTGCCTCGGACTGGTTCTTGGCTTCGGCGGCGGGAATGAAGGCGCGCGCGATGATCGTCATCAAACCGCTGATGACGAGGCAGTAGATCACGACGGCCACAACGAGGTAGCCCGGAACGGAATAGGTCGTGCCGCCGAGAGGAAAATCGAGACTGCCGCCGATCGCCCAGAGCACGGCAATGAAGGTGCCGGCTGTGAGCAGTGCACTGAAGATTCCGACGGCCATATCGATCGGCGCTTCGGTCGCGATCCGCATGTCCTCGGCAAGACGGTATTCTGGATTCTTGTGATCGCCTTCGATCAGGTTGAGTTGATAATAGCGACCCTTGTCCAGCCAGCGATCGATCAGCGCTGTGGTCATCCATCCGCGCCAGCGGCGCTGGATGCGCATGCGCGCCCAGACGACGGAGATCGCAACCGTGATGCTCGCGGCGGCCAGCGGAAAGAAGATCACCGCTTGATGGAGAACGATTCCGCTATTCTTCTTTTCGAGCGCGTCGAAGATCGTCCGGTTCCACACATTGATCCCGTATTGGACGACCACTTGCGCGACCACGAGCGTAAGCACCGCTGCGCTGAGGGCCCACGCAATCCGGCTTGTCTGCCCCGACCAGAAACCGCGGGCCGTGCGCCAGAAGCGGCGGACCATGCCGCGTCGCGAACCCCCGATTCCCGCAATGTCGCTCATTTTGACCCTTCGACCGTCGCTAACGCATTGAAGGGACATTGGTTCACGGCGGCGCCTCCGGAGATTGCCAGATGCCGGGGGCCGGGCTAGCTGTCCGCCGATGAGCGACGACATTCTATTCGATCGGCGCGGGGCGGCCGGCATCGTCATTCTGAATCGCCCCACGGCGTTGAACGCCGTCACCCACGAAATGGTCCGGGCGCTTCGGCTCAGGCTGGATGCCTGGGAGACCGACGCAGCGGTCACCCGCGTAATCCTCACGGCGGTGGGAGAGCGCGCCTTTTCGGCAGGCGGCGATATTCGGGCGCTCTACGATCTCGGTCTCGCCGGTCGCCAACAGGATGCGTTGGTCTTCTTCCGGGAGGAATATTCGCTCAACGCCGCGATCAAGAGATACCGCAAGCCGTATGTTTCCCTTATCGACGGAATCGTCATGGGCGGGGGAGTGGGGCTGTCGGTTCACGGCTCGCATCGTGTCGCCGGCGACCGCTACCAATTCGCGATGCCCGAAGTCGGGATCGGATTTTTTCCAGACGTCGGGGCGACCTGGGCGCTTCCACACCTGCCTGGCGAGATCGGAACGTATTGCGCGCTGACCGGTGAGCGCCTCAGGATGTCCGATGGGGTCGCAGCCGGCACCGCTACCCATCGCGTCTCATCCACGCGATTTCCAGATCTCCTCGATGCGTTGTGCGGGAACGTGTCGGTCGACGCGATCCTCTCAGCCTTTGCGGTGCAGCCGGGGGAGGGGCCGGTGACGGCAAGGCGCGCCGCCATTGACCGTCTGTTCGCTGCGGACAGCGTCGAGGACATTCTTGCCGCTCTCGATCGCGAGAGCGGAGCGGGGTCCGCGGATTCCGATTGGGCTGGCGGATGCGCGGCCACGATCCGCAGCAAATGCCCGCTCAGCCTGAAGATCGCCCTCGCGCAGATGCGCCGAGGCAGGGACAAGTCCTTCGAGGATTGTATGCGGATCGAGTTTCGCATTGTGTCCAGGATCGTCTACGGTCGCGACCTGTATGAGGGAGTGCGGGCGGTGATCGTGGACAAGGACAACGCGCCCCGCTGGCAGCACCGGGGCCTCGAAGAGGTGACTCAGGACGAGGTCGATCGGCATTTCGCGCCGCTCGGGGATCAGGAGCTCGTGCTGCCGTGAGCGACCCGATTGCATCCGATCAAATTCGCGCGCTCGATCCGGTGCAGGAAAGCGCGCAGCGGCCGCGCACGGGCGTGTGGACCACGCGACTCGTCTGGTTCCTGCGGAGCATGGCGGTGCTGTCGCTCCTGAAGGGATTGGTCCATTGGTCGGTCGTTGTCGGCGTGGGCGACGGGCCGGACAATTCCTTCACCATGCATTCGTTGCCGTGGCAGACCGCGACCGTGTTCTTCGCGGTGATCGATCTTGTTGCTGCGGTCGGGCTGTGGCTCGCGGCGGTCTGGGGCGCGGTGGTCTGGCTGACCGCGAGCGTTTCGATGGCGGCGGTGGAAGTGTTTTTCCCGCAAGTCTATGGCGGCCGCATGCTGGTCGTGTTGCTGGAGATCGTCCTGCTCGGCTGTTATGTCGGGCTGGCGGTAATGTCGGCGCGCGAGCATCCGCATTGACCGGCGGACTTTAAGGAGGATCGCATGGCACGGATCGGATTTCTCGGACTTGGCAATATGGGTCTGCCGATGGCCCAGAACCTGTTGAAAGCGGGGCATCAGGTCGAGGGAGTCGACGTCAATCCCGATGCGATCGCAAAACTGAAGGCGGCCGGCGGCGTTATTGCCGAAACCGTGAAGATCGCGGCGTCACGCGCGGACGTGGTCATCACGATGCTGCCGTCCGGCAAGGAAGTGCGCGATGTCTATTTCGGGACCGGGGGAGTGCTCGAAAACGCCAATGCCGGAACATTGCTGATCGATTCCTCGACCATCGACGTGGAAAGCGCGCGTCACGTCGCAGCGGCCGCAGAAGCGAAGGGATTGCTGATGCTCGATGCTCCGGTGTCCGGAGGCGTCGGCGGTGCGCAGGCCGGCACGCTCACCTTCATGGTCGGCGGCAGTGAGCGCGCCTTCGAGCGCGGACGCTCGATTCTGGAAAAGATGGGCAAGACCATCGTCCACGCGGGCGGGGCGGGCAACGGCCAAGCCGCGAAGATCTGCAACAACATGATCCTCGGCGTGTCGATGATCGCGGTTTCCGAGGCCTTCGTGCTCGCCGAGAAGCTCGGGCTGGATGCGCAGAAGCTATTCGACATCTCTTCGAAATCGTCGGGCCAATGCTGGTCGATGACGACGTATTGTCCGGTACCGGGGCTCGTTCCGACGTCGCCTGCCAACCGTGACTATCAGGCGGGCTTCACCGCGGCGATGATGCTCAAGGATTTGCGGCTATCGCAGGACGCCGCTCGCGCGGCCGGCGCGGCGACCCCGCTCGGCGCAGGCGCCGCCGCCATCTACACCCAATACGTCGAGAGCGGGGAGGCGGGGCGCGACTTTTCCGGGATCATCCAGTTTCTGCGCGGGTGATCGGGTTGCGTTCGCGGCAAGGCGTTTCAATTTGGGTCGGGCACGCGCGCTCAGAGTGAAGAAAACATCAATAAATCCGCACCAATTTGAAACTCATCAGTCGTTCACTATCGCAAATAAACTCTATCTTCATTCTAGAATTTAAGCCGATATTCAGCCGCCGATCCTATGGTTGCGCGTCACACGGAGAGAACAGGGCTCCGTGAAAACGATAAAAGAAATAGGAAGGCGTCATCATGAAAGCCGTTATGAAGGCGGTCGAGCCTGGCGATCAGCATTCGGCCCGTTTCGACCATATCCGACCGCTCTATCTTGAAGCGCTCACGCTCGTCGAACGGCTGCATCGCCGACTGCTCGATGTCATCAAGGACGAATTCGATCGCCGCGGCCGCGCCGACATCAATTCGGTTCAGGCCTTGCTGCTCTACAACATCGGCGACAAGGAACTGACCGCGGGTGAACTGCGCACGCGTGGCTATTATCTCGGCTCGAACGTCTCGTACAATTTGAAGAAGCTCGTCGAAATGGGCTTCCTCGATCACCAGCGCTCTCGCGTCGATCGCCGTTCGGTCCGCATCAAGCTGACCGACAAGGGCCGCGATGTGCGCGACATCGTCGAGACGCTCTACCAGAAGCATGTTCGCACGGTCGAGCAGGTTGGCGGCATCAATTCCGAAGAGTTCGCCACGCTGAACAAGTCGCTGCATCGGCTCGAGCGCTTCTGGACCGATCAGATCCTCTATCGTCTCTAATTTCGTTTTCTGGGAAGTCGGACCTAACTGGTGTGCCTCCAAACTTCGCCCCGGCAATCGCCGGGGCGTTTTTATTGGGCGGCCGGCCGGAAGGCCGCGTCGGGAACTTGTTAATCATTCATCAGCTATGAAATCGGCGGGTGAGGGATTTTGAGATTCTCCACATGGCACGGGGCAGGCTCGACCGGCGCAATTTTCTGCGCCTGAGCGGCGCAGCGGCGGGCGCGGCCTGGGCCGGCCAGGCGAGCGCGCAGGACTACATGGTCCAGACGCTGATCGAACAGAGCCAGCGCGGCGATTTCGGGCCGGGCTTCGATCACGGGACGCGCCATTCCGGGATTCCGGCGGCGACATTGCCGACGCTGTCCGCGCGCGCGGCGCAGGCGACCGAGCAGGCTATTCCGCAATATGAGGGCATCGTGGCGCGTGGCGGATGGCCCTATGTGCCGCCGGGCGGCCGGCTTCGCCTTGGGACGCGCCATCCTTCGGTTGTCGCCCTCCGGCGCCGGCTCGCCATCGGTGGCGATCTCGATGCGCAGGCCGGATCAACCGATGTGTTGGATTCCTATGTCGAAGCGGCGTTGCGGCGCTTTCAGTTGCGTCACGGTCTCACCGCCGACGGTGTGGCGAGCGACACCACCTATGCCGCGCTCAACGTGCCAGCACCGGTGCGACTTGCCCAGCTGCGCACCAATCTCGTGCGCCTGAGGATTTTCGGTGGCAATCTCGGCGAGCGCTACGTGCTCTGCAACATTCCAGGCACTCAGATCGAAGCGATCGAGAACGGCATGGTCGTGTCGCGCCACTCGGCGGTGGTGGGCAAGCCCGATCGCGCGTCGCCCGACATCCAGAGCAGGGTGGTCGAAGTCAATTTCAATCCCTTCTGGACGGTGCCGCCTTCGATCGTGCGCCGCGATCTCATTCCCAAGATGCAGGCGCAGCCCGACTATCTCGTGCAGAACCGCATCCGCATCATCGATCCGCGCGGCTTTGAAGTTCAGCCCCAGCAAATCAACTGGTATTCGGACGAGGCGACGCACTACATGTTCAAGCAAGATCCCGGCGATTTCAATTCGCTCGGATCGGTACGCATCAACTTCCCGAGCGCGCACGGCGTCTATATGCATGACACGCCGTCGAAGAACCTGTTCGGAGAAGATTTCCGTTTCCATTCGTCGGGCTGCGTCCGCGTCCAGAACGTGCGCGAACTTGTGGTCTGGATCCTCGACGGGACGCCAGGATGGGCGCGGCCCGATATCGAGCGCGTGCTGCGCTCCGGCGAGCGGCGAGATGCGCGGCCGGCGCGTGGGGTCGGTGTCTACTGGATCTACATCACCGCGTGGGCGATGCCGGATGGCATGGTGCAATTCCGGGAAGACATCTACGGCCGGGACGGCATCGGCCCGATGGCGGCGCGAGGCTGATATGGCACACCCCGACGTGTTGTTTGAAATGACGCAGATCGGGCCGGTCATGAAGGTCATCGCGATCGACGCGCAGTCGGGCCATGAGGTCGCCGTCATGGGTCCGGCCTACGCCGCGGCTGCGGCCCTGCGTCTGCTGGCACTCGCCAAGCTCAAGGCGCGCCTGGTCCAGGGCGAAAATCGCTAGATCGAAAATCTCTATATATTGCGGGCAGGAGCCCTTTGGCCTGCCAGTGCTTGGCGGTCCTGCCACGATATGCTATCGCGGGCATCCTTTCACTCCCAGGCAAAACGGCCGCGCCGCTGCATGTGGCGAGGCAGGAGAATTCGATGCAGGCTCCGAACCGCGCCGAACAGGCGCCCGATCTTTTTTCCGCGTCGTTGCGCGACGCCGATCCGGAGATCGCCGACATTGTCGGCTTCGAACTCAAGCGCCAGCGCGACGAGATCGAGCTGATTGCTTCGGAAAATATCGTTAGCCGCGCTGTGCTCGAGGCGCAGGGTTCGGTTCTGACCAACAAGTACGCCGAAGGCCTTCCGGGCAAACGCTATTACGGCGGTTGTCAGTACGTGGACATGGCGGAAAATCTCGCGATTGAACGCGTGACCACGCTGTTCGGCTGCCAGTTTGCGAACGTGCAGCCCCATTCAGGTGCTTCGGCCAATGGCGCTGTCTTCTTTGCGCTGATGAATCCCGGCGACACCTTTCTTGGACTGAATCTCGCGGCGGGCGGGCATCTCACCCACGGCATGAAGATTTCGATGTCGGGAAAGTGGTTCAACGCCGTGCCTTACAATGTGCGGCGCGACGACCACCGCATCGATATGGATGAGGTGCAGCAGCTCGCGCGGACGCACAAGCCGAAGGTCATCATCGCAGGGGGCTCGGCCTATCCGCGCATCATCGACTTCAAGCGCTTCCGCGAGATCGCCGACGAGGTGGGTGCCTATCTGTTCGTGGATATGGCGCATTTTGCTGGCCTCGTGGCCGGAGGGGCGCATCCGTCTCCATTTCCGCACGCGCATGTCGTCTCGACGACCACGCACAAGACTTTGCGCGGTCCGCGCGGCGGCGTGATCCTCACGAACGACGAGGAATTGGCGAAGAAGATCAATTCCGCGGTCTTTCCGGGCCTGCAGGGCGGGCCGCTGATGCACGTGATCGCCGCCAAGGCCGTTGCCTTCGGCGAGGCGCTGCGTCCGTCGTTCCGCACCTACGCGCGCAACGTGGTCGAGAATTCAAAGGCGCTTTCCGAAACGCTGAAATCGCGCGGCCTCGATATCGTTTCCGGGGGCACAGACACGCACCTGATGCTGGTCGATCTGCGTCCGAAGCGGCTGACCGGCAAGGTCGCCGAGACAGCGCTCGGCCGTTCGCACATCACCTGCAACAAGAACGGCATTCCCTTCGATCCCGAAAAGCCGACGATCACTTCGGGTGTTCGCCTCGGCACGCCGGCTGGCACGACGCGCGGCTTCGGCGTTGCTGAATTCAAGCAAGTCGGCGAGATGATCGCCGAGGTACTCGACGTGCTCTCGCAGAAGAACGCCGACGGCGATGCGCTGATTGAGGCCGCGACGCGCGATAAGGTGAAGGCGTTGCTCGACCGATTTCCTATTTATCAGGATTGATCGATGCGCTGCCCGAGCTGCGGAAGTCTCGACACCCAGGTGAAAGACTCGCGGCCGACGGAGGATTCGGCGGCGATCCGCCGCCGACGCGTCTGCCTGACGTGCAACTTCCGCTTCACCACTTTCGAGCGCGTGCAATTGCGCGAACTCGTTGTGATCAAGCGCAATGGCCGGCGCGTGCCGTTCGACCGCGACAAGCTGATGCGCTCGATCCAGATCGCGCTGCGCAAGCGTAACGTTGATCCTGATCAGGTCGAGCAACTCGTTTCGAAAATCGTGCGCGAGCTGGAGAATCTCGGCGAGAGCGAAATTTCGTCCGAGACCGTCGGCGAGATGGTGATGGAGCACCTGCGGACGCTCGACGACGTCGCCTACGTGCGCTTCGCCTCGGTTTACCGGAATTTCCGCGAGCCCAAGGATTTCCAGGACGCGCTCGACGAATTGTCGGGCGAGGAGGAGCCCAAGGCTCCGGTCACGTCGCGGAAGTGACATGGCGGAGGACCTCCGCTTCATGCAACTGGCTCTGACGCTCGGAAGGCGCGGACTTGGGCAAAGCTGGCCCAATCCCTCGGTCGGCGCGGTCATCGTCAAGGATGGTGTCGTCGCCGGGCGCGGCTGGACGCAGAAGGGCGGCCGTCCGCATGCCGAGGCCGAAGCGCTGCGGAGGGCCGGCGAGGCGGCGCGCGGCGCAACGATGTATGTCACGCTCGAACCGTGTTCGCATCACGGCCGCACGCCACCCTGCGCCGACGCGATCGTGGCGGCCGGGATCGTGCGCGTCTTCTCGGCGATGGTCGATCCCAATCCCGAAGTCGCGGGTAAAGGGCACTGGCGCCTGGCCGAGGCAGGCGTCGTGGTCGATGTCGGTCTCTGCGCTGAAGACGCCAAACGCGCCCATGCCGGTCACATCCGCAGCATGACGGACGCGCGGCCGCACGTGACGCTCAAGATCGCGGTTTCAGCCGATGGCAAGGTGGCTCGCGCGGGACGGCAGCCGGTCCAGATCACTGGGGAAATGGCGCGTGCGCGCGTGCACCTGATGCGCGCGATGAATGACGCGATCATGGTCGGGATAGGAACAGCTATCTCGGACGATCCGATGTTGACCTGTCGACTTCCCGGGATGGCGGCGCGTTCTCCAGTGCGGGCCGTTTTCGACCGGGATCTCAGGCTTCCGCTGAACGGGGCGCTTGCACGCAGCGCGCGCGAAACACCGCTTTGGGTGGTGACGCGATCCGATGCGCCGGAGGCGCAGGAAAGCGCGCTGAAGGATGCAGGCGCCGACGTGATCCGCGTCCCAAGCGGCGCGACGGGGCTCGATCTGCCGGCGACGCTCAAGGCGCTCGCCGCGCGCGGCATCACGCGGCTCATGGTTGAAGGGGGCCCGACGATCGCTGCCTCGTTCATCAAGCGCGATCTGGTGGATGAAGCGGTATTGTTCCGCGGGTCGCTGAAGATCGGACCGACCGGGATCGATGCGCTGGAGGGCCTGTCGCTTGATGCCCTCGTGCGTTCGCCTCGCTTGCGCCTGCGTGATACGGAGTTTCTTGGCCCTGACCGTGTGGATTATTTCGAGCGCTCCTGATGTTCACCGGCATTGTTTCCGATATCGGCGAAGTGATTGCGGTCACGCCGCGCGCCGACGACCTGCATCGCGTCCGGATCGCCTGTCGCTATGAGCGCCGTTCGATCGACGATGGCGCTTCGATTGCCTGCTCCGGTGTCTGTCTGACCGTCGTCGGCAGCGGGGAGGCGGGCGGCCGCACGTGGTTCGACGTCGATGTTGCGGCTGAAACGCTACGCGTGACGACGGCCGAGGGTTGGCGGCAAGGGTCGCGCGTCAATCTGGAACGCTCGCTCAGGGTCGGGGACGAACTCGGCGGCCATTTCGTGCTCGGGCATGTCGATGGGGTTGGCGAACTCGTCGAGCGCGAGGCGCTGACCGACAGCGCACGCTTTGTCGTACGTGCACCCAGCGCGCTGATGCGCTTTGTCGCGGCCAAGGGATCGGTCGCGCTGGACGGCGTTTCCCTCACGGTCAACGAGGCGGCAATCGGCACTTTTTCCGTCCTCATCATTCCTCACACGCTGCAGGTCACGACGTTCCGTGATCTGAAGCCCGGCGATCCGATTAATCTCGAAGTTGACGTAATGGCGCGCTACGCGGCCCGTCTCCTCGAAACGCGCTAGCGGCCTTGCAAGAACCTCGCTTGCCTTGTTACTGACGCCCGGACTGACCGGGACACCCATGGCTGAACCACGACGCAGCAGCACCAGAACTGCTTCAGGCGACCTCAAGGGCGCGCGCGTTCTCGTCGTGGAAGCGCGTTTCTACGACGATATTGCCGATGCGCTGCTTGAGGGAGCGACGCGTGAGATCGAGCGGGCCGGAGCTTCATTTGAGCGGCTGAGCGTGCCGGGCTCGCTCGAAATTCCCGCCGCTATCGCAATCGCACTCGATGGCGCGGAGCGCGGTGGAAAGCCGTATGACGCTGTCGTCGCGCTCGGCTGTGTCATCCGCGGCGATACGATCCATTTCGAAATCGTGTCGCAGGAATCCGCGCGCGGACTCATGGACCTGTCGGTCGCGCGCCGCTTACCTCTCGGCAACGGCATCCTCACCGTCGATACCGAGCATCAGGCATGGGAGCGGGCGCGCTCGAACGAGGCGGACAAGGGCGGCGATGCCGCTCGCGCGGCGCTCGCGATGCTGCGGATCAAGCGTGCCGTCTCGGACAATCCGGGATGAACGGAACCGGTCAGGAGGATCGCAAGGCAAACCGGCGCGGTGTGGCTCGTCTCGCTGCGGTTCAGGCGCTGTATCAAATGGACATCGCCGGTACCGGACTTGCTGACATTCTTGCGGAATTCGAGAGCCACTGGCTTGGCGGCGAAATCGAGGGCTCGAAATATCTTCCCGCAGAAGCAGCATTTTTCCGGGACCTTGTCGGCGGTACGGTACGCGAGCAGCGCAAGCTCGACCCGATGATCGACCGCGCACTGGAACGAGGTTGGCCGCTCAAGCGCATCGAGGCGCTGATCCGGGCCGTGTTGCGGGCAGGCGCCTATGAACTCGATCAACGCAAGGATATTCCGGCGCGTGTCGTCGTGTCCGAATACGTCGACGTCGCGCGGGCATTCGTCGATCGTGACGAGACCGGGATGGTCAATGCGGTGCTCGACCAGCTCGCGCGGCAACTCCGCGATGGCGAATTCAGCCGCACGGCAGGGTAAGCTTCGGCCTCAGGAGGTCGACCACGTGTCCGACGAGAATCCGGAAAGCGCTGAAGATCGGCTGATACGGCAATTCTTCAAGCCGATTGCGACCCATCCCGGCGCCCTCGGGCTTTCGGACGACGCGGCCTTCCTCGCCGCTCCGGAAGGTACCGATCTGGTCCTGAAGACGGATGCCATCGTGGGTGGCGTTCATTTCCTGCCCGACGACCCTCCGGGCGAGATCGCCAGGAAGGCGCTACGGGTCAATTTGTCCGATCTGGCGGCTAAGGGAGCCAAGCCCCTCGGTTTCCTCCTGTCGCTGGCCATCCCTGCAAAAATAGGGCCTGATTGGCTTCAAGCGTTCTCTGAGGGACTTAAAGTAGATTCAAAAGAGTTTGGAATACCTCTTTTTGGCGGCGATACCGACCGAACGCCGGGGCCGGTGACGGTCGCGATCTTCGTGCTGGGCTCGGTGCCGCGGGGCACGATGACCCGGCGAGCCGGAGCAAAGCCCGGTGATCGCATTTACGTCACCGGGACCATCGGGGACGGGGCCTTGGGCCTCAGATTGCATCAGGACCGGGCGCTGGAGGCCCGTTGGGGCCTCTCCCAGCCAGACGCAGATCACCTGCGGTCGCGCTATCGGCTCCCGCAGCCACGGCTCGGTATTGCCGATGTCGTCCGGACCCACGCATCGGCGGCAATGGACGTCTCCGACGGGCTCGCGGGCGATTTTGCCAAGCTCTGCCAGGTCTCCGGCGTATCCGCGGAAATCGAGGCCGGTCGCGTCCCGCTGTCGCCCGGTGCAAGGCAGGCGCTATCGACCGACGGCACCCTGCTTGAGACGATCCTGACCGGCGGGGACGACTACGAGGTTCTGTGCACCATCGCCGAGGACAGGGTGCCGTCTTTTGAGCGCGCCGCCGCGAAAAGCGGGGTTGCGATGACCGAAATCGGGCGTGTTACCGAAGGCAGAGCTCCGCCCGTCTTTCGCGACTGCAGCGGGAAGCCGATGATTTTCGTTCGGCCTTCATTCAGTCATTTCTGAGTTGCGCGCATCGTGCTGGCGGCCCCTCGCTGAACTCGCTATGGGTGCGTTTCGAACTTTAAGCGCCGGGATGACATGTTGACCGTGGCCGATGATCGCCTCGCGCGGCGAAACGCGCGGTTGCTTGCCTTCACGCAGGCCTTGTCGGGCGCCAATTCCGCGGTCCTGCTCGCGACCGGCAGCATCGTCGGTGCGATGCTTGCCCCGGACAAATCGCTCGCGACTCTCCCCATTACGATCTACGTGCTCGGCCTATGGTTCGGGACTTTGCCGATCGGCTATCTGTCTCGTCATTTCGGACGGCGCACCGCTTTTCAGGTCGGCACCTGCTGCGGGATTGCGACCGGATTGCTGTGCTGCCTCGGCATGCTGCAGGGCTCGTTCGCGATCTACAGCGCGGGCGCCTTCTGCAGCGGGCTCTACGCGGCGGCCCATCAGGCCTATCGCTTCGCCGCGGCCGACACGGCCAGCGACGCCTTCAAGCCGAAGGCCATTTCGTGGGTGCTGGCGGGCGGAGTTTTCGGCGGTGTGCTGGGGCCGCAACTGGTCATCTGGACCAAGGATCTGTGGCTGCCCTACCTGTTTGCTGCGAGCTACGTCGCCCAGGCCGCGACGGCACTTTTCGCAGGATGCGTGCTCATCGGCCTGAAAATTCCGCGCCCGCCGGCACTCCATCCTGACGGTCACGGTCGTCCGCTCGGCGAAATCCTGCGCCAGCCGCGATTCCTCGTGGCGGTCGCTTGCGGAATCGCGAGCTACGCGATGATGAATATGGTGATGACCTCGGCCCCTCTGGCGATGGTCGAGTGCAATCACTCGGTGACGAACGCCACGCTTGGCCTGCAATGGCATGTCATTGCCATGTTCGCGCCGAGCTTCGTCACCGGCTCACTGATCGCACGTTTCGGAATTGAACGCGTCGTCACGCTCGGCTTTGTTCTCCTGCTCGGGAGCGCCGCGGTGGCCATCGCAGGGATCACGCTGTGGCATTTCTGGATCGCGCTGATCCTGCTCGGAATAGGCTGGAATTTCGGGTTCATCGGCGCGACCGCGATGGTGACGCAGTGCTATCGCCCGAACGAGCGTAACAGGGTCCAGGCTTTCAACGACTTTCTGGTTTTCGGCTCCATGGCGATCGGCTCCTTCGCCTCCGGCAAGCTTCTCGTTCTGTTCGGATGGGGGGCGGTGAATGAGGTTGTTTTTCCAGTGGTTCTTGCCGCCGCGGCCATGCTGCTCTGGCTCGTCCTGCGCGAAAGGACCCAGCCCGCTTAACGCTGGATGAGGGCGATTCCGCCGTTGCTTTAGCGGGACGATTTTGGCAAACAGAGCCCGCTTTCGGGCCGGGCGGAGGCGTTTCGCGCGTCCGAACCCGATAAGGCGCAGCCGGGCGAGCCAAAGGCCTCGGCGCGGAATTTCCATTCAATCGGGGTCTATCAATGACAGCTTTGTGGGTGATTATCGCCTGCGGTCTGCTTGCCGTCGTGTACGGCGCATGGGCGACGTGGTCGGTCATGCAAGCGCCGGCCGGAAACAAGAAGATGCAGGATATCGCCGCAGCCGTGCGCGAGGGCGCTCAGGCCTATCTCAAGCGGCAATACACGACTATCGGCATCGTCGGCGCGGCGATCTTCGTTATCGTCGGCATTTTCCTCGGTTGGCTCGTCGCGGTGGGGTTTGCGATCGGTGCGATCCTTTCGGGCGCTGCGGGCTTCATCGGCATGAACGTGTCGGTGCGCGCCAACGTGCGCACCGCGCAGGCGGCGACCAAGTCGCTCGCCGGCGGTCTTGCAATCGCTTTCAAGTCCGGCGCCATCACGGGCATGCTGGTCGCGGGCCTCGCGCTTCTTGGCGTGACGGTCTATTTCGCGATCCTGACGCAGGGTCTCGGCTACGCGCCGAATAACCGCGTTGTCATCGACGCGCTTGTTGCGCTCGGCTTCGGCGCTTCGCTGATCTCGATCTTCGCCCGCCTCGGCGGCGGCATCTTCACCAAGGGCGCCGACGTCGGCGGCGATCTCGTCGGCAAGGTGGAAGCGGGTATCCCGGAGGACGATCCGCGCAATCCGGCAACCATCGCGGACAACGTCGGCGACAATGTCGGCGACTGCGCGGGCATGGCCGCGGACCTGTTCGAGACCTACGCGGTGACCGCAGTCGCGACGATGGTTCTCGCCGCGATCTTCTTCGCAAGCAATGCGACGACGCTCGTCAACATGATGACGCTGCCGCTTGCCATCGGTGGCGTTTGCATCATCACGTCGATCATCGGCACTTTCTTTGTACGCCTCGGCGCCAGCCGCTCGATCATGGGTGCGCTGTATAAGGGCCTGATCGCGACCGGCGTTCTGTCTCTCGTCGGCATCTGGGGCGTGATCAATTATCTGATCGGCTTCGGACCGATCGGCGGGGTGAACTACACCGGAATGACGCTGTATATCTGCGGCGTCGTCGGCCTCGTCGTGACCGGCCTGATCATCTGGATCACCGAATACTACACCGGCACCAATTTCCGGCCGGTGAAGTCGATTGCACAGGCGTCCGTGACCGGCCACGGCACCAACGTCATCCAGGGCCTCGCGATCTCGATGGAAGCGACGGCGTTGCCGGCGATCGTTATCATCGCCGGCATTCTGATCACCTACAACCTCGCCGGTCTGTTCGGCATCGCGATCGCGGTGACGACGATGCTGTCGCTCGCCGGCATGATCGTGGCGCTCGATGCTTTCGGTCCGGTGACCGACAACGCGGGCGGTATCGCCGAAATGGCGGGCTTGCCGAAGGAAGTGCGCAAGTCCACCGATGCGCTCGATGCGGTCGGCAACACCACCAAGGCGGTGACCAAGGGCTATGCGATCGGCTCCGCGGGCCTCGGCGCGCTCGTGCTGTTTGCCGCCTATAATCAGGACCTGAAGTTCTTCATCGCGAATTCGGCGACGTATAAGTACTTCACTGGGGTCTCGCTGAACTTCTCTCTGGAGAATCCGTATGTCGTGGTGGGCCTGCTGTTCGGCGGCCTGCTGCCGTACCTGTTTGGCGCGATGGGGATGACGGCCGTCGGACGTGCGGCGTCCTCGATCGTCGAGGAAGTCCGGCGCCAGTTCCGCACGAAGCCCGGCATCATGAAGGGCAAGGACAAGCCTGATTACGGCAAGGCAGTCGACCTGCTCACCAAGGCCGCGATCAAGGAAATGATCGTGCCGTCGCTTCTGCCGGTCTTGTCGCCGATCGTCGTCTATTTCGCGGTGTATTTCATTGCGGGCGGCGGAGCGGAAGGAAAGTCGGCCGGCTTCTCGGCGGTCGGCGCGATGCTGCTCGGCGTGATCGTGACAGGTCTGTTCGTCGCGATCTCGATGACCTCGGGCGGCGGCGCGTGGGACAACGCCAAGAAGTACATCGAGGACGGTCATTACGGCGGCAAGGGCTCGGATGCCCACAAGGCGGCCGTGACCGGCGATACGGTTGGCGATCCCTACAAGGACACGGCCGGCCCTGCAGTGAACCCGATGATCAAGATCACCAACATCGTGGCACTACTTCTGCTCGCCATCCTTGCGCATTGACGAAGTCAGCACACAAAACCCCGCGGAGCGATCCGCGGGGTTTTTCTTCTTCAAATCCGGAATGCTGCGCGCGCCGCTATTTGGCGCCGAAGATCTTGAACAGGTAGGTGAGGTAGCTGAGCTCTTGCCCGCTGGTCGGCGTCGTGCGGCCGATGAAGTCGAAAACCTTGCCATCCTTCAGGCGATAGTCCGCCAGGCGTTCAACGCGGCGTTGCTTGTCGAAATAGACAGCGATCACGCGCTGGTCGGTCACTTCCTGCTTGAGGAATGCGGCGGCCCGCTCGCCGCGCTGTGAAATGTAGTAGAAGACCTCGCCGCTGACGGTGGCGACAGTGGAGGGCGTGCCGAGGACGATCAGCACCTGTTCCTGCGGCGACCCGACCGGGATCTGCTCGAGGGCGCCGTCGGCAAGTACGTAGCCGCGCTGAAACGACTGCTCGAAGCTTCCGCACCCTGCGAGAAGCAGGGCGGATCCCAGCACGACCCCGTAAAGCCGCGCGCTAGCGCGAAAGCGTGACAACGACATTCCCCTCGGCCAAATGAACGGTTGGACCTACCCGGCGTAGAGCGAAATTGCAACGATAGGCGGCCACCATCGTGAATGGGCCGCGTGTTTGCTGGAAATCGGATGAAATTGCCCTTCCTGCGCCGCAATCGGCACAACGACATGCTCGCGGCCTTCTATGGCGCCATCGTGGCGCAGGCGCGGGCGCCTGCGGTTTACCGTGTGTTCGAAATCCCCGACACGCTGGAAGCGCGTTTCGAGGTCCTTGTCCTGCACCTCGTAGTGGCGCTCGGCCGGACCGAAGGTTCGCCACCGCTTATCGCCCTGGGGCAGGGTGCGTTCGACATGTTCTGCCAGGACATGGACGATCACATGCGCGAAATGGGCGTTGGAGATCTCAGCGTTCCGAAGAAAATGCGGCGTGTCGCCGATGCCTTCTATGGTCGGCAGGCCACCTATCACGCCGCCAGCAGCGAAGCGAATTTGGGTTCGGCCTTGATCCGAACTGTGTACGGCAATGAAGACCGGCCGCAGGCTTTGGGTTTGGCCCGGTATGTCCTTGCGGCGCAGGCCGCACTTGCCCGGCAGGATGACGCCGAGATTGCCGGCGGTCGCCTTGCCTGGCCTGCCGTCGCCGCCATATGAGAGGGGCGATTCTTGAGAAGCGCGACGATGAACTCTGTAGCCTCAATCTGGAGCCACAAGATTAGCGTTGACCAGGTGCCGGTGACCGGGGCTCATTTCGATCTGGCGGCCGACGACGCGACGCGCGCGCAACTGGCCGCAATTGCCGGACTACGTGAACTTCCGAGGCTCGTCGCCTCGTTCGATGTAACCCGGACAGGCACTGAAGGATTGCATGTCGCAGGGGAAGTGAATGCGACCGTCGGCCAGAACTGCGTCGTCACGCTTGAGCCGATTGAAAATGACTTAAGCGAAGCGATCGACGTGACATTTGTGCCTGACTTCGCTCCGACGATCGCCGACGAGCAGGGCGAGGCGGTCATCGAGTTCGCGGAGGAAGAGCCGCCGGAGACGTTGACCGGCGGTGTCGTGGATCTCGGCGCAATCGCGACCGAGTTTCTTCTCCTTGCCATCGACCCGTATCCTCGTAAGGAAGGAGCCGTGTTCGAACCGAAGATTGCAGGCGATCCGTCGACCCATCCGTTTGCCGCTTTGGCCTCCCTGAAGTCGCGGAAAGACCGGGATAAGGGCTGATCGGCCACGCCTTTGTGTCCGGCCTCGCAGGACGTTATTCTCCTCGAAGCCGACTTCCATTCACCTCTTCGCCGAGCTACCGACAAGGGACGATCATGCCCCAGAAGGTCCGAATCGCGCTCGACGTCATGGGCGGCGACCATGGCCCCCCCGTGGTGCTGCCGGGGGCGGACCTTGCGCTCGCACGGCATCCGGACACCGAATTCCTGCTCTATGGCGACAAGGCCGCGATCGAACCGCTGCTGCGCGGATTTCCGCGGCTCCAGGCTTCGTCCCGCGTCGTGCATACCGACATCGCAATTCGGATGGACGAGAAGCCCAGCCAGGCTTTGCGGCGCGGCCGCTATAAGGCCTCGATGTGGCTTGCGATCGAGGCGGTCAAGAAGGGCGAGGCGGACGCTGCGATATCAGCCGGCAACACGGGCGCGCTCATGGCGATGGCGACGTTCAACCTGCGCACCATGGGCTCGGTCGAACGCCCGGCGATCGCAGCGATCTGGCCTACGCTTCGCGGGGAATCCATTGTGCTCGATGTCGGGGCTTCGATCGGCGCTGACGCGCTGCACCTCGTGAATCTTGCGCTGATGGGGAGCGCGATGGCGCGTATCCTGCTGCACGTCGAGCGCCCGACGGTCGGATTGCTGAATGTGGGTGTTGAGGAAGTGAAGGGACTGGAGCAGGTGCGGGAAGCGGGAAAGATTCTACGCGAAGGAAATTTCGCGGGGCTGGATTATGCCGGATTCGTTGAAGGCGACGGCATCGGGAAGGGGGCCGTCGACGTGGTGGTGACCGAGGGCTTTGCAGGCAACATCGCACTGAAGGCGGCGGAGGGGACCGCCCGCCAGATCGGCGGATATCTAAGGGCCGAAATGTCCCGAACCTTGAGCGCCAAGATCGGTTATCTGTTCGCGCGCGGTGCATTTCGCGCGCTCGCCCGCAAGATGGATCCGAACCGCTCCAATGGCGGGCTGTTTCTCGGGCTGAATGGAATCGTGATTAAAAGTCACGGCGGCACGGATGCCAAAGGCTTCGCCGCGGCGATCGATATCGGATACGAAATGGTGCGCGATCAATTGTTGCAACGGATCGGAAAGGCGATCGCCCGCGATACCGACAAGGCGGCTGCGGAGGTGGCATCGTGACGTTGCGATCGGTCGTTTTGGGTTGCGGCTGTTATCTGCCGTCGCGGGTGCTCACCAATGAGGAACTCGCCAAGAAGGTCGATACCTCGGACGACTGGATCGTCCAGCGGACCGGCATTCATGAGCGGCGGATCGCTGCACCGAACGAGATGACGTCTGATCTCGCGCTGCGCGCGGCGCAGGCGGCGCTCGCGCACGCAAAGGTCGAAGCAAGTTCGATCGACCTCATCGTGGTCGCGACGTCGACGCCCGACAACACGTTTCCGGCGAGCGCGGTGTCGGTGCAGGCGGGACTCGGGATCACGCAAGGGGCGGCGTTCGACCTGCAGGCGGTCTGCTCCGGCTTTGTGTTCGGCCTTTCGACGGTGGATTCGTTTCTCCGGACCGGGAAGTTCAAACGTGCCTTGCTGATCGGGGCGGAGACATTTTCCAGGATTCTCGACTGGACCGACCGGACCACCTGCGTGCTGTTCGGAGACGGAGCCGGAGCAATCGTTCTGGAGGCGCAAGAGCAGCCGGGCAAGGTCGAGGACCGCGGCGTTCTCACGACGCATCTGCGCTCCGACGGACGGCACAAGATGAAGCTTTACGTCGATGGCGGGCCGTCCTCGACCCAGACAGTCGGGCATTTGAGAATGGAAGGGCGCGAGGTCTTCAAGCACGCTGTCGCTATGATCACCGACGTGATCGAGGACGCGTTCAAGGCCACGGGTTATTCGGCCAAGGACATCGACTGGTTCGTGCCGCATCAGGCCAACCGGCGCATCATCGATGGCTCGGCGCACAAGCTGGGCATCGATCCGGCCAAGGTCGTCATTACGGTCGACCGGCACGGCAATACTTCGGCCGCCTCGATCCCGCTCGCATTGTGCGACGCGATCACCGACCGGCGCATCAAGCGGGGCGACCTCGTGCTGCTTGAGGCGATGGGGGGCGGGTTCACTTGGGGCGCGGCACTGGTGCGGTGGTGAAAGGGCGGCCGCCGGGCAGTTCCATACGCGGCCGGCCGGCGAAATTCGTGATCGCTTCCCCGGTTGACCCTAACTTTCGAATATCGTTAGATAATTCTGCTTGGAACTGGATCGCCGTGTACTGGGGCTGGCGATGGCGGCAAAAACGATAACGCGAGCGGATTTGTGTGAGGCGGTCTACCAGAAGGTGGGCCTGTCGCGTACGGAGTCGGCTGCGCTCGTTGAGCTTGTGCTGAAGGAAATCACCGATTGTCTGGAACGCGGCGAAACCGTGAAGCTGTCCTCATTCGGTTCCTTCGTGGTGCGCAAGAAGGGTCAGCGCATCGGCCGCAATCCCAAGACCGGCAAAGAAGTGCCGATCTCTCCCCGTCGGGTCATGGTTTTCAAGCCCTCCGCGATCCTGAAAGTGCGCATCAATGGCGGCGAGCCCACCGAGGCGATGAAACTCGCCGGCGAATGACGCAGGAGCGTTGACGGTGGACAAGGCGCCGGACGCATTTCGTACCATCAGCGAGGTCGCCGAAGACCTGAACGTGCCGCAGCACGTGCTGCGTTTCTGGGAAAGCCGTTTCTCGCAGATCAAGCCGATGAAGCGCGCCGGAGGGCGACGCTATTACCGCCCGGACGACGTGGACCTGCTGCGTGGCATCCATCATCTGCTCTACGGCGAGGGTTACACGATCCGCGGTGTGCAGCGCATCCTGCGCGATCAGGGTATCAAATTCGTCGAGACGGTCTGGCAGGCTGGCGCCACGCAGCCCGCGCGGATGGAGGATGATGAACTGCCCGAAGAGGCCGCCTTCGAGGCCGACATGGAGGATGCTCCTGTCGATCCCCGGGCGGGCCGAGGTGCAGCCCCTGCTCCTGCACTCGCGACCAACTCGGATCTGACCCGCGACGACTTGCGAAGGCTCCAGGTGACCCTGTTCGAACTGGTCGAATGTCGTCGTCTGCTCGATGAAGCGGCGAAATCCTAGCGGCTCAGCCAGCCAATCAAAGCCGCAGCCCACAGCAATCCCGCGACGCCGATCGAGAGCATCACCGCCGCAGAACCAAGATCCTTCACAACCTTGATCGCGGGGCTGTGCTCGGGCGTCACGTGATCGGAGAGTTTCTCGAACGCGGTATTAAGCAATTCGACCATCAGGATGAGGAGGATCGCGCCGATCAGCACCGCGCGCATCCACCAGTCCGGCGCGATGACAAAACTCGCAGGAACGGCAAAAACAAGCGCGCAAACCTCCTGACGGAACGCAGCCTCGCTGCGGAACACCCAGACGAGCCCGTCGATCGAACTCAGCGTGGCGCGCCAAAAGCGATGCATTGCAGGGTCCGTTCAGCGTCCGGCGAGCCAGGCTGCGAACTCGGCGGCCGAAGGAAACAGACCGTCCGCATGAGCCGCAAGGCTTCCCGATGCCGCGGGACCGGTGAGCACACCGATCGCGATGGCGCCGGCGGCGCGGGCTGCTGCAAGATCGTGTGCGGTATCGCCGACAAGCGCGATCTCGGAGGGGTCGACCCCAGTCGCGCGCGCAAACGCGAGCACCGGTTCGGGATCTGGTTTCGCGCCGTGGCCGGAATCGTATCCTGCGACGAATTCGAAATATTGCTCGATGTCGAGCTTGCGCAAATGCGCGCGGGCGGGCGCTTCAGCGTCATTCGTGATCAGCCCGATCCGGTAGCCGCCTGCCGCGAGCGATGAGATCAGCGCCTTCGGGTCTCCGATCGGCGCGAGATTGGCGGTGGTCGCGTCGACGAACAGCCGGTCGATCTCGTCGAAGAAATCGCGCTCGGCCGGACGGCGCAAGGCCGCGGCCCACAGCGCGCCGTAAACATGCGTCGGCTCGCGGATCAGAACGGAGTCCGGCAGGAAGCGCTGCTCGCCATCGACGAAGCTCGTCACCTTCACGAGCCGCGCGTAAGCCTCGTCATCACCCTTCGAGAGATGCCGCATCACCTGCTGCGCCGACGGCCCCCAGGTGCGCTGGAAGTCCAGCAGCGTGCCGTCCTTATCGAACAAGATCGCCCGGATCGTTCGGCTCTTGCCGGGATGGATCAGGTCGGACTGGCCGGCAATTGTTCCGTCTGTTTTCATTTTCGGCGGCGCCGGTCAGATCACGCGATATGCGCCCGTATTGTAACGCGGGACCGAGCTTATTCACATCGATGGGAATGGTCGGAGCGCCGGGATTCGAACCCGGGACCCCCAGTCCCCCAGACTGGTGCGCTAACCGGGCTGCGCTACGCTCCGACGGCGGCGGGACTATAGGGATGCAGGCCCGTTAGTCAAACCGGGCCTCTGCACCTCCTGTACGGGGCCCCGGACCGCGACGACGACGTAAAGGGTGGCAACGATTGCGAAAACACCCGCGTAAAGCCCGAGCAGGCCGACCACATCGAAATGCAGGAGCAGCCCGGTTCCGACGGCCCCGGTCATCAGAAATGTGTTGAACACCGACAGCCGCGCGATCTCGCGGAAGTGGCCGGTATGCTGGAGCAGGAAATTGGGCGCGGACTTGATCGCCGCCGCTCCGAGCAGAACGAGCAGGATCGGTATTGCGGCCTGAGGCATCGTCGCGGACCTGCCAAGCAGGAACGCAAACAGGCCGGTCCCATCCAGCAGAAGAAGCGCGGTCACCGCGAGGACCGGGATTGCGCACAGCGCGACAGCGGTCAGCGTGGCGCGCACGAGCATGCGCGCGTCGCGCGCCGCGTAGGCCGCAGTCTGGCGCGGCACGAGGAGGTCGCAAGCCGCCGAGCAGAGATTGAGCGTGCCGAGAAATATCTTCAGCGCGGTGTCGAGCACGATCGTCGGGGCACCCAGTCCGACGCCGAGCGGCACGGCGAGGTAGAGCACATTGTGGATATAGATTTCACCGGCCGCATGCGTGCCGGTACGAAGCGAGGATTGCCAGTTGTCGCGGAAGAAGGAACGAAGCCGCGAGGGCATGGTGCGTAAGGTGCCTGTCAACGCCTGCTTGCGGACAAGTCTGCGTCCTGCGAACGCGACAAGGACGATCCAGCCGAGATTGATTGCGATGACGAAAGCGTAAAAAGGCAGGCCGCCCAGCATCGCAAGCAGGAGCGCGATGTAAGCGGCGCGGCGCCAGGATTCGAGGGTCTCGAAATAGATGTATTCGTCGACCGCGACACTGACGTTGCGGAGCACGAACCATGAGAGATTGAATGCCGAAAAAAACAGGAACAGCGCGAACTCGGCAGCGCCCCATGCGGTCTCCCCCGGCCGTGCCAGCATGATTGCAAAGCATGCGAGGGAAGAAATCGCGATCAGAAGCGCGTAAAGGCTCGCGACGGCGTGCGCCTGAGCGGCGACCGGACCCATGTCCTCGCCGGCTAGGAATAGCTTGCGCAACCGGACGAACAGGATCTTGGACAGACCGAGATCGAACAGCCACATGGACACGCCGACGGCGCCCGCCAGAATGAACAGAGAAAATCTTTCGGGATCGAGTACGCGCGCGAAAACAAAGGTCTGGATCAGTCCGGCAAGCAGGGCGCTGCCCGCGGTCCAGCCACGTAACAGCGCGTAACGCAGCGACAGCACGTCGGCGATGCGGGCACGCCAGCCGGCTTTGGAGCTTTCGCTGGGCGACGGGGCAAGCATCAGTCGAGTAGCGCGAGATATTTGTCGGTCATGGTCTCGAACGCATAGCGCGGCGAGAGGCGACTAAGCTCGGCGACGATCTTCTCGCGCAAGCCGGCATTGTCGCGGATTGCGCAGATGCGTTCGATCCATGCCTTGTTGTCGCCGAGCGGCAGGATCAATTGCTCGGTGAGAAAATCGGAGTCCGCAAACATCTCGCGGAACGAGGGGATATCGGAACACAGGAGCGGAACCCCGGCATGGATTGCTTCGATCGCGGCGAGGCTTAAGCCTTCGAAGCTTGAAGGAAACAATGCAATGTCGATCGCGGAATAGAAATCGCCGATCCGCTCATGCGGCAGATGCAGCACGATTTTGGCGCGCTTCTCGAATCCTTCCTGCGCGATCGACTTGCGGATCAAATCTTCGTCCGGGCCGTGTCCGACCATCAAAAGAAAAGCGTCAGGCAAGTCGCGCAGAAGGCTCAGGCTGAAGCGCTGGTTCTTCTGATGATACAGCCGCCCGAGTTGGCCGAGGACAACCCCGTCCGGTGAAATTTCAAACCTCGCCCTCGCGTCGCCGGGCGCGATCTGCATGGGCCGGTGATGTCCGTTCGGGATCACGTTCAGGCGCCCCGAATAGCGCGATCCGTTGTGCCGGTACGTGTCGGCGACCGAATGCCCGCAGGCAATCATCCGGCTGTAAAGGCCGGTCCGTCCGGCAATTGCATCGAGCTTCATCAACACCGGATTGAACTGATTGTAGGGCAGGTGGTGGGTCGCTATCCGGTGCCTTACGCCGGCGAGGGAGCCTGCGACCGCGGCAAGCACGTTCGAAAGTGGCTGCAGGCCGAACACGGCATCCGGTTTCGCTTTACGCAGCGCCGCAACGACTCGTGCAAACAGATTTGCAAGGGTAAGCGGGGAGCGCGAACGGCTGCCTTCGACAAAGACGCGCACGCCTTCGGGCAAGCTCGCGCTCGATCCGAACAGGTACCATTCCTCGACGCGATGACCCTTCGCGCGCATCGCGGAAGCAAGTGTCGAGGCGAGAACCGAACTGCCGCCGCCGTCATGGGCGGTGCCGAGAAATACGATCGAGCGCGCCGGAGCGGCCGTCGCGTTGCTCGTCAGATCGTGCGGGCGCCGAAGCTCGTTCATGTCCGTTCCTGGACGCGCGGCCGGCCGCGGAGGCGGTAGCCCTATCAGGACGGCCGCACCATAGGATCAAGGCGGTTAAGGACTGAATAAGTGCTTACGGAGCTTAGGCTTTTAACCTGTCGTCAGCGATGCCCGAGGGTGCACGGGGAGTCGGGCGTCCGCGTGTCCAACGTTTAACGCGACCTTAATTGCGGGGCGTTATCGGTTTTCCCATGAAACACAGCACCGCGCTCCACAAATCATTGCAGCCGGGCGTTCCTGACCGGCAGGCCGATCATTCCTATACGCGCCTCGACGGGTGGGTCCGCAAGATTTTCCCGTCGACTTCGCTGCTGTCGTTCAACCCGGTGTTCAAGGCGGCGTCGGCAGTGATCGACGTGTTTCCGCGCCTCATCTGGACAGAGTTCAAGGACTTGCCGCCGAACTATCTTCGAGTGCGCATCGGCGTCGGCAACCGCATCTTCAATAATCAGCCGCACTACCTGACTCACGCGCGTGACTTCTGGATGTTCGTGTTCAGCGAAGGCTACGCGAACATGAAATCCAACGTGCTCGATATCGGCGTGGGGTGCGGCCGCTGGGCCCACTGGCTGCGCGATTACAATTTCCGCGGCCGCCGCTTTACCGGCACCTATGTCGGCATCGATATCGATCCGGAACAGATCGAATGGTGCACGAAAAGCTTCGATCCTGAGCGTTTCCGCTTCCACCATTCGACGGATGGCTCGGTTTCGTACAACCAGTCGGGCGCGAAGGAGCATTATGGCGTGCCCGAAGCGGACGGTACGTTCGATCTCATCTTCTCCAATTCGCTGCTGACGCACGTGCTCGATGAGCAACTGGAAAACTATATCCGCGAGAGCTACCGGCTGCTCAAGCCGGGCGGCACGATGATGCATTCCCATTTCAACTTAGACTATCCGCCGGCGACTTACGGGACGCGCCACACGTTCAAGCACGTGATGGGGAACGCGCACGTGGAATCGGTCGCGCAGCCGGAAGCCGCGGTGGCCTATCTCACCGAGTATCTGTTCAAGGTCTGCCGCGAGGCGGGCTTCACATCGTGCGACATCGTTCATATGCCCGGCGGGGCTCAGCACCAGCCCATCCTGCTCTGCATCAAGTAGAGCGTGACCGAGCTGCAAAAAGCCCGCCGTGTGACGGGCTTTTTTTGTCAGCGGTTCTGGTGGCGCGACGTCGCGGCGAACACGCCCCAAAGAATGCCCAGATAGAGGAAGAAGTGCCGCCAGTGGTCGATATCGATCACGAAGCTTTCGGCTATGACACCGACAAAGGCGGCGAGCGTCGCAATCGCGTAGGGCTGCCACGGCGTCGTGCGCAGCGCAGCGCGCAGGCCGACGGCTAGCGTCGTCAGAAGCAGGGCGATATAGGCGAACCCTCCGATCCATCCATAGACCAGGAAGGCCTGCAGATAGGTGTTGTGCTGCTGCAGCCCATATAGGCGCTGGATGCCGTAAGGGCCAAGCCCGAACGGATTTTCGAGGATCTGGCTGACACTGAGCACCTGCAAGTGAAACCGGCCCATCGTGCCGCCGGCGTCGTAACCCTGGATCAGCTTCGCTCGCTCCTTGAACATGTCGCCGATGGCGTCGAACGAGAGCGAAAACAATAAGATCGCAACGAGAAGGCCGACGGTAATTACGGTGAGCAATGTCAGGCGCGCGCGCGTGCGTGCGTCGGGTGCGGTGATGAACATCAGCGCGATCATGCACGTCGCCGACAGTGCGAAGTGAAACCAGGCTCCGCGGGAAAAGCTCAGGAATAAGCCGGCTGAGATGATCAGAAAGGCCGCCACGCGGCGCAAACCGATCTTCCCCATCAAAAGGGTCTGGGCGAGCATCAACAGAGGCAAAATCAGATATGGACCGAAGACGTTGGGGTCCTTGAACGTTCCCTGCGCACGCCCGAGGCTCGCAAACTTCTCCATCGCGCCCGGAAACGCGTTGAAATACCCGACGATGCCGATGATGGCGACCGCGACCGCAGCCACGATATAGGTGCGGCGCATGATCCCGAGAGGGGTCATGTCGTCTTGCGCGAACAGGCAGGCGAAAACGACGCCGCTGAAGGCCATGAACAGCGAGATACCGACAAAGCGGACCGTCAGGTCTTCGTCCAGCACTCCGGCCATCGCGATGATGCCGCCGAGATTCCAGACGACCAGCAGAAGGGCCAGGGGGAGCACGCGCGCATCGAGGGGGACGCGCGCCATCAGGCAGGCTATTCCAAGGGCGGCCGCGGCAAATTCATAGGGTGCCGGCTCGATGAAGACGAGAAAGCTGATCAGGATCGTGATGAAAAGGATGACATGAAGGATCGTTCGTGCCGCCGATGACATGGTCACCGGTTCGGCCGGCGCCGCGAACCGCGCCTCGTATTCCTGCAATGTGATCAATAGGCGTTCTCGGTCTTCAGCAGCGCGTAGGGCGTAATGGCCACGATGTAGAGATCGAGTAGCACCGACCAGTTTTCGATATAGTAAAGATCGTATTCCACCCGCTTTTGGATCTTTTCTTCGGTGTCGGTTTCACCGCGCCAGCCGTTGATCTGCGCCCAGCCGGTGACGCCCGGCTTCACGCGGTGGCGTGCGAAGTATCCGTCGACGGCCTCGTCGTAGAGGCGGGCCTGAGCCTTGGCATTGACCGCGTGCGGGCGGGGGCCGACCAGCGACAGATTGCCCTTGAAAACGACGTTGAACAGCTGCGGCAGCTCATCGAGGCTCGCCTTGCGGATGAAGCGGCCGACGCGGGTGACGCGGGGATCGTTCTTGGTGACGAGTTTCGAGGCGGTCGCGTCGGTCGCCTCGACATACATCGAGCGGAATTTGTAGACCTCGATCAGGTCGTTGTTGAAGCCGTAGCGCTTCTGCTTGAACAGGACCGGACCACGGCTATCGAGCTTGATGGCGAGCGCGATCAGCGCCATGACTGGCGCCGCCGCGATCAAGGCGAGGGTGCCGACGATTTTGTCGAACAGCCATTTCATCACGAAGTCCCAGTCCGCGATCGGGCGGTCGAGCACATCGATCATCGGAACCGTGCCGATGTAGGAATAGGATCGCGGACGGAAGCGCAACTTGTTTGAATGGGCCGAAAGCCGGATATCGACTGGCAGCACCCACAGCTTCTTCAGCATCTGCAGGATGCGTCCTTCCGCCGAAATCGGAAGCGAGAAGAGCACGAGGTCGATGCGCGTGCGGCGGGCAAACTGGATCAGGTCGTCCACTGTGCCGAGCTTCTGATAGCCGGGCGCGGTGCTCGGCGCGCGCTCGTCGTTCCGGTCGTCGAAAATACCGACAATGCGAACATCGCTGTCGTCCTGACCGTCGATCGCGGCAACGAGGCCATCGCCGGCGGCGCCGCCCCCGACAATCGCGGTGCGTCGCGTCAGCCGGCCTTCGCGCATCCAGCGCCGCACGATGACTGACAGCCCAACGCGCCAGCCGAACAGGGCGACGAAGCCGAGCCCATAGAAGCTCGCCAGCCACACGCGAGAGAACGAGATATCCAGTTTGGCGAAGAACGAGACGGCCGTTGCGATGAGGAACACCACCGACCATGCCGAAAAGAGGCGCGGAATCTGTCCAGCCGGGCGCTGGAAGGCGTGAATCTGATAGACGTCGGCGGCTTGGAAAACGAACACCGACAAGACCGAAATGCCCACGATCGCGAAGCCGTAATTCCAGTTGAGCGACTGCGCCGGCAGGAGGTAGACGCCGTAGGCAGCAAGGCCGGCGAGGAAGACGACACAGCCTTCGATCGTGCGCACGAAGCCTGCCACGACGATCGGTGAAAAGGATGGACGCGTAGGCTCCGCGGCGGCGGCAAGTGCTGCGCGCGAAAGTTCACGGGGGCGCCCCGGCGATGCCGCTGCGCCCATCAATGCAGCCGCCGATACCGGTGCTGCGCTCAATAGCTTCGGAGTGTCCGAATCCGCCATTTTGACGACCCCAAGGCGCACTGCACGTTGACCGCGCTTTGTTGAGCCTTGCCGTTCCCTTGGCGGTTTCTTATCGGAAAACTTTCAACAAATGCTTAGGACGAGATGGATCGCTTTCGGTGCAGCGCCTCGCGATAGCCCGCAAGCACGCCTTCGACCATCTGCTCAATCGAGAATTCCTGGCGCACGCGTTCGCGCAGGGCGCTCGTACTGGCCATCATCCTTTCCGGGTTCTTAACGGCGCCCGTAATCGCGGCGACAAGCGAGGGCAGGTCGTCCGGCGGCAGAAGCCGGCCCGCCTGCGCACCAAAAATGTCCGGGATGCCCCCGACCCTCGTCGAGATCAAGGGAACGCCCGCGGCGGCCGTCTCAAGCACGATGTAAGGCATGGATTCGGCCCGCGAGGGGATTACCGCGAGCTTGCCGAGCGTGAACGCCTTGCGTGCGGGAACCGGCCCGTGAAATCTCACGACCTGCGAGAGCCCAAGGCGCTCGACTTGAGCTTCGAGTTCCGGACGCGATGGACCGCTTCCCACGATCGCCGCGGTGACAGGCAATCCGTTCGACCGGATCTTGGCGACGGCGTTGATCAGCACGTCAACGCCCTTCACCGGCCTCAACTCGCCGATGAACAGGATATCCTGCGCATCCGGGGCCGGCGCGATATCGACAAACTCCTCCGGCCCGACACCGTTGCGGACGACGCGTTCGAGCGTGCCCGCCGCGCCGACCTTCTGATGATACAGCTCGGCCACGAAATCGCTTTCGAACAGGAACAGGTCGGTCCGTGGGCGCAGCACGCGTTCCAGCATGATGTAGAAATTGCTGGCCAGAGTGCCGGGTCGGTAGAGCAGGCTCCCGCCGTGCGGCGTGTAGGCGCGAATGGCCGGATGACCCGGAGCGCAGAGCCGCGCGAAAGCTCCCCCTTTTGCTCCATGGCCATGCACTACATCCACGTCCGTTTCACGAATGAGCTTCGAGATGTGCGAGCCGGACGAAATGTCTCCCGGGTTGAGCTGGCGGCCGATTGAAATGCGGGTGATCCCGAAGGCGAGATCGGGGCGCAATTCCTCCAAGATGCCTTCTGGATGAGGCCCGAGACGGGTGCTGTCGGCGACAATTCCGATCCGATGGCCGTGCGCCAGCTGGCCCCGGACCAGGTCCGCAACGTGACGAAACAGTCCGCCAAGCGGCGCTCGCAAGAGGTGCAGGATTTTGAGTGGGGGAGTGTCCATCTGCAGGCGTCTGGTGAATCTCTGAGGCTCATTAGCCCGTTGCATGGTTAACATTTCACCTGTGCAGCGACCGAAGATGTTTGCCGACTTCCGTCCGGATTAACGGGCCGGAAACCATGATCGTTAAAGATCGCCCCAGATCGCGAGTCAGTGGGGTCCGTAATGGGCGTGGATGGTCCGGGTATGCGTCGTGGCGTTGCGCAGGAGATTCGAGCCGATATCGACTTCGCTGCGCTCGGAAGCGCTCTCTGGCGCAAGCGGCGGTGGATTTTCGTGCCCGCGCTTCTGGTTGCGGCGATGTCTCTGGTCGCGGTCAACGTCGTAACTCCGAAATACCGCTCCGAGTCGCGCATCCTCATCGAAGGGCGCGAAAATGCGTTCCTGCGTCCCGAGGCCGAAAAGGCGATGGACCGCACCCTGATCGACCAGGAGGCGGTCGCGAGCCAGGTTCAGATCCTGATGTCCCGCGACCTTGCGGCCCAAGTCATTCGCGAACTGAAGCTTGGTGACAAACCCGAATTCGATCCGGTCGTGAATGGCGCGCCGATTTCCGGCGTCTTGCTCTCGCTGTTCGGCTTGGCCAAGGACCCTTTGCGCATGAGCCCGGAAGAGCGGGTTCTGCAATCGTATTTCGATCGCCTCAGCGTCGTTCCGGTCGACAAGTCGCGCGTCATCTCCGTTGAATTCCAGTCGTCCGATCCGGCACTCGCCGCGCAGGTCGTCAACACGATCGGGGACGCGTATCTGGCGTTCCAGCAGACTGCGAAGCAACAGCAGACGCGTAGCGCGAGCGTCTGGCTTGCCGGCGAGATCGACAAGATGCGCTCCAAGGTGGAAGAGGCCGACCGCAAGGTCGAGGAATTCCGCTCCAGGGCGAATCTCTACGTCGGCACAAACAACGCCAGCCTCGCCAATCAGCAGCTCTCGGACCTGACCACCCAACTCGCTTCGGCGCGTGCCCAAAAGGCGGAGCTGGATGCGAAATCTCGCCTCATCCGCGACATGCTCAAGTCGGGCAAGCCTGTTGAATCGGCCGACGTGATGAATTCGGAACTGTTGCGACGGCTGATCGAGCAACGCGTCACGCTGCGTGCGCAACTTGCGGAGCAGTCTTCGACACTTCTCAGCCTGCATCCGCGCATCCTTGAACTGAACGCGCAGATTAACGCGCTCGACGCGCAGATCCGCGGTGAGCTTGAGAAGCTTGCCCGCAGCATCGAGAACGACGCCCGTATTGCCGGCGCGCGCGTCGACCAGACGGTGACCGCGCTTGACCAGCTCAAGCGCACTATCGCAGCGTCGAGCGGGCAGGACGTCGACCTTCGCGCGCTCGAACGCGAGGCCAAGGCGCAGCGCGATCTCCTGGAATCCTATCTTGCCAAATACCGCGAGGCGACCGCGCGCGACTCTGTGGGCGCTGCGCCGGCCGATGCGCGGATCATTTCCCGTGCGTCGGTATCCAATGTCCCGATTTTCCCAAAGAAGCTGCCGATCGTCCTGATCGCAACGCTTGCGACCATGGTGCTCTCGGCGACGGTTATTGTAACCGGCGAAATGATCGGCGGAGGTGCTTCCATCCCCGTCATGGTCCCTGCTGCTGTACCCGCCGCGGCCATGCCGAAGTCGCGTTTCGGCTTCATGCGCCGGTCAGGAAAGCAGCGCGATGCTGGCCCTGCGACAGGGGTGGCTGCGCCGGAGATTTCAGCCGAGTCTCCAGGCATGCCGATCGGAGACCTCGCTCGCACACTCCGCTCGCTCGGTGACGCGGCTCGCCGCATCACCGTGATCGGCACCGCGCGCAATGTCGGCACGACCTATACTGCGATCGGCCTTGCAAGGCTTCTTGCATCCAGCTCCCGCGTCGTACTGGTCGATCTCGCTCTCAATGCTCCCAATATCTCGGTGATGTCGACCAATCCCGGCGCTCCCGGAATCGCTGAACTGGTGCGTGGCGCGGCGACGTTCGGGGAGGTGATTACGCGCGATCGCTTCTCGCGAACTCACCTTATCGCCGCCGGTAAATCAGCGGGCGACGACGCCGCGCTGCTCGCTTCGCCGCGGCTTGCGGCGACGCTGGAGGCGCTGGCGCGCAGTTACGATCATGTCGTCGTGGACGCGGGAGCCATTTCCGATGTGGCGGTGGCCTCGTTTGCCAAGATTGCGCCTCGCGCTGTGCTGGTCGCGCTCGATGCCAGGCACCCGGATACACTTGCCGCTCGCCAGCGGATGATCGGGGCCGGGTTTACCGACGTCACGGTGTTTGTGAACACGCGCCGCCCGGGCGACAGCGCGACGGTAGCCGCCTGAACCGACAGAGTGCGAAAATCAGGTCGACGCGACGGCGCGGCCGTGCAGGCGCCGTTTCAGGTCAAGGACAAGCGGCCACAGGACCGGGGATCGCTTGACGTACCCTTTGACACGCAGGGCAAGCAGCAGGAGCGGTGCCGCGAGCTTTCCGCGCGATGACAGCGGCAGGACGCTGTCGACGATCGGCTCGTATTCCTTGCAGAAGTACGTTTTGTATCGAACGTCGCCCGGTCCGATATCGAACGCGGAAAATCCGCGGCGAGCGCAATCGGTGATCACGTGCTGCAGCAGAACCAGGCCGGGGCTGAAACGTGCGTGGGGGCCGCGAGTCATCGAGTTGAAGGCGAGCGTGAAGCGCTTCCCATCATTGACCCCCGCGAACAACGCGAGCAGTTCGCCGTCTGCCATAAGCGCATGCAGTTCGATCACCGGACGCCCTGCGGACAAGCCCTCGCGGCAGGCGGCCCCGATGAAGGATTTGATGCCCGGCTTATCGAAGACGTTGCTGAAACCGACTTCGGCGAGATGAGCCGATTTTTGAACAAAGAAGGCAGACAGGCAGCGATCGACTTCGGCTTCGGTCGACGCGCGCAGATATCGATAGCCGGGCAGCCGGGCGAGATGGTTTTCCTTCTTGCGCAGCCTACGTCGAGTGCCATGGCTGATATTGGTTTCGGCCGGCGCGGGCCCGGATTTGAGCGTGAGTCGATAGTGATTTTCGGTCGCCCGCTGGTGCCGTAGAAGCGCGAGCGGATTGCGCATGTCGTTCCAGACGACGGGCTGATTGAGCAGCATCAACACGTCGACCTCGGGAGCTTCTTGCACAATGCGGTCGAGAATCTGATTGAGTTCGCCCGGATCCATGCGGTCGGCATAGTCGGGGCGCCACGACGGCAAATTGAGTGTCGCGTGTTTCCCGCCCATGAAGGTCGCGGCCGTCAGCGGCCCAAGCGCGGTGAGCACGAGCGGCCACAGGAACAATGCTTCGTCATGGCGACCGTAACCGATCACGATCAGGGGGCTGCCCTGGCAGGCGCTGGTCACGTGCGAGTGCCACAGGGTCACCCACTCGCGCCGTTGGTAAGGAGACTGGACGATCCCGTCCTCTTCGAGCGCCCGCCAGACGCGTTCGGCATCTTCGAGTCGGCGCAGGACATCGACCCGTTCAAGTCGGGATGCCGAAGCGGGCGAGGAGACGCCCGTCTCGTATCGAAATGCGAAGTTCATGGGTTCCCGGCGCCGATACCTGCGAACGCGGTATGATGGCAAATAATTCTCAATAAACCGTTGGTATGATTTACGGCTTTTTCGGAGGGATGGGGTGAAAGGGCGGAACAAGATCGTCATACGGGCGGGGCTGGAGACGCTGTTTTTCAGCGGAGCCCACCTGATGATGCGGCCTTTCGTGGGTGGGCTCGGGTGCATTCTGACACTGCACCATGTGCGCCCGCCGCGCTTTGGCGCGTTCCAGCCCAACCGCATCCTGGAGGTTTCGCCCGATTTCTTCGCGCGCCTCGTCCGGCGGTTGAGGCGGTCGCGGATCGATCTTGTTTCACTCGACGAAATGCATCGCCGCCTGGTGGAAGGAGACTTCGGACGCCGTTTCGTCTGCCTCACCTTCGATGACGGCTATCGGGACTTTCTCGAATACGCCTATCCAGTCCTGCGCAAATACGAAGCGCCGTTTGCGATGTATGTGCCGACGAGTTTTCCCGACCGGCTCGGCGAATTGTGGTGGCTCGCACTCGAAGCCGTGATCGCGCGGAATGGACGCATCGGATTGCTGATCGAGGGACGCGAGCGGCGCTTTGATTGCCGTGACGCATTGGAGAAGCGCGAGCTGTTCGCCCAGCTTTACTGGTGGCTGCGCGGGCGCTCGACCGAGGACGAGATGCGCGCCATCGTGCGTGACCTTTGCGGACGATATGGCGTCGACATGAGGGCAATCTGCGACGAATTGTGCATGACATGGGGAGAAGTGTCGGAGATTGCGCGAGATCCACTCGCAACAATCGGGGCGCACACGGTCAATCACATCATCCTGTCCAAAGCGTCCGAGCCGGTTCTGCGCGCCGAACTCGAGATGGGACGGTCGGTGCTACAGGCTGCGGCGGGGATTAGGCCCGTCCATTTCGCCTATCCGATCGGCGATCGCAGCTCTGCGGGCCCTCGCGAATTCAGAATGGCGGCCGAACTCGGATTCAAGACGGCGGTCACGACCGAGCCCGGGATGATTTTTCCCGATCATCGCGACCACCTGATGGCGCTGCCGCGCATCTCGGTGAACGGCGAGTTTCAGCGGATGCGCTATCTCAACGTGCTGATGTCCGGCGCCGCGACCGCGATGTGGAACGGATTCCGCAAGGTCAAGGCGGCCTAGCCGCGCGACATCCAGCGGACCAGCGGCATCGCGGGAAGAACCCAGCCCATACCTGCGACCGCATAATAGACCCAGGCGGCGAAGCTGTTGGTCGAAGCAAAGACGAATTGCGCAACCCCCATTGCCAGCAGCGACCATAGGATCACGAGCGCCAAGAGGGCGACGGCCCCGATCAGCTTGCGAAGGCGAGAGGACATTGCTGCTCCATGCCGGGCGATGTTGCCTGTGCCGCAGGCTGACCTATAAGGTCTGCGACATTCCCCGCAAGTCCGGCCTCAGACCAAGCGACGGCAACGCCAGAAAATGCCCGATCCCGATCCTGCCTCGACGCACATCGCTGCCGTCCGGATATGGCTCTATGTCGTGGCCGCGCTCGTGCTTGCACTGGTGCTCGTCGGCGGCGCGACGCGATTGACCGAATCCGGTCTTTCGATTGTGGAATGGAAGCCGGTCACCGGAACGCTTCCCCCGATGTCGCAATCGGAGTGGCAGGCCGAATTCTCTAAGTATCAGACGATCCCGCAATTTCGCGAACTCAATCGCGACATGAATCTCGATCAGTTCAAGACGATCTATTGGTGGGAGTGGGCGCATCGTCTGTTGGGCCGGATTGCAGGATTGGCGTTTCTGGTCCCGTTTCTCTTTTTCCTTTGGCGCGGATGGATAGAGCCGCGCTGGCGGTGGCGTCTGTCCGGAATTTTCGCACTGGGGGCGCTGCAGGGTGCTGTTGGATGGTGGATGGTTTCTTCCGGCCTGACCGATCGTGTGAGTGTGTCGCAATACAGGCTGGCCTTTCACCTGACGCTTGCCTGCATCATCTACGCTGCGTTGTTATGGAGCGCGCGGAGCATCGCCATCCCGTTTTTCTTTAGAGAGCCGCGCCCGGAGCGAAAGACTGCGCTCGCGCTTCTAGCTCTCGTGCTTGTTCAAATCTACCTCGGGGCGCTGGTGGCTGGCATGGATGCTGGTCTTGCATTCAACACGTGGCCACTGATCGATGGATCATTCATCCCGGCGCCAGCGCGGTTGTTTTTCGAGGACCCGCCGTGGCGCAATTTTTTTGAGAATGCACTCACGGTCCAGTTCGATCACCGAATGGTGGCTTATGTCCTCTGGGCTGCGGCTGTCCTGCATGCGATCCGCATGCGTGGCAGCGCGCGCCTGCTGGCCGCGGCGGTGACCCTTCAGGCGGTCCTTGGGATCGTGACATTGCTCAATCAGGCGCCGCTGGGGCTTTCCCTGGCGCATCAGGCCATGGCGATGGTCGTGCTCACGATCGCCGTTTGGCACGCTCAAGCAGTGAGTCGGCCATCATGATCGATATTGGCGACAAGGATGGCTTTGCCATCCTCTGCATGCGGCATGGCAAAGCCAATGCGCTCGACCTCGAATTCTGCAACGCGATCGCAGACAGTCTGGCGCGACTGGCCGCGAGCGATGCGCGCGGCGTCGTCATGACGGGGCAGGGCCGTATTTATTCCGCGGGCGTGGATCTTGTGCGGCTCAATGCCGGCGGGGCAGCCTATGTGCGGGCATTTCTGCCGGTCCTGCATAAGGCGTTTGACGCCGTGTTCGACTTCCCAAAGCCGATCGTGGCGGCGATGAACGGGCATGCCATCGCGGGAGGATGCGTGCTTGCCTGCGCCGCCGACCGGCGGATCATGGCGCGTGACAGCGGGCGCGTCGGCGTGACCGAGCTGCAGGTAGGCGTGCCGTTTCCGGCCCTTGCTCTGGAAATCATGCGGCATGTGACAGCGCTGCAATATCTGGAAGAAGTGATCCTGGGCGCGGGGACCTATACTCCCGACGATGCGGTGATGCGCGGCCTCGTTCACGAGATCGTCGCGCCCGACGTTCTCATGGATCGGGCGATGGCCGCGGTCAATTCGCTCGCCGCGCTCTCGCCTCCGGCCTATGCGTTGTCGAAGCGTCAACTCCGCCAGCCGGCGCGGGAGCGGCTCGAACGAGAGGGAGAGGGCTGGGAGGCCGAGGTGACCGATCTGTGGACGGCCGACGTGACCGCGCGGCGCATCCGCGACTACGTTTCGCGAACGCTGAAAAAGGGATAGCGGCGCTTACGCCGCCAACGCCTGTTCGAGATCAGCGATAATGTCGTTCTTGTCCTCGATGCCGATCGAAAGGCGCACCACATCGGGTCCCGCACCGGCCTGAACCTTCTGCGCATCGGACAATTGCCGGTGCGTGGTCGAGGCCGGATGAATGATCAGAGAGCGCGTGTCGCCGATATTCGCAAGGTGCGAGAACAGCTTTACGTTCGAGACGAGCTTGACGCCTGCGTCGTAGCCGCCCTTGAGACCGAACGTGAACACCGCGCCCGCGCCCTTCGGCACGTATTTCTTGGCGAGGTTGTGGTAGCGGTCACCGGCAAGTCCCGGATAGCTGACCCAGGCCACCTTGTTGTGCGCAGCGAGCCATTCCGCGACGGCCTTGGCGTTGTCGCAATGCTTCTGCATCCGCAGCGGCAGCGTTTCGATACCCGTCAGGATCAGAAACGCGTTGAACGGCGACAGCGCCGGGCCGAGATCGCGCAAGCCGAGCACGCGGCAGGCAATGGCGAATGCGAAATTGCCGAAGGTCTCGTGCAGGACGATACCCTGATATTCCGGCCGAGGCTCCGACAGCATCGGATAGCGGCCTTCGCGCGACCAGTTGAAAGAGCCGCCGTCGACGATCATGCCGCCGATGGAATTGCCGTGACCCCCGAGGAACTTGGTGAGCGAATGCACGACGATGTCGGCGCCGTGCTCGATCGGCTTGCAGAGATAGGGAGTCGCCAGCGTGTTGTCGACGATCAGCGGCACGCCGGCACGGCGTGCGATGTTGGAGATCGCTTCGATGTCGGTGATGACGCCGCCCGGATTTGCGATCGACTCGATGAAGATCGCTTTCGTCTTCGGTGTGATCGCACGCTCGAATGTGCCGATATCGTCCGGGTCGGCCCAGACCACATTCCAGCCAAAGCTTTTGAAGGCGTGGTTGAACTGGTTGATCGATCCGCCGTAGAGCTTTTTCGAAGCGACGAACTCATCGCCCGGCATCATCAGCGTCTGCATGATGAGGACCTGCGCGGCGTGCCCGGACGCAATCGCTAGGCCCGCGGTGCCGCCTTCGAGCGCTGCGACGCGTTCTTCGAGCACCGCGTTGGTCGGGTTGCCGATGCGGGTATAGATGTTGCCGAAGGTCTGCAGGCCAAACAGCGACGCTGCGTGGTCGACATCGTCGAACACGAACGACGTCGTCTGATAGATCGGCGTCGCGCGCGCGCCGGTCGTCGGATCTGGTTGCGCGCCGGCGTGGATCGCGAGCGTGGAGAAGCCGGGAATGCGTTCGGTCATGGGAAATCCTCACCGGAGACGATGTCGTAGGGCTTCCTTTATCGGACCGGCGGGGCGGGTCAAGGCGCGTTCCGGCGTGGCGTTAATGAAGAGAAGGATCGCCTAAGAAACCGTGGGATCGCGAAAATGCCTTTTGGCAGCGCCTATTTTCGTTAGGACAGTTTCATGGCTGCGAGCGCGGCAGAGCGGGACCATACCTTCGTCAGACTTCGCCCGGGCGCCGATGCGATGCCGTGGCTTGCGATCCCGAGATGGCTGCACGCAGGCGGGCAATTTCGGACTCCAGCGAGGCGATGCGTTGGCGCAGCGCCGCTGTCGCATGCATGATTTCTTCTTCAGTGTGACGGGCGGTAATGTGTTGGGAGCAGTTGACGTCCCAAGCTTCAATCGTAAACAGGATCACGCGCTCAGCGCGTGCGCGATAGCCGGCATCGAACAGCTTCTGGATCATCGCGTCGTCGCCCTCGACGACTCGCGCGTGTCCCCAGATTTTGATTCTTTGCCGTGTGCCGGGTTCGAGCAGGAACAGATAGGCGCGGTCGTTCGTCGCGAGGTTCGAGATCGTGATGTATTGGCGATTTCCCCGGTAATCGGCGAAGCCGAGCGTCCGGTCATCGACGATCTTGATGAAGCCCTTCGGTCCGCCGCGGTGCTGGATGTAAGGCCAGCCGTCGGCTGACACCGTGCCGAGAAAGGCCGTGTCGATCTGTGCGATGAAGGCGGCGAGATCCGGCGTCACGCGGTCGGGAAATCCTTCCTCCACGCGTGCGTCGTAATGCTTCGCGGCTCCACGCTCGGCCTGCGCCTGCCGTGCTGCGGGCGTCAGTACGATGTGGCTGTTATTGTTCATGTCCCGCCAGCCGACTCGCTGTTCATTTCCCTTTCCTGTTGCGCGCGCTCGTCGCTTTCGATCGAGCCGCCGGCCATCGTCTGGCGATTGAGCGACATGCGTTGCACGCCCTTGCCGAGGAGTGGTGCGCGCTTGGAACTCAGGGTGCGCGAATTGACCCCCATCCAGGAAATCTCCGATGACAGCCTGCCGTATTCGATCTTCGGGCAACGGTTCATCACGACCTTCAGGCCGGCAGCTTCGGCCTTGGCCGCTGCGGCGTCATCGCGCACGGTGAGTTGCATCCAGATGACTTGCGGCTTCGGATTTAGCGCCAGCGCCTCGTCGACGACCTCCTTGGCAAACTTCGAGGCACGGAAGATATCGACCATGTCGACCGGAAATGGGATGTCGGAGAGCTTGGCGTAGACCTTCTGCCCGAGAATCTCGTTGCCTGCCTGTCCCGGATTGACCGGGATCATGCGGTAACCGCGCTCCAGCAGATACTTGAATGCGAAATAGCTCGGCCTGTTTTCTTTCGGCGAGATGCCAACCATAGCGATGGTTTTCGCGGTATTGAGAATGCCGCGAATGTAGCTATCGTCATAATGGTCGTGGTTCATGGGGAATCCCGGCTGCGCCGCAAAAGATAGTCACGCGGCGCGCATACACAATCGTACGTTCGCAGGGGCGGGAGGGGACGTCTAGCGGTCCTCCCAGCGGGGATCGCGCTTTTCAATAAACGCGCCGATGCCTTCCTCGGCGTCACGCGTGAGCATGTTCTCGACCATCACGTTGACCGCGTAATCGTAGGCCTGTGCGACACTCATGTCGCGCTGGCGGTAGAAGGCTTCCTTGCCGACCTTCAGCGTGAGAGCCGACTTCGTCCCGATCTTGTGTGCGAGCGCGAGCGCTTCCTCACCGGATTGCCCCGCCGGCACGACGCGGTTCACGAGCCCCATGCGAAGCGCGTCTTCGGCCGAGACCATGTCGCCGGTGAGCAGCATTTCCATCGCGTGCTTCGCAGTCACGTTCCGTGTCAGGGCGACCATGGGTGTGGAGCAGAACAGTCCAATATGCACGCCGGGCGTCGCGAACTGCGCTGTCGTCGACGCAATGGCCAGGTCGCATGTTGCGACGAGCTGACAGCCGGCCGCCGTCGCCACGCCTTCGACAGCCGCGATCACCGGCTGGGGCAGGCGCATGATGTTTTGCATCATCAGGCTGCACTTGGTCATCAGGCTCTTCACGTAAGCGCGCCCTCCATCGCTGTCGTTGCGTCGCGCTGTGATTTCCTTCAGATCGTGACCGGCGCAGAACGCGGGTCCACTCGCCGAGATCACGACACTGCGCACGCGCTTGTCGGCTCCGATGTCGGCGAGCATCGCTGTCAGTGAATCCAGGGCGGCTTCGGACAGCGTGTTGCGCGCCTGCGGGCGGTTGAGAGAGATCAACGCCACGCCGTCGATGTCGCCGCGCAGCACCGGTGCCTGTGCAGCAGATTTGGATGTGACATTCATCGCGCGGCCTCGGCTAGGCGAAAGGTCTCGGTCATTGTATCCGATCCGGCATAGGGCGCGAACGGACAGGTCTTCGATATGGGTAAGGCGGCCATGAGCGTCGAGGAGTTGGAAGCCTTCCTCGCGCGGGAATTCCCTCAGGCGTTCCACCCGGGCTCAGGGCTGACGATCGAGAAAGCCTGGTATGGCGGTGCGCGGGTGCGGCAGGCTTACAGTGAGAGGTTCATCCGGCCGGGAGGCACGATTTCCGGCCCGACGATGATGCTGCTGGCCGATTTCGCGCTCTACGTCGCTGTCCTCGCGGCCATTGGGCCAGTCCCGCTCGCCGTCACGATCAACCTGAACATCAATTTCCTGCGCCGGCCGGCGCAACGGGACGTGATCGCGGAAGCGCGAATTCTAAAGCTCGGCAAGCGACTGGCAGTTCTGGCTGTCGATATCTTCTCGGATGGTGACGAAGAGCCCGTCGCCCACGTCACTTCGACCTATTCTATTCCGCCAAACCCAAGGGGTTAGGGCTACGGTTACATGTTACCAAGGTACGGTAACATAGCACCAAAATAGCAAGTTACTGAAACGGCTATATTAAATAACGATCTTGGCTATTGACCTACGCGGTATCCGCTCGTTAGAAGCGCGCATCCATCAAGGAAATCGCCATGAGCACCTATTCGGCCAAAGCTGCCGACATCCAGAAGAAATGGCTGATCATCGACGCCAAGGGCCTCGTGGTCGGCCGGCTTGCTTCGATCGTCGCGATGCGGCTGCGCGGCAAGCACAAGCCCACCTACACCCCTCATGTCGATGACGGCGACAACGTCATCGTCATCAATGCTGCCAAGGTCGTCCTGACCGGGCGCAAACTGCAGAAAAAAGTCTACCACAATCACACCGGCTTCATCGGCGGTATCAAAGACCGGAGCGCCAAGTCGATCATGGAAGGCCGCTTTCCCGAGCGCATCGTCGAGAAGGCGATCGAGCGCATGCTGCCGCGCGGACCGCTGGCGCGCCGTCAGCTCGCAAACCTTCGCGTCTATCCGGGTGCAGAACATCCACATGAAGCGCAGCAGCCCGAAGCGCTCGATGTCGGCGCCATGAACCGCAAGAACAGGAGCGCCTGATAATGGCCGAGTCAGTTCAATCGCTCGAAGGATTGTCCGCGCTCAAGCCCGATGCGCCGGAACAGCCAAAATACGTGCAGAAGCTGGACAAGCAGGGCCGCGCTTACGCGACCGGCAAGCGCAAGAATGCCGTCGCGCGCGTATGGATCAAGCCGGGTGCCGGCAAGATTACGATCAACGCCAAGGCGGTCGAGGTATTCTTCGCTCGTCCGGTATTGCGCATGATGATCCAGCAGCCCCTGATCGCGACCAACCGCAACGGACAATACGATGTCGTATGCACCGTTTCGGGCGGCGGGCTGTCGGGGCAGGCGGGCGCCGTGCGCCACGGCCTCTCCAAGGCGCTGACCTATTTCGAACCGGAGCTGCGTTCTCCGCTGAAGCGTGGCGGCTTTCTCACCCGCGACTCCCGCGTGGTCGAGCGCAAGAAATACGGGCGTGCAAAAGCTCGCCGCTCGTTCCAGTTCTCCAAGCGTTAGGCGTTTCGCCTTCGACGGAAAAAGGGACCCTCACGGGTCCCTTTTTTGTTTCGCAGACTTTTAGCGAAATCTGTCCGGCTGTTTTCTCGAAAATGCCCTGTGGAATTGCAACCGGTCCGCAAAGGCGTCCGCGCTAGTACGTACGTACGAATGCGAAGAAATCGCTGTCGGGGAACGTGATGCTGCTGGACCTGCCGACCCTGTTCGTCGTGTCGACGTGCGTGACAGCGCTGCTGGGCGTGTTTCTGGTGATGCTGTGGATCCAGGACCGCTCGATCCGTGCTCTGGGCTGGTGGGCAGTGGCTTACCTGATCGGCGGGTTTGCCGTGCTGCTGTGGCTCCTCCAGCCGTCCATGGTCGGACCGTGGTCGCAGGATCTCGCGAGCGCGCTCCTGTTTCTCGCCTGCGGCATGATCTGGAGCGGCGCGCGGATGTTTCACGGCCGCGCGGTGCTGGGGCTCGCGATGGCTGGGGGCGCTGTCTCGTGGCTGGTGCTGACGCGCGTTCCCGCGGTCGCGGCATCTGGCAACGCGCGCATCGTCTTTTCGTCGCTCATCATCACGATCTATGTGACGCTCACGGCAATTGAACTCAAGCGCGAGCGCAGGCTCGATCAGCCTTCACGTCGTCACGCGCTCGCGCTTGCGGCCCTGCATGGCGGTGTATTCCTGTCGCCGATCGCTGCCCAATATCTCTTTCCGCGCGCGGCACAAGGATTCGGCGAAGGGTTTTTCGCGCTGTTCGCATTGCTGATCCTGCTCTACGTCGTTGGCACAGCGTTCATTGTCGTCGTCATGGCGAAGGAACACTCGCTTCATGTGCACAAGACGGCAGCGCTGACCGATCCGCTCACCGGGTTGTTCAACCGCCGCGGCTTCTTTGAAAACGCGCAAAAGCTGTTCCATGCCCGGCTTCGCAAGGAGCGGCCGGTTTCGGTGCTCATGTTCGACCTCGATCATTTCAAGTCGATCAACGATCGCTTCGGGCATGATATCGGCGACGAGGCGCTGCGCGTCTTCGCCGCCACGATCGGCGCGACGATGCGCAGCGAGGACATCGTCGGGCGGCTTGGTGGCGAGGAGTTTGTGGCGATCCTGCCGAACGGCCTCGACGCATCGATCTCCATTGCGCAACGCGTTCGTCTCGCCTTCCAGGCGGCCGGGTTGCAAATCGGGGAGCATTCGGTCAACGCGACCGTGAGCATCGGCGCAATCGAGGCGCGCCCGGGAGAAGAAGCAATTGCGCAATTGCTGACACGCGCCGACGCCGCGCTTTATCGGGCGAAATCGGAGGGACGCAATCGGGTGGTCGCTGACTTGGGGGACAGCACGCCCGCGGCGCCGCCGCTCGTTCCGGACAGCTTGCTGCATCGCAGCGCCGACTCGGAGCCCGTGTCCGCATCCGCGGAACTCGTGACGTCGCCGGCCTGAGCCGCGGTTTCGCGCGGCTTTTCCTGCGGCAAGGTCTCGTTTACCGGGCAGGCCTATCCTGACCGCATGCGAACCTGGCGGCTCTTATCGGATTACCGTTCGAGCCTGGCGCTCGAGAACGAGATGGTGCTTGCCCGAAGCGCCTTGGCCTGTCCGTTTTCCTCGTCGGACGAATTCGAGGCTGCGATCATCGCGCAGCGGCGGGTGGCGGGCATGTATCGCACCTGGCGCTGGCCCTCGATTGCGGGCTGCACAATCGTGTTCGCGCTGGGCGTTGCATTCGCGCTTCTGTGAAACCCGGAGCGAGAAAAAAACAAGGGCGCTCTTGCGGGCGCCCTTGAAGTTTCTTCTTGGGAGGAAACGCAGTCAGGCCGCGGCTTTCGCGCCGGCGGGTACGGACGATATTGTCTTCAGGATCTGCGAAGCGATCTGGTAGGGGTCGCCCTGCGAATTCGGGCGGCGATCTTCCAGATAGCCCTTGTATCCATTGTTGACGAAGGAATGTGGCACGCGGATCGAAGCGCCGCGATCGGCAACGCCATAGCTGAACTTGTTCCATGGCGCGGTTTCGTGCTTGCCGGTCAGACGCTTGTCGTTGTCCGGGCCATACACGTCGATGTGTTCCTTCCAGTTCTTCTCGAAGGCCTTCATCAGCGCCTCGAAATAGTCCTTGCCGCCGACTTCGCGCATGTACTTCGTCGAGAAGTTCGCGTGCATGCCGGAGCCGTTCCAGTCCGTGTCGCCGAGCGGCTTGCAGTGGAACTCGATGTCCACGCCGTATTTCTCGGTGAGCCGCAGCATCAGGTAGCGCGCCATCCACATCTCGTCGGCCGCTTTCCGGGAGCCCTTGCCGAAGTTCTGGAATTCCCACTGGCCCTTCGCGACTTCGGCGTTGATGCCTTCGTGGTTGATTCCCGCCGCGAGGCAGAGGTCGAGATGCTCCTCGACCATCTTGCGCGCGACATCGCCGACGTTCTTGTAGCCGACGCCGGTATAGTAGGGGCCTTGCGGGGCGGGATAGCCGGAGCTCGGGAAGCCGAGCGGGCGGCCATCCTTGTAGAAGAAGTATTCCTGCTCGTAGCCGAACCACGCGTCCGGGTCGTCCAGGATCGTCGCGCGCTTGTTCGAAGCATGCGGGGTCTTGCCATCCGGCATCATGACCTCGCACATGACGAGCACGCCGTTGGTGCGCGCGCCGTCCGGATAGACCGCGACCGGCTTGAGCACGCAATCGGAGGAGTGGCCTTCGGCCTGCATCGTCGACGAACCGTCGAAGCCCCAGAGCGGAAGCTGATCGAGGGTCGGGAAGCTCGCAAAGTCCTTGAGTTGGGTCTTGCCACGCAGGTTCGGGACCGGCGTGTAGCCATCGAGCCAGATATACTCGAGCTTGTACTTTGTCATTGAGTGTCTCTCTTGATCTGATGACGTCGTGTTGTTGGATAGTTCGTGCACGGCACCCAACGGCACGCCCGGCCGCCAACTGCCGCGGCTTTCCAAGCATTAAATATGCCAAGCGTGAGGGAGTGCCTGCCGATGCGGCAGGGCCGGTTGCCCAGCGCGGCGAGGGCCAATTTCGCCGCCTCGGCGGCAGGCAAATGGCATGCGTGCCCACAAACTAGCCAAACGATGATGTGATCGCAGGCAGGAAAACGATTAGGGCTCCCGGCGTTATAATCCCCTGAGACTCAAAAGACGCGCGCAGGCGCACAAGGCTTGGGAGCCGCACATGACGACAAGTTCTTCCGCTTCTTCCGCCGGGTCGGCCACGATCTATCAGTTTCCCGCTCGCGGACGCTTCGCGGTCCCGAGTGGGGAATCGAGCAGCGACGCCACCGTCCGCTACGCCAAGGTGGCGGCGGGCAGCAGCTGGTATCACGACGAAGCGATCCGAGAAGCCGAGGGCGCGCGCAAGAACTAGCGCCGCCTCCGGACGCGCTCACGCGCCGAAAATCGACCAGCCGGTCCGCTGGGTCAGCATCTCGAGTGCAATGCGTCCGAGATGCGAATTACCGTTGGCGTCGAGCCCGGGTGACCATACTGCGATCGAGGCTTTTCCCGGAGCGATCGCCAGAATTCCCCCGCCGACGCCGCTCTTGCCGGGTAGTCCCACCCGATACGCAAATTCCCCTGATCCGTCGTAATGCCCGCATGTCAGCATCAGCGCGTTGATGCGCCGTGCGCGCTCCGCCTGGATGACGGAATGGCCGGTCGCGGGATTGCGTCCCGAATGAGCGAGATAACGGCCGGTCATGGCGAGTTGCCGGCACGACATGGCGATGGCGCAATGATGGAAATAGACGCCGAGCGTGTAGGGCACCGGATTTTCGATCACACCGAACGACTTCATGTAATTGGCGAGCGCAGTGTTGCGGAATCCGGTGCGCTGCTCCGAAGCCGCGACTGCTTCGTCGATCGCAATCGATGAATCGTCGGCGAGAAAGCGGACGAACCGGAGAATCTCACCGAGCGCCTCGCGCGGCTGATGCCCTGACAGGATCAGGTCAGTCACCGCGATGGCGCCAGCATTGATGAACGGGTTGCGCGGAATTCCACGCTCGTATTCAAGCTGCACGATGGAATTGAATGCACTGCCCGAAGGCTCGCGACCGACGCGGCGCCATAGACGGTCGCCGGCCTTTCCGAGCGCGAGGGTCAGCGTGAAAACCTTCGAAATGCTCTGGATGGAAAACGCGGTGTCGCTGTCGCCCGCGGCGGCGACGTGCCCGGCGGCATCGATGACGGCGATTCCGAACGCACTCGGGTGCACGCGCGCGAGTTCAGGAATGTAGTCGGCGACGCGCCCGCGATCGGTTCGCTGACCCATCTCAGCCGCGATATCGCGAACGATGCTGTCGAGTTCGGTCACTTTGCATTCGTCCCTTTGCACAAACACTACCGCCGGGCGCATCGCGGGTCTTGCGAAAAAAGGGCGCTCCAAGGAGCGCCCTTTGAAGTTTTCATCGCGAAGCGATGAAAGGGAGGAAACGCGACGCAACCTACGACGAGTAATACATCTCGAATTCGACCGGGTGCGGGGTGTGTTCGAAGCGGATCACCTCCGTCATCTTCAGGTCGATGTAGCTGTCGATGAAGTCGTCATCGAACACGCCGCCGGCCTTCAGGAAGGCGCGGTCCTTGTCGAGATTTTCCAGTGCCTCGCGCAGCGATCCGCACACCGTCGGAATTTGCTTCAGCTCGGCGGGCGGCAGATCGTACAGATCCTTGTCCATTGCGGAGCCCGGATCCATCTTGTTCTTGATGCCGTCGAGGCCCGCCATCAGCATCGCAGCGAAGGCGAGATACGGATTGGCAAGCGGGTCGGGGAAGCGGACCTCGACGCGCTTGGCTTTCGGGTTCGTCGTGTATGGAATGCGGCACGACGCCGAGCGGTTGCGCGCCGAATAGGCGAGCAGCACCGGCGCTTCGAAGCCCGGCACGAGACGCTTGTAGGAGTTCGTGGTCGGATTGGTGAAGGCGTTGATCGCCTTGGCGTGCTTGATGATGCCGCCGATATAGTGGAGGCAGGTCTCCGACAGGTCGGCGTATTTATTGCCGGCGAAAACCGGCTTGCCGTCCTTCCAGATCGACTGGTGGCAATGCATGCCCGAGCCGTTGTCGCCGTAGACCGGCTTCGGCATGAAAGTCGCGGTCTTTCCGTAAATGTGCGCGACCTGGTGGATGCAGTATTTGTAGACCTGCATCATGTCGGCCATCTGCACGAGCGGCGAGAATTTCAGGCCGAGCTCGTGCTGGGCCGACGCCACTTCGTGATGGTGCTTCTCGATCTTGGCGCCCATCTTCGCCATCGAGGCGAGCATTTCGCCGCGCATGTCCTGCGCGGAATCCATCGGCGGAACCGGGAAATAGCCGAGCTTCGTGCCGATGCGGTGGCCGAGATTGCCGCCTTCATATTCGGTGTCGCGGTTGGTCGGCAATTCGATCGAGTCGATCTTGAATCCGGTGTTGTACATGTCCGCCTTGAAGCGGACGTCGTCGAATACGAAGAACTCGGCTTCCGGTCCGAAATAGACCATGTCGCCAATGCCCCACGCCTTGACCAGACCTTCGGCTTTCTTGGCGATTCCGCGCGGATCGCGGTTATAGGCTTCGCCCGTCGTCGGCTCGAGCACGTCGCAGGTCAGCACGAGCGTCGTCTCGGCGAAGAAGGGGTCGATGCAGGCCGAGCCCGGGTCGGGCATGAGGTTCATGTCGGACTCGTTGATCGCCTTCCATCCGGCGATCGAGGAGCCGTCGAACATGATGCCTTCGGCGAAGGTATCTTCTTCGATCATCGTGACGTCGAAGGTGACGTGCTGCCACTTGCCGCGCGGATCCGTGAATCGGAAATCGACATACTTGACGTCGTTGTCCTTGATCATCTTGAGGACGTCTTTGGCGGTCGTCATTGCGAGCGTTCCCTCTATCTACGGGACGTTGGATTTCAGAAATTGCGAGTCAGATGGCGTCCAATCCGGATTCCCCCGTTCTGATCCGGATCGCTTCCTCGATGTTGGAAAGGAAAATCTTTCCGTCGCCGATACGCCCTGTCTGTGCGGCCCTTCGGATCGCATCAATCGCTTTTTCAACCATGTCGTCACCGAGCACAATCTCGATCTTCACCTTAGGGAGAAAATCGACGACGTATTCGGCCCCGCGATAGAGTTCAGTATGACCTTTCTGACGTCCGAAGCCCTTGGCTTCGGTGACGGTAATTCCTTGCAGTCCGACCTCCTGGAGGGCTTCCTTGACCTCGTCGAGCTTGAACGGCTTGATGATCGCCTCGATCTTTTTCATCGCGTTTCCTCTTCCGGTCTTTCGGTCCCGGCGCGACCGGAAGCCCGTATGCCGATTGCAGTTCCCATGCCAAGCCGTTTTGGGGTCAAAATCCAAGCGCGTTCAAATAGTTATGGCCATAAAATGCGCTTCTGCCCAGCGATCTGACGAGCGGTCGATTACAAAATAGGCAATATGCTTAATGCGTGTGCAGCAGCAAGACGGCGCCGTTTCAAGAGCAACCGTATCGCGCTCCGGTAGCGTGCCAAGCACATGATCGAATTGCTCTCGACTGCGGAAATGGCTGAAGCAGATCGGCTGACTATTGGGGGCGGCATTCCGGGCATCGATCTCATGGAAAACGCCGGCCGCGCAGTGGCACGCGCAGTCCTGGCGGCGTTTCCAAGAGGCAAGCGCATCGCCGTGGTCGCGGGGCCCGGCAACAATGGTGGGGACGGCTTCGTTGCGGCTCGCCAATTGGCTGCGCAGGGGCACGAGGTGCGCGTTCTTCTTTGCGGGGACCGTACAAAACTGAAGGGCGATGCGTTGCTTGCGGCCGACACCTGGACCGGGACTGTCGAGTTCGCGGCGCCGGGCGCGCTCGCGCAAGCCGATGTGGATGTGATCGTCGACGCGCTGTTCGGCGCGGGTCTCGACCGGCCGGTGAGGGGCGATGCGCTTGCTATCATCGAGGCGATCAATGCGAGCGGCATCCCGGCTGTCGCCGTCGATCTGCCGAGCGGCATCAACGGAAATTCCGGTGCCGTGATGGGCGCGGCCGTGCGCGCCGCACGAACCGTCACGTTCTTCCGACGAAAGCCAGGCCACGTGCTGTTGCCCGGACGAACCTACTGCGGTCCCGTCGAAGTCGCCCAAATCGGAATTTCCGACAGCGTCCTTGCGACGCTCAAGCCAAAGACATTCGCAAACGAACCTGCTTTGTGGTCAGGGCAGTTTCCGGTGCCACGGGTCGACGCTCACAAATATACGCGCGGTCACGCAGTCGTAGTCTCAGGTGGAATGTCACATACCGGTGCAGCGCGCTTATCTGCGCGCGGAGCGCTCCGGGCCGGGGCAGGGCTGGTTACAATCGCCAGCCCTCGCGAGGCGCTGGCGGTGAACGCGGCGCAAAGCCTTGCGGTGATGGTGCGCCCGGTCGACGGCGCGGTGGAGCTTGCGGCCCTTCTCCAGGACGCGCGGCTGAACGCTTTGGTCATCGGACCGGGAGGCGGAGTGGGTCCGGAGATGCGGGAAATGGTGAAGGCGGCGCTGGCTGGCCGGCGGGACGTCGTCCTTGATGCGGATGCGCTCACAAGTTTTGCGGATAACCCGAAAACGCTCGTAAAAGCGCTTGAGAATCGGCCGGAATCGTGCGCGATTCTGACCCCGCACGAGGGGGAATTTGTTCGATTCTTCAAATCTGTAGAGCAAATTCCTTCGGTTAAACAAAAACTTGAAGCAGCTCGTGCTGCTTCACATGAAACATCAGCGATCGTGGTGCTAAAGGGACCCGACACCGTGGTCGCAGCGCCGGATGGGCGTGCCGCGATCGCCGGCAACGCGCCGCCCTATCTTGCGACCGCGGGCGCCGGCGATGTTCTTGCCGGCATGATCGCCGGATTGCTGGCACAGGGCATGCCGGGCTTCGAGGCGGCATGCGGCGCGGTCTGGCTTCACGGGAAGGCCGCGCAGGTTGCGGGTCCCGGCTTGATCTCGGAAGATCTGCCGGAAGCCTTGCCCGCCGTATACCGGCGCATCTACGCGAGCCTCGGTATCACGCCCTAGTAGACTTCGAACCAGGCCCAGCTCGCCGGACTGCGCTCATTGAGCGCGCGGCATTCGACCGCCCACCGGCCGACTGTGTCGGCGACAAATGCGATGCGCGACGTCGCGCCAGCTTCGATCAGGACGGTATCGAGCCAGAACGGCTTCCATCCATCATCGAGACGATCCAGCAAGCGGACATGATGGGCGTGCGGATGGACGACACGGCCAGCGCGCGTCGGGTTTGCCACGGCGAGTGTGACCGCGCTTCCGCGCCGAATCCTAAAAAGCGGAGCGAGACGGGAAGTTGAAGTCAGGGGCTCGCTTGCAATCCATGCCTTGGCATCGTCGAGCCGGGTGAAGACCTTCGCCGAAGCGCTAAGGTCGATCCGTTCCGGCAAGCGACTGGGCGCGAGCGGCTCGGGATCGGGCATTGGGGCAGGACGCGCCGCAGCCGGCCCGTACACGATCTTTCCAACGAGCGTTTCACGATCCGGCTCCTCAAGAACAATTGGCGCTGACGCGCCCGGTTCGAGCAGAGCGTCGAGAAAGAGGTCGATGCGGTTGCCGGGCGCCAGCGCGACGCGGCCTCCCGTAGGCGAGAACGATTGGGCGGGCAATCCGTCGATCGCCATTACACGAGGCGCATGCCGCTCGAAGCGCAACGCGACGATGCGCACACCGGCATTGATGATGCGCAGGCGCAAGCGCTCGTTCGAGCGCGCGGCGATTTCAATCGAGGATGCGCTGTTGACGGACGTGAACGGCCGTCCGGCGACTGCACCAGCCGATGGGCCTGGGGTGGTCCAGTCGTCGAAAATCAGAACGAATTCCTTGTCGATTTTCGGAAGAGCCGCCTCTTCGACGATCAGTGGTCCGTAAAGCCGGTGGTTTGGATTTAAAACGCCGCGATACCAGAATGTGCCGGCGTACAACGCGCGAAGTCGGTCGTCGCGAGATTGACCGGAAGCAACCATAGGTAGAATAAAATCAGTGAGGTTGTGCTGCGGAACGGGGCGCATTCCGTACCAATCGATGGCTTCAGCGACCGGCAGGTCGTTGACGAAGCGGACCTTGAGTTCGTCGCCGAGCGCGATCCGCAATAGGGGTCCCGGGACCGATGCCTCGAATGCGGCTAGAGCTGTCTGCAGTTCCGGCGCACCATCAAGGCGCACATCCGCGGGAGCGGCACGCAGGACACGAAATCCGTCCGGCGCGATCTGCGCATTCGAGACCGAACCGAAGCAGGTCACGGCAACCCCGCCTGCTAGAAAATGACGCCGCGAGACGACCGGCTTGAGCTGACGGGTTGGGCCTGTCCGGAGCATATTTTCTTTCGGTGGGAAGGTGCGCCAAATGGTCGTCGACACGCCCTTGCGTGATAGCCTTTTTTGTAGTGCGCCGGGAAAATCGCGTGGTATAAGCCGCGCCGCTCGGCCTTTACGGTGCCGCGCGAGCGCCTTTTGGCGGGCGTGGCGGAATTGGTAGACGCGCGGGATTTAGGTTCCCGTGACGAAAGTCGTGGGGGTTCAAGTCCCTCCGCCCGCACCACAGCCGTCGAGGCAAAGGCTTCCGAGAAGCGCACAAAATACGCGGCGTCGCCGCGAGGAACGAGAAGCGTCGGTCATGCAGGTTACGGAAACAGTTTCGGAAGGTCTGCGGCGCGAATTTCGTGTCGTCGTTCCTGCCAACGAGCTCGAAGGACGTGTCGTCGAGCGGCTCGGCGAAATGAAGGACCGCGTGCGGATTAATGGCTTCCGTCCAGGCAAGGTGCCGGTCGCGCATCTGAAGCGCATCTACGGCAAGGCCGCGATGGCTGAGGCGATCGAAGCCGCTCTGCGCGACGTCAACACCAAGATCGTGACCGACCACGGCTTCCGCCTCGCGATGGAGCCGGAGATCAAGATGCCGGAGGAAGCCGGTGCGGTCGACGCGGTGCTCACCGGCAGGTCGGACCTTTCCTACACGGTCACGATGGACATCCTGCCGCCGATTAAGCTCGCGGATTTCAAGTCGATCAAGATCGAAAAGCCGGTCGCTGCGGTGACGGACTCCGAAGTCGAGGAGAGCGTCAAGAAAGTCGCCGAGCAGAACCGTCCGTTCGTCGCAAAGCCCGAAGGTGCCAAAGCCGAAAAGGGCGATCGCGTCACGATCTCGTTTGTCGGCAGGATCGACGGCGAGCCGTTCGAAGGTGGCGCCAGTAACGAAGTGCCGATCGTCCTTGGCTCGAACACATTCATTCCCGGCTTCGAGGACCAGCTGATCGGCATCGGCGCGGGCGATGAGCGCGTCGTGAAGGTATCCTTCCCGGAAAATTATCTGTCTGAAAAGCTAGCGGGGAAGGCCGCTGAGTTCGAAGTCAAAGCGAAGACGCTCGAGGCGCCGGGTGAAGTGACGATCGGCGACGATTTTGCAAAATCGCTCGGGCTGGAATCCGTTGCCAAGCTCAATGAGGCGATCAAGACAAGGCTTACCCAGGAGCATTCGGCGGTGACGCGCCAGAAGGTCAAGCGCAGCCTGCTCGATCAGCTTGACGAGATGCACAAGTTCGAGGTGACGCCGGCGCTGCTCGAGCAGGAATTCGAGACGATGTGGAAGAACGTCGTCGCCGAGCTTGAGAAGGAAAAGAAGACCTTCGCCGACGAAGGCACCACGGAAGAAGCCGCGCGTGCGGATTATCGCAAGATCGCCGACCGGCGTGTCCGGCTCGGGCTGGTCCTTGCGGAGGTCGGCCACAAGAACAATATCAGGGTTTCCGACGAAGAGCTTACCAAGGCGATCGTTGATCGCGCCCGCCAGTTTCCCGGACAGGAACAGCAGATCTGGGACCTCTACCAGAAAAATCCCGCCGCAGCCGAAGGTCTGCGCGCGCCGATTTTCGAGGACAAAGTCATCGACTTCCTCCTCGAACTGGTGAGCGTCACCGAAAAGCCGGTATCGCGCGAGGAATTGTATCGCGAAGACGATGCCGAGGCGGCCTGAAATATCAGGTAGTCAAGGTTCTCTCGGAGTTCGATCTGCCCGCGCATGCGGGTAATCTAACGCGTTGATTCTGGTGACTGCGCGATTCGCGCGGGTCTCCGGGGGAGGAGTGGTTATGAAAGATCCGGTCGAGACCTATATGAACCTTGTCCCGATGGTGGTCGAACAGACCAACCGGGGCGAGCGTGCCTACGACATATTTTCCAGGCTGCTCAAAGAGCGGATCGTCTTCATTACCGGCCCGATCGAGGACGGCATGTCCACGCTGGTCGTGGCGCAGCTCCTTTTCCTCGAGGCGGAAAACCCCAAAAAGGAAATCTCCATGTACATCAACTCGCCTGGTGGCGTGGTGACGTCGGGCATGGCGATTTACGACACGATGCAATTCATCCGTCCGCAGGTGTCGACGCTTTGCGTCGGACAGGCCGCATCGATGGGTTCGCTGTTGCTCGCTGCGGGTGCAAAAGACCTGCGTTTCGCGCTTCCCAATGCGCGCATCATGGTTCACCAGCCATCCGGCGGGTTCCAGGGCCAGGCGACCGACATCATGCTGCACGCCCAGGAAATCCTGAACCTGAAGAAGCGCCTGAACGAAATCTACATGAAGCATACCGGCCAGCCGCTGAAGAAGATCGAGGATGCGCTGGAGCGTGATTACTTTCTGACCGCCGAAGCGGCGCGCGACTTCGGTCTCGTCGACAAGGTCATCGACAAGCGTCTGGAAGATCCTCTGGCGAAGCCGGTGTGAGTGAGGGGAGCCCGAGCAAATGTGGCGGGATCCCGGCGGCCTTGTTATCGTTAATGGATTCTTGATCGTCTGCCCGGTAGCATGCTTCGTTAGCGTTGGGGTAAGCCTCGATTCAAGCGAGGGGCTTTTTGGGGAGGGGTTGTGTGAGTCGTGCCACGGTTTTTGTGGCCGGGGATGATAGTTTCGAGTGAAGCGGACGCTGCGGCGTCCGGAATGGGACGGAGCATAGAATGAGCAAAGTCGGCGGCAGCGATTCCAAGAACACGCTCTATTGCTCGTTCTGCGGCAAGAGCCAGCACGAGGTGCGCAAGCTCATCGCCGGCCCGACCGTCTTCATCTGCGACGAGTGCGTCGAACTCTGCATGGACATCATCCGCGAGGAAAACAAATCCTCGCTGGTGAAGTCGCGCGACGGAATTCCGACGCCGAAGGAAATCCGGAAGGTCCTCGACGATTACGTGATCGGCCAGGATCACGCCAAGAAGGTTCTCTCGGTCGCAGTCCACAATCACTACAAGCGGCTGAATCACCAAGCCAAGCACAACGACGTTGAGCTCGCGAAATCGAACATCCTGCTGATCGGGCCGACCGGCTCGGGCAAGACGCTGCTCGCGCAGACGCTCGCGCGCATTCTCGACGTGCCGTTCACGATGGCCGATGCGACGACGCTGACCGAAGCGGGCTATGTCGGCGAGGACGTCGAGAACATCATCCTCAAGCTCTTGCAGTCGGCCGACTACAATGTCGAACGCGCGCAGCGCGGCATCGTCTATATCGACGAGATCGACAAGATTTCGCGCAAGTCCGACAATCCCTCGATCACCCGCGACGTGTCGGGCGAGGGCGTGCAGCAGGCGCTTCTGAAGATCATGGAAGGCACCATTGCCTCCGTGCCTCCACAGGGCGGCCGCAAGCATCCCCAGCAGGAATTTCTGCAGGTCGACACGACCAATATCTTGTTCGTCTGCGGCGGCGCCTTCTCCGGACTCGACAAGATCATCTCCGCGCGTGGCCGCTCGACCTCGATCGGCTTCGGTGCGACTGTGCTGGCGCCCGAGGACCGCAAGGCCGGCGAGATCTTCCGCAACGTCGAGCCGGAAGATCTGCTCAAATATGGCCTGATCCCGGAATTCGTCGGCCGCCTGCCGGTGGTCGCAACGCTCGAGGATCTCGACGAGGCCTCGCTCAAGAAGATCCTGGTCGAACCGAAGAACGCGCTGGTGAAGCAGTACCAGCGCCTGTTCGAAATGGAATCGATCGACTTGACGCTTGCCGAAGAGGCGCTCGGCGCAATCGCCCGCAAGGCAATCGAGCGCAAGACCGGCGCGCGCGGCCTGCGCTCGATCATGGAAGCGATCCTGCTCGACACCATGTTCGACCTGCCCTCGCTCGAGGGCGTCGAGGAGGTCGTGATCTCCCGCGAGGTGGTCGAGGGGACCGCCCGTCCGCTCTACATCTACGCCGACCGGGCCGGCGACGCCGGCAACGTCAGCGCCTGATCGCTGGCGCTGCGGAGGCCCAGAATCGGTTACTTTAACCATCGCTTGCCTGTCGGCTCGCTTCTCCGGGCCGGCCGGCCGCGGCGTATTTACTTGATTTGACGCGTTTACTTGACAGTGCGGCAGGCCGCCTCCACCTATGGGAGGCGAACGGAAAGCGTACAAAAGCGTGTTGATCCTCCGGGGTGGGGGTCGTCCAGTTCCCTTCGCGCGCGACCATCTGAACGCGCTCCCGTCCCGTTCCATGGCACTCGTTGAGGCTGCGCATTCGCGGGCTTCGTTCGAGGGGCACAACAATAAGGACTTCGGGCTATGACTAATCCCAAACCGCGCCCGCCACTCATCCCCGGTGAAACGAAGGCCTATCCGGTTCTTCCTCTCCGGGACATCGTCGTCTTCCCGCACATGATCGTTCCGCTCTTCGTCGGGCGCGACAAGTCGATCAAGGCGCTGGAAGAGGTGATGCGTTCCGACACGTTCATCCTGCTTGCGACGCAGAAGAACGCGTCCGACGACGATCCAAAAACCGACTCGATCTACGAGATCGGCACGCTCGCCAGCGTTCTTCAGCTGCTGAAGCTGCCCGACGGCACCGTCAAGGTGCTGGTCGAGGGCGCGCAGCGTGCCAAGGTTCTGCGTTACACCGACCGCAGCGAATATTTCGAGGCTGACGCCGTCGTGCTCGACGACAATGTCGGCGAGCGCGTCGAGGCCGAAGCGCTTGCGCGGTCGGTCGTGACCGAATTTGAAAGCTATGTGAAGCTCAACAAGACAGTGTCGCCGGAAGTGGTCGGCGTGGTCCAGCAGATCGAGGACTATGCCAAGCTCGCCGACACGGTCGCTTCGCATCTTGCTGTGAAGATTCCCGACAAGCAGGGCATCCTGGAAACCACCAGTCTTCCTGAGCGCCTGGAAAAGGTGCTCGGTATGATGGAAAGCGAAATCTCGGTCCTGCAGGTCGAGAAGCGTATCCGCACGCGCGTCAAGCGCCAGATGGAGAAGACGCAGCGCGAGTATTATCTCAACGAGCAGATGAAGGCGATCCAGAAGGAGCTTGGTGACGAGGAAGGCAAGGACGAGCTCGCCGAACTCGAAGACAAGATCAAGAAGACCAAGCTCTCCAAGGAAGCGCGCGAGAAGGCGACGCACGAGCTCAAGAAGCTGCGGCAGATGTCTCCGATGTCCGCCGAGGCGACGGTCGTGCGCAACTATCTCGACTGGCTGCTGTCGATCCCCTGGAACAAGAAGTCCAAGGTCAAGAAGGACCTGAACCTTGCCCAGGAGGTGCTCGACCACGACCACCATGGCCTCGAGAAGGTCAAGGATCGCATCGTCGAATATCTCGCCGTGCAGCAGCGCGCCAACAAGCTGACCGGCCCGATCCTGTGCCTCGTCGGCCCTCCGGGCGTTGGCAAGACCTCGCTCGGCAAGTCGATCGCGAAAGCGACCGGACGTGAGTTCGTGCGCGTCTCCCTCGGCGGCGTGCGCGACGAAGCGGAGATCCGCGGGCATCGCCGGACCTATATCGGTTCGATGCCCGGCAAGATCATCCAGTCGATGCGCAAGGCCAAGACCTCGAACCCGCTGTTCCTGCTGGACGAGATCGACAAGATGGGCGCCGATTTCCGCGGCGATCCGTCCTCAGCCTTGCTCGAAGTGCTGGATCCCGAGCAGAACCATACGTTCAACGACCATTACCTCGAGGTCGATTACGACCTGTCGAACGTGATGTTCGTGACGACGGCGAATACGCTCAATATCCCGCCGCCGCTCATGGACCGCATGGAGATCATCCGGATCGCCGGCTACACCGAGGAAGAAAAGGTCGAGATCGCGCGCAAGCACCTGATCCCGAACGCGATCAGCAAGCACGGCCTGCAGTCGAAGGAATGGTCGATCGACGATGAAGCGCTGCGCACCGTGATCCGCCGTTACACGCGGGAAGCGGGCGTGCGCAACCTCGAGCGCGAGCTGTCGAGCCTGGTCCGCAAGGCGGTCAAGGAGCTCATCATCTCGAAGAAGAAATCAGTGCAGGTCGATGTCAAAAGCCTGTCCGATTACCTCGGCGTCCCGAAATATCGCTACGGCGAGGTCGAGGACGAGGATCAGATCGGCGTCGTGACTGGGCTTGCCTGGACCGATGTCGGGGGTGAGCTTCTGACGATCGAAGGTGCGATGATGCCCGGCAAGGGGCGCATGACCGTCACCGGTAACCTGCGTGACGTCATGAAGGAGTCGATCTCTGCGGCGGCGTCCTATGTCCGTTCGCGTGCGATCGCCTTCGGAATCGAGCCGCCGCTGTTCGATAAGCGGGACATCCACGTGCACGTGCCGGAAGGCGCGACGCCGAAGGACGGTCCGTCGGCTGGTGTGGCGATGGTCACGGCGATCGTCTCGGTGATGACCGGGATCGCGGTGCGCAGGGATGTCGCCATGACCGGCGAGATCACGCTGCGCGGCCGCGTGCTGCCGATCGGCGGCCTGAAGGAAAAGCTGCTCGCGGCGCTTCGCGGCGGCATCAAGACCGTGCTGATCCCCGAGGAGAACGCCAAGGATCTGGCGGACATCTCGGATGCGGTGAAGAGCGGTCTGGAGATCGTGCCGGTCTCGCGCATGGATGAGGTTCTGGCGCGCGCCTTGGTGCGCAAGCCCGAGCCGATCCAGTGGGAAGAGCCAGCAGCGGCGGTCAAGCCTGCTGGCGAAGCACCAGTCGATGAGGAATCGCCGGGTCTCACGGCGCACTAGGTCCAGCCGCAACAGGCCAAGGGAACGGCGGCGCAGATCGCGCCGCCGTTTCGCATTTCCGGACAGCACCCGTTTGCTTGCGGCTTGCTGGCGCGCGCGATATGGAGGCGGCGGGGGCGGTTAGCTCAGCTGGTAGAGCGCCTGCTTTACACGCAGGATGTCGGCGGTTCGATCCCGTCACCGCCCACCACTGCATCGAAAAACCGGTAACAAAAAACAGGCGCGGATAAATCCGCGCCTGTCGCATTCGATAAAGCGCTACGCGATCAGATCGCTTCCTTGAGCTCCTTCGCTGCGCGGAAAGCGACCTTCTTGCTCGCCTTGATCTGGATCTGCTCGCCGGTTGCGGGATTGCGTCCCATCCGCGCGGCGCGCTTGCGGACCTGAAGAATGCCGAGCCCGCCGATACGAATGCGGTCGCCTTTCTTCAAGTGCTTTGTGATCGACATAACCAGATCGTTCATGATCGCTTCGCCCTGCTTCTTGGAGAGCTGATGACCCTCCGCAAGCTGGGCCGCGAGATGCTTCGCCGTCACCGTGGGTGTCGCCGGCTTCTTGTCAGCCATGGGTGGCCCTCCTTGTCATCAAGCAGCATTACGAAAAACCAGTGAATGTGGCGTTTAGACGATTCGGAGGGGCCCGGAAACGGCTTGTTTCATCGGCCCCAAGCCATTTTTGTCGACGAATCGGAAGGACAGGGTGCCGCTCCTTGACTTGCCCCGGAGCGGCATTTAAGTCCGTGCACTCTCCTGCGGGGGCGTAGCTCAGTTGGTTAGAGCGCTGCCCTGTCACGGCAGAGGCCGCGGGTTCGAGTCCCGTCGCTCCCGCCACCCCGCATTGGTAGCAAAATCAATCTGTTAGCTGCGACGTTCCGCAGTCCAGACGCCTGAGCATTCACCGGAGGCCGTCTTCCAGCGGCCAGATCCGGAGGAACCGCCCACCATCCGGCCGGATCCGCTGGCGCTCTGTTCGCCGCGGCTGATCTTGACGAAGATGGTGCCGCCGGCCCCGACCCGTCCGTTGATGTTGAAGGACGAATTCGGGTTCAGGTGCCCGACGCGGCCGTGGCTGATGCGGATCGGATAGCGGTATCCGCGGTCGCATGTGCCTTTTTCCGTGATGATCAGAACGCTCCAGACGCCGTCGTAGCCGCTCTGGGCCTTGGCGGGGGCTGCGAGGGCTGCGGCAATCGAGGCTCCGAACACGAGGCCGAGGAATGCGCGTCGCAATAAGGTCGTCATCGAGGGCTGCTCCTTGAAATGAAATTCACCGAGGATTTGGTCGTAACCAGGCGGCCGGAGGTTCAGACACGAACGCGGTTCCGTTCTTACCTTGTTCGAAACCAACATTGAACAGCACCTTCATGTATTCGGTATCAAAAGCGCCCCGGCTCGGCTCGTTGAAGTTGGTGGGGATCGTGGCGAGCGAAAAAGGTACTCCACTTTGTTTCGCGGCGAGATAAGCCTGGTGGATCATGACGCGGGTCAACGTTTTCACGATCACCGATACGCCGCGGATCATGATCGAAAGCAGGCTGCGTTCGGTGACCTGGAAATCCGAGGTGAGCTGAGTGTTGATGATGAGATAGAGGCCGTCCGTCGGCAGCTTGTAATTGCTGCTGAAAGCGAGCAACGCCTCGGGCGCGGCATAGAATTGCGCGCACATCCCTCCGTCCGCGTGCATTTCGGTGAAGCGTTTGCCTTCCGCCTCGGCGTCGATCAGCACGGGGGGGAAGGCGCCCGGAATGCTGCCGGCCGCGAGCAAAACCTCGCGGAATAGCTTCAGGGCTTTCTCTCCGCCCGCGGTGGCGATCACGCCCATGTTCCAGACGACCGGCCGCTCGCTGTCGACGTTTGTCGTGATCACGAACAAGCGCCGGCCTTTGGCGTGCTCGGCGGCGACATCGGCCAGCAATTCCGGCGTGACCTGCTTGGCGATCAGATCACGCAGCGGCCAGGTGTCGAAGAAGCTTTCGCCGCCCTTCGGTCCCAGTTCGAAAATGTCGCCGGCAAAAATCGTCGTATAGGCGGCGCGCAATTGCGGATCGTATTTCGGACCGACGAAAGCGAACGGCGCCATCAAGGCTCCGGTGCTGACGCCAGTGACGAGGGAAAATTCCGGACGCTTGCCACTTTCGGTCAGGCCGATCAGGACGCCCGCGCCATAGGCCCCGTCGGCGCCACCGCTCGAGAGGGCAAGCCATGGTCCGCGCATCGTCGGCAGCGCGCTCTGGAAATCCTTCGCGGAGTCGCCCCAGAAGCGCGCGGACGGTATTCCGGGAATGGTCGCCGCGTCGGCCTGACTGGCGGTGTAGGCAGCCCGTGGTGGAATCTCCGGGCCCTTGGGCTCGGGCTTGGGGGCCTCGGGTTGTGGTCTGCGGACGCGGCGTTTCTTGCCTGGGGCGGCATATGACCTGGCCCCGCTGGCAGAGGCATTTTCGTTCCGCGAGGGACCGTTCGCGTTTTTCGCCAGCGTCGAAGTGCTGCGGCTCAGGATCTCCTCGACCACGGCGCCGGGATTCTTCAATTCCTGCGCAAATGCGGTCGCGCCGGTCCACGGCCTCGCCGTTCCGGACAATAGAAAGGCTGCGGCTCCCAGGGCCGCAATCGCAATACGCCGCCGCATCACGGAGTGAATTTGGATCAGGTGCGGGAGGTTAGCAATTCGCGCGGCGGCCGATCTTCACATCTGACTGATGCTAGCCGCTCGTCATTGCCTTTCTGCAACATATCCCCCCTACAAAGTGTCCCGTCCCGGCACGCTTGCCACCTCTGGGGCGCTGCGGTAAGGCTCGGCCACTCCCGCCGCGTCGCCAAAACGCACGATTCTGGACACTTCAAGCGTGCAGGCGCCGTCCGACCGGCCAGTCACGTCGAGGACGGGATTGCGCAAAGAATGCGCATGTCGAATGCACGTTGAGGACGCGCCATGAGCGAGCTATTGCAGGATTATCTTCCGCTCGCCGTTTTCATTGCCGTTGCGCTCGGTCTTGGCGCGGCGCTGCTGATCGCGCCCTTCATCGTCGCCTACAAAAGTCCCGATCCGGAAAAGCTGTCGGCCTACGAATGCGGCTTCAACGCCTTCGATGATGCGCGCATGAAGTTCGACGTGCGGTTCTATCTGGTCGCGATCCTGTTCATCATCTTCGATCTCGAAGTGGCGTTCCTGTTTCCGTGGGCGGTCGCGTTTGGCCAGCTCGGACTGTTCGGCTTCTGGTCGATGATGGTGTTCCTTGCGGTTCTCACGGTGGGCTTTATCTACGAATGGAGGAAAGGGGCGCTCGAATGGGATTGAGGAGCGAGCGCAAATGAGTCCTGCTGTCGCACCCGCCGCCCGGGGAATTGTCGATCCGCGCACCGGCAGGCCTGTCGGATCGGACGATCCGTTCTATGTCGGACTGAACAACGAACTCGCCGACAAGGGCTTTCTCGTCACCACCGCCGACGATCTGATCACCTGGGCTCGCACCGGCTCGCTGATGTGGATGACCTTCGGCCTTGCCTGCTGCGCCGTCGAGATGATGCAAATGTCCATGCCGCGCTACGACGCGGAGCGGTTTGGGTTTGCGCCGCGCGCGTCCCCGCGCCAATCCGACGTGATGATCGTCGCAGGCACCTTGACCAACAAGATGGCGCCGGCCTTGCGCAAGGTCTACGACCAGATGCCGGAGCCGCGCTACGTCATCTCGATGGGGTCCTGCGCGAATGGCGGCGGCTATTACCATTATTCCTATTCTGTCGTGCGCGGCTGCGACCGCATCGTGCCTGTCGACATTTATGTGCCCGGCTGTCCGCCGACCGCCGAGGCGCTGCTTTACGGCGTCATGCTGCTGCAGAAGAAGATCCGCCGCGTTGGGACGATTGAGCGCTGAACGACGATGAGCGAGCTCCTGGAAAAGATCGCCGCGCGCGCTGCATCCTCGTTGGGAGGCGCAGTCACTGGCCATGCGGTCGCGTTTGGTGAACTGACCGTCACGGCGAATGCCGCCGACATCGTCAAGGTCGCGACCTTTCTGCGCGACGATCCGCAATGCCAGTTCTGGGGCATCACCGACGTGACGGCGGTGGACTGGCCGGCGCGCGAGCGGCGCTTCGACGTCGTCTATCACCTGCTGTCGCCGAAGCAGAACGCGCGCATCCGCGTGAAGGTCGAGACCGACGAAGCCACGCCGGTCCCCTCGATCATCGGGGTGTTTCCGGGCGCCGACTGGTTCGAGCGCGAAACCTACGATCTCTACGGCGTCCTGTTCACCGGCCATCCCGACATGCGGCGCATCCTCACTGATTACGGTTTCGAGGGGCATCCGCTGCGCAAGGACTTCCCGCTGACCGGATTCGTCGAGGTGCGCTACGACGACGAGCAGAAGCGCGTCGTTTACGAGCCGGTCCGCCTCACGCAGGAATTCCGGAATTTCGATTTTCTCTCGCCGTGGGAAGGCGCCGATTACAAGCTGCCCGGCGACGAGAAGGCCGGCAACGGCAAGGGGGGCTGACGATGAAGCCCAGCCTCAAGCCCGGTCTCACTCATCGCCTGACGTTCCGCGTGCCGCAGAACAAAACAGTCCCGTTTCTTTATCCGGAAGCCGCCGAATTTCGGACCATGCCGCAGGTGCTCGCGACCGGATACATGGTCGGGCTGTTCGAGTGGGCATGCATCGAACTGATGCGCCCGCATCTCGATCGGGGCGAAGGCTCACTCGGCATCCATGTCGATTTCAGTCACGTCGCCGCGACACCGGCTGGGCTTACAGTGACGGTCGAAGCCGAATGCACCGCCGTGAACGGCCGGAAACTGTCGTTTCACGTGCGCGGCCATGACGGGGTCGATCTGATCGGAGAGGGCGAACACGAGCGCGCGGTCGTCGTGTGGGATAAATTCAATGCGCGTGTCGCCGATAAGGTCAAGGCCGCGATGGCTTTGTCCGCTTAAGGATCGATATGGCTGAACCCGCGCTTCGCAATTTCACGATCAATTTCGGGCCGCAGCATCCGGCGGCGCATGGCGTGCTGCGCCTCGTGCTGGAGCTGGACGGAGAGATCGTCGAGCGCGTGGACCCGCATATCGGGCTCCTGCACCGGGGAACCGAGAAGCTGATCGAGCAGAAGACCTATCTGCAGGCGATTCCGTATTTCGACCGGCTCGACTATGTCGCCCCGATGAACCAGGAGCACGCGTTCTGCCTTGCGGCGGAAAAGCTCCTGGGCCTCGAAGTGCCGAAGCGCGCGCAGTTGATCCGCGTCCTGTTCTGCGAAGTCGGCCGCCTGTTGTCGCATCTTCTCAACGTGACCACGCAGGCGATGGATGTCGGCGCGCTCACGCCTCCGCTCTGGGGATTCGAGCCGCGCGAACAATTGATGGTGTTCTACGAGCGCGCCTCCGGCTCGCGCATGCACGCGGCCTATTTTCGCGTGGGCGGCGTGCATCAGGATCTGCCGCCGAAGCTGCTCGACGACATGTGGAACTGGTGCGATCCGTTCCTCGCGCGTCTTGAGGACATCGACGCGCTGCTCACCGGCAACCGCATCTTCAAGCAGCGCAACGTGGACATCGGAATCGTCAAGATCGAGGACGCCTGGGCCTGGGGCTTTTCCGGCGTGATGGTGCGCGGCTCGGGCGCTGCATGGGACCTGCGCAAGGCGCAGCCCTACGAATGCTATTCCGAGCTCGATTTCGATATCCCGGTCGGCAAGAACGGAGATTGCTACGATCGCTATCTCATCCGCATGGAGGAGATGCGCCAGTCGGTCCGCATCATGAAGCAGTGTCTCGAAAAGCTGCGCTCGCCCGAGGGTCAAGGGCGCGTCACGGCCGATGACAACAAGATCGTGCCGCCGAGGCGCGGCGAGATGAAGAAGTCGATGGAAGCGCTGATCCATCACTTCAAGCTCTACACCGAGGGTTTCCACGTTCCCGCGGGCGAAGTCTACGCCGCGGTGGAAGCGCCGAAAGGTGAATTCGGCGTCTATCTCGTCGCCGACGGCACCAACAAGCCTTACAAATGCAAGATTCGCGCACCCGGATTTGCGCACATGCAGGCGATGGATTTTCTCTGCCGGGGGCACATGCTCGCGGACGTCTCGGCCATTCTCGGCTCGATCGACATCGTGTTCGGGGAGGTCGACCGCTGATGGCTACGCGTCGTCTCGCTTCCGCCGATCTCCAGCCGAAAGAATTTTCCTTCTCGGCGGAGAATCTCGCCTGGGCGAAAAAACAGCTCGCGAAATATCCCGACGGCCGTCAAGCCTCGGCAGTGATCCCGCTGCTATGGCGCGCGCAGGAGCAGGTTGGCGGATGGGTGCCGGAGGTGGCTATTCGCTATGTCGCCGACTTCCTGAGCATGGCCTATATCCGCGTGCTCGAAATCGCGACCTTCTACACGATGTTCAATCTCGCGCCGGTCGGCCGCCATCATGTCCAACTCTGCGGGACGACGCCGTGCCGGCTGCGTGGGGCCGAGAAGCTGATTGAGGTCTGCGAGGAACGCATCGGGCATCAGTTCGACGTGACGTCGGACGGTGCTTTGTCGTGGGTCGAGGTCGAGTGCCTCGGCGCGTGTGTGAATGCGCCGATGGCGCAGATCAATTACGACTATTACGAAGACCTAACGCCCGAAAGCTTTGCGAAGATCCTCGACGACCTCGCCGCTGGCAAGACAGTGAAGCCCGGACCGCAGATCGACCGGCAATTCTCCGCACCGGTCGGAGGGCCGAAGACGCTGACCGATGCGTCGCTCTACGCCCAGCAGGCGTCGAAGAAGAAAGCCGGGCAGCCTCCGCTGACCGACAGCAAGGCAAAGAAGCCGACCGAATCCGCGAATGTCCGCGAGGCGCCGATGCCGACGACCTCGATCGGCGATTCAAGCGGCAAGGGACGCAAGTGATGCTCGCTGACAAGGATCGCATCTTCAGGAATCTCTACGGCCTGCACGATTGGGGCCTTGATGGCGCGCGCGCGCGCGGATCGTGGGACGGCACCAAGGCGATCCTCGAGCGCGGGCGCGATGCGATCATCAAGGAGATGAAGGATTCCGGACTGCGTGGACGCGGCGGCGCCGGATTCCCGACCGGCCTGAAATGGTCCTTCATGCCGAAGGAATCCAAGGACGGCCGCCCAAGCTACCTTGTCGTCAACGCCGACGAATCCGAACCCGGCACCTGCAAGGACCGTGAGATCATGCGGCACGATCCGCATCTGCTGGTCGAGGGCTGCCTGCTCGCAGGCTTCGCGATGGGAGCGATCGCGGCCTACATCTATGTGCGCGGCGAATTCATCAGGGAACGGGAACGGCTGCAGGCCGCAGTCGATCAGGCTTACGAGGCGAAACTGATCGGCAAGAACAACGTCCATGGGTACGATTTCGACATCTACGTGCACCATGGCGCGGGCGCTTATATCTGCGGCGAGGAGACGGCGCTTCTCGAAAGCCTCGAAGGCAAGAAGGGCATGCCGCGGCTGAAACCGCCGTTCCCGGCCAATGTCGGTCTCTATGGCTGTCCGACAACTGTGAACAACGTAGAATCGATCGCCGTTGCGCCGGACATCCTGCGGCGCGGCGCGGCGTGGTTCTCCTCGTTCGGTGCACCGAACAATGTCGGCACCAAGCTGTTTTGCATCTCCGGCCACGTGAACACCCCGTGCAACGTGGAAGAGGCGATGAGCATTCCGTTCCGCGAACTCATCGAGAAGCACGCCGGCGGCGTGCGCGGCGGTTGGGATAATCTGAAAGCGGTGATCCCGGGCGGCTCGTCGGTGCGGATGGTCCCGGCGGCGCTGATCATGGACACGCCGATGGATTTCGACTCGCTGTCGAAGTTGCGGTCAGGGCTCGGCACCGCGGCCGTGATCGTGATGGACAAATCAACCGACCTGATCCGCGCGATCGCGCGCATCTCCTATTTCTACAAGCACGAGAGCTGCGGCCAGTGTACGCCGTGCCGCGAAGGCACGGGCTGGATGTGGCGTGTGCTGACGCGCATGGCGGAAGGCCGCGCCCACAAACGCGAGATCGACCTTCTGCTCGATGTGACCAAGCAGGTCGAAGGGCATACCATCTGCGCGCTCGGCGACGCGGCAGCGTGGCCGATCCAGGGTCTGATCGCTCATTTCCGCCACGAGATCGAAGAGCGGATCGACCAGTATTCAGCGCGCGCGAGTCATGAGCCTCAAATGGTGGCCGCGGAGTGAGCCATGTCGTTCGATACGCCGAGCCTGCGTTGCCGGGAATGCAAGTTCTGGTGGCCGCTTCCGCATGGTGGGGTCGTGGCAAGCCGGGAGAAATCGGTGCGCGGCCAATGCCGACGTTACGCGCCGCCGGCGTACCTGATCGGCTCGAGCGAGCCGGACGTCGGCAACATCCGCAGGCCGATGTGGGCGGTGGTGGCCAAGGAAGACTGGTGCGGCGAGTTCATTCACCGCGCGGGTGTGTGAGCGAGTTGATGACGAGCGCAGATCAAACCAAGGCGGACGTGCTAATCGTCGACAGCGGCGAGGGCAAGCATCTCGCCCAATTCAACATCGCGCGCATCCGCTATCCGCTCGACGATCCGCGCATGAAGGAGTTTGTCGACAACGTCGAGCGCATCAACGGCCTTGCCGAGAAGATCGACGGTTTCGTCTGGCGTCTGCAGGACGAGAGCGGGCACGCGATGAACATGCGCGTTTACGACGATCCGCGAGTCCTGCCGAATTTGACAGTGTGGGAAAATGTGGAGGCGCTGGAGCGCTTCGTTTTCAAGACGGCGCATAATCGCTTCTACATGCGCCGTGCAGATTGGTTCGAGCCGATCGATCTGCCTCTGGTGCTGTGGTGGGTTGCACCAGGCGAACGGCCATCGTTAGAGGAGGGCGTCGCGCGTCTCGACCGGCTCAAGTCTCAAGGTCCAAACGAAGATGCTTTCCTGTGGGAGAACGTCGCGCGGGCCAATGCCTGGAAGGACGCGCGCGGCCAAAGTGTCAACGAGCATGCAGCATGACCAAAGTCCTCATTGACGGCATCGAGATCGACGTCCCGCCGGAATACACGCTGCTGCAGGCTTGCGAGGCAGCGGGCGCGGAAATCCCGCGTTTTTGCTTCCACGAGCGGCTGTCGATCGCCGGCAATTGCCGCATGTGCCTGATCGAGGTGAAGGGAGGGCCGCCGAAGCCGGTCGCTTCCTGCGCGCAGAATATCCGCGACCTTCGTCCGGGCCCGAACGGCGAGCCGCCGCAGATGTTCACCAAAACGCCGATGGTGAAGAAAGCGCGCGAAGGCGTGATGGAGTTCCTCCTGATCAACCATCCGCTCGATTGTCCGATCTGCGATCAGGGCGGAGAGTGCGACCTGCAGGACCAGGCGATGGCCTACGGCGTCGACACCTCTCGTTATTGGGAGAACAAGCGCGCGGTCGAGGACAAGTATATCGGGGCGCTGGTCAAGACCTCGATGAACCGCTGCATCCACTGCACGCGCTGCATCCGCTTCACCACCGAAGTGGCCGGCGTGCCCGACCTCGGCGCGATTGGTCGCGGCGAGGATATGGAGATCACGACCTATCTCGAAAGCGCGATGACCTCGGAGCTGCAGGGCAACGTGGTCGATCTCTGCCCGGTCGGCGCACTGACGTCGAAGCCCTACGCCTTCGCCGCGCGGCCGTGGGAACTGGGCAAGACCGAGTCCATCGACGTCATGGACGCGGTCGGCTCGGCCATCCGCATCGACACGCGCGGCCGCGAGGTCATGCGCATCCTGCCGCGCGTCAACGAGGACGTGAACGAGGAGTGGATTTCCGACAAGACGCGCCACGTCGTCGACGGGCTGCGCACGCAGCGCCTCGACCGGCCCTATCTGCGGGTCAACGGACGGCTGCAGCCCGCCTCCTGGGACGAGGCCTTTGCCGCGATCGCCGGCAAGATTGCGACCGCTCAACCCGGCCGCATCGGCGCGATCGCGGGCGACCTCGCGACCGTCGAGGAGATGTTCGCGCTGAAGGACCTGATGAACCGCATCGGCTCGGCCAATATCGATGCGCGGCAGGACGGCTCGATGATCGATCCGCGCTGGGGCCGAGGCGCCTATCTGTTCAACGCGACCATCGCCGGGATCGAGAAGGCCGATGCGCTGCTGATCGTCGGCTGCAATCCACGCAAGGAAGCGTCAGTTCTGAATGCGCGCATCCGCAAGCGCTGGCGCATGGGTCATTTCCCGATCGCGACGATTGGGGAGAAGGTCGATCTGACTTATCCCTATCATTATCTCGGTGCCGGACCGGATTCACTCGCCGAGCTTGCAGCAGGCAAGGGCGATTTCGCCGAAATTCTGAAAAAGGCGGAACGCCCGCTGGTGATCGTCGGCGAGGCTGCGCTCGCGCGTGTAGATGGGCCGCGGATCGCCTCGATGGTGGCGGCGATCGCGCGCGACTGCGGAGCGATCAAGGACGGCTGGAACGGGTTCTCGGTGTTGCATCATGCAGCATCGCGGGTCGGCGCGCTCGATATTGGCTTCGTGCCGGGGCAAGGCGGACATGGCGCGCTTGGCATTGCCAATGACAGCGATGTTGTCTTCCTGCTCGGGGCTGACGAACTCGATATCGCGCCTGGTGCTTTCGTCATCTATATCGGCACTCATGGCGACCGCGGCGCGCATCGCGCCGACGTCGTGTTGCCGGGGGCGGCCTATCCGGAAAAGTCAGGGGTCTATGTGAACACGGAAGGGCGCGTCCAAATGTCGGAACGCGCCTCCTTCCCGCCGGGTGACGCGCGTGAGGATTGGGCGATCATCCGCGCTCTCTCCGACAAGCTGCGGGCAAAACTTCCCTACGATTCTCTCGTCCAGCTTCGCACTGCAGTCGGTGCTGCGCATCCGCATATGCTGCGCATCGGCCAGATCACGCCAGCGGATCCGCGTGACGTGTCGCGCCTCGCCGACATCGGGGGTAAGCCGGACAAGGCGCCGTTCGAAAGCGGCATCGAAGATTTCTACCTCACCAACCCGATCGCGCGTGCATCCGCGGTCATGGCTGAATGTTCGGTCATTGCCGAAGGCCGTTCTGCGCTGACGGCGGCGGAGTGAGCGATGACTGAACTCTGGACCAGCTATCTTTGGCCTTTGATCGTGATGGTGGCGCAGAGCCTGATGCTCCTCGTCATCCTGCTGGTCGCCATCGCCTATGTTCTCTACGCCGACCGCAAGATCTGGGCGGCGGTTCAGATCCGTCGTGGCCCGAACGTCGTCGGCCCGTGGGGGCTGTTCCAGTCTTTCGCCGATCTCATCAAATTCGTGCTCAAGGAGCCGGTCATTCCCGCCGGCGCGAACAAGGGTGTGTTCCTTCTGGCGCCTCTCGTGACAACCGTGCTCGCGCTCGCCGCCTGGGCGGTGATCCCGGTGAATGCGGGATGGGTGATTGCCGACATCAACGTCGGGATCCTTTACATCTTCGCGATCTCCTCGCTCGGCGTTTACGGCATCATCATGGGTGGCTGGGCGTCCAATTCCAAATATCCGTTCCTCTCCGCGCTTCGCTCGGCGGCGCAGATGGTGTCGTACGAGGTCTCCATCGGGTTCGTCATCATCACGGTGCTGCTCTGCGTCGGTTCGCTCAATCTCTCGGACATCGTAGAGGCGCAGAACGGACGCTACGGTTTGCTGAACTGGTATTGGCTCCCGCTGTTTCCGATGTTCGTAATCTTCTTCGTGTCGGCACTGGCCGAGACGAACCGTCCTCCCTTCGATCTGGTCGAAGCCGAATCCGAGCTCGTCGCAGGCTTCATGGTCGAATACGGCTCCGCGCCCTACATGATGTTCATGCTCGGCGAATACGTCGCCATCGCCACGATGTGTGCGATGGGGACGATCCTGTTCCTCGGCGGATGGCTGTCGCCGGTGCCGGTCGTTCCATTCACCTGGGTGCCGGGCGTGGTCTGGTTCACGCTGAAGGCGTTGTTTCTGTTCTTCCTGTTCGCCATGGTGAAGGCTGTTGTACCGCGGTATCGCTACGACCAATTGATGCGGCTCGGCTGGAAGGTGTTCCTGCCGATCTCGCTCGCGATGGTCGCAATCGTCGCCGGTGTCCTTCAATATGGCGGCCTGGCGCCGAAGTGAGGGCACGATGAAACTCGACCAAGCGGCGCGCGCGATCTTCCTCAAGGAATTTGTTCAGGCGTTCTTTCTGGGGATGCGCTACTTCTTCAAGCCGAAACCGACCATCAATTATCCGTTCGAGAAGAATCCGATCTCGCCGCGTTTCAGGGGCGAGCACGCCTTGCGACGCTACCCGAATGGCGAAGAGCGCTGCATTGCATGCAAGCTGTGCGAGGCCATCTGTCCGGCACAGGCCATCACCATCGAAGCAGGACCGCGCCGTAATGACGGCACGCGCCGCACTACGCGCTATGACATCGACATGGTGAAGTGCATCTATTGCGGCCTGTGTCAGGAAGCCTGTCCGGTCGACGCCATCGTTGAAGGGCCAAATTTCGAATTCGCAGTGGAGACCCGTGAGGAACTTCTTTACGACAAGGAGCGCCTGCTCGCGAACGGGGACCGTTGGGAGCGCGAGATCGCCCAGAATATCGCGCTCGACGCGCCGTATCGGTGACGTGATGATCCTGCCCGCTCTTTTCTTCTATCTCTTTGCCGGCGTGTGCATCGCGTCCGCCTTCATGGTGATCGCTGCGCGCAATCCGGTTCATTCCGTTCTGTTTCTCATCCTCGCCTTCGTCAACGCGTCGGGACTGTTCCTGCTCCTTGGCGCCGAATTTCTCGCGATGATGCTGATCGTCGTTTATGTCGGTGCGGTCGCGGTGCTGTTTCTGTTCGTCGTGATGATGCTCGACGTGGATTTTGCCGAATTGCGTTCCGGCTTTTTGCAATATCTGCCGGTTGGGGCGCTGGTAGGCGCGGTCTTCCTCGCCGAAATCCTGCTGGTCGTCGGGGCGTGGAGCATCGGACCGGGCATCCCGCGCGTGATCGCAGCACCGACCCCACCGATCGGGGATATCAGCAACACCGAGGCCATCGGCCTCGTCCTTTACACGCGATATCTCTATTTCTTCCAGGCGGCGGGCCTCGTGCTGCTGGTCGCGATGATCGGGGCCATTGTGCTGACGCTGCGGCACCGCGAGAACGTCAAGCGCCAGAGCATATCGGCACAGGTCGCGCGCACGCCGGACATGTCGATCGAAGTCCGCCAGGTCAAATCGGGGCAGGGGATCTGACATGACCATCGGTCTTGGCCATTACCTGTCGGTCGCTGCGATCCTGTTCACGCTCGGGATTTTCGGTATTTTCCTCAACCGCAAGAACGTCATCATCATCCTGATGTCGATCGAGCTGATCCTGCTGTCGGTCAACCTCAATCTGGTGACGTTCTCAAGCTTCCTCGGCGATATCGTCGGACAGATATTCGCGCTTCTGGTTCTGACCGTCGCGGCTGCGGAGGCTGCGATCGGACTTGCCATTCTCGTCGTGTATTACCGCAACCGTGGCTCGATCGCGGTCGAAGACATCAACCTGATGAAAGGCTGACGCGCGATCCGCGCGCGCGTTCGGAGACATAACGGATGTATCAGGCGATCGTCTTCCTTCCGCTCATCGGCGCCATCATCGCCGGCGCGATCTCGTTGTGGGGCGCAGCCCGCCGGTATCCTGGTGGAGAGACGAGACACGGCGCGGAGGACCACGCGTCGCATCCCGTGGACGAAAGCCATACGCATGGCGCGCCATCGGTGAACGCAAGCTCGGTGATCCACCATGCGCACGATGAACACCAGGAGCACGGCCCGGCGGCAGAAGGCTCGCGCGCGGCGGAGGTGGTCACAACGGGTCTTTTGTTCGTGGCGATGGTGTTGTCCTGGTTCGCCTTCTACAGCGTGGGGATCGCACATCACCCGGAACGCGTTTCGCTGTTCACCTGGATCCTGTCCGGCGACCTGAAGGTCGATTGGGCCTTGCGCATCGATACGCTGACCGCCGTGATGCTGGTGGTCGTGACGACAGTGTCCGCGCTCGTGCACCTTTATTCGATCGGCTACATGCACGAAGACCCCTATCGGCCGCGCTTCTTTGCCTATCTGTCGCTTTTCACATTCGCGATGCTTGCGCTCGTGACGTCGGACAATCTTGCCCAGCTCTTTTTCGGGTGGGAGGGCGTCGGTCTTGCGAGCTATCTGCTGATCGGATTCTGGTACCATAAGCCGGAGGCGAACGCGGCAGCGATCAAGGCCTTCGTCGTCAACCGCGTTGGCGATTTCGGCTTTGCGCTTGGCATCTTCGCCGTGTTCATGATGCTGAATTCGATCGACTTCGACATCATCTTCGCGGGCGCTCCGGGGCTCACCGGCAAAACGATCGATTTCTTCGGACTTAAGGCTGACGCGCTCACGCTCATCTGCGTGTTCCTGTTCATGGGGGCGATGGGCAAGTCCGCGCAATTCCTGCTGCACACATGGCTGCCGGATGCGATGGAAGGGCCGACGCCGGTGTCGGCGCTGATCCATGCCGCCACGATGGTGACGGCGGGCGTGTTCATGGTGGCGCGGCTGTCGCCGCTGTTCGAATTGTCTCCGGGGGCGCTGACCTTCGTCACGTTCATCGGCGGAACTACGGCGTTCTTCGCCGCGACCGTCGGCCTCGTGCAGAACGATATCAAGCGCATCGTCGCATATTCAACATGCTCGCAGCTTGGCTACATGTTCGTCGCAATGGGGACGGGTGCGTACTCTGTCGGCATGTTCCACCTGTTCACGCATGCTTTCTTCAAAGCGTTGCTGTTCCTGGGCTCCGGCTCCGTGATCATGGCAATGCATCACGAGCAGGACATCCGTGCCATGGGCGGACTGCGCAAGAAGATCCCACTGACCTACACGGCGATGGTGATCGGTACACTTGCGCTGACCGGCTTCCCGCTCACTGCGGGTTATTTCTCAAAGGATGCGATCATCGAGGCCGCCTTTTCGGCGCACAATCCGATGGCGCTCTACGCCTTCATCATGACCGTGGTCGCGGCTGGCCTAACATCGTTTTATTCGTGGCGGCTGATCTTCAAGACGTTCCATGGCGAGCCGCACGACCGCAAGCATTATGACCACGCGCACGAAAGTCCGCTGGTGATCCTTATCCCGCTCGGAGTTCTCGCGGCCGGGTCGATCCTTGCAGGCCTGCCGTTCAAGGATCTGTTTGCCGGTCACGGCGTAGAAGAGTTTTTTCACGAGTCACTGAAGTTCGGCGAAAACAATCACATTCTGGAAGAGATGCACCACGTTCCCTGGACGATTGCCTGGTTGCCGACGCTGATGATGGCATTGGGCTTCCTTGTCGCCTGGCAATTCTACATCCGCAATCCGGGCCTGCCGATCGAACTCGCTCGCCAGCACGCAGTGCTGTACCGCTTCCTGCTCAACAAGTGGTATTTCGACGAAATCTACGACGTGATCTTCGTGCGTCCGGCCAAGTGGCTGGGGCGCGCCTTGTGGAAGGGCGGCGACGGCTGGCTGATCGACGGCTTCGGGCCTGACGGAGTGTCGTCGCGCGTGCTCGATGTAACCCGCAACGTCGTGCGCCTGCAGACCGGTTATCTCTACCACTACGCTTTCGCGATGCTGATTGGGGCCGCCGCATTCATCACCTGGTTCATGTTCGCCGGAGGGGTGCGCTGATGGCGAGCTGGCCGATCCTGTCGATCACGACCTTCCTGCCGCTCGCGGGCGTTGCGTTTATCCTGATGCTGCGCGGCGAGGGTGAAGCAGCGAAGCGCAATGCGCGCTGGGCCGCCCTATGGACGACGCTTGTCACATTCGCGGTATCGCTTGTGCTCGTGCAGCGCTTCGATCCGTCCTCGCCGGAATTCCAGTTCGTCGAGAAGGCGCGTTGGTTGAGCGGAACCAGCAACTATCACATGGGGGTCGATGGCATCTCGCTGCCCTTCGTGATCCTCACCACCGCGCTGATGCCCTTCTGCATCGCAGCGTCCTGGCGCGCGATCGACACGCGCGTGAAGGAATACATGATCGCGTTTCTCGTTTTGGAAACGCTTATGATCGGCACCTTTTCGGCGCTCGATCTCGTGCTGTTCTACCTCTTCTTCGAAGGCGGCCTGATCCCGATGTTTCTGATCATCGGCGTGTGGGGCGGCCCGCGCCGGGTGTATGCGAGCTTCAAGTTCTTCCTCTACACGCTGCTCGGTTCGGTGCTGATGTTGCTCGCCATCATGGCGATGTACTGGAATGGCGGCACGACCGAGATTCCGGCGCTGATGCGGCACGGCTTCCCGCACACGCTGCAGACATGGGCGTGGCTCGCTTTCTTTGCGTCCTTCGCGGTGAAGATGCCGATGTGGCCGGTTCACACTTGGCTACCCGACGCGCATGTTGAGGCGCCGACCGCGGGCTCCGTCATCCTAGCTGCGATCCTTTTGAAAATGGGCGGCTACGGTTTCCTGCGCTTCTCGCTGCCGATGTTCCCGCTCGCCTCGGCCGATTTCGCCCCATTGGTCTTCGCGCTGTCGGTCATCGCGATCATCTATACGTCGCTCGTCGCGCTGATGCAGGAAGACGTGAAAAAGCTGATCGCGTATTCGTCGGTCGCGCATATGGGCTTCGTCACCATGGGCATCTTTGCGGTCACCGCACAAGGGGTCGGCGGCGGCATCTTCCAGATGGTGTCGCACGGCATCGTCTCGGGCGCTTTGTTCCTGTGCGTCGGTGTCGTCTACGACCGCATGCATACGCGTGAGATCGCGGCCTATGGCGGTCTGGTTGAGCGGATGCCTCTTTACGCCTGCGCATTCCTCGTCTTCACGCTGGCCAATGTCGGCTTGCCGGGGACATCCGGCTTCGTCGGCGAGTTTTTGACGCTGCTCGGGACCTTCAAGGTCAATATCCCGGTCGCGACGCTTGCGACGCTCGGCGTGATCCTGTCGGCGGCCTACGCGCTCTGGCTTTACCGCAAGGTGATTTTTGGGCGCCTCGAAAAACCGAGCCTGCAACACATTCGCGATCTCGGAATTCGGGAGATGGCAATCCTCGTGCCGCTGGTCGCGCTCACGATCCTGTTCGGCGTCTATCCGAAACCCATCCTGGACATGTCTTCGGCATCCGTGAATGCGCTGGTCGCGAATTACGAGCGGGCCATTGCCGTTAAGCGCGCTGACTTGTCTCTTCCGGCCGTGCGGACCCAGCAATGACCCCTTACGCGCTTCCAGCCCTTTTGCCTGCTGCGCCTGAGCTTCTGCTCGCCGCCGGCGCATTGACCCTCCTGATGTTGGGGGCCTTCCGTGGCGAGCGTTCCGCGCCTGTCGTCGATCTTGGCGCGATCCTGCTCTTGGTCGCCGCTGCGGCTATCGTGCTGATGCTGCCGGCGGGCAAGCTCACGACCTTTGGTGCTGGATTCGTTGTCGACGATTTTGCCCGCTTCCTGAAGGTCCTTGCCTTTGTCGGTTCGGCCGCAGCGATCCTCATGTCGCAGACGTATTTCGCGCGCGAGAAACAGCGCAGGTTTGAATATCCGGTGCTGATCCTGCTCGCGACGGCCGGCATGGGCATGATGATATCGGCCGGCGACCTGATCGCGCTCTATCTTGGCCTCGAGCTGATGAGTCTGTCGCTTTATGTCGTTGCCGCAAGTCAGCGCGACTCCGTGCGCTCGACCGAGGCGGGGCTGAAATATTTCGTTCTCGGCGGTCTGTCGTCCGGGATGCTGCTTTACGGTTGTTCGCTCATTTACGGTTACACCGGCAGCGTCAGTTTTCCCGCGATTGCGCAGGGCGCAGCGCAAGGCGGACTTGGAATTCTGTTTGGGCTGGTCTTTCTGTTCGTCGGCCTATGCTTCAAGGTCTCGGCCGTGCCGTTCCACATGTGGACGCCAGACGTTTATGAGGGTGCGCCGACACCTGTCACCGCCTTCTTCGCCGCCGCACCGAAGGTCGCAGCCATCGCGCTGTTCATGCGTGCCGCGCACAACGCGTTCCCGACCATCGTGGTGCAATGGCAGCAGATCCTGGTCTTCGTTTCGATCGCCTCGATGGCGCTTGGTGCGTTCGCCGCCATCGGCCAGCGCAACATCAAGCGACTGATGGCGTATTCCTCGATCGGTCATATGGGCTTCGCGTTGGTCGGACTTGCCTCCGGGACGCCTGAAGGCGTGCAGGGAGTGCTGGTCTATATCGCCATCTATCTGGCGATGACGCTCGGCACGTTCGCCTGCATCCTGTCGATGCGACGCGACTGGCGCATGGTCGAGGAGATTTCGGACTTGTCTGGTCTCGCGCGGACTAATCCGGCGATGGCGTTCTTTCTTGCGATGCTTTTGTTTTCGCTCGCCGGCATTCCACCGCTCGCGGGATTCTTCGCGAAATATTACGTGTTCCTCGCCGCCATCAAGGCCGGGCTTTTCACGCTCGCGGTGATTGGCGTGCTGGCCAGTGTCGTGGGCGCCTATTATTACCTGCTGATCGTGAAGACGATGTATTTTGACGAACCGCAGAAGGCGTTCGAGCCGATGCCGCGCGAACAGGTCGCGGTGCTGGCTGTGTGCGGATTGTTCAATCTCCTTTACTTCGTCTACCCGGCTCCCTTGATCGACGCCGCGGGCGTTGCGGCAAAATCGCTGTTCTGACGGATGGCATTCGCGCTGTCTGAACGCGCGCGGCAGGCGGGGCACCGGATCCTGTCTTTCGATGAGATTGGCTCCACGAATGCCGAGGCACTTCAGCGAGCGCGGGAGGGCGAACGCGGGCCACTCTGGGTCGTCGCGCGCCGTCAGACAGCCGGGCGGGGCAGGCGGGGCCGCGAATGGCAAACGCTCGACGGAAACCTCGCCGCGACTTTTCTGCGTTCGGTGCGCTGTTCAGCGTCGACGGCCGCGACGCTCAGTCTGGTTGCGGGCCTTGCAGTCCTGGAAGCACTGCAGACTTGCGCGCCCGGGCTCGATGTCACTCTAAAATGGCCGAACGACGTGACGGCTGGCGGCGCCAAGCTTGCCGGAATTCTGCTCGAGTCCGAATCTTTGGATAAGAGCGTGATCGCTGCGATCGGCATCGGCACGAATGTCGCGACTGCTCCGACGGGTTTGCCCTATCCTGCAACGTCAATTGGCATGCTTGGGCGGCACGTGACAGCAGAGCAGCTCTTTTCCGCTCTCACGGCCGCATGGATCGATCTAGAGTCTCTCTGGAGCGAAGGGCGCGGCATGGAGACCATCCGCTCGCTTTGGCTTCGTCACGCTGCCGGACTGGGTGCGCGCATCGCTGTGCAGGCCGGAAACCGTGAAATCCTGGGCATTTTCGATACGATCGACAGCGAAGGTCGTCTGATCGTCCGAACTGACGATGGGGCGTTACTGCCGATCGTTGCGGGCGAAGTCCACTTCGCGCGCAGCTCCGCTAAGGCAGGGGCGCATTGATGGCGGGCCAGCTTGTCTTCGCGCCGCTTGGCGGCGTCGGCGAGATCGGGATGAATCTGTCGATCTACGGGCTCGGCGATGCGCGGCGCCGCACGTGGATGGCCGTCGATCTCGGCGTCTCGTTTGCGTCGGAGGAGCACCTGCCGGGCGTCGATCTGATCCTGCCGGACATTCGCTTTCTGGTCGAGGAACGGAAAAATCTTGCGGGCCTCGTGCTCACCCACGCTCACGAGGACCATTTCGGGGCCATCCTCGATCTATGGCCGAAGCTGAAAGTTCCGATCTATGCGACGCCCTTCACCGCGGCCTTGCTCGAGGCCAAACAGAAGAGCGAGCCGGGCGCGCCGGAAATCCCGGTCAAGGTCATTCCACTCGGCGGCCGTTTCGACCTGGGTCCGTTCAATGTCGAACTTGTATCGGTCGCGCATTCGATCCCGGAATCGAACGCACTCATCATCCGAACGCCGCATGGCAACGTGCTCCATACCGGCGACTGGAAAATCGACCCGACGCCCGTGCTCGGCCAGCCGACCGACGAAGCGAAGTTGCGCGCTGCCGGGGAGGAGGGGGTACTGGCCGTCGTCGGAGATTCCACGAACGCCGTGCGCGAGGGTCGTTCGCCTTCGGAATCCGAAGTCGCGCGGACGCTAACGGACCTGATCAAATCCGCGCCGGCGCGCGTCGCGGTGACCACGTTTGCTTCGAATGTCGCGCGCATTCAGGCGGTGGCCGAAGCCGCGCGGGCCGCGGGCCGCGAGGTCGTCGTCGTCGGACGCGCAATGGAGCGCGTTATCCAGGTCGCGCGGGAGACCGGATATCTGGAAGGCGTTCAGGAATTTCGCGGCATCGATGTGTACGGTTATCTGCCGCCCGACAAGGTGGTCGCGTTATGCACCGGCAGCCAAGGAGAGCCACGCGCCGCGCTTGCGCGCATCGCGCAGGACGAACATCCCGACGTGACGCTCGGCAAGGGCGACCGCGTGATCTTCTCGTCCCGTACGATCCCGGGAAATGAGAAGGCGGTCGGTCGGGTCCTCAACGGACTGATCGAACAGGGCATCGAGGTGATCACCGATCGTACCCATCTGGTCCACGTGTCGGGCCATCCGCGGGTCGCGGAAATGGAGGAGATGCTTGGCTGGGTGAAACCGCAAATCCTGGTACCCGTGCACGGCGAGGCGCTGCATCTGTCCGAGCATGCCGCAATCGGACGCCGGCTTGGCATCGGGCAGATCGTCGTATGCCGAAACGGGGATTTACTGCAGCTAGCGCCGGGCCGCGCGGGCGTTGTGGACGAATTGCCGGCTGGCCGCGTTTACAAGGATGGAAAGCTCCTGGTGCCGGCAGAGGGCAAGACGGTCTCCGAGCGCCGCCGTTTGAGCTTTGCCGGAATGATCTCGGTGGCGCTCGCTGTCAGCGACAAGGGGGCGCTGGTCGCCGACCCCGAGATCGAGGCCATCGGCATTCCGGAATCGGGAGCCGGGGGAGAGAACCTTGCAGAGATCGTGCATGATACTGTGCTCGACACGGTCGAGACGCTGCCCAAGGCGCGGCGGCGCGATCCCGACGAAGTTGCCGAATCCGTTCGGCGGGCGGTCCGTTCGGCGGTCGCGCAGCACTGGGGCAAGAAGCCGGTGTGTCATGTGCATGTGCTGGTGGTTTAGGCGGGCAGGGAGTTTTGTATGATCGGACGCCTCAATCACGTCGCCATCGCGGTTCGCGACATCGCCAAGGCCTCGCAGCTATATCGTGGCGCGCTGGGCGCGGAGGTCTCTGCAGCCGTGCCGCAGCCCGATCACGGCGTCACGACCGTGTTCGTAACTTTGCCGAACACCAAGATCGAATTTCTCGAACCGCTTGGAGCGGATTCTCCGATCGAGAAATTTCTGGAGCGCAATCCCGACGGCGGCATCCATCACATCTGCTACGAGGTCGATGACATCATCGCCGCGCGCGACAAGCTGAAGGCGGACGGCGCGCGCGTGCTCGGCAGCGGCGAGCCGAGGATCGGCGCACACGGCAAGCCCGTGCTGTTCCTTCATCCGAAGGATTTTCTCGGCACGCTGGTCGAACTGGAACAGGCGTGACCCGGCATGCAGCTTTCGACGGCGATCGCGATCTATTTTCTCATCTGGTGGATCACGCTGTTCGCGGTGCTGCCGTTCGGCGTGCGCTCGCAGGGCGAGGCGGGGGAGGTGGTGCCCGGAAGCGATCCAGGCGCGCCGGTGATCCCTGCGCTGCGCCGGAAGCTGGTATGGACGACGATCGTTGCATCCATATTGTTCGCGGCGTTTTACGTCGCGTATTCGCGACAGCTGGTCACGCTGAACCAACTTGCGACCCTGTTCGGGCTGTTGCGCTAGGCGCCCCACTGGGTTCCATTCTTCAATTTTACGAAAATGCCGTGGGAATTTTGCCTGCAAGTCCGGCAGGGGGCGACGGAACCTGCAGACTCCTTTTTGCGTTGAGGCTCGCCAAAATGGGAGCGACCCAGATGCCAAACGCCCGATATTTCATCGTCCAGCACGACGAAGAATGGCTCATCAAGTACGATGACGAGGAGTTCGGCCCTTATCTGACCCAGAAGGAGGCCATGCTTTTCGCTGTCGACGCCGCGCAGAAGCTTGGCGAGTATGGCGGAGCCAATGCTGAAGTCTGCCTGATGGGCGAAAACGGTCATTTCCGGCCCGAATGGACCTATGGCCGGGACGCGTATCCACCCCGTCTCTGAGCTGTCGGGGAACCGAAAAAACTTTGGTGGAACGGGGAACGACCCGATCTCCAGCGCGTTCACCGAACGAAGCGTGGCTCGACCCCGTCGGTCGCGCTCGCGCCGGGCAGTGTACACCCCTCCCCCCGACAGACGCTGTCCGGCGCTTTTCTTTTTAAATTCAACGACTTAAAAGAAAAGAGCAGGGCCAAGCCCTGCTCGAATTATTTCGACGCCCATCTTCGTTTGGATGAGGCGAAGGCGGCGCGTTGCGCTCGCGGTTTCCTCCCAAGACTTGGACCGTCCCGGCGCCTGACTTCTAGCCGATAGCCCCTTTTCTCAGCAAGAGGGGCCGACGGAGAATTTGCTCCTCCCGCGGCGGGGCCCGGCGACGCTTGTATTTTGCGAAGCGATCCGGTTTCACTCGCATATTCCGCAACAATTCGATTCCGGGCATCGCCAATGCGTCTATCGCGCTTCTTCCTGCCGATCCTGCGAGAAACACCGAAAGAGGCGGAGATCGTCTCGCACCGGCTGATGCTGCGTGCCGGCATGATGCGGCAGGAAGCCGCCGGCATTTACGCGTTTCTGCCGTTGGGTCTGCTGGTGCTGCGCAAGATCGAGCAGATCGTTCGCGAAGAGCAAAACCGTTCCGGTGCGATCGAGATGCTGATGCCGACGGTTCAATCGGCGGATCTTTGGCGCGAGAGCGGACGCTACGACGATTACGGCAAGGAGATGCTGCGCATCCAGGACCGTCACGAGCGGCAGATGCTCTACGGTCCGACCAACGAGGAGATGATCACCGAGATCTTCCGCGCCTACTGCCGCAGCTACAAGGACCTGCCCAAGAACCTCTACCACATCCAGTGGAAGTTCCGGGACGAACAGCGGCCCCGCTTCGGCGTGATGCGCGGGCGCGAGTTCCTGATGAAGGACGCCTACAGCTTCGACGTGGACGAGGCGGGCGCGCGCCGGGCCTACAACCGCATGTTCGTGGCCTACCTCAATGCCTTCGCCCGCATGGGCCTGAAGGCAGTGCCGATGCGCGCCGACACCGGCGAGAGCCAGGTGTTCTGCCACTCCGACCTGGTGGAGATGGGCGCACCGGGCGACGTCGACTTCCAGGGTGACCTGCAGTCCCACGTGGACGCCCGCACCCGCCTCTACGCCGCCACCGAGGAGATGCACGACCAGGCGCGGTTCGAGCGGGAAGCCCCGGAGGACAAGCGCCTGTCGGCCCGCGGCATCGAGGTCGGCCACATCTTCTACTTCGGCGAGAAGTACTCAAAGCCGATGAAGGCCGTGGTCGCCGGTCCCGACGGGGTCGAGCGACCGGTGCAGATGGGGTCGTACGGCATCGGCGTGTCGCGCCTGCTGGGCGCCATCATCGAGGCTAGCCACGACGAGGGCGGCATCGTCTGGCCCGAGAGCGTCGCGCCGTTCGGCGTCGGCATCGTCAACCTCAAGCCTGGGGATCCGGCGGTCGAGGCCGCCTGCGAGAGCGCCCACGACATCCTGGAAGCCGCCGGCAAGGAGCCGCTCCTGGACGACACCGACGAGCGGGCCGGAGGCAAATTCGCCACCATGGACCTGATCGGCCTTCCCTGGCAGCTGGTCATCGGCCCCAAGGGCATCGCCGCCGGCGAGGTGGAGTTGAAGCGCCGTTCGACCGGCGAGCGCCGGACCCTGTCCCTGGACGACGCGCTCAAGGTGCTCACGGCCAAGGTGGAGCAGGCATGACCGACGTACGGCCCGCCGGGCCCTTCAGCGGCTGGGAGCGGGCCATTGCCGGGCGCTATCTGCGCGCCAAGCGCAAGGAGGGCGGGGTCGCCCTGATCTCGGTGATCTCCTTCATCGGCATCAGCCTGGCCGTGGCCGTGCTGATCATCGTCATGTCGGTGATGAACGGCTTCCGCAGCGACCTGATGGCGCGGATCCTCGGCTTCAACGGGCACATCTACGTCTCGGGGCCGGTGCTGAACGACCCGGTGCAGCGCACCGCCATGATCGCCAAGATCCGCAAGATCCCCGGCGTGGCCCAAGCAACCCCTATGGTGGAATCCTATGGCCTGGCCCGCGGCCCGAACGGCTACGCCACCGGCTCGGTCGT
>CAZPBF010000007.1:0-147552 GCA_964584855.1 uncultured Hyphomicrobiales bacterium
GGTGGTGCCCGCTTGCCCCGGCAAGGTCAAGTAATGCGATGTCGCGTCCGGAAAGTCTGTATTTGCGCTATTCCTTCACCGCCCCGGTCATCGCCGAAACGTAGTGTTCGACGAAGAAGGCGTAGAGGATGACCAGCGGTAGAGAGCCCGCGAGCGCTCCCGCCATCAGCGAGCCCCAGCGATAGATGTCGCCGTCGACGAATTCGTTGACGATCGCGACGGGGACCGTCTTGTTCGCGGTCGTGGACAGGAACGTCAGCGCATAGATGAATTCGTTCCAGCACAGCGTGAAGCAGAAGATGAAGGCCGAGATCAGCCCCGGCACCGCGAGCGGCAGCACGATCTTCATCAGGATTTGCCATCGACTCGCGCCGTCGATCAGCGCGCATTCCTCAAGCTCGAACGGGATGGTCTTGAAATAGCCCATCAGCAGCCAGGTCGAGAATGGAATGAGGATGGTTGGATAGGTGAGAATGAGCGCATACGGGGTGTTGAACAACCCGTACTGAAACACGACGGTCGCCAGCGGGATGAAGAGGATCGAGGGCGGAATCAGATAAGCGAGGAAGATGGCGCCTCCGACCCACTGCGCACCTTTGTAGCGCAGCCGCACGATCGCATAGGCCGCGAGCACGCTCGCGATGATCGAGATGACGGTCGCCGCCATCGCGACGAACATCGTGTTCCACAGCCACAGCGGATAGTTGCTCTCGAACAGGAGCTTGTGGATGTGCTTGAAGGTCGGCGCCGTGGTCCAGAACGGCGAGACCCGGTCGAGATCGAGCAGCTGGTCGTCCGGTTTGATTGCGGTCAGCGCCATCCAATAGAACGGGAAGAGCAGCACGATCACGATCAGGCCGAGCGGCAAATAGAGCGTCACAATCCGCTTAGGCAGGGATTGCAGATAGCTCATGCCCTCGCTGTGGTCGGCGGTGGGTGAAGTGCCTGAGAGAACGGCCTTCACGTCAACCTTGGAGGCGACGTCAGTCATTCGCCTCTCCCTGCTGCCACTTGCGCCGTTGCAGGCCGAACCACGACACCATGATCGCTGCGAGCAGGAACGGGATCATCGCGGTGGAGATCGCCGAGCCTTCGCCAAGGAACCCGGAAATGATCGCGCGCTGGTAGGACAGGGTCGCCATCAGGTGCGTCGCGTTGACTGGGCCGCCGCGGGTCATCGCCCAGATCAGCTGGAAATCGGTAAACGTGAACAGTACCGAGAAGGTCATCACCACTGCGATGATCGGGGTGAGCAGCGGGAAGGTGATGCTGCGGAACATCTGCCAGCGGCTCGCGCCGTCGATCGTCGCCGCCTCGTAGAGCGAGGGGGACACGGTCTGCAGGCCGGCGAGCAGCGTGATCGCGACGAACGGAATGCCGCGCCACACATTCGCGAAGATGACCGAGAAGCGCGCCCAGTTCGCGTCGCCGAGGAAGTTGATGTTGTGGTCGATCAGTCCGAGATGCTTGAGCGACCAGGAGATGATCGAGAACTGCGCGTCGAAGATCCACCAGAAGGCCAGCGCCGAAAGCACCGTCGGCACGATGAACGGAATGAGCACGGCTGCCCGGATCATCGCCTTGAACGGCAGATGCTCGTTCAGGAGGATAGCGAGATAAAGTCCGATGCCGAATTTGAAGACGCTCGCGACCGTCGTGTAGAGAATCGTATTGAAGACGGAGAGCCAGAAGATCGAATCGTCCCAGAGCCACTCGTAATTATCCAGACCAGTGAAGACGCCGGTGCGGCCGATACGCGTATCGGTAAAGGAGAGCCAGACGCCGAGGCCCAGCGGGTAGGCGAGGAACAGGATCAGGAAGGCCGCGGCCGGCAGCATGAACCAGAAGCCGAGCCAGTTGCGGTTGACCTTGAGGCGATCCCACAACGTCGGCTCGCGCAGGGCCGCCTTGCTGCCCGTTCGTCCGAGTGCAAAATCGGTCATTCGCTGCTCGCGCGGTTGTCGGGAAAAGGAGAGGCGGGCGAATGAACGCCCGCCTCCCGACATGTCGATTTACGACCGATACAGACGCTTGGCCTGACGTTCGCAGGTCGCGATCGCGCCTTTCACATCGTCGCGGCCGAGGCAGTAATTCGCGAACATATCGACGACCAGGAAGTCGGCGATCGCCGCTGCCGCACGCTCGCCCGGCTTGCCGACACCGGATGCCGGCAGGGAGCGCTTGCTCGCCTCGCCGAACACCTTGTTCTTTGGATCGGACGTCCAGACCGGATTGGCGTCGTAGGCATTGAGGCAGTGCGTGAGGTAGCCCTTCGAGCCGATCAGCCACGGATCAAATTGCGGCTTGTCGAGCATGAAGGCGATGAACGCTTTCGCCGCATTCGGCGCCTTCGAATACTTGAAGGCGAGGATCGGCACGCAGAGCTGCAGTTCGGTTGGCTTACCAATCGGACCGACGGGCCATAACGCATGATCCATGTCTTCGGCGATCTCTTTCTTGGTCGGGTCGCCCTGCGCCGCGACGTAGATCGAGATACCGTTGTTGGTGCAGTGCAGCTCGCCGGACAGGAACGCCTTGTTGTTCGACGAGTCGTTCCAGGAGCCAGTGCCCGAGATAAACGTGTCCGAGAGTTGCTTGGTGTATTCCAGCGCCTTCACGGTCTCAGGCGAGTTGATGACCACCTTGTCATCCTTGTCGACGAGCCAGGCGTTGTGACCCCACAGGATCCAGTGCACCCAGGCGTTGGCGTCGCCCGAAGCGTGACCGAGTGCGAAGCCGCCCGGCGTGTTGTTCTTCTTCAGCGCCTTCATGTATTCGAGGAAGGTCGGGAAGTCCTTCGGGAATTCCTTGAAGCCCGCCTTCTCCATCGACGACTTGCGATAGTTCATGTAGCCGCCGATCGTCGCGACCGGGATGCCGAGCCACTTGTTGCCCGACTTCACGGTGGCTTCGGCCGCCGAGGTCCAGCCGCCGTACTTCTTGCCGAGATAGTCCGCGACATCGTTCATCTCGATGACCTTGTCGGGGAAAAGCTGCGGCAGGGAGTGAAGGCCCCAGAACAGGTCCGGGCCCTGGCCGGTATTGGCCGAGACCGAAGCCTTCGGCTGAATGTCTTCGAACGATTCGCTCGTGACCGAGACTTCCGTTCCGGTCGCCGCCTTGAACGCGTCGACCATCTTCATGAAGGCTTCGTCCTCCGCCGGCACGAAACGCTTCCAGCGAACGATCGAAAGCTTGGCACCCTTCTCGGCTTTCCAGGGCGCGGTCTGCGCCCAGGCCCTGGCGTATTCCAGCAGAGCCTCGCTAGAGAGCATGCTGGCAGCGGCAAGCGCCGTGCCGCCTTGCAGCAGCGTGCGGCGGGTAAATTCCGTCATTGGCATTCCTCCTCTATCGGTTTTTAAGCAGACAGTCTCTTCCCGGTCGCCGCATCGAAAAGATGGACGAGATTCGGGTTCGGTTTCAGCCGGATCTTTTCGCCCGGCTTGAATTGGTGGCGCTCCCTGAACACCGCGATGACATCTTCGCCGCCGAGCTTGGCGACGACCTGAATTTCCGAACCGGTCGGTTCGACGACCTGAATCTCGGCATTGGCTCCATCTTCGGCGATCACGAAATGCTCGGGCCGCACCCCATAGACCACCGGGCGCCCGTCCGACGAGTTCGGCGCCGCCATCAGCGGCAGTCGCGTGTCGGCCGGTCCCTCGAATTCGAGCTTGCCGTTGGCGCGCACTTTCCCTTTCAGGAAATTCATCGCGGGCGAACCGATGAAACCGGCAACGAAAAGATTGTCCGGCCGGTCGTAGAGGTCGAGCGGCGCGCCGATCTGCTCGACCAGGCCGTCATGCATCACCACGATCTTGTCGGCCATGGTCATGGCTTCGATCTGGTCATGGGTGACGTAAACCGTCGTGGTCTTCAGGCGCTGGTGCAATTCCTTGATCTCGGTGCGCATCTGGACGCGCAGCTTGGCGTCGAGGTTCGACAGCGGCTCGTCGAACAGGAACACCTGCGGATCGCGTACGATCGCGCGTCCCATTGCGACGCGCTGACGCTGACCGCCGGACAGCTGGCGCGGATAACGGGCAAGCAGCGGTTCCAGGCCGAGGATTTCGGCCGCGCGCTTCACCCGCGCGTCGATCTCTTCTTTCTTTGCGCCGCGCAGCTTCAGCGAGAAGCCCATATTCGCCGCCACGGTCATATGCGGGTAGAGCGCATAATTCTGGAACACCATGGCGATGTCGCGCTCTTTCGGCGGGACGTTGTTGACGACGCGGTCGCCGATGCGGATTTCCCCGCCGCTGATGTTCTCCAGCCCCGCGATCATGCGCAGCAAGGTCGATTTGCCGCAGCCCGAGGGACCGACCAGCACGACGAATTCGCCGTCGTTGATCGCGATGCTCACGCCGTGAATGACGTGCGTCGACCCGAATGCCTTGCGGACGTCGCGGATAGCGACCGAGGCCATGCCATTCCTCCCTGGGCTAACCGCTTGTCGGCCCTCTGAGACCGCGCGGGGTGATGTTATTGTCTTACCAGCCCTTACGGACGATGTTGTTGCACGGCCCCTCAGAAAATCAAGCATAATCCGGCCGATGGGCCTGCCCAACCATTGACTTGCCGGATCGCGATCCCTCAATTTTGCCCCCGACTTCCCTGATCGCCCGCGCCGGGGCAAAAATGCGACAAATAAAGGAGTTCACGCGATGGCCGACGATAAGGCCGACGTCCTGCTGCTTGGACCGGCGATGCCGCTCATCGTTGACGGAATTTCGCGCAACTTCATGCTGCACAAATTTTGGGAGGCCAAGGACAAGGACAAATTGATTGCCGACCTTGCCCCAAGGCTCAAGGCGATGGCCGGCGGCGGCGGCGGCCATGCCCTCATTGAAGGCAGTTTCCTGTCGAAGTTTCCCAAGCTCGAAATCATCTCGAGTTTCGGTGTCGGTTACGATCATGTCGATGCCAAATGGTGCGGTGCGCACGGCGTGCTCGTCACCAACACACCCGACGTGCTGACCGAGGAAGTGGCGGACACCGCATTGGGTCTGCTGCTGTGCACCGTGCGCGAATTTCCGCAGGCCGACCGCTATCTGCGCGCGGGCAAGTGGCTGCAGGGCAATTACCCCCTGACTGCATCCTTGCGCGAACGCAAGGCCGGTATTGTTGGGCTCGGCCGTATCGGCAAGGCGATTGCAAAGCGGCTCGAGGCCTTTGGATTGCCCGTCGCTTACCACAATCGCAACAAGCAGGCCGACGTGAGCAATCGCTACTACGCAAATGTCGTCGATCTTGCGCGCGACGTCGACATTCTCATTGTCGTTACGCCGGGCGGCGCCTCAACAAAAAATCTGATCGATTCGAAGGTCCTCGAAGCGCTGGGCCCGGATGGAATTCTTATCAATATCGGCCGGGGTTCCGCGGTCGATGAGCAGGCCCTGATCAAGGCGCTCAAAGAAAAGAAAATCTATTCGGCCGGCCTCGATGTGTTTGCCGACGAGCCCCGCGTGCCGAAGGAATTGATCGAGATGGAGAACATCGTGCTGTTTCCGCATCTTGGTTCGGCGTCCGTGCATACGCGTCAGGCGATGGGCCAGCTCGTCGTCGACAATCTGCTGGCGTGGAAGGCAGGCAAGCCGCCGTTGACGCCGGTGCCGGAAACGCCGTGGCCGCCGAAGAAAAAGTCCTGACGCCGGCCTATGCGTTTCAAAGCCATCATCGCTTTGTTTATTCCTTGCCTGCTGGCGATGGGGCAGGCGCATGGTCAGGCTCCACGCGGCGCCCCCGCTCTGCCTGCGCCGGTCCTCTCGGACAATGCCAAAGCGGTGCTCGGCAATTGGGAATTCTCCAACGCCGATCGCGACAGAATCTGCATGGTCACGCTCAAGCCCGAGCCGGCTGCGCAGGGATTCAAGATCGAGTTCGATGACCGCTGTGCCGGAGCGTTTGCGCTGGTCAATGACGTCGTCGCCTGGCGGCTGACGGACAACGACCTGCTGCGGTTTGTCGATGCAGGGGGAAAGCCGGTCGCCGAGTTCAGTGAAGTCGAGGGCGGCATCTACGAAGCGCCCACCCCCGGCTATGGCGTGCTGTTCCTGCAGGCGGCGGCGTCGATCGAGCCGCCGGCGCAGGGTGTCGATCAGGTCGCGGGCGACTGGACGTTCCAGCGCGGCACCGGCAAACCCATCTGCACCATCACGCTCGACAAGACCGATCTGGGCGAGGATTCCCACGCGCTCGCGCTCAAGCCGGGATGCGACGCGCAGATCACACGTTTCAACCCGGCGTCGTGGCGGATGGATCGCGGTGAGCTCGTGATTACGGCGAAGAACGGCGACACGTGGCGATTCGAGGAATCCGACAATGCGACCTGGCGGCACATCCCGAACACGACCGACGGACTCGTGCTGTCGAAGAAATAAGCGCGCTTTCAGATCAGCCGCAATCCCTTGAAGCTCGCATGGCCTTCCTTGCCCACGATGATGTGGTCGTGGATGGAGATGCCGAGCGGACGCGCCACTTCGACGATCGCCTGCGTCATCTGGATGTCGGCGCGCGAGGGTGTCGGATCGCCGGAGGGGTGGTTGTGCACCAGGATGATCGCGGTCGCGGATAATTCCAGCGCGCGCTTGACCACCTCGCGCGGGTAGACCGGCGTGTGATCGACCGTGCCCTTCTGCTGCAATTCGTCGGCGATGAGCTGGTTGCGCTTGTCGAGGAAGAGCACGCGCAATTGCTCCTTGTCCTCGAACGCCATGGTGGTGCGGCAATAGTCGAGCACCGCCGACCATGACGACAGCACCGGCCGCTTGTGCACCTGGCCACGCGCCATGCGCCCGGCCGCGGCGTGCACGATCTTCAGATCGGTGATGGCGGAATCGCCGAGGCCCTTTACCTCTGCAAGCCGCGCTTCCGGCGCAGCGACGACCTCGGCGAAGGAGCCGAATTTCGCGATCAGGGTCTTTGCAAGCGGTTTCACGTCGCGGCGCGGCAATGCGCGGAAGAGGACCAGCTCGAGCAGCTCGTAATCGGTCAGCGCATCGGTGCCGGCCTCGCGGAAGCGTGTGCGCAGGCGCTCGCGATGCCCGAGATAATGCGGCGGGGCCTCGGAAAGTCCGGGTTGGCGCTTTCGTTTCACTGCCGGCGCGCCATCAATTCGACCCTTTGACGCTGGCTTCAAGCACGATCAGCCGCTCCAGCGCGGCATCCAGACGGACGCTGGTCAGCGGGTTCAGGCCCACGAATGGCGACTGGCTCATATAGAGGATTGTGACAAACGGATTGACGCTCACCAGGAACACCATCGTCGCCACCAGCACGGAGAGCGGATTGCGCGCATGCACGAAAAAAATGGCGACCACCACCATGGCCTGAAGAAAGATCAGCGCCAGCCACTTCACGCGGTTCGCTTCGAAATTGGTCAGCGCGACGCGTTCCAGCCTCTTGTCGCGGACGGCCGCAAGCTGGCCCAGGGCGAGCGAGCGGACCGCCGGGTGGATCTTCTCCAGTGTGTTGCCGTCAAGCAGGGTGTCGGAGAGCGCAATCAGCGCCGGCAGCGACGACGCCTCCGGGGCGTCCGACCGCGTCTCCTGCGGAGCACTGGCGAGCGGAAAGTCGACGTGAACGACGACCTCAAGATATTGCCGCGCGGCGGTCAGGATCGGCAGACCGCCGCGATTCGGAATGTTGGCCGCGATCCGGGCCAGATTGCGCAGCGCCTCGCCTTCTCGTGACATCGCCGCGGTGGCAAGTTCGCGGTTCTGCCAGATCTCGTTGCAGATAAACGCGAGGTTCAGGCTGAACAGGACGCCGACCACGCCGAACAGACTCGCCTCTATGTTGCCGAATGAAACGAAGTAGGGCACGAGCCGCGGCCGCGCGGCGACCCAGTACAGAAACAGCGGCGGCAGGATCGACGCGGCTGCAACAATAACCACAATAAGAAGAAGCTCGTTCACGCCACGTCCCCGAATTCCCAAACGCTGGCGCCTCAGGATGACGGAAGAAGGCAGGCGTTGGCAACGCGAAACATTGCAGAGGCGATGCTGCGCGCGCGCAGGTCGTGCCGTGAAAATTATTGCCGCAGCGGAAAAAGAGCGCGCGGATCAGGTGAGATAAGGCGGCTTATCCATGCCGCGCGGGGATGGCGTGAAGATTTCCACGCCTGCGTCGGTTACGCCGACGCTGTGCTCGAACTGGGCGGAGAGCGAGCGGTCGCGTGTCACTGCTGTCCAGCCGTCGGACAGCACCTTCACGTGCGGGCGGCCGAGATTGATCATGGGTTCGACGGTGAAAAACATCCCAGGCCGCAGAACTGTGCCTTCGCCTTTGCGTCCGATATGCACGATGTTCGGTTCGTCATGGAATAATCGCCCGACGCCGTGGCCGCAGAAGTCGCGCACCACGCTCATGTGCTGGGCTTCGACGTAAGACTGGATCGCAGCCCCGATGTCGCCTGTTGTGGCGCCCGGCTTGATCGCAGCAATCCCGCGCATCATCGACTCGTAGGTGACGTCGATCAGCCGCTCGGCGCGGCGCGGGATTTCGCCGACTGGATACATGCGGCTCGAATCGCCGTGCCAGCCGTCGAGAATCAGCGTCACGTCGATATTGACGATGTCGCCTTCCTTGAGCGGCTTGTCGCCGGGAATGCCGTGGCAGACGACGTGGTTGATCGAGGTGCAGGTCGATTTGCGGTAGCCGCGATACATCAGCGTCGCCGGCAGCGCGCCGTGGTCCATCGCAAACTCATAGACGAAGCGATCGACCTTCTCCGTCGGCACGCCGGGCTTCACCTCGGCTGCCAGCAGATCGAGGCAATCCGCGACCAGCCGCCCGGCCTTGCGCATGCCCTCGAAGGCCTGCGGGCCATGCAGCTTAATCTGGCCGGTTTTTCGTAACGGCGCGGCGGTGGCGTCAACGTAACTCATGCGGCGAATCTCCGCCCCTCCGGAATGGGCCTGCGCGGTCCTGCGGACAGCGAGTGATAGTCGGCTCAGGCCAACGCTGTCCACGACGAATAGATAGTTGCATGCCTGCCGCTTCTCAACATGCGCGCCTGCCCGGGATTGCAGCGGGCCGGACAGGCTGCCAGCTTGTCCCGGGCCTCACTTGGAGGCGGGTTCCGTGATGTCTGCTGTATCCTTCGGCACGCTGTTGCCCGGTGCGCTGGACCGGGCGGTACTGGCGATGACCGCTGCCCAGCCGAACAACTGGCTCGGGCTGCGGCTCGCGATCGCCTTGCGCCGGATCGTGACCATGCGGTTACCGTCGGGTGCTCTCGACGTTACGCGCTTCGGGCTGCGCATGCGCCTGCATCCGCTCGACAATGGCTGCGAAAAGAATCTGCTGTTCACGCCGCAGATGTATGAGCCGGAAGAGCGTGCCGAACTCGCCGACGAGATCGTGCGAAACGCTGTGCAGCGGCGCCCCTTCGTGTTCGTCGACATCGGTGCGAATGTCGGCCTGTTTTCCCTTTTCGTTGCGTCACAGACCAAAGGCAACGCGCGCATCGTCGCGATCGAGCCGGAACCGGGAAATTTCGAGCGGCTGTCGTTCAACATCGCTGTCAATCCCGAGCTGCCGATCGTCGCGCTGCAATTGGCGCTTGGCGAACGATCCGGCGAGGTCGCGATCGAATTGAACCGGCGTGACCGCGGCGGCACCCGTGCGCGAGCGCTGACCGGCGCCGAGGGCGCCGATATCGTGCGCGTTCCCTGCCGTCCGCTCCAGGACGTCCTCACCGAACAGAAAATCGACCGGATCGATGCGCTGAAGATCGATGTCGAAGGCGCGGAGGACAGGGTGCTCGCGCCGTTCTTTCGCGACGCGCCGGCCGGACGCTGGCCCCGGCTCATCCTGATCGAAGATTCAAGCCGCGAATGGACGGTCGATCTTTTCGCGTTGCTGGCGGAAAAGGGCTATCGCGTCGACGCGCGCTCCGCCCAGAACGTGATGCTGCGGCGGCGCTGACGGATCACGCCGCGATCTTGCCGCCGAGCTCGTCGTCGATATGCGTGCGCACGATTTCGTCGAAGGAGCTTTCCGCCTTGAAGCCGAGTTCGCGCGCGCGCTTGGCCTCGATGCGCTGCGCCCAGCCGTCAACGATGCGCATGATGAGTTCGTCGGGCTGCTTCTTGATGCGGCTTGCAACCTTGTCGCCGGCGATGCGGCGGAGCGAATCGATCTGTTCGCCGACGGTGCATGAAATTCCGGGCATGGCGAGATTGATGCGGGGTCCAAGCTGCTCGCGCGTCAGCGACGCGGCATGCACCAGAAAGCCGACCGCCGAGCGCGGCGTGGCATGGGTGTGCCGTACGCTCTCCGAAACCGGAAGCACGGCCTCCTGCCCGGCCAGCGGCTCGCGAATGATGCCGGAGAAGAAGCCAGACGCGGCCTTGTTCGGCTTGCCCGGCCGCACGCAGATGGTCGGCAGGCGGATGCCGACCCCGTCGAGGAAACCGCGCCGATTGTAATCGGCGAGAAGCAATTCGCTCATCGCCTTCTGCGTGCCGTAGGAGGTGAGGGGCGTCAGCGCGAAATCGTCCGGAATGCCCGCCGGCGGGAACGGCGCGCCATAGACCGCGATGGACGACGTGAAGATGAATTTCGGATGGTAGCCGTCGCCAGTCTTGCGGATCGACTCGAGCAGATGCTGCATGCCTTCGAGGTTGACGCGATAGCCTTTCTCGAAATCGAGCTCGGCTTCGCCCGACACGATGCCGGCGAGATGGAAGAGCACGTCCGGGCGTTGGCCGACCAATTGCTGCGCGATCCCCTGCGCGGGCAGGTCGTCGGTGCGGGCCTCGACCTTGCCCTTGAAGCCCGCGGGTGCCTGCGGCGCCACGACGTCGGTCAGCGTCAGCCTATCGATGGCCTTGCCGTTAAGGCCGCCTTCTTTTGCCAGCCGCTCGGTCAGCTTGCGGCCGATCATGCCCGCCGCGCCGGTGATGAGGATATGCATTGTCCCGTCTCCTGTTCCGCCTCATCCTGAGGAGCCGCCGGAGGCGGCGTCTCGAAGGATGGGCGGCCTCGTGGCTCGAGACGCATCGCTGCACGATGCCCTCGCCAGGAGGCCGATTAACAACCGTTCTACAAAGCGAACCCGCCGTCGGCGAGATGGATTTGACCGGTGGTGTAGCTCGATTCATCGGACGCGAGATAAAGCGCAAGCCATGCGATTTCCTGCGGCGTGCCGAGCCGGCCGATCGGCTGACGGTCGATGAACGCCTTGCGCGCGGCGTCGAGCGACTGGCCGGTATTCTTAGCCAGCGCTTCGATGCGCATGTCGAGCGACGGTGACTGGATCGTTCCGGGGCAGATGGCGTTGCAGCGGATGCCCTTGCGGATGAAATCGATCGCGACCGATTTGGTCAGGCCGATCACCGCGGCCTTGCTCGCCCCATAGACGTAACGGTTCAGAACGCCGCGCACCGAGCCTGCACCCGAGGCGATGTTGATGATCGAGCCGCCGCCGTTCTTGAGCATGCCGGGAAGAAAGGCATGGACCGTGCGATGCATCGACTTCACGTTGAGGTCCATGGAAAAATCCCAGTCCTCGTCGCTGGTGTCGAGCGCGGTGCCGTGATGCACGAAGCCCGCGCAGTTCGCGAGCACGTTGAGGGGGCCGAATTCCTTCTCCACCTCCTTGGCGAAGGCGTTCACATCGGCGGTCGAGCGCACGTCCAGCTTGGCGAGTTTTGCCGCCTTGATGCCCTGCAGCTTGTCCGGCGCGATATCGGTCGCGATCACCGTGCCGCCCTCGGCGGCGCAGGTTTCGGCGATGGCGCGCCCGATGCCTGCGGCGGCCGCGGTGACGAGCGTGACTTTGCCTTTCAGTCTGTCGGCCATTTCATTCCTCCCCGAGATCCCGGGGAGGCGGCGGGGCCGGTCCGACGGGTTTATTTGCCGGCCGCGCGCGCGGCCAGTCTTGTCTTCTGCCGCCCATCGCTAGCGAAATTTTCCGGCGCTAGCCAGTCCTGAAACGCACGCCTGATCCCCGGCCATTCGCTGTCGATGATCGAATACCACGCGGTGTCGCGGTTGCGCCCCTTGTAGACCATGTGCTGACGGAAAATGCCTTCGAAGGTGTAGCCGAAGCGCTCTGCGGCATTCTTCGAGGGGACATTCGCGTTGTCGCATTTCCATTCGTAGCGCCGGTAACCGAGGTCGTCGAAGGCGTGCGCCGCGAACAGGTAGAACGCTTCGGTCGCGACGCGGGTGCGTCCGATCGCCGGACCCCACAGGATGTAGCCGATCTCGATCACGCCGTGCTCGGGCGCGATGCGCAAATAGGTCTGTCGTCCCTCGACGCGCCCGGTCGCCTTGTCGATGACGACGAACATCAGCGGGTCGTCCGCGGCCGCGGCTTTCTCCAGCCACGGCTGAAAGCTCGCGCGGTCCCGATAGGGGCCATCCGCCGCATATTGCCAGAGCCGCTCGGCATCGACGGTGTTCGAGGCCTCGAAAAGCTGGTCGCCGTGTTTTGCGACGTCGAGCGGCTCGAGCCGCGCGTAGCGCCCTTCCATCGCCTTGCGCTGCGGACGCGGACGGGGCGTCCAGCGTGACAGATCTTTCGTTTCAGTCATCAGCCAATCCCGCGTTTCTTCAGATCCTCGCCGAACAGCTTATTGAGTTCCGGGCTCACTGCGGCGTCGGCGAACGAGTCGAACGTGCCGCGCTCATTCAGTTCCTTCGACGCGCGGATAAACGCGCCCCAGGCAACGCGCGACAGCGCCGAGCCAATCGAAATGCGGCGCGCGCCGAGCGCGGCGATATCGTTGAATGTCAGATCGGTTTTCCACGCGATGATGATGTTGACCGGCTTCGGCTTCACCGCGTCGATCACTGCGGCGATGTGTTCGCGTGTGCGCAAGCCGGGCGCATAGAGGCAGTCCGCGCCGGCGTCGGAGAACGCCTTGAGCCGCCGCACCGTTTCGCCGATGTCCGGCTTGCCGACCAGAAAACCTTCATGCCGCGCAGTGAACACGAGGTTCGGGCCGGCCTTGTCGAGCGCGTGGCGGGCGGCGCGTACGCGCGCCACCGCGAGATCGAAATCGTAAAGCGGGTTCGCGGCATCACCGGTCGAATCCTCGATCGACAATCCGGCGACGCCGGTTTGCGCGCAAAGACGTACGCTCTCGGCAACGCCATCCGGGTCGTGCGCGAAGCCGCCTTCGAAATCCGCGTTCACTGGCACGTCGGTCGCGTCCACGATTTCCGCGATATGGTCGAGCGCCATCTCGCGGGTGATGCGATTGTCCGGATAGCCCTGTGCGAAGGCGAAGCCTGCGCTCGTGGTCGCCAGCGCCTTGAAATTCAGCGATTGCAGATAGCGCGCGGTGCCGATGTCCCACGGGTTCGGAAGGATGAAACATCCGCTCTCATGCAGGCCGCGGAATTCGCGGCGTTTGTCGGCGACGGAAGGCATGACGTGGTCCCGGCTGGCCACAAATGAATAGCGCGCCCTGCCAAAGAGTTCGAGGGCGGAAGTCGCCTTCCGCCCTCGTTCGTCAATTCAAAGAATTGATGGCTGCGATCAGTGATTGTCGCGCGGCACGCCGCGGGTCTGCACCACGCGCTGGAACTTGACCGCGGGCTTCAGGACCATGCCCTCGCCGAGCTGATCCACCATGCCGCGCTGGATCTCCTGCCATGGCGTCTGGCTTGCCGGATACTTGAAGCCGCCCTGCTTTTCGAGCTGGGCGCGCCGCGTCGCAAGCTCCGCCTTCGAGATCAGGATGTCGGCGGTGCCCTTCTTCAGGTCGATGCGGACGCGGTCGCCGGTCTTGAGGATGGCGAGCCCACCGCCCGCCGCCGCTTCCGGCGACGCGTTCAGGATCGAGGGCGACGCGGATGTTCCCGATTGGCGCCCGTCGCCGATGCAGGGCAGCGAGGTGATCCCTTTCTTGATGAGATAGGCCGGCGGCTGCATGTTCACGACTTCCGCCGCGCCGGGATAGCCGATCGGGCCGGTGCCGCGGATGAACAGCATCGTGTTCTCGTCGATCTTCAGCTTCGGATCGTCGATGCGGTGGTGGTAATCCTCCGGCCCTTCGAACACGACCGCCTTGCCCTCAAACGCCTCAGGGTCCTTCGGGTTGGACAGGTAGCGCTTGCGGAATTCCTCCGAGATCACACTCGTCTTCATCACGGCGGAATCGAACAGATTGCCGTGCAGGATCTTGAAGCCGGCCTTCTGCTTCATCGGTTTCTTGTAAGTCCGGATCACGTCCTCGTTCACGATTTTCGCGCGCTTGACGTTCTCGCCCATGGTCTTGCCGTTCACGGTGACCGCATCGCCGTGGATGCGCCCGGCTTTCAGCAACTCGTTCATCACCGCGGGCAGGCCGCCGGCGCGGTAATATTCCTCCGCGAGATAGAATCCGGCCGGCTGCATGTTGACGAGCAGCGGAATGTCATAGCCGACCTTTTCCCAGTCGGTGATCGAGAGCGGCACGCCGATATGCTTTGCGATGGCGTTGATGTGGATCGGCGCATTGGTCGAGCCGCCGATCGCCGAATTGGCGATGATGGTATTCTCGAAAGCCTTGCGGGTGAGAATGTCGGAGGGCTTCAAGTCTTCATGCACGATCTCGACCGCGCGCACGCCGGTGTCGTACGCGATCTGTCCGCGCTCGCGATAGGGCGCGGGGATCGCCGCACAGCCGGGCAGCGACATGCCGAGCGCCTCGGCCAGCGCATTCATGGTCGACGCCGTTCCCATCGTGTTGCAATGCCCGATGGACGGCGCTGAATTTGCCACGAGGTCGATGAATTGCTGGTAGGTGATCTTGCCGGCGGCGTGATCCTCGCGCGCCTGCCACACCACCATGCCCGAGCCGATGCGCCGGTCGCCGTCCCAGCCGTTCAGCATCGGGCCACCGGAGAGCACGATCGCCGGGATGTTCACCGTCGCGGCCGCCATGATGCAGGCCGGCGTGGTCTTGTCGCAGCCCGTCATCAGCACGACGCCGTCGAGCGGATAGCCGTACAGAAGTTCGACCAGCCCGAGATAGGCGAGGTTACGGTCAAGCGCCGCGCCCGGACGTTTGCCCGTTTCCTGGATCGGGTGGACCGGGAATTCGAATGCGATGCCGCCCGCGGCACGGATGCCTTCCCGTACGCGCTTGGCCAGATCGAGATGGTGGCGGTTGCAGGGAGACAGGTCCGAGCCGGTCTGCGCGATGCCGATGATCGGCTTGCCGCCGGTCAGTTCCTCGCGGGTCAGGCCCCAGTTCAGATAGCGCTCTAGATAGATCGCCGTCATGCCCGGGTTTTCCGGGTTGTCGAACCAGAGCTGCGAGCGCAGCTGCCGTCCCTTCGGATGCGGCGTTTTTGACTTGTTGGTTGGCTTCTTAGCCATGGCGTTTCCTCGGGAAATTCGAATTTGAATGACCAGTTGCGCAGATGACGGCAAGGCGGCCGAAAAAGCAATGCAGACAGCGCGTGGCGGCTATTCGGCTTCGGCCTTGGTGTTCGGGCAGAACAGCAGCTTGTCGATCCGCTTGCCGTCCATATCCATCACCTCGACGGTCCAGCCCCCGACGGTGAAAGTGTCGCCCTCTTCAGGAATGCGGGCGAGACGGTCGAGGGCAAGGCCCGCGGCGGTGTGGAAGTCGCCCTCGGTTTCGATGTGGAGCTGGTCCGCGACCGTTTCAACCGGGGTACGGCCATCCACCAGCCAGGACCCATCCGCCCGCTGCCGCATGTTCTCGCCCGGCGCCTCGAATTCCTCGGGTAGCGTGCCTGCGACCGCGCTCAGGATGTCGTTAAGTGTCACGAGGCCAAGAAAGTCGCCGTATTCGTCGACGACGAACGCGATATGCACCGGCACATTGCGAAATAGCTCGAGCACGCGCAGCGCCGGAATGCTTTCGGGAACATAATTCGGCTGGAGCAGATGCGCTTCGATGTCGAGCGGGCCGCCGGCGATCAGGTCGCCGACCAGATCCTTCTTCTGGACCACGCCGAGGGGATGGCCGAGATCGCCGCCGCGCGCCACGACCAGCCGCGAATAGGGGCAATCGGCGATCTCGCGCGCGATCGTTTTCCTGTCGTCGTCAAGATCGATCCAGTTGACGTCCGGGCGCGGCGTCATCACCGCGCTGACCGGTGTGTCGGCGAGGCCCAGCACGCCGTGGATCATCTTCTGCTCGACCTCGGCGATCGCACCGGCTTCGGTGCCTTCAGCGATTGCGATCTTGACCTCCTCTTCGGTGACCAAATCGCGCCGGTCCTCCGGAATGCGAAGGATCACGAGCGTGATACGCGTGATCTGTTCCAGCAACCAAACCAGCGGGCGGGCAACGGTGACGACGAATTGCAGAGGCCGTGCGACCCGTGCGGCGATGCGCTCGGGATCGGTCAGCGCGATGCGCTTCGGAACAAGTTCACCCACGATCAGGGACAGCATCGTGATTCCGACGACCACGACAGCAACCGCGATCTCGTGGCCGCGCGGCTGAAACATCGGCACTGCGTCGAGATAATCGCCGAGCCTGTTGCCGAGCGTTGCCCCGCCATAGGCGCCGGAGAGGACGCTGATGCCGGTGATGCCGACCTGCACGCCGGAGAGGAAGCGGCCCGGATTATCGGCAAGGTCGAGCGCGACCGCGGCGCCGCGCTTGCCGTCGTCGGTCATCGCCTGCAGCCGCGTGCGGCGGGAGGAGACGACCGACATCTCGGCCATGGCAAAAAAGCCGTTCAGCAGGATCAGTGCAACGACGATCAGCAATTCCAGCCAGACGGTCATCAAGGGCCTTTTTGGAGGGCCGGCCTTTTTACGGCAACGCACGGCAATGACACAGGAAATCTCCGGAAATACGCCGGGTTCCGCAATCCCGTGATATAGGGTGCGGCCCCGCCACGGTTGAGTCCATCCACGACCGGAGGCCCGTTGACGGCGGCCGGGCCGATCCGGCTAATACCCGGCCGAAACGGGGAACGAGGAAACGCCATGCTGAAGACCGTCCCGGCTTTTGATCGTATCGGTGAGGAAAACGCCTTCGCGGTCCTCGCCCGCGCCAATGCGCTCGCCGCGCAAGGCCGCGACATCATCAATCTCGGCATCGGCCAGCCGGATTTCCGCACGCCCGAGCACATCGTCGAGGCGGCGATAAAGGCGCTGCGCGACGGCCATCACGGTTACACCCCGGCCAACGGCATTCCGCCGCTACGCGCTGCGGTCGCGGCGGATCTGCACAAGCGTTTCGGCGTCGAGGTGTCCCCCGACAACGTCATGATCATGCCGGGCGGCAAGCCGACTATGTTCATGTCGATCCTGATGTTCGGCGAAGCGGGCGCCGAGATCATGTATCCGGATCCGGGTTTTCCGATCTATCGCTCGATGATCGAGTTCACAGGCGCAAAGCCCGTGCCGATTCCGATCCGCGAGGAAAACGGCTTTGCCTTCTCCGCCGAGGAGACGCTCAAGCTCATCACGCCGCGCACGCGGCTCATCATCGTTAACTCGCCGGCCAATCCGACCGGCGGCGTGACGCCGAAGGGCGAAGTCGACAAGCTGGTCGAAGGTCTTGAGAAGTGGCCCGATGTCGCGATCATGTCGGACGAGATCTACGACCAGATGACCTATGACGGTGAGAAGCACGTCTGCCTCCTGTCGTATCCCTCTATCCGCGACCGGCTGATCCTTTTGAACGGATGGTCGAAGACCTACGCGATGACCGGCTGGCGGCTCGGCTACGGCATCTTCCCCGGCAAGCTGTACGACCTCGCGCGCAAACTCGCGGTGAACCTGCATTCCTGCGTGAATGCCTCGGCGCAATATGCCGGGCTTGCCGCGCTCACCGGCCCGCAGGACGCGGTCCACAAGATGGTCGCCGAGTTCGACAAGCGGCGCAAAGTCGTGGTCGAAGGCCTGAACAAGCTGACCGGCGTTTCATGCCGCACGCCGAAGGGCGCGTTCTATGCATTCCCGAATGTGAAGAATACCGGCTGGAAGGCGAAGCCGCTTGCCTCCGCCTTGCTTGAGGACGCGGGCGTCGCGATCATCGGCGGCCCGGACTTTGGAATTCTCGGCGAAGGCTATATCCGCGTGTCCTACGCCAACTCGACCGAGAACATCCTCAAGGCGCTCGACCGCATGGGCGATTTCCTCACCAAGCGCAAGGCGGCGTAGATGCCGAATCCTCGCGCGCGGGCCGGACTCGCCGACGAAAAGCGGCAAGCGATGAGGGAAACGGATCCACCCCCGGTTGGGCTCGACAAATTGGGTGAGCCCATCATCGACCCGGCGCCAGACAAGCCGCCTTCATGGGAAACCACGCTAGCAGGAAAGGCATCCTACAGAGGCGGCAATTGGGGCATGCTGATCGCCTTCTTGACCGGCGTTTCTTACTATTTGTCTCTGCCGCTCTACGCTGCCACGCAAGCTTACTCCGTTGCTCTTTTCCTGCTCTGGCTTGGGCTTGGTTATGTGGCCGGCGCTTTCGTCGCCTGGTGGATCGTGAGGAAGACCGGCAAGAACGTGATCCCTCCGGCGGGCCTGTGGGATTAGCCGTGCCGCCGCGACTGCTCGCATGATCAAAATTATGAAAGCCGCCATGCAAGAGACATGGAAGACCAGCCAAGATGATTCAGGCCGGCAGGCGACTCAAACTAGGGAGCCTCGATGGATCGGCTCGTGGCTCGTGGCGTCGGGAGAAAATCGCGAGGCAGCATGAGCATGCGGCTTTGGGGCACTGTCACTGTCGTGCTTTTGGCGGCATCGCCCGCGCACGCGCAGACCTTCGCGACTTTCGCCTGCGCCGACGGCACGGTGATTCCGGTGCAGTTCTTCGATCTACCGCGTTCGGCAAGCGTACAGATTGACGGCAAGGCCCTGATCCTGCCGCAACGGCTGTTCTCGATGTCCGGTGCGCGATATTCCAAGGCCGGCATCACGCTGCACATTTCGCGCAAGTCGATCACGCTGAAGCGCAAGGGGCAACGCGCCGTTCCCTGCGTCGCGCAATAGCTAATCGGAAATCGCGTCCTGGTCTGCCTCGCGGCTCGGGGCAGGCTCGTCCACCGCGAATTGCGCGGTGCCGCGCAGGCGCATGTCCTGAACGGGCGAGGGGAAGTTGATACCCTCCCGCTGGAATGCGTCCCACAAGGCTAGCAGCGCCACACCGCGAACATTGGTGACGCCCTGTTCCGGATCTTCGATCCAGAAGCGCATCAGAAAATCCATCGAGCGCGCATCGAGCGCGATAAAGTGGCACGCCGGGGGAATTTTCAGGAAAACGCGCGGCACGGACTTGATCGCGTTCAGTGCGACCGCGCGCACCTTGTGCGGGTTATTGACCGGATCGACCGAGAATTTCAGGTCGAGCCGCACTTCATCCTTGCTGTAGGACCAGTTGATCACCTGGTGCGTGACGAGATCCTCGTTCGGGATCAGAACCTCGCGCCCGTCGCGCGCCAGCACCGAGATGTAGCGCGTGCCCATGTCGCGCACGAGACCGAAGCGTCTGCCGACGCTGATGATGTCGCCAGGTTTCACGGACTTGTCGGCGAGCAGGATGATGCCGCTGACGATGTTGGAGACGACCTTCTGCAGGCCAAAGCCGATTCCGACGCCAACCGCACCGGAGAACCAGGCGAGCGCGGTGAGGTCGATGCCCGCAGAGCCGAGCACGATCAGGATTGCGGCCGTAATCAGCGCGAGCCGCACGACCTTGCTGATCAACACCTGGATCGAGGGCGTGAGATCTTTCGACCGGCGCAGCCGCGTTTCGACGAAGGCTCCCGCAGTGCTCGCAAGCCAGAGCGCGAGGATCAGCAGCACCGTGACCTTGCTTACGAGGAGCAACGACAGCCGGAAGCCGCCGATCTGGATCGCGAGCGCGTCGAGCGCATTTACCGTAGCGTCCATCAATCCGAGGATGCTGAGCGCCGCGATGATCCACGCCGTCAGCGCGACAAGGCGGAAGGCAAAGCGGTTGCGGATGAAGCTTGCGAGCAGGTGAATCACGATCCATGCACCGACAAGATTGATCGCAACGGACAGCACCAGCGCAGGCTGCGCTGCGTCGTAGGTGAGCAGGATCGCGCGCAAGGCCGCAACGACCGCCACGAACACGATCAGCGGCGCATTATTGACGAGCGTGCGGATAAGCAGCCGGACCGGTGCCGGCCATCCCATCGCCCATGACACGGGATCGGCAAATCCCCGGATGAGGCCGGCGATCAGCGCGCCGGCTGCGACGCCGGCTGCCAGGACCAGCATCTGCAGATAGAAGGCGCCCGAACGCAGCTCGATAGCTGCGTTGTTCGACAATGCCAGCCAGGCATCGTTCAGACCGCTGAAATCCGGCATTGCCGCGCTCCTCGGCAGCGATAACGCGCAAGGGTGCGTTTGCGACGCATGGCCGCGAGAAATGCTTGCCAAATGGGGATTTCTGCGCGGTTCAGGTCTTGATGGCGAAACGGAAGCCGACGATGACGATGATGAGGCCCGCGATCTGCAGGGCGGTCGGGAATTCGCCGATGGTCAGCGCGCCGATCACAAGCGCGAAGCAGGGCACGAGGGCCGTGAAGGTCGCTCCGCGTGAAGGCCCAAGGAGGATGATCGCGCGCGTGAACAGATAGATCGGCAGGGCCGCAGCGAGCACGCCCTGTATCACCAACTGCAACAGGTTGTAGCCGAGCGGGATCGACAGGATGCGCTCGTAGCCAAAGAAGATCGCGTGAATCGGCGTGTAGAGAAAGAGCGCCACCACGCTGACGGCTGCAGCGGCGCGCGGTCCGCTCAGCGACCAGCCTTTCAGCGCGATGCCGAACAAAGCCCACATCGATCCTGCGGTGATGAACAAGAGATCGCCGCCGAGCCCGTGCGTGCCGATGGTCGTGATCGCCTCCCCCGCGAACAGGACGAGACCGGCGATCATCGCGAGCGCGCCCACGAGTCTGGAGCGCGACAGCGTGTCGTCGAACAGCCAGGCCGCGAGGATCATGCCGCCGAGCACCGCGCACGCCGGCTGGATCACGACGCCATGCCCGAGTGGCACCAGTGTGAACCCGGTATAGGCGGCCATCGCCTGCACCGGTCCGCCCAGCACCGCGAGCACGATGCCGCGCGGCCAGGTGACGCCTCCGAGACTGAGAAATCCGGAGCGCAGGATAACCGGCAATAGCAGCAATCCGGGCGGCACGAAGCGGTAGAGCACGAGATCGGCTGGCGCGAAGCCGTCCTGCACCCCGTGCCGCGCGGCGACGAAACTCGTCGCCCAGCAGAAGGCCGCGGCGATGCCGCAGGCCGTTCCGATCAGCGTCGAACGCGATGCGTCGGGGGTGGGGGAACGCATGCCGTAATCTAGGGCTTCAGGCGACGGCGTACGAATGATTTGATTGAATGGCGGCGATCACGGATGATGGTGCCTTCGTTTCCCAAAGAGCCTTCCTGTGCCGCGCGCGAAATCACAATCCCAATCGAACGCCCCGCGCTCCGCCTATTTCGGCGAGGAACACGAGATGCTGCGCGCGCAGCTTCGCCGCTTCGTCGAGGAAGAGGTGAAACCGCAAGCGCTGGCCTGGGAGGAGCAGGGTTTCGTGCCGCGCGATGTATTGCAGCGCATGGGGGAGCTCGGCTTTCTTGGCGTGCGTTACCCGGCCGAATATGGCGGCGCGGAGATGGATACGCTCGGGACCGTGGTTCTCGCCGAGGAATTGGGGCGCTCGACCTTTTCCGGCTTCGCGATCACCGTTCTGGTGCATACCGATATGGCCTCGGTGCACATCTTCAACGCCGGGTCGAAGGCGATCAAGGACCGGTTTATGCCCGATGTTGTCGCGGGGCGGAAGATCGTCGCGGTCGCAGTCACCGAGCCTGGCGCGGGATCGGACGTCAAGGCGATCCGCACCGCGGCACGGCGCGACGGCGATCAATACATCCTGAACGGCGCAAAGACCTTCATCACCAACGGCGTTTACGGCGATCTTTATTGTGTCGCTGCGAAGAGCGATCCTTCGGCGCGCCCCTCGCAGAGCGTGTCGATGTTCCTGGTCGAAAAAGGAACGCCCGGATTTTCCGTCGCGCGCAAGCTCGACAAACATGGCTGGCGCTCATCCGATACCGCGGAACTTCTGTTCGAGGATTGCCGCGTCCCTGCGGAGAATTTGCTCGGCGCCGAGGGGCGCGGCTTTTACGCCATCATGGGGAATTTCCAGAACGAGCGGATCGCGATCTCGGCGATGGCGATGGGTGAGGCGCAGGCGGCGCTCGACATGACCCTCGACTGGGTGACGCAGCGCAAGACCTTCGGATCGACCCTGTTCGAGAAACAGGCCCTCCGCCAGCGGCTCGCCATGCTGGCGGCCAAGGTCGAGGCCGGCCGGCAGCTTGTGCATCACGCCGCTTTCCTCGACAAAAGCGGCATCGATGCCACACGGGAAGTCTCGATGGCCAAGGCCTATTGCGGGGAACTGGTCAACGAGGTCATGTATGACTGCGTCCAGTTCCATGGCGGCATGGGATTCATGCGCGAAAGCGCGATCGAGCGCATGTCGCGGGACGCACGGGTGCAGGCGATCGGCGGCGGGGCGACTGAGGTGATGCTGGAAGAAGTGGCGAAGCGGTTGCGGTAGCCAGCGTGAGATGCGGGGTCGTTTGAGGTCATGAAGTCATTTCTGGGGATAGCAATTGCGGCGGGCGTTTCGCTGCTGGTGGTCATTGTCGCGGGCGTGCTGCTTCAGGCGTCGTGCCGGCCCACGGGTCCGGTCATGGGCGGGCCGACCCGCAACGTTCCGATCGAATTCCGGCTGCCGGACGACGTAGCGCCTGCGACGCTGCACCGCGCCGCGTTTGAATTCGTTCAGGCGGCGCCGGCTCCTGCGGCGCCTGTGCCGTTCGCGCAGAGCTTCATTTGCGGAATTCGCGCGACCGATCTCGCGATCGCGGGCTTTGCGCTGTTCCTCATTATCACCGCCGTCCTGCAGGCGATGTGGCTGCGCCGCGCCGTCGAGGTGGCCGAGGATTCCGGGCGCATCATGCATGCGACGATGATCGCGACGCAGCGCGCTTATGTTGCGTTTCGCGAATTCCGCGTGAACGTGACGCGTCTTTCCGCGATCGAGGACATCCAGAACTGCACGGTGCAGCCGGTCTGGGAAAACGGCGGGACGACGCCGACGCGCAACGGCACGTCGCATGTCAGCTGGAAGTATTTCGCCGGCAGCATCCCGGCCGATCTCGACTTCGCCGACTACGATGAGGCGGGCAACCGCGTCGTGGTGCAGGACGACTACCAGCCGCTGGTGATCGGGCCTCGCGGCCTCGCGCAGTCTCCGGTGATCGTGATCGAGGGCCCGACGGTGCGCAACGTGCGCGAAGGGCAGGGACGGATCCTGATCTGGGGCTGGGCCGAGTATGACGACGTCTTCGACGGCTCGCCGCGCCACCGCACCGAATTCTGCTACCAGATGACGGTAACCGGCAGCCTGTCGCAAAGTCACATCGGATTCAGCCAATACAAGCGTTTCAACGGCGTGGATGAGGAATGCGAGCGCCAGCCGACCGCGCTCCTGCGGATCTAGCGCCGACCCTCTGCCGTCCGCTCGCGCTTTCATGCTAGGGAAGGGTGAACCCTGAACCCCCGCACCATGGCCGAACACAAACCGCATCTGATGCTGTCGTGGCGCTTCGCGCCGCTGTTCTGGACGCAGTTCTTCTCTGCGTTCAACGACAATTATCTCAAGAACGCGCTGGTCTTCCTGATCCTGTTCCACATGAGCGGGTCGAACAGCGAGGCGCTGATCACGCTCGCCGGCGCGGTGTTCATCGCGCCTTATTTCTTCTTGTCCGCACTCGGCGGTGAGATCGCCGACCGCTACGACAAGGCAGTGATCGCGCAGCGGCTGAAGCTCGTCGAGATCGGCGTCGCCGCAATCGCCGTGCTCGGCTTCGTGCTGCACTCGATCGTCGTTCTGTTCGTTGCGCTGTTCGGCTTCGGCGTGATCGGCGCGCTGTTCGGCCCGATCAAATACGGCATCCTGCCGGACCATCTGGAACGGCGCGAATTGCCGGCGGGCAATGCGCTGGTCGAAGGCGCGACCTTCATCGCGATCCTACTCGGGACTATCGTCGGCGGGATTGCGGCCAAGGGCGGGGGAGACCCCTCCACCTTCGCCGGTCTGATCATGGTGTTTGCGCTTCTTTGCTGGGGCGCGAGCCTGTTCATCCCGCGCACGGGCGAAGCCGCGCCGGAGCTTGTCATCTCCCGCAACATCGCCGCTTCCACCTCGGCGCTGATCAAGCACCTGCGCGAAGACAAGCGGCTCTGGTGGGGGGCGCTGGTCACGAGCTGGTTCTGGCTTGTCGGCGTGATCGTGCTCTCGCTGCTGCCGCCGCTGGTCAAGACGCTGCTCGGCGGGAACGAGGAAGTCGTCACTTCGTATCTCGCGGTTTTCTCGATCGCGGTCGGCCTCGGCTCCGGCCTCGCCGCCTGGCTTGCGAGCGGGCGGATTATTCTTTTGCCGACGCTGATCGGGGCGCTGTTCCTCGGTTTGTTTGCCATCGAGATGGGCATCGTCACGTACGGCGTCGCGCCGGCGGCGGCGCTCGCCGGACCGTCCGTCGTGCTGTTGTCGGCACGCGGCATCGAAATCGCCATCGGGCTCGTGGGACTTGCGGTGGGCGGCGGCCTGTTCATCGTGCCGGCCTTCGCCGCGGTGCAGGCCTGGGCGGGCGCAGACCATCGCGCGCGCGTCATCGCCGCGGTCAACGTGCTCAACGCGCTGTTCATGACTGTTGCGACGCTGGTCGTTGCGATGCTGCAGAAAGCAGGCGTCGGCACCGCGACGCTCCTGCTTCTCCTGGGCGCGTGCAATCTCATCGTTGCTGTCGTGATCGGCTTCACCATGCCGACACGACCGTTCAACGACGCGCTGTCGATCATCTATCGCGCCTTTTTCCGCGTCGAAGTGCAGGGGCTGGAAAACCTCGCCAACATCCCGCCGAACAGCATCATCGCGCTCAACCACGTCAGCTTCCTCGACGCGGGCATCGCGCTCTCGCTGCTCGGCAAGGACCCGGTTTTCGCGATCGACACCGCGATCGCGCAGAAATGGTGGTGCAAGCCGTTCCTGCGGCTGACCCGTGCTATGCCGCTCGATCCGCTGAAGCCGATGGCGACGCGCACGCTCATCAACGCTGTGCGCGAGGGCGAGACGCTCGTGATCTTCCCGGAGGGGCGTATCACCGTCACCGGCTCGCTGATGAAGGTCTACGACGGCGCCGGCCTGATCGCGGACAAGTCCGACGCGACCATCGTTCCTGTGCGTATCGACGGCCTCGAACAGACGATCTTTACCCGCGTCACCAAGGATCAGGTGCCACGTCATTGGTTCCCGAAGGTGAAGGTGACGGTGCTCGAGCCGGTCAAGCTCAAAATCGATCCGGAGCTGAAAGGGCGCAAACGCCGCCAGGCCGCCGGGGCCGCGCTCTACAACATCATGTCGGACCTGATCTTCCGGACCACCTCCACCGACCGCACCGTGGTGCAAGCGATGATCGAGGCGGCGAAGGTTCATGGCATGGGCCGCGTCGCCTGCGAGGATCCGGTCACAGGAGAAATGACCTACAAGCGGCTGCTGCGCGCGACGTCAGTGCTCGGGCGCAAGCTGATGCCGCTCGCCGGCGAGGGCGAGGCACTCGGCGTGATGCTGCCGAACGCCAACGGCGTCGTCGTGACCGTGCTCGGCCTGATGTCGGCTGGTCGCGTTCCGGCGATGATCAATTTCACCGCAGGCGCGGCCAACATCCTGTCGGCTTGCAAGGCCGCGCAGGTGAAGACCATCGTCACCTCGCGGGTGTTCGTCGAACGCGGGCGGCTGGAGAATCTGGTCGAGAAGCTGAAAAGCGAATTGGCGATCGTCTATCTGGAAGACGTGCGCCCCACGATCACGCTGATCGACAAGCTGCGCGCGCTGTTCACCTCCAAGCGGCCGATCGTGGAGCGACTGCCGGATGACCGTGCCGCGATCCTATTCACCTCGGGCTCCGAGGGGGTGCCGAAGGGCGTCGTGCTGTCGCACCGGAACATGCTCGCCAATGCCGCGCAGGCTCAGGCCATTATCGATTTCAGCCGCCGCGACAAGGTGTTCAACGTCCTGCCGGCGTTCCATTCCTTCGGACTGACCGTCGGCATCATCCTGCCGATGGTGTTCGGCGTGCGCATCTACCTTTATCCGTCGCCGCTGCATTACCGCACGGTTCCGGAACTGATCTACAACGTCAACGCGACCATCCTGTTCGGCACCGATACCTTCCTCAACGGCTATGCGCGCGCGGCTCACGCCTACGACTTCCGCTCGCTGCGCTACATCCTGTCCGGCGCCGAACCGGTGAAGGAATCGACCCGCCGCATCTACATGGAGAAATTCGGCATCCGCATCCTCGAAGGTTACGGCGTGACCGAAACCGCGCCCGCGCTCGCGCTGAATACGCCGATGTTCAACAAGTTCGGGACGGTGGGACGTCTCCTGCCCGGAATGACCGCGCGGCTCGAGCCGGTGGAGGGCGTGACCGAGGGCGGCCGCCTGTATGTCTCCGGGCCGAACGTGATGCTCGGCTATCTGCGCGCGGAAAACCCCGGCGTGCTCGAAATGCCGCATGAAGGCTGGCACGACACCGGCGACATCGTGACGATCGACGACCAGGGATTCATCGCGATCAAGGGCCGCGCCAAGCGTTTCGCCAAGGTCGGCGGCGAAATGATCTCCCTGTCCGCCGTCGAGATGCTCGCGGCGGATCTGTGGCCGGACGCGCTGTCGGCGGCGGTGAACGTGCCCGACACGCGCAAGGGCGAGCGCATCCTGCTCTACACCCAGCAGAAGGACGGTAATCGCGGGGACTTCATTGCGTTCGCGCGCGCGCGCCACGCGTCCGACATGATGGTGCCGGCGGAAGTCATCGTGATGGAGAAGCTGCCGCTGCTCGGAAGCGGAAAAGTGGACTACGTCTCGCTGACCGCACTCGGCGTCGAGCATGCGCAGCGCAACGTGCGCGCTCCGGCACCGGTCGCGTGATTGTTCTCGCGTGCGGAACGCGCGCGCCTTCATTCTTAATGTGCGTTAGCCATCCGGCGTAGGGCCCGCTCCTGCGGGCCTTTGCGTGGTTACTGCGGCGTTCACCGCGTCGCTGCACTTTTCATAAAGCCTGGTGATTCAACGTCTCTTCAGCATAGGCGGAGAAGCCCGTCCCGCTTCACCAATTCAATACTACCTGAATCGGATACTGACCCCGACAAGAACGTTAAATTTCGTTCGGAATACGGGAAGGGCGTTGTGCGTAAGTCAACCATCGTAATGGTCGCGTTCGCGGTCGTGTTCGGTCTCCTCGCGGTGTTCATCGCGCAGTCGTGGCTGAACAGTCAGGCCGAAGCGCGGCTGAAGAGTCTCGAAGCCAACAAGAAGCCGGTCGCGACCAACACCATCGTGGTCGCGAACCAGCCATTGTCTTACGGCACCGAGCTTGCGGCGACGATGATGCGCGAGATCGCATGGCCGCAGGATGCCGTCCCGGCCGGCGCTTTCGCGAAAATTTCCGACATCCTTTCCCCCGGCAAGCGCATCGTGCTCACGGCGATGGAGCCGAACGAGCCGGTGCTCGCGGTGAAGATTACCGGAGCCGGCCAGCGTGCGACCTTGTCGGCGCTCGTCGGCGAGGGGATGAAGGCCGTCACGATTCGCGTCAATGACGTCGAAGGCGTCGGCGGCTTCGTCCTGCCGGGTGACCGCGTCGATGTCGCGCTGACGCGCCAGATCGACAAGGGCGCGGCGACGACGGAAGTGTTTCTCCAGAATGTGCGCGTCCTCGCGGTGGACCAGAGCGCCGACGACCGCTCGAGCAAGGCCACCGTCGCGAAGGCCGTCACCATCGAGGTCGACACGGTCGGCGCGCAGAAGGTCGGGCTCGCCTCGTCGGTCGGTAGCCTTTCGCTGATGCTGCGCAAGGCCGGCGAAGTGAACAACGACCGCGCGCGCAAGATCACATTGCAGGATCTGTCCTCACCGGACGCGCCGCAGGGACGCGATGACAGTTACGCCACCATCTCGGTGACACGTGCAGCGGTGAAGCAGCAATACACGGTGCCGTCCGAACGGCACCAAAGCCAGCCGGCAACCACGGGGGTGAAAGCCGGACGGAACTGAAACGGGGACACAAGTAAAAGGGTGGGGAGTGCGTCGTGAAAAAGAACATCAAGACCTTGGCTGCCGCGTCGAAGCGGCATGAGGACAGGACCTCGATCGTCCGTAGCGGAGCCGTGTGGCTCTCCATCGCGGCCGCCGGCCTGCTGCTGACCGCGAGCGGCTTCCTGCCGCTTGGCGAAGCGGTCGCGCAGAAGAACGTGACCATCGGCGGCAAGCGCACCGCGCAGATCACGGTCGCCATCGGCAAAACCGAAGACGTGCGCACCGATTCGAGCTTCGTCGAGCTTTCGGTCGGCGATCCGGAGATCGCGGACGTCAATCCGCTGACCGACCGTTCGCTGTCGATCCTCGGCAAGAAGAGCGGCGCCACGCGCGTCTCCGCCTATGCCGAGGGCAAGAAGCTGATCGGCGTTTTCGATATCGAAGTCACCTACGACGTCTCCCAGCTCCAGATGCTGCTGGACCGCCGCTTCGTGGGCGCCAAGATGAAGGCGTCTTCGGTCAACGGCCGCATCATGCTGTCCGGCACGTCGCCGGACGCCGCGACGCTGGACAAGGCGGTCACCATCGCCAGGCAGTTTGGCCCGGATGTCATCAATTCCGTCCAGGTTTTGCAGCCGCAGCAGGTCATGCTCGAAGTCCGCTTCATCGAAGCGAACCGCCAGGCCGGACGCGAGCTCGGCGTGCAGTGGAATCTGTTCGGCAACCGGTTGCTGGGCAATATCGGCAACACCACGCCGGCCTCGCAGCTTCCGGTGACGCCGGCGGGCGACAGCCCGTTCAAGAACCCGGGCGTCACCTCGGGCGGCGTGAATGACGCCAACGTCCTGCGTTCGCCGATCGTGGCCGCGGGCGTTCTCTCCGGCGCCGCACCTTTCGGCTTCCTGGTCGGGCGCCTCCTTGCCAACGGGCTGACCACCGATGTCCTGATCAATGCGCTCGAGCAGAAGGGCATGGCGCGCTCGCTCGCCGAGCCGAACCTCGTTGCGCTGTCGGGCGACACCGCGAGTTTTCTCGCGGGCGGCGAATTCCCGGTCCCGGTGCCCGGCGCGCTCGGACAGGTCTCGATCGAATACAAGCGCTATGGCGTCGGCCTCGCTTTCACGCCGACCGTGCTGGGCGATGGCCTGATCAACATGAAGATCGAGCCGGAAGTCTCCCAGCTCGACACCAGCCATCCAGTGCAGGTGGCCGGCATCTCGGTTCCGCCGCTGATCGTGCGCCGCGCTTCGACCACGGTCGAACTGCGCGACGGGCAGAGCTTCGTCATCGGCGGCCTGCTGCAGAGCGACGGCCGGACCGCGGCATCGCAGCTGCCTTGGCTCGGCGACGTGCCGGTGCTCGGCGCGCTGTTCTCCAGCAAGGCCTACCAGAAGCAGGAAACCGATCTCGCGATCATCGTGACGCCGCGCCTCGTGCGCCCGACGCGTCCGGGCGACGTGGTCGCGACCCCGCTCGACGGCTCCCTGCCGCCGAACGACGCCGACCTGTTCCTGATGGGCAAGCACGAAATCACGCCGGCGATGGCCAAGCTCGCCGCCGGCGGCACGCGTCCGCTCACCGGCCACATGCTCGATCTGCCGGTGGCAGCAACGACGGGAGGCGACTATGCCGTTGTTTCGGCAAAAAACTGAGCGCGCCATGCTGCGCATCGCGCTGATCGCGACTGCAGCCGGCATGCTCGGGGCCTGCTCCGACATCTATTACGACCGCCGCGAGTCCATCTCGCTCGCGTCCGGCGACGCTGTTGCCGCGAACAAGGTCGCGCAGATGGTCGATCCCTGGCCCAATTATAGCGTGCGCCGCGACGTCGCCTATAACGGCGAGCGGATGCAGGCGGCCGTCGAGCGCTACCGCTACAACCGCGTAATCCCCCCGGTGAACGCCACGACAAGCTCGGTCGCCTATCAGCAGGCGCAGCAGGCGGCGAATTCGTCCGCCGCCGGCACGCCGGGTTCTGGCGGCGGCTCGTGGTCGCCTCCGCCGACACCGTCGGTGAAATAAACGAAAGCATGCCATGCGCCTGACGCGACAGAACAACACCAACAAGACCGGGGTGGTCGTCCTGACCGCCGATTCCGTGTTCGAGGAATCGGTGCGCGCGACCTTTGCCGCGGCGGCGGCGATTGATCTGCGGGTGATTTCCGGCACGGTGGCCGGCGCTGGCGACAAGTTCAATACCGATGGCGTCACGGTCATCGTGATCGATCTTGATGCGACGCGCGACGACGAGATGCAGGCGCTCGAACGGCTGATGGCGCGCGTTGGAAGCTGGCCGCCGGTCGTCGTCATCACGCAGGCCTTCGACGCCAATGTCGCGCGGACGCTGTTGCAGATGCGCGTCGCCGATTTCCTGGTGAAGCCGGTGCCGCCGGTCGAGCTGGTACGCACCTGCGCCCGTGTCGTGAAGCCGGCCGCAAACGAAGTGACCGAGGCGCAGATCTTCACTTTCCTCGGCGCTGTCGGCGGGGCGGGCGTGACCACGCTCGCGATCCAGACCGCGCTGCTGCTGCTGTCGAGCGGCCAGCGCGGCCGCTCTTCGACCTGCCTGGTCGACTTGAATTTCCAGCACGGCGCCTGCGCCGACTATCTCGACCTCGAGCCGCGTCTCGACCTGAACGAGATCGAGCCGCGCCCGGACCGCCTCGATAAGCAATTGCTCGACGTGATGACCTCCTATCACGCCTCCGGCCTCGCGGTGATCGCGGCACCCCCGCAGCCCGCGGAAATGCGCTCGTTCGACCCGGACGTGGTCACGCGGCTCCTCGATCTCGCCTCGACCAATTTCGAGAATGTCGTGATCGACATGCCTCGTACCTGGTTCTCCTGGACCGACAGCGTGCTGCTCGGTTCGAACAAGCTGTTCATCGTCAGCGAAATGACCGTGCCGGGGCTGAAACACGCCAAGCAGCTCGTCGGCGCGATCCGCGAGCGGCTGGAAGGCGGCCCGCAGCCGCAGGTGATCGTCAACCGCTTCGAGCAGCGCATGTTCGCCCCCGGCCTGAAGAAGGCGGATATCGAAAAGACACTCGGCAAGGATTTCGCGGCGGTGGTGCCGAATTTCTATCGGCTGGTGCGCGAAGCGATCGATCGCGGCGTGCCGCTCGAGGACGTCAAGAAAGGCAACAAGATCACGGTCGAGCTTAAGAAGCTGATCGCGCCCGCGCCGGCCAAGGCCGCACCGGCAAAGGGTCAGGTGGAGCCGAGCAAGCTCAATCTGCAATTGGCGCGCTGACAGGTAGGCCGCAATGAGCAGACCCGCAGGCATGGCTGGTCGTTTCAGCGCCCGGCGCGCTCCGGTACCGGAGCCGGTCGCGCCCGAGGAGGAATCCTCTTCGACGCTGGAAGGCATTTCCTGGACCGTGTTCCCGGAAGAGCCAGTGCGCGAGGTTGCGCCGGCAGCTGCCGCCGAGCGCGCCAATCCGCTTCTTTCCGACAAGCTGCTCGACGCCAAGGTCCGCCTGCATCGCCGGCTGATCGAGGAAATCAACCTCTCGGCGCTGGAAAAGCTGCCGGAGCACGAGATGAAGCAGCACGTACAGCAGCTCGTCTCGCAATACGTCGTGGTCGAGCGGCTCGCGCTCAACACCAATGAGCTGAACGCGTTCGTCTCCGAAATCCTCGACGAGATGACCGGCCTTGGTCCGCTTGAGCCGCTGCTCAAGGATCCGTCGATCTCCGATATTCTCATCAACGGCCACGAGAACACCTATGTCGAGCGTGGCGGCATGCTCGAACCGGTTGCCTGCCGTTTCAAGGACGAAGCGCATCTCTTGCGCATCATTAACAAGATCGTCTCCGCGGTCGGACGAAGGGTCGACGAATCCCATCCGCTCTGCGACGCGCGCCTGCTCGATGGATCCCGTGTCAACGTCGCGGTGCGGCCGATCGGCGTCGACGGGCCGCTGGTCTCGATTCGTAAATTCTCCAAGAAACCGTTCAACCTGACCAAGCTCGTCGAGATCGAGGCGTTGCGCCCACAGATGGCGGAACTGCTTGCCGCCGCGGTGAAGGCGCGCGTCACGACGATCATCTCGGGCGGCACCGGCTCCGGCAAGACCACGATGCTGAACGCGCTCTCCGCCTTCATCTCGGAGAAGGAACGTCTCATCACCATCGAAGACGCGGCCGAACTTCAGCTCCAGCAGCCGCACGTGGCGCGCATGGAAACACGCCCGCCGAATATCGAAGGTAACGGCGAAATCCGCCAGCGCGAACTGGTCAAGAACGCGCTGCGTATGCGCCCGGAACGCATCATCCTCGGCGAGTGCCGCGGCGAAGAAGCCTTCGACATGCTGCAGGCGATGAATACCGGTCACGAAGGTTCGATGGCGACCATCCATGCCAACAACCCGCGCGAGGCGATCTCGCGTCTCGAACAGCTGATCGGCATGGCCGGTTTGCCGATGACGGTCGGCTCGATCCGAGGGCAGATTTCCGCGGCGATCCGCATGATCGTGCAGTTGCAGCGCTTGTCCGACGGCAAGCGCCGCGTCACTTCGATCGCCGAAATTACCGGCCTCGAAGGCGACATCGTGCAGATGCAGGAAATCTACAAGTTCGTGCGCACCTCGACGAGTGAGGACGGCACCGTGCAGGGCCATTTCCAGGCGACCGGCGTGCGCCCGCGCTTCCTCGCGGACCTTCTCGCCAAGGGCATTAAGATTCCCGGCAGCTATTTCGATCCCAGCCAGCCGTTGTGAGCCTGCCATGGGTTTCGAAATCAGCCAGGTTCATGTCTTTTACTTCTTCGCAGCAGCCTCCGCGATCATGCTCGCGGAGGGCATGTACCTCTTGTTCTTTTCCGGCGCCAGCTATCGCAGCCGGATCAACCGGCGTCTGAGCCTTCTTCAGAACCAGCCCGACCGCGAGGGCATACTCGTGCAGTTGCGGCGCGAGCGCGGGTTGACCAGCGGCGGAGATTTCCGGCTTCCGTTCGTGGCATTCAACAAGCTCGTGCTGCAATCCGGAGTCACGATCGGCCTCACCAAGCTCGTCGTCATGGTTCTCGTCGGAGCCTCGGCGGCAGTCGGCGCGGTGACGATATTCAGCGGCGACGTGTTCTACGCCGCCGGAGCGGGAATGTTCTGCGTCTTCATCCTGCCGATCCTCGTGCTCTACATGAAGCGCGGTCGGCGGCGGAAGAAATTCGGCGCGCAATTTCCCGATGCCATCGACATCATCGTGCGGAGCTTGCGCGCGGGCCATCCCGTGCCTGTCGCGGTGACAATGGTTGGCCGCGAATTGCCCGATCCGATGGGGACGGAATTCGGCATCGTCGCCGATGAGATCACTTACGGCTCCGACCTCGAAGGCGCCCTGCGAAATCTCTATTTCCGCGTCGGGCAGGAAGACCTTCCGCTGTTTGTCACCGCGGTCGCGATTCAGGGGTCGACCGGCGGCAATCTCAGCGAAATCCTCGAGAACCTGTCGTCGGTCATCCGCCAGCGATTCAAGATGCGCCGCAAGATTCGCGCGCTCGCGGCCGAAGGCCGCGCTTCCGCGATGATTCTCTCGTCGCTTCCGATCGCGATCTTCGTGATGATCCAGATCGTCGCGCCCGATTTCTATCGCAGCGTCTGGCATTACGATCTGACCAAAATCGCTCTTACCGGCGCAGGAATGTGGATGGGCGTCGGCAATCTCATCATGTTCCGTATGGTCAACTTCAAGATCTGATCATGGAACAGGCCTTCGAATCCTTTTCGTTGTTTGGCGACCCGGCGTCGATGATGCTGACGCTGCTCGTGTTCCTGGCCGCTGCGACGATCGCTTTCGTCATGATGGCCTGGATGCGCGTCAACAGCGAAGTGAAGCGCCGCGCCGCGGGCATCAAGGCAGAGAGCACCGGCGACGGTGGCTTGCGCGACACCGGCAGGCGCGCCGCGCAGCGCCTGCTCGAATACACCGCGCGCCATTATTCGAGCGCCGACACCAAGGACATGAAGGCGCTGCGCCGCCGGCTGGTGCTCGCCGGCATCTTCGATCCGCGCGGCGTGGGCTATTTCTTCCTCGGGCGTACCGCGCTTGCGGTCGGGCTCGGCGTCGTGATGTTCCTGTTCGCGCCGGTGGAGCACGGCTCGTCGTCCTATTGGCTGCTGGTTGGCGTCGGCGGCATCGCCGGCTATCTCGGGCCGAGCCTCTATCTCGACCGCCGCATCGCGAAACGCAAAACCGAGCATCGCTCGGGCTTTCCCGATTTCATGGACCTGATGGTGGTCTGTGCCGATGCGGGACTCGCGATGGAGGCCGCGCTCGACCGGGTCGGGCGGGAGCTGTCCGACAGCTATCCCTCGCTTGCCGCCAACATCCACATGGCAAATCTCGAGATCCGCGCCGGCCGCACGCTGAGTGATGCGCTCGATCATCTCAGCGACCGGCTCGGGCTCGACGAAGCCAGATCCTTTGCCACGCTGATCCAGCAATCGATCGAACTCGGCTCCAGCGTCACCGAGGCGTTGCGTGTCTATTCGGATGATATGCGCCATAAGCGCCTGTCGCGCGCCGAGGAGAAGGCCTACGCGCTACCGGCCAAGCTGTCGGTCCCGATGATGTGCTGCATCTTCCCGGTGCTGTTCGTCGTGATCCTGCTGCCGGTGATCGTGCGGCTCACGGTTGGCTCGTTCGGACCCTGATACCGCTGCAAAATCAATATCTTCGCTCGCGGCAGACTTTCTTAACCAACGTCCCCTAGCGTGGGCCGCGGAGCCGGGTGTTGAAGGCGGCTGCAGCGCGATCGGCCCTTCCAGGCCGCCGCGGCCAGCGCCGGAGCGTACGATGCGGGTGGGACTGATCCGAGCGTTGGTATTGGCGGCGTGTGCTGCGTGGCTCACCGGCTGCGAGACCACAGGCCTCAAGCTGCCCTGGTCCAATGCCGAACCCGGAGCGCCTGAAGCGGGCGCAACCGACACCACCGGATCGATCGCCTCGCCCGAACCAGCGACCACCGTCATCACCGGCGGCACGCCTGCCTCGACCGGAATGTCGGGTGAACAGCCGCAGAGCAACGTGCAACTCGGCAAGCGCTATTACCGCGAGAATCAGTTCGGGCAGGCCGAGCAACATTTCCGTCGCGCAGTCGAATTGTCGCCGAAGGATCTCGAAGCCTGGGTCGGGCTTGCGGCGTCCTACGACAAGCTCAAACGTTTCGATCTTGCCGACCGCGCTTATAACCAGGCGATCCGGCTCGGCGGCCCGACGCCGGAAATCCTGAACAACCAGGGCTATTCCTACATGTTGCGTGGCGATCGCCATCGTGCGCGGCAGGTGCTCCTAGCCGCGCAGGCGAAGGATCCGAACAATCCCTACATCAAAAATAATCTCGACATGCTGGACGAGAGTTTCGCGAAGCGAAAGGACGTCCAGTAGCCTGCGGCGTCGCGGCAAGACCTGTTGCCGGATACGCTTTTCCTTCAAACGCAGCGCGCAAAATCGGTCCTGGCGCCATTCATGCGACAAGAAAATGCGCGGGAACCGTTGCGCGGCGCCGCATGAACGCCTTTATGTATCGGGCGACGCCCCGATGAGACCGTCCTGCCATGCTCGACCTGTTGAAAAGCTTCCTTGCCGACTTCAAGGACGGCGAGAAGCATCCGAAGCATTTTGATGACAACGACTACCGGCTCGCCGCCGCGGCGCTGCTGGTGCACATCACGACGATCGACGGCGAACCCTCGCCCGCGGAGCAGGCACGATTGCGCGGCGTGCTCCAGTCGCGCTTTTCCCTCGACGATGCCGCGACCGACGAACTGATCGCTGCCGCGACGCAGGCCGACCGCGAGGCGGTCGACCTCTATCATTTCACCAGTCTGCTGAACCGCACGCTCGACGAGGACGGCCGCAAGCGCATGATCGAGATGATGTGGGAGATGGTCTACGCCGACGGCACTCGCAGCGAATTCGAGGACAATCTGGTCTGGCGCGTCGCCGACCTGCTCGGCATCTCGTCGCGCCAGCGGATCGAGCTGCGCCAGCGCGTCGAGGCGGCCCGGGTGCGCAATGGCAGCTAGCCGCAGGAAGGCATCCTCGCCGTTCCGCCCCATCACGATCATCACCGGCGCTTCGGCTGGAATCGGAGAGGCGCTCGCGCATGTTTTCGCGCACAACGGTCATGAGCTGGTTCTCGTCGCGCGCCGGGCCGGCAAGCTGAATGGCCTCGCGGGAGCGATCGCCAAGGCCGGGCATCCAAAGCCGATGGTGCTGCCGCTCGACCTCGCAAAACCCGGCGCCGCGGCCCGCATCGGCAAATTTCTCGATGCGAAGGGGCTGGCGCCCCAGTTCGTGGTCAACAATGCGGCCTTCGGGCTGTTCGGACGCGCGAGCGAGCTCGATCGCGAAGAGCAACTCGCCATGATCGATCTGAACGTGCGCGCGCTGACCGATCTGTCGCTGTCTTTCGTCGACAGCATCGCGCGGCTGCAGGGGGGCATCCTCAATGTCGCGTCGGTGGTCGGCTTCCTGCCCGGTCCCGGCATGGCGATGTATTATGCGACCAAGCATTTCGTGCTGTCGTTCACCGAATCCCTGCATCAGGAACTTGCTCCGAAGGGCATCCGCGTCACGGCGCTATGCCCGGGGCCGGTCCCGACCGAATTCCAGAGGCGGTCCGGCCTGTCCGATAATTCCATGCCCTGGATCATGACCGTCTCGCCGCAAACGGTGGCAGAGACCGGCTATTGCGGGCTGATAGCGGGCAAACCGCGCGTCATTCCGGGCTTCCTGAACAAGGTCCTGATCCAGATTCCCCGATTTATGCCGCGCACCCTGTTCGCGCGGCTCTGCGACATCAGCCAGACCCGGCGGATGGCACGGCGCGGGTCTGCTAACCGTACATAGCGGTCGCGCGGCGGCGTCCCTTGTCATCTTGCGGCACTCGGGTAGGAATTGCGGGCCGGCTTCTTTCTTGCGCAGATCCGATGACTGCCCCCGTTCTGATCATTCTCCATCAGGAGCATTCCACCCCCGGCCGTGTCGGTCACTGGCTGTCGCGGCATGGATTTGCGCTCGACATCCGCCGCCCGCGCTTCGGCGACCCGCTCCCTGAGACGATGGAACATCATTCAGGCGCGGTGATTTTCGGCGGCCCGCAAAGCGCAAACGACACGGACGATTTTATCAAGCGGGAGATCGACTGGATCGCGGTGCCGTTGAAGGAGAACAAGCCTTTTCTCGGCATCTGCCTCGGTGCGCAGATGATGGCGCGCCAACTCGGCGCGCGTGTCTCGTTCCATGAGGAAGGCCATGTCGAGGTCGGTTATTATCCGATCAGGCCGACCGACGCAGGGCGCACGGTCTGCGCGATGTGGCCCGACCACGTCTATCAATGGCATCGCGAAGGCTTCGACCTTCCCGCCGGCACGACGCTGCTTGCCGAGGGCGACACCTTTCCGGTACAGGCCTGTCGCCACGGCGAACATGCCTTCGCGATCCAGTTTCATCCAGAAGTGACGCACGCAATGATGTGCCGCTGGACCACGCGCGGCGCGCAGCGCATGGAATTGCCGAACGCCAAGCAGCGGGTTGCCCATTTCGAGGATCGCTGGGTGCACGACTACGGCATGCAATCGTGGCTGTCGCATTTCCTCGGCCACTGGCTGCGGCCGTCGCTGCCGCGGGCCGAGGCGATCGCGCGCTCGGCCTGAGGCCCGCGCTGCGCTTAGTCGCGTTCCAGCCTGTCGGCGCGGCGAAGCTGCGGGAACAGCACGGTCCAGAGCCCGACCACGGCGAGCGTTCCAAGTCCGCCGATCAGCACCGACGCCTTCGCCCCGACGAAATTCGCGAGCACGCCTGATTCGAATTCGCCAAGCTGGTTCGATGTGCCGATGAACAGAAGGTTCACCGCCGCGACACGTCCGCGAATCTCATCCGGCGTGTTGATCTGCACGAGTGTCTGGCGCACCACGACGCTCACCATGTCCGACGCGCCGATCACGAACAGCGCCGCGAGCGAGAGCGGGAAGTGTTCCGACACTCCGAACACAACCGTTGCGAGACCGAATGAGGCGACGCCGAGAAACATCTTCGTCCCGGCGCGCCCGCTGATCGGGTGATGCGCGAGCGTGATTGCCATCAGCAGCGCGCCGGCCGCCGGCGCCGCGCGTAGCAGTCCGAGGCCCCACGGTCCGGTTGCGAACACGTCGCGTGCATAGATCGGCAGCAGCGCGGTTGCGCCACCGAGCAGGACCGCGAACAAATCCAGTGAAATGGCGCCGAGGATGATGGGATTTTTCCGGATGAACGCGATGCCGGCGAACAGGATTTCCGCGGAAACCCGCTGGCGCGGCGGCACCGTTCGCTCGATCCGGATCATTGCGACGAGCATGCTCGCGGAAAGAAACAGCATCGCGCAGAGCGAATAGACCAGTGTCGGGGAGATCGCATAGAGAAACCCGCCGAGCGCAGGCCCGCCGATATTGGCGATTTGCATCGCCGAGGCCGACCCCGCGACCGCGCGCGGCAGCAGGGTTTGCGGGATCAGGCCGGGAAGCAGCGCCTGCGTCATCGGCTGTTCGAAGGCGCGCGAAGAGCCGAGCACGAACACGATCAGGAAGATCAGGTCGCGCGTCAGCCATCCTTGCCAGGTCCCGAGCGCAAGCGCGGTCGCGCAGCAGGCCTGCAGGGTCTGACAGATGCGAACCATGAGGCGGCGGTCGTAGCGGTCGGCGGCGTGTCCGGCGAACAGCAGGAATGCGACGGACGGAATGAACTGGACCAGGCCCACAAGTCCGAGATCGAGTGCGCTGCCGGTCAGCGCGTACATCTGCCAGCCGACCGCGACCACCTGCATCTGCAGCGCGACCGATGCAAACGTGCGCGCGAAAAAATAGAGCACAAAGGCCGGGTGACGGCGGATCGAATCAGGAGGGGCGATGTCGGTCATGGACAAAGAAAAAACCCGCCTGGTTCGGCGGGCCTTTGTGGGGCCAGTCCGCCTCGATGAACACTTCGGCGGGCACTCGCCCGGTGAAGTTTTTGATCGTCGAAGCCTCGGAAACGGCGAGTGGTGGAGCCGAGGGGATTTGAACCCCTGACCTCCTCATTGCGAACGAGGCGCTCTCCCAACTGAGCTACGGCCCCGCCGATACGCGGTCGAACGAAAATGACGCAGGATCGTGCGAGTGCGGCCATTTAGAAGGCGGGTTTCACCCTGTCAAGGCAAAGCCCCGCCGGGGCCTCCCGCTTGTTCGGCTCCGGCCGAACCGTTACATCTTGCGCCCGGCAGCAGGCGTTACCGACGCCCGCCGGGCCGTTTGGCCAGACATGCAAGCTTCCGGGGACGAGAATGAATCGGCTGATCATCGACATCCTGTGGTTCATCTCCTACCTGCTGACGATCTATGTCTGGATCCTGATCGCGCAGGCGGTGATGAGCTGGCTGATCGCGTTCAACGTGGTCAATCCCTACAATCAGGTCGTTCGCGCGATCGGCGAATTCCTCTATCGTATCACCGAGCCGGTGCTGCGCCCGATCCGGAACCTGCTGCCGAATCTCGGCGGCATCGACATTTCGCCGGTGATCGTCATCCTGATCATCTTCTTCATCCAGAGTGTGGTCATCCCCAATTTCATCCGCGCGCTATTGCCGATCTGAGCGCTGCGCCGATGGGCGAATGCCCGTGGCGTGCGACGGCGGCGGGCGTCGAGCTCACCGTTCGCCTGACGCCCAAAGGTGGGCGCGATGCCATCGACGGCATTGCGACGCTGTCCGATGGGCATGCCGTGCTGAAGGTGCGCGTCCGTGCGGCGCCGAGCGAGGGCGAGGCGAATGCCGCTCTGGTCGGGCTCCTGGCCAAATCGTTGCGGGTTGCGCCGGGGCAGGTGAGCGTGATGGCGGGCGCGGCCTCGCGCATGAAGCGCGTGACGGTTGGCGGCGACAGTACGGCGTTGATCGCGGCGCTGGAGAAGATCGCGGCATCACGCTAACAAGGTCGGCATGAGCGCAACCATCATCGACGGTAAGGCGATCGCGGCCGAACTTGGCGACGCGATCGCGGAAGAGACACGGCGCCTGCGCGGCAAGGGGATCGAGCCCGGCCTTGCGGTCGTGCTGGTCGGCGACAATCCCGCGAGCGAAATTTACGTCCGGAGCAAAACGGCGAAGACGGCCGCGCTCGGGATGCGCTCGACGCTGCACAAGCTGCCGGCTGAAACAGCCGAGGCCGCGCTGCTTGATCTGGTCGCGCGCCTGAACGACGATCCCGCGATCCACGGCATCCTCGTGCAATTGCCGCTGCCGGCGCAGATCAATTCCGACAAGGTCATCGCGGCGATCGCGCCGTCGAAAGATGTCGACGGCTTTCACCCGATGACGGTTGGCCGCCTCGCGACCGGGTTGCCCGGTCTAAAACCCTGCACGCCGCTCGCCTGCATCATCCTCGCCAAGCGCGTGCACCGTTCGCTGGAAGGGCTGGAAGCGGTCGTGATCGGCCGCTCGAACATCGTCGGCAAGCCGGTGGCACAATTGCTGCTCGCGGAGAACGCGACCGTCACCATCACCCATTCGAAGACGCACGATCTTCCAGGCGTGTGCCGCCGGGCGGATGTCGTGATCGCGGCGATCGGCAAGCCGGAATTCGTGCGCGGCGACTGGATCAAGCCGGGGGCGACCGTGATCGACGTCGGCATCAACCGCGTGCCGGGGTGCGACGGCAAGAGCAGGGTGGTTGGCGACGTCGCGTTCGAGGACGTCGCGAAAGTCGCGGGCGCGGTTACGCCGGTGCCGGGCGGCGTCGGGCCGATGACGATTGCCTGTCTGATGCTGAACACGCTGCGCGCAGCCTGCGCGATCAACGGGCTGCCGGAACCGCAGATTTAAGATCCGGCGCGGCCTGCACAAACAAAATTGCCGGGACAGGCCTGACGACGGCAAGCGAAATGGCTTGAGAAAAGGCTTACGCCTGCCAGGCGTAGGCGACCTTGTCGAGAACGCGCGTGCCGAACCGCTCCGAGGAGCGTGCAACAGCGCGGCCGCCGAGCGCCTTGTAGAACTCGGTTGCCGGCTCGTTGTCCGACAGCGCCCACACCACCAGCGATTTCAATCCGCTCTGCACGAGGTCGCGCCGCGCGGCGGAGAACAGCCTGCGCCCGAAGCCGAGCCCCTGGAATTCCGGCTTCAGATAAAGTTCGTAGATCTCGCCTTCGTAGAACAGGCTTCGCGCGCGGTTGCGGCCATAATTGGCATAGCCGGCGATATGATCGCCGAACTGCATCAGCGCGATCCGGCTGCCCTTGCGGATCGCCGAGTCCCACCAATCCGGGCCGCGGCGGCTGATGAGTTTTTCCAGCTCGGTTCCGGGAATAATCCCCTGATAGGCCGCACGCCACGCCGCGTCATGCGTCTCGGCGACCGCCTCGGCATCGCACAGTTTTGCCCGGCGAATCTCTATGAGAACCGTGCTCATGCGTGGCATATGAGCAAGGGCCGAGTCCGCCATCAAGCCCCACGAGTCACGAACGGGTCGGAGTGTGGATTTCTTGCACAGGAAACCCGGCAGCCGCCCGTTCCGCCGGGCGGACACGGATGAAAGCCCGAAAACGCTGAGCAGGCGCGGGCGTGGCGCGCTTTTCACGGTGCTGTTTCTGGCTTTGTCCGGTCCCTTATTGGCACAGAAGGCCATGGGCCCGCAGGACATGGCGGCCGGACCGATGCACCGGCAGCTCTGGCTCGTTCCTTCGCAGGACGCGCGAACACCGATGCGCGCATTGGTGTTCAGGCCGGATGGACCCGGTCCGTTTCCGTTGGCCGTGATCAATCACGGTTCATGGGAAAGCGCGGAATTGCGCGCCGCGTTCGTGCAGCCGGAATACGAGGCGGCGGTCCAATGGTTTGTGGCTCGCGGCTACGCGGTCGCGCTTCCGCTGCGGCCGGGTCATGGCGCGACCGGCGGGCCCTATCTTGAGAGCAGCGGCCCATGCGAGCGGGCTGACTTCGTGAAAGCAGGAATGGCCACAGCCGACAGCATCGAGGCGGCCCTGGCCTTTCTCTCGACGCAGCCCTTCGTGAAGCGCGGCGGCACGGTGATCGTCGGGCATTCGGCCGGCGGATGGGGCGCACTCGCGCTCGCGAGCCGCAACCCGCGTGACGTGCGCGCGGTGATTGCGTTTGCGGCGGGGCGCGGCGGCCGCGTCAATGGCCGGCCGGACAACAATTGCGCGCCCGATCGACTGGTCGAGGCCGCGCGCGCGTTCGGCGACAGCGCGCGTCTTCCCGTGCTGGCGATCTATGCCGAGAACGATTCCTATGTGGGTCCGAATTTGTCGCGGAAGATCGCGGTCGCCTTCCGCATCGGCGGTGGGCATTTCGATTATCGGCTGCTTCCATCCTTCGGACGCGACGGCCACGCGCTGTTCGCGCAGGGCGTCGATCTGTGGGGCCCGATGGTGGACGATTTTCTGAAGGCCGCGCGGTAACGCGATCCAATCCCTGCGGACGCGCAGGGAAGCGGTCACGCCACTTCCGCTTCCTTCTTGCGCCCTTCCTTCTTGCGGTCGTTCTCGTCCAATAGCTTCTTGCGCAACCGGATCGACGACGGTGTCACTTCGACAAGTTCGTCGTCCTCGATATAGGCGAGTGCCTTTTCCAGCGTCATCCTGATCGGCGGCGTCAGCCGCACCGCTTCATCCTTCGAGGTGGTGCGGATGTTGGTGAGCTGCTTGCCCTTGAGCACGTTGACGACGAGATCGTTGTCGCGCGTGTGCTCTCCGACGATCATGCCGGTGTAAACCTTCCAGCCCGGCTCGATCATCATCGGCCCGCGATCTTCGAGATTCCACAGCGCATAGGCGACCGCTTCGCCCTTGTCGTTGGAAATGAGCACGCCGTTGCGCCGGCCCTGGATCGGGCCCTTGTGCGGCGCGTATCCGTGGAACAGCCGGTTCATGATCGCGGTGCCGCGCGTGTCGGTGAGCAATTCGCCCTGATAGCCGATCAGTCCGCGCGTCGGCGCAAGGAACACGATGCGCGTGCGCCCGCCGCCGGACGGCTTCATTTCCGTCAGTTCGGCCTTGCGCTCCGACATCTTCTGAACGACGACGCCGGAATGTTCCTCGTCGACGTCGATCACAACCTCCTCGATCGGCTCCTCGACTTCGCCCTTCTCGTTTTCGCGGAACAGAACCTTGGGCCGCGACACCGACAATTCGAAGCCCTCGCGCCGCATGGTTTCGATCAGGATGCCGAGCTGCAACTCGCCGCGGCCGGCGACTTCCATCGCGTCCTTGTCGTCGCTCTCGCGAACGCGCAGCGCAACGTTGCCTTCGGCCTCGCGCAGCAGGCGGTCGCGGATCATGCGGCCGGTGACCTTGCTGCCTTCGGTGCCGGCAAGCGGGGAATCATTGACACGGAAGGTCATCGCCAGTGTCGGCGGATCGATCGGCTGCGCGGGCAGGGGGGTCTCGACTTCCGGCGCGCAGATCGTGTGCGCAACCGTCGCCTGCGGCAGCCCCGCAATCGCGACGATATCGCCCGCGACGCCTTCCTCGATCGGCACGCGGTCGAGCCCGCGGAAGGCGAGCACCTTGGAGATGCGGCCTTCCTCGATCAGTTTGCCCTCGCGGTCGAGCACCTTCGCCATCTGGTTCGGCTTCACCGTGCCGGACACGATGCGGCCGGTGACGATACGGCCGAGATAGGGATTGGATTCCAGGATCGTGCCGAGCATGCGGAACGGCCCGTCCTCGATGGTCGGTTCCGGCACGTGACGCAGGATCAGGTCGAACAGGGGCTTCATGCCCTCGTCCTTCGGGCCGTCCTCGTTGACGTTCATCCAGCCTTCCTTGGCGGAGCCGTAGAGGATCGGGAAATCAAGCTGCTCATCGGTGGCGTCGAGCGCAGCGAACAGATCGAACACTTCGTTGACCACCTGCGTCGCGCGCGCGTCCGGGCGGTCGACCTTGTTGATCACGACGATCGGCTTCAGCCCCATGCGGAGCGCCTTGGTCACGACGAACTTCGTCTGCGGCAGCGGACCTTCGGCCGCATCGACCAGCACCAGTGCGCCGTCCACCATGCCGAGGATGCGTTCGACCTCGCCGCCGAAATCGGCGTGGCCCGGCGTGTCCACGATGTTGATGCGCGTGTCCTGCCACTGCACCGATGTCGCCTTGGCGAGGATGGTGATGCCGCGCTCGCGCTCCAGATCGTTGGAATCCATCGCTCGCTCGACCTGCCGCTGATTGTCGCGATAGGTGCCCGATTGCTGCAGCAGGCGGTCCACCAGCGTGGTCTTGCCATGGTCGACATGCGCGATGATCGCGACGTTACGGAGCTTCATCGTAGGGTCCTGAAAAGCGCGACGCGGGCCTCTCGGCAATACATGCCCGGCCCGCGACGCATTCGGCGCGGAATATAGCGATGATTTGTTCGGTGGCAATCGTGGCTTACAATTCGGGCATCGAAAGGGCGCAGAGCCGGATATCGTAGGCCGGAACATATTGTCCCGGACGGTGTTTCGGACCGTTAAGGGGCAACAACAAGAACCAGGAGGGGTCATGCGCAGCCCGGTCGAGGTTCGCCATCGCCGCAACGTCCTCTGTGTCTTCCCGGCCTATACCCCCGCCTTTGGCACCTTCGCCCACGCCTTCCCGCTCCTTTATCGCGTGAAGGCGTTCATGCCCCCGCAGGGGCTCCTGATGATCGCGGCCTATCTGCCACAGAGCTGGCCGGTGCGCTTCATCGACGAAAACATGCAGCGCGCGACCGCCGGGGACTTCGCCTGGGCAGACGTGGTGATGGTGTCGGGCATGCACGTGCAGGCGCCGCAGATCCGCGACATTCACGCGCGCGCGCGCGAGGCCGGCAAGCCGGTCGTGCTCGGCGGTCCTTCGGTTTCGGGCGCGCCGGAGATGTATCCCGACATCGACTATCTGCATATCGGCGAGGCGGGCGATGCGACCGACGCGCTGATCGCGCATCTCGACACGACCGTTGAAATTCCTAGCCGGCAGGAGCGGTTTTCGACCAAGGAGCGGCTGCCGCTCGGAGATTTTCCGATCCCCGCCTACGGCCTCGTGCCGCTCGGCCAATACCTGATCGGCTCGATCCAGTTTTCGTCCGGCTGCCCGTATCAATGCGAGTTCTGCGACATCCCGGCCTTGTACGGCCGCCAGCCGCGGCTGAAATCGCCCGAGCAGGTCATCGCCGAACTCGACGACATGCTGTCGCAGCCCGCGCATCCGCACACGATCTATTTCGTCGATGACAATTTCATCGGCAACAAGAAAGCGGCACGCGAAATGCTGCCGCACCTGATCGAATGGCAGAAGCGGCACCGTTATCCGGTGACGTTTGCCTGCGAGGCGACGCTCAATCTCGCCAAGCAGCCGGAAATCCTCCGCCTGATGCGCGAGGCGGCATTCGTCAACGTGTTCGTCGGCATCGAGTCGCCGGACATCGTCGCGCTCAAGGGCATGCGCAAGGACCAGAACGCCTCGCTGCCGATGATGGAGGCGATCAACACCTTCAACAGTTACGGCATGGAGATCACGTCCGGCATCATCGTCGGCCTCGATACCGATACCGAGCATTCCGCCGACCGTCTGATCGAATTTATCGAGCTGGCGAAAATCCCGGTGCTGACGATCAACCTGCTGCAGGCGTTGCCGAAGACGCCGCTTTACGACCGTCTCTCGCGCGCGGATCGGATCACTGAGGATCCGCGGCTCGAATCGAATGTGCGCTTCCTGCGCCCGTACGACGAAGTGCTGGCGGCGTGGCGGCGCTGCATCGCGCACGCCTATGCGCCGGATAATCTCTACGCGCGTTTCCGCCATCAATGCGAAGTCACCTACGGCAACCGGCTGCCGCTTCCCGCGCGCGGACAACTCACGGTCTCGAAGCTGCGTCAGGGGCTGGTCCTTGCGTGGAATCTGATCACCAAGGTCGGCTGGAAATCCGATTACCGCCGCGAATTCTGGCGTGCCGCGGGCTATGCCATCCGGCGCGGCCAGATCGACGCCGCTTTCGGCATGGGGTTTGTGTCGCACCACCTGATCCAGTTCTCGCGCGAGGCGCTGCGCGGCCAACAGAACGCGTCGTTCTATTCGACGCATGAACGCGAGCAGGGCCGGGCGGCCGCGTAGCGCTCTCAATTCGCTTCGGATGAAGGCGGTTCAGGACTGGCGCGAGCGCATGCTCTCGCCCGGCCGCGTGGCGCGCGCGCGGCTTCGGCCGACAGGCGCGACGACGTTATGCGCATCCTGCGTTAGTGCAGCGCGCCGTTCCCGGATCGCTGCCTGAGCGTGGTCGAGCACGAGCGAGAAGGTCAGGAGCCCGTTCTCGTCGAGCGTGCGCTTTTGCGAGGCCGCGACCGCGGACGCGAGCAGCCGGTCGGAACGCGCCTGCAGCGCGTCGAGCGCGGCGATGCTGTTGGCGTTGCGCGCCAGACGCAGGATTTCGAGCGGCTCGCTCAACAGATTCGATTTGCGCGTGCGCTGTCCGGTCGCAAAGCTTCCCGCCGCCGCGATCGCGGAGCCGACCACCGACAGCGCGAGAATTCCGTAATAGAAAAAGTCGCCGTAGCGGTCGAAGAACGTCTTTTGCTCGCCATCGAAATAGGCCGCGGCGCCCGGATGGACCGCGACAGCCGCGCCCTTGTCGGTGTCGGGTGCTTCGATTCGCGCGGTCGCGGGGAAATCCTGCGCCAGCGAGGGGCGCATCTCGAACAAAACGCGCGCGAGTTCGCCGGCGTCGGGTTCCGACATCGACGAGCGTGCGACGATGTAATGTGAGAAGCCGATTGTCTCGATGGTCTGCGGGGGGCCAGAGCCGCCGAACGCGCCCGAAACGATTTCGGTCGCGTCATAGTTCTGCGTGCGCTGCGCGATCGCCTTTGCCTCGCCGACAGGCAGGAAAACCGGATCGCGGCCCTCATGCGTCATCGCAGCAACGGCCTCGGTCATAGCACGGCCGGTGATCGGGCCTGCGACCATGAGGATATCCACCTTGCCGTCGCGCACGAAGGCGCCGATTTCGTCCGGGTTCACCGGAATGGCGCTGACCGCGGTGGGCGCGATGTCGTATTGGCGCAGGATCGCGTCGAGGACCGGAAGATTAATTCCGCCGCGCCCGACCACGCCGATGCGGCGCGCGCGCAGGTCTGAAATCTTTTCCAGCTTCGCATCCGGCGGGCCCATGATCGCGACGACGTTGCGGCGCAGGACCACGATCGCACGGCCGTTGCGCGGCATGCCGAGATCGCGCCGCACGACGGCGAGATCGACCTTGCCTTCGTCGAGTGCTGTGCCCGCGGCCGCCGGACCGCGGCGCGTCACCGCCTCGAGTCGGAACGGGGTGCGGTCGCGCACGAGCTGTGTCGACATCGCCGCAAGGATTCGGGCGTCCTCGCCATCGGATGATACCGCCACGCGCAGCGTCGTCGGCGTCGTCAGATAGAGCGCCGCGACCGAAGCCGCGCCGAGCAGGACGAAGGCGCTGGCGATGACGACGAGCAGCTTTTGCATGATCTCTTTCAGACTCGCTGGCCGCTGTTGAGCCGTCAAGGGCTCGCGGGTGAGCGAAGAATGTCCGGCCCAGTCTGCCGGTACGGCGTTAAGGGAGATGCGCATTGTTGCCCATGAACCGTTCCAGGGAACGCCCACGAAAGGGCTTTGGTTCTGCTGCAATGCAAAGTTCGGGCCGGGTCCTTTCCGCGATGAATGTTTGAGCAATCCGTCAGGTCGCGCGCGGGGACGGCGAGCCCGGACGACTCCATGGCCCGAAATTGAGGCCGTTTGGCAGCGCTTCGCGCACCATGAGCATTTCGCCGAGCGTCTCGGATGTAATCAGCCCGATGAAGCTGCCGGCGCGGTCGATGACTGCGACCGCGCCTGCGCGCTTTTCTTGCAGAAGCTTGACCGCGTCGTCGAGGGTGCGGTTATCGGCCACGGTCGGAAGCTCGGCGCTCATCGCGTCTTTCACCCGCGCGTCCGGCCCCTTCTCCTTGAGCGCGCGGATGATGTCGGCGCGTCCGAGCAGCCCGATCGGGCGGCGCGTGCCGTCCAGAACGGGGAATTCGCTCTGACTTGTATCGAGCAGGGTCTGCACCGCCTGATCGATATGAGCGTCGGGGGAGAGGGTTGCGATCCGCGTCATCGCGGCGGCGTCGGCCGGAACCCCGCGCGACACTGCGCGCAGCGAAATCATGTGCGCCTCGGAGGCGGCGGCAAGATAGACGAAGATTGCGATGAAGATCAGGATGGGGTTGTAGAGAAGCCCGATGAAGCCGAGCGCGAAGGCAACCCATTGGCCGATCATCGCCGCGATCTCGGTTGCGCGTACGAAACCGAGCCGCGCCGCGAGTGCTGCGCGCAGCACGCGTCCGCCGTCCATCGGGAAGGCCGGGATCATGTTGAAAAGCGCGAGAAAGATATTGACCGCCGCGAGCCGGTCGACGAGCGCGATGTGCGCATTGTCCATGTTCGAGGCCGCGCCGGTATGCAGGTTGGCGCCGGCAAAGACCACCAGCAGGATCGCGATTGCGACATTGACCAGCGGGCCTGCGATCGCGACCAGAAATTCCTCGCTCGGCTTTTCCGGGATGCGCTCGAGTTGCGCCACGCCGCCGATCGGCAGGAGCGTCACGAATGGCGTGGTCACGCCGAAGGCGCGTGCGGTGAAGATGTGCCCGAATTCGTGCAGCAGCACGCAGGTGAATAGGGCGACCATGAAGATCAGGCCGCCCCACGCGGCCGTTGCGCCGCCGCTTGCGTAATTGGCGACGAAAATCCAGATCAGGAACAAGAGAAAAGTGATGTGGACGCGGATGACCGTGCCGGCCACCGTTCCGATATTGAAGGACCAGGACAAGAAAGCCTCCTGTTTGCCGTAAAAGCCGGCCACCGGGAGTTAATATCCGTGGCGGCGGATTGCGAGGGTGGTGAGGACGGGAGAGACCAGATGCAGAAACTGACCGGCGATGCCCGTAAGGGAGCCTTGTCGCGCCTCGAGGGATGGTCCGAGGTGCAGGGTCGCGACGCCATCCAACGGAAATTCACGTTCAGGGATTTCAACGAGGCGTTCGGATTCATGACGCGGGCGGCACTCGTGGCCGAAAAACTCGATCACCATCCGGAATGGTTCAACGTCTACAAGACGGTCGAAGTGACGCTCTCGACCCACGACGCGGGCGGGCTGACCGAGCGCGACATCAAGCTCGCCGAGGCGATGGACCGGCTGGCGAAGCAATGATCCGCCCGGCGCAGGCGGCTTGAAGCGGGGATCGCGCGATCCCATGTCTTGCACGGTGTAACGGAGGCATGACATGCGCTTTGGACGGGCGGCGGCCTTTGACAGCGGGACGCGGATGACTCCGGACGAGGAACGCAACTCCGTGCGCCGCGGCTTCTGGCGCAAGTTCCGGCGCGTCGCGGCCGCGATCCCGTTCGCCGAGGATCTGCTGACAGCCTATTACTGCGCCTTCGACCGCAACACGCCCTCGCAGGTCCGCGTGATGCTGATCGGCGCGCTCGCCTATTTCGTGCTGCCGTTCGACGCGATTCCCGATTTCCTGCCGGTGCTCGGTTTCACCGACGATGCCGCAGTGCTCGCGGCTGCGCTCAAGCTCGTGGTCGACCACATCAAGCCTGAGCATCGCGAAGCCGCCAGGCGCACGCTGGCGCGCACCGACTAGATCCGCAGGATCGCCTTTCCCATCACCTTGCGCGCGGCGATGTCGTGAAGAGCCTGTGCCGTCCGATCGAGTGGATAAACCGCATGGACGTGTCCCGATAGCTTTCCGGCCGCGCACCAGTCCACAATCTGTGCCATGTTGGCGGCCTGCGCCGCGGGTTCGCGCGCCGTGAACGCGCCCCAATAGACGCCGACCGCCGCGCAGTTTTTCAGGAGCAGCAGGTTGAGCGGCAGCTTCGGGATGTCGCCTGCCGCAAAGCCGATGACCAGGTAGCGCCCCTGCCACGCCATGCTGCGCACCGCGAGCTCCGCAAGCGCGCCGCCCACCGGGTCGTAGATGACGTCGACGCCGTCCGGCGCCTCGCGCCGCAGCGCGTCGCGCAGGTTGTCGCGCCCGTAATTCACGCCCGCATTGGCGCCGTGTTTTTTTGCGAAATCGATCTTGTCGTCGGAGGAGGCGCAGGCGATCACGCGCGCGCCCATCAGCCTGCCGATCTCGACTGCGGCGAGGCCGACGCCGCCCGCGGCGCCCAGCACCGCGAGCGTCTCGCCGGGCTTCATCTGCGCGCGGTCCTTCAGCGCGTAATAGGTCGTGCCATAGGTCACCGACAATCCGGCGGCGCGGTCGAAATCGAGGCTCGCCGGAAGTTTCACCAGCCGGTCGGCCGCGACGGCGATTTTCTCGCGTGCAGCGCCATAGGAGACGTAACCCATGACCCGGTCGCCTGCCGCGATGCCGGTGACGCCTTCCCCGAGGCTCTCGACCGTCCCGGCGAATTCCGCCGAGGGTGAGAACGGCAGATCGGGCTTGAGCTGGTATTTTCCCGCGATGATCAGCGTATCGAAGAAATTCAGCGCGGCTGCGGCAATCCGCACCACCGTCTCTCCCGCCGCGGGACCAGGTTCGGGAATATCGCGCAATTCAAGGTCGTCCGGCGTCCCGAGCCGGGTGCAGAGCATGGCTTTCATCGCAGTCCTGCCGCGGGTGAGGCCGCGCCGCCTTCATAGTGCCGACTTTGCCTCATTATTGCGGTATCCTCGGTTTGTTTGATAGTCCGGCGTCCGTTCACGCTTGAGAGGCCATGATGATCCTGTCGCTGCCCCGGCGGTCCGCGCTTCTTGCCGCCGTTTCATTGCTTCTCGTTTCGCCCGGTCTGGCGCAGACCGCAAAGCCTGCGGCAAAGCCCGCGGCCAAACCCGTGCCGGCCGCCAAACCCGCGGCCCCCGCCGCGCCCGCTCCGGCCGGTGGTCAGCCCGCGCTGCTCGGTCAATTCGGCGACTGGGACGCCTATTCTGCCGCTCCCGGCGGCAAGAAGATGTGCTTCGCGCTCGCACGTCCGGCCTCCTCGACGACCAACCCCCCGAACCGGCGGTCGGACTCGATGAGTGTTTATCTGTTCGTGTCGTCGCGTCCGGCGGAAAAGGTCAAGGACGAGGTCTCTCTTCTGGTAGGCGGTTACACCTTCAAGTCCGCCACCGAGGCGACCGCGCAGGTCGGCACCGCCTCCTTCCCGATGTACACCCAGAAGGACGGCGCCTGGATCAAGAACGCTGCCGAGGAACCGCGTTTCGTCGATGCGATGCGCAAGGGCTCCGACATGACGGTGAAGGCCACGACCGACAAGGGCACCGAGACGATCGATAGCTTCTCGCTGAAGGGGCTGTCGCAGGCGCTCGACCGGGTCGCGCAGGAGTGCAAGTAACCTTCGCTCTTTTCCTGCGACAGGAGAGGGTGAAGTCTGCCGCGCCGCTGTTATCTATGCTACACGCGCGCCGTTGCGGGCTTATGGACCAATGACCGCCCTTGCAGAACCACTCGAGAAGACCCCGCTGGAGCGCTACGTCGCGCCCGCGCAGCCTTCGCTCGCCGGCGCGACCCGCGCCGAGCTTGCCGCGATGCTGGGCGCGGCCGGAGTGCCGGAGCGTGAGCGCAAGATGCGCGTGCAGCAGCTCTGGCACTGGATCTATCTGCGCGGCGTAACGGACTTCGACGCCATGACCAGCGTGTCGAAGGATCTGCGCACCGAACTTTCGCGCCGCTACACGCTCGATCGCCCGAAGATCGTCGCCGAGCAGGTCTCGGTCGACGGCACGCGCAAGTGGCTGATCGAACTTCCCGGCGAGCATGAAGGCGAACGGCCGCATCAGGTCGAAACGGTCTACATTCCGGAAACCGATCGCGGCACGCTGTGTGTATCGAGTCAGGTTGGCTGCACGCTCACCTGCTCGTTCTGTCACACCGGCACGCAGCGGCTCGTACGCAATCTCACGCCCGCCGAGATCACCGCGCAGGTGATGATCGCGCGCGACCGGCTGAACGATTATCCTGGCATGACGCGCACGGCAGGACCCGGACTGCCGACCGACGGCGAGCGCTGCGTCTCCAACATCGTGATGATGGGGATGGGCGAGCCGCTCTATAATTTCGAGGCCGTGCGCGACGCGTTGCTGACGGTGCAGGACGGCGAGGGCCTGTCGATCTCCAAGCGCCGCATCACGCTGTCGACGTCCGGCGTGGTTCCGAACATCGCGCGCGCCGGGGCCGAGATCGGCACGATGCTCGCGATCTCGCTGCATGCGGTGCGCGACGAGCTGCGCGACGTCCTCGTGCCGCTGAACCGCAAATACCCGATCAAGGACCTGCTCGAGGCCTGCCGCAATTATCCGGGCGTCTCCAACGCCAAGCGCATCACCTTCGAATATGTCATGCTCAAGGGGATCAACGATTCGCTCGCCGAGGCGAAGGAGCTTGTCCGCTTGCTCAAGGGTATCCCCGCGAAGATCAACCTCATTCCGTTCAATCCCTGGCCTGGCACGAAATACGAGTGCTCGGACTGGGACCAGATCGAGAAGTTTTCCGAAGTTGTGTTCAACGCGGGCTATGCCTCGCCGGTGCGCACGCCGCGCGGGCGCGACATCCTCGCCGCCTGCGGCCAGCTCAAGAGCGAAACGGAAAAGCTCACCGCTCGCGAGCGCATGGCGCTGCGCGCCATGGCGATGACGGACTGACAGTCACAAGGGGGCGCAACGCATGTCGTTGATTGGCCGGATATTCGTCATCTTCTTTGCTCTCTTCTTTGCCTATCTTGCGGCCGGCATCGCGTTCGCGTTTGGCATGGTCGCGCCCGATATCGGCTTCATGGATTACGACCCAGTCGAGCGCTTCATGTTCCTCGGATTTGCGTTCATCACCACGGGCATCGCCGTCACCGTGGCGCTGCTGCCGACGTTTCTGCTCGTGATCCTTGCCGAGGCGCTGAACATGCGCTCGTTCCTCTTCTACGGCGTGTGCGGCGGGCTCGTCGGCCTGATGGTCTATTTCGGCACCGACGTGTCGGCCCAGCTCGAAAACTCAACTGACATCACGCCGATCCGCTTTCCCCTTCAGCTTGCGGCGGCAGCCGGCATCATCGGCGGGCTCGCCTATTGGCTGATCGCCGGTCGCAATGCCGGACGGTGGAAGGAATACGCACGCCTCTGACGTAACGCGCGGCGCGCGAGTCAATTGCTTCGCGCCAGCAGCAGCCGAACCGCGAACGCGCCCATGATGCCGGCGAACGACCAGTCGATCGCGCGCATGACGCGCGGCGACCTGCGCAGCGCCGCGGTGAATTTCTCCGCCATGAAGATCAGCACCGCGCAGGTCGGTATACCAAGCGCGGTAAAGTAAAGTCCTAGGAACAGGAGCTTTCCCGCCGCGTCCGGATCGTGCGCCGATACGAATTGCGGCAGGAACGTCAGGAAGAACATCACGATCTTCGGGTTGAGCAGGTTGACGCCAAGACCCATCAGGTAGACCTGCGCGAGCGAGCGCTCTCTGGCGCCACCGTGCTTGATCGTCAGCGCCGAGCCGTGGCGTACGGCCTGCACGCCGAGCCAGACGAGATAGATCGTGCCAACGATCTTGATCGCAGTGAAGGCTGTCGCCGACGCGACAAGAAGTGCCGACAGGCCGAACGCCACAAGCATCGAATGGACGAGCAGCCCCGTGCAGGCGCCCAGCATCGCCGCCAGACCGCGCGCGCGTCCCGCGGTCAGCGTCTGGCCGATGAACAGCGTCATGTCCGGTCCGGGCGTTAGCGCAAGAACCAGCGAGGCGACCGTGAACGCGGCCAGGGCTTCAGGGGAAGGAAGGAAGGACATCGCATGCTCCGTCTTGCGCGGACCGGATCGCGCGCAGCCGCCGCCTTTCAGGGGCAGATGGGTCAGCAGGTCAAGCCCGGCTGGGGCTTTAACGCTTTCCGAAAGGACTTTTGGCGATCATAGGGTTACGGTCCTAGAGCCTGTCCCCCATCCTAAGGAAGTGAGCAGGGTGCGCCCGACGTGCTAGAAGCGCCCAAAGAAAGCATCGCATGGACGCATCCAAGACCTTCACGCTTCAGGACCTCGCCGCGCGGGTGAAAGAGCGCGCCAAGTCGGGCGCGGGCGAATCCTATACGCGCAAGCTGCTCGACAAGGGCGTCGCGCATGTTGCCAAGAAGTTCGGCGAGGAAGCGGCCGAGACCGTGATCGCGGCGGTGAGCGAGGATAAAAAGCGCCTCGTCTCGGAGACCGCCGATCTTCTGTATCACCTCATCGTTCTTCTCGAAGCTCGCGGGGTCAGCGTCGCCGACGTGGAAGCGGAGCTGCGCCAGCGCACGGCGCAATCGGGCCTTGCGGAGAAAGCCGCGCGGCCGCGCGAGTAACGCCGATGGACGAACGGATCCCCGCCGAAGTCTCGCCCTACCGCACCTTCACCCGTGCGCAATGGGCGGCGTTGCGCGACGATACGCCGATGACGCTGACCTCTGGCGAGGTCGCGGCCTTGCGCTCGCTGCACGACCGGCTCGACCTGAAAGAGGTGGAGGACATCTACCTGCCGCTGTCGCGCCTTCTGTCGCTTTACGTCGGTGCGACTCAGCGGCTGTTCCGCGCGCAGCGCAGCTTTCTCGGCGTCGAGGATACCAAGATGCCCTACATCATCGGCATCGCGGGCTCGGTCGCCGTCGGCAAGTCCACCACGGCGCGCGTGCTGCAGGCGCTGCTCGCGCGCTGGCCGAACACTCCCAAGGTCGATCTCGTGACGACCGACGGGTTCCTCTATCCGAATTCTGTGCTCGCGCAGGAAGGCCTGATGGAGAAGAAGGGCTTTCCGGAAAGCTATGACCTGTCCGAACTGTTGCATTTCCTGTCCGGTATCAAGGCCGGACAACGGCCAGTGCGCGCGCCGGTCTATTCGCACATTGTCTACGACGTGATGCCGAACGAGTGGGTGGAGATCGACCGGCCGGACATTCTGATCGTCGAGGGACTGAACGTGCTGCAGACCGGGCGTTTGCCGAAGGACGGCAAGGCCATTCCGTTCGTGTCGGACTTCTTCGATTTCTCGGTCTATCTCGATGCGGAGGAGGACGTGCTGCGCAAGTGGTATGTCGAGCGTTTCCTTGCGCTGCGGCTCACCGCGTTTCGCGATCCGATGTCCTACTTCCACCGCTATTCGAAACTCTCCGATGCGCAGGCAGTCGAGACCGCGACTGGCATCTGGGAGCGGATCAATCTCGTGAACCTGCGCGAAAACATCGTGCCCACGCGCCCGCGCGCCGACCTGATCCTGAAGAAGGAAGCGACGCACATGGTGGAAGAGGTAGCGTTGCGCCGGCTTTAATTCGCCGTCATGCCCGGCGATGACGAAGTTGCTAGAGCGGCGCCGCCGAAAATCTAGGCCGCGGCCTTGCGCTTCGCTGCGATGTCGTCGAGCAGCGCCAGAAGCCGCTCGCGGTCGAGCGGCTTGGTCAGGAATGCATCCATCCCCGCGGCGAGACACGCTTCGCGATTTTCCGGCACGGCGTTCGCGGTGAGCGCGACGATCGGCACGCGGCCGGACATTTCCGCCGCGCGCATGCGCCGCGCAGCCTCGAGCCCATCGAGGCCCGGCATCCGGATATCCATCAGCACGAGGTCGAACGGGCTCCCGCCCGCCTGCGCCGACAGGAAGGATTCGAGCGCGGCGTTTCCGTCGGTCGCGAGCACCGGGTGGTGTCCGAGCTTCGCAAGGAGCGCGCGCGCGAGCAGCGCGTTGATGTCGTTGTCTTCGGCGACCAGGATCGAAAGGCCGCGCGATTGTCCGGCCGCCTCGTCCGTTTCGCGTTCCTGCGCCGCGTCGCGCTCGAAACCTGCATCCGCAGCGCGCAGCCGCAGCGCGAGCGACGCCGCGCGGATCGGCTTGATGAGATAGCCGTTGAAGCCCGCATTTTTCAATTCGGGCAATTCGTGCCGCGCCAACGGCGTGGTCAGCACGAGGCGGCAGGCAATACCACGCGCGCCCGCCTGCATCAGCGTCGCATACGCATCTGCACCGAGCGCGTGATCGACGAGGATCGCGTCCCATTTGCGCTCAGGCAGGAGGGATGCTGCGACCTCCACGCTTTGCGCAACAAGCGCGTTCGCGCCCCAGCTCTTCAGCCGGCGCGCGACAAGAGCGGCCTCGATTGCGGCCTTCGCCACGATCATCGCCGAAAAGCCGGAAAAATCCGGCAGTTCGTTTCGTCCGGCCGCGCCGTCCGCAGGCGCAAGCGTTACGGTGAATTCGAACAGCGCCCCCGCGCCGGGATGACTTTCCACGGTGAGCGCGCCGCCCATCCGCTCGACGATGCGCCGCGAAATCGCAAGGCCCAATCCGGTGCCATGGGCCTGCGCGTCGCCGCCCTGCTCGAACTCGCCGAAGATGCGCTCCTGCTCGCTGGCTGCAATTCCGATTCCGGTATCGCGCACGCGAAAGCTCACTTCGTTCGGCCAGATGCCGGGCTCCGCCACGATCGCGACGCCGCCATCGTCGGTGAATTTGATCGCATTGCCGGCGAGATTGAGCAGCACCTGGCGCAGCCGCGCCCCGTCGCCGATCACCTGTTCCGGCAGCCGCTCGTCGGCATAGCAGGCGATCTCGATGCCCTTCGCCTGCGCGCGCGGCGCGAGCAGCTCGGCCACGTCTTCGACCAGGGCCGCGACCGATAGCGGCCGCGCGTCGAGATCGATCCGGCCCGCTTCGATCTTGGAAAAGTCGAGGATTTCCTCGATCAGCGAGAGCAGCGTGTCGCCGGAGGTGCGCACGGCCTTCGCATAGGTGAGCTGCTCGGGCGTGAGCTTGGTGTCCAGCAGCAGGTCGGACATGCCGAGAATGCCGTTCAGCGGAGTGCGGATTTCGTGGCTGACCATCGCGAGGAAGCGCGACTTCGCCCGGCTCGCGTCCTCCGCCTGGTCGCGTGCCTCGCTCAGCGAACGCTCGGCCTGCGTGCGGTCGGTGACGTCGCGTCCGACGCTCTGGATTTCGATCGTGCCGTCGTCGCCCGCGCTCACCGCGACGTCGCGCCAGGCGATCCAGTGAATTCCGGTCGGCGTCTCGATTTTCTGGTCGTGCAGCTGCGTGCCGTCGGGCAGGGCTGCGATATCGCCCTGTTCGAGGACGGTAAAGGCGCTGGTCTGCCCGACGACGGCGTCGCGCGGCTTGCCGGCCAGCGCGCAGACGGCCTCGTTGACATAGATGATGCGCCGTTCGCTGTTGCGGCGGACGATCAGATCGGCCTGCGCTTCGATCAGCGCGGCGGCACGGGCCGCGTCATCGGCGAGCGCTGCGTTGCGGCGGGTGAGCGTTTCGATATTGGTCTGTGATGCATGCAGACGCGCGCGCAGCGAGCGCTGATGCAGCACCATCATCACGATGACGATGCAGGCGAGAGCGAGCAATCCGGCAATTCCGATCGCGAAGAGATGCGGGTTGTAATTGTTGTGCGCGCCGTCCTGGATCTGCGAGGTGAAGCCCATGCCGATGCTGAAGCCGACGGTCAGCAGCATGACCCAGCGCGCAAGCCGCGACAGCGCGGGATAGCGGCGCATCGCGGGGAACGGTCGTGAAAGGCGTTTGACAATGTGCATGCCGGCGCCCCGTCGTGCCAGTGCCGGGCCTTCGGGCGAACGCGCCTGGCCGGTCGGTTGGTCCACGACTATGCGGAACGGATATTGCCATTCCACTTCGCCAGCGTTGCTTGCGCGAAGGGGACGTGGTTGCGGTTAACGCGGCGTTAGCGGGAACCTTTGCGCTCGGTCAGCGGCGCTCCGCGACGTCGCGGCGCTGCGAGGATTTCCACATCGCGGCGAGGAACGCGGCGGCGTCCTTCGGCGCATAGCGCGCCGAATGCACGTAGATCCGGAAATCGGCCGTATCCGGCTTGGGCGAGAGCACGACTACGACATCCGGGCGGGGCTCGCTATCGTCGGCGCGAATTGTCGTCAGGTGCCTGCCGGATTCACACGGGTTCCCCGGTTCGTCGATGTCGTCGGCGATGATGAAATCGGCGATTTCGGCCTGCTCGACGATCTGCATGCGCAGGTCGGCGGCCGGATTGACGGCATCGACACGGATGCGGACATCGGCCGGACCTGATTTTGCGAGGCGATAGGTGGTTGCGCCGGTGGTGAAACAGAGGTCGCCGGCGGCGGCAGGTGTTGCGAACAGAAGGAACACGGCAGCCGGCGCGTAACGCATGTACAACCCCCGAGAACATGCCAGGCACGGCGCCTGACCGGTCAATAGGGTGAATGACCATAGTTAATTCCGCGCTAATCGCCTCGCGTCACGCGGCGCGACGGATCTCGTCGGCGGGGGCGCGATAGGACAGGGCTTCGGCGAGATGCACGCGGCCCACATGATCGGCGCCATCGAGGTCGGCGAGCGTGCGCGCGACGCGCAGCACCCGATGATAGCCGCGGGCGGAAAGGTGCATCGCGTCGGCGGCATCGCGCAGCAGCGCAAGCCCGGCGGTGTCGGGCTTGGCAATTTCTTCGAGCAGTGCGCCCGTCGCCTGCGTGTTGGTGCGCACATGCGCCAGGCCGAGCGCTGCGTAGCGCTGCACCTGGATGTCGCGTGCGGCTGCGACGCGCGCGGCGACCTCGCGGCTGCCTTCCGAAGGAGCAGGCAAAATGAGATCGGCTGCGGTGACGGCGGGCACGTCGATGTGCAGATCGATGCGGTCAAGCAGAGGGCCGGAAAGCCGGCCCTGATAATCCGCGGCGCAGCGCGCATTCGCGCCGCGCTTGCAGCTATAGCCCGGATCGCTCGCGTGCCCGCACCGGCAGGGATTCATCGCCGCGACCAGCATGAAGCGAGCGGGGTAGGTGATGCGGTGGTTCGCGCGCGCGATCGCGACCTCGCCGGTCTCGATCGGCTGGCGCAACGAGTCGAGAACCTGCGCCTGGAATTCCGGCAACTCGTCGAGGAACAGAACGCCGTGATGCGCGAGCGAAATCTCGCCCGGTCGCGCACGCATGCCGCCGCCGACCAGCGCCGGCATGCTCGCGGAATGATGCGGCGCGCGGAACGGCCGGCGATTGGTCAGCGCCCCTTCCGCGATCTGTCCCGCGACCGACGCGATCATCGAGACCTCGAGCAATTCGGACGGCGAAAGCGGCGGCAGGATCGACGGCAGCCGCGCGGCAAGCATCGATTTGCCCGCGCCGGGCGGTCCGCACATCAGGAGGTTATGTCCGCCCGCGGCCGCGATCTCGAGCGCGCGCTTGGCGCTTTCCTGTCCCTTGATGTCGGCAAGATCGAGCGGCACGCCGTCGAATTCGCGCATCTTCGGCGAGGGACGCGACAGAACCTGCGTTCCACGGAAATGATTGGCGAGCTGGATCAGCGATGACGCCGCGACGATTTCCATCTCCGGCGACGCCCAGGCCGCTTCCGGTCCGCAGTGCGCGGGACAGATCAGGCCTTCGCCGCGCGCATTCGCCCCGATCGCCGCGGGCAGAACACCGGCCACAGGAGCGATCGATCCGTCGAGACCAAGCTCGCCAAGCACGGTGAAGCCGGACAGTGCGTCATGCGGAATTGCGCCGATCGCAGCCATCAGGCCGAGCGCGATCGGCAGATCGTAATGGCTTCCTTCCTTCGGCAGGTCAGCGGGCGCGAGATTGACGGTGATGCGGCGGGCGGGAAGCGCGAGGCCCGACGCAACGAGGGCCGCGCGAACGCGCTCGCGCGCTTCCGAGACCGCCTTGTCGGCGAGGCCGACGACGTTGAAGGCCGGAAGACCCGGCGCCACTTGCACCTGCACATCGACGGCGCGCGCCTCGATGCCTTCGAACGCCACGGTGCTGACGCGCTGGACCATTTCGCCCCCATCCGGCTCACAAAGCCTAACCCAGGGGGAGAAACCCCGCAAGAACATTTGCAGAACACATTATGTCCGCTACGGTCTGGGCAGGTGATTCGAATCGGGGGAGATCCGGTGATGATTGACGTTCAGGCCTACCGCCGCGAGCTTCAGGAAGCGCGCAAGATCAGGCTGCGCGCGCAGGCCGCGGGCCGTTATCTGGATGCGCTGGTGCGCCACATGAACCGCAACCGGCGGCCGTGGCAGCAATCGGTGAATTACGATCCGCAGCTGTCGCTGCTGCCGGGCTGACGCTCAGGGCTTGGCCGCGACGCTCTGCTCGCCGGCGAGCCGGATGTCGCGGCGCAGCGCCTCGATGCTTTCCGCGAACGCATTGAGATCGAAATTCTGCGGATCGTCGTGCTTGTCGTAGATGCCTTCATCGATCACGGCGTGGAAGGCCGGGATCAGCCAGAAGCCGGCGCGCACGCTCGCCGCTGCATAGACCAGCGCCAGCGATTCATATTGCGAGCGGGTGAAGCCAGGGTCGGGCGCGAGAAAATCGTTACCCCGGCCGCGTTCCGGCGCGCGCTTGCGCGGCTGGACCAGTTCGATATGGACGAACAAGCCCTTCAGCGCGCCGCCGAAACCCTGCGCCATCTCGAACTTGGTCGCACGCCAGGGGATGCCGAAGTCGTGCGCCCGGAAGATCTTGCCTGGCCGGTTGATGAACACATGCGCGCGCTCGATCTTGTTGGCGCAGACATAACGGTCGAGATTGTTAATGCCCTTGTCGTTGTCGATGTCGGCCGGCCACGCCCGGGCTCCGTAATTCGGGCTCGACGTGTCGTGGATGACGAAATACGTCACCGAGCGCGACAGCGGATCGTTGTCATGGGCATGCGCAATCGGCCGGTCGAGTGCGAAGTCGTTCTCGACACCGCGATCGCGCAGCGCTTTCTGCAGCGCCTCCGGCGACGGCAGCTCGCGCGATCTTCCCACATAGTCGGCGAGTGGTGCGGGCAGCGTCTCGCGCACCGGCCCAAGCGCACCGAATTTCATGACCGGAGCGATCAGGCAGGCTGCCTGCTGTTTCGCGTCGCCGTCGAAGCTCATCAGGCCCGCGTCGAACCGGCACGGCCCCATATCCTTCAGGACCACAGGCCTGGTCGGAGCGAAACGGCAATCGCCGCCGGCCCACACGGATCCGCACGAAGCGACCAGCGCGAGCCCTGCGATCATCGGCAGCGAACGCATGACTGAAATCCCCGCCCCCGGCTACTTCCGCTTGGCCTCGATCTTATCCCAAATCTTTGCTGCAATATCGGGCCCGCCGAGATTTTTGACTGCGCGGATGCCCGTCGGCGAAGTCACGTTGATCTCGGTGAGGTAACCGCCGATCACGTCGATACCGACGAACAGAAGCCCGCGCTCGCGCAACGCCGGGCCGAGGCGTGTGCAGATTTCGCGTTCGCGCGGCGTCAGTTCGGTCGCCTGCGCGGCGCCGCCGCGCACCATGTTCGAACGAAGGTCGTCTGCCGCCGGAACGCGGTTCACCGCGCCCGCGAATTCGCCGTCGACCAGGATGATCCGCTTGTCGCCATCCTTCACCTCGGGAAGGAATTTCTGCACCATCCATTGCTCGCGGAAGGTCACCGTGAACATGTCGTAGAGCGAGCCGAAATTCAGATCATCCCGCGTGAGCCGGAACACCGCACCGCCGCCATGGCCGTAAAGCGGCTTCATCACGATGTCGCCGTGCTCGGCGCGGAATGCCTTGATCTCGGCGAGGTCGCGCGTGATCAGCGTCGGCGGCATCAGCTCAGGAAATTCCATCACGAAGATTTTTTCCGGCGCGTTGCGCACATGCGCCGGATCGTTGATCACGAGCGTCCCGGGCTGAACCCGCTCGAGCAGATGTGTCGTCGTGATGTAGGCGAGGTCGAAAGGCGGATCCTGCCGCAGCAAAATGACATCGAAAGAGCTCAGCTCGACCCGCGCGGCGTCGCCGAGCGTGAAATGATCGCCGGCCTGATCGCGAACGCTGAGCGGCCGCACCGTGGCGAAGACCTGCGACCCGATCTGGGCCAGCTTGTCGGTGGTGTAATACGACATCGCGTGCCCGCGCCGCTGCGCTTCCAAGAGCAGCGCGAACGTCGAATCGCCGCGGACGTTGATCCGTTCGATCGGGTCCATCTGCACGGCGACCTTGAGAGACATGCTGATTTCCTTTTCCGAAACGCGGCCTTGTATCACATCTTGGGCGGCACAAAGCTCACAGCGGCGGTTCTTCGAATGCCGCAGCGATATGGCGCGGCCAGCGCCGCGGCGCAATCAGCATGGCGTCGAAGCGGATGTCACATCCGGCATCGTCCGGGTGGGCAGAGAGCCACGCCGCCGCAGCGGCGGCGATCCGCCTCTTTTGCCGGTCGGTGACGGACCAGGCTGCGTCGTCGATGTGCGGACGCGCCTTCACCTCGACGAAGACCAGAAGATTGCCCCGGCGGGCAACGAGATCGACTTCGCCCGCCGGACTTCGCCAGCGCCGCGCCGCGATCCGGTAGCCTTTCGCCATAAGGAAAGCTGCGGCGCGCGCTTCGGCGGACAGCCCGAGCCTGAACGCCGCCTGCCGGCGAGGATCCGCCGCAGGGCCGTCGTGCCGCGTTCCGTTATCGCGCGGCATCGTCTTTATCCTTCGCGAGCGAAAGCGCGCGCTGGTACACGTCGCGCTTGGGCAGTCCGGTCGTGGCGGCAATTTCGGCGACGGCATCCTTCACAGAGACGCGCTGCAAGGCCGCGAGGATCAGCGCGTCAAGTTCTTCGGCGGAGGGCGCAGTCTCCCGCTCCGCGGGCGGCGCGATCACGAGGACGAATTCGCCGCGCGTTTCTGCGCCCGGGGAATTGTAGTGTTGCGCGAGCGTAGCAAGGCTATCTCGGCGCACTTCCTCGTGCAGCTTGGTCAGTTCGCGGCAGATCGCAGCGTCGCGTTCGGGCCATAGCGCGGCGAGGTCAGCGAGACTTTCTGCAATCCGCGGACCGCTCTCGAACAGGACGAGCGTCGCGGGAATCGCAGACAATTCTGCGATGCGTGCGCGCCGTTGTCCGCTCTTCGCCGGAAGAAATCCCTCGAAGTAGAAACGATCGGTCGGCAATCCGGCGCTGCCGAGCGCGGCGAGGACCGCCGAAGCGCCCGGCACGGAATGCACTGCATGTCCTTCCTGCTGGGCTGCCTGTACGAGCTTGAAGCCGGGATCGGAGATCAGCGGGGTGCCGGCGTCGGAGACGAGCGCGATGGTCTCGCCTTGCGCGAGCCGGGCGATCAGCTTCGGCCGCGCGCTCGCCGCATTGTGCTCGTGGTAGGGCGTGAGCGGGGTCGCGATGCCGTAATGGTCGAGGAGCTTGCGGGTCACGCGCGTGTCCTCGCAGGCGATGGCGTCGGCTCCGGCAAGGGTCGCCAGTGCCCGGAGCGAGATGTCCCCGAGATTGCCGATCGGGGTCGCGACCAGATACAGCCCCTCGGACAGCGCCGGGACCTCCATCGGCTGGCCAGAGAGGAAATATCGCCGCACGGCGTCGCCTTTTGTCATGTCAAAGCCGGATTCCGCTGGCTTTTGGCTTGGTTAACCATTCGGCGACAATATGCCAGATTGCGATCGTTGGCTGGCGGGCGGCGCGACCCTCGCGTGACTTGAGGAGTCCCATGTTCTGGGAGCTGCGGACATTGCTGTCGGGCGCGCGCCGGCGGGCGCCTCGTGCGGGCCTTCTGGGCGCGCTGCTGATGCTCGGCGCCTGTGCCGGCGGCTCGGATATGTTCAACACGTCGCCGCCTCCGGCGGTACAGCCGCCGCTCGCACAGCAGGGCGCTGGCCAGGTCCGCGTCGCGCTGATCCTGCCGCTTTCCGCCGGCGGCAATGCGGGCGCCGCGGCACAGTCGATGAAGAACGCCGCCGAAATGGCGCTGCAGGAATTCAACAGCCCGAACATCCAGCTTCTCATCAAGGACGATGCGGGAACGCCGTCCGGCGCACAGAATGCCGCGCAGCAGGCGCTCGATGACGGCGCGGAGATCATCCTCGGTCCTCTGTTCGCCCAGTCGGTGCAGGCGGCGGCGCAGGTGGCGCGGCCGCGCAATGTACCGCTGATCGCGTTCTCCACCGATGCCAGCGTTGCGACGCGCGGCGTCTATCTTCTGAGCTTCCTGCCGGAATCCGATGTGAGCCGCGTGATCGGTTACGCCGCGGCGAACGGCAAGCGTTCCTTCGTCTCGCTGATGCCGGACAATGCCTACGGCTCGGTGGTGGAGGCCGCGTTCCAGCAGGCGGTTTCGCGCCGCGGCGGCCGCGTCGTCGGCCTGGAGCGCTATCCCCTGCCGCCGGACAAATTGAAGATGCAGGATCCCGCGCGCGCCATCGTGCAGGCATCCGGTGGTGCGGATGCACTTTTCGTTCCGGACGGGGCGGACGCCGTGCCGCTCGTGGTGCAGACGCTCGGCGCGAACGGCCTGAACCGCAGACTGCAATTGCTCGGCACCGGATTGTGGGACGATCCTCGCATCTTCGCGGATTCGTCGTTGCAGGGTGCGTGGTATGCGGCGCCGGATTCGGCAGGCTTCTCAGCTTTCGCCGGACGCTACCGGACGAAATACGGTCAGGATCCCGTGCGCACGGCGACGCTCGCCTATGACGCGAGCGCGCTTGTCGCTGCGCTGGTGAAGACACAGGGACCCGCGCGCTTCTCCGACGAAGTCCTCACGAACGGATCGGGCTTTGCCGGGATCGACGGCATCTTCCGCTTCCGGCCCGATGGCACCAACGAGCGCGGGCTCGCGGTTCTGAAGGTAACGCCGACCGGCGGACAGGTGGTCAGCCCCGCGCCGAAATCGTTCGGCGGTTCGGGAACCTGAGCGCGAACCGTTACGCCGCGAGATCGGCGACAACGGCATCGAGCAGCGGAAAGCACGCCTGCGTGACGCGCAGGTTTCCGCGCGCGGTCGTTTCGAGCGCGCCTTCCGAGCGCAGAAGCCCGATACGCTTGGCATCCAGCGGCCGTCCGGCGAGCGTCTCATAGCGCGCGGGATCGATGCCCTCCGCGAGGCGAAGTCCCATCAGGAGGAATTCGTCGGCGCGCTCCTCGCCCGTCAGCCTCTCGTCGACGATCATGCCATGGCCGTTCGCCTCGACGCGCATCAGCCACGCCTCGGGGCGCTTTTCGGTCGCGGTGGCGTAGCGTGAGCCGCCGATGTCGAGACGGCCATGCGCGCCGGGTCCGATGCCCGCGTATTCGTGACCGCGCCAGTAGACGAGATTGTGCCGGCATTCCGCACCAACTCGCGCGTGATTGGAAATTTCGTAGGCCGCAAGACCGTGCGCCGAGCAGATATCCTGCGTCGCGTCGTAGAGATCGCGCGCGAGATCGTCATCCGGCACTGCGAGCTTTCCCGCGGCATGAAGACCGAAGAACGGCGTCTCCGGCTCGATGGTGAGCTGGTAGAGCGACAGATGCTCCGCGGCTTGCGCGATGGCGCGCTTCAGTTCCGCGATCCACGAATCGACGCTCTGGCGCGGGCGCGCGTAGATCAGGTCGAACGAATACCGCTCGAAATGCGTGCGCGCGATCGCGACCGCGTCGAGCGCTTCCTGCGCGGAGTGAAGCCGGCCGAGTTCTTTCAGCGCCGCGTCGTCGAGCGCCTGCACGCCGAGCGAAACGCGATTGACGCCGGCTGCACGGAAACCCTTGAACCGTTCTGCCTCGACGCTCGTCGGATTGGCTTCAAGCGTGATCTCGACGTCGGGGGCGATGTCCCAATGTTTCGCCGCCGCGTCGAGGATCGCCTGCACGCTCGACGGCTGCATCAGCGACGGCGTCCCGCCGCCGAAGAAGATCGTCTTGATGGTCCGGCCGGGTGCGCGAGCCGCCGTCGTTTCAATCTCCTGCGCATAAGCGCGGACGAAGCGCGCTTCGTCGAGCGCGGCGTGGCGGACGTGACTGTTGAAGTCGCAATAGGGACATTTCGACAGGCAGAACGGCCAGTGGATGTAGAGCCCGAAGGCGCCGGACGTTTCAGCGGACAAGGCAGGCCTCCGCGAGTTTCACGAAGGCGCGGGCGCGATGCGACAGGCCTTTGCCGAGCGGCGGCAGGCCGTGCTTTTCCTCGCTCGACATTTCGCCGAAAGTGCGCGCGTGCTCGTCGGGCAGGAACATCGGATCGTAGCCGAAGCCGGCATCGCCGCGCGGCGGCCAGACCAGGGCGCCGTCGACCCGCGCCTCGAATTCTTCCAGGTGTCCGTCTGGCCAGGCGACGCACAAGGCCGAAACGAAATGCGCGCCGCGCTTTTCCTGCGTCGTCGCACCGCGCTCCTGCAACAGCTTTTCGATACGCGCCATCGCGCCGGGAAAATCCTTGTCTGGCCCAGCCCATCGCGCCGAATGAATTCCCGGCTCGCCACCGAGCGCATCGACGGAAAGTCCGGAATCGTCGGCGAAAGCGGGAAGCCCGCTTCGCGCGGTCGCGGCCTTCGCCTTGATCCTTGCGTTCGCCTGGAAGGTCGAGCCGGTCTCGTCCGGCTCGGGCAGGCCGAGCTCGCCCGCCGACACCGCACCGATGCCATAGGGCGCGAGCAGGTCGCGCATCTCGCGCAGTTTGCCGGGATTATGCGTCGCGATCACGAGCCGTCCGGCGATGGCGCGATGAGTGCGGACGCTCGCGGCGTTCGCGCTCACGCAAGCGCCGCCTTTTGCTTTGAGACAAGGTCGGCCACGCCTTTACGGGCAAGCGCGAGCAACGAAAGCAATTGCTCCTCGCTGAACGGCGTCTTCTCCGCGGTGCCCTGCACTTCGACGATATTGCCGCCGCCGGTCATCACGAAATTCGCGTCGGTCTCCGCATCCGAATCCTCGGCATAGTCGAGATCGAGCACCGCGACATTCTTGCAGATGCCGCAGGAGATCGCGGCGACATGGTCGCGCACGACATCGCCCTTCAGCATGTCGCGCGCCCTCATCCAGTTGACGCATTCCGACAGCGCGACCCAGGCGCCGGTGATCGCAGCCGTGCGCGTACCGCCATCGGCCTGCAATACGTCGCAGTCGAGGGTGATCTGGCGCTCGCCGAGCGCCACCAGATCGATCACCGAGCGGAGCGAGCGTCCGATCAGCCGCTGGATCTCGACGGTGCGGCCCGACTGCTTGCCGGATGCCGCCTCGCGGCGCGTCCGTTCATGGGTCGCGCGCGGCAGCATGCCGTATTCGGCGGTAACCCAGCCGCGCCCGCGGCCCTTCAGCCAGGGCGGCAGCTTGTCTTCCAGCGTCGCGGTCACGAGGACATGGGTATCGCCGAACTTCGCAAGGCACGAGCCCTCGGCATATTTCACCTGCCCGCGCGTGAGCGTCACGGCGCGCATTTCGTCGGGTTGTCGGCGGCTCGGCCGCATGAAGGCGTCCCTTGCGATTTCAGGATGGCTCCGCTTTTAGGAGGGGTTTGCCGCATGGACAAGGGTTAATGGCTCCAGGCTTGAACTTCGCGGCAGGAATCGACACCTTGGAAGCGCTTTTCGCGGAGAAATGCGTGTCTCACGATATCCCGATCGGAACCAACCGGGTGGGCCTCGCTCAACTGAGCGAGCGTTCGCGCGAGATTTTCCGGCAGATCGTCGAGAGCTATCTGGCGACCGGCGAGCCGGTCGGTTCGCGCAACATCTCCCGCCTGATCCAGATGAGCCTGTCGCCGGCATCCGTGCGCAACGTGATGTCGGACCTGGAGCAGCTCGGGCTGGTCTATGCACCCCACACCTCGGCCGGGCGGCTGCCGACCGAACTTGGCCTGCGCTTCTTCGTCGACGCACTGATGCAGATCGGCGACCTCAACGACCGCGACCGGCGCGAGATCGAGGCGCAGCTTGCCGCCGCCGGCACGTCGGTCGAAGGCGTGCTGACGGAGGCGACCGGGCTCCTGTCCGGGCTGACGCGGGCGGCCGGCGTCGTGGTCACGACCAAGGCCAATCATCGTCTCAAGCATATCGAGTTCGTCCGGCTGGAGCCGGAGCGCGCTCTGGTCGTGATGGTCTCGGAAGACGGGCAGGTGGAAAACCGGATCCTTGCCGTCCCGCCCGGTCTGCCGACATCGGCGCTGACCGAGGCAACAAATTTCCTCAACGCACGCATCCGCGGCAAGACGCTCGCCGACGCGCGCACCGAACTGGAGCGCGCGCTCGAAGCCGGGCGCGCCGAGCTCGACCAGCTCACGCAGAAGATCATTTCCGCAGGGCTTGCGAGCTGGTCCGGCGGCGGCAAGGACGACCGAAAGCTGATCGTGCGCGGCCAGGCCAATCTCCTCGACGATCTGCACGCGCTGGAGGATCTGGAGCGCGTGCGGCTTCTGTTCGACGATCTGGAGACCCGCCGCGAGGTCGCAGACCTGCTCGGCCGCGCGGAACGGGCCGAAGGCGTGCGGATTTTCATCGGCTCGGAAAACAAGCTTTTCTCGATGTCGGGCTCCTCCACGATCGTCGCGCCCTATTCCGACCGCACCGGCCGGATCGTGGGTGTGATCGGCGTCATCGGTCCGACCCGGCTGAATTACGCGCGCGTCATCCCCATGGTCGACTACACCGCCAAGCTGGTCAGCCGTCTGCTCGACGGCGGATAGGCCAAAGGCGCTTGATTTTTTGCGCTTAAGCCCTGATATGCGCCCCGACCCTTTCGCATGCGGGAACACGACATGACGGACACTCGCGGGCCCGGCGATCCGGCTGCTCCGGCAGAGGACAACGGCGCGGCTGACGCAGCGCCCGAGATGGTGCCGGCCGAGCAGGTCAAGGCCGCGCTCGATGCCGCCGCCGATTTCAAGGACAAGCTCCTGCGCGCGCTTGCCGAGATGGAGAACCTGCGCCGGCGCACCGAGCGCGAGGTCGCGGACGCGCGCGCCTACGGCATCTCGTCGTTCGCGCGCGATATCCTGGGCGTCGCCGACAATATGCGCCGGGCGCTCGAAGCCGGCGGTTCCGAACTGCGCGCCTCGGGCGACGCCCATGTCGTTGCGCTGCTCGACGGAGTCGAGCTGACCGAGCGGGAATTGCAGAAGGCTCTGGAAAAGGGCGGGGTCAAGCGGATCGAGCCGCTTGGCGAGAAGTTCGACCCGCACCGGCATCAGGCCATGTATGAAGTGCCGGATCCTTCGGTCCCGGCAGGTACCGTCGCGCAGGTCGTGCAGGCTGGCTATCTGATCGGCGATCGCGTGCTGCGGCCTGCCCTGGTCGCCGTCGCCAAGGGCGGCCCCAAGGCCGAGAGCGCCGAGACGACTACGAACGACAACGCGCCCGCGTCAGAGAGCCGCTAGTCCGCAATTTCCGTCACCGCGTGACGATGGAATCGCGCACGGTGCGAAAACGCGGGAATGCCGCGGCCCATTGATCCTTGGGCGTGATGCCGATGATGCGCAGCACGCCGCCGGTGCCGAATCGCACCCATTGGACGATCGAGACATCGGTGCCGGACTGGGTGTGTTTGGCGTCCGCACGGATTTCGAAGCCCTGTTGGCCTCCGAGGCGGAGCGGTTCTGCGTAGGTCACGCGCATCTCCTTGAAAGCGACAAGGCCCGACAGCGCTTCGCGCGCGAAATTGGCGCGCTCCTCGGCCGCGACGGAGGGAACCATGAGTGCGCCCAGCAGCATGTGCGGCGCCGTCACGATCTCCGCGCCCTGCTTGCCCGGTTCAGCGAGAACGAGCGTGCGAGTTTCGGTGACTTCCGTCACTTCGAAGCCGGACAGGTCGCTGACGTGGAAGGGCAGCAGTCCGAGCTGCTCCTGGATCGGATTCGCGCGCGTTGCGATGCTTTCGAGTGCGGTGCGGATGGCGGCATCGGGATAGACGTCCTTGGCCGTCTCGGGGACCTGAACATTGACCGCCGCGGTGAAGCCTGCGCCACCCACGAACATCAGCCACTTGCGCGCCTTGATGCCGCCGGCCTCTTCCGTGCCGCTGAACAGCACGGCTTTGCCGCCCGGCAGGTCGAGGTCTTCGCGCTTCTCGATCGACAGGCCCTGCTTCCTCACCGCTTCGATCGAGGTCGATTTGCCGATTTCGGCAAAGGCTGCGGCCGGCAATTCAAAGATCAGGATCAGTGCCTTGTTGTCCCGGTCCTCGAAGCCACGGAACACGTTGCTGACCACGAAGCCGGACGGAGGCGTCAGGCCAATCCGCGAGCCGGGCGGAAAGACCGGGTCTGCCGCGGGCGCGGCGAGCGTGCCCGCTGCGAGAAACAGCGCAGTACAGAAGGCCCGCCGGAGGGCCTCGCGGATCGGGAGGCTATCAGACTGCATCATACTCATCCCCCGACTTTACCGGCTCTTTACGGCGCTTCTGGCAAGAAGGACCGATGTTTTTCAAAGCGCCGCAGCCCGGCTCGCCCGCCGATGAACTCTACGGCAAGATGACCGTTGCGGCTGTCGTTTTCGCGGTGGTGTTCGAGATCGGCTATTTCTCGAACACGCATCCGCCGTTCGATGCGCTGGGCTATCTGATCGGCCGCGATTTCGTCAATTCTTGGATGGGCGCCCGCGCCGCACTCGGCGGCGATCCCGCGGCATGGTTCGATTTCCAAACCTACAACGGCGCATTGCGCGCGCTGTTCGGCGCGGACTTCCCGGAGCACAACTGGTCCTATCCGCCGCACCTTCTGCTGTTCACCTGGCCGCTCGCATTCCTGTCCTATCTTCCGGCCTATGCGGTCTGGTGCGCGCTGGGATTTGCGGTCTATTTCCTCGTCGTCGCACGCGGTGAGAAGCGGATCGGGCGGCTCGTGATGTTGGCCGCGGCGCCCGCCGTGCTCGTCAATATCTTCGCGGGCCAGAACGGATTTTTCTCTGCCGCGCTGATGATCGGGGCGCTGACGCTGATGGACCGCCGCCCGGTCCTGTCGGGCGTCCTGTTCGCGCTGCTCACGCTAAAGCCGCAGCTTGGACTGCTCGTTCCGCTGATGCTTGCGCTCACAGGTCGCTGGCGCTGTCTGGCCGCAGCCATCGTCGCGACACTTGTGCTGGTGGCGGCAACGGCGCTCGCCTTCGGCCCGCAGGTGTGGATCGACTATGTGAAGGTCGCGATGCCGATGCAGCAAATCGTGCTGACGCATGGCAGCGGAATCTTCCCGGCGATGATGCCGACCGCATTCATGAATGCGCGCATCGCGCATCTGCCGCTGGAATGGTGCTGGACCATCCAGGCCATTGTCTCCGCCGCCGCGATTGCGGTTGTGGCATGGACCTTCTGGAAACCGCGCGACCGCGTGCTGTCGCTCGCGCTGTTCGTCACCGCGTCGTTCCTGGTCACGCCCTACGCCTTCAACTACGACATGGTGGTGTTCGGCTGGGTGGTTGCGATGTTGCGCGACCATGACGGATCGACAATGAAGGATCATCGCTTCGCACTCGCGGTTTGGACCCTGCCGGTGTCGACCATCCTGCTCGGCCTTGCGACCATTCCGGTGTCTTCGTTCATTCTGATCGCACTTGCAGCCCGGTTGGTGTGGCGCCTTTCGCAGGAAGCGCGTGCGGGACAGGATGCGCCGGCGCTCGCGATCTCGGCGGCGGCCTGAGGCGGTTTAGGAATCGTTAAGTAAAACTCAACCACGACAGGGCATTGATGTCCGTGCCCGGACCGGGCGCGCGAGCCTGTTCACATGCCTGCATTCGTCCGTCAGCCGCCTTTCGCCGTGTTGCTTGGGCTCGCCTGGGCGGCGGTCGCCGCCTTGCAGCTTCTGGAAAACTGGGGCGAGACCGGGCTTACCCTGTTCGACACCGACGATGCGATGCGCCTCGTGCAGGTGAAGGCGTGGCTCGCGGGACAGGGCTGGTTCGACCTGCACCAGCCGCGCCTGCAGCCGCCGCTCGGCTACGACGCGCATTGGTCGCGCCTGATCGATGCCGGGCTCGCCGGCCTTTTCTCCGTGCTGCGCATCTTCGCCGAGGCGGGATTCGCCGAGCGGCTCATGCGCGCGGTGTGGCCGCTGCTCTGGCTCATCCCGACGATGGGCGGCATGGCCGCGATCGCCTGGCGCATCGCCGGCCGCGAGGCCGCGCTCGTCGCGCTTCTTCTCGCGCTCGTTGGGGTGCCGGCCTATCAGCAATTCACTCCAGGCCGGATCGATCATCACAACGTGCAGATCGCCTGCACCATGCTCGCGGTCGCGGCGACAGTCTGGTCGGATCGTATGGCGCGGGCGGGCATCGTGGCCGGGCTTTGCACCGCGCTCGCCATCGCCGTTGGATTCGAGGCGCTTCCCTATCTCGGGCTTTGCGGTGCGGCGTTCGCGTTGCGCTTCGTATTCGATTCGGCAGCCGCGCAGGCCTTGCGCCATTACGCATCCGCGCTCTCGATCGGCACGGCCGCAGCCTTTCTTGTGGACGTGCCGCAGGCGCATTGGATGAATCCGCTCTGCGACGCGATCGCGATCAATTCTGCAGCGGCCGTTGTCATCGGCGCGGCCGGGCTTGCCGTTGCGGCCTCTCTCGCTCCCGCAGCGATGTCCCGCCGAATGGCGCTCGTCGCCTGTGCGGGGTCGGTAGCTTTAACCGTCGGCCTGTTGATTGAACCGCGCTGCATCAAGGGCCCCTATGCAATGGTCGATCCCGCGGTATGGCCGATCTGGCTGTCCGAGGTGCGCGAGATGCAGCCGCTCTGGCGCGTCTTCGCGGTCAATCCTTTGACCGCCTCGGCAATCGTTGCTTTCCCCGCGGCCGGTCTCGTCGCAAGCCTGTTCCTGTTCGGCGAGCGTGCCGCGCGGCGCGACTTCGGTATGCTGGTCGCGCTCGGCGTGTTTCTCGCGGCGGTCGCGATGACCATCGGAGCAATCCGCGCATATTCCTATGCGATCTGGTTCGGCATGCCGCTCGTCGCAGCAGTGGCGCTGCGGCTGTTCGGCTTCTTCCGCCTGCGCAGCGTCGGCGGGCGCGCTTTCGCCTCGCTGATGATGACGCCGCTCGTCCTGTCATCCGGTGCGATCGGCATTGCCGCTGCGACGGGCTTCGACGATCGTGACAGCTTTGCGCGGCCGGCCACGCGAGCCTGCTTTCGGACCGGAAATTACGCGCCGCTCGCATCGCTACCGCCGGGCCTGATCGCAGCCGATGTCAGCTTCGGTCCGTTTTTTCTGGCGCTCACCCCGCATTCGGCGCTGGCCGCGCCCTATCACCGGCTGACCGTCGGGATTACCGCGGCGCACGATATCCTGTCGCTGCCGCCGGAACGCGCGGAGCAGGCGGCTCGCAATGTCCGGATCGACTATGTGGTCGTCTGCGGCCCGCGTCCGCCGGACGGCATCCCTGCCGCCGATCTTTCGGCAAGCCTGTGGGGGAATTTGCAGGCCGGCCGTGTTCCGGATTGGCTCACCCCGGTCCGCCTCCCGGACGGATCGCCCTTCCACGTCTACCGGATCCGGGGCTGAAGCCGGGGTCCTTTCGTGGGCCGGGACAGGCCCCAAGTCCTTGCGGCCCAAAGTGCCTGTCCTATATGAGCCAAGACGCCGCATGGGGGTGCGGTGAAGTGAATTGATGGGGGATCGAAGGGGCTTCCGCGGTTGAGCCGCGGACCTGTCCGGGCGCCGCAAGGGTCCGACCGATCTGCCTGAACGAGAGGATTGAAATAACCATGGCGAAGGTCATCGGCATCGACCTCGGCACCACGAATTCGTGCGTCGCCGTGATGGAAGGAAAATCTCCGCGGGTCATCGAGAACGCGGAGGGCATGCGTACCACGCCCTCGATCGTCGCGTTTTCCGACGACGGAGAGCGGCTCGTCGGCCAGCCGGCCAAGCGCCAGGCGGTCACCAATCCGGAGCGGACCATCTTTGCGGTCAAGCGCCTTATCGGACGGCGCTACGACGACCCGATGGTCGAGAAGGACAAGAAGCTCGTTCCCTACAAGATCGTCAAAGCCGGCAACGGCGACGCCTGGGTCGAGGTGGACGGCAAGACCTATTCGCCCTCGCAGATCTCCGCGTTCATCCTTCAGAAGATGAAGGAGACGGCGGAAGCCAATCTCGGGCAGAAGGTCGAGCAGGCCGTCATCACCGTTCCTGCCTACTTCAACGACGCGCAGCGCCAGGCGACCAAGGACGCCGGCAAGATCGCTGGCCTCGAAGTGCTGCGCATCATCAACGAGCCGACCGCGGCCGCGCTCGCTTACGGTCTCGACAAGACCAAGCAGGGCACCATCGCCGTTTACGACCTCGGCGGCGGCACGTTCGACATTTCCATTCTTGAGATCGGCGACGGCGTGTTTGAAGTGAAGTCCACGAACGGCGACACGTTCCTGGGCGGCGAAGACTTCGACATGCGCCTCGTCAATTATCTCGCCGATGAATTCCAGAAGGAGCAGGGGATCGACCTGCGCCGCGACAAGCTCGCGCTGCAGCGCCTGAAGGAAGCCGCGGAGAAGGCGAAGATCGAGCTCTCGTCTACGACGCAGACCGAAATCAACTTGCCCTTCATCACGGCGGATGCGTCCGGTCCGAAGCATCTGACGATCAAGCTGACGCGCGCGAAATTCGAGGCGCTGGTCGACGATCTCGTCCAGAAGACCATCGAACCTTGCCGCGCCGCGCTGAAGGACGCCGGGCTGTCGGCCGCCGAGATCAACGAAGTCGTTCTCGTCGGTGGCATGACCCGTATGCCGAAGGTGCAGGAAGTCGTGAAGCAGTTGTTCGGCAAGGAGCCGCACAAGGGCGTCAATCCGGACGAAGTCGTTGCGGTGGGCGCGGCCATTCAGGCCGGCGTGCTGCAGGGCGACGTCAAGGACGTGCTGCTGCTCGACGTCACTCCGCTGTCGCTGGGCATCGAGACGCTCGGCGGCGTGTTCACGCGGCTTATTGACCGGAACACAACCATTCCGACCAAGAAGGCGCAGGTCTTTTCGACCGCGGACGACAACCAGAACGCCGTGACGATCCGGGTCTTCCAGGGCGAGCGCGAGATGGCGGCCGACAACAAGCTGCTCGGCCAGTTCGATCTCGTCGGCATCCCGCCGGCGCCGCGTGGCGTGCCGCAGATCGAGGTCGCCTTCGACATCGACGCCAACGGCATCGTCAACGTCAACGCCAAGGACAAGGGCACCGGCAAGGAGCAGCAGATCCGCATCCAGGCCTCGGGCGGTTTGTCCGAGACCGACATCGACAAGATGATCAAGGATGCCGAGGCGCATGCCGAGGACGACAAGAAGCGCAAGGCCGCGGTCGAGGCAAAGAACCACGGCGAGGCTCTTGTCCACGCCACCGAGAAGGCGCTGAGCGAGCATGGCACCAAGGTCGACGACGCGACGCGCCGTGCGATCGAGAACGCCATGGCCGACCTGAAGGAAGCCCTGAAGGGCGACGACTCCGAGGCGATCACGGCGAAGACCAGCGCGCTGGCGCAGGCTTCGATGAAGCTCGGCGAGGCCATGTACAAGCAGCAGGCCGAAGGCCAGGCGGCGCCTGGAGCGGAGGCCGGTGCCGCCGGTGGCGCGCCGAAGGAGGACGTGGTCGACGCGGAATTCACCGAAGTCGACGACGACAAGAAGAACAAGAAATCGGCTTAAGCGGCGGAGCAGAGCATGGTCCTCATCCTGAGGAGGCCGGAGGCCGTCTCGAAGGATGAGAGCCGATCGTATGGAAACCTCGTCCTTCGAGACGCGCTTCGCGCTCCTCAGGACGAGGTTTTTTCTTTCGGGCGGGATTGATGTCGAAACGCTGCTATTACGAAACGCTTGGGGTCTCGCGCACCGCCAGCGATGGCGAGATGAAGGCGGCTTACCGCAAGCTCGCGATGCAATGGCATCCCGATCGCAATCCCGGAAACCAGGATAGCGAAATCAAGTTCAAGGAAATCAACGAGGCCTATGACGTCCTTAAGGACGGCGACAAGCGCGCGGCCTACGATCGCTTCGGTCACGCCGCCTTCGAGCACGGCAATGGCGGCGCGGGCGCGCACGGGTTCGGTGCGGATTTCGCTTCGACCTTCGCCGACATTTTCGAAGGTGTGTTCGGCATGGCCGGCGCCGCGCGCCAGCGCGGATCTGGCCGCGAGCGCGGATCGGATCTTCGCTTCAACATGGAGATCACGCTCGAGGAGGCATTCAGCGGCAAGACCGCGGAAGTGCGCATTCCCACATCGGTGGTTTGCGAATCCTGTTCCGGCAGCGGCGCCAAGGCCGGCACCAAGCCGAAGACCTGCCAGCATTGCGGCGGTCAGGGAAAGGTGCGTCACGCTCAGGGCTTCTTCACGCTTGAGCGCACCTGTCCGATCTGCCACGGCCGCGGCCAGATGATCGAGGATCCCTGCCCCTCGTGTTCGGGTTCCGGCCGCGTGACGCGCGAGCGCACGCTGTCGGTGAACATTCCTGCGGGCGTCGAGGACGGTACACGCATCCGTCTCGCGGGCGAGGGCGAAGCCGGCCTGCGCGGCGGGCCTTCGGGCGATCTCTACATCTTCCTCAGCATCGTGCCGCACCAGTTTTTCCAGCGCGATGGTGCGGACCTGCATTGCCGCGTCCCGATCTCGATGGTCACGGCGGCGATTGGAGGGGAGTTCGAGGTGCCGACGATCGAGGCCGCGAAAAGCCGCGTGAAGGTTCCCGCCGGTACGCAGTCCGGGCGCCGCTTCCGGTTACAAGGAAAAGGCATGCCGGTCCTGCGTTCCCGGCAGACCGGGGACATGTACGTGCAGGTTGTGGTCGAAACGCCGCAGAACCTCTCCAAGGAACAGCGCAAATTGCTGATGGATTTCGAGAAGGCCTCTTCGAAAGACACCCATCCGGAATCGACGGGCTTCTTCGCGCGGGTCAAGGACATGTTCGACGGGCTGGGAAGCCGGCCCGGTTCCTCGTAAGCTTGACCCGGTCGTCAGCGCGCTTTACCGCTGGCGAAAGTGCCGCGGCCGTCCTTTGTGACATTTCATGCATCTGCAGATTCCTGAGCGGAAAGAGAAGAAGCGCCTGCGCCTCGAAGATGAGGTGCGACAATTCCGTTCCTGGATCGCGACGCGCCTACAGAAGATTCCCTCCAAGAAGGCCGCGCGAGCCGGGCGGACCATTCGGTTCGACGACGAGATAAAGATCGTGCGCGCGTGGCTCGCGACGCACCTTCACGCACCCGCAATCGACACCCGAAAGCGGCCGCGCTTCGACGACGAGATCAAGCTGATCCGCGCGTGGCTGGAAAAGCGTCTTCAGCCGGTGCCGCCGAAGGGCGACAAGAAGGTCATCCGTCTCGATGACGAAGTGCGTTTCATCAAGACCTGGCTGGAAAAGCCGCTCGATATCGGCGCGGTGTCGCCGTCGAGCCGCGTGCTTGCGCGCGCGATGGCGCGCTCGGTCGATCCGGATCACCCTGGCCCGATCATCGAGCTTGGTCCGGGCACCGGACCTGTGACCGAAGCCCTGGTCGAGCGGGGCATCGACCCCGCGCGTCTCGTGCTGGTCGAGTTCGATCCGGTGTTCTGCCGGCTTCTTCGCTCCCGCTATCCTGGCGCGCGCGTGGTGCAGGGCGATGCCTACCGCCTCAAGCCGCTGCTTGAAGACCTGCTCACGGAGCCGGCGGCCGCGATCGTGTCGAGCCTCCCGCTTTTGACCAAGCCGATCCGGACGCGGCTGCGTCTCATTCACGATGCGTTCGCGCTGATGCAGGCCTCGGCACCCTTCGTGCAATTCACCTATTCGATGACGACGCCGCCGATCCCGAAGGGTCTCGCGCGTGTTGCCGCGCAGGCCTCCGAGCGCATCTGGATGAATCTTCCTCCCGCGCGCGTATGGGTTTACCGGCGGACCTGACTGCGCCGAGGCGAATTTCAGAAATCTCATGCCCGGCCTTTCGCCGGGCATTTCCGTCTTGGACTTCAACAAAAGACGTGGATGGCCGGGGCGCGCCCGGCCATGACGAATGCCGGAGTGTGATATTGGATCGCGTCACGGAGGCCTGATGCCCGTTCCGAAGATGCTTGTCTTTGCCGGCTCGATCCGCACCGGATCCTACAATGCGCGGCTCGCGGCGCTCGCGGCGAAGGAGCTTTCCATGGCCGGGGCCGAGGTCACGCGCATCTCGCTCGCAGACTATCCGATGCCGCTCTATGACGGCGACAGCGAAGCGAAATCCGGCGCGCCGGAACACGCGGTGCAGCTGAAGCAGATGATGATGCAGCATCAGGGGGTGTTCATCGCGAGCCCGGAATACAATGCCTCGATCACGCCGCTTCTGAAGAACACGCTCGACTGGGTTTCGCGCGTGCGCGGCGTGCGCGAGCCGCCGCTCGCCGCCTACAAGAACCGGGTGTTCGCGATCGGCGGGGCCTCGAACGGCAATTACGGGGCGATGCGCTCGCTGATGGCGCTGCGTCAGGTGCTGGAGATCGGGTGCGGCGCGCTGGTCCTGCCGGACCAGATTGCGGTGAACAAGGCGAGCGAGGCTTTCGACGACATGGAAAATCTCAAGGACGAAGCGATGGCGGCGCGCCTCAAGACGCTCGCGCAGCGCCTGATGGACGTCGCGCAGCGGCTGGCGGGGACACGATGACAGTCTCCGCCCGCGATCGGCTGATCGTCGCGCTCGACCTGCCCTCGGTCGCGGATGCGGAGGCCATGGTCGAACGCATCGGCGACGCCGCGATCTTCTACAAAATCGGCTACCAGCTTGCCTTCGCCGATGGGCTTGCATTCGCGCGCACGCTGATCTCCGCGGGGAAGCAGGTCTTCATCGACCTCAAGCTGCACGACATCGGCGCCACGGTCGGCAAGGGCGTTGAAAGCGTCGCAAAGCTCGGCGCGACATTCCTCACGGTGCACGCCTATCCGCAGACGATGAAGGCTGCGGTACAGGCGCGCGGCCCGTCGCTGAAAATTCTCGCGGTCACGGTGCTCACCTCCTACGACCAGAACGATCTTGCGGAAGCAGGCTACGCGGGGTCGGTCGCCGATCTGGTCATGAAGCGCGCCAGGCAGGCCAAAGAAATTGGAATTGATGGCCTCGTCTGTTCGCCCGAGGAAGCTTTCGCCGTGCGCGCGATCGTCGGTAAAGAAATGGCGCTAGTCACACCCGGCATCCGTCCGTCCGGCGCGGCAACCGGCGACCAGAAGCGCATCATGACGCCGGCAAAGGCGATTGCCGCAGGCGCCGATTATCTCGTCGTCGGCCGGCCGATCGCGGAAGCGGCCGACCCGCGGGCGGCAGCGCGTGCTATCGTCGGCGAGATCGAACAGGCTACGACATAGGAACCGGAAATGCCGAAGGGTTACTGGGTTGCGAGCATCGATGTGACCGACATGGAGGGCTACAAGCGCTACGCAACGGCGAATGCTGTGCCGTTCAGAAAGTTCGGCGCGAAATTCCTGACGCGCGGCGGCAAGGTGGACCATGTCGAGGGCCAGTTGCGCTCGCGTCTCGTCGTCATCGAATTTCCGAGCTATCAGGCGGCCATAGATTGCTATCATTCGCCGGAATATCAGGACGCCAAGGCGCTTCGCCTTGGAAAAGGCGTCGGCGAGATCAGCGTGGTCGAAGGCTATGACGGCCCGCAACCGTAGCGGCTGACAGCGCGCCCGCGCCTCGCTATACCCGCGCGGACATCGTTGGAGATCGACAAATGGCCGACATGCGGCTGGTGGTGGCCGGCGCCGGCGGACGGATGGGACGCACCCTGATCAAGGCGATTGCCGAGGTGGAGGGCGTGACCCTTGCCGGCGCGTTCGAGGCCGAGGGCTCCGGCGTGATCGGCCGCGACAGCGGCGAGCTTGCCGGCATCGGCAAGAACGCCATTCCGGTCACGGCCGACGCGGATGCGCTTCTCGCCCAGGCCGATGGCCTGATCGATTTCACCATCCCCGCCGCGACGCTCGCGCTCGCCGAGATCACGGCGCGGCGCGGCTGCGTGCATGTCATCGGCACGACCGGAATCGACGCAGGTGACGAGGCAACGCTCTTGGCCGCCGGCAAGCGCGCCATCATCGTCAAGTCCGGCAACATGAGTCTCGGCGTCAATCTGCTCGGCGCGCTCACGAAACGTGTTGCGAAGACGCTGGGCGAGGATTTCGACATCGAGATCCTCGAAATGCACCACAACAAGAAAATCGACGCACCATCGGGCACGGCGCTTCTGCTCGGGCAGTCGGCGGCCGATGGCCGCGGGATCGACCTTGCAGGCCGTTCGGTGCGCTCGCGCGATGGGCATACCGGGGCGCGCAAGGTGGGCGATATCGGTTTTGCAACGCTGCGCGGGGGCACGGTGGTCGGCGATCATACGGTGATCTTCGCCGGCCATGACGAGAGGATCGAACTGACGCACAAAGCCGCCGATCGCATGATCTTCGCACGCGGCGCGCTGCGGGCTGCGCTGTGGGCGCGCTCGCAGAAGCCCGGCTTCTACTCGATGATGGATGTCCTGGGATTGAAGGAATTTTGAGTTTCTCCCACCTCATCCTGAGGAGCGGCGATAGCCGCGTCTCGAAGGATGGGCCTCATGGTTCGAGACGCGCCTGCGGCGCTCCTCACCATGAGGGTGAGTTGAATGAGGAAAAAATGACCGACCGTCTCCTCGTGCTCGTGCGCCACGGCCAGAGCGAATGGAATCTGAAGAACCTGTTCACCGGCTGGAAGGATGTGGACCTCACCGATCAGGGCATGAACGAGGCGCGCGAGGCCGGCCGCAAGCTGAAAGCTCAGGGGCTTAACTTCGACGTGGCGTTCACCTCCGCGCTCAAGCGCGCGCAGCGCACGCTCGACCTGATCCTGACCGAAATGGGAACACCGGGTATCCCGATCATGCGCGACCAGGCGTTGAACGAGCGCGATTACGGCGATCTCGTCGGCATGAACAAGGACGACGCCCGCAAGAAATGGGGTGACGAGCAGGTGCTGAAATGGCGCCGCTCCTACGACATCCAGCCGCCCGGCGGGGAAAGCCTGAAGGATACGGTCGCGCGGACGCTGCCCTATTTCATCCAGGAGATTCTGCCGCGCGTGCTGCGCGGCGAGCGCACCATCGTTGCGGCGCACGGTAATTCGCTACGCGCCCTGGTCATGGTGCTCGAACGCATGTCGCCGGAGCAGATTTTGAAGCGCGAACTCGCGACCGGCGTGCCGATCGTTTACCGTCTCAACGCCGATTCCACGGTCGCCTCGCAGCTCGATCTCGCCGCCTGAGGCGGTGATGCGCGGACGTAACACCTGTGGGCATTAAGCATTGCCGGTAAGGTAAAATCTATTCTGGTGTTGTGTTAATGTGCTTTCATGCCTCTTGGGTAGGGGCATGAAGAATCAATTCGCCGTTTTTGTCCTGGCGTCTCTTTCCGTTATTTCCTCCGAAGCTCGCGCGGTCGAGCGGCCGCCGCAATTCGTGTCGATCGCATTCGACAATTGCACCGAGCTGGAGCGCTGGAAGGAACTCAGCGATTTCGCCGCCGTCATGAACAAGGGCGGCGACCGCCTGCACTTCACCTTTTTCGTCAGCGGCATCAACTTCATCGCCGACGCCGACCGCAATTCCTACATGAGCCCGATGGGGCGCGGCATCTCGCGCATCAATTTCGGCGGCACGCTTGCCGAGGTGCGCCGGCGGATGGAGTACGTCGATGAGCTTGCGCGCAATGGCCATGAGATCGCGTCGCACGCGGTCGGGCATTTCAGTGGCAAGGGCTGGGGTGCCGACACATGGCGCAGGGAATTCCGCGCCTTCGACGACGTCCTGAAACATTCGCTGCGCAGCAACGCGCTCGATCCGGCCGACTTCCCGAACGTGCCGACGCGCACGGTCGGCTTCCGCGCGCCCTATCTCTCGACCAGTCCCGCGCTCTATTCCACGCTGAAGGAATTCGGCTTCCGATACGACACCAGCGGCGACAGCGAGCCCGACGCGTGGCCGCGCAAGATCGACGGAATCTGGCGCTTCAATCTCGCGCGGCTCAAGCTGCATCGCAGCGGCAAGGGCGTACTGTCGATGGATTACAATTTTTTCGTGCTGCAGTCGCACGCCAAGCCCGATCCGCGCCGGTTCGAATTCTTCCGCGACCAGATCCTGCAAACCTATCTCGACTATTTCCGCGCCAACTATTCCGGCAATCGCGCGCCGCTGCACATCGGGCATCATTTCTTCGATTATCAGGGTGGCGCCTATCGCGAAGCGCTCAAGACGTTCGCGCAGGAGGTCTGCGGCCTCGCCGAGGTCCGCTGCGTCACCTACAGGACGCTCGCCGATTACATGGACGGCTTGAGCCCGGAAACGCTTGAGGCGTACCAGAAGGGCGATTTCCCGCACGCCGCCGAACCGAAGCCCGATCTGGCGCGGCTCGGCCAGAATCCGGTCCCACCGGTTCGATAGGCATCACGCCGCGGCGACCCGTCCCGCTTCCCAGCCGAGGATCGCGCGCTTGCGCGTCAGGCCCCAGTGGTAGCCGGTCAGGTCACCGCTTTTGCCGATGACGCGGTGACACGGCACGACAAAGCAGACGGGGTTCTTGCCGACCGCGGCGCCGACCGCGCGCGCGGCTTTCGGGTTGCCGACATTGCGGGCGATGTCCGAGTAGGTCGTCGCGCGGTCCATCGGAATTTTCAGCAGCGTCTCCCAGACGCGCACCTCGAAGTCCGTGCCGATGAACACGACGCGGAGCGGACGGTCCGGCCGCCATTGCTTCGGATCGAAAATCCGTCGCGCGACCGGCGCCGTCGCGGCGAAATCCTCGATATAGCGCGCCTTCGGCCAGCGGCTCTTCATGTCGTTCAGCGCCGACCGCTCATTGCCCGGATCGGCGAGCGCGAGGCCCGCTAGGCCGCGCGGCGTCGTCATCACCAGCGCGGTGCCGAAGGGGCAGGCGTGGAAGCCGTAGGTTATCGTCAGGCCTTCGCCGCCCGATTTCCATTCACCGGGCGACATCGCCTCGTGCGTGACGAACAGATCGTGCAGTCGCCCCGGACCGGACAGGCCGACTTCGTAGGAGGCATCGAGCACGCTTGCGGATTCGCGCAACAGCTGGCGCGCGTAGTTGAGCGTCAGCGCCGCGAGGAAGGCTTTCGGCGTGATGCCGGCCCAGCGGCGGAACAGGTGATGCAGTTCGGTCGGCGTCACGCCGACAGCTGAAGCGATGGCCTCGACTTCCGGCTGCTCGCGGCGATGCTTCGAGATGAAGCCGATGGCGCGGCGCACGATGTCGTAATCCATGGCCGCATTCGGGTGCGGCATAAGCTCGGCGATGCGATCGGGGGAAAGCATGGGTCGCTCCATTTGTCTTTCCCCTCACTAGTCCGAGGCGGCGTGCGCGCCCACCCGATTCCTGACAGGGCTCACGGGAAAACGGTGCGGGTCGGGCCGCGCTTCGCCTGCGCGAGAGCCTCCGCCAGCGCCTGCGCGAGGTCCTGCTTCTCCTCGGGGCCGAGGAACGAGGCGATGCCGAGCCTGCGGCCCCGCGAGACCACAAACAGCCGCTGCAGTCCGAGTTCTTCGTGGGTCTGGCGGTCGAGGGTGACCCAGACCGGGTTGGCGCTCCATTGCGCCGTGCTGCCGGTGGCGCTTGTTTGCACCACCCGCATTTCGCTCGGCCGCACGGAGATCGCCTCGGATGCCTGCGCCGCCGCCCGGTCATAGGTGCGGAACGCCCAGTAGACGAGAAGCACGTCGAGCCCGAGAAAGCCGCAGACCGGCCAGGCGCCCATCGCGAGGAAGACCACGCCGGTTGCGAAACTCGCGCCGGCGAGCGTCAGCATCACCGCAAGAAAGCCTTTCCGGCCAAGCGCGCGCCGCGGCCGCAGCGTTGCGGAAAACAGGAGGGGTTCGGGGTCGCGGTCGTTGTCGGAGTTCATGGGCACGAATATAGAAAGCCATGGCGCGAAAGACGACCCAGCGCCGCCTCGCGGCGGCGAAAAAAGGAAAGGCCGCCACGGTCAAGCCGGCGCGCAAGCGTGCGAAGGCCGACGTCGAAGCCGGACACGGAGACCTGCCGCAATGGCGGCACGCTGACGTCGAGGAAGCGTTCCGTAGGTTCCATGCCGCCAACCCCGCGCCGAAGGGGGAGCTGCAGCACGTCAATCCGTTCACGCTTCTGGTTGCCGTGGTGCTGTCCGCTCAGGCGACCGATGCGGGCGTGAACAAGGCGACCCCGGCTTTGTTCAAGGCGGCCGACACGCCGGAAAAAATGGTGAAGCTTGGCGAGCCGAAAGTCCGCGATCTCGTCAAGACCATCGGGCTTTTTCGCACCAAGGCAAAGAATGTGATCGCGCTGTCGAAGAAGCTGATCGCCGAACATGACGGAAAGGTGCCGCATGACCGCGAGGCGCTCGAGGCGCTGCCGGGGGTGGGACGCAAGACCGCCAATGTCGTGCTCAATATCGCGTTCGGTGAACCGACCATCGCAGTCGACACGCATGTCTTTCGCGTCGGCAACCGTACCGGGCTTGCGACGGGCAAGACACCGCTCGAGGTCGAGACCAGGCTCGGCGAGGTCATTCCCGAGAGGTACCGGCTGCACGCGCATCACTGGCTGATCCTGCACGGGCGTTATGTCTGTCTCGCGCGCCGGCCGCTGTGCGAGAAATGCATCATCGCCGATCTGTGCAAATGGCCGGGAAAGACGACGATTCAGGGTTAGCCGTCGTCATGGCGGGGCATGACAGCGATCGCGCCCGAGATTGAGTTATCGCGCCTCGATCAGCTCGATGCGTCCGCCCGACAGTTTCTTGTGCATGTGCACCATCAGCGCCATGCCGAACAGCGGGGTCGCAAGATTCAGGATCGGGATCGAAACGAAGGCCGCGATCAGGAGGCCTGCGGCAAACACGCTGCTCTGGTGCTGCTTGCGGAAGGCCTTGGCCTCGGCGACCGGACGAAAGCGCATTGCCGCGAGTTCGAAATATTCACGACCGAGCAGATATGCGCTCGCGAAAAACAGGATGAACAATCCGGCCCCGGCAACGAACACGAATGGCAGCGCGATCAGATAGACGAGGATCGCCAGCAAGGCGGTCTTGATGCCTTCGATGGTCGCGCGAAAGATCGGCAGCGCGCGACCGGCGGGCTCGGCCGGGTAATAGGCGCGTTCGACCTCTTCGGCGATCTCGTCGACGAAAAAGCTCGCGACGAAAGCCGTCACCGCAGGCATCAGGAACACCGCACCGAGCACGATCCCGAGACCGGTCGCGATCGACACGAACCAGATGACCACAAACAGCGGCCCGTGCGAAACCGGGCCGAGCGTGGTTTCGGCCCAGCTTTCGCCGTTTGCGGCGAGCCAGGTCAGCACGCGATGCAGCCCGATCCCGATCAGGACGATCATCAGCAGCGCAAGCAGGATCGATTTGATGAGCACCGAGCGGAAGGCGGGCGTGGCCATCTGCTGCAGTGCCTTGAAGGCGGCATCGAACATGGACGGCTCCATTCTGCCCGGCGCGAAATTCTGCCCGGTCGGCATCCTGCCGGCAACGCACCGATGCCCGCGGCAGGCGCGGGCATCATGCAGCAGATAGTCGGCGCAGGAAAATTTTAAAGAGCGGGAAGTGGACTGTCCGGTTCGAGCGTAGGGGCGAGGTCCGCTTCGGCCTCGGCGGGCCGATCCGCCCATTGCATCTTCTTGTAGTCGAACCCCTTCAGCAGCGTCGGCTTCACCACGTCGAAATAGGGGGAGATATCGAAATCGCGCGGCGCGTAGAGGGAGGAGTGGCGGATTTCGAGGATCTCGGCGCGCACAGCCTCGCTGTCGAAGCGCGTGATCTTCGGCAGGATCGGATAGCGCACCGCCTCGAAGGCCTGCGCGATCAACGCCGAGCAGATGATGCGGGTCGGATGCCCCGAGCCGAGCGCGATCATCCGCCGCCGCCAGCGCTGCGGCACGGGCAGCGGAAACAGGTAACGCATCAGGTCGATGATGTTCTTCAGGTCGTAGTCGAAGCCGATGCGCTCGGCCGCGTAGGCGCAGACGCGCGCGCAGTCTTCCTGGGAGAGGCGCGTCGGGCGGCAGATGCGCGTATGCGAGCGGAAATATTTCGAGAGCGGCGACGCGATCACGCCCTTGCCGAGCTCTGCCTCGACGAGCACGAGCGGCTCGCCGTCCGCGGTTTCGCGATCGCCGATGCGCCCCACATAGAGTGCGGCATGCGACCAGGTGGATTGCGTCAGATATTTGATGACGCCCGCGATGTTGTTGACGCCCTCGACCAGCAGCACGTCGCCAGCTTTCAGGCTCGCGCGCAGCGCCTCCGGATCGCTCGCGGCGAACGGCTCATAACCCGCAGCCGGCTTTTCCAGATACCGGGCGATCAGGCTTCCGAGACCATCCAGCGCGAAACTCATGGCGGCCTGTCCATCGCGCGGAACTTGGCCGCGCCGATCCGCGCATCCTAGTGGGGACCGGTTGCAATTCGGTTCATGTCGGATTCGATCCGCAGAGGGATTGTGAACCATAATATTTGCGGCGTGGCCGTGTTTTCGGCAAAGTGGTGCGGCACGAAAACGTTTTGGAAACCATGACACGACTGAGCCGCCGCACCTTCATCGCGACCGCTGGTGCCGCAATGGCGCTGCCCCGCCGGCACGCCTATGCGGCGCCGGGCGAGGTGGACGTGGTGGTGATCGGCGCGGGCGCGGCGGGGATCGCTGCGGCGCGCAAGCTGGTTGCGGCCGGGCGTCGCGTTGCGGTGTTCGAGGCATCGGATCGCGTCGGCGGGCGCTGTGCCACCGACAACCGCATCTTCGGGATTCCGTACGACCTCGGGGCGCACTGGATTCACTCCACCGACAACAATCCGCTGACCAAACTTGCCCCGCGCGCGGGGCTCGACGTCTATCCGGCGCCGCCGGGGCAGAAGGTGCGGATCGGGCGGCGCAACGCACGTGAAGGCGAGTTGGAGGAATATTACTCCGCGCTGACGCGCGCCAAGCGCGCGATCGCGGACGCCGCGCGCGGAAAGGCGGATGTGTCCTGCGGACAGGCTTTGCCCAAAGATCTCGGGGAATGGCAGCCATCGGTCGAGTTCGCGCTCGGTCCGTATATCTGCGCCAAGGATCTGACCGATGTGTCGGCGTTCGATTTCAACAGATCGGTCGAGCAGCGCGACAACGACGCGTTCTGCCGTCAGGGCATGGGCGCGCTGCTCGCGAAATTCGCCGACGGCCTGCCCATCGAGCTGTCGCGGCCGGTCCGCGAGATCGAATCGAACCGGTCGGGCGCCGAGATCGTCACCGCGAACGCGCGCACGGTCGCCCGTGCCGTGATCGTCACGGCGTCGACCAACGTGCTGGCCGAAGGCAAGATTAAATTCACGCCGGAGCTTCCCAAGCGCCATCTCGATGCGCTCGCGGCGCTGAAGCTCGGCACCTACGAACGCATCGCGCTGGAATTGCCGGATAATCCGCTGCGGCTGCAGCGCGACGAAGCCGTTCTGGAAAAGGCCAGTGGCCGCAATACCGCGGCTTTGCTCGCAAATGTCTCGGACACTCCGCTTTGCTATGTCGATGTCGGCGGCAAATTCGCCGAGGAGCTGTCCGCGCGCGGCCGCGATGCGATGACTTCCTTTGCCATGGAATGGCTCGGCGGGCTTTATGGCGTCGATCTGAAGAAAGCAGTCAAGCGGACGCACGCGACCCAATGGTCGAAGGAGCCTTGGGTGCTCGGCGGATTTTCGTCGGCGGCTCCCGGCGGCGCGGCCTCGCGGCGCGTACTGATGGAGACGTTCCGCGACCGCATCTTCTTTGCCGGCGAGGCGGTTCACGAGACGCAATGGGCGACCGTCGGCGGAGCCTGGGATTCGGGCGAGCGCGCGGCCGACGCGGTGCTGAAGATGTTTGCGCCGGCGCCCGCGCCGGTCACGCGCAGCAGCCGCGGTACGCGCCGCAAGCGTTAGCCGCGCAGCACGCCGCCGGTCCGTTTCGCGACTTCGGCGACGATCTTCTGGCCCACCGCGTCGATTTCCTCGTCGGTCATCGTCTTGTCGCGCGGCTGGATCGTGACCGCGATCGCGATCGACTTCTTGCCCAGCTCGATGCCCTTGCCTTCGTACAGGTCGAAGATCGAGACATTGGTGACGAGTTTCTTGTCGGCGTTCTGTGCGGCACGGATGACGTCGGCGGCCTTCACCTTGCGCTCGACGATGAATGCGAAGTCGCGCTCGACCGGCTGGAACGGAGACAGGTCGAGGGCTGGCTTCACCCGCGTCGCCTTGACCTTCGGCTCCGGGATGCGCTCGAGGATCACTTCGAACGCGGTCAGCGGCCCCTGCGCATCGAGCGCCTCGAGCGCGCGCGGGTGCAGCTCGCCGAACGTGCCGAGAATGTTCTGCGGCCCGATCTGGATCGTGCCGCTGCGGCCGGGATGAAACCAGGCGGGTCCTCCGGGGACGATCTGCAGCGCCTGAACCGGCGCACCGGCCGCTGCGAGCACGGCGAGCGCATCGCCCTTGGCGTCGAACACGTCGGCTTCGCCGCCATTCATCCAGTGGCGCCCGCTGCCGGATGCTTTGGCACGGCCGCGCCGCACGCCGGTCGCGGCGGTGAATTGCTGATCGGGCTCGGCACCCGCAAAAATCTGCCCCACCTCGAACAGCGCGGTATCGGGAAAGCCGCGATCGGCATTGCGCTGCGCGGCGGCGACAAGGCCCGGGATCAGGCTCGGGCGCATGTCAGAGAGATCGGCCGCGATCGGATTGGCGAGCGCAAGTTCAGGCTTGCCGCCGCCGAACAATTCGGCCTGCGGCTTGGCGATGAATGACCACGTCACCGCCTCGACCATGCCGCGCGTGGCGAGCGAACGGCGCGCCTTGCGGACGCGAACCTGCGCCGGCGTCAGCACGGGCTTGCGCGGCGCCGCGCCACGGTCGAACGGGGTCGAGGGGACGCGGTCCACGCCCGCGATGCGCACGACCTCTTCGACAAGATCCGCCTTGCCTTCGACGTCCGGCCGCCAGCTCGGCACCGCGACCTTCACCTTGGGCGCGTTGCCGGCCATGTGAAAGCCGAGTGCGCCGAGGATGCGCTTGGTCTCGGCCAAGGTGACGTCGAGCCCGGTCAGCCGCTTGATCTCGTCGAGCGGAAAGTCGATCGGCTTCTCGTTCGTCTCCGTGCTGCCCGCGAGGACGACCTGCGAGGCGGTCCCGCCGCAGAGATCGAGCACCATCTGCGTCGCGAGATCGAGGCCCGGTCGCGTGAAGGCCGGATCGACGCCGCGCTCGAAACGGTAGCGCGCATCGGAATTGATGCCGAGCTTGCGGCCGGTCTGGGCGATGTTGTGCGGCACCCAGAGCGCGGATTCGATCAGCACGTCGGTGGTGTTCTCGTCGCAGCCGGACGCTTCTCCGCCCATGATGCCGGCGAGCGATTCCACCGCCTTGTCGTCTGCGATGACGCACATCGTCTCGTCGAGCGGATAGGTCTTGCCGTCGAGCGCGAGGAGGCTTTCGCTTTTCCTTGCGCGCCGCACGACGAGATTGCCGTGCACCTTCTTCGCGTCGAACACGTGCAGCGGCCGGCCGCGATCGAAGGTGATGAAGTTCGTGATGTCGACCAGCGCATTGATCGGGCGCAGGCCGATGGCCTTCAGCCGGTCCTGCAGCCATTGCGGAGAGGGGCCGTTCTTCACGCCCTTCACCAGCCGCAGCGCAAAAGCCGGACAGAGCGATTGGCCGTCCGGGAAATCGAGCTTGACCTGAACCGGGCAGGGGAAGGTCCCTTCGATCGCCTTCGGCGACGCCGTCTTGAGCTTGCCGATGTCGGCCGCGCTCAGATCGCGCGCGATTCCGGACACGGCGGTGCAATCGGCACGGTTCGGTGTGAGGTTGATCTCGATCACCGGTTCGCCGAGCTTCGCCCATTGCGCGTAGCTTTCACCGACCGGGGCATCCGCCGGCAGATCGAAGATGCCGTCATGGTCGTCGGACACCTGCAGTTCGGCGGGCGAGCACAGCATGCCGCGGCTCTCGACGTCGCGGATCTTTCCAACCGAGAGCGTAATGCCTTTGCCCGGAATAAATGTGCCGGGCGCGGAAAACACGCTCTTCATGCCTGCGCGCGCGTTGGGCGCGCCGCACACGACCTGGATCGGTTTTTCGCCCCTGGCCACCTGGCCGATATCGACCATGCAAACGCGCAGGCGATCCGCATTCGGGTGCTTTTCCGCCGAGATCACCGAAGCGATGACAAAAGGCGCAAGCTCTTTCGCCTTGTCCTCGACCTTTTCGACCTCGAGCCCGATCATGGTGAGCTTGTCGACGATCGCCGGCAGCGCCGCGTCCGTGTCGAGATGCTCTTTCAGCCAGGAGAGGGTGAATTTCATAACAAACTTAACCAGATGCTAGCTGGAATGACAAACTGGGCTCATCGAAAATTGGGCGCAGGATCTCTCCGCCAATGCTCTGCCTTCTAGAAAGCAAGTCTGTCTTCTGCCACTTCCAAATGATGTCCTTGTCGGCGGTTAGCTCGACGGAAACCTCCAATTTTTCACCACCCTTTTCCCAAGTGTCAGCAATCAACATACAATTATGATCACGCGTGGAATGATAAAGTCTTTTCATTCCAATCACCGACAACAGATAAACGCGTCTTTTTATTACCTTGATGATAGCTATAAATTTTCGTGTGACGATCGAACCGAACACTACAATAGTTCCGGCAACATTTTCTCTCACGTGTTGATCCAACACGCGCGGAAGTTTCGCCAAACTCGTGTCGAGTATTGTTCGAACAGCCTTCCAAAGGTCTTCTCTATCAATTTCCGAGAGACTCTTCAGATTCTGCTCAACGTTTTCTCTTACGAAAACTTCGTTTCGGAGTTTTAGTGGAACTAACATTGTGGTCCCCCACGTGCTCGTCATCCACAAGTTTCTCAGGGCCCAAAATAAACTCACGCAACTCTTGGGCACTCATCGATTTGAAATCCAAACTACCGATTTTGTCTCGGCTGTTTAGAGTGTTCAATTTATCGAGCTTGCGCAGATCACTTATCGGGATCACAGCTGCTGCGGGCTCACCGTGATCCGTAATTATTACCGTCTCTTTGTCGATGCGGGCCGTGTTGATGAGCCTACGAAAATTGGTTCTGGCCGCACGCGAATTCACCGACGCGTGATCATCAAGAAGGTCAGCGTCCTTCTTCGATGAAATGTCGATGCGCTTGAGAATCTCCATGTGTCCTCCGAGAAACTCCCAGCCGTCCGGGATAGGAAAAGCTGTGCACGAATCGATACTGATGTCAAATATTACGCTTGCGCCGAAGAGGCTAATGTGTACACAATTGGCCAGGAGGCTGGGATGATTAGGCAGAGAAGCTCGCTACCTAGACCAATTGCATTCGGAGTTTTGACCGACCTCGCTCTTACCGCCACGGATGCGATGTACGCGCCGGCACACGCGATGCTTCCTTTGACGGGGAGTCACATAGGCCAATTAGGCGCTTGTTTGGTTCTTGGCGTTATATTCTGCGAGCTAAAGGGCCTGTTGAAACCTTAGACGCCAGACACCTTGCTTCATGCGCTCAATCCTCCCGCGAGCGTCGGGAAATCGAGCGGCCGGAAGCCGTAATGCGCGAGCCAGCGCACATCCGCCTCAAAGAACGGGCGCAGGTCCGGCATGCCGTATTTCAGCATCGCGATACGGTCGATCCCCATGCCCCAGGCAAAGCCCTGATACTCGTTCGGATCGAGCCCGCAATTTCGCAGCACGTTCGGATGCACCATCCCGCAGCCGAGAATCTCCAGCCAATCCTCGCCCTCGCCGAAGCGGATTTCGCCCTTGTCGCGGCGGCACTGAATATCGACTTCGAGCGAAGGCTCGGTGAACGGGAAGAATGACGGGCGGAAACGCATCTTCACCTGATCGACCTCGAAGAACGCCTTGCAGAATTCTTCGAGGATCCATTTCAGGTGGCCGAGATGGCTGCCCTTGTCGATGACGAGACCTTCGACCTGATGAAACATCGGGGTGTGCGTCTGGTCTGAATCGCTTCGGTACGTGCGCCCCGGGATGATGACGCGGATCGGCGGCTTCTGCGCGAGCATGGTGCGCACCTGCACCGGCGAGGTGTGCGTGCGCAGGAGCAGGCGCGAGCCGTTGGGCTTCGGATTGAAATAGAACGTGTCATGCATTTCCCGCGCCGGATGGTCGGGGGGAAAGTTCAGCTTGGTGAAGTTGTAATCGTCGGTCTCGATGTCCGGGCCTTCGGCAACCGCGAACCCCATGTCGGCGAAGATGGCGGTGAGTTCGTCAATCACCTGGCTCACCGGATGGATGCGGCCGGTCTCGGCCGGCGTTTCGCGCACCGGCAGCGTGACGTCGACGCTTTCGGTGTTGAGGCGTTGATCGAGGGCGGCGTTCTTCAGCGCATCGCGGCGTGCGAGGATCGCGGCGTTGACCTTGTCCTTCAGCCCGTTGATGAGCGGACCGTTGGTCTTGCGCTCGTCCGGCGTCATCTTGCCGAGCGTCGCGAGCAGTTCGGAAACCGAGCCCTTCTTGCCGAGCGACGACACGCGCACGGCTTCGAGCGCGGTTTCGTCGCTTGCCGCGGCGACCGCGCTCAGGATTTCCGTTTCGAGTTTCGCAATGTCCGACATGTACGGCTAAATCCCACCCTCGTCATGGCCGGGCTTGTCCCGGCCATCCCGATCAGGTGGGCATTATGCGTCCCTAAGCGGGATGCGCGGGTCAAGCCCGCGCATGACATGCAATGTGTGGCGCAGCGCTTACGCCTGCGCGGGCAGCGCCGACTTCGCCTTTTCCACGATCGCCTGGAACGCCGCCGGCTCGTGGATCGCGAGATCGGAGAGAACCTTGCGGTCGACGGTGACGCCCGCCTTGGCGAGACCGTCGATGAACTTCGAATAGTTCAGGCCGAAGGGGCGAACCGCCGCATTGAGGCGCTGGATCCAGAGCGCGCGGAAGGTGCGCTTGCGCCGCTTGCGGTCGCGGAAGGCGTACTGGTTTGCCTTCTCCACGGCCTGCTTGGCGATGCGGATGGTGTTCTTGCGGCGGCCATAGAAGCCCTTGGCGGCCTTGTAGACTTTCTTATGCTTGGCGTGTGCGGTGACACCGCGTTTGACGCGAGCCATGACTGATCTCCTGGAACCTTAAAATAGAAACGGAATGCTGCGGGCGGCCGCGGACGGCCGGAACGATACGATCAGCCGTTTGGCAGAAAGTATTTTTTGATGTTGTCGCCGTCGGTCTTGAACAGCGCATCGGTTCCGCGCAGCTGGCGGATCTGCTTCGTGGTCCGTTTGATCATGCCGTGGCGCTTGCCCGCGTGGGCCGCCATCACCTTTCCGGTGCCGGTGATCTTGAAGCGCTTTTTGGCGCCCGATTTGGTCTTCAGCTTGGGCATTTGGCTCTCCTGAAATCGGCCCAAGCGGGGTTGGTCCCCGGGGCCGGGATGCTCGACAATCCGAGCGTGCTGATGAGGCATTTTCACCGCCACGGCAGCCCTAACCGGCCGGGCGGTGAAGGCGCGGGTTATGGCAGAGGCGGGCGGGAAAGACAACCGCGGGGGGCTTCCGACAGGCCGGTGGAAGGGCCAATCTGGCGGCCGGCGGGGCCACGCCTATCTTCTCCTGCAGGCCGGCGGTTTCCCCCTATCAAGAGGTCAGGAATGAAGACGTCCATTGCCCTTGCGACCCTGTTCGGTGCCTTTTTGGGCCTTGTCGCGCTGTCTGAGCCCTCCCGGGCGGCCTCGCCCTATGACGGCGTCTGGAGCGTGCTGATCATCACCGACAAGGGGACTTGCGATCGCGGCTACCGCTATTCCCTGCGCATCCGGGATGGGCAGGTCACCTACAACGGCCAGGCCGATTTCAGCGTGAGCGGACGCGTCAGTCCGGGCGGCCAGGTCCGCGTCTCCATCACCCGCGGGCAGCAGGGCGCAAGCGGTTCCGGTCGTCTCACCCGGACCTCGGGCTCAGGCGAATGGAGCGGGGCGTCAACCGAGACGAAATGCAGCGGCCATTGGCAGGCCGAGCGCCGCGATCAGGGTTAGCTGCCGACCGGGACGTCGCGCGGGTGGGTGGCCTTGACCAGCGCCTGCCGGATCATGCGGGCGAGATCGGCTTTGCGGTAGGGCTTGCTGAGCAGCAGCATACCGGGTTCGAGCCGGTCATGATGCGTGACCGCCTCCTCGGCATAGCCGGTTGTGAACAGCACCTTGATCGCCGGGTTCTTCTGCCGCGCCTGCTCGGCGAGCTGCCGCCCGCTCATGCCTCCGGGCATGACAAGATCGGTAAACAACAAATCAATTTCCCGATTGCTCTCGATCAGCGCCAGCCCTTCCGCGCCGGTCGTCGCGGTGAGCGTGCGGTACCCGAGCCCGTGAAGTTCGGCGGCAACGTTGCCGCGCACCAGATCGTCGTCTTCGACCACGAGCACGGTCTCGCTGCCGGTCTGGCTCGGCACGATCGAAATCTCCTCCGCCGCGCGCTCCGTCCCGCTGGCGCGCGGCAGATACATCTTGATGCTCGTGCCGTGTCCTTCCTCGCTGTAGATTTTGACATGGCCGCCGGACTGCTTGATGAAACCGAACACCATGCTCAGCCCAAGCCCCGTGCCCTTGCCGACGCCTTTGGTCGTGAAGAACGGTTCGAACACCTTGTCAACGATCGCGGCCGGAATTCCAGCACCGTTGTCGCTGACCGCAATCATCACGTAGGGTCCGGCCGCAACCTCCCGGTTCGCCTTTGCGTAATCCTCATCGAGGATGACGTTGCGGGTTTCGATCGTCAGCCGGCCGCCGCCCGGCATGGCATCGCGGGCATTGATCGCAAGATTGAGGATGGCGTTGGCAAGCTGGTTCGGGTCGACCAGCGCCGGCCACGCATCATCCGCAAGCTTCGTGGCGATTTCGATCTGTGCGCCGAGCGTCGCCTGCAGCAGCTTGGAGGCGTCGCCGATGAGGGTATTCACATCGGCGAGGCGGGGCTGCAACGGCTGCTTGCGTGCGAAGGCGAGCAACTGGCGCGTTAGCTCAGCCGCGCGGCTTGCAGCCTGATCGATCGTGGCGAGCGCGCCCTTGTGCTGTTGCGAGCCGCTTGGAAAATCCTGGGCAATGTCGAGACCGTTGAAAATCGCGGTTAGAAGATTGTTGAAGTCGTGCGCGATGCCGCCGGTCAGCTGGCCGACCGCTTCCATCTTCTGCGATTGGGCCAGCTGCAGTTCGAGCTTCCTTTTTTCGGTTACGTCCTCCGCGATATAGACCGCTCCCGAAATCGGTTTGCCGAGTTCGCGTACCGGCGCGGCGGAACAGATGACGTCCAAGGTCCGGCCGTCGCCGCATCGCCACGACATCGAAACGTCTTGCAGTTGTTCCCCGGCGAGAATCCTCTGATGCACGGGCGCCATGTCGTTCTGTGCGTTCTCGGGCAACGTTGCGAAGGGCCGGCCGATGATTTCATCCGCCCGGTAGCCGAAAATGCGTTCTGCGGCGCTGCTCCAGCTCGTCACGAGGCCACGTGCGTCCAGGCTGAAGATCGGCAGCGGCGAGGAATCGACCAGGGTCTTGAGGTTGGCGTTGATATGGGAAATCTCCGCCGCCGATTGTTCGCGCTCGAATTTGAGCAGGCGGGCGAGCCGGGCATAGAGTGCGCCGGTTTCCATCAGCAGCACGATCAGGACGAAGATTGCGGCGAAAAAGCCATAGATGCGGCCGGCGTAAAATCCGAGATCGAATCGGCCCGCATTGAGAATGACCGACAGCGCGATGTCGAGCAGCCACGCGAACATCACGACCATCAGCCAAAGGTCGAGCACCGAATGCGGCCGACGCCACCACAGGATGAAGAGAGCGGCGAGACTCAGGCACCAGACCGAGGAAACGACCACGATCATGGCCGAAGAATATGTGTTGCCGTTCATGATGCCGGGAAGCGCCGCGCTCCCCGCCGTCGCAAGCAGGCCGAGAACGGCGATCGCGACGAGGACGAGCGCGATGCTCAACCCGATGGCCTTGCCGGCGCTGCTTGCGCCAGAATCGGCGTTATGACCCTTCGACAGGGCATAGCCCGTCACCAGGAGCGGAAATCCGCCATGCCAGAACATATAAAGCCAGGCGGTGGTTTGGGGCGTCGCGCCGAGGAGGCCGGTGGGTGCGAACAGTCCGGGGAATGTGAGGGCGTGGACCACGGCAATGACCGCGGTGAACAGGTAGGCCGACGCGACGAACAATAGCGCTCGCGAACGCGCGGTTGCGAATTGCCCGAAGAGCAGGACCGCGGTGACGAGGTCGCTCACCACCAGCGCCGCCTCGTAACTCGGGATGAAGGCCCAGACCGGCGTCAGCGGAACGCGCGCGAAGGGCACGACCGCCGCAAAGATCAGCGTCGAGATGCCCACCGCCGCCCACGCAGCCCGGCGGTCGCGCCGGTCTGGCGGCAGGGTGGAAATGAGACTGGGTCGGTCGGTCACGGGGCGGCCGGGGTGCGATTCTCACGCAACTATCGGCGGCCACGGTAAACAATAAGCTGACACCGGCGGGCCGGCTCCGTCATTCGCAGAACTACGGAGCCGGCCGGACCGGGTGGGAACGGGGATGAACGGCTTTTGACGGGGCAGTGTCCCTCGGACCCGAGGCGCGCCGCAGGCCTTATCTTGGCGCGAGGATCATGATCATCTGCCGGCCCTCGAACTTGGGCTCGGACTCGACCTTCGCAAGCTTTGCGGTGTCTTCCTTGACGCGCTCGAGCAATCGCGTGCCCAGCTCTTGGTGCGCCATCTCGCGGCCGCGGAAGCGCAGCGTCACCTTGACCTTGTCGCCTTCCTCGAAGAACCGCTGCATCGAGCGCATCTTCACGTCGTAGTCGTGATCGTCGATCATCGGGCGGAACTTGATTTCCTTGACCTCGACGACCTTCTGCTTCTTGCGCGCCTCGGCGGCTTTCTTTTGCGCCTGGAACTTGTACTTGCCGTAGTCCAGAAGTTTGGCGACGGGAGGAACGGAGTTCGGAGCGATCTCGACAAGATCGAGCCCCGCTTCGGCCGCCCTCTGCAGGGCGACTTGAATATCGGTTGGGCCGTGATTGTGGCCGGTCTGGTCGATCAGCTGGACCTGAGGGACGCGGATCTCCTCGTTGACGCGCGGGCCGTCCTTCTGGACGGGGGGCGCGGCTCTGGACGGACGACGAATGGAAAAAACTCCTCTGTTGTTAATCCGAACCGGCGGTCTGTCGGTGGCCTGCGGGACGCGCAGGACTTCGATGGGCCGCCGGGTAAGACCGGAGAATTGGGAGAAATAACGGATAAGTCAACGCCAGCGGCATGCGGAAAAGCGCCGCCATCGGATTATCGCGGAGTTCTCGATCGCGCGGTTTGGTCGTACAGCCTCAGGGTCAATTCCGCGACTGCGGACGGGTTGAAATGGCTTTTCACCCACTCACGTCCCCGGGTTCCAAGCTGCTCCCGGACTGCCTGCGGCAACGAGAACAGCCGGATCAGCGCGGCGGCCAGCGCGGCCGAATCTCCTGCCGAGAACCGAAGGCCGGTCATGCGGTCTTCAGACACCGCGGGCGGCGCGAGCAGAACCTCAGGCCCGGCGCCGAGGTCCGAGGCGATCACCGGACGCGCCATTGCCTGCGCTTCGAGGATTGCGCGCTGCAGACCTTCGGGCTGCGTCGCAGCGGAAACCACGACACTCGCCGCGGCATAAGAGGCCGGCAGGTCGTCGACCGGTCCGGTCATGCGCACGACGTCGGAGGTTTGGGTCGAGACAATGAGATCCCACAATTCGCCGCTGTAGCGGCTGCGTCCCTGATCTTCGCCGGCAAACACGCAAACGAAATCCTTGACGCCCATCTCCTTCAGCCGGTGCGCCGCCTGCACGACGACATGATGTCCCTTGCGGCGCAGCAGCCGCCCCACCACCAGGATGATCTTGGCGTTCGACGGAACGCCCCAGTGCCGGCGCATTGCGTCGATGCGCTCGGCCGTCACCGTTTCCGGATTGAAGCGCTGCGCATCGACGCCCAGCGGGATGACGTCGATATGATCGATGCCGACGCGATAGCGCTCGTCGATCAGTTCAGCGATCTGGTCGCTCGCTGCCACGATGCGGTCGCCGCGGATCATCACGCTGTTGTAGAGGCGCTTGAAGACGTTCTGTTCGCGGAAGCCCTTGTACCAAGACGTGAGGAACGGAACGTTGGTCATCCGGGCGGCGAGGTAGGCGCTCCAGGCGGGCGCGCGCCCGTGCGCATGAATGATGTCGCACTTGCGTTCGCGTGCGAGGCGCGCCATTGCGGCCGCATTGCGCAGCATGCGGATCGGGTTCTTGGTGGCAATGTCCGCGAACACGAACTCGCCGCCCGCGGCAGTGACATCCTTTTCCATGCGCCCCCCGCTCGACATCACGACGGCGCGATGCCCGGCCGCGGTGAGAATCCCGACGAGATCGACGACGCTGGTATCGGCCGCACCCGCATGCAGCGTCGGCACGACGATCAGGATGGTCAGCGGGCGGATATTGACGGCGCGGCGGGGTTTTTCATCCGCGGCCAACGTGGTGGCCGGGTCGCTCGCTTCATGCGAGGGGATGCGGACTGCAGAACCCGATGCCACTACTTACTCCGAAAAATCACGAAAACAGGCGCGCCCGAAGGCAAGGGTAAACGGCACGCGCTTCAAGAAGATGAATGTGTGATAGGCCCATTTCCGTGCCGAGGCAATCCGTGAGAACCGCATCGCAGCATACTCCGATGCCGTTCCGTATTCTTGATGCATTCCCCCGAAGGTGACATTCCTTTCGCCGCTTCATCGTCGAATTTACATTTCGGATATTTCATGGCGAACGGCTCGGCGCTCACCCATCTCACGGTCGGACAGGGACGTGATCAGCGCAGTATCGCTGTGCGCAAACGCGATGGCGTCTCGCCCGGCCTGTTCTGGCTTGGCGGCTTCAACTCCGACATGAAGGGGACCAAAGCCGAGGCTCTCGACAAATGGGCTGGCGAGCACGGCCGCGCGTGCACGCGCTTCGATTATTCCGGCCACGGTGAATCCGGGGGCGATTTCGCCGATGGCACGATCGGGCGCTGGCTCGAGGAAAGCGTCGCCGTTTTCCAAAGCTGCCGCGGCGCGCAGATCGTGATCGGCTCCTCGATGGGAGGATGGCTCTCGCTCCTGCTCGTGCGTGAGTTGCGGCGCCTTGAGGAAGCAGGGCGAGCCGCGGACGTGCGGATCGCCGGGCTGGTACTGATCGCGCCCGCGGTCGATTTCACCGAGGAATTGATGTGGAAGCGGTTTCCGCCCGAAGTCAGGCGCGAGATCGAGGACAAGGGATCGTGGCGGCGTCCGTCCCCTTACGCGGATCAAGGCTATCTCATCACGCGCAATCTGATCGAAGACGGACGCAAGCACCTGCTGCTCGGTGGGCTGATCGAAACGGGCTGCCCGGTGCGCATCCTGCAGGGGGTGCAGGACGAGGACGTGCCCTGGCAGCACGCGGTCGAACTGGTGTCCCGCATCGCGCGCGATGACGTCGTGCTGACCCTCGTCAAGGACGGCGACCACCGGCTGTCGCGTCCGGAGGACATCGCACGCCTGATCGAGGCGGTATCCGACGTCGCGTGAGGCGGATTGCGCGCCGGTGCGCTTTTCGGTTACGTCGCTGCAAAGTCCGGGAGGCATCATCATGGCTTACGAAACGATCGTTGTCGAAACGCGCGGCCGCGTCGGGATCATCCGGCTCAACCGGCCGCAGGCGCTTAATGCACTGAATGCCAAACTGATCGGCGAGGTGGCCGCCGCGATCGACGATTTCGAGTCGAACGCGGGGATCGGCTGCGTCGTGCTGACCGGGTCGGAAAAGGCCTTCGCCGCCGGCGCCGACATCAAGGAGATGGCGGACAAGACGTTCATGGAAGCGTTCATGGACGATTTCTGCGGCGGCGCATGGGATCGGGTCGCGCGCACCCGCAAGCCGGTGATCGCAGCCGTGTCGGGCTTCGCGCTGGGCGGCGGATGCGAGCTTGCGATGCAGTGCGATCTCATCATCGCCGCCGACAACGCCAAATTCGGCCAGCCCGAGATCAAGCTCGGTGTCATTCCGGGCGTCGGCGGAACGCAGCGGCTCGTGCGCGCAGTCGGAAAATCGAAGGCGATGGATCTCTGTCTTACCGGACGGATGATGGACGCCGCCGAAGCGGAGCGATCCGGCCTCGTCGCGCGGGTCGTGCCGCTGGCAAGCCTGATGGACGAAGCGGTGAAGGCCGCTGAGACGATCGCGTCGATGTCGCTGCCGTCGGTGATGTCGTGCAAGGAAGCGATCAATCGCGCCTTCGAGGTGTCGCTCGCCGAGGGCATCCGCTTCGAGCGGCGCGTCTTTCACCCACTTTTCGCGACGGCCGACCAGAAGGAAGGCATGGCCGCGTTCGTGGAAAAGCGTCCGGCTAAATTCCAGAACAAATAGCCGCGGTCCGGTTCTTATTTCCGCACGCAGATGACGCGTGCGACCGCGGCCTTGGCGTCCTCGAGCGTCATGCGTCCGGTCGCGGGCGCGACGTTCGCCTTTTCGAGAAAGGCGCGGATCGTCGCGGCGGGAACGAACGCTGCAGCGAATGTCCCCGGAGCCTGCGGCTTCAACTCGATCATGCCGACGAATTGTCCCTGTCCGTCGAGCGCAGCGGCACCGGCAAAGCCTGCGGCCGGTACCGGCTCGAGGACGCTGCCGTTCGCGATCTTGCCCGCAGTTGTCGACACTGCGCCGTCGCCGTTCTGTATTTGCGGATCGGGGACGCCGACGAGCGTCAGGTCGGGGCCTTTCGGCGCATCGGCCGAGAGCAGGGCCGGCTTTGCGGGCGGCGCTCCGTAGATGCGCAGGAGCGCCATTTCGGTTACGGCATCGTCTGCGATGCGCTCCGCCTGACCGCGTCCGGAGACTGTCACGACATTGCACCCGTCCGTCGCCTGCCGATCGGCGATGATGTGACCCGATGCGCTGACCACGATGCCGGTCGAATATTGCACCTTGGGGCGCGCCGCTGGGCCCGCATTGTCGAACGGCGAGAACGCGCTCGACATTGCGACGACCACCGGCTCCATGATCCCTTCCATCGCCTGATCGTAGAGGATCGTCACGCCGCGAATGTCGGCTCCCTTGATCTGCGCGCGGACATAAAACTTTTTCAGGCCCTGCAGGCCCGACACGACGAAAAAGTCCTGCCGCAGCACGCTGTATTCGGTCTGGCGGCCGGAAGGATTTCGCTTCTGGTAGTCGAACTGAGCGGCGAGATCCGAATTCGGCGGTCCGACATGGAACGTCTCGATCTGCACCTCGCCGCGATTGGACGTCCAGCGGCTGCCGGTCGCGCCATTTCCGGTTTTCGGAACGAGCTTGCCGGGAATGCCGAGCCGCAGGCCCGCGATGATCGCATCGTCGACGATCCGCCAGCCGAAATGCTCCTGCTGCGTCCGCACGGTGGCGGCGAGCGCCGTGCGTTCTTCCGGCGTAAGAATGCCGGTCTCCTGTCCCTTGGTGCGCTTCTGGTAAGCCCTGGCCGCGGCAATCGAACGGTCGTTGAAGTCGCCGGTAATGCCGCCATTATAGTCGCCGGACCAGATCAGGTTGGACTGGATGGTAAGCCTGTCGGCGAGTGGCATCGCCGCATAGACCGCACGGATCGCTTCGTTCGCCTTGGAATTGGTGGCGGCGGCGGTGCCCGGCTCTTCTTTCTTTGCCTCGCTCGGTTTCTCGGCCGGCTTCGGCCTGCCTTTCTTGGCAATGCGTCCCGTGGTGACCGGATCGGCTCCCGGTGCGGGGGCTGCGGATTTCGCCGGGCGCGGGGCGGCAGGCCGGGTCGCAGGCTTTGCGACCGGATCGAAGGCACGATCGCTGGACTGCGCCAGCGCAGGGGACGCCGCGAGCAGCGCCGCGAGAACGGGAACAACGCCCTTCATGGACAATCTTGGCCTCTTCCAGCGGTAGAATGACCGTGCCGGCCGGGTTGGCGCAAGAGGCGGGCTTGACGGAGCCGGAACCCGGCGGGATGCAATGCTCATGCTGAACGCTGACGAGATCGAACGGTATGCGCGCCACATCGTGCTGCGCGAGGTCGGAGGCCCGGGACAGGCCGCACTGAAGAATGCCCGCGTGCTCGTGGTCGGTGCGGGCGGGCTCGGCGCGCCGGCGCTTCTATATCTCGCCGCGGCAGGCGTGGGCACGATCGGCGTCGTGGACGATGACACAATTGCGCTGTCAAACCTGCAGCGCCAGGTGATCCATGCGACCGCCGATATCGGCAGGCTCAAAGTGGATAGCGCCGCGCACGCGATCCGCCGCCTCAACCCCGAGGTCGCGGTCCGTACGCATGCGCTGCGCCTCGACGCGGGCAATGCGCTTTCGATCGTCGGCGATTACGATATCGTCGCCGACGGTTCCGATAATTTCCCGACCCGCTATCTCGTCTCGGACGCCTGCTGTCTGGCGCGCAAGGCGCTCGTCACGGCGGCGCTCGGCACGTTCGACGGCACCCTGACGACGATCCGCGCGCACGAGACGCGCGACGGCAAACGAAATCCCACCTATCGATGCCTTTTCCCCGAACCGCCGCCGCCCGGCACGATCCCGACATGCGCCGAAGCCGGCATCATCGGCGCGCTGGCGGGAATTCTTGGCTCCATGGTGGCGCTCGAGGTCATCCGCGAAATCGTCGGCTTCGGCGAAGGACTGGTCGGACGGCTCCTGATGATCGACACGCGCGCGATGCGCTTCGAGACGTTGACCTACGCCTGGGATCCGGCAAATCCGCTGACCGGAAAAAATTCGACGATCACCGATCTGTCGGCACACGCCGCGCGAAAAGCCTGAACGGCTATTCCCTCGTCCAGATTCCGATCGTGGTCGTTCCCACCATCACCGACCATTGCTTCTCTCCCGCCACGAGGCGGAAGCAATTCATACCTGCGCCCTTCCAGGCGGTGCAGAAACCGTCGCCGCTCAGTTTCCACGTTCCTTCGTCCTTCGGGCCCGGCTTGCTGACCTTCTCGCGGGTGATCTTGCCGTCCGGCGTGAAGATGAGCTTATAGCGGGTGCGGCCCGGCGTGGTCGCGATGATCGGCTGGCCGTTGAACAGCGTGGCCTGGATTTCTTTCGGCGCCATCGCGGCGGACGCGGAACCGGCCGAAATAAGAACGCTGAACGCCGACATCGCAAGGATCGATGCGCGCATATCTTTTCTTTCTCCTAGAGCATCGCGGGCAGAATACGGTCCGGCGGTTTGTGACCGTCCAAGAATGTCTTGATGTTGATAATGACCTTCTCGCCCATGTCGATGCGACCTTCGACCGTCGCCGAACCCATGTGCGGCAGCAGCACGACCTTGCCCTCGCGCGCGAGCTTGGCGAGGCGCGGATTGACTGCGGGTTCGTGTTCGAACACATCGAGGCCCGCGCCCGCGATCTCGCCCGCGGCGATCAGCCGGACCAGCGCGTTCTCGTCGATCACCTCGCCGCGCGCGGTGTTGACGACATAGGCTTCGGAGCGCATCAGCTTCAGCCGCCGCGCCGAGAGAAGGTGGAAAGTCGCGGGCGTGTGCGGGCAATTGACCGACACGCTAGCGCCGCGCGCGCGCATCTCAACGAGGCTTACCCAATACGTCCCGCCGATCTCTTCCTCGATGCGCGGCGCGACGCGGCGGCGATTATGATAGTGGATCTGCAGGCCAAAGGCGCGCGCGCGGCGCGCCACCGCTTGGCCGATCCGCCCCATTCCGATGATGCCGAGCCGCTTGCCCCAGATGCGGTGGCCGAGCATCCAGGTCGGCGACCAGCCGGTCCACTCGTTGTCGCCGGTCAGCACCTGCGAGCCTTCGGCGAGTCTTCGCGGCACCGCGAGCATGAGCGCCATCGTCATGTCGGCGGTGTCTTCGGTCAGGACGCCCGGCGTGTTGGTGACGGTGATGCCGCGCGACAGTGCGGTTGCGACGTCGATATTGTCCACGCCGTTGCCGAAATTGGCGACGAGCTTGAGCCTTTCACCGGACTGGCCGAGCACCGAGGCATCGATGCGGTCGGTCACGGTCGGCACGAGCACGTCGGCGGTTTTCACCGCTTCGGCGAGCGCCGCCTGGCTCATCGGCTTGTCTTCGAGGTTGAGCCTCGCGTCGAATAATTCGCGCATCCGCGTCTCGACGCTGTCGGGCAGCTTGCGGGTCACGATGACCAAAGGCTTCTTGCGGACGGCCATTTCACCCCTTGCCGGCTCGTACGGTATGGCTTGTCCGCAGGCGGGCGTTCAGCCCTCTTTAACCGTGCTCGCCGAGACTGCGGCGGTTCATCGGCGCGGTTCCATTCCGGTGAAATCCTTACCAGATGGCCAAGCCAAGACAAAGCGCGCCATCTGTTGACGCCAATGCCGACAGGGACGGGCATGATGGACGAGAATCGGCGGCAGACGAGCAACTGGGCGGTAACATTCGGTGCCCTCGCGCTCGCCGCTGGCGCGCTGCTCTGTGCGACCGGCGCGGCCGGTGCGCCCGATCCCGGCGCAAAGTCTGCCCCATCTTTGCCCGTTCCGCGTTTCGTTAGCCTGAAATCGGACAAGGTCAACGTGCGCGCCGGTCCGACCAAGGATCACGACGTGACCTGGGTCTATACCCGCGCCGGTCTTCCGGTGGAGATTACGGCGGAGTTCGAGAACTGGCGGCGCATCCGCGACTGGGAGGGCGCCGAAGGCTGGGTCTATCATTCGCTTCTGTCCGGCCGGCGCACCGCGATCGTCGTGCCGAAGACCAAGAACGATCTTGTTCCGGTGCTCACGAGTCCGGACGCCGAAAGCGACGTGAACGCGAAGCTCGAAGCCGGTGTCGTCGGTCAGGTAAAAACCTGCGGCGGAAGCTGGTGCCATTTCATCGGCGAAAAATTCGATGGATGGGTGCGCCAGGAACGCCTGTGGGGCGTCTATCCGAACGAGAAGGTCGACTGACCTTGCTCCTGCGAAGGCCGTCTCCATAAATGAAGATGCCCGGCTTACACCGGGCATCGGTTTATCCGGATGTGGGGGCGATCAGGTCTTGCGGCGCAGACGCACGATCACGTCGACCCGCGCGATCTCGAAGCCTTCCGGCACGGCGGGCACCGATCCGACGATCATGTCGGCGCCAGGAATGTCGACCAGCTCGTTGTTGTTCTCGACGAAGAAGTGATGATGGTCGGACGCGTTGGTGTCGAAATAGGTCTTCGATCCGTCGACCGCGACCTGCCGCAGCAAGCCGACCTCGGTGAACTGGTGCAGGGTGTTGTAGACCGTGGCGAGCGAGACCGGGACCTTGGCCTTGGTCGCTTCCTCGTAAAGCATTTCGGCGGTGATGTGCCGGTCGCCCTTGCCGAACAGGATCCAGCCGAGCGACATGCGCTGACGCGTCGGCCGCAGCCCGACGCCGCGCAGCATTTCCTTAACGTCATGCCACGGGCAGCCGTTCAGGTCGGTCCGTTTTCCGTTGTCGCTGTGGGAGAGCCCCGACGCCTCATGCGGCGCGGAAAACACCATTGTACGCGGCGGATTCATCTCTGCGCCTGATTGTCACGGCTGCCGGGAGGGTCGCCGAACCCCGTTCATATACGGCCGGACCCCTTGTTTTGCAACCGTTTCGCAACTGGCTGACGCACCGTCCTGAAACGGTGCGCTTTGTCCCAACTCCCTGCCTGTGTTAGGAAATGCCGCGCCCCCGATAACGCTTGGAACTCTGTCGCGACAAGGATGGCAATGCTGGACCGGCGGAACAGCTACGACTTCGAAGATCTGCTCGCCTGCGGGCGCGGCGATCTGTTCGGCGAAGGCAATGCGCAATTGCCGCTTCCACCGATGCTGATGTTCGATCGAATTTCCGAGATTGGCGAGCAGGGCGGCGAGCACGGCAAGGGCCTTGTTCGCGCCGAACTCGATGTGAAGCCGGATCTCTGGTTCTTCGCCTGTCACTTCAAGGGCGATCCGGTGATGCCGGGCTGCCTCGGTCTCGATGCCTTGTGGCAGATGCTCGGCTTTTTTCTCGGGTGGCTCGGTTCTCCCGGGAAGGGCCGCGCGCTCGGCCTCGGCGAGGTCAAGTTCACCGGCCAGGTGCTGCCGACGGTCAAGAAGGTCGTCTACGGCATCGACATCAAGCGGGTGATGCGCAGCAAGCTCGTGCTCGGGGTTGCGGACGGCTGGCTGTCCGCCGACGGCGAGGTGGTTTATCGCGCGAGCGACCTTAAGGTCGCCCTGTTCAAGCAGGACGGCATGGCGCCGAACGCTGCCTGAAACCATTGAACAGGCTGTTCTGTAGCGGCCCTTGCATGACGGCCTCCGGCTGGCCAAGTTGGAGGCTTCGGGCCGCGAGCGGCGAAGGGCGGGATGCCAGACGGGCGACCGGTCGTCCGCTGGGCGGGTGAGGCAAGCATGAGACGAGTCGTCGTCACCGGGATGGGCATCGTTTCGTCCATCGGAAACAACACCCAGGAAGTGAACGCCAGTCTGCACGACGCCAAGTCGGGCATCACGCGCGCGGATAAATTCGCCGAACTCGGATTTCGCTGTCAGGTGCAGGGCGCGCCGACGCTCGATCCGGCCGAGGTGGTCGATCGCCGGGCGATGCGTTTTCTCGGCGGCGGGGCCGCCTGGAATCACGTCGCGATGGAGCAGGCGATCCGAGATTCCGGCGTCGAGGAAAAAGACATTTCCAACGAGCGCACCGGCATCATCATGGGATCGGGCGGGCCGTCCACCCGCGCGTTGGTCGAGGCGGCCGACATCGCGCGGACAAAGGGTCCGAAGCGCGTCGGACCGTTCGCCGTTCCGAAGGCAATGTCGTCGACCGCCTCCGCGACGCTTGCGACCTGGTTCAAGATCAAGGGTGTGAACTATTCGATCTCTTCGGCCTGTGCGACCTCGAACCATTGCATCGGCAATGCGAGCGAGATCATCCAGCTCGGCAAGCAGGACATGATCTTCGCCGGAGGCTGCGAGGAGCTCGACTGGACGCTGTCGGTCCTGTTCGACGCGATGGGCGCGATGTCGTCGAAATACAACGACACGCCGGCCACCGCCTCGCGCGCGTATGACGCCAACCGCGACGGTTTCGTCATCGCCGGCGGCGCGGGCGTGCTGGTGCTCGAAGAACTGGAACACGCCAAGGCGCGCGGCGCGAAGATCTATGCGGAACTCGCAGGCTACGGCGCGACGTCGGACGGTGAAGATATGGTCGCGCCGAACGGCGAGGGCGCGATGCGCTGCATGAAGATGGCGCTCTCCACCGTCAAGGCGCCCGTCGACTACATCAATCCGCACGCCACCTCGACGCCGATCGGTGACCTGAAGGAAATCGAAGCGATCCGCACGGTCTTCGGCGACAAATGCCCGCCGATCTCGGCGACCAAGTCGCTCACCGGCCACTCGCTCGGTGCGGCGGGGGCGCAGGAGGCGATCTATTCGCTCCTGATGATGCAGAACGGCTTCATCTGCGAGAGCGCCAACATCGAGACCCTCGATCCGGCCTTCGCCGACATGCCGATCATGCGCGAACGCAAGGACAATGCGAAACTCGACTGCGTGCTGTCGAACTCGTTCGGGTTCGGAGGCACCAACGCGTCGGTCGTATTCAAACGGCTGGATGCGTGAAGGTCATTGCCTGAACACCAGGTGGCGTCGTGGCCGGGCTTGTCCCGGCCATCTACGTCTTTAAAACAGAAGCAAGAACTGGATGCCCGGCTCGAATGCCCGGCATGGTGACGGAGAGGAAAATGCCGGGACTGATGAAGGGCAAGCGCGGGCTGATCATGGGGGTCGCCAACGACCATTCCATCGCCTGGGGCATCGCCAAATCGCTCGCCGCGCAGGGCGCGACGCTCGCCTTCACCTATCAGGGCGAGGCGCTGGGCAAGCGCGTCAAGCCGCTCGCCGAGCAGGTGCAATCCGATATCCTGCTGCCGTGCGATGTGGAGAATATCGAAACGGTCGACGCGGTATTCGCCGAGATCGGCAAGAAGTGGGGATCGCTCGATTTCCTCGTCCACGCCATCGGCTTTTCCGACAAGAACGAGCTCAAAGGCCGCTTCTGCGACACCACGCGCGAGAACTTCATCCGCACGATGGTGATCTCCTGCTTCTCCTTCACCGAGTGCGCCAAGCGCGCCGCGGCGCTGATGCCGGACGGCGGGTCGATGCTGACGCTGACCTATAACGGCGGCGACCGCGCGATGCCGAACTACAACGTGATGGGGCTTGCGAAAGCCGCGCTCGAATCCTCGGTGCGCTATCTCGCGGTCGATTTCGGGATCCGCGGCATCCGCGTCAATGCGATTTCGGCCGGACCGATCCGTACGCTCGCGGGCGCGGGCATCCATGACGCGCGTTATATGTTTGCGTTCCAGCAGCGCCACTCGCCGCTCGGCCGGGGCGTCACGCTCGACGAACTGGGCGGCGCGGGGCTTTATCTCCTGTCGCCGCTATCGGGCGGAGTGACCGGCGAAATCCATTTCGTCGATTCCGGCTACAACGTCATCGCCATGCCGCAGCCGGACGAGCTTCGTACCGCAGGCCACGGCAGCGATTCCTCGCGCTACGAGGCGAGCCTGCAGCCGGACAAATAAGCGCGCTGGCCGGGCGACAAAAAAGGGCGGCCGTTCGGCCGCCCTTTTGTTTTGTCGCTGATGTGCGCGCCGTCAGGCGGCGTCGCGCAGTTTGCCTTTTGCGAGGTCGAACCGGTCGGCATTCATGACCTTCGTCCACGCCTTCACGAAGTCCTTCACGAACTTCTCCTTCGAATCCGCGCAGGCATAGACTTCCGCCAGCGCGCGAAGCTGCGAATGCGAGCCGAAGATCAGATCGACGCGGGTCGCGGTCCACTTCACTTTCTTCGTCTTGCGGTCCCGCCCTTCGTACACGCCGCCGCCCGAGGGCGACCATTCGGTCCCCATGTCGAGCAGGTTGACGAAGAAATCGTTCGTCAGCGTGCCGGGCTTCGCCGTGAAGACGCCATGCTTGCTCCCGCCGGCATTTGCTCCCAGCATACGCAGGCCGCCGATCAATGCCGTCATCTCCGGCGCCGTAAGCGCCAGCAATTGCGCCCGATCGACCAGCGCCTCTTCCGGCTGCAGGAACTGAAGCTTCTTGCCGTTGATATAATTGCGGAAGCCGTCGGCGCGGGGCTCGAGCGGAGCGAAGGACTGAACATCCGTCTGGTCCTGCGAGGCGTCCATCCGGCCGGGCGCAAACGGCACCGTCACCGTCACGCCTGCATCCTTCGCCGCCTTTTCGACACCCGCGCTGCCGCCGAGCACGATCAGGTCGGCGAGCGAGACCTTTTTGCCCGAGGCCTTCTGGATCTCTTCGAGCTTGGCCAGCACGGTCTTGAGCTGCGCCGGCTCGTTGACGTCCCACTCCTTCTGCGGGTTGAGCCGGATTCGCGCGCCGTTGGCGCCGCCGCGCTTGTCGGAGCGGCGGAACGTCGAGGCCGATGCCCAGGCGGTCGAGACCAACTGCTGCACCGACAGGCCGGATGCGAGGATCTTGCCCTTCAGGCTCGCGATGTCCTGTTCGTCAATCGTGTCATGACTGGCTGCCGGAATCGGATCCTGCCAGATCAGCGTCTCCTTCGGCACGAGCGGGCCGAGGTAGCGCACACGCGGACCCATGTCGCGATGCGTGAGCTTGAACCACGCGCGCGCAAAGGCGTCGGCGAATTGCTCGGGATGCTCGTAGAAGCGCCGCGAAATTTTCTCGTAAGCGGGATCGAACCGCAGCGACAGGTCGGTGGTGAGCATGGTCGGCCGGTGCTTCTTCGACTTGTCGAAGGCGTCCGGCACGTCCGCCGCCGCGCCCTTCGCGACCCATTGCTTGGCGCCGCCCGGGCTCTTGGTCAGCTCCCATTCGTTCTCGAAAAGGTTCTTGAAGAAGAGATTGCTCCATTTGGTCGGTGTCTGCGTCCAGGTGACTTCGAGACCGCTGGTGATGGAGTCGCCGGCCCTGCCGCTGGCGTGCTTGCTCTTCCAGCCAAGTCCCTGATCCTCAAGCGCGCCGATCTCCGGCTCCGGGCCGACCAGAGAGGGGTCGCCCGCGCCGTGGGTCTTGCCGAAGGAATGGCCGCCGGCGATCAGCGCAACGGTTTCCTCGTCGTTCATCGCCATGCGGAAGAACGTCTCGCGAATATCCTTTGCGGCCGCGACCGGATCGGGATTTCCGTTCGGACCTTCCGGATTGACGTAGATGAGACCCATCTGCACCGCGCCGAGCGGTTCGGAGAGCTGGCGCTCGCCGCTGTAGCGTTCGTCGCCGAGCCACGTTCCTTCCGGGCCCCAGTAGAGTTCTTCCGGCTCCCACACGTCGGCGCGGCCGCCGGCAAATCCGAATGTCTTGAAGCCCATCGATTCGAGCGCGACGTTGCCCGCAAGGATCATCAGGTCGGCCCAGGAAATCTTGCGGCCGTATTTCTGCTTGATCGGCCAGAGCAGACGGCGCGCCTTGTCGAGATTGGCGTTATCGGGCCACGAGTTGAGCGGCGCGAAACGCTGCTGTCCTGCACCCGCGCCGCCGCGTCCGTCGGTGATGCGATAGGTGCCGGCGCTGTGCCACGCCATGCGGATCATTAGGCCGCCGTAATGGCCGAAATCCGCCGGCCACCATTCCTGCGAGTCCGTCATCAGTGCGTGCAGGTCTTTTACGACCGCATTCAGGTCCAGGGTCTTGAACTCCGCCGCATAGTCGAAGTCCTTGCCCATGGGATCCGACAGGCTCGAGTTGCGATGAAGCATGTCGAGATCGAGTGCGTCCGGCCACCAGTCGCGGTTTTTCGGTCCGCGCGGGCCTCCGCTGAACGGGCATTTGCCGCCGCCTTTATCGTCCGTCTTCGCGTCCATGTTGCTCTCCGGCAGTTGGTATTTTTGTTTGCAAGGGAAGGCGCGCACCGGGGTTGGGCCGTGCGCGGCATAAACCCACCATGCAAGGGATTTTGGATCAGGTCTAATCGGATTGTTTGGGCATCCCGATAAGTTTATCTTATGGCGCGATGATGACGCTCCGGCAGCTCCGTTACCTCGACGCCCTCGCGCGGCACCGCCATTTCGGGCGCGCGGCGGACGATTGCGCGATCACCCAGCCCGCGCTCTCCATGCAGATACGCGATCTGGAAGAAGATCTCGGGGTCGAACTGGTCGAACGGCGGCCAGGCGACGTCATCCTGACCGAAACCGGAGCCGAGGTCGCGCGCCGCGCGGGCGCCATCCTGTCATCGGTGCGCGATCTCGACGAATTCGCCCGCCATCGCGGCGGCGTGCTTCGCGGACCGCTGCGGCTTGGCATCATTCCTTCGCTCGCACCGTACCTTCTGCCGGTGATCCTGTCCGCGTTGCAGACGAAGTATCCGGAGCTTCGGCTCGAACTGCGCGAAACGCAGACCAAGACATTGCTCGACGAACTCGCGCGCGGCCATCTCGACGCGGTCATGCTCGCATTGCCGGTGACGGGCGCGGACCTCGAGGTGATGCCGCTGTTCAAGGACCGCTTTCTGCTTGCTGCGCCGATCGCCGATCCGGTGCCCAAACGCGGCACGATCGATCTTGCGGACGTCGATCCGCAGCGGCTGATTCTTTTGGAGGAAGGGCATTGCCTGCGCGATCAGGCGCTCGCGGTCTGCGGCGCGGCGGGCGCGTCGGCCTTGCGTGAACTCGGCGCGACGAGCCTCACCACCGTCATGCAGATGGTCGCAACCGGTTATGGCGTCACGATGGTGCCGCAGATCGCGGTCGAGGTGGAGGCGCGCGACCCGCGCGTCCGGCTCCTGCGCTTCAGCAAGCCCGAGCCGCATCGGTTGATCGGTCTTGTGTGGCGGCGTACGTCGCCGCGCTTTGCCGATTTCACCGCGCTCGGCGCGATCGTGAAACATCAGGTGTCGAAAAACAAAAAGGGCGGCTGAAAAGCCGCCCGTTTGTCTTCGTTCGTCAGGGCCGGCACAAGGCGGGCATGACGGCCTTGGCTTACTCCCCGGCCGCCTGCTGGCGTTCTCCGCCTTCGGCCTTCTGCTTGGCTTCGAGATCCTCGCCGGTCGTCTGATCGACGACCTTCATCGACAGGCGAACCTTGCCGCGGTCGTCGAAGCCGAGCAGCTTGACCTTCACCTTGTCGCCTTCCTTGACGACGTCGGTGGTCTTCTGCACGCGGTTCGGCGCTAGCTGGCTGATGTGCACGAGGCCGTCCTTGGCGCCGAAGAAGTTCACGAAGGCGCCAAAATCCATGGTCTTGACCACGGTGCCCTCGTAGATCTGGCCCACTTCCGGGTCCGACGCGATCGACTTGATCCACTTCACCGCGGCTTCGATCGACTTGGCGTCGGCGGAGGCGACCTTCACCGTGCCGTCGTCCTCGACGTTGATCTTGGCGCCGGTCTTCTCGACGATCTCGCGGATCACCTTGCCGCCGGTGCCGATCACTTCACGGATCTTGTCGGTGGCGATCTTGAAGGTCTCGATGCGCGGGGCGTATTCGCCGAGTTCGGCGCGCGCGGAGGTGAGCGCCTTCGCCATCTCGCCGAGGATATGCATGCGCCCGTCCTTGGCCTGCGCCAGCGCGGTCTTCATGATCCCTTCCGTGATGCCCGCGATCTTGATGTCCATCTGCAGCGAGGTGATGCCCTTCTCGGTGCCGGCCACCTTGAAGTCCATGTCGCCGAGATGGTCCTCGTCGCCGAGGATGTCGGAGAGCACGGCGTGCCGGTCGCCTTCGAGGATCAGGCCCATCGCGATGCCTGCGGTCGGCCGCGCGAGCGGAACGCCCGCATCCATCAGCGAGAGCGAGGAGCCGCACACCGTCGCCATCGAGGACGAGCCGTTCGATTCCGTGATCTCGGAGACGACGCGGATGGTGTAGGGGAATTCGTCCTTCTTCGGCAGCACCGGATGAATTGCGCGCCAGGCGAGCTTGCCGTGGCCGATCTCGCGGCGCTTCGTCCCGCCGAGCCGCCCGGTCTCACCGACCGAGAAGGGCGGGAAGTTGTAATGCAGCAGGAACGATTCCTTGTAGGTTCCCTGCAGCGCGTCGATCCATTGCTCGTCCTCGCCGGTGCCGAGCGTCGTGATCACCAGCGCCTGCGTCTCGCCGCGCGTGAACAGCGCGGAGCCGTGGGTGCGCGGCAGGACGCCGACCTGCGCCTCGATCTGGCGGACCGTCTTGGTGTCGCGGCCGTCGATGCGCTTGCCGGTGTCGAGGATGTTCCAGCGCACGATCTTGGCTTCGAGCTCCTTGAGCACGCCGGCGACGCGCAGCTTGTCGTATTTCGGCTCGGCGCCTTCCGGGAAGAAATGCGCCATCACCTTTTCCTTGGCGGCCCCGACTGCGGCGTAGCGGTCCTGCTTCACCGGGAGCGAATAAGCGGCGCGCAGGTCCTTCTCGGCGAGGCCGAGGATTTCCTTCTCCAGCGCCGAATTGTCGATCGTCGCGACCTCGCGCGGCTCCTTGGCGGCCTTCTCGGCGAGCTGGATGATCGCCTTGATGACCGGCTGGAAGTGACGGTGACCGAACATCACCGCGCCGAGCATGATCTCTTCGGACAATTCCTTGGCTTCGGACTCGACCATCATCACGGCGTCCTGCGTGCCGGCGATGACGAGATCGAGCTGCGATTCCGTCATCTCGTCGATGGCCGGATTGAGCACGTACTCGTTGTTGATGAAGCCGACGCGCGCCGCGGCGATCGGACCCATGAAGGGTGCGCCCGACAGCGTCAGCGCGGCGGAGGCCGCGACCATCGCGAGGATGTCGGGATCGTTTTCCAGATCGTGCGACAGGGTCGTCACGATCACCTGCGTCTCGTTGCGCCAGCCGTCGGCGAAGAGCGGACGGACCGGGCGGTCGATCAGGCGCGAAACCAGCGTTTCCTTCTCGGTCGGACGGCCTTCACGCTTGAAATAGCCGCCGGGGATGCGGCCCGCGGCGTAGAATTTTTCCTGATAGTCGACGGTCAGCGGCAGGAAATCGACGCCTTCGCGCGGCGTCTTCGCCGCGACGACGGTCGCAAGGACTGTGGATTCGCCGTAGGTGGCGAGGACGGCGCCGTCAGCCTGGCGCGCCATTTTGCCGGTCTCGAGGACGAGCTTGCGCCCACCCCAGTCGAGCTCAACACGGTTGATATTGAACATTTTGGTTTTCTCTCACGGTTTTCGGACAAGGGCGAAAGCCATGAGCAAGACGGCAAGAGGCTGTTGCGGGCGCATCGGCCCCGAGTGCAACAGCGTCCGGCGATCCTGCCATGGCCTTCGATCCCTCCAGGGATGCGAATGAGCGAGCTTCTGTCTTCAACTCATTCCGATGTGTCGGCGGCATCGCCGCCGGACGAACAGCGGAAGCGGCAACGCCGCATCCGCTCAACGCTACGCGCTTGATACGCGCGACAATCAGCGGCGGATATTCAGCCGCTCGATCAGTTCCTTGTAACGCGCCTCATCGCTCCGCTTGATGTAGTCGAGGAGCTGACGGCGCGTGGAGACGAGTTTCAGCAAGCCGCGCCGCGAATGGTTGTCCTTGGCATGCGTCTTGAAGTGTTCGGTCAGGTTATTGATGCGTTCCGAAAGGATCGCGACCTGAACCTCCGGCGAACCCGTGTCGCCGGCCTTGCGAGCATATGTCTGGATGACTTCCGCCTTGCGGCTGGTTGTAATCGACATCGTCAATGACCTTTTTTGAGGACGGCTCTACCCACGAGTCCGGCCAGATTGAACACGCGCTTGGGGACGATTTCGCCGCGGTCGACTTCGGCTAGAGCCACAAGCTGGCCCGACGCCGTGATGTAAACCGTGCCACGGAGAATGGGAGCGTCCCGTCCGCGCAGGAGAACGGCCTGGCCCCTCTGGAGCCTTGCCGCATCTGCTCCGCTGACAGCCAGCGCCGGGATGTCGTCCAGCGCGGTTTCGACGGGCAGTAGCGCTTCGGCGAGGTTCCCCTCGCCAGCGGCGGCTCTATGACATAAAGCCGCAAGTTGTTCCAGCGAAATCAGTGCAACTTCCCCGAAGGGTCCGACGGATAGCCTCCGGAGCGCGCTGATATGCCCGAAGCACCCCAGCGCGCGCCCCAAATCGCGAGCGATGGCACGGACATAGGTGCCCTTGCCGCATTCGGTCTCGAAGACCGCTTCGTCCGGACCGGTCATGGCGATGAGTTCGAGCCGGTCGATCCGGACCGGCCGGCTCTTCAGCTCGACCGTCTCTCCGTCGCGCGCGATGTCGTAGGCGCGCTCGCCTGCGACCTTCACCGCGGAAAAGGCAGGTGGGGTCTGCTCGATCGTGCCGGTGAATTGCGGAAGAAGCGCCCGGATCGCCTCGGGGGAAGGCCGCTGCGCGCTCGTTTGCGTGACCCGGCCGTCGGCGTCGTCGCTGTCGCGCTCCTCGCCGAACCGGACGGTGAAGCGGTAGATCTTGCGGCCGTCGACGATGAAGGGAACGGTCTTGGTCGCCTCCCCGAGTGCGATCGGAAGACACCCCGACGCGAGCGGATCGAGCGTGCCGGCATGGCCGACGCGTCTGGCGGAGAACAGCCGTTTGATCTGCGTGACGGCGTAGGTCGAGGTCATGCCCACGGCCTTGTCGAGCACGATCCAGCCGTGAACGTCGCGCTTCTCGCGGCGGAATTGCTGTTTGCGCGGCGGGGCGGGGCGCGTCTCGATGACGGAGTCGCCGCTCACGATTCGGCCTCATCGTCGCGCTTCAGGTCGCGATGCACCGCGGGCGTCTTCAACAGCTTCTCGATTCGTTCGGCTTCTTCGAAACGCTCGTCGGCGCGGAAGCGGATGTCGGGTGCGAATTTCAGGTTGACGTGATGGGCGATCTCGCCGCGCAGGAATTTCTTGTTGCGGTTCAGCGCTTCGATGACCTGCTCCACGTCGCGGCCTCCGAGCGGCATCACGTACACCGTCGCCATGCGCAGGTCCGCCGTCATGCGGACCTCGGGAACCGTGATCAGATGGCTTTCGATCACTTCGTCATGCACCTCGCCGCGGGCGAACAGTTCCGCAAGCGCGTGACGGATCAGTTCGCCGACGCGAAGCTGGCGCTGGGACGGTCCGCGTTCGGAATCGCGGTGGGATGGTTTGGATCGGGCCATATTCCGTTCGTCGTCATGCCCGGCCTTGTGCCGGGCATCCATGCTTTAAAGGAAGAATTGCAAAGCAAGACGTGGATGGCCGGGACATAGGCGTTTGAAGAAACGCCGTTCTTAGAACGGCTATGCCCGGCCATGACGTCTGTTAAAGCGTGCGCTGGATCTGCTCCACGCGATAACACTCGATCACGTCGCCGACGCGCATGTCCTGGTAGCTCTCGAAGGCCATGCCGCATTCCTGGCCGGCGGTCACCTCGCGCGCGTCGTCCTTGAAGCGCTTGAGCTGTGACAGCTTGCCCTCGTGCACGACCACGTTGTCGCGGATGAGGCGCACGTTCGCGCCGCGTTCCACCACGCCGTCGGTGACCTGGCAGCCTGCGACCTTGCCGACCTTCGAGACGTTGAAGATCTCGAGGATGCGCGCGTTGCCGAGCATGGTCTCGCGCCGTTCCGGCGTGAGCAAGCCGGACATCGCCGCTTTCACGTCATCCACGAGGTTGTAGATGATGTTGTAGTAGCGGATCTCGATTCCAGCCTGCTCGGCGGCCGAGCGCGCTTCCTTGTGCGCGCGGACGTTGAAGCCGATGATCGCGGCTCCGACGGACTCCGCGAGCGTGACGTCGGATTCGGTGATGCCGCCGACACCGGACAAAACGATCCTTGCGCCGACTTCGTCGGTGCCGAGCTTGTCGAGAGCGCCTGCGATCGCCTCGATCGAACCCTGCACGTCCGCCTTGATCAGCAGCGGGAACTCCTTACGGCCGGCCGTCTTGGCCTGCGCCATCATCTGCTCGAGCGAGCCGCGCATGCCGGTGGCGCGCGCCGCCTGCTTCTCGCGCTTCTGGCGCGCCCGATAATCGGCGACTTCGCGCGCCCGCGCCTCGTTCTCCACGACGGCAAGACGGTCGCCCGCGTCCGGCGTGCTGTTGAAGCCGAGAACCTCGACCGGCACGGACGGACCGGCGTTGTCGACCTGCGCGCCGCTTTCGTTCACCAGCGCGCGCACGCGCCCCCACTCGGCCCCGGCGACGACGATATCGCCGATATGCAGCGTGCCACGCTGCACGAGCACGGTCGCAACCGGACCGCGACCGCGATCGAGCTTGGCCTCGATCACATGGCCCTCCGCCGGGCGGTCCGGGTTGGCCTTGAGGTCGAGCAACTCGGATTGCAGTCCGATTGTTTCGAGCAGCTTGTCGAGATTGGTCTTCTTGGTGGCGGACACTTCGACGTCGAGCACGTCGCCGCCCATCGATTCCACCTGGATCTCATGCTGCAGCAATTCAGTGCGCACGCGATCCGGCTTGGCGTCCGGTTTGTCGATCTTGTTGATCGCCACGATGATCGGCACCTTCGCCGACTTGGCGTGCTGGATCGCTTCCACCGTCTGCGGCATCACGCCGTCGTCGGCTGCAACCACGAGCACGACGATATCGGTGACCTTCGCGCCGCGGGCGCGCATCGCGGTGAACGCGGCGTGGCCCGGCGTATCGATGAAGGTGATCTTGCCGTGGTTCGGCGACGTGACCTGATACGCGCCGATATGCTGCGTGATGCCGCCCGCTTCGCCGGCGACCACTTCGGTTTCACGGATCGCGTCGAGCAGCGAGGTCTTGCCGTGGTCCACGTGGCCCATGATCGTGACCACGGGAGCGCGCGGCTGCATCGCCTCCGGCGCGTCTTCCTCCGCGTAGAGACCTTCCTCGACGTCGGATTCCGCGACGCGCTTGACGGTGTGGCCGAGTTCTTCGGCGATGAGCTGCGCGGTGTCGGCGTCGATCACGTCGTTGATCGTCGCCATGTGGCCCTGCTTCATCAGCAGGCGGATGACGTCGACGCCGCGCTCGGCCATGCGGTTGGCGAGTTCCTGGATCGTGATGGTTTCCGGAATCGTCACTTCGCGCACGAGCTTTTCCTTTGGGCCGTCGTCGGCGTGGCCTTTCAGGCGCTGGGTGCGGCGGCGGAACGAGGCGACCGAGCGCTCGCGCACGTCGTCGGCGCTGAGTGCCGTGACGAGGGTGAGGCGGCCGCGCTGCTTCGGAGCGCCGGCGCGCGGCGCTTTTGGTGCGGCGGCGGGACGCGCGGCGCCACCGGCGCCACGGCGCGCAGTACGCGGACCGTCGTCATCGTCCGCTTCGGGAGTGACCGTGCGCGAGCCGGGGCGGGCGGCGGCGGCGGCGTCGTCGCCGAACCGCTTCTTGGCTTCCTGCTCCGCCTTGCGCTTGGCTTCTTCCTCGCGGCGATGACGCTCGTCCTCGTCGCGCTTGCGCGCTTCGGCGGCTTCACGATCGGCGCGATCGGTGACTTCGCGGCTCTGCCGGCGGCGCGCTTCTTCTTCGGCGATCTTGCGCTCTTCGGCTTCGCGCACACGCGAATCCGCGAGCGCATGAGCGCGCGCGGAGCGTTCTTCCTCGGTGAGCGTGCGCAGCACGACGCCGGATGCTTTCGGAGCAGGCGCGCCCGGCGCGGCAGCAGGCGCTGCGGCGGCCTTGGCTTTCGGCTCGGCCGCGGCCGGCGCTTTCTTGACGGGCTCAGCGACCGGCGCGGGCTTGGCATCGCCCGGTCCGCCCAGCACGCGCCGCTTCACCTTCTCGACCACGACCTGCTTGCTGCGGCCGTGACTGAAGCTTTGACGCACCGTGCCTTCGACGCCCCGTTTCAGGGTCAGCGTCTTGCTCGGCATGCCGAGCTTCTTGTCGCCGGGTGTTTTTGTCTCGCTCATTCCGATCCTAGTCCTTGGGCATCCTGATGCCGCGTCCTGACCTGCCCTGGATTGCCCGCTTTGCCGGTCTTGAAACGCTCGTAGCGCTCATATCGGGCGAGAAAACCTTTGCTCGCATCGCCGGCAAGCAGGGCAGCATGTACCACATTTGACCGTCCCAATGCCAAATCCAATTGAGCCGACGAAAAGGCATCGATTCGCGCGATGGCACCGGACATTTCCTCTTCGCGGCGGCGCAGCAGATTATCCAGCTTGCGTATGCCGTCCGCCGCGCCGTCGCTCGCGTGAACGACCGCGATCACGTCGTCCTTGCCGAGTGCGGCCTCGACGCGGGTGAAGCCGCTGACCGCCTGTCCCGCCTTGCCCGCGATGGCGAGCGCATCGAGCGCGGAGCGTTCCAGCAGCGTGAGCGTCTGTCCGACAAGATCGTCGCCCGCGCGGACGTCCTTCTTGAAGGTCTTGGCAAAGACCTTGCGCTTCACTGCCTGCGTCAGCGCGGCTTCGTTCGCCGTGACCCAGACGCCCCGGCCCGGAAGCTTGCGCTTCAGGTCGGGAACGATCGAACCGTCCGGCGCGACCACGAAGCGGATCAGATCGGCGACCGGCTTGACCTCGCGCGACAGCGCGCAAAATCGCTCGGTTGCGGCGCCCTTCGGGCCGCGATCCGTGACCTGATCGTCGATCTGCGCGAGCACGCTGGTCATCGTCCTCGTTACGCCGGCGCTGTTTCCGCGGCCGCCGGCTCTTCCGCCGCCGGAGGCGGAGCAAGGTCCGCTTCGCTGATCCAGCCGGCCTTGACACGCGCCTGCATGATCATCGCTTCGGCCTCGTCGCGCGACACGTCGAGCCCGTCGAGAATGCCGGGCTGGCGCACCGCTTCGCCGTCCTTGCGCTCGGTCCAGCCGACGAGATCGTCGGTCGCCGCGCCGGCGAGGTCGTCGACCGACTTGATGTCGTTCTCGCCGAACTTCACGAGCATCGGAGTGGTGACGCCCGGAATGTCCTTCACTGCGTCTTCCACGCCGAGTTCCTTGCGCTTGGCATCGTATTCGGCCTCGATGTGAGCGAGATATTCCTGCGCGCGGCTCTGCAATTCCTGCGCGGTCTCCTCGTCGAAGCCCTCGATGCCGGCGATTTCCTTTGGATCGACCAGCGAAAGCTCCTCGACCGAGCTGAAGCCTTCGGAGGCCAGCAGCTGCGCGACCACTTCGTCGACGTTGAGCGCCTCGACGAAAACCTTGGTACGATTCTGGAACTCGGCCTGGCGCCGCTCGGATTCCTCCTGCTCGGTCAGGATATCGATGTCCCAGCCGGTGAGCTGCGAGGCAAGCCGCACGTTCTGGCCGCGGCGTCCGATCGCAAGCGACAATTGGGCATCCGGAACGACAACTTCAATGCGCTCCTTGTCCTCGTCGAGCACCACCTTGGCGACTTCGGCCGGAGCAAGCGCGTTGACCACGAAGGTCGCGATGTCCTGCGACCACGGAATGATGTCGATCTTCTCGCCCTGCAATTCGTTCACGACGGCCTGCACGCGCGATCCGCGCATGCCGACGCAGGCACCGACCGGGTCGACCGAGGAATCGCGCGAGATCACTGCGATCTTGGCGCGGGAGCCGGGGTCGCGCGCCACCGCCTTCACCTCGACGATGCCGTCGTAGATCTCCGGAACTTCCTGCGCGAACAGCTTGGCCATGAATTGCGGATGCGTGCGGGAGAGGAAAATCTGCGGGCCGCGCGGCTCGCGGCGCACGTCGTAGATATAGGCGCGTACGCGGTCGCCGTTGCGGAACACCTCGCGCGGCAGCATCTCGTCGCGGCGCACGATCGCCTCGCCGCGGCCGAGATCGACCACGACGTTGCCGTATTCGACACGCTTGACGATGCCGTTGACGATGTCGCCGATGCGGTCCTTGTATTCGCCGTACTGGCGGTCGCGCTCGGCCTCGCGCACCTTCTGCACGATGACCTGCTTGGCCGATTGCGCGGCGATGCGGCCATATTCCAGCGGCGGCAGCGGATCGGAAATCGTGTCGCCGACCTGCGCTGCGGGGTTATGCCGGCGCGCATCCTCGACTGTGATCTGGGTCGAAGGATTTTCGACCGTCTCGACCACCAGCATATGGCGGGACAGGCGCAGTTCGCCGTTCTTCGGATTGATCTCGGCATGCACGTCGGTCTCGGCGCCGTAGCGCGAGCGGGCCGCTTTCGCGATCGCGTCCTCCATGGCGCCGATCACGATCGACCGGTCGATGGACTTTTCGCGCGCCACGGCATCGGCGATCTGCAAGAGTTCGATCTTGTTGGCTGAGACAGCCATCGTTCATTCTCCTTCGGAATGACTGGCACGGCGGCTTTTTCCGCGTGCTGTGTTGGCGTGAAGGGGGCGGCCTTTGCCGGCCCGGTGGGGGCGCGTCTCGCGCCCATGAAATTCGTCGCGCGCCTCGCGGGCCTGCGCCTTGCCGCGGCGAAGCGATTCCGCGATCAGCGCCTCGGTGAGGACGAGCCGCGCTTCGTCCATTTCTGCGATCGGAAGCGCGACCTCGGCGGCCTCGCCTTCGGAAACATCGTCGCGCCGGATGCGCGCATTGTCGCCGTCTAACCCGAGCAGCGTGCCACGGAATCGCCGGCGGCCATCGAATGGCGTCGCCATCTCGATCTTCACGCTCTGGCCGGCGTTGCGCTCGAAATCCGAACGGCGCACCAGCGGGCGGTCGAGGCCGGGCGAGGAGATTTCGAGCCGGTAGGCCCGGTCGATCAGGTCCGCGACATCGAGCACCGGCGATAATGCGCGCGACACCGCCTCGCAATCCTCGACGTTCATGGAGCCGTCCGGCCGCTCCGCCATGATCTGCAAGGTGCAGCCCTCGGCGCCGGAAATGCGCACCCGCACCAGCCGGTAGCCGAGATCTTCCAGCACCGGATTGGCGGTCGCCGCGACGCGCGCAGCGAGGCCCGGTTCCACGACCAGGCGCGGCTCGGCAATCGGATTGAGCTCGTCGTTCATCGTCACGATTTCGAATTCCGTCTCCGCGGAACCATGCCCCACGGCCTGTATCCCGGCCGCCCGGGTAACAAAAAAGAGCGGGTCCCGGGGCGGGGCCCACTCTCAAAAACCCATCAGGTATCTGAGATGTCCATTAGCGGACGAAAGGGAATATAGCGATTTGCTCTGTTTTCGCAAGCGTGGCGGCGGCTAACGCTTCGTTCAGAATCCCTCTTTAATCTTTGCAAAATACAACAAATTTGGCCCTTCCGCGCTCATTGATGCCGACCATCGCCTCGCTCATCCCCGAACTGGAAGACGTGGTCCAGCACGGCTCTCCGGAACGGCGGGCCGACATGCTCAAGCGCATGACGAGCCTCTTTATCGAAGGTGCTCCGCGCTACAACGACGATCATATTCGTCTCTTCGACGACGTATTCAACCGGCTGATCGAGGAGATCGAGACCAAGGCGCGGGCAGAATTGTCGCGTCGGCTCGCCCCTCTCTTGAACGCGCCGATGGAACTTCTGCGTCGGCTGGCCCAGGACGAGGACATCGCGGTCGCCGGTCCGGTGCTTGCCGAATCGCCGCGCCTCGTCACCGACGACCTTCTCCCGATCGCGCGCTCCAAGGGCCAGGCGCATCTGTTCGCTATCTCCGGCCGGCATGGACTCGACGAGACGCTCACCGACGTGCTGGTCAATCGCGGCGACAGCGAAGTCGTCCGCAAGGTCGCCGCCAACAAGACCGCGCGGCTATCGCCCGCGGGCTATTCGAGCGTGGTCGAGCGTGCTGCCAAGGATGGCATTCTCGCCGAAGCCGTGGTCCAGCGCGAAGACCTTCCAGACAATCTCTTCCGCGAACTTCTGGTCCGCGCGACCGAAGTCGTGCAGCGCAGGCTTCTGGCCGCGGCGCGTCCGGAGACGCAGGCCGAGATCAAGCGGGTGCTCGCGAAGGTCTCTGACGAGATCAGGGCCGCCGTTGCACCCGCGCGAGATTTCGGTCCCGCGCAGGACAAGATCCGCGCGCTGCTTGAGGTGGGCAAGCTCGGCGAACGCGAGGTCGCGGATTTCGCGGGCAGCAGGAATTATGAGGACACGGCCGCCGCACTTTCTGCGCTCAGTTCGGTCCCGATCGATGCCATCGACCGGCTGATGGCGGGTGAACGCCCGGATCCGGTCCTGATCCTGTGCAAGGCGGCGGGATTTTCCTGGACGACTGCACGCGCCATCATTCTCGCGAGGCCGGGCAATCACGGAAAGTCGAGCCCTGCGCTGGAAGCGGCTTATGCCAATTTCGACAAGCTGTCGGCGCCGACCGCGCAACGGGTCGTGCGCTTCTGGCAGACGACGGACACGCCGCTTCGCAAAGCGAGCTGACCGCTTAGGCCGTTCGCCTGAAACGGAGATAGCACGGCACGCGTCCCTCGCGGATCGCCTTGGCTTCGTAGCGCGTGCGCGTGAAATCTTGCCAGGGCTTGCGCCAGTCGTCGGCGCGCTCGGCGGTCCATAAAAAGTCCGGCGATTGCAGGACGCGGCGCAATGTCCACGTCGCGTAGTGAGCCCAGTCGCTCGCGAACCGGAATTCCCCTCCGCCCGCAAGTGCGCGCGCGATTGCCGCGATGCTTTCGCGCTGGATGAAGCGCCGCTTCCAGTGACGCCGCTTTGGCCAGGGGTCGGGATAAAGCATGTCGATCCGCGCGAGCGCTCCCGCAGGCAACCAGCTCAACAGGTCGGCCGCGTCGCCATGATGCAGACGGATGTTCTGCAGGTTGTGTTGCTCGATCTGGGCAAGCGCCTTGGCCATGCCGTTCACGAACGGCTCGACGCCGATGAATCCGGAGCATGGATGGGCGAGCGCCCCCGCGATCAGATGCTCGGCGCCGCCGAAACCGATTTCGAGACGAACGTCGTCGACGTTGCCGGAAAACAGAGTGGTCAGATCCTGCGGCGCCGGGATGGACAGGTCGAGCGCCAGATGCGGCAGCAGCGAATCCATCAGGTCGGCCTGATGCGTTCGCAGCGGCTTGCCCTTGCGGCGGCCGAAAAATGCGCCGTGGCGACGGGAATCGTCGTCGGTCATCGGCATCGTGAAGCACAAAGAAAAACGGCCGGGAAGCCCCGGCCATCGTCAGTGTCGCTTCGGTCGCCGGTCAGAACTGCTTTTTCAGCTGCGCGGCAAGATCGGTCTTTTCCCAGGAGAACCCGCCGTCCTTGTCCGGCGCACGTCCGAAATGACCGTAGGCCGCGGTGCGGCGATAGATCGGGCGATTGAGCTTCAGGGAGCGCCGAATGTTGGTCGGCGTGAGGCGGAACATCTGCGGCAGGATTTTTTCCAGCTTGCGTTCGTCGACCTTGCCGGTGCCGTGAAGATCCACCAGCACCGACATTGGGTCGGCGACGCCGATCGCATACGCGACCTGAATGGTGCAGCGATCCGCAAGGCCTGCCGCCACGACATTCTTCGCAAGATAACGCGAAGCATAGGCGGCCGAGCGGTCGACCTTGGTCGGGTCCTTGCCGGAGAACGCGCCGCCGCCATGCGGGGCATAGCCGCCGTAAGTGTCGACGATGATCTTGCGTCCGGTGAGGCCGCAATCGCCGTCGGGTCCGCCGACCACGAAATTTCCGGTCGGATTGACGAGGAAGTCGGATTCTTTTTCCGGCATCCAGCCCTTCGGCAGCGAGGACGCGACCGCGTCCGAAATCAGATCGCGCACCATGCCCGGGGTGTATTTTTTTCCGTTGCGGCTCTGCGCATTGTGCTGCGTGGAGACGACGACCTTGGTGCAGCCCATGGCCTTGCCGTCGACATAACGGACCGTGACCTGGCTCTTGGCGTCCGGCTGCAGGTCGAACAGCTTGCCGGAGCGGCGCTGCTCGGAGAGCGTGCGCAGGATTTTGTGCGCGAAGAAGATCGGGGCCGGCATGAACGAACCCTTTTCGTAGACTTCGCTCTCGGTGCAGGCATAGCCGAACATCATGCCCTGATCGCCGGCACCTTCTTCCTCGCCGCCCTTCTTCTTCTTGGCGTTGACGCCCATCGCGATGTCAGGAGACTGGCCGTGCAGCAGAACCTCGACATCCGCGCCGTGCCAGGAGAAGCCGTCCTGGTCGTAGCCGATGTCCTTCACGACGCCGCGCGCGATTTCGGTCAGGAGCTCGCGGTTCATCACCGTCGAGCCGTTGAACTTCTTCATCAGCGGCTCGCGCCCGCGGCATTCGCCGGCGATGACGATCTTGTTGGTCGTGGTCAGCGTCTCGCAGCCGAGGCGGGTGTTGATCTGGCTGTCGTCCTCGATCCCGAGCTTGACGTCGTTAGCCAGGAAGGCGTCGAGGATCGCGTCCGAAATCTGGTCGCACACCTTGTCGGGGTGACCTTCGGAGACGGATTCGCTGGTAAAAAGGAAATTCTTGCGCGACACAGCCGGTCACTCCTCGCGGGACAAGGGCGGAAACACTGCGCCGCCTGGTTGAGGAGGTGCTTTTTGCAAGGTCCGAATGCGGGGTCAAGACGTGGGCGCGCCGCGGGCCCGCGATGGGCCAAAACGGGCTATTTCCCATCTTCTCCGGAAATCTGCTCGACCAGATCGACGATCCGGCGGCGCAGCTTCGGATCGTCGATGCGCATGAACGCCTTGGTCAGGGCGAGACCGTCCGAGGTCGCGAGGAAGTCGGCCACATAGGCCGGCGAGGGCGCTTCGCCGAATTCGCCGCCGGATTCCGGCGCGCCTTCGAAGAAGAAAGACACCGGGACCTTCAGGATTTGCGAAATCTGCTGCAGCCGGCTCGCGCCGATGCGGTTCGTGCCCTTCTCGTATTTCTGAACTTGCTGGAAAGTCAGATGGAGTGCGTCGCCGAGCTTTTCCTGGCTCATGCTCAGCATCATCCGGCGCATGCGCACGCGGCTCCCCACGTGCTTGTCGATCGGATTCGGCGCCTTCTTTACCATTCCAAGCAACTCCTCACTCCAGCCAAATTCATTTCGAGCCAACGAAAAATCCGGCGGACTCCAATTTTTTCAGGCCGGCAGCAAAAATCGATATCAACGGCTGCAACTGCAAATTGATGTTATGCAATGACGTGTCAATCGACGCCGGCACGGCCTCGTCTAGCCGGATACGTGCGCCCGCCGCAATCAATTTTCACAAAAGATTACGATCGCGGGCCGATTGTTTAATCGTCGTACCAAAAAACAGAGATCAGCGCGAGCGACGTCCTGCAAACAATACCACGATGGAGACGACTAGTAGCATTACGAATAGTTCATCACCCATGCGTGTAATGAATGGAGGGACGGTTTGCCGCGGCAGCGGCGAATCCATCACGCCCTCGCTGCCCAGCGGCAGCGACTTAATAACCCGGCCGAATGAATCGATAACCGCCGATATGCCGGTGTTTGCCGCGCGCACCACAGGCAGACCTTCCTCGATCGCGCGCACCCGTGCCTGCTGCAGGTGCTGATAGGGCCCGGGACTGATGCCAAACCAGCCGTCATTCGTGACATTCAGGATCCAGCCCGGCCGCTCGCCGGCGGGAACGATGTCGCCGGGAAAGATGATCTCGTAGCAGATCAGCGGCAGAAAACGCGGCGCGCGCGGCACTTCGTAAGTGCGCCTTCGGTCACCCGGAAGAAAGCCGCCGGGCAGCTTGGTGAGCTGCATCAGGCCGAGCCGCTCCAGCGTCGACTGGAACGGCAGATATTCTCCGAAGGGAACGAGATGCACCTTGTCGTAGATCGAAAGAATCGTGCCGTCGTGATCGATAACGTAGACCGAATTGTAGGCGCGTAGATTCTTCGTAACCGGGGAATCGTCCGCCGCCCGCGCCGCGCCGGTGATGAGCACGGTGCCGGGCGGAAGCAAATCGGCGATCTGTGCCATCGCCTCGGGTTCGCGCGTCAGCAGGAACGGAAATGCCGATTCCGGCCAGATCAGGTGCGTCACGTCGCGCATGCCGCTGGTCTGTGGACCAGTCGCCCGGTCCGAGAGCGCGAGATATTTCGCCATGACCTGCTGGCGCGCCGAATAATTGAATTTCTGGTCCTGCTGGAGGTTCGGCTGCATGATCCGCAGCCGCACGCCGTCGACGTAGGTCGTCGGAGAATGACGCAGCCGCACGAAGCCGTAACCGGCGAGACCTGCGAGCACGATCGCGCTCAAGGTCACCGGCAGCCACGGCCGGCGCGTGTCCGTAGCCTCGTCGGCAAGCACGGCGGGACTTGCGAAGACTGCGACCGCGAGGAAAGTCAGTCCCCAAAGACCGAGCAGGGCCGCGCTTTGCGCAAGCACAAGCATTCCGGTGAGCGCGTAGCCATAGGCATTCCAGGGAAATCCGGTCAGCACATGGCCGCGCAGCCATTCCGCCGCCGCGAGTCCGACCGCGAGCGCAAGGATCCGCAACGGCCCACGCCGCCACAACAGCCGCGCGATCGCGGCGCCGAATGCGGTGAACAGAGCGAGTCCTGCCGGCATGGCGATCACCGCAAACGGCATCAGCCAGCCGAAAATCTTGGCGTCGACCAGGAACGCGTTGCCGATCCAGTAAAGCCCGGCGAGGAAATAGCCGAAGCCGAAAAACCATCCGGCGCCCGCGGCTGCCGCGTAGCCGCCGAGACGTCCGGCGGCAGAACCGTCGATCAGCCAGACCAGCAGCGGAAACGTGGCGAACAGAATCGGCCACAAGTTGAACGGGGCGAGCGCGAGCGCGGACAATGCGCCGGCGGCAAAGGCAATCGCGGCGCGGCGCCATCCCCAGGCGAGCACGACGGAATGGGAAAGACGGCTGAGCATCACGATTGCTGCGGGCCGCTGCCGGACGGCTGCGCGCGGCCGGGCTCGGCGGATGCGCCTGAGGCGGGCTGCAGCGTCGGCGCTGCGAGCTTCGGATCGCGGGCGGGGCGGCGTTCCTTGCCGCGGTGAATCCTGACGCGTTTGATGCGGCGCGGATCGGCGTCGAGCACTTCGATCTCGAACGGCGCCGGACCCGGCACGAGTTCACCGCGCAGAGGGACGCGGCCGACGCGCGTCACCAGATAACCGCCGAGCGTGTCGACTTCCTTGGCCAGTTCGCCTGCGTCAAACCCCTGACCGACGATGGCCGTGACATCCTCAAGACTTGCGCGTGCATCCGCAACGAACGAGCCGTCCGGCTGCCGCACGACGCTCGGCGCCTCGTCCTCGTCGTGTTCGTCCTCGATCTCGCCGACGATCTGCTCGACCACGTCCTCGATCGAAACGATGCCGTCGGTGCCGCCATATTCATCGACCACCAATGCGAGGTGGATGCGGGTCGCCTGCATCTTGGCGAGCAGGTCGATCGCCGGCATCGACGGCGGCACGAACAGGATCGGGCGGATGATCTCGGTCGAGGCGAGCGGCAAGGACAGATCGACCGCCTTCAGGTCGAGGTCGGCCGGCAGGGGCTTCTTGCGCTTGGCATTGGTTTTCGGATTCACCGCAGCCTGCGCGGTCATGAACGCGATGAGATCGCGGATGTGGACCATCCCGACCGGATCGTCGAGCGTGTCGTTATAGGCGACGAGACGCGAGTGGCCGGCCTTCTCGAAAACCTTGACCAGTTCGCCGAGCGAGATGTCCTGCTGCACGGCGACAATATCGGCGCGCGGCACCATCACGTCTGCGATGCGCCGCTCGCGCAGGCCGAGGATGTTGCGCAGCATGCGCCCTTCCTGCGGCGTGAATCCGGATTCTGCGTCCGAGCCGGTTTCCAGCACGTCTTTCAGATCGGCGCGTATCGAAACCGATCGCCATCCGCGCCAGGCGCGCCACCAGCGGCTGAACAGGCCGAGAGCATGGCCCTCGTCGGCCGCTGGCTGTGGCACCGGCACGGGGAGATTGCGATTTTCGCTCGATGGGCCCGTAGGCTCGCTGCGCGCGGGCGATCCTTGGTCAGGCATGGCTGGGCCGGCCATTCTCGGCGTAAGGGTTCGCGATGCCGAGGCGCTGCAGGATCGTGACCTCCGTGCGCTCCATGTCTTCGGCCTCGCCGTCGTCGCCGTGGTCGTAGCCGAGTAGATGCAGATATCCGTGCACCGCGAGATGCGCGAGATGATGCGCCATAGGCTTGTCCTGCTCGCGCGCCTCGCGCGCCACGGTCTCGAACGCGATCACGATATCACCCAGATGCTCCCGTTCCGCGCCCGATTCCGGCGCCGGGAACGACAGCACGTTGGTCGGCTTGTCCTGCTGCCGCCATCGCCGGTTGAGTTCGCGGATTTCCGAATCATCGGTCAGCAGAATAGCAATCTCGGCCGCCGGGCTCGACGTCGCGCGCTGCGCTTCGGCGATGGCGCGGCGCACGATGTCCTCCGCCTCCGGTTCGCCGTTCCACAAATCGGAGTTGAGCATGATGTCGATGAGCGGCGCCTGCGCGCCAGGCATCGCCGTCATTCCTTCTTCTCGCGCCGCACCGCGCTCTGCGCCGGCGCATGCTTGTCGTAGGCCGCGACGATGCGTGCGACCAGTTCGTGACGGATCACGTCCTCCGGCTTGAAAGCGATGTGGCCGACCCCCTCGACATCGGACAGGATCGACAGCGCCTGATTGAGCCCGGACACCTGTCCCGGCGGCAGGTCGATCTGGCTCGGATCGCCGGTGACGATCATCCGGCTGTTCTCGCCGAGGCGGGTGAGGAACATCTTCATCTGCATCGCAGTCGTGTTCTGCGCCTCGTCGAGGATGACCGCGGCGTTGTGCAGCGTGCGTCCACGCATGAACGCGAGCGGGGCGATCTCGATCTCCCCGCCCTGCAGCGCGCGCTCGACCACGCGCATGTCCATCAAGTCGAACAGCGCGTCGTAGATCGGACGCAGATACGGATCGACTTTCTCGCGCATGTCGCCGGGAAGAAATCCGAGTCGTTCGCCCGCCTCGACCGCGGGCCGCGACAGGATGATACGATCGACCTCGCGCCGTTCCAGCAGCGCGATCGCGTGCGCGACCGCGAGCCAGGTCTTGCCGGTGCCGGCGGGACCTGTGCCGAATACAAGCGGATGTTTTTTCAGCGCGCGAATATAGGCGTCCTGCGCCGCGGTGCGCGCGCGGACCGGCCGCTTGCGCAAATTGATCGCCTCGAAGCCGGATTTTGCGCTCGAAGGCTCGGATTCGAACAGCGAGCCTTGCGCGAGGGTGTGCCGGATCGCGCCTTCGACGTCGCCGGTCGCGAGATCGCCGCCGGACTTCAGTTGCTCATAGAGGGATTCCAGAACGTGGCGTGCCTGATCGCAGGCGTCGCGCGAGCCTTCGAGCGTGACGTGATTGCCGCGCGAATCCGCGACCACGCCGAGCTTGCGCTCCAGCAGCGCGAGATTCTGTCCGTATTGCCCGAACAGCGCTGAGGCGAGCCGGTTGTCGTCGAAAGCGAGCACGGTCTGGGTCATGGGGCCGGAATTCGCGGATAAAGCTGCGCCGTTGTCGGGTTTGAAATTGCGCAACGTCTCAGGCTCCTGCCATGGCGAGGGCGTCCGTTTCATGACGCGCGGGCTGGGCCTGCGCGAGCGTGCCGAACAGGCTGTAGGCGTGCAGGCTCTCGATCCGCACCGGGAGAATCGTGCCCGGCTCGATTGCGGCGTCGACGTGAATCGGCTGTAGATAGGCCGACCGGCCGACCGACTGCCCCGCCTTGCGCCCGGCCTTTTCGAACAAGACGTCGAAGGTCTCGCCAATGCAGCGGCGATTGAACGCCGCCTGGTCGCGATCGATCAGCGCCTGCAATTCGAGCAGCCGTTCGGTCTTGATCGCCTCGGGCACCTGATCGCCCATGTCGGCCGCGGGTGTGCCGGGCCGTGGCGAATACTTGAAGGAATAGGCGGACACGTATTGCACCTCGGCGACGAGACTCATGGTGTCGCGAAAATCCTTTTCGCTCTCGCCGGGGAAACCGACGATGAAATCGGAGGTGAATGTGATCGCGGGCTGCGCGCGGCGCAGCTTTTCGATCGCGCGCAGATAATCGGCGCGGGTGTGTTTGCGGTTCATCGCCGCGAGGATGCGGTCGGAGCCGGACTGCACCGGCAGATGAAGATGCGGCATCAGCGCGGGAAGATCGCGATGCGCGGCGATCAGGTCGTCGCCGATGTCGTTCGGGTGACTGGTCGAGTAACGCAGCCGCGCGATGCCCGGAATGTCTGCGAGCCGCGCCAGCAACCGTCCAAGCTCCCAGCTGCCCTCCGGTCCTTCGCCGTGATAGGCGTTGACGTTCTGGCCGATCAGCGTGATCTCGCGAACCCCGGCGTCTGCGAGCCGTTTCGCTTCGGCGACGATCTTTGCCACCGGCCGCGACACTTCCGCGCCGCGCGTATAGGGCACGACGCAGAACGTGCAGAACTTGTCGCAGCCTTCCTGCACCGTCACGAAGGCCGTTACGCCGCGCGCGCGGATCGCGGCGGCGGTCGGATGCGCCAGCTCGTCGAATTTGTCTTCGACCGGAAACTCCGTGTCGATCGCGCGTCCCTCGCGGCGCGCGCGGTCGAGCAGTTGCGGCAGGCGGTGATAGCTTTGCGGTCCGACGACGAGATCGACGACCGGTGCACGGCGCAGGATATCTTCGCCTTCGGCCTGCGCGACGCAGCCCGCGACCGCGACCGTCACGCTGCGGCCGTCGCGCGCGGCGTCATCTTTCATCTGGCGGATGCGCCCGAGTTCGGAATAGACCTTGTCCGCCGCTTTTTCGCGGATGTGGCAGGTGTTCAGGATGACGAGATCGGCGTCGTCCGGCCGGTCGGTCTCGACGAAGCCTTCGGGCGCGAGCGTGTCCGCCATCCGACGTGAGTCGTAAACGTTCATCTGGCAGCCGTAAGACTTGACGTAGAGCTTGCGCGGTCGGTTCATGCCGGTCGGTCGGGCCATTCGGGCTGCCGGCGCCTCAATCGTGCCGATTGTTCGGTCAAAGGGTCTCAGACGTCCCGTGTTCCGCAAGGTGGCGTGGCCGCTTTGGCCCTCTTAGCGGTTTTTCCGCCAAAAAGGAATGCCGGCCAAAAATCCCTATAATTCATGGGGATGTAGGCGCACCGCAGGGCCGTTCAAGCGCCCTTTCAGGCGTTCTTTTTGCGCTCGCCGAGCGGCACCGCATAAAGCTCGAGCCGATGGTCGACGAGCTGGTAACCGAGCTTGCGCGCGACCTCCGCCTGCAGCCGCTCGATCTCCTCGGACTGAAATTCGATCACCTCGCCGGTGCGCAGGTTAATCAGGTGATCGTGGTGGCTGTCGGAAATCTGCTCGAACCGGGCGCGCCCCTCGCGGAAGTCGTGACGCTCGATGATGCCGGAATCCTCGAATAGCTTGACCGTGCGATAGACCGTCGAAATCGAGATGCGCCCGTCGATCTTCGCGCATCGACGATACAATTCCTCGACATCGGGATGGTCGGCGGAATCGTTGAGCACGCGCGCGATGGTGCGGCGCTGTTCCGTCATGCGCATGCCTTTCTCCTGGCAGCGCATTTCGATTGTGCTGGGTTTGGTGCTCACATTCGTCTCCGCGGGCGCGCCTTATCATAGGCGCGCGCACCGTGTCAGTCGATATCGCGGCGCAGAACCAGCGCCGCCTTGCGCGCGGCGTCGCCCGGATAATATCCCTCGCGCCGGCCCACCTGTTCGAAGCCGGCGCGGCGGTAAAGCCTGATCGCGGGCTCGTTGCCCTCTTCGACTTCCAGGAAGACCGCCGTGACGCCGTGCGCCGCGAGCCGTCCGAGATGATGCCGCAATAGCCGTCCGCCGAGCCCGCCGCTGCGATAGCGCCGCGCGACCGCGACCGAGAGGATTTCGGCTTCGTCGGCTGCGATCCGCGACATGATGAACCCGGCCATCGCGCGGCCGGCCATTGCGCGATGCGTCATCACGGAAAGGTCGGCAAGCAGGAGTTCGACTTCGTCATCGCTCCAGCCGCGCCGGAACGAGTCTGCATGAAGCTGCGCGATCGCGGCTGCGTCGTTGCCGGTGGCATCGCTCAGCGATGTCTCGGTGCGGAACAGGCGCTGCAGAAATCCGATCATCGGCGCGGCAATTGCGATGCGCTCTGCGGCTGCGCGTCGGGCGCGCGCAGATAGAGAGGCTTGGGTGCGGCGCTTCCTTCGGCCGCCGCTCCCAGGCGCGCGACCCAGCCGATATCGGGCGCGGGCGCGTCGTCGACGAGAAGCGGCGCGATACGGCAGTCTTTCGCCACCGCAGCCGCCGCGGATCCGACGATGCGCGCGGGCGCCTCATCGGCGGCGCGGATCGCGTCCTGCAGCGGCGCGATCCGCGGGGAGACGAGCGTGCGCCCGCCGGGCGCGAAGACCTGCAGATAGACGTGCGCGTGCCGCGCATCGATCGCGACCACGACCGGCACGGTGTCGTCATCGGCAATGTGCGGCGCCGCGAGCGCGGCAAGCGTGGACAACCCGACAACGGGTTTCTGCGCGGCGAGTCCGAAGCCGCGCGCCGCAGCGATGCCGACGCGAAGGCCGGTAAAGCTGCCCGGCCCGGTCGTCACCGCGATACGGTCGAGACCGGAAAATCCGATGTTGGAATCCTTCATCAGCAATTCCACCATCGGCACCAGCGCTTCGGCGTGGCCGCGCGCCATCTTTTCGCTGCGGCTTGCGACCATCGCGGCCTTCCGGCCGGTGTCGAGGATCGCGCAGGAACAGGCTTCGAGTGCGGTATCGATGGCGAGGACGCGCATGGCTTCTTATAGCGAAAATTCCGCGCGGCAACGGGCGGGATCAGCGCCTCAACGCCGGCTGTCCTTCAATACGACGAAGGCGGCCCCGCTCCGGGAAAGAGTTAGACCGGGCGGACTTCGGTCACGTCCGGCAGGAAATGCTTGAGCAGGTTCTGGATGCCGTGACGCAGCGTCGCGGTCGAGGAGGGGCATCCCGAGCACGCGCCCTTCATCGTCAGGAACACCACGCCATCCTTGAAGCCCTTGAAGGTGATGTCGCCGCCGTCGCCGGCGACGGCCGGGCGCACGCGCGTCTCGATCAATTCCTTGATCGTCTTCACCGTCTCGGCGTCCTTCGCGTCGAAGAACTCCTCAGCGTCGTCTGCGGCGGGCGTTTCACCGCCGCGCAGCAGCGGCGCGCCGGACATGAAATGCTCCATGATCGCGCCGAGCACGAGCGGCTTGATCTGCGGCCATTCGCCGTCGGTCTTGGTCACCGAGATGAAGTCGGAGCCGAAGAAGACGCCCCCGACCTGGCCGATCGAGAACAGCTTTTCCGCGAGCGGCGACTTCGCGGCCTGCTGGCGGTCGGGAATGTCGAGCGTGCCGTTTTCGAGCACGGTCTTGCCCGGAAGGAATTTCAGGGTCGCCGGATTGGGCGTGGCTTCGGTCTGGATGAACATGTCGTGCTCCTTGCTCCAGCGCGGGTTCAAGGCCCGCCGTGCATGGGTGTGACGGATAAATGGGCCGTCGCCGCGCCCGGGTCAACTGCGCGATCGCCTCAGGAGAGGGCGTCGAGCTCCTCGTCCGAAAGGTGTCCAGGCACGATCGCGACCGGAATGGGAAACTGCCCCGCCGTCTTGCCGATCCCGGACACGAGGGGGCCGGGGCCCTCGGTTTCGGTGCCGGCGGCGAGCACGAGCACGGCGATGTCCTCGTCCTCGTCGATCAGCTTGAGAATTTCCTCGGCCGGCTCACCCTCGCGGATCTGGCGTTCCGGCGTGATGCCGGCGACGCCGTTGGCGCGCCCAGAAGCCTTGTCGAGTGCGGAATTCGCGGCCTCATGCGCCTCCGCGCGCATGATATCGGCGACGCCAAGCCATTGCTGGTTGCGGTCTTCGGTGTCGATGACGCGCAGCATGATCATGCTGCCGCTGGTGCGCGCGGCGCGACGAGCCGCGTAATAGACCGCGCGGTCGCACTCCGCGGAATCGTCGATAACGACGAGGTACTTCGCCTTGTGACCGCTTTCGTAGGAGCGACGCTTACGGCTCATCGGATTTCCTTAGGGTCCCGGTCGCTTCGGCCGCGCCGGACATCGCGCGGCGGAATGCTGCCATGACTGGCGCCGGCCCAACAAGCGCGGTGATGTTTCGTCGGGATAACGCGGAATTTACACGCTAACGGCGCACAAAACCGACGATGTCTTTCACGGCTTTCATCGTCTCCGCGGCCAGAATCTGGGCACGCGCCGACCCGTCCGCAAGCACCGCATCGATGTAGGCTGCGTCCGCCACCATGCGCTTCATTTCCGCGCCGATCGGACCGAGTTTGTCCACCGCGAGGTCGACCAGCGCGCCCTTGAATGCGGAAAACTGCGCGCCGCCGAATTCGCCCAGCACGTCGGCTTTATTGACGCCCTTCAACGCGGCAAAGATGCCGATCAGGTTGTCGGCCTCCGGGCGCGATGCGAGGCCCTTCTCGTCGCCCGGCAGCGGCTCGGGATCGGTCTTGGCCTTGCGGATCTTCTGCGCGATCGCGTCGGCGTCGTCGGTCAGGTTGATGCGCGAATAATCCGACGCGTCGGACTTGGACATTTTCTTCGAACCGTCGCGCAACGACATCACACGCGTTGCCGGGCCCTGGATCAGCGGCTCCGGCAGCGGAAAGAACACGTCGCCGAATCCGTGCGACCGGATCGAGGCGGCGAAGTCGCTGTTGAATTTCTGCGCGATGTCGCGCGACAGCTCCAGATGCTGTTTCTGGTCCTCGCCGACCGGAACATGCGTCGCACGATAGACCAAAATGTCGGCCGCCATCAGGTTCGGATAGGCGTAGAGGCCGACCGACGCATTCTCGCGGTCCTTGCCGGCCTTCTCCTTGAACTGCGTCATGCGATTGAGCCAGCCGAGACGGGCGACGCAGTTGAAGATCCAGGCGAGCTCGGCGTGCTCGGCGACCTGGCTCTGGTTGAAGATGATGTGCTTCTTCGGATCGATTCCGCATGCGAGGAAGGCCGCGGTCACCTCGCGGATGTTGCGGGTGAGTTCGGCCGGCTCCTGCCACACCGTGATCGCGTGCAGATCGACGACGCAATAGATGCAGTCGTGGCTGTCCTGCAGCTCGACGAACTTCTTGATCGCGCCGAGATAGTTACCGAGGTGAAGGTTTCCGGTCGGCTGGACGCCGGAAAACACGCGTTCCTTGAACGCCATTGGCGAAGGCTCCTGACGAATGGCGCGTCCCATGCCACGCGTGCGACTTCGGAGCAAGGGGACGAATTCAGAGCCGCCGGCGGACGGCCGCGAGCAGATCGCGGATGCGCGAAACGCCGAGCACCTGCAGGGCGGCAAGATAGATGGCCAGTCCCGATGCCACCAGCGCCGTCAGCAAGACCGCTCGTGCCATTGCCGAGCCCGCGAGACCGGCGGTCGCGGAGTTGAGTGCAGCGATCGCAGCGCCCATGACGATTGTCGCAAGCACGATGCGCGGCAGCTTCCGCCTCGCATCCCGGTCGAGGCTGAGCCAGCGCCGCCGCGACACCATTACGAGCAGGACCGATGCGCCGATCCAGCCCGAAATCGCGATCGCTGCGGCGATCCCGACATGGCCGAAAGCGGGCGCGAGGCCGATGGCGAGCAGGATCGCCGCCGCCAGCCCTCCAAATGCGGCGAACATCGGAGTCTGGGCGTCCTCATGCGCGAAGCAAATCGCCGCCAGCACCTTTTCCAGCACATGACCCGGAAGGCCGGCACAGATCGCGACGAGCGCCGCCGCGACCGCGGCCGTGTCCGCCTCATTGAACTGACCGCGCTGAAACAAGCCTGCGACGATCGGCACGGCCAGAAGCCCGAAGGCCGTGGCCGCAGGAAGGGCCAACCCTTGCGAAATCTCGAAGGCGCGCGATTGCGCATGCGCGAATGCCGTCTTCTTTCCGTCGTGTTTGCTGGCCGCGATAACCGGCACGATCACGGTTGCGATAGCGACCGAGGCGATCCCGAGCGGCAATTCGTAGAGGCGGTTGGCGTAATAGAGCCAGGACACGCCTGCCGCCGTGGACGATGCAATCGCGGTGCCGGCGAGCAGCTTGAGCTGCGGGATGCCGGCGGAAATCATGGTGGGGGCAGCGCGCCGGAAAAACCGCCCCACTGGATTCCAGACGCGATGGGCGGTGTGGGCAAAGCGCTCGCCGCGCCATAGCCAGGTGGAGGCGACGATCAGCAATTGCACGGCGCTTGCCACGGTGATCGCAAACGACAGCCAGATGCCGGCCAGAAACTGCTCGATCGGGAAGGCCACAGACGTTCCCACCACGGCGCAAAGCATGACTGCATTGAAAGCGATCGTTCCGATCGCGACCGCGCCCACGCGCCCTTCGGCATTCAGCGCAGCGGCGATCACCGCGACCGGTCCTACGAAGGCGAGGTAGGGCAGGGCGTAGATCGAATAGAAGGACGTCAGCGCGGACAGCGACGGATTGAAGCCCGGCGCGATGATGTGCGTCAGCCAGGGCGACAGCGCGACCACAATCCCCGCGAGCGCGAGCGAGGCAAGGACGGTCACCAGAAGGACGCAGCGGGAGAACCGGTTGCGGGCGGCGCGCTCCTTCAGCCGCAGCCAGATCGGTGCGAACGCGCCGTTGACCGCGCCTTCCGCCAGCAATCGGCGAAAGAAATTGATGAACTGAAGGAGTGCGAAGAAGGCCTCTGCGAACGCGCTCGAACCGAACAGCGCGGCAATCCCGGCATCGCGGGCAAAGCCGAGGACCCGCGACAGCATCGTCGCTCCGCCTACTGTCGCGATGTTGCGTGCCTGCGGCATGTCCGAACCAGGGTCATCGGGCGGCGCTGCGCTTGCCGCTCCGACCTTGCTCGTTATAGTGCGCCGCGCCTGTCAGCAAGGAAGCCTTCAATGTCTGAACCCCGTTACGACGTGCTCGGCATCGGCAATGCCATCGTCGATGTGATCGCGCGCGCCGAGGAGGATTTTCTTGTCGCGCAGGGCATGAGCAAGGGCGCGATGGCACTGATCGACGAGCCGCGCGCTCAGGCGATCTATCGGGCGATGGGCCCGGCGATCGAGATTTCCGGCGGATCGGCCGCCAATACGATCGTCGGCCTTGCAAGCTTCGGTGGACGGGCCGCCTTCATCGGCAAGGTCAGGGACGATGAACTCGGCCGTGTCTTCGCGCATGACATCCGCGCCGCGAAGGTCGCGTTCGATACGCCGGCCGCGGCGGACGGTCCGTCCACGGCGCGATCCTATATCCTCGTGACGCCGGATGGCGAACGCACGATGAACACGTTCCTTGGCGCCGCGCAGGACTTGCGGCCGTCCGACATCGACGCGGCGCGCGTTGCCGACGCGGCGATCACCTACCTCGAAGGCTATCTGTGGGATCCACAGCACGCCAAGGACGCTTTCGTGAAAGCGGCGAAGGCGGCCCACGATGCGGGACGCATGGTCGCGCTGACGCTCTCGGACGCATTTTGCGTCGACCGCTGGCGCGACGAATTCCTGCAGCTCATTCGTACCGGGACGGTCGATCTGTTATTCGCGAACGAAACGGAATTGCACGCGCTCTATCAGACCTCCGACTTTAATTCCGCGGTCGCTGCGCTGCAAAAGGACGCGCGTCTTGCGGTGGTCACGCGCAGCGAGAAGGGCTGCGTGGTCGTCAGCGCGAGCATGATCGAAGCGGTGCCCGCGGCGCCGGTGGAACGGGTCGTCGATACGACAGGCGCGGGCGATCTGTTCGCGGCCGGATTTCTGTTCGGGCTAGCCCGCAACAAGGATCATCGGACCGCCGCGCGGCTTGCCGGGCTTGCGGCGGCCGAGGTGATCCAGCATCTCGGCGCCCGGCCGGAAACGTCGCTTCGCGACCTCGCTGCCGAGCAGGGGCTGCTCTAGAAAGCGGCATCAAACCGCGCGAAATCGCAGGCTTAACGGAATCGTAAGCGCCCATGGTTACCGAGTGGTGAAGCTAAAGTGCTTCATCGTGAGGGTTTCGCCATGAGCGAAGAGACGACCGAACCGACCATTGCCGCAAGCGATGCGGCTCCCGTGGTTTCCATCGACGCACCGAAGGACGAGGCGATCGCCGCCGAGGCGAAGCCCGGACTTTTTTCCAGACTGAAATTCCGGCCGAAGCTGAGCCGCGTCGGCGTGCTCGCGATCGCCATTGCGCTCTCCGCGGCGCTCGGCTCGATGGTCGGCGCGCTCGCGGGCGTAGCGATCGTGCGCTCGAGCGCACCCGAAGCACCGACCGCAACCGCGACGCTGTCGAAGGGCACGATCGCGCTGTTGAGCGCGGACATCGCGTCGCTCAAGGCCAGCATCGAGGCGAGCAGCAAGGCCGCCAAGACGCAGGCCGCCCAGCTGTCCGACCGCATCGACCGCGCCGAGAAGGCCGCGTCCGATCCGGCGAAATTCGCCAAGCTGACGGAAAGCATCGATCGTCTTGAAAAGAAGAACACCGCACCGGAAACGACCGGCTCGATCGCGGCACCGAAAGACCCTTCGCGCGCGCCGGTGGTCGAAGGCTGGGTTCTGCGAGACATCTACGGCGGGCGCGCGATGATCGAAAGCCGCGACGGCCTCTATGAGGTCCGGCAGGGTTCGAACATTCCAGGACTCGGCCGCATCGAAGGCATCAAGCGCCAGGACGGCCGCTGGGTCGTCCTCACAACGCGCGGGATCATCGTTTCGTCGCGCTGAACATTCCGAATATTGTCGACGTGACAGCGGCGCCTCCGGGCGCCGTTTTGTTGCGTGGCTGCATGGTCCGGCCGCCCAAACCGTGTCATACTTGCGCGGTGGTATGAGCGGCCGATGCAGAGCCTTCCATTCGTTCTGACCAGCCTCGCCCTGATGGTTGCCGCGCCCGGCAACGCGATGGCGCAGTTCGCGCAGGCTCCCGCGCCCAAGCCGGAAATGATGGAAGGCTGCCCCGGGCTGATCTCGTCGGATCGCCCGCGCATCGTTCCCGCGGCGCTGACCAGCGATCAGGTACGCATCACCTTTGTCGGCCATTCCACCTTCCTGCTGGAAAGCCCGATGCTGGTGCGGGTCGCGACCGACTACAACGACTACGTCAAGCCGCCGGTGTTGCCGGACATCGTGACGATGAACCACGCGCATTCCACGCATTACACCGATCATCCCGATCCGGCGATCGCGCATGTGCTGCGCGGCTGGGCCGAGGAATACGGCAAGCCGGTGCGCCACGACGTGCAGGTCAAGGACGTGCGCGTACGCAACGTGCCGACCAACATCCGCACCTTTGGCGGCGACGGCACCGAGCGTCACGGCAACTCGATCTTCATCTACGAGATGGGCAACCTCTGCGTCGCCCATCTCGGCCATCTGCATCACACGCTGAACCAGCAGCAGCTCAACGAGATCGGCCGGGTCGACGTTGTGATGTTTCCGGTGGACGGCACCTACACGCTCGATCTCGACGGCATGGTCGAGGTGCTCCAATCGCTGAAGGCGCAGGTGATGATCCCGATGCACTATTTCAGTGCATTCACGCTCGACCGCTTTCTCGAACGGGTGCGCGGCACCTTCGACGTCCAGACCGCCGAGATTCCCTCGGTGGTGTTCTCGAAAGCGAGCCTCCCCGCCAAGCCGCAAATCCTCGTCCTGCCCGGCCGTTAACGCATCGTTAACCCTCTCCGCGCGAAAATTGAGGCGTCGCGTGGTTCTGCGCCGCGTCTCCTCAATCAGCGTCGTCGCGAATTTGAGTCGAATGCCGGGTAATGCCGGCAATCGGATTGAACCTTTTTCCGCTTCAAGGAACCAAATCCGAAGTGAAGCGTTCGCGTGCAAGCGTTCGCGGCCGCGGCGCATTTGCTCGATCCGACAGGGACAAGAAAAAATGGTTGCGAACTGGACCGCATGGAAATCCTTTCCCGATCCGCGACAGGGCGGGCAGCTGGAGGCCCCGATCGGGCCCGGCATCTACGAAGTGCGCGATAATTCCAACGGCGCCATGATTGCATTCGGCTCGTCCGGCAGCGTTGCGCGCGAACTGGCGAGGCTTCATCCGGCCGCGCCGCGCGGTATTTTTGCAAGCCTGTTCGGCGAGCCGCAGCCGCAGGTCGATCTGGACAATCTCGAATACCGGACCTGGGCTGCCGGGAGCCTCGCTGAGGCGCGCGGCAACGCGGATCGGCTGCGCGGCCGCCGCGAGGTCTACATGCGCCGGCGCAATCACGCCTGGGCGTAACGTAAGACCTGTTTTCCAATTTCTTCGTCGTCATGCCCGGCCTGTGCCGGGCATTTCGCTTAAAGAAACACAATCGTGTCCTGATAAACGCGATGGCCGGGACAAGCCCGGCCATGACGAAGACAAATGGAATTTTTAAGTCGATAGATTAAGCGTCCACGCTCGCGGCGAGCGCGTTCTCCTGGATGAAGTCGCGGCGCGGCTCCACCAGTTCGCCCATCAGCTTGCTGAAGATGTCGTCGGCGTCGTCGCCTTCCTTCACCTTCACCTGAAGCAGCGAACGCACGTCGGTGTCGAGGGTCGTTTCCCAGAGCTGTTCCGGGTTCATTTCGCCAAGACCCTTGTAGCGCTGCAGCGTCACGCCCTTGCGGCCGGTTGCGGTCACCGCGTCGAACAGGCTGACCGGCCCGTGGATGGCGATCGTCTCATCCTTCCGGCGCAGCGTTCCAGGCTTCGCATACACTTCCTGCAGCGAAGCGGCATACTCGTCGAGCTTGCGCGCATCGGCCGATCCGAGCAGCGCCTGATCGATGATCGCCGATTCCTTCACGCCGCGTACGGTGCGTTCGAAGCTGAAACCCGCTTCGTCGAAATGCCCGACCCATCCGCGCTCGGTTTCGTCGGCGAGCGCATCGAGACGTTTGGCGATGTATTCGGCCGCGGCCCGGGCGGATTTTTCATCGCCTGTGATTTTCGGCGTGAGGACGCCGGCGATTGCGGCCTGCTCGATCACCGTGCGGTTATAGCGGCTGTGCAGCCCCTGCAGCAGGTTGCGGATCGCGCGTGCTTCCTCAGCGATCTTGCGCAGATCCGGGCCTGCGCGTTCGGCGCCGCCTGCGGTCTTGAAGACGGCTTCGTCGAGCCCGGTGCCGATCAGGTAATCCTCGAGCGCGCGCTCGTCTTTCAGATATTGCTCCGACTTGCCGCGATTGACTTTGTAGAGCGGCGGCTGGGCGATGTAGAGGTGCCCGCGCTCGATGATCTCGCGCATCTGCCGGTAGAAAAAGGTCAGAAGCAGCGTGCGAATGTGCGAGCCGTCCACGTCTGCGTCCGTCATGATGATGATCTTGTGGTAGCGCAGCTTGTCGGGCGAGAATTCCTCGCGTCCGATGCCGGTGCCGAGTGCGGTGATCAGCGTGCCGATCTCCTGGCTCGACAGCATCTTGTCGAAGCGCGCGCGCTCGACGTTCAGGATTTTTCCGCGCAGCGGCAGCACCGCCTGGAATTCGCGATTGCGCCCCTGCTTGGCAGAACCGCCGGCGCTATCGCCCTCGACGATGAACAATTCGGACTTTGCAGGATCGCGCTCCTGGCAATCGGCGAGCTTTCCGGGCAGCGACGACACGTCGAGCGCACCCTTGCGCCGGGTGAGTTCGCGCGCCTTGCGTGCGGCCTCGCGCGCGGCCGCGGCTTCAACCACCTTGCCGACGATCGATTTCGCTTCGGTCGGATGGACCTCGAACCAGTCCTGCAGCGCCTGATTGATGACGTTCTCGACGATCGGGCGCACTTCCGAGGAAACGAGCTTGTCCTTCGTCTGGGAGGAGAATTTCGGGTCGGCGACCTTCACCGAGAGCACCGCGGTCAATCCTTCGCGGCAATCGTCGCCGGTGAGGTCGACCTTTTCCTTTCGCGAGGCGCCCATCGTCTCGGCGTATTGCGTCACCTGCCGCGTCAGCGCGCCACGGAAACCGGCGAGATGCGTGCCGCCGTCGCGCTGCGGGATGTTGTTGGTGAAGCAGAGTACGTTTTCGTGGTAGCTGTCGTTCCACCACAGCGCGGCTTCGACGCCGATGCCGTCGCGCTCGGTCTTGATGTTGATCGGGGAGGGAATCAGCGCGGTCTTGTTGCGGTCGAGATATTTCACGAACGCCTCGACGCCGCCCTCGTAGCGCATCTCCTCGCGCTTCTCGACCGCGTGACGCATGTCGGACAGCACGATCGTCACGCCGGAATTGAGGAAGGCCAGTTCACGCAGCCGGTGCTCCAGCGTCGCGAAATCGAATTCCGTCATCGTGAAAGTCTTCGGCGAGGCGAGGAAGCTCACTTCCGTGCCGCGTTTGCCGTCGGCTTTGCCGGTGACCGCGAGGGGCTTCACCGCGACGCCGTCGCGGAATTCCATGAAATGCTGGTTGCCGTCGCGCCAGATGGTGAGCTTCAGCCAGCTCGACAGCGCGTTGACGACCGACACGCCGACGCCATGTAGGCCGCCGGACACTTTGTACGAATTTTGATCGAATTTTCCGCCGGCATGCAGCTGGGTCATGATGACCTCGGCTGCGGACACGCCTTCGCCCTTGTGGATGTCGACCGGGATGCCGCGCCCATTGTCGCGCACGGTGCAGGAGCCGTCCGGATTGAGCGTCACCGAGACTTCGGTGGCGTGGCCCGCGAGCGCCTCGTCGATTGCGTTGTCGACGACCTCGTAGACCATGTGGTGCAGGCCGGACCCGTCGTCGGTGTCGCCGATATACATGCCCGGCCGCTTGCGGACCGCATCGAGGCCCTTCAGGACCTTGATCGATTCAGCCCCATAGTCGGACGGATCGGGGGTTTTCTGGCGGGCTGGTTCTGCCATGAGACGCCTGCGAATCACTTCGGAAATGAGGGTGGAATGAGGGTTTGGTGTGACACGAAAACAGGGGGCCGTACAGCCCAAAGTGTCGAGGCATAAGTATTTGTTATAAAAGGGATTTCAAGAGGATTCCCGAATGAAAAATCGAACCGATTTTTGGTCTGGTTTTCAGCCCGCGCGCCTCGTCTGTCGGCGCTGAAAAAAGTGGCGGCACGGTCGGTCAGGCGTGCCGTCGGCTCGTGCTTTTCGCAGGCGCAGGTTCGTCGGTTCTCGGCGGCAGAAGATGCTCGTCCTGCGAATAATCCGGGATCGGGCGGGAAAATCCGATCAGCGCTACGGCCCACATCTCAACCCGCGTCGCGTCCAGACGCAGCTGATCCATCGCCGCCTGCAGCCGCTCGACAACCTTGTCCCGCCCCGGGTCGCTTTGGGTCACAATCTTTCCTTTCCCCGCGCGCCAGCGCGGTGCGCCGAATGATGCGGATTATCAAGAGGCTAAGACGCGGCCTTGACCTGTTGTTCCTGAGATTACGCGCGCGACTCGAGCCCGATCGGCAAATTTTCCAGCAGGCGGAACCGGAACTCCTTTGGAATTCGCGTTGTTGAAATTCCACATCGCGCGGCGGCGGGGGCTGCCCGAACCGGTTCCGGAGAAGTCCATGTCAGATCTCGACGGCTGCAGCCGACGCAATTTCCTTACTGCAGCGGCCGGCGGCGTCGCGGTTCCCTTGATCGCGCGCAGCGGCCAGGCCCAGGCGCAGACACCCGCCAAATCCGCGAGCGCGCGTGCAAACCTTGATCTCACGTTGCGGGTGAATGACGCCGAGCGCCGGCTTTCGCTCGATCCGCGCACCACCCTGCTCGACGCGCTGCGCGAGCACATGGCGCTGACGGGAACCAAAAAAGGATGCGATCAAGGCCAATGCGGCGCATGCACCGTACTGGTGGACGGCCAGCGCGTCCTGTCCTGCCTGACGCTCGCGGCGACGGTGCAGGGCCGGGCCGTGACGACGATCGAAGGTCTTGCGAAGGACGGCGCGCTGCATCCGATGCAGCAGGCCTTCATCGATCAGGACGCGTTCCAGTGCGGTTATTGCACGCCGGGTCAGATCATGTCGGCGGTGGCCTGCGTCAATGAAGGGCACGCGAAGGACGACGCGACCATCCGCGAATACATGAGCGGCAACCTCTGCCGCTGCGCGGCTTATCCGAACATCGTCGCGGCGATCAATCAGGCCAAGACCTCGATGAAGGGAGCCTGACGATGCGCCCGTTCGAATATACCAAGGCGAACGATGCCCCGGCCGCCATCCGCGCGCACGGACCCGCGAAAGCCGGCGACAGCGCGATCGCAGCGCCGGCGCAATATCTCGCAGGCGGCACGACGCTGATCGATCTGATGAAGCTCGACGTGATGCGGCCGGACCGTGTGATCGACATCAACCCGCTGGCGCAGTCGAACGGCAAGATCGAGTTCGGCGACCGCGGATTGCGGCTCGGCGCGATGGCGCGCATGTCTGAGACCGCGGACCATCCCGACATACAGGCCCATTTTCCGGTGATCGCGCAGGCGCTGCAGCTTGCCGCGAGCGCGCAGATCCGAAACATGGCGACGCTTGGCGGCAATGTACTCCAGCGCACCCGTTGCCCGTATTTCCGCGACGTCTCCTACACGGCCTGCAACAAGCGCCTTCCCGGCTCGGGTTGCGCGGCGATGGAGGGTTTCAACCGCCAGCATGCGGTGCTTGGCACAAGCGATCAGTGCATCGCCACTTATCCCGGCGATTTCGCGCAGGCGCTTCTTGCGCTCGACGCACAAGTCGAGATCGCGGGCCCGCGCGGCTCGCGCACGATTCCCTTTGCGCGTCTGCATCGCCCTCCCGGCAAGACGCCGCAGGTCGAGACGACGCTTGCTCCCGGTGAACTCATCACCGCCTTCACGGTCGCAAACACGCCCTGGGCGCGTCGCTCGCTTTATCTGAAAGTGCGCGACCGCGAATCCTACGAGTTCGCGCTCGCCTCGGCTGCGGTCGTGCTCGATCTCGATGGCGGCAAGGTCAGGCAGGCGCGGATCGCGCTCGGCGGTCTTGCGACCCACCCATGGCGCGCGAACGAGGCCGAGACCGCATTGAGCGCCAAGACCATCGACGACGACAGCCTTCGCGCGGCCGCGGAAGCGGCCTTCGCGCCGGCAAAGCCGCACGAGCACAACGCGTTCAAAATCGAGCTTGGCAAGCAGACGCTGATGCGCGCCCTGCGCCAGGCCGCTTCGCTGGAGATTCCGACATGAGCGCCGCTGCCCCCGATCCCAAGGCCAATCAGGGCCAGCCTGAGCCGCGTCTCGACGCGCGCGCGAAGGTGACCGGCGAGGCGCGCTACGCCTCGGACGTCCAGGTCAGCAATCCGGCCTTCGCGTTTCTCGTCACCAGCGCGATCGCGAAAGGGTCGATCGCGCAGATCGACCAGAAAGACGCCCGCGCGGTGCCTGGGGTCGTGGAGATTTTCACGCACGAGAACACCGGCGACCTGAAGGAGCTGAAATACGGCGCGAGCGGGGGCGGTGCGACCACCTCGATCCAGGATTTCGGCCCGAAGATCCAGCATGACGGCCAGATCGTCGCGATGGTCGTGGCCAACACCTTCGAGGCCGCGCGCGAGGCGGCCTATCGGCTGAGGATTTCCTATAACCGCGAGACGCCGAGCGCAGGATTTGGCGCCGACGGCGTTTCGGAATCGCCGGTGAAGAAAACGCTGCCACAGGCCGGCGACGCCCCGGCCGCCTACGATCGGGCGGATGTGAAGTTCGAGGCCGATTACGCCACGCCGACGCAGCATCACAACCCGATCGAATTGTTCACCACCACGGCGGTCTGGAACAACGACCGGCTGACGATCTACGAACCATCGCAATTCATGTACGGGCTGAAGAACAATGCGGCGAGAAAGCTCGGCATCAAACCCGAGAACGTCGATGCAGTAAGTCCCTTCGTCGGCGGCGCGTTCGGATCGAAGGCGCAGTTGACGCCGCGCACCGGCCTTGTCGCCCTCGCGGCCAAGAAGCTCAACCGTCCGGTCAAACTGGTCGCGACACGCGATCAGGGTTTCACCATCGCGACGTATCGCGCCGAAACCCGCCATCGCATCCGCTTCGGCGCGCAGAAGGACGGCAGGATCACGAGCTTCCAGCATGACGGCTGGGAAGTCACATCACGCCCCGATCCTTATTCGGTGGCGGGCGTCGAAGATTCCGCGCGGCTCTACGGCTTCGGCGCGGTCAAGACGAGCGTCACGCTCGTGCACGCAGACCGCAACACGCCAGGCTTCATGCGTTCGCCTCCGGTCGTGCCGTACATCTACGCGGTCGAAAGCGCGATGGACGAACTGGCCGTGAAGCTGAACATGGACCCGGTGGAGCTGCGCCGTGTCAACGATTCGAACAAGGACGCGACCGGCAAGGAATGGTCGAGCCGCTCGCTGATGCAATGCTACGACGAGGCGGCGAAGGCGTTCGGCTGGTCGGAGCGCAAGCCCGAGCCGGGCTCGATGCGCGAGGGCGACTGGCTGATCGGTTATGGCTGCGCGACCGCGGTCTATCCGACCCATATCGGGGCCGCTGCGGCGAGGGTACAGCTTTCCGCCGACGGCCGCGCCCGCGTACAGCTTGCCGCGCACGAGATCGGCACCGGCGTGATGACCGTGGTCGGGCAGATGGCGGCTGAGCGTCTCGCCATTCCACTCGATCAGGTGCAGGTCGAACTGGGCGACAGTGTCTATCCGCCCGTTCCGGTCGCCGGCGGGTCGAACCAGACCGCGAGCTGCTGTTCGGTGGTGATGAAGGCATGCGATGCGATCCGCGAGAGATTGTTTCACGCGGCCGTGACCGCCAATGAGGGGCCGCTCGCCGGCCGCTCGCCCGCGGAGCTCACGCTCGCCAATGGCGCAATCATCGCGACGAGCGGCGGCCAGGAAAAGCTCGAGGACACGCTCAAGCGCCTCGGGGTCGGTGCGATCGAGGAATACGCGGAGTTTGTGCCGGAAGGCTTGAAGCCGGAGTCGGTGAAAGGCCTCTATGCCGGCAAGCCCGGCCTGACCGGCGGCTCGCAGGGCAAAGAGCTCATGTACGCCATGGGCGCGGAGTTCGTCGAAGTGCGCGTGCATGAACAGACGCGAGAGGTTCGCGTGCCGCGCATGGCCGGGGCTTTCGCCGCCGGGCGCATCATGAATACGCGCACCGCGCACAGCCAGCTCATGGGCGGGATGATCTGGGGAATGAGTTCCGCTCTTCTCGAAGAAACGC
>CAZPBF010000008.1:0-1771 GCA_964584855.1 uncultured Hyphomicrobiales bacterium
GGCGCCGAGCGTTTAACGCAAACGCCGGGTTGGGCAATCGGATGGTATTTTATACCCTTCGCTCATCTCATTATGCCGATGATCGCGGTGAATGAGATCGTACAGGGCAGCGACCCGGGCGGGTTGCACGAAGACGATGGCATGTATGATGGTCACACCGTGCTCGTCGTCCTCTGGTGGATCCTGAATCTCGGCTCTGGATTCATGTCGTTTTTTGCGCCTGTCCCATCGGCGGGTTCGTCCATCGCAGAAAAGGTCTCCGCGATTCATTTCGAAATCGCCGAGATGGCGGTAACCATCGTTGTGCTGCTCTCGACGATGTTCCTCATCTGGATTGTTGATCAGATGCAAACGCAGCGTTTCGAGAGTCTCGTCGAGATCAAGATTGAACCATCTGACGCGCTCGATCCCGATCAAATCGATTGGTCCGCATTCCGCCTCGACGATTAGCCGGATCACCCGCGCGACTACCGCTGCGGTCGAGCATTTGCGACCCATTCAGGAGACCGGGCCACAGCAGGATGCAGCTCGGGCCACAACAGGTCGCCCACCGGGCCACAATTGACAGACGCGCATCGAGCAACCCGCGTTCAGCCGCACAACCCACCGCCGCCTGTAATGCGCGGATAGAAATGTCCCCGTAAGGCACGGATAGAAATGTCCCCATAATCGCCTCCAACAGGAGGTGGATCATGGAGACGATTTCGATGAGCGGGAAGGAACGGCGGCGGCTGGAGGTGTTTTCTCGGGTGAAGGCTCAGGAGTTGTCGCTGGTCAAGGCGGCGGAGCTTTTGGGGATCAGCGGCCGCCAGGCGAAGCGGATTTGGGCGCGGTATCGCGACGTTGGCGACGCCGGGCTGGGGCATCGGCTGCGGGGGCGGCCGTCGAATCGGCATGTGCAGCCGTTTCGCAAGGAGCAGGCTTTGGAGTTGTATCGCGAGAAGTATGCGGGCTATGGCCCAACGTTGGCCGCGGAATGTCTTGCGCGGGACGACGGTCTTGCCGTTGCGACAAGCACGCTGCGCGACTGGTTGTCGGCCGCCGGATTGTGGCAGCGGCAACGGCGTCGCAAGCGGCATCGTCGGCGCCGCGCGCGGCGCGAGCATTGCGGCGAGCTCGTGCAAATGGACGGTTCGCATCACGACTGGTTCGAGGGCCGTCGCGGTTGGGCCGTGCTGATGGTGATGATCGACGATGCGACGGGACGCGTGTTTGCGCAGTTCTTCGAGAACGAGTCGTGGGATTCGGCGGCGACAACGCTGCAACATTACACGCAGAAGCATGGTTTACCGCGCGCGCTGTATGTCGACCAGCACAGCATTTATCGCGTCGATCGCGAGCCGACGCCGGACGAGATTCTTGCGGAAATCGAGCCGAAAACGCAGTTTGGTCGGGCGATGGCGGAGTTGGACGTGGAGTTGATTCTCGCGCACAGTCCGCAGGCGAAGGGCCGCGTCGAGCGCGTCAATCGCACGTTGCAAGACCGCTTGGTGAAGGAGCTCGGGCGGCTGGCAATCTCGGATTTGGAGTCGGCGAATCGACATTTGGTCGAGGAGTTCTTGCCGCGGTTCAACGCGCAGTTCGCGCGGCTGGCGGCGAAGCCTGCCGATGTACATCGGCGCATCGACGACGAGCGGATGTTGCGCGTGCTTTCGATTCAAGAGGAGCGTGTGGTGATGTCGGATTGGACATTGCGCTGGCACAACGGCTTCCTGCAACTGCCGCGCGCGGCGGCGACGAGCGTGCAGCCGGGCGATCGCGTGGTGGTGAG
>CAZPBF010000009.1:0-118735 GCA_964584855.1 uncultured Hyphomicrobiales bacterium
GGCGTTTCCAAGATTCACGAGGCGCCCTTCCGACAACAGGATCATGCGCTTGCCATCGGGGAAGGTGATCTCGTCCACCTGCGGCTTGATGTTATTCCACTTCATGTTGCGCAGGTGCTGAACCTGAATCTCGTTGTCGAAATGGCCGATGTTGCAGACGATGGCGCGGTCCTTCATCGCGCGCATGTGCTCGAGCGTGATGACGTCCTTGTTGCCCGTCGCGGTGACGAAGATGTCGGCGCGCGGGGCGGCGTCTTCCATCGTTGTGACCTCGTAGCCTTCCATCGCGGCCTGCAGCGCGCAGATCGGATCGATCTCGGAGACCAGCACGCGGCAGCCGGCCTGGCGCAGCGACGCCGCCGATCCCTTGCCGACGTCGCCGAAGCCCGCGACCATCGCGACCTTGCCCGACATCATGACGTCGGTGCCGCGGCGGATGCCGTCGACGAGAGATTCACGGCAACCATAGAGGTTGTCGAATTTCGACTTGGTGACGCTGTCGTTGACGTTGATCGCGGGGAATAGGAGCTTGCCCTCCTTCTCCATGATGTAGAGACGGTGCACGCCGGTGGTCGTCTCCTCCGAGACGCCCTTAATCGACTTCGCGATCTCCTTGAACCAGCCCTTCGGCTTTTCCTTCAGCATGCGCTTGATCAGCGCGTAGAGGATCTGCTCCTCCTCCGAATTGCCGTGCTCGAGGAAGGAATGCTCGCCGTTCTCGGCCTTGACGCCGAGATGCACGAACAGCGTCGCGTCGCCGCCGTCGTCGAGAATCATATTCGGCACGCCGCCGCCATGCCAGTCGAAGAGCTTCGCGGTGTAATCCCAGTAATCCTTGAGCGTCTCGCCCTTTACCGCGAACACCGGAATGCCCGCCGCCGCGATCGCAGCCGCCGCATGATCCTGCGTCGAATAGATGTTGCACGACACCCAGCGGATGTCGGCGCCGAGCGCCGCGAGCGTTTCGATCAGCACTGCGGTTTGGATCGTCATGTGCAGCGAGCCCGCGATGCGCGCGCCTTTGAGCGGCTGCTGCTTGGCATATTCCTCGCGGATCGCCATCAACCCCGGCATCTCGGTCTCGGCGAGCGAGATTTCCTTGCGGCCGAATTCGGCAAGGCCGATGTCGGCAACGATGTAATCGGAGAAGCCGGGTTTCTTCGCGGTCGATGCGGTCATGTCAGGTCCTGAATGAATGGAAAAGGGGCGCGCGGGCGCCTGCCGTGGCGTGCCTATAGCAGGCCGGGCCGGGAGAGGCAATAACGATATAAAGATTTCTTTATGTTATCTTGGATGCTACTTATTGGTGGGCGTCAACGTCTCCGCCGTATCCCACAGCGCCATGAATTCCGTGCCTAGCGCCTGATAAAGCGGTCCCGTAGCTGGGCAATAAAGCATCGGCGATTCTGATGTATTAATCGAATATAGATAGAAAATTGCGGCAGACTCTGTGTCCGTGATAATCAATTGCTGGTGCATCGCGCCTCCTTTCACACATCGTACTTCGCAATTGTCTGCTCCTATCAGCAGCTTCGAAAAATTGCTGTGTGAAAGCCTGATCATGTTGCGAACGTGCTCAACGTCAGCGAACGTGTCTTTAGAATTGATAAACAACGGGATTGCCGGATTGTCAGGATGCATCATCAGGATGCGTATCCGGACACCGCGTGCTACCGCTTGCTCGATTTTACGCTTGGCACCGCTATGACGTGTCCAAGAATGCAGCGAGATGCCGCAGAGATCGAAATTTTTCTGCGCGCGCTCTAGGAATCCGAGCCAGCTTCCGGGATCACCATAATTTCCAGATTTTGCGAAAAATTGCCAGTCGCCGCGACCCGAGCCGAGGGGACTAAGATTGGCGCCAAAAGGGACAGGCACTGTCCAATTGTCTGCATCGAGGCTACGGACATTTTGTACGATCTGATTCAGATAAACCCGGTCGCGTAGTGCGCGCGGATTGAGATCGTACTCAACAGCTCGCATGTCCTTGATATCGAACGGGATCGCTGTTCCTTTTTCCACCAAGATGATTGCGGGTCGCGCAGCCGCATGTGCAATCGCTAGTTCGTAAAAAACGTTCGGATTATGGCCAGTAAGAATCGCAATACAGAGATCTTCAGTCAGAATAGATTCGAACATCTGCTCCGTAATTCGACCGATCTTGGCAAAATGATCGGCCCTGTAACCGTCGATTTGAAGTTCATCGAGCGCTGGTTTGACGATGAAATCAAAAACGTTGTCGGCGTGTTCTCGTACTGATGAGCCTTCTTCGCCGATCGGACTAATTACAAAGCAGCGTCGCTTCCCCATGGCGATGCGTTCCCCTCAGCAATGCGTTCCCCGGCCGCGCACTGTGATAGCGATAGTCATACAATTGTTTCTCAATATCAATTCTTGGTCTCGGGCGCCTTCGGCTCGTTCGCCTTCACCATTCCGGCCTTGGCGAGCGCGGCGCCGGTCTGCTGCATCTTGTTGATTAGGTCGATCGCCGCGGCCGGCGCCAGCACGATCCGGCACGCCGGATAGCGGCGGCCCGTGAGCGGCGCGTCCTGCTTCAATTCATCCATGCGCGTCACGCCGAACTCGATCCGCATCGTCTGCCCGTCGAAGAACACGGCGTTGATCGAATCCGCAAATGTCTCCTGACAATCGGGCCGGTCGACGTAACGCAGCGCCGGTGTGGTCCTGGTCTTGTCCGATTGCGGTGTGGCCTTGTCGTTCATGGCATCAGCCCCCTTCGTCGTTGCGTCGCCCCGGCTAGCGCGCGGCCGAGCAGTTGCCCAGAACATCGCGCATGCGGGATACGGCCGCCGGCTAATCTTCTTCGTTAAACCGGCCTTCAATCAAGGCGCAAATCGCGTCCATCACCTCTTCGGCTTCCTTGCCACGACATTCTACCGTGATCGTGGAGCCGGGCCCGGCCGAAAGCATCATCAGTCCCATGATGGACGTGCCCCCCACGGTCTCGGATCCGCGTGTAACCTTCACGTCGGCGTCAAAGCGTTCGACCGTCTGCACGAACTTCGCAGACGCCCGCGCGTGCAGCCCTTTTTTGTTGGAAATGACGATTTCGCGGACCAGCGCGGCCTCGGGGTGATCGGGGCCGTCTGCGGTCATTTGCCGGCGAGAACCCGGCTCGCGATCGTGCAGTATTTGCGGCCCGCTTCCTGCGCCGCGTTGACCGCATCGGTGAGGGGCGTGGCGTCCCGGACCTTTGCGAGCTTCACCAGCATGGGCAGGTTGATCCCGGCCAGCACCTCGACATTCGGGCGTCCCATCACCGAAATCGCGAGGTTGGACGGCGTGCCGCCGAACATGTCGGTGAGAATGGCGACGCCGGCGCCGGTGTCGACCCGCTTCACCGCTTCGATGATGTCCTTGCGGCGCTGTTCCACGTCATCGTCAGGCCCGATCGTGACGGCTTCAATTTGCCGTTGGGGGCCGACTACGTGTTCGAGGGCTGAGCGGAATTCCACGGCGAGGCGGCCGTGGGTAACGAGTACAAGGCCGATCATAATCGCTCCGGCGGGCGCTTGGTGCGCCGCACGAAAGGGCGCCATTCATGGCCTTCCCCCCTGCCCATTGCAAGGGCCAGCGGCCATTCGGCGTCCTGTTGCAGTGCAATAAATAGGCCTTGTCGGCGTGCTTTGCCAGCGCCGGCCAGGGCGTTTCAGATGGCCCTCACGCGGCTTTGACTGGCCGTTCCAGGCTAGTCCGGGTGCCTTTAAGAGCAGCCAGCAACAGCGGCAGGGCATCGGCGCCGGGTGCGACGGCTAGTCGCGCGAGGCTGATGCCATCGATCGTGACGCTCGCGCCGGCGCTGGCGGGCATCCGCTCGGCGTCCGGCGCGGCAAGATCGACAACCAGGCCTGCAGCCGCGAAGGGCTCGAAGGGAAATTGCAGAATCCCGAGGCCGCGGATTTCAAGAAGCCCTTGCAATGCCGCGGGCGCGCGCAGGAGCAGGCGCCCATGGTGCGCTTTGGCATGAACGCGGTCATCCGCGACAAGTCGCGCGAATGCAAGTGCGCCGGCCTCCGCCGCCTGCAATAGCGCGAGCGCGAGACGCGACTTGCCGCTGCCGGAGGGTCCACGGATCAGGACGGCCCGCGCTCCGGCGAGCACGGCGGACGCGTGGATCGTCGGATGATCCGTCACGCTCGTCACGCCGGCAGACGCACGGTGAAACGCGCACCGAGCACGAGCGGATCGGCGCCATCATGGGTCGCGACGCCGGTGCGGTTCTCCGCCCAGAGGCGCCCGCCATGCGCTTCGACGATCTGCTTGGAGATCGAAAGACCCAGGCCGGAATTGTTGCCGAAGCCCTGATGCGGACGGTCGGTGTAGAAGCGTTCGAAAATCTTGTCGAACGCCTCGGCACGGATGCCCGGGCCATCGTCATCCACGACGATCTCGATCTCGTTTTTCAGTTTGCGGCAGGTGACGCGCACCGCTCCGCCGGGGGATGAGAAGGAGCGTGCGTTGTCGATCAGGTTGTCGATCACCTGTGCGATGCGCGAGTCGTGCCCCGACGCGACGAACGGCCCCGCGCCCTCGAAGCTGAGTGCCACCGAGATGTCATCGTGACGCACTTCGTTCGCGGCGTCCACGAGCGTGGTGAGCAACTGACCGATATCGATCGGGGCGATGTCCTGGCGCTGCAACTCGGCATCAAGGCGGCTTGCATCCGAGATGTCGGAGATGAGCCGATCGAGCCTTCGGATGTCGTGCTGGATCACCGCCATCAGGCGATCCCGGCTTTCCTGGGATTTGGCGAGTGGCAGCGTTTCCACCGCCGAGCGCAGCGAGGTCAGCGGGTTCTTCAGCTCGTGCGCGACGTCGGCGGCGAAGCTCTCGATCGCTTCGATGCGGCTGTACATCGCGTTGGTCATGTCGCGCAGCGTGCCGGACAGATGCCCGATCTCGTCGCCGCGCTTAGTGAAGTCGGGGATTTCCACGCGCGAGCGGATGCGCCGCTTCACGTGCTCAGCGCTGTCGGCGAGGCGGCGCACCGGACCCGCGATCGTGCCCGCGAGCAGGATCGACAGCACGATCATCACCGCGGTCGCGACGAAGAACACCTTGAAGATCGCAAGCCGTTCAGCTTCGACGATCTGGTCGATGTCGCCGCCCTGTGTCGACAGAAGGAGCGCGCCGCGCACCGCGCGGAAACGCTGCACCGGCACGGCGACCGAAACGATCACCTCGCCGCGCTCATTGACGCGCACCATGCTCGCGGCGGTTTGCCCGGCGAGCGCTTGCGCGACCTCTTCGTAGCCCTTGCCGTTCGCGGGGCCGAGTTCCTTGTAGGCCGGCAGGTCGCCGCGCTCGAGCCAGGTGCGCAGCGCGATCCACGCACGCTCGATCATGCCGGGCTTCTCGTCGGAAGGCGAAGGAAGATCGAAGCGCAGGATGTCGCCGCGGCCATAAAGGTTGCGGCTGTCGAGCAGGAGGACGCCGTCGCGGTCATAGATGCGTGCGCGCGTGTTTGTCGGCGAGACGAGGCGACGCAGCACCGGCGCGACGCGTTCCGGATTGATCGGAAAATCGAACATCGAATAGTCATCCGGACCGAAGCTCTCGCCCGGTTGCAATTCGAGCAGCTTCTCCGGATCGATGGTGACGGCGTCAGATTCCACCGTCGCCGAGGCCGCGATGGCGCCGGCGATGATCTCGCCCTGGACCTGCATCGAGTTGATGCGCGCCTCGATCAGCCCGGCGCGGAATTGCGACAGATAGAGAATGCCGATGACGAGCGCGAGCAGGCCCGCGACGTTGAGTACGACGATGCGGCGGGTGAGGCTCGAAAAGCTCTGTGCAACGAGGAATCGCCAGCTGCGGTGGACGCGTTCCGCAAGGCTGCGTCGTCGCGCGCGAGCAGGCTCCGCGCTTGGCTTGACCTGCGCTTCCTCGGTGTCGATCTGTGAAGTACGGTCCAGCAAAGGGTGGCGTCCAAGCTTTCGTCCATATGCCCCCGCCGTGGCGGAGTTTAACGCAAAGCTCGCCGGCCGTCAGACGCCTTTTCAGGCTTCCTTGAAGCGGTAGCCGACACCGTAGAGCGTTTCGATCATGTCGAAATCGTCGTCGACCACCTTGAACTTCTTGCGCAGCCGCTTGATGTGGCTGTCGATGGTCCGGTCGTCGACATAGACCTGATCGTCATAGGCCGCGTCCATCAGCGCGTTGCGGCTCTTGACCACGCCCGGCCGCGCGGCGAGCGCGTGCAGGATCAGGAATTCGGTCACGGTGAGCGTGACCGGCTCGCCCTTCCAGGTGCAGGTATGGCGCTCCGGGTCCATGCGAAGAAGGCCGCGCTCGAGCACTTTCGCGGTGTCGGCGATCTCCTTCGGCGCGCTTCCGTCCTTCGGGATGCCGCGGCGAAGCACCGCCTTCACGCGCTCGACCAGAAGCCGCTGGGAAAACGGTTTGCGGATGAAATCATCGGCGCCCATCTTGAGGCCGAACAGCTCGTCGATCTCCTCGTCCTTCGAGGTGAGGAAGATCACCGGCATGTCGGTCTTCTGGCGCACGCGGCGCAGAAGCTCCATCCCGTCCATGCGCGGCATCTTGATGTCGAGGATGGCGAGATCGGGCGGCGACGACTTGAATCCATCCAGGGCCGATGCGCCGTCCGTGTAGGTCATGATGCGATAGCCTTCCGCCTCCAGTGCAATCGACACTGAAGTCAGGATGTTGCGATCGTCATCGACGAGAGCGATGGTGGGCATGAACCCTCTGTTCCGTCACGGTTCCCGAGCCTGTGAAGCCTTTAAAGCTAGGCCGAAATGTGACTATTCGGCATCACTTATGTGATTCTGCCGTGATTACAAGCAGCAGTCCGAACCAATCCGTGATCCGGCCAATCGTTAACGGCGCATGCCCATGAAACCCGATCCGGCCTTCAATGCCAAGGGTGCCGCCAAGCGCCTGCTGCGCGAGGCGCGCAGTGGTGCGATCGCGACGCTGATGGCGCAATCGGGCGATCCCTATTGTTCGCTGGTGAATGTCGCGACCGATGCCGATGGATCGCCGCTTCTGTTGTTGTCGCGTCTTGCGCTGCACACGAAGAATATTCTCGCTGATCCGCGCATCTCGCTGATGCTGGATGAGCGTAAGCCCGGCGACCCGCTGGAGGGTGCCCGCATCATGCTGCTTGGGCAGATTGCGGCTACAGACAATCCAAGAGCGCGCGCCCGTTACCTTGGACGCCAGCCGGAAGCGGCGATGTTCGCTGATTTCCCGGATTTCGCCTTCTATCGGATGGTGCTGACCGGGGCTCATCTCGTTGCCGGATTCGGGCGCATCGTCGATTTCTCGCCCGCCGACATCCTGACCGATATTTCGGGAGCTGACGAACTGCTCGCGGCAGAAGCAGGCGCGGTCGAGCATATGAATGCCGACCACGCCGATACGCTGCGCCTCTATGCCATGCGGCTCCTGAAGGCGGCTGACGGCGACTGGCGCTGTGCCGGCTGCGATCCGGAGGGGCTCGAATTGCAGAATGGCCGCACTGCATTGCGGCTAAATTTCCCGCAGCGCGTCACCGGGCCGGTTGCCCTGCGGCAGGTCCTGAAGACGCTCGCGGATGAGGCGCGCGCCGCGCCGTGACCGCCTTGGCCTGCCTCATTTTTCACAGGCATAAACCATAGCTGTCGGCGTGCGTTGTAACCGTGCCGGAGGAAACCGCTTGGCAGGGCGGGATACGCACTTTAAGAGAGCGCCCATTCCGGAAGACGGGGATCGGTGGCCCTTTCCGGGGTATCAAGGAGGCATTTCGTGCAAGAGACGGGCGTTCACAACGGCGCTTTCGGCGCCGACAAGTTCGGCTTTACCGACCTGACGGCGGTTCACTGGAATCTGCCCGACACCGCGCTCTACGAACATGCGATCCGCAACGGCGAAGCGACGATCGTGCAGGGCGGCGCGCTCTGTGCGGAGACGGGCGTGCATACGGGCCGCTCGCCGAAAGACAAGTTCGTCGTCTGCGACGACAGTACCGAGAATACGATCTGGTGGGAGAAGAACGGCAAGCTCTCGCCCGCGCAATTTGACATCCTGCTCGCCGACTTCCTCGCCCATGCGAAGGGCAAGGCGCTGTTCGCGCAGGATCTCTATGGAGGCGCGGATCCTGCCTACCGCATCAAGGCGCGCGTGTTCACCGAGCTTGCCTGGCACTCGCTGTTCATCCGTTCGCTGCTGCGCCGCCCGGACATGTCCGAGCTTGGCAATTACATTCCGGATTTCACCATCCTGTGCCTGCCGACCTTCAAGGCCGATCCGAAGAAGCACGGCGTTCGCTCGGAGACGGTGATCGCGCTCAATCTGAAGAAGCGCATGATCCTGATCGGCGGCTCGTTCTATGCCGGCGAGATGAAGAAGTCGGTCTTCACGACACTGAACTATTACCTGCCGGCCGAAAGCGTGATGCCGATGCATTGCTCGGCGAATGTCGGCAAGGATGGCGATGTCGCGCTGTTCTTTGGCCTCTCCGGCACCGGCAAGACGACGCTGTCAGCTGATCCGCACCGCACGCTGATCGGTGACGACGAGCATGGCTGGGGTCCGAACGGCGTGTTCAACTTCGAGGGCGGCTGCTACGCCAAGACCATCAAGCTGTCGCACGAGGCCGAGCCCGAGATCTACGACGCGACGCTCCGCTTCGGCACGGTGCTGGAGAATGTCGGCTTCGATCCGGTGACGCGCGTCGTCGATTTCAACGACGATTCCAAGACCGAGAACACCCGCTCGGCCTATCCGCTCGAATTCATTCCGAACGCCTCGCGCACCGGCCGCGCCGGGATGCCGAAGAACGTCATCTTCCTCACCGCCGATGCCTATGGCGTGATGCCGCCGATCGCCAAGCTCACGCCCGCGCAGGCGATGTACCACTTCCTCTCCGGCTACACCGCGAAGGTGGCCGGGACCGAGAAGGGTCTTGTCGGCGTTGAGCCGGAATTTTCAACGTGCTTCGGCGCGCCGTTCCTGCCGCGCCATCCGTCCGTCTACGGCAACCTGCTGCGCGAACTGATCGCCGTCCACGGCGTCGATTGCTGGCTGGTGAATACCGGCTGGACCGCGGGCAAATACGGCGTCGGCCGCCGCATGCCGATCAAGGTGACGCGCACGCTGCTCACCGCGGCGCTGGACGGCTCGTTGAAGAATGCGTCCTTCCGCACCGATCCGTATTTCGGGTTCTCGGTGCCTTCCTCGGTGCCGGGGATCGAGCCGCACCTGCTCTATCCGTTCAAGACCTGGAAGGACAAGGCCGAGTTCGACTCGACCGCGCGCAAGCTCGTGAAGATGTTCAACGACAATTTCGTGAAGTTCGAGAACCACGTCGACGCCGACGTGCGCGCCGCGGCGCCGGAAGTGCGCATCGCCGCGTAGTGATCGTCGCGGCTTGCCGCGGGCGGTCCGGCGTGATTGCGTGAGGCCCGGGCCGCCGCCGCGGCCGTATCGGGGCACGCTGCCATCATGAGTTTGTTCGCGCCGTCACAGGCCTCCGCGGGCGATCGTGACAGCGCGCGGCTCTCCGACGATCGCTGGCGCCGCGGCCTGATCCTGTTCGCCCGGATTCTCGGCGGCTGCCTTGCGCTGATCGGCGCGGCGATCGTGCTCGTCGATCCCTACGACAGCGGGCGCCTGCTGGCGCTGGTGCCGCCCGGCATCGATGACGGAAATCCCCGCACCGCGACCGTGAGCCGCGCGCGCGATCCGCAATTCAATTCCGCGATCATCGGCAATTCGCACATCCAGCTCATCAGCCCGGCCAACCTGTCGTCGGCGACGGGCATGAGCTTCGTCCACCTGAGCGTTCCCGGAACCGGACCGCGCGAGCAGATGACGATCCTCGACTGGTTCCGGCGCAACCACACGCGGCCCGGTGTGATCGTCATCGGGTTCGATCCGAACTGGTGCAGCACTGATCCTTCGCTCCCGCTGATCAATCCGTTTCCGTTCGGGCTTTATCGGGGCTTCGCGGAATTCGCGGCGAACCAGCTGAGCGGGCGCGCGCTCTCCCTGATGCGCCGCCGCGTTCTCGTTGCGGCGGGAAAGCTGCCGCGCTCCGATCCCGCCGGCTATTGGGATTACGAAGCCGGGCACGAATGGAATTTCCGGCAGGGAAAGGCGAATTGGGGTTTCGTCGATCTGACGCCTACGGCTTCCGCAATTCACTTTCCCGCTTTCGATCTGCTCGACCGGACGCTCGCGGCCTTGCCGGAGGGCACGCGCGTGATCGCGGTGCTGCCGCCGCAATTCCGAAGCAACCTGCCCGCGCCCGGCTCGCCCGCGGCGGCGGAGCTGCGCGGCTGCAAGCATGAGATCGTGCGCCGGTTCAGTGGCGTGCCGCGCCGTGCGCTGCTGGATTTCCTGTTCGACACGCCCGCCAATCGCGACGCGACGAATTTCATGGACGCCGAGCATATCCGCGCACCGATTGCGCGTGGGATCGAGCGCGACATCGCCGCGGCGATCGCGGCCACTGGGCGCTAGCCATGCTGTTCCAGTCGCAGGAATTCATACTTCTCTTCTTGCCGGCTGCGCTGATCGCCTATTACGGCATCGCCTCGACACAGGCGCAGCGGCAGTTCACGCTGATCGCTGCGTCGCTTGTCTTCTACGGGTGGTGGGACGCGCGCTTCATTCCGCTGCTGCTCGGACAAATTTTGGCGACGTGGGGCCTGTGCATCCTCAACGAGCGGACCGGCAGCCGCGTGCCGCTCGTCGTTGCGATTGTCGTGAACCTGTTGTCGCTCGCGACGTTCAAGTATCTCGATTTCCTGCTGGCAAACCTGTCCGCGATGTCCGGCTTTGTTTTCCCCCGCGCCAACATCGTCCTTCCCATCGGGATCAGCTTCTTCTCCTTCCAGCTCATCTCCTATGCCGTCGACCGCCTGCGCGGAGACGCGCCGATCTATCCGCTGCGGCGATTCGCGCTGTTCGTGCTGCTGTTCCCGCATCTGATCGCGGGGCCGATCGTCCGCCATAACGAGCTGATCCCGCAATTCGCGGAGGATCCCAAACGCGAGGGCCTGTGGGCGCGCCTCGGCATCGGCTTGACGCTGTTCTGCATCGGGCTGGGCAAGAAGGTCCTCCTGTCCGACCGGCTCGCCGGGATCGTCGACGACCTGTTCGGGCGCGCGTCCACGAAGGCGTTGACGCTCGTGGAAGCGTGGAACGCGGCGCTCGCCTTCTCCTTCCAGCTTTTCCTCGATTTCTCGGCCTATACCGAGATGGCGATCGGTATCGCGCTCGCGTTCGGACTGCTGCTGCCGGAGAATTTCCGCCAGCCTTATCTCGCGACCGACCTGCGCGATTTCTGGCGCCGCTGGCACATCTCGCTGTCGCTGTTCATTCGCGATTATCTCTACATCCCGCTTGGCGGAAGCCGGCACGGCACGTTGCGCACGGTCTTTGCCACGCTCGTGGCCATGGCGCTGTGCGGATTGTGGCATGGCGCCGGCTGGACCTTCGTCGCCTGGGGCTTCTGGCACGGCGCGGGACTCGTGGTCTGCCGCTTCTGGCAGCGTCTTGACCGGCCGATGCCCGCGGCCGCGGGCTGGCTGATCACCATGCTGTTCGTGCTCGTAGGATGGATCGTGTTTCGCGCACCAAACTTCCCGACCGCATTTTCGATGATCGCGTCGCTCACGGGATTGCACGGCTTTGGCGGTTCGTTTCAGGGAGGGCCGCTTATCGCCGGTGCGGCCGCTGTGGCCGCGCTCGTGCCGTCGGCGCACGACATCAAGAACCGCTGGGCGCGCCCGACGATTGCCGGGGCAGTCGGGCTTGCCGTACTCGCGCTTGCCTGCCTGCTCGAGGCCGGCAACGGCCCGCCGATCAACTTCATCTATTTCCAGTTCTGAATAGGGCTGCAGCCTGCCGCTCGTTTGACAGATGTTGCAACTTTCTGCTTCGTCGCCGCCGGATAGCGTGAGGCAAGAATGCAGGTTCTGGTGGTCGGAGCGGGTGTCGTCGGGCTCGCGGTCGCGCGCGCGGCGGCGCTCGCAGGGCACGACGTGATCGTCGCGGAGGCGCAGGCCGGCATCGGCACGGGCGTCTCCTCGCGCAACAGCGAGGTGATCCACGCCGGGATGTATTATCCCTCCGGCTCGCGGCGCGCGCGCCACTGCGTGCGCGGCAACCGGATGCTCTACGAATATTGCGCGTCGCACGGCGTGCCGCACCGCAAATGCGGCAAGTTCATTGTCGCCACCAGCGAGAACGAGCGCACCAAGCTCGAAGGCATTCTCAAGCAGGGGCTCGCCAACGGCGTTCCGGGACTCGAGCCGATCGGCGGCAACGCCGCGCGCGATCTAGAGCCGGAACTGGCTTGTGTCGCGGCTTTGCATTCGCCGGAAACCGGCATCATCGACAGCCATTCCTACATGCTCGCGTTGCAGGGCGATCTGGAGGATCGCGGCGGAGTGATCGCATTCGCAACGCCGGTCGAACGGATCGCGCTGCAGGGAAGCGGATGGCGCGTGCATTTCGGCGGAGCGGAGCCGGGCCATCTCGATGTCGATACGGTGATCAACGCCGCGGGCCTTGGTGCGCAGGCGCTGGCGCGGCGCACCGAAGGCTATCCGGACGCGCTGATCCCTCGTCTCGTCTTAGCTAAGGGAAACTACTTCGGCTATGCGGGCAGGCCGGCCTTCACGCGGCTGATCTATCCGACGCCGGTGGATGGAGGTCTCGGCGTGCATGTCACGCTCGACATGGCAGGCCGGATGCGCTTCGGCCCGGACGTGGAATGGATCGATCATGAGTTTTACGAAGTCGATCCGTCGCGCGCGCAGTCTTTCTACGATCGCATCCGCACCTATTGGCCCGCGCTGCCCGACAATTCGCTGGTGCCGGATTATTCCGGCATCCGCCCGAAGCTGACCGGGCCGGGAGAGGCGGCGGCCGATTTCATGATCGAGGGGCCGCAGAGTCACGGCTTGCCGGGCCTCGTTCAACTTTTCGGAATTGAATCGCCGGGGCTGACCTCTTCGCTCGCGATCGCGGAGGAAGCGGTTTCCTATCTCTGAGTGCGGCGTTCCTGCCGCTCGCCCGCCGCGGGCGCGCCGGTGGTTTCGGAGCCGGAGCGATCCTCGCCGTTGAATTCCGGCTGCACTTTCATGTTGGCAAGCCGGCTTTTCATCTCCGACGATACCTTGCTCTTGTCGATCGGCGTGAATTGCGCGACGCCGCGCTGCTTGCCGCGATACACCGCCATCCCGCTGCCGGTCGCGACAATGTCGCCTTCGCGCAGCGTCGGGTCGTTCGCGACGTTTACGCGTGCGAGCCCGAAGGCATTACGGCCGTTGCAGGTGCATCCGTCCACGACCTTGTCGCGATAGGCGAACGCATTGTCGAGATCGGCGTAGCGCTTGCCGTCGTTCGACACCGCGTTGTCGATGCCGCTGCCGGAAAAGACCTTGGTCTTGGCCGCGGGACAGAATGCGCTGCAGGTCTCGGCGGCATTGCCGCTCACGCGTTGCACCGGGAAATAATGTCCATCGCACAGCCGGACACAGAACGTCGCGCTCGGTGCGCTCTCGACCCGCCGTCGCACCGGCGCATCCTCGCCGAATGACGGCTCGGCGTATGGCTGAACCTGCGGTGGCGGAGAGGGGCGCCGTCCGAATCCGAAAAAGTCGAAGAAGCCCTGCGCGGACGCCGGCGCGCTTCCCGCAAGCGCGGTCAACACGATTGCCGCAATGACGCCTTGATTGCGATGCCGCACGTCAATCCTCCCGCACACGGGGCAAACCGCCTTGGCAACGCGCTGCAGCGCGGAAGGTTTCAGTGTGCGAAAGTGTCGAGTCGCCGACGGTTAACGGTGGCCGCGCGGCCTAGCGCTTCACGCAGGCCTTGATGTAGGCGCGGGCCGCGCGGAACGAGAGCTTTTGCTCCTTGGCTTCGAGTCGGCAGGTTTCGCGCTTGAGGGCCAGTTCCTCGCTTGCGGCCGCGATCTCGGCCGGCGATTTCAGCTTCGCGTCATAAGCCGATGCGAGCGGCGCGCTCGCCGCCAGAACCAAAACAATGCACGCAAGACGCTTCATGTCCGTCATCCTTTCAGGAATTCCGCCGCCCGGAAGAGCGAGCGGAATTCAAGGCCCGCCTCCCGGAAGGTTTCCGCCGCCCCTTCTTCGCGATCGACCATCGTGAGAACGAACGCGATTTCCGCGCCCGCCTCGCGCAGCGATTCGACCGCCTTCATCGCCGAGCCTCCGGTGGTCGTGACGTCCTCGACCACGACCACGCGCTTGCCCTTGATGCTTTCGTTCTTCGCGAGCCCCTCGATGGAGAGCCGCGCGCCGTGTTCCTTCGGCTTCTTGCGCACGAAGAAGGCCGGGATCGGCTTGCCGCGCAGGAAGCTGAGCTGCGCGATCGCGCCCGCGATCGGCACCGCGCCCATCTCCAGCCCGCCGACATAGTCCACTTTTTCGCCCGCGAGCGCGTCGAGCGTCAGCTCCGCGAGCAAAGCTGCGCCTTCGGCGTCGAGCATGGTCGGCTTGAGGTTGAAATAGAAATCGCTCTCGCGCCCGGAGGCGAGCGTGATCTTGCCGCGCCCGAAGGAGCGGGTTCGGATGATCTCGGCAAGGCGGGCACGATTGTCTTCGGTCGATTGGCGGGCAGCAGCGGCCATTGGCGTTCTCTCTGAAAGAGGTATGACGCCAATATTACGCTTCTATGACAGGACGGGCGCGGGGGATTTGACGCTTCTCCCCGTCAATTCGCGGCGATCAGATCGCCCTAATGCGCCTCGTCCCAATTGCCGGCGGCGCGGGCGTCGACCTGCAGCGGAACGTGAAGCTGCACGGCGGGATGCGGCGCGTCCTCCATCACCTTTTTCACCACCGGAAGAGACTTCGCCACTTCCTTTTCCGGCACCTCGAAGATCAGCTCGTCGTGCACCTGGAGCAGCATCTGCGCCTTCAGCTTTGCGGAGGCGAGCGCGTCGTCCATGCGGATCATCGCGCGGCGGATGATGTCGGCGGCCGAGCCCTGCAGCCGGGCATTGATCGCGGCGCGTTCGTTGAACGCGCGGATGGATGGATTGGAGTTGCGGATGTCCGGGTAATGGCATTTGCGCCCGAACAGCGTCTCGACATAGCCCTTGTCGCGGCAGAATTCCCGCGTCGCGTCCATGTAGTCGCGAATGCCGGGGAAACGCTCGAAATACTTCTTGATGTAGGCGCCCGCTTCCTCGCGCTCGATCGAGAGCTGGTTTGCGAGCCCGAACGCCGAGATGCCGTAGATGATGCCGAAATTGATCGCCTTGGCGCGGCGGCGGATATCGCCCGGCATGTCCTTCACCGGAACGCCGAACATTTCGGACGCCGTCATCGCGTGGATGTCGATGCCGTCCCTGAACGCCTGGCGCAGCGTCGGCACTTCCGCGACCTCCGCAAGCAGGCGCAATTCGATTTGCGAATAGTCGGCCGAGACGAGCTTGTTGCCTTTCTCCGCGACGAAAGCCCTGCGGATCTTTCGTCCCGCCTCGTTGCGGATCGGAATGTTCTGCAGATTGGGCTCGGACGACGAGAGCCTGCCGGTGGTCGTCGATGCGAGGGAATAGGAGGTGTGCACGCGCTGCGTCTGCGGGTTGACGTAGGTCGGCAGCGCGTCGGTGTAGGTCGAGCGCAGCTTCGACACCTGCCGCCAGTCGAGAATCTTCTGCGGCAATTCGTGACCGGCTTCGGCGAGTTCTTCCAGCGCGCGCGCGCCGGTGGACCATTGCCCGGTCTTGGTCTTCGTGCCGCCGGGAAGTCCCATCTTGCCGAACAGGATGTCGCCGAGCTGTTTCGGCGATCCGGGATTGAGCGGCTCCCCTGCAAGCTTGCGGATCTCTTCCTCAAGCGCGAGTGAACGTTGCGCGAATTCGCCGGACAGGCGCGACAGCGTCGCGCGGTCAATGGCGACGCCGCGCCGCTCCATGCGTTGCAACACCGGCACCATCGGCCGTTCGAGCGTCTCGTAGACGTTGGTCATGCCTTCGGCGACGAGGCGCGGCTTCAGCACCATCCACAGCCGCAGCGTGACGTCGGCATCCTCGGCGGCGTATTCCGCGGCCTTGTTGATCTCGACGCAGTCGAAGGTGACGCGCGTCTTCCCCGCCTTCGTGACTTCGTTGTAGTCGATCGTCTGGTGATCGAAATAGCGCCGCGCCAGCGGGTCGAGCCCGTGGTCGGAGCGGCCGGCATCGAGCACGTAGGACATCAACTGCGTGTCGTCATGCGGCGCGATCTGGATTCCGCGCACAGCGAAAATTTGCGCGTCGAATTTCAGGTTCTGCCCGATCTTGAGCACTCCGCGATCCTCGAGCAGCGGCTTCATCACGCGCAGCGCGTCTTTCTCCGGGATCTGGTCGGCCGCCATGCCGCCACCGAACAAGCCATCGCCGCCGCCTTCGGTCTTGTGCGCGAGCGGCACGTAGCAGGCTTCATTCGGCGCGACCGCGAGCGAGAAGCCGCACAGCGTCGCCTGCATCGGATCGAGGCTCGTCGTCTCGGTGTCCACCGCGACGGAGCCGGTCTCGATCGCGCGCGCGACCCAGTCCTGAAGCCGCTTTAGATCGCGGATCACCTCGTATTTCGAGCGGTCGAACGGGATCTTTTTCAGTTTCTCCGAGCGCGCCTGAGCGAGCGATACGGGATTGTTCGAAGGCAGCGGGCTGGCGGCGACGCGGGCTGCAGGGGTGGCACCGAAGAGATCGCCGGACGCGCTGCCGGATTTCTTCGGCGACGGAGCAGGCGAGGGTGCCGGGGCGGCGCCGGGCGCGGACTTCGAGGTCAGATTGCCGTCGGGCTCGATCTGGCTCGCGTCGATATCGGATGCTTCGGCCACACGGCGGGTCAGCGTGGAGAATTCCATCGCCTTGAGGAACGCGATCAGCTTCTTGTAGTCGGGCTCGTGCACCGCGAGATCGGCGATCGGCACGTCGAGTGCGACGTTGGTGTCGAGCGTGACGAGGCGCTTGGAAATCCGCGCCATTTCGGCATTGTCGATCAGGGTCTGACGCCGCTTGTCCTGTTTGATCTCAGAGGCGCGGGCGAGCAGCGTTTCCAGGTCGCCATATTCGCCGATGAGCTGGGCTGCGGTCTTCACGCCGATGCCCGGCACGCCCGGCACGTTGTCGGTGGAATCACCGATCAGCGCCTGCACCTCGATCACCTTCTCGGGCGGCACGCCGAACTTCTCGATCACCTCTGCGCGGCCAATGCGACGATCCTTCATCGAATCGAACATCGTGACGCAGTCGTTCACGAGCTGCATCAGGTCCTTGTCGGAAGAAACCAGCGTGGCGGTCGCGCCCGCGTCGCAGGCGATCTGTGCGTAGGTCGCCATCAGGTCGTCGGCCTCGAATCCCGCTTGCTCGAGGCAGGGAATATCGAATGCGCGTACCGCTTCGCGGATCAGGGGGAATTGCGGGATGAGATCGGCCGGCGCGTCGGGACGGTGCGCCTTGTAGTCGGGATAGAAATCCGTGCGGAAAGTCTTTTCGGACTTGTCGAAGACGACCGCGAGATGAGTCGGTTTTTCCTCGGGCTTCATGTCGCGCAGGAGCTTCCATAACATGTTGCAGAAGCCGAGCACGGCGTTGACTTGCAGCCCGTCCGACTTGCGCGTGAGCGGCGGTAGCGCGTGATAGGCTCGGAAGATGTAGCCGGAGCCGTCAACCAGGAAGACGTGGTCGGATTTCTTCAGGCCCGACGCGGCGGCGGGATTTGCGGGCTGAGGCTTGGGCCGGGCAACCGGCTTCGGGGCTGTCTTCTTGGTTTTCGCGGGGGCTGGCATGGCCGGAATGTGGGCCGCCGCCGCTCTTTTATCAATGCGTGAAAGTCGTCGCTGTGGATCGCGCCGCAGCGGGATTTATTATGCCGGCTGAAGCACCGTAGTCTTGGGTTGCGACGTCAGCCGGAACGTCTGCGGCCGAACGTAGAGGAACTTCAGCGGGGTCCCGCGCAAGGCCCACCACAGCGCGACCGACCCGAGTACGCCGAAGATCGTGACGATGATGGAAATCCAGCCGATGTCCTGCACGATTCCGGTCTTGAGCAAGAATGTCCGGGTCGCCGCCATCGGCAAAAAGAACGCGAGATAGATCACGATCGAATGCTCGCCGAAATACCGGAGGAAATCGAACACATGCGCGCGCGACAGGAGCGCGGAGAACCGCACGACTGCCGCCGCACCGATCAGGCCAAGCGCCAGTGAGACGCCGGGCCACTCGCTGTAGCCCGCAAAGACCATATAGCCGTTGGCGACGCTCCAGGCCCCGAGAATCGTAGCGCCACGGAGCGGAACGTCCTGCACCTGCTTTGCTACCGTGAAGATGTGCGGCGCGAGAATGTAACCGGTATAGAAATAGACGAAGCGCGCAGCGAACTCGTCAGGCACTGTCCAGCCGGTGTGCCAATGCGACATTTCGAGAATAGCTGCGATCGCCCAGACGAATCCCGGATGGATGTTGCGTGAAAGTTTCGTGACGACGAAGAAGATCGGAAGCAGATAGATGAACCAGAGTGTTCCGAACGGCTCCACGAAAGCCTCGAGATAGAGCAAAACAGCGTGCCCGGCATCATGCTCGGCGACGAGCCACGGTGCCTTGACGACGAACTGGATCGTCATCCAGACGACATAAAAATAGAAGAAGTGGACGACCTTGCGGTCGAGATAAGTCCGCCAGTCGCGGCCGATCACACGGGAGAGGAACAGTCCGGAGATGAGGAAGAAGTCCGGCATGCGGAATGGCTTCGCGAAGGCGACGACGTAATGCATGAAGCCTTCGCCGCCGAGAGCGTCGCCGACGCCAAGCGTCGAATGCATCATCACCACGAAGACGATGCAGAAGCCTTTGGCATAGTCGACCCAGTCGACTCGATGTCCCGAATTCACCCTCATATTCCAAACTCTGGACGCGCTTGCCCTGTGGTGCGCGCTGCCTGTCCCACCGTGGGACGTTTACACCCAAGTCCGTTTAAGAGTGGCAAAGTCCATGCCGGGATTTTCCATGATCGTCGATCCTCGCCAGCGCGCACGTGGTCTGATATGAGGCCCGCGCCGGCCGTTGATCCGGCGTTAACCATGTTGCGTTGATTGTCCATGCGTATCGCCATGATCGGCACGGGCTATGTCGGGCTTGTCTCCGGCGCCTGCTTTGCCGATTTCGGCCATCACGTCACATGCGTGGACAAGGATGCCGGCAAGATCGCGCAGCTCGATCGCGGCGAGATGCCGATCTACGAGCCGGGGCTTGCCGATCTCGTCGCACGCAACGTGTCGCAGGCGCGGCTGCATTTCTGGGGCGATCTCGCCGCCGCGGTCGCCAAAGCCGACGCTGTTTTTATTTCAGTGGGTACGCCATCGCGCCGTGGCGACGGACACGCCGATCTGAGTTACGTGTATGACGCAGCGCGCGAGATTGCGCGCGCCTTGTCGCATTTCACGGTGGTGGTGACGAAATCGACCGTGCCGGTCGGGACCGGCGACGAGGTCGAGCGGATCATCCGCGAGGCGCGGCCGGACGCGGACTTCGCCGTCGTGTCCAATCCGGAATTCCTGCGCGAGGGCGCGGCCATCCGCGACTTCAAGCATCCCGACCGCATCGTGATCGGATCGTCGGAGCAGCGCGCGCGCGAGGCGATGGCAGAGATCTACCGCCCGCTTTATCTCAATGCCGCGCCGATCATGTATACCGAGCGGCGCACCGCCGAGCTGATCAAGTACGCGGCCAACGCGTTCCTCGCGACAAAGATCACCTTCATCAACGAGATTGCGGACCTTGCCGAAAAAGTCGGCGCCGACGTGCAGGAGATCGCGCGCGGCATCGGCCTCGACAACCGCATCGGCGCGAAATTCCTCCATGCCGGTCCGGGCTATGGCGGCTCCTGCTTTCCCAAGGATACCCAGGCGCTGATCAAGATCGGGCAGGACAATGCCGCGCCTTTGCGCATCGTGGAGGCTGTTGCCGCGGTCAACGATCAGCGAAAGCGAGCGATGGCGCGCAAGGTTTCTGCCGCACTCGGCGGCAACCTGCGCGGCTGCACGATTGCCGTGCTCGGTCTCGCCTTCAAGCCTAACACCGACGATATGCGCGAGGCGCCGTCCATTCCGCTGATCACCGCGTTGCAGGACGGGGGCGCCGCCGTACGCGCCTTCGATCCGGTCGCGATGGAACAGGCGAAGGCCTACCTGAAGGATGTCGTTTATTGTTCCGATCCCTATTCCTGCGCGCAGGGCGCGGACGCGCTGGCGATCGTCACCGAATGGGAGCAGTTTCGCGCGCTCGATTTTGGCCGGCTCAAGGCGGCGATGAAGCAGCCGGTGCTGGTCGATCTGCGCAACATCTACGATGCGGCCGATATGGCGCGGCACGGGTTCGAATATTCCGGCGTCGGACGGGGGTAATCCCTCAATTCGTCGCGGCTCGGGCTTGTCCCGGCCATCCACGTCCTGTTTCTAATCTCCTGGAAGAAAAGACGTGGATGCCCGGCACGATGCCGGCATGACGGCCAATCGCATGTCCGCCTTTCCCGACCGTCTCCCCATCGACGACGCGCTGCCCGCGCTGACCGCGGCGTTGCGCACGCATAACGCCGCCGTGCTGGTCGCTCCCCCTGGCGCCGGCAAGACCACGCGTGTGCCGCTCGTGCTCGCGGACGAGGACTGGGCGAAGGGCGGGAAGATCATCGTGCTCGAACCGCGCCGACTCGCCGCGCGTGCCGCGGCGGCGCGCATGGCCTCGACGCTGGGCGAACAGGTCGGCGACACCGTCGGGTTGCGCGTCCGGTTCGGCTCCAAGGTTGGCAAGCGCACGCGCATCGAGGTCGTCACCGAAGGCATCTTCACGCGCCTCATCCTCGACGATCCGGAATTGTCCGGCATCGCCGCGGTGCTGTTCGACGAATTTCACGAGCGCTCGCTCGACGCCGATCTCGGGCTTGCGCTCGCGCGCGATGCGCAGGAGGGCCTGCGCGAGGATCTGAAGCTGCTCGTGATGTCGGCAACGCTCGACGGCGCGCGCGTCGGGAAGCTGCTCGGCGACGCGCCGCTGATCGAGAGCGAGGGCCGCGCTTTCCCGGTGACGACGCATTATCTCGGCCGCGACGCGCGCGCGCCGGTCGACCGCCAGATGGCGGATGCGGTTGCGCGCGCGCTGCGCGCGGAAGCCGGGTCGGTGCTCGCATTCCTGCCCGGCGCCGGCGAGATCCGGCGCACGGAAACGCTGCTGAAGGAGAAGATCGGCGATCCGTCCGTCGATATCGTGTCGCTCTATGGCGCGCTCGACGCGCAGGCGCAGGATCGCGCGATCGCGCCCGCGCCGAAGGGCCGGCGCAAGGTGGTGCTCGCGACCTCGATCGCTGAAACCTCGCTGACGATCGAGGGCGTGCGCATCGTCGTCGATAGCGGGCTGTCGCGCGTACCGCGCTACGAGCCCGACGCCGGCCTGACGCGGCTTGAAACCGTGCGGGTCTCGCGCGCGGCGGCAGACCAGCGGCGTGGCCGCGCGGGCCGCACAGAGCCGGGCGTCTGCTATCGCCTGTGGGGCGAGCCGGAGACAGTATCGCTCGAAGCCTTCGCGCGGCCGGAAATCCTGTCTTCCGACCTCTCCGGCTTCCGGCTCGATCTCGCGCAATGGGGCGTGACCGATCCCGCGAAGCTGTCTTTCCTTGATCCGCCGCCGCAGGCCGCGATGAACGAGGCGCGCGCGCTGCTCATCGAGCTTGGCGCGCTCGACGAGCTTGGGCGCATTACCGAAGAGGGGCGAAAGCTACGGGCGTTGCCGCTGCCGCCGCGGCTTGCGCGCATGGTGGTCGATGCCGCGCGGGAAGGCGCAGGCGAGACGGGGGCACAGATCGCGGCGATTGTCAGCGAGCGTGGCCTTGGCGGCAATGACGTGGATCTTTCGCATCGCCTCGACCAATTGCGGCGTGACAGATCGCGGCGCGGCGAGGACGCGCGCGCGATGGCGCGGCGATGGGCCGTACAGGCGGGTGGCGCGAAAAGCAGCGATCATGCGCTTTCGCCCGGGATCATTCTGTCGTTCGCCTATCCGGATCGCATCGCCAAATCCCGGGGCGAGGGGCGGGGCTTTCTCCTCTCCAACGGTCGCGGCGCGATGATCGACGACGCGTCTGCGCTTGCGCGCGAACCTTACCTCGCGGTGGCGGAGCTGGTCGGGACTGCGGCCCAAAGCCGGATTCTACTCGCAGCGCCGGTCACGCAGTCGGAGATCGAAGCACAATTCAGACAGAGAATCGAAGCGCGCGAGGAGACATATGTCGATCCGGCGAATCTGAGCTTGCGCGCGCGCAAAGCGCAGAAGCTCGGCGCCATCGCGCTGAAGGAGCAAATAACGACGCCCACGCCGTCGCCGGAGACCGCCAAGCAGTTGAGCGACGCAATCGTTGCCGCAGGATTATTGCGTCTGCCCTGGACCAAATCCCTCCAGCAATGGCGCGAGCGGGTAATGTTCCTCCGCGCGTCCGAAGGCGATGCGTGGCCAGACCTTTCGGATGCCGGCCTCGCCGCGAAATCGGAGGAATGGCTTGTGCCGCTGTTGTTGGACAAGACGTCCCTCTCTGCGCTCGGTGCGGACGAATTGTCCGATGCGCTTCACAACCTGCTGCCATGGGATAGGCGCCGCGCGCTCGACGCCGAGGCGCCGACGCATTTCGAGGCGCCGACCGGCACACGCGTGCCGATAGACTACGAGGCTGAAGGCGGGCCTTCGATCGCGATCAAGCTGCAGGAATTGTTCGGCATCGCATCGCATCCGTCGATCGCGGGTGGACGCGTGCCGCTGGTGATCGAATTGCTCTCGCCCGCGCAGCGGCCGGTGCAGGTGACGCGCGATCTGCCGGGCTTCTGGCGCGGCAGCTATGCGGCGGTGAAATCGGAGATGAAGGGACGTTACCCGCGTCATCCGTGGCCGGACGATCCGCTTGCCGCCGTGCCCACACGGCGCGCAAAGCCGCGCGGCACGTAACCGCCCCCCGCAAATCGCTCAAATTTTATCGAATGGGGTGATCGTCCGGAAACCGATCCATCGGAAAGCGTTTCGGAAAGGTTGTGCGTTAGGACTGCATTTTCTCTTCATCGCGCACATTGGCCGTCCGATCGGTATTTGCGGGCAGCATACTGTCATGCGTTATTTCATCGTCTTCGCGGGCCTGGCGCTTGCCATTTTCAGCCTGCTTTCTCGTTTCGCCGACAAGATCTCGCATCCGAAAGCGGCGCCGGTCGTGGCGTCTGCCTCGACGCTGCCGGTCAGTTACGGTCCGCGCGCGGTGGCGATCGGTCGCGACAGCCGCGGTCATTTCCAGACCGAAGCACGGGTGGATGGCCGCTGGATCGATTTCATGGTCGACACCGGCGCCTCGACCATCGCGCTGACGGAGCGCGATGCGCGTCGCCTCGGGATTTTTCCCTCGCGCAGCGACTTCACGGTGATGGTGCGGACGGCCAACGGCGCGGTCCGCGCCGCGCCGGTTCAGCTGAACGCGGTCGATGTCGGCGGTCTCGTGGTCCGCGACGTCAAGGCGCTCGTGATGCCGGACGACGCCCTGAGCGAAAACCTGCTCGGCTTGTCGTTCCTGACCCGGCTGAAACGATTCGAGTTCGCCAACAACAAGCTCGTTCTGGAGCAGTAGGCGCAATCCCGCCGCTTTCGTCCGACACCGAGGCGCGTCCCCGCAACCATTTCCGCTGCGCGGGCTTTTAGGCTATTGCTCTGGCCGCCCGGATTCTGGTCCCGAGGATTTCGATGTTTCCCAAGCCCCGCGCGGCGCTCGCGCCCAATACCTACGACTATGAGTCATTGCCGCTGGTGAAACCGACCGGTTTTCGCGAATACGACGCACGCTGGCTCCTGGAAAAGGAGATCAACCTGATGGGCGTGCAGGCGCTGGGCATGGGGCTCGGCACGCTGATCCACGAGCTTGGCGTGAAGCCCGACCTCGTGACCGGGCACGATTTCCGCTCCTATTCGGGCTCGGTGAAGACGGCGCTCGTGTCCGGCCTGCTCGCGGCCGGCATCCGCGTGCGCGACATCGGGCTGTGCCTGTCTCCGATGGCCTATTTCGCGCAATTCGACCTCGACGTGCCGTGCGTCGCGATGGTCACCGCCTCGCACAACGACAACGGCTGGACCGGCGTGAAGATGGGCGCGAACCGCCCGATGACCTTCGGTCCGGACGAGATGACGAAACTGAAGGACATCGTGTTGAACGCCAAGTTCAAGCTCAAGGGCGGCGGGACTTACGAGTTCATCGACAATTTCCCGGCGCGCTATCTCGCCGATCTCACCAATCGTCCGAAGCTGAAGCGCAGGCTCAAGGTGATCGCGGCTTGCGGCAACGGCACGGCCGGCGCTTTCGCGCCCAAGCTCCTTGAAACCATCGGCTGCGAGGTCATCCCGATGGATGCCGAGCTCGACTATACGTTCCCGAAATACAACCCCAATCCTGAAGACCTGAAGATGCTGCATGCGATGCGCGACGCGGTGCTCGCGAACGCGGCCGATGTGGCGCTGGGCTTCGACGGCGACGGCGACCGCTGCGGCGTGGTCGATGACGAAGGCGAGGAAATTTTTGCAGACAAGGTCGGTGTCATGCTCGCGCGCGACATGTCCACGCTGCATCCCGGCGCGACCTTCGTCGTCGACGTCAAGTCGACCGGCCTGTTCATGACCGATCCGGTGCTGATCAAGAACAAGATCAAGGCCGATTACTGGAAGACGGGTCATTCCTACATGAAGCGTCGCGTCAACGAGACCGGCGCGATGGTCGGCTTCGAAAAGTCGGGCCATTTCTTTTTCAACAAGCCTTTCGGCCGCGGCTACGACGACGGCCTGATCTCCGCCATCGCGGTGTGCGAAATGCTCGACCGCAATCCGGGAAAGAAGATGTCAGATCTGCGCAAGGCATTGCCGAAGACCTGGCAATCTCCCACCATGTCGCCGCATTGCGACGACGAGAAGAAATACGGCATCGTCGATCAGGTGGTGAAGCATTTCGATGCGGCGCAGAAGAAGGGCGAGAAGGTCGCCGGTCAGCCGATCCGCGATCTCGTCACCGTCAACGGCGTGCGTGTCACCGTCGAGGACGGCACGTGGGGGCTTGTGCGCGCCTCATCGAACAAGCCGGAGCTGGTCGTCGTTGTGGAGAGCCCGCAGAGCGAGGCGCGCATGCGCGAGATGTTTGCTGCGGTCGACGGCGTGCTGCGCACGCATCCGGAAGTCGGCGAATACAACCAGAAGATCTGATCGCTACTTGCCGTTCTCCGCCATCTTGATCCGGTAGGGGTGCGCCGGATAGACGCCAAGGATCTTCATCTCCTTGGAGAAGAAGGCGAGCTCCTCCAGTGCGAGCGTCAGCGAACGCTCGTCCGGATGACCTTCAACGTCGGCATAGAACTGCGTGGCGAAGAAATTTCCGCCGACCATGTAGCTTTCGAGCTTGGTCATGTTGACGCCGTTGGTGGCGAAGCCGCCGAGCGCCTTGTAAAGCGCGGCCGGCAGGTTGCGCACCTGGAACACGAATGTCGTGACGATCGTGCCCTGACCGGCCTTCGCCCATTTCGCCTCCCTGGCAAGGATGATGAAGCGCGTGGTGTTGTGCGCCTCGTCCTCGATGTCCTTCGCCAGAATGTCGAGATTGTAGATTTTCGCCGCGAGGCTGGACGCAATGGCAGCGCGGGTCTTGTCGCCGCGCTCAGAGACCTCGCGCGCCGAGCCGGCCGTATCGGCGGCGACGATCGGCTTGATCTTCAGCTTGCGGATGATGTTGCGGCACTGTCCGAGCGCCATGACATGGCTCTCGACCGATTTGATTTCGTCGAGCTTCGTCCCGCGCAAGCCAAGAAGCTGATGCCGGATCGGCAGGAAATGCTCCGCGACGATATGCAGACCGGATTCCGGCATCAGGTGGTGGATATCGGCAACGCGGCCGGCGACCGAATTCTCGATCGGGATCATGCCGAGCGCGGCCTCGCCCGAGCTCACCGCAGCGAAGGCGTCCTCGAAGGTCGGGCAGGGCATCGGCTCATAATCGGGATAGGCCTCGTTCGCGGCGAGATGCGAATTCGCGCCGGGCTCTCCCTGAAATGCGATCTTCTTTTTCTCAGCCATCGCTTGTTTCTTTCCGTCAGTCCGCGAGCATCTTGCGTGCGGCTTCGAGGTCTTCTGCCGTGTCAACACCCAAAGGCACGCTGTCGACAATCGCCACGTCGATCCTCATACCGGCCTCGATGGCGCGCAACTGCTCTAGCTTCTCGCGCCGTTCGAGCGGTGAAGGCGGCAGCGTGACGAACTTTTCCAGTGCGGTCCGCCGATACGCATAAAGTCCGATGTGATGGTAGAGCGGGCCTTCACCCCAGGGCGCGGTCGCGCGGGTGAAGTAGAGGGCGCGCAGACGCTTTGGCGAAATCGGAGAGCCGACGACCTTCACGACGCTGGTGGCGGTTCGTTCCTCGTCCTTCCTGATTTCCGCCGCGATCGTTCCGATCGCCACGCCCTTGTCGTCGAGCAGATTGGCCGCGGCGGCGACATCTGCGGGCGCGATGGTCGGCAGGTCGCCCTGCACGTTGACCACGATGCTGACGCGGCCTTCCGGGTCGACCACATTCAGCGCCTCGAAAATGCGGTCGGACCCGGACGGATGGTCGGTGCGGGTCATGATGGCCCGGCCGCCGGCTTTTTCCACAGCGGTCGCGATCGCCTCGGAATCGGTCGCGACCACGGCGGGACCGAGATCGGCCTCCTCGGCGCGGCGCATGACATGGACGATCATCGGCTCGCCGCCGATATCGGCCAATGGCTTGCCCGGCAGGCGGGTTGCCGCCATCCGGGCCGGGATCAGGATCAGGGTGTCCTGTCTCGCCATCGCGCTGTTCGCTCCACGCTACCGCCGAGGGGGCCCCGGTCCAGGCACCCGGCATCAACGAATGTCGCAGGGGCGGCTCGCTTATACGGGTTGCCACAGGCGAGGCAAACCGGCTATCTCTCGCCTGCCCGCAGGGGTTCTCTCTGCGGTAGACCCCGCTCAATCAACCCTTTTTCGGCGCGGGAGCCGAGTGTCCATGGACTCCTTTGAGCTCAACAAAATTCTGGGCGCCGTCCTCGGCACCTGCCTGTTCACGCTCGCGCTTAACATCACCGCCGGTGCCCTGTTCACCCCGGCCAAGCCGGCAAAGCCCGGCTACGACATCGCGGTGCAGGAAGGTCCGGCGGCCGGCGCCAAGCCGGGCGAGCCCGAACAGCCGATCGAGGCGCTGCTCGCAAGCTCCGATCCTGCCAAGGGACAGAATGCTGCCAAGCCCTGTCTCGCCTGCCATACCTTTGAAAAAGGCGGCCCGAACCGCGTTGGACCCAATCTGTGGGGCGTGGTCGGACGGCCGAAGGGCACCGAAGCCGGCTACAATTATTCGGCCGCGATGAAAGGCAAGGGCGGCAACTGGACGTTTGACGACCTCAACAAATTCCTGACGAGCCCCAAGGGCTTCGTGCCCGGCACCAACATGACGTTCGCCGGCGTGTCGCGCGCCAACCAGCGCGCCGACATCATCAACTATCTGCACACGCTCGCGGACAATCCGCAGCCGCTGCCGAAAGCGGCGGACGCGACGCCGCCGGCGGGTCAGCCCAAGGCCCAGTGAGGCAAAATATCCTGGAAGAAACGGCCGGCCTGTCCGGCCGTTTCTCTTTTGTGCGGTGTTGTACCCGTGCGGCGATGGCGCGATAGGCGTCCAATCCAAAAAGCGACATAATCCCTGCAAATCGTCCGCCCGTGGGGACCGAATGGGAGTCAATGCCTTGAGGCCAGATCGCCGGTCCATCCTGCGCACGATTGCGCTCGCGTTTCCTGCCTCGGCGTTCATGTCGCTTCCTCCGCTGGCGCGCCTCGCCGCCGCGCAAGGACAGGCTCCCTCCTGGCGTCACGGATTGTCGCTGTTCGGCGATCTGAAATATCAGCCTGAATTTCCGAATTTCGATTACGTCAATCCCAAAGCGCCGAAGGGCGGGCTTGCGCGCCAGATCGCTTTCGGCACCTTCGACAATTTCAATCCCGTCATAGCCGGCGTGAAGGGTTCGGTCGCGGCGGGGGTCGATCTTCTCTACGACACGCTGATGGTGCCCGCGCTCGATGAAGTGTCGGCGGAGTACGGGCTCCTGGCGGAAGCGGTGAGTTTTCCGGAGGACTTCTCCTCCGTCATCTATCGCCTGCGCGCCGAAGCGCGATGGCATGATGGCAAGCCCGTGACGCCAGCGGACGTGATCTTCTCGCTCGATGCGTTCAAGAAGAACCACCCGCAATTGTCCGCCTATTACCGGCATGTGACGAAAGCCGAGCAGACCGGCGAGCGCGAGATCACCTTTACGTTTGATGGGCCGGGCAACCGCGAGCTGCCGCAGATCGTCGGACAGATCAACGTTCTCCCGAAGCACTGGTGGGAAGGAACAGACGCCTCGGGCAGGAAGCGCGACGTGGCGCAGACGACTCTGGAGAAGCCGCTCGGCTGCGGCGCCTACCGCATCAAGGACTTCACCGCCGGGCGCACCATCGCCTACGAACGTGTGCCGGACTACTGGGGCGCGAAGCTCAACGTGAATATCGGGCGCGATAACTTCGACGAGCTGCGCTACGAATATTTCCGCGATTCCACGGTCGCGCTCGAAGCATTCAAGGCCGACCAGATCGACTGGCGCAACGAGAACAGCGCCAAGAACTGGGCGACGTCGTACGATTTTCCCGCGGTCGCGGCGAAGCGCGTTCTGCTTGAGGAATTTCCGATCCGCAATTCCGGTGCGATGCAGGCTTTTGTTCTGAACACGCGGCGCGACAAGTTCAAGGATCCGCGCGTGCGCCGCGCGTTCAACTTTGCGTTCGATTTCGAGGAGATGAACAAGCAGATCTTCTACGGACAATACAAACGCATCAACAGCTATTTCGAAGGCACCGAACTGGCGTCCTCCGGCATACCGCTGGGACAGGAACTCGAAATTCTCGAAACGGTTCGTGCGAAGGTGCCTGCGGACCTGTTCACCGCGCCTTACACCAATCCGGTCGGAGGCAGTCCGGAGGCCGTGCGAAATAACTTGCGCGAGGCATTCAAGCTTCTTCGCGAGGCGGGATACGAGGTGAAGGATAAGAAGCTCGTGAAGGCGGCGACCGGCGAGCCGTTCGCCTGCGAATTCCTCGCCAGCGATCCGAACACCGAACGCTTCTTCCTGTTCTACAAGCCGTCGCTGGAACGGCTCGGCATCGCGGCAAGCGTGCGCACCGTTGATGACGCGCAATTCGAAAATCGCCTGCGTCAGTGGGACTTCGACGTCATCACCGGAAGCTGGGGCGAGTCGCTTTCGCCAGGCAACGAGCAGCGAGGCTTCTGGGGCTCGGCCGCCGCCGACCAGCCAGGCTCGCGCAACCTTCCCGGCATCAAGAACGAGGCGGTCGATGCATTGATCGACCGCGTGATCTTCGCGAAGAATCGCGACGAACTCGTCGCCGCGACGAAGGCGCTCGACCGCGTGCTGCTGTGGAATTTCTACGTCGTGCCGCAATGGACCTACGGCAAGGTGCGCACCGCCCGCTGGGATCGTTTCAGTCATCCGGACCCGCTGCCGAAATATGGGCTCTCCGCCTTTCCGACGGTGTGGTGGTGGGACGGGGAGAAGGCAGCGAAGGTCGGATCGCGGTGACACTGGTGCGCGATCATCCCGTTTTGGCGCTCGACGAAAATGCCAGATCCTGCGCGCGGCTTTCGCGACGCTCGATGCTTGCTCTTTCCGCGGGCGCGGCGCTCGCGCCGTTCCTGAAATCCAAAGGTAGCGCCCAAACCGCGAACGGCGGGCGCGAGAAGCATGGAATCTCGGCGTTCGGCGATCTGAAATATCCGGCCGACTTTCCGCATTTCGATTATGTCGATCCGAATGCGCCCAAGGGCGGCGCTTTCTCGCAGATCGGCCCGAACCGGCAATACAACCAGTCCTTCCTCACCTTCAATTCGCTGAACAGCTACATCCTGAAGGGCGATGCGGCGCAGGGCATGGACCTGACCTTCGCTTCGCTGATGGCGCGCGCCGCTGACGAGCCGGACGCGATGTATGGCCTGGCCGCGCGCGCGGTCCGCGTCTCCGATGACGGGCTGACCTATACATTCGTGTTGCGCCCGAAGATTTCCTTCCACGACGGCACGCCGCTCACCGCGCAGGACGTCGCCTATTCGCTCAATGTGTTGAAGGAAAAGGGGCACCCGATCATCCTTCAATTTCTGCGCGACTTTCTAGGCGCGGACGCAACTGACGATGCGACGGTGGTCGCGCGGTTCCGGGAAAAGCGCGGCCGCGACGTGCCACTCTTCGTCGCGAGCCTGCCGATCTTCTCGCGCACGTATTATTCAAAGCGTGCGTTCGATGAATCGACGCTCGACGTCCCGCTTGGATCGGGCCCCTACAAGGTGGGGCGCTTTGAGGCTGGCCGTTACATTGAATTCGAACGTGTGAAGGACTGGTGGGGAGCGGTGCTGCCGGTGTCCAAGGGACTCTACAACTTCGACTCCGTGCGCTTTGAGTATTTCCGCGACCGCGATGTCGGCTTCGAGGCCTTCACCGCCAAGGCCTATACCTTCAGGGAAGAATTCACCTCGCTGACCTGGGCGACGCGCTACGACTTCCCCGCGTTCAAGGACGGACGGGTCAAGCGCGAGGTTCTGCCCGACGACACGCCGTCCGGGGCGCAGGGTTGGTTCATCAATACGCGCCGTGCGAAATTCAAGGATCGGCGCCTGCGCGAAGCGCTGATCGATGCGTTCGATTTCGAGTGGACCAACAAGCAGATCATGTACGGCTCCTATGACCGTACCCAGTCGGTGTTCCAGAATTCCGACATGATGGCGATCGGGAAACCGGGCGCAGACGAGCTTGCACTGCTTGAGCCGTTTCGCGCTCAGGTGCCCGAGGAGGTGTTCGGCGATCCTTACGTGCCGCCGGTGTCGGATGGATCGGGTCAGGACCGCGCGTTGCTGCGCAAGGGCTCGCAGCTTCTTCAGGAGGCCGGCTGGACGATCAAGGACGGCAAGCGCGTCGGACCGAATGGCGAGCGCATCTCGATCGAATTTCTGCTCGAGGAGCCGAGCTTTCAGCGTCATCACGCGCCGTTCGTCAAGAACCTCGCTATTCTCGGCATCGACGCGACGGTGCGCGTGGTCGATCCGGTGCAGTACCGGGCACGGGTCGAGGATTTCGATTTCGATATTACCGTCGAGCGATTCAGCTTCTCGACCACACCGGGCGACGTCCTGCGCAATTATTTCTCGTCGAAGGCCGCGACCATGAAAGGGTCGCAAAATCTAGCCGGCATTTCCGATCCGGCGGTCGATGCGCTGGTGGATACGATCATCGCGGCCAAAACGCGCGCCGAACTCGTCACTGCCTGCAAGGCGCTCGATCGCGTGGTGCGCGCGGGCCGATACTGGATACCGCATTGGTACAAAGCGTCGCACTGGATCGCTTATTGGGATCTTTTCGCCCGCCCGGCTGTGCCCAAGCCGCGCTTTGCGCGGGGCATTCCGGAAACCTGGTGGTACGATCCGCAGAAGGCGGCAAAGATCGAGCAAAAGGGATAAGGGATAAACTTCGGTAGCCCTGTCCCCGGGAAACGGCCGCCGGCGCCGGGTCTCGAAGGGTGAGGGCTTCGATCCCGGTCAGGAAAACATGAGCGCCTACATCATCCGCCGCATCCTGTTCATGATCCCGACGCTGTTCGGGATCATGCTGGTGTCGTTCGTCGTGGTGCAGTTTGCGCCCGGCGGCCCGGTGGAGCGCGTGATCGCGCAACTGGCGGGTTCGGATACCGGGGCGACCTCGCGGATCTCCGGCTCGCCGGGCGGCGATTTCGGCGTGCGCGGCGCGCAGGGCGGCGGCGCGATCGACGCGGTGAACTCCAAATATCGCGGCGCGCAGGGCCTTGATCCGGAATTCATCAAGAATCTGGAAAAGCAGTTCGGCTTCGACAAGCCGGCGTACGAGCGGTTTTTCCTGATGCTGTGGAATTACATCCGCTTCGATTTCGGCAAGAGCTATTTCCGCGACGTCAGCGTGTTGCAATTGATGAAGGAGAAGCTGCCGGTCTCGATGTCGCTCGGCATCTGGATGACGCTGCTGACCTATCTCATCTCCATCCCGCTCGGCATCCGCAAGGCGGTGTCGGACGGGTCGCGCTTCGATACATGGACCTCCGGAATCATCATCATCGGCTACGCCATTCCTGGATTTATGTTTGCGATCCTGCTCATCATCCTGTTCGCCGGAGGCTCGTTCTTCGACTTTTTCCCGCTGCGCGGGCTCACCTCGGACAACTGGTCCGAACTGCCGTGGTACGGAAAGATCCTCGATTATTTCTGGCACATCACGCTGCCGATCCTTGCGATGATGCTCGGTGCCTTCGCGACGATGACGCTGCTTACGAAAAATTCCTTTCTCGACGAGATCCGCAAGCAATACGTGCTGACCGCGCGGGCGAAGGGATGCACCAGCAATCAGGTGCTCTACGGACATATCTTCCGCAACGCCATGCTGATCGTGATCGCAGGCTTTCCCGGCGCATTCGTGAGCGCCTTCTTTTCGGGATCGCTTCTGATCGAGACGATCTTTTCGCTCGACGGGCTCGGTCTGCTCGGCTTCGAGAGCGTGTTCCACCGCGATTACCCGGTGGTGTTCGCGACTCTTTATATCTTTGCGCTGATTGGCCTCGTCGTGAACCTCATCTCCGATCTCACCTATACCTGGATCGATCCGCGCATCGATTTCGAAACGCGGGAGGTCTGATTGGACGAGCGCGTCGCCCGCCAGATTCCCGAAATGACGGCGCCGTCCCCGACCGGCGGCACGGTCGTGCCGCCGGAGCGTAGGAAGATGCGGTTGTCGCCGATCAACCAGCGGCGGTGGCGCAACTTCAAGGCGAACCGGCGCGGTTACTGGTCCTTGTGGATTTTTCTGGTGCTGTTCGTGGTGTCGCTGTTCGCCGAGTTCATCGCGAACGACAAGCCGGTCTTCATCTACGCCGCCGGCAAGTTCTATGTGCCGGTCCTCGTATCCTATCCCGACACCGCGTTCGGCGAGAAGGACGATCCCGATCTGTTCGGCACCGCCGCCGACTATCGCGACGAATATCTTGTCTCGCTTCTGAAGAAGAAAAGCGCGGTCATGCTCTGGCCGCCGATCCACTATTCCTACGACACCCACAATCGCGATCTGCCGACGCCCGCGCCGTCCAAACCGACCTGGTTGTTGACTGAAGCGCAATGCAAGCCGGTGGTCGAACGCAAGCACCTGAGCGGCTGTCACGACCTCGAATACAACTGGCTCGGGACCGACGATCAGGGACGCGATGTGGTCGCGCGGCTGATCTACGGCTTCCGCATTTCGGTGCTGTTCGGCCTGATCCTGACATTGATATCGTCTGCGATAGGCGTCGCGGCTGGCGCGGTGCAGGGCTATTTCGGAGGCTGGACCGATCTGCTGTTCCAGCGCTTCATTGAAATCTGGACGTCAATCCCCGAGCTTTATCTCCTGCTCATCATATCGTCGGTGCTGGTGCCCGGATTTTTCGTGCTGCTCGGCATACTGCTGCTGTTCTCCTGGGTGAGGCTGGTCGGGCTCGTTCGCGCGGAATTCCTGCGAGGACGCAATTTCGAATACATCCAGGCCGCGCGCGCACTCGGCGTTTCCAATCCCAAGATCATGTTTCGGCACCTGTTGCCGAACGCGATGGTCGCGACGCTGACCTTCCTGCCGTTCATCCTGTCGTCGTCGGTGATGACGCTGACCGCGCTCGACTTTCTGGGCTTCGGCCTGCCGCCGGGCTCACCCTCGCTCGGCGAATTGCTCTCGCAGGGCAAGGCCAACATCCAGGCGCCGTGGCTCGGCCTGTCCGGATTTTTCTCGATCGCGATCATGCTGTCGCTTCTCATCTTCATCGGCGAGGCGGTGCGCGACGCCTTCGACGCGCGAAAGACCTTCGTATGAGCGGCACACTTCTCGAAGTGAAAGATCTTTCGGTGGTCTTCCGCCAGAGCGGGCAGGAAACGGTCGCGGTCGATCACGTCTCCTTCGACATCCGCAACGGCGAGACCGTCGCGCTGGTCGGCGAATCCGGTTCGGGCAAGTCAGTCACCGCGCTGTCGATCATGAAGCTTCTGCCCTATCCGTCCGCGCGTCATCCCTCCGGCACGGTGCATTTCAAGGGCCAGGAGCTGCTGCAATTGCCTGAAAGCGAAATCCGCAGAGTGCGCGGCAACGACATCACGATCATCTTCCAGGAGCCGATGACCTCGCTCAATCCGCTGCACACGATCGAGAAGCAGATCGGGGAGATTTTGCTGTTGCATGGCGGACTGACCGGGGAGCCGGCACGAGCGCGCATCATCGAGCTGCTCACGCAGGTGGGCATTCCCGATCCGGCCGACCGGCTTGCCAGCTATCCGCACCAGCTGTCCGGCGGGCAGCGCCAGCGCGTGATGATCGCGATGGCGCTGGCAAACGAACCCGATCTCCTGATCGCCGACGAGCCGACGACCGCGCTCGATGTGACGGTCCAGGCGCAAATCCTGAAATTGCTCAAGGAGCTGCAAGTTCGTCTCGGGATGGCGATGCTGTTCATCACCCATGATCTCGGCATCGTGCGCAAGATCGCCGATCGCGTCTGCGTCATGCAGCGCGGCAAGATTGTCGAGCAGGGCAATGTCGAGCGTGTCTTCAGCGCACCGGAACATCCCTATACGCGCGCGCTGCTTGGCGCCGAGCCAAAGCCCGATCCCGCGCCGCTGCAACCCGGCGCGCCGGTCGTGGTGGAGACAAAGGATCTGAAGGTCTGGTTCCCGATCAAGCGCGGCGTGATGCGCCACACCGTCGGACACATCAAGGCGGTGGACGGCGTGAGTATCGCGGTCCGCAAGGGCGAGACGCTGGGCATCGTCGGCGAGTCCGGCTCGGGCAAGACAACGCTTGGCCTTGCAATCCTGCGGCTGATCTCTTCGGACGGCCCGATCGTCTTCATGGGGCAATCGCTGCAGGGCCTGAAATTCAAGCAGATGCGGCCGTTCCGCCGCGACATGCAGATCGTGTTCCAGGATCCCTACGGCGCATTGTCGCCGCGCATGTCGGTTTCGGACGTGATCGAAGAAGGTCTGTGGGTGCATCATCCGCATATGTCCGCGGAAGAACGCGAGCAGCGCGTTATTCGCGCGCTCAACGAGGTCGGCCTCGACCCCGACACGCGCTTTCGCTATCCGCACGAGTTTTCCGGCGGGCAGCGTCAGCGCATCGCGGTTGCTCGCGCGGTCGTGCTGGAGCCGACTTTCGTGGTGCTCGACGAACCGACCTCCGCGCTCGACATGCTGATCCAGGCTCAGATTGTCGATCTCCTGCGCGACCTGCAGAAGCGCAAGAACCTGACCTATCTTTTCATCTCGCACGACCTTCGCGTCGTCGCCGCGCTCGCGAGCAGGCTTCTGGTGATGCGCAACGGCAAGGTCGTCGAGGAAGGGCCGGCCGGCGAATTGTTCCAGCACCCGAAGACCGACTACACGCGCGCGCTGTTCGCCGCAGCGTTCAAGCTCGAAACAGCGCCGACTGGTGTGGTCGCGCAATAGCGCAACGGTCGCAGGGCAATCGATGTCTCCTTATGATTTTTCCGGTCGCACGGTGTTCGTGGCGGGCGGCACGAGTGGCATCAATCTCGGTATCGCCTGCGCGTTTGCGAAAGCGGGCGCCAACGTAGCGGTGGCAAGCCGGTCGGCGCAGCGGGTCGCCGCGGCCACGGCGGCGCTGAAGGCATTTGGCGGGCTGGTGTTCGGGGCATGCGCGGACGTGCGCAATGCCGATGCAGTCGCCGCGGTTTTGAACGAAACGCACGAGACCTTCGGTCCGATCGATGTCGTCGTCTGCGGCGCCGCAGGCAATTTCCTCGCTCCGGCCGGAAAAATGTCGCCGAACGCGTTCAAGGCGGTGGTCGACATCGATCTTCTCGGGACCTTCAACGTTGCGCGCGCCGCTTACCCGCTACTGCGCAAACCCGGCGCCTGCATCGTCAACATCTCGGCGCCGCAAGCCGTCATGGCCATGCCGATGCAGGCGCACGCTTCTGCCGCCAAGGCGGGTGTGGACATGCTCACGCGTGCGCTGTGCGTCGAATGGGGTGGCGAAGGCATCCGTATCAATTCCGTGATCCCGGGCCCGATAGAAGATACCGAGGGCATGTCGCGCCTCGCATCGTCAGCCGTAGCGAAGAAAGCGTGGGAACGTTCAGTGCCACTCGGCCGCTTTGGGCGCATCGACGATGTCGCGAACCTTGTCCTGTTTCTTGCATCGCCGCAGGCCGCCTATATCACCGGTGCGGTCATTCCTGTAGATGGCGGTCAGACGGCGAACGGGGGAGCAATTCTCGCCGACGCCTTGCGCGATGCGTCCGGATCGGCCGGCGTGTAGGGTTGGCTTCCGGATTTGGGGCGACGATGAGCAAGGGCGCGCTGGCACTCCTGATTTCCGGAGGAACCGAGAACTGGGCGCCGGCCCGCTGGCGCGAACGGTTTCGCAAGCGTTGTGCCGATCGTCCCGTCGCGCTGATTCCGGACGACACGATCGACCCAGCCGCCGTCCGCTATGCTGCGGTGTGGAAGCCGCAACCCGGCGCACTGAATGCATTTCCCAATCTGAAAGCGATTTTCAATCTCGGTGCGGGCGTCGACGCCGTGCTCGCGGATACGTCGCTGCCTCCCGTCCCGCTCGTGCGCGTCGCGCTCGCGGACCTGACTGCGCGGATGACCGAATACGTGGTCATGCACACGCTGATCTATCATCGGCGCCAACGCTATTACGATGCCGCGCAGCGCCACCGAATCTGGGAGCCGAAGCAGCAATGGGCGGCGTCAGCTGTGCGCGTCGGAATCCTGGGCATGGGCGTGATGGGCAAGGATTCAGCGCAGGTACTGGCGCGCCTTGGCTTTCAGGTCGCCGGCTGGAGCCAGACGCGCAAGAGCGTTGCCGGTGTGGAATGCTTCACGGGGACTGAAGAGTTCGAAAAATTCCTGCGCCGCACCGACATTCTGGTTTGCCTCCTGCCGCTGACGCCGCAGACGCGCGGCGTCCTGAACCGCAAGACCTTTTCGATGCTGGCGCGAGACGGCGTGCTCGGCGGGCCGGTTCTGATCAATGCCGGGCGCGGCGGTCTTCAGGTCGAGGACGATATTGTCGCGGCGCTCGACGACGGCACGCTCCTGGCCGCGACGCTCGACGTGTTCGCGACCGAGCCGCTGCCGAAGGAAAGCGCGCTGTGGGCACAGCCGAAGCTCACGATTTCGCCGCACAATGCCGCCGACACCGATCCCGATGCGGTATCCGATTACGTCGCGCGCCAGATCGAGCGGTTCGAAGCCGGCGCTGCGCTTGAAAACGTGGTCGACCGTAAAAAATCATACTGAGCCCGCCGCGTCCGCATTTGTCGCAATCTGTGCCATTCCGAAGCACTGATTCACACTTGCCGCGCGAGCGATGTGTTCCGACGGTGACGTATGGTGGGAAATGCGCCACGGCCCGGTGCATTGCGGGCGGTTTCCCATTGAATCGCGTGCCCAGCGAACGACAATCGTGATGCCGGGAAATTCCGGCAGTAAGCGTAGCGTTGGAGTGAGCGATGCGTAAAAGCCTAGTGATACTGGTCATCGCCGGGGCTGTGGCGGTGCCGGGGGCTGCCCTCGCGGCCAAGCCGGTCAAGGCCGTGAAGCCGCTCGTGGTGAACACCACGCCGGCAAACCAGAACGATCTGAGCCGGAAAGTCGTGGCGGACGCGGTTCGACAGATTTTCGTTCCGCTGGAAGTCACCTTGGCGAGAAAATGATCCATAACGGACGCGCGCGGTAAGCGTATCCGATCGTTGTGAAAACCAATCGGGCGCCCTTGTGGCGCCCGTCTTTCATCCGGCAGCGCGGGCGGGCGCGCTTTCATTCGCGGCGCGCGCAAAAAGTTGCGCCAGCGCCCGCTTGATCGCGGCCTGCCGCGTTGGAGAAGCGATCTTCGCGCCAAGCAGATCAGTCACGTAGAACACGTCGACCACCCGCTCGCCGAAGGTCGCGACATGCGCCGATGCGATGTTGAGGTTGAGCCGCGACAGTGTCGCGGTCAGCTCATAGAGAAGACCGGGACGGTCGATGCCGGTGACTTCGACGACGGTGTAGCGATTCGACCATTCGTTGTTGATGGCAACTTCCGGCTCGATCGCGAACGCCTTGATGCGAGCCTTGGCAGGACGGCGCTGGACCGCTTCGGGAAGCTTGATTTGTCCGCGCAGCGCTTTGTCGATCATGTCCGTGATACGGCCGGTGCGCCGCTGTTCGTCTTCGTCGTGCTCGAATTCCCGCGACAGCGCGATCGTGTCGAGCGCAAGCCCATCGGTGGTGGTGTAGATTTGCGCGTCCACGATGTTCGCGCCACCCGCGGCACAGGCGCCCGCAATGATTGAGAGAAGGCGCGGGTGGTCCGGCGCCGCGACGGTCAGCTCGGTCACGCCGCGCGTGCGATCGAAATCGACATTGGTGGCCAAGGTGCGGTTGTCCGTCGCGGCGGCGCGCAGAAAATGCGCATGTGCGATTTTGTGCGGAAGATCCACCTTGAGCCAGTAGGCGGGGTAGTGGCGCGCGATATAGGCTTCGATATCGGCCGGCGTCCAATCCTTCATATGCGAGCGGAATTCGTCCTGCGCCATCGCCACCCGGCGCTCGCGGTCGACTTCGGAGAAGCCGCCGGTCAGGACCGGCTCGGTCTCGTAATAGAGAGTGCGCAGAAGCTGCGCCTTCCATGAATTCCACACGCCCGGTCCGACCGCGCGGATGTCCGCCGTCGTAAGAATGGTCAGGAGCTTCAGCCGCTCGAGCGACTGCGCCACCTCGGCAAAGTTCGAAATGGTCTTTCGGTCGGAGAGGTCGCGCGATTGCGCGACGGACGACATGACAAGATGAAATTCGATCAACCAGGCTACCGTCTCGGTTTCGGACGGCGACAGGCCGAAGCGCGGGCACAGCCTGCGCGCAACGCGCGCGCCCGCGATCGAATGATCTTCCACGCGGCCCTTGGCGATGTCGTGCAGGAACAGCGCGACGCGCAGTAATTTCCGGTGATGCGGCTGGATTTTGCGGATGAGATCGCTGGCGAGGCTGTATTCCTCGTTCCCGCCGCGTTCGATGTCGGCGAGGATGCCGACGCAGCGCAGCAGATGCTCGTCCACCGTGTAGTGGTGATACATGTTGAACTGCATCATCGCGACGACCCGCCCAAAGGCTGGAACGAATGCACCGAGCACGCCCACCTCGTTCATCCGCCGCAGCACGACTTCGGCGTTGTTGTCGGAGGTCAGGATGTCCAGGAACAGCCGGTTGGCATCCTTGTTCTCGCGCAGCTTGTTGTCGATCAGCTTGAGCGAACGCTTGGCGATTCGCATCGCATCGGGGTGAAAGGCGAGATTGTGCTTCTGCGCGATGTGGAAGATCCGGATCAGGTTCATCGGGTCGCGCGAGAAAACGTCCGGCCCAGCGATGTTGATGCGGTTGTTGTCGATGACAAAATCGTCGCTCTCGGTCAGCACCCGCCGCCCGCCGCGCGGCTTGAATTTCGCCATCACCCGGCCAAGCACCGGTACGCTCTTGGCGTGGCTGTCCTCGAGCGCGGCGCACAGGATCGCGGTCAGGTCGCCGACGTCCTTGGCGACGAGAAAGTAGTGCTTCATGAAGCGCTCGACGTCCTGCATGCCCGGATGCTCGGTGTAGCCGAGCCGCACCGCGATCTCGCGCTGCACGTCGAAGGAGATGCGCTCCTCGGGACGCCCGGTGACGAAATGCAGATGGCAGCGCACCGACCAGAGGAAGTCTTCGCAGCGCCGGAAGATATTGAGCTCCTCGCGGTCGAACACCCCGCGTCCGACCAGCTCCTCGACGTCGTTGACGCGATAGACGTATTTGGCGATCCAGAACAACGTGTGCAGATCGCGCAATCCGCCTTTGCCGTCCTTGACGTTCGGCTCGACCAGATAGCGCGACTGGCCCACGCGGCGGTGGCGCTCCTCGCGTTCGGCGAGTTTCGCCGCGACGAATTCGGGCGCGGTCCCCTGCACGACGTTCTTGTCAAACCGCGCGGTCAGTTCGTCGAACAGCTTGCGGTCGCCGAACAGGAAGCGCGCCTCGAGGATCGCGGTGCGGATGGTCATGTCCGCCTTGGCCTGACGGATGCATTCGTCGACCGAACGGGTCGCGTGCCCGACCTTCAGGCCCATGTCCCAAAGACAATAAAGGATCGCTTCGGCAATCTGCTCGCCCCATGCGGTCTGCTTGTAGGGCAGGAGAAACAGCAGATCGATGTCGGAGCCGGGCGCGAGCAGTCCGCGGCCGTAGCCGCCGGTAGCCACGATCGCCATGCGCTCGGCTTCCGAAGGGTTGAGCGCGGGATAAAGATGCTTCGCCGCGAACTCGTACAGCAGGCGGATGATCTCGTCCTGCATGAAGCAGAGGATCTCCGCGCAGCGCCGTCCGTGCCGGTCCTTCAGCAGCAATTCTTCGGCAGCGTCGCGGCCTTCCGCGAGAATGCCTTTCAGGTGCTGCGCGATCGCGCGGCGCAATTCGCTTTCGTTCGTGCCGAAGCGCGCGGGCAACCCGTCCAGATGGGCCGCGACCGCTTCGGCATCGAAGACGCCGGCAAGCTTGTTCGGCGCGGGCTGCGTGATGAGCATGATCTAACCGGATAACGGACGGTCTTGGCGCTGTCACGGCCTGTCGCAGGGGCAGGGGTGAAATATTCCGCCCCGTCCGCGCATGATGAAAATTGCATCTCGTTTCACGCCACAAAACGGCTCATATTTTCTTGTTGACGCGAGCCGATTGTCTTTCTAAATCAATAACTAGCGCCGATTTGAGCGAACAGCTTGCGGGCGCTTAATAAATGCAGCTAAAGCGGTTGGGCCCAGCCCTGTCGCAACAAGCTGACGGGCGGGCGAGAAATCCCCGCCTCCATCAACGATCGGCAAGCGCCTCTGGCGCTGATGCCGTGCAACGCGTGGAGGTTTGTGAATGACCATTTTCTCAAGGCGCACCCTGCTGGTGTCTGCACTTCTGGCAGGCTCGCTGGGCACCAACGCTTTCGCCGCCGACAAGGTGAGCGAAATCCACATCGACTGGGCGACCTATAACCCCGTTTCGATGCTGCTGAAGGACAAGGGCCTGCTCGAAAAGGAATTCGAGAAGGACGGCATCAAGATCGTCTGGGTGCAGACGCTCGGCTCGAACAAGGCGCTCGAGTTCCTGAACGCCGGCTCGATCGATTTCGGTTCGACCGCAGGATCGGCCGCGCTCGTCGGCAAGATCAACGGCAACCCGATCAAGTCGATCTATGTCTATTCGCGTCCGGAATGGACGGCGCTTGTCACCACGAAGGATTCCAAGATCACCAAGGTCGAGGATCTGAAAGGCAAGCGCGTCGCGGTCACCCGCGGCACCGATCCGCACATCTTCCTTGTACGCGCGCTGCAGAGCGTCGGCCTGACCGAGAAGGACATCACGCCGGTGCTGCTGCAGCATCCGGACGGCAAGACTGCGCTGATCCGTGGCGACGTCGATGCGTGGGCCGGACTCGATCCGATGATGGCGGCGGCCGAGATCGAGGATGGCGCCAAGCTGTTCTACCGCAATGCCGGTGCGAACACCTGGGGCATCCTCAACGTGCGCGAGGAATTCCTCAAGGATCATCCCGATCTCGTGAAGCGCGTGCTCAAGGTCTACGAGGATGCGCGCAAGTATTCGCTCGCTCATTACGACGAGTTGAAAAAGGTGTTCATCGGCGTGACCAAGCTGCCGGACAACGTGGTGGACAAGCAGCTCAAGGAACGCACCGAACTGACGCACTCCAAAATCGGGGCTCCGCAGCGTGAGACGATCCTTGCCGCGGGCATCGCCCTGCAGCAGGCCGGCGTCATCAAGTCGGACGTTGACGTCAAGAAGGCGCTGGACGACCTGATCTACGATCAGGTGCCGCTGACCAACTGACCACGCGCCGTCCCGGCGGCTCGCCCGCAGCTTCTCCCTCCCCCGTCCGCGGGGGAGGGCCGAACTCAACTCGCCCGCCGCGCTTGACGCTTCGATCGGCTCCGCTCGCGGGGCAGATTAGTCCAGAGATCGTCTTGCACTCTTTGGCTTCGCCATGTCTTTTGTGCACATGAGTATCGCCGACCCCGTGGCCCAAGAGGTACCCGCGCGCGCTCCGCGCAGCGCATGGTCACGCTGGACGCGCCCGCTGCTGGGTCTCTTCCTGCCGGTTGCGCTTGGCCTCGCGTGGGAGCTTGCGGTGCGCGCAGGCTTTGCGACAGGTCGACTTGTTCCCCCGCCGTCGGTCATCTTCGCGACTTTCGCTGATCTGTGGCGCACCGGCGAATTGCAGCATCACGCCTTCGCGACGTCGGCGCGCGTCGCGGCGGGCTTTGCCTTCGGCGTTGTCGCCGGCACGCTTGCGGGCGCGATCACTGCTTATTCGGCGGTCGCTCGCCGCCTGCTCGATCCGACCCTTCAGGCGCTGCGCGCGATTCCCTCGATCGCATGGGTCCCGCTTTTCGTCCTCTGGTTCGGAATTTTCGAGGCCTCCAAGATCACGCTGATCTCGGTCGGCGTGTTTTTCCCGGTCTATCTCGGCGTCATGGGCGCAATCGGCTCGGTCGACCGCAAGCTCGTGGAGGTCGGGCGCGCCTTCCGGCTGTCCCCGGTTGCGATGGTGCGGCGGATCCTGCTGCCTGCCGTGCTGCCGGCTTACGTGATTTCGCTGCGCACCGGGCTCGGGCTCGGATGGATGTTCGTCGTCGCGGCCGAATTGCTCGGCGCGTCCGAAGGCCTCGGCTATCTCCTGACCGACGGGCAGCAGCTCGGCAAGCCCGCTCAGATCGTGGCCGCGATCGTCGCCTTCGCGATCATCGGCAAGATTTCCGACTGGATTATCGTCCTTGCCACAGCGCCTCTCTTGCGGTGGGAAGACGTCACGGCGCGGACGGAGGGCAACTGACATGCTTGCCATCGACCGCGTCGGAAAAACCTATCCGAATGGCACGCGTGCGCTCGATGGGGTGACCGTCGAGGTCAAGCCGGGCGAAATCCTCGCCATCGTCGGCGGATCGGGCTGCGGCAAGTCCACTCTGCTGCGGGCGATGTCCGGGCTAGACCGCCCGACCCAGGGACAGGTCGTGCTTGACGGCGAGCGGATCGAAAAGCCGCACGAGAAAATCGGAATCATCTTCCAGGAGCCGCGGCTGCTGCCTTGGCTGACGGTCGCCGACAATGTTGGCTTCGGCTTGCATGACCGTCCAGCGAGCGAACGCCGCGAACGCGTGGCCCGCGCTCTCGACCGCGTCGGCCTTCCGGAAAAGGCCGCCGCCTGGCCGCGCGAATTATCCGGCGGGCAGGCCCAGCGCGTCGCAATCGCGCGCGCGCTGGTTCCGCGGCCGCAGGTCCTGCTGCTGGACGAGCCGTTCTCCGCGCTCGATGCTTTCACCCGCGTCGATCTGCAGGACCATCTGCTCAATCTGTGGGGGGACCTGAAGCCGACGCTCGTCCTCGTCACCCACGATGTCGACGAGGCGATCGTGCTCGCCGACCGCATCCTCGTGATGCGTCCCCGTCCGGGCCGCATCTTCGAGGAGATCGTGGCCGACCTTCCTCGCCCGCGCGACCGCCAGTCGGCCGCATTCGACTTCATCAAGCGGCGCGTGCTCGCGGCGCTCGACCGCTCGCTCGACCGCGCGGTCAGCGTGGACGAGCGCGAAGAAAAGACCACCACCGGCGCGGCGATGTGGTGGTAGCGGCCCCGAACCGCATAGCCCCCATTGTCACGCCCGCCCTTGTGCCGGGCCGTCACGTCTCTATACGTTTCGCCCGACAAAGCGCGGCTTGATGACCGGCCGCGGTGGAGGAGAGACCGTCCATGCTCAGCTTCGATGTGTGCGAGTGCGGCAAGCCGTTGCAGGCGATCGAGCGCCCGACGCCGCAGCCCGTGGGGACGCAGGTGCTGCTCAAGGTGAAGGCCTCCGGCGTCTGCCATTCCGACATCCATATCTGGGACGGCTATTACGAACTGGGCGGCGGCAAGCGCCTGCAGCTGCTCGAGCGCGGGATCAAGCTGCCGCTGACGATGGGCCACGAGAATGTCGGAGAGGTCGTCGCGGTCGGCCCTGACGCGAAAGGCGTAAAGGTCGGCGACGTGCGCCTCGCCCATCCCTGGATGGGTTGCGGTGAATGCATGGTCTGCAAGCGGGGCGAGGAAAACCTCTGCCGCACGCCGCGCAATCTCGGTGTGTTCTCGAATGGCGGCTATTCAACACACCTGATGGTCCCGCATCCGCGCTACCTGTTCGAGATCGGCAATCTTGCACCGGAGAAGGCAGCTCCGCTCGCGTGCTCGGGCATCACGGCCTATGGCGCGCTGAAGAAGGTCAGTCATGTCCTCAAAGAGCAGCCGGTGGTGATCATTGGCGCCGGTGGCGTGGGCCTTGCGGCACTTGCGCTCGTCAAGCTGATGGGCGGCAAGGGCGGAGTGATGGTCGACATCGACGCGAATAAGCGCGAGGCGGCAAAGAAGGCCGGCGCGCTCGCGGTGGTCGACGGCAAGGCGGCGGATGCCGTCAAGCAGATCCAGGACGCGACCGGCGGCGGCGCCTGGGCGGTGGTGGATTTCGTCGGCGCGGGCAACACCGTGAAGCTTGCGATCGACTCCCTCGTCCCGAAGGGCGGTCACATCGTCGTGGTCGGCCTGTTCGGCGGCGACATCACGATCTCGACGCCGTTCTTCCCCATGCGCGCGATGACCATTCAGGGCTCCTATGTGGGCTCACTGCCGGAGATGCGCGAACTGCTCGATCTCGTTCAGAAGAAGGGCTTGCCTGAAGTGCCGCTTGCGACGCGTCCGCTGGATCAGGTCAACGAGGCGTTGACCGATCTGCGTAACGGCAAGGTGGTCGGCCGTGTGGTGCTGACGCCGAACTGATCCCATATACGCTCCCGACGAAACCAGCGAAGGATTCCCCCATGGACGCCGCCGGACTGCGGGCAATGCAGGCCCCGATCAAGGACAAGTACAAGGGCGATGCGGACGCAGCCCTCATCACGCTCAAGGCGAAGGGCACGCTCGACGACCAGAACATCGCCTGCAAGGTGGAAACCGGAAAGGCGCTCGCGGTCGCGGGGCTGCATCCGGCGACCGGCGGATCGGGGATGGAGTTGTGCTCCGGCGACATGCTGCTCGAAGCCCTCGTTGCCTGTGCAGGTGTGACGCTCAAGGCGGTGTCGACCGCGCTCGAAATTCCGCTGAAATCCGGAAAGGTATTCGCCGAGGGCGATCTCGATTTCCGCGGAACGCTCGGCGTTGCCAAGGATGCGCCTGTCGGGTTCCGCGACATCCGGCTGACCTTCGAGGTCGATACCGACGCGCCGCAGGACAAACTCGACCAGCTTCTGAAACTCACCGAACGCTATTGTGTCGTCTATCAAACGATCAAAAGCGGGCCGCCGGTCGAGGTTTCGCTCAGGCGCGCATGAGCGCCATGCGCAGCTGATAATTGTCATCGTCCGGCGATCGGGCGATACAGCAGCCGAAAAATTCGAATGCCCCGCTCGATGCGGGGCATCTGTTTGAGGAAGCATGTCTCCCGAGCTGTTTTTTATCGTTGCGCTCGCGGCCAAGATGGCCTTCGCGGCCATCTTCGTCATCTCGGCGACCATCATCGCCGAGCGCGCAGGCGCGCTGGTCGGCGCGCTGGTGTTGACGCTGCCGGTGTCGGCCGGTCCTGCCTATGTATTTCTGTCGCTAGATCACGAACCGGCCTTCATCTCCGAAAGCGCGCTCGGGAGCCTGTCCAACAACGTCGCGGTGTTCCTCTATACGCTCTCTTTTCTTTTCTTCGCCCGCCGCTTTCGCACTTATACGTCGATCCTTCTGGCGCTCGCGACATGGGCGGGTGCGACCGTCCTGATCCAGCTGATGCCGTGGACCGGGGCAACCGCGGTGCTCGCGAACATCGTCGCATTCTTCGTTTGCTTCTATGCGACGCGGCGCTACGCCGACGCACCGATGCCGCGCGTGCCCTTGCGTTTTTCGGACGTTGTCCTGCGCGCCTGCCTTGTCGCTACGATTGTCGCGCTCGTCGTCAGTCTTGGTTTCACGATCGGACCGGCCGCGACCGGGCTGCTTGCGGCATTCCCGGTGGTCTACACCAGCATCTTCCTGATTTTGAATCGCCGTGTCGGAGCGGCCGCGACGGCGGCCGTGGTCGCGCAAGGCTATCCGGGATTGCTCGGATTCGCCATGGCGATCTTCGTGTTGCACCTCACGGCCGTGCCGCTCGGCAACGCGGCCGCGCTCGCCGTCGCGCTGATGGTTGCGATGATGTGGAACGGCACGGTGTACGCCGCCCGCCGGTTCGCCGCCGCCTGAATCGTAGTGGCGTTAGAGTTGCTTCAAACGCGCCGATGTGGATCATCCGCACCGAATAACGCGTGAGGCCTGCCAGATGACGGTGAACTACGATTTCTCCGGCCGTGTGGCGGTCGTGACCGGCGGCGCTGCCGGCATCGGACGCGCCATCGCGCAGCATCTTCAGGCGGCGGGCGCGCAGGTGTGCGTCTGGGACATTGTCGCGGGAGAGGATCGGGGCGTCCGTTACCAGCGGGTCGATGTCACGAGCCCGGAGGACATCGACGCTGCGTTGCGCGAGACGATAGCGCAGGCGTCGCGGCTCGATATCGTGGTCAATAATGCGGGCATCGTCGGCGCGTCCGCCCCGGTCGCCGAATTGTCGCCGTTCGACTGGCGGCGCATCGTCGACATCAATCTCACCGGCGTGTTCGAGGTCTCGCGCAAGGTGGTGCCGCATCTGCTGCGCGCGCCGGCGGGGCGGATCGTCAACCTCGCCTCGATCGCCGGCAAGGAAGGCACACCGAACCTGTCCGCCTATTCAGCGTCGAAAGCCGGCGTGATCGCCTTCACCAAGTCGCTCGCCAAGGAACTCGCTCACACCCCGGTGCGCGTCAACGCCATCGCGCCTGCAGCAATCGAAACGGAGATTTTGAAGCAGATGGCGCCCGACGTGGTCGCCACGATGGTCGCGAAAAGCCCGCTGCACCGGTTCGGTACCGTGGACGAAGCCGCGCAGCTCGTGATGTGGCTGTGCTCGGACGATTGCAGCTTTTCGACCGGGGCGGTGTTCGATCTGTCCGGCGGCCGCGCGACCTATTAGGTCGCGCTCAATCGGTCGATGCGGGTATTGGCGCGGCCGAGCCTACGCGCGAGCAGGCCGGACAGATTGCGCATGATGCGTTCGCCGACCTGCGGGTTCATTTCGCGGAAGCCGTAGAAGCGCTCCAGCGGCAGCTCGATGCAACGCACCGCAGTATCGGCCCATACGTCGGCGGCGCGATGGGTATCGACGAGCGCCATCTCGCCGAAGGCCATGCCGGGCACGAGGGTCGCAAGGCGCACTCCATCCGGCATCTTCACGCTGACCATTCCGCTCTGCAGGAAGAAGATCGAAGAAGCGAGCGCGCCGCCCTCGATGATGCGCTCACCGGTGTGATATTCGCGCGCAATGCCGAGCTTGCCGATTTCGTCGACCAGTTCAGGAGCAAGTCCGACCAGCAATTCCTGATCGGCGAGGTTGGTCGTGTCGAGCAGGTTCGTGAAGCCTCCAAACCGGAAGATGACCTGGTCTTCCGCCCATTCGATTGCCTCGTCGAGCAGCCCGAATTCGCGAAGCCGAACTCCAGAAGGCAGCGCTTCCGCTATCGCGCTGAACGATCGCGAATCGCGGCCGACACCTGAAATGACCGCAGTGGCTCCAGCGTCGTTCAGTGCGGCGAGCAATGTGCCGAGCATCTTCGCCGCGCCTATCGTCACCATCGGCACGCGGCCGAGATCGAGGATCAGGGCCAGCGGCCGGGGCTTCGATTCGATGCGCCGTGCGATCAATTCGGCATTCGCGAAGGTGAGCGTTCCGGTCAATTCGAGCACGCGCACCGAATTTTCGTGTTCGTCGATGATCTTCTGTTCGTGCGGCTGGCGCCCGCGCGGGGAGACCCGTCCGAAATCGTAGTCGGCGACGATGCAGGTGCGCACGTCGCTCGCGCGGTTGAGCATGTGCAACTCGAATCGCTCCGAAATAGCCTCGCATACCTTGAGACCGCGAACGGAATTTCCATGCTCGTCGAGTAGCGGCGAGAAGGTGCCAAGCCCGAACTGGCCGGGCAGCGCGGCGAGGATGCCGCCGCCGACGCCGCTTTTCGCCGGCAGCCCGACGCGATAAATCCATTCGCCGGCATAATCGTACATGCCCGAACTCGTCATCACCGAAAGCGTGCGCGACACCGCGTAGGGGCTGATCACGCGCGCGCCGGTCAACGGGTTGACTCCGCCGTTCGACAGCGTAGCGGCCATGAGCGCGAGGTCGCGCGCGGTGACGAGGATCGAGCATTGACGGAAATACACATCGAGCACCGCGTCGACGTCGCCTTTGACGATGCCGTAATTGTGCAGGAGATATGCGATTGCGCGATTGCGGTCGCCGGTGTCGCGCTCGGACGTGAACACCGCCTCGTCAAGTTCGAGAGTGTGTCCGGCAAAGCTCCCCAGTGCGGCGCGGATATGTTCGAACGCCGCATCGCCCGCAGCCTCCTGGATCAGTCCCGAGCACGCGATCGCGCCGGCATTGACCATGGGGTTGAACGGCCGGTTGTCGGGACGCAGCCGGATCGAATTGAACGCGTCTCCGCTCGGCTCGACCCCGATCGTCGCCTCGATCCGCTCCTGCCCGAGCGTCTCAAGCGCAAGCGCGAACACGAATGCCTTGGAAATCGACTGAATGGTGAACGGGGTCGCGCTCTCGCCGATCTCGTGCACGTAGCCGTCCAGCGTCGCGAGCCCGATGCCGAAATGCTGCGGATCGGCCTTGCTCAGTTCGGGAATATAGTCGGCGACGGCGCCGGCACCGTTCGCCGCAAGCGCCGCATGCGTCTCGCGCAGAAACCGCCCAAGCGGGTTTGCCTCCTGCGCGGCTTTCAATCCGTTGGTCGCCGGTCTCACATTCATGGCCCGATTTTCATGCAAGGAACGGGCCGCCTGCGCAAGCTCTGCGTGAGGGCGGCGCGGATGATCGTTAAGACGCGAGCCTTATTGCGCTGTCCAGCCGCCGTCGACCGGGATCGCCGTGCCGGTGACATTGTGCGCCACCGGGTGGCACAGCCACGCGGCCAGCGCGCCGATCTCCTCGGGCATCGAGGTGCGTTTGCTCGGCTGCTTGTCGGAAAGCAGGTCGGCGACGCCCTTGAGTCGGTCGCCGCCGTATTTCGCGGCGCGCTCCTGGATCTGCGGCTCGATCAGCGAGGTTTCGATGAAGCCAGGGCAGATGCAGTTCACCGTCACGCCGCCGCTCGCGCGCGAGCCGGCCCCGGCATATTCAAGAGCCGCAACCTTCGACAGTCCGATGAGACCGAACTTCGCGGAGACATAGGGCGCCTTGTGGATCGACGCGACGAGGCCATGCACGGAGGCGATGTTGACCACGCGGCCATAGCCGCGTTCGGCCATTTTCGGCAGGGCGTGGCGCATGGTGTCGAATGCAGCCGACAGGTTGATCGCGATAATGTCGTCCCAAGTTTTCCGTGTCGCGTCGGCGAGGCTCACCGTGTGCTGAATGCCTGCGTTGTTGACCAGGATGTCCGGACCGCCCCATGACGCGACCGCGTCCATCATCTTGTCGATTTCGCCCGGGTTGCGCACGTTGCCGGCAAAGAAGCGCGCGTCGGGTGCGCCGCTCTCCTTCATCGCTGCGACTGCGCCCGCGGCCTGTTCGGCCGTGGCAAGGCCGTGGACCGCGATCCGCGCGCCGGCGGCGGCAAGAGACTTTGCGATCGCCATGCCGATACCCTGGACCGAACCGGTGACGAGCGCGGTTCGGCCTTGCAGAAATCGATCCGTCATTTCGATGACCTTTCCAAAGCGGAATGACATGCGGGCCCGGCACCGCCATTGGTATCCTTGGATTGCGTCCGTCAATCCGACGAAAAGCGAAGTCCGGAGGAAACCATATTGAGGCTACGGACAAATTCCGTACCTCGGCACAGTGCGGAATATCAATGCACCGGCCGCGTTTCCATCGAATAAGCGCGCAACCGCCTCGACGGCCGTCGCCGCGGGCAGATATCCTGCGCCGATGGGGATATGGCGCCGCGTCGACGGCATCATCGAGGGGGTGATCGCGGCCGGGCGGTGGCTCGTGCTGCCGCTCTGCGTGCTCCTGTTTCTGCAATGGCCGTTGCGTGAATTGCTGCGCGCCTATTCGCGCGAGGCGAACGATCTCGGCCAGATCATCTTCGCGCTTTACGTCGCAATCAGCGTGACCGCGGCGACGCGCGCCGGCACGCATCTGGCGGCGGATGCCGTTGCGCGACACTATTCGGAACGCGCGCGGCAATGGCTAAGGCAGGCGGTTGCGGTGATCGGGGTCCTGCCCTGGGCGCTCTTCATTCTGATCGCGAGCCGCACGCTTGTGATTTCGTCGATCCAGTCTTTCGAAAAATTCCAGGACACCAATAACCCCGGATATTTCATCATCAAGATCGCGCTGTGGGTCATGACGTTTCTGGTGCTCGCACAGGCGGTGCTGCAGATCGTCCGCTATCGACGGCCGGATGAAACCTGATGGAGTGGAGCGGTCTCGTTCTCCTTATTCTGGTCGGCGTCGGGATCGTAACGACCGGCCTTCCCGCAGCCTTCGTCCTGATTTCCGCGGCAGCGCTTGGCGCCACGCTAGGCGTCGTCACCGACGTATTCCCGGCTTCGCTTCTGTGGGCGCTCCCCGGCCGCCTGGTCAATCTGTTCGATAACGATCTGCTGCAGGCACTGCCGCTCTACGTCACGATGGGCCTGCTGCTCGACCGTCTTCCGGTGGCCGATGCGCTGTACCGTGCGAGCAACGCGATCCTGCCGCGTAATGTATCTGCGCCGCTCGTCTCGGGGATGGCCCTCGGTGCGCTGCTCGGGCCGATGAACGGCTCGGTCGGTGCGAGCGTGCTCGGTCTTTCGCGCGTGGTGTCGCCGCGGCTCGAAGCCGAAGGCGTGCCCGCGCCGACGCGTCATGCGGTCATCGCCGTTGCCTCGACCCTCGGAGTTCTCGTTCCCCCGTCGCTCGTGCTCATCCTCCTGAGCGACGCGATGCTTTCGGCGCACACGTTCGCGGTGACGCAGACCGGGCGGACCGACCGTGTGGTCAATACGCAGGATGTCTTTCACGCCGCCCTCGCGCCGGGCGGGATTTTTCTCCTCATGTGCCTCGTGCTGGCGTGGTTCAGCGGACGCAGCGCCACGCGCCTGCCCAGGCGCGAGCGGCTGACCTTTCAGCAGGGTCTGCTGGCCGGCGTATCCCTCACGGCGCTCCTGATCCTTCTCGGAGGGGTTGCGACCGGCTTCTTCTTTGCGGTCGAGGCCGCAGCGGTTGGCGCCTTTGCGCTCCTGTCCGCGGGCTTCATCACCGGACGGCTGCGCGGCGCGGTGCTGCGCGGTCTGCTACAGGACGCGATCACGATTTCCGGCGCGCTGTTTTCGCTGCTGCTGGCCGCGACCACCTTCACGCTGGTGCTGCGGCTTCTCGGCACGAACCAGCTCGTAAACAACCTGGTCGCCGCGATTCCCGGCAGCGACATCCTCGCCGTGGCGGTGGTGCTCGCGGTGATCGGGCTTTGCGCGTTCGTGCTCGATGCCTTCGAGATCATCTTCGTCGTCATCCCGGTGGTGATCCCGCCGCTTCTGGTGCGCATCGCCGATGCGCGCTGGGTGTCGGCGCTCGTGCTGCTGACACTGCAGGCGAGCTTTCTTCTTCCGCCGTTCGGTTACGCGCTGATGATGGTGCGCGGCGCGTTGCGGGAGCAGGTCCCGTTCCGGCCGTTCGTTCGCGCGCTCCTTCCCTTCCTTATTGCGCAATGGTTCCTGCTGCTGCTGGTTCTTTTCGTGCCGCAGCTCACCCATGTCGGCGAGAACAAGGCCGACAGCGTCCGCGCGCCGGCTGCGCCGATCTCGGACAAGCAGTTCAACGATCAACTTAACACACTGCCGCCGCCGGCAGAGCTACCGCCGCTGAAGTAATCCGCACGTCGCCTATTTGCTGTCCGACAGCTGCGACTTCAGCCGGTAGAGCGCATCCATCGCTTCGCGCGGCGACATCTCGTCGGGATGCATTGCTTCGAGCGTAGCGACGAGCTGGTCGAGCGGAGAAGGTTCGTGCGGTTGCATGGCCGCAGCGGGCTTTGCCTGAAACAGCGGAAGATCGTCGAAGCCTTTGAGCGGCTTGCTGCGCTGCTCGGCCTCGAGCTCGGCGAGGATCACCTTGGCGCGTTCGATCACGCCCGCCGGCAGGCCTGCGAGTTTCGCGACCTGAATGCCGTAGGAGCGATCCGCCGCGCCGGGCACCACCTCGTGCAGGAACACCACGTCGCCCTGCCATTCCTTCACGCGCATCGTCGCGTTGTGCAGGCGCGGCAGCTTGGCGGCGAGCGCGGTCAGCTCGTGGTAATGCGTGGCGAACAGCGCGCGGCAGCGATTGACCTCGTGCAGGTGCTCGATCGTCGCCCATGCGATCGACAATCCATCGAAGGTCGCGGTGCCGCGCCCGATCTCGTCGAGGATCACGAGCGAGCGTTCGCCCGCCTGATTGAGGATCGCCGCGGTCTCGACCATTTCGACCATGAAGGTTGAACGTCCGCGCGCGAGATCGTCGGCCGCTCCAACGCGCGAAAAAAGGCGGTCGACGACGCCGATGCACGCGGCCTTGGCCGGGACGAAACTTCCCATCTGGGCGAGGATCGCAATCAGCGCGTTCTGGCGCAGGAAGGTGGACTTGCCCGCCATGTTCGGGCCGGTGAGAAGCCAGATGCGTCCGGTCTTCTCGCTCGATGGAGGCGACAGATCGCAGCCATTGGCAATGAAAGGAGCCGAGCCCGCCAGGGCCTGTTCGACCACCGGATGCCGGCCGCCCTCGATGTTGAAATGCAGCGACGTGTCGATCTGCGGGCGCGCGTGGTCGCGTTCCGCCGCAAGCGCGGCGAGCGCCGATGACACATCCAGCACGGCGAGCGCCTCTGCCGCGCCGCGGATATCGGCGCTGTTCTGCGAAACCAGAGCGGCCAGGCGGTCAAACGCGGCAAGCTCGATGCCGAGCGCGCGGTCGGCGGCGCTTGCGATTTTGGATTCCAGTTCGCCGAGCTCGGTGGTGGTGAAGCGGATCTGCCCCGCAAGCGTCTGGCGGTGGATGAAGCGCGCGTTCAGTGGCGCGCCAAGCAGCTTCTCGCCCTGCTGCGCGGTTGCTTCGACGAAATAGCCGAGGATGTTGTTGTGGCGAACCTTGAGCGCGCGGATGCCGGTTTCCTCGGCGTAGCGTTCCTGCAATTGCGCGATCACGCGGCGCGACTGGTCGCGGAGGCCCCGCGCGTCATCGAGCGCGCCGTCGCATCCGTCGCGTACGAATCCGCCATCGCGCCTGAGCAGCGGCAATTCGTCGGCGAGAGTCATGGACAACTCGCGGGCGATCTTGGGATCAGGATTCCGCAGCGCCGCGAGTGCCGCGGAAGTTTCCTCCGGGCGCGTGTCGAGACGGTCGAGCCGGTCCGCGAGCGAAGCCGCGGCGTCCAGTCCGTCGCGGATCGCCGCGAGGTCGCGCGGGCCGCCGCGCCCGACGACGATGCGCGACAGCGCGCGTGCGAGATCGGGGGCCGCGCGCAGGCGCTCGCGAGCTTCGCTGCGGGCTACAGGATCGTGCAGGAAACATTCGACCGAATCGAGACGGCGGTCGATCGCTTTCGGATCAGTCAGCGGCGCCGCGAGCCGTTGAGCAAGGAGGCGCGAGCCCGCCGCGGTGACGCAACGGTCGATCGACGAAAGGAGCGACCCGTTGCGCTCGCCGGACAGCGTGCGCATGAGTTCGAGGTTGGCACGCGTCGCGGAATCGATGGCGAGCGTCGCGCCAGAGGCCTCGCGGACCGGCGGCGACAGCGGCAGGCGTTTGCCGAGCTGCGTGCGCTCGACATAGGTGACGCAGGCCGCCGCCGCGGTGAGTTCCAGTCGTGACAAGGTGCCGAAGCCGTCCGTCGTCGCGACGCCGAAATAATCCGAGAGCCGCCGATCCGCGGTCGCGCCGTCGAACGCGTCGCGGGCGAGCGGCATGACGTGCGGCAGCGTGCGCCAATAGGGGGCAAGCTCGCTGTCGGCATAGAGCGCGTCCGAGACGATGATCTCACCCGGTTCGAGCCTCGCGATCTCAGCCGAAAGCATCGCGCCTTCGCATTCCGCGATACGGAATTCGGCGGTCGAGATGTCGATCCAGGCAAGGCCAAAGCGGGAATCGCGGTCGCTGGACGAGCCGCGGGCCCGCGCCAGGGCGAGGAGGTAATTGTTGCGCTTCGCGTCGAGCAGCGTGTCTTCGGTGAGAGTGCCCGGCGTGACAAGGCGGACGACATCGCGGCGCACGACGCTTTTGGCGCCGCGCTTCTTTGCTTCTGCGGGATCTTCGAGCTGCTCGCAGACCGCGACGCGATGACCGAGCGCAATGAGGCGGTTGAGATATTCGTCCGATCGGTGGATCGGCACGCCGCACATCGGGATGTCCTGCCCGCGGTGCTTGCCGCGTTTGGTCAGCACGATACCGAGCGCTCTCGATGCGACCTCCGCATCCTCGAAGAACAATTCGTAGAAGTCGCCCATACGGTAGAACAGCAGGCAATCAGGATTGGCCGCCTTGATCTCGATATATTGCTCCATCACCGGCGTGACGCGCGTATTCGCGTCGCCGGAATCGGGCTGCGTCTGGGATCGGACGGCGTCCATGCGGGCGACGCTAGCAGATGTCGCCTGCGCTTTCATGCGCGGCCGCCCGCGATACACAGGCTCAGCCGCGCTGGAAGGCCGCGACAATCTCGTCCGGGATCGGCTTGGATTTGATCTGCTCGGGATCGTCCGGATTGCGCCCGACCCAGACTCGGGTTTCGAAGCCCTCGACCGCGAGCGCCCCGGCTTTGAGCAGCCGGTGACGGATGTCGAAGCTCGACCGGCGGAACTCGGCCACGGTCGATTCGATATCCACATCGTCCCCAAACCGCGAGGGGATGATGAACTTCGCGCGAGTATCGACCATCGGAATGCCGACGAAGTCGTATTTCCGCGTCATTTCGTATTTCGTCAGCCCGGTCGCCCGTTCGAACAGCTCGCTGGTGCAGGCGTCGAAGATCGCGAAATAGCGCGGGTAGAACACGATGCCCGCCGGGTCGCAATCGCCCCACTCGATCCGCACGCGCTTGATGTTGGCGAGCATCAGCGCGGCGCCATGCGAAGCGCGCCGTCGATCCGGATCACTTCGCCGTTGAGGTAGCGGTTCTGCGCGATGGTCAGCACGAGCTCGGCAAATTCGGCCGGATCGCCGAGCCGGGCAGGATAGGGCACCGATGCTCCAAGGCTGTCCTGCGCCGCCTGCGGAAGCGCCTTCAGCATCGGTGTGCCGAAAATTCCGGGTGCGATCGCCATCACGCGGATGCCGAATTGCGATAACTCGCGCGCGGCGGGCAATGTGAGCGCGGCGACGCCGCCCTTCGAGGCTGCATAGGCGGTCTGCCCGATCTGGCCTTCGAACGCGGCGATCGAGGCAGTCGAGACGATGACGCCGCGTTCGCCGCCGTCGAGCGGGTCGAGCGCCGACATTGCCGACGCAGCGAGCCGCATCATGTTGAATGTGCCGATCAGGTTGATCTCGACGACGCGGCTGAAATCGGCGAGCGGCATCGGGCCCTCGCGCCCGACCATCCGCTTGGCCGGTCCGATGCCCGCACAGTTGACGAGAATGCGTGCAGGTCCATGCGCCCTGGCGGCGGCCTTCACCGCCGCGTCGGCGCTCGCATCGTCGGTGACGTCGCAGCGAAGACCGACCCCGCCGACCCGCTGCGCGCTCGCCACGGCCCCTTCCTCGTTGACGTCGAGCAGCGCGACCTTTGCGCCAGCTTTCGCAAGCGCTGCAGCGGTTGCTGCTCCAAGTCCCGATGCCGCGCCGGTGACGAGCGCCGCCACGCCCTTTATGTCCATGAGAAGCCCCGTTCCCGCGCCTTGAGCAGAGGCTGCAACGCCTTCTGCGTTTCCTTGAAGCTTGCCAGAAATCGCGCCGGCATGTCGTCCGCCGCAATGCGCGCCGACTGTGCGCCGACATTGATCGCAGCGACCGTCTCACCGCGAGAATCGGTGATCGGAACCGCCATCGACACGAGCCCGAGCTCGAGCTCCTGGTCGGTGACGCAATAGCCTTGGTCGCGCACGCGCCGCAGGATGTCGGTCAGCTCCTCGAGCCGGATGCGCGTGTGCTGCGTCAGGCGTGGACGGTCGGCGGCGGCAAGGCGCTTGATCGCTTCGTCGGGCTCGAGTGCCGCGAGAAGAACGCGGCCCATCGAGGTGCAGAATGCGGGAAGGCGCGAGCCCACGCCGAGCGACACCGACATGACGCGCTTCTTCGCGGAGCGGGCGATGTAGACGATGTCATGCCCATCGAGCACCGTCGCCGAGCAGGATTCCTTCAGCTCCTCGCTAAGCCGTTCGAGAAACGGCTGCAGCAATTGCGGTAGGTCGGTCGCCGACAGATACGCATAGCCAAGCCGCAGCACGCGCGGCGTCAGCGTGAAGAACTTGTTGTCAAAGCTCGCATAGCCGAGCCGTTGCAGCGTGAGCAGACAGCGGCGCGCAGCCGCCCGGCTCAATCCGGTCCGGGTCGCGACCTGGGCGATGGTCAGGTGCGGATGGCGGTCGTCGAAACATTCGATCACCGCAAGCCCCTTGCCGAAGCCCGCCATGAAATCGCGATCGCCTTCGAACGTCTGCATCACCAAACCGTCTCGTTCGGATATCGCACAATACAGACATTTTCGCACTTGACCATGGGAGTCTGCAACGACACGATGAAGGAATACGAACGATGTGCGGTAAACGCACGCGGGAGGAAATTGAGTGGCCCGGTTCGCGAGCTTGTCCGAGGGCATCGAAGCAGTCGTGCGTGACGGCGATACCGTTGCGATGGAAGGCTTCACCCACCTGATTCCGTTTGCGGCCGGGCACGAAATCGTCCGTCAGGCTCGCAAGCGTCTGACCTTGATCCGCATGACCCCGGATCTGATCTACGACCAGCTCATCGGGATGGGCTGCGCGGACAAGCTGATTTTTTCCTGGGGCGGCAATCCCGGCGTCGGCTCGCTGCACCGGCTGCGCGACGCCGTCGAGAATGGTTGGCCGAACAAGCTTGAGATCGAAGAGCACTCGCATGCCGCGATGGCGAATGCGTACGAAGCCGGAGCGGCTGGGCTGCCCTTCGCGGTGTTTCGCGGCTATATCGGCGCCGATTTGCCGAAGGTGAATCCGAAAATCAAAAACGTCACCTGTCCGTTCACCGGCGAGACGCTCGCCGCGGTCCCCGCGCATCGCCCTGACGTTGCGATCATTCATGGACTGAAGGCCGATCGCGCCGGCAACGTGCTGCTCGAAGGCATTCTCGGCGTCCAGAAGGAAGCGGTGCTGGCTTCGAAGCGTTCGCTCGTCACAGTCGAGGAGATCGTCGACGATTTTGGCGAACGCAACCTGAATGCCTGCATCCTGCCGAGCTGGACCATCGGCATGATTGCGCACGTGCCGGGCGGGGCGTTCCCGTCCTATGCGCAGGGCTATTACAAGCGCCACAATGCTTTCTACATCGAATGGGACAAGATCGCCCGCGAGCGCGACACGTTCCTCGCCTGGATGAAGACGAATGTCCTGGAAAAGGACGCAGGCGACTTTGCGAAATATGCGCGGCCCTCGCGCGTCGCGGCGGAATAGAAAGCATGGCAGCAAATTACACCCCGAACGAGATGATGACGGTCGCAGCGGCGCGAGCGCTGAAGAACAGCGACGTGCTGTTCGTCGGCATCGGAATGCCGTCGGCGGCGTCGAACCTCGCGCGCCTGACGCACGCGCCGGACATCACGCTGATCTACGAATCCGGCACGATCGAAACGAAGCCTTCGGTGCTTCCGCTGTCGATCGGCGACGGGGAATTGTGCGAGACCGCGCTCACGACAGTCGCGGTGCCGGAAATGTTCCGTTACTGGCTGCAGGGGGGACGTATCACCGTCGGATTTCTCGGCGGCGCGCAGATCGACAAGTTCGCCAATCTCAACACCACGGTGGTTGGCTCTTACGATAAGCCGAAAGTGCGTCTGCCGGGCGGCGGCGGCGCGCCCGAGATCGCCAATTCCTGCGCGGAAATCTTCATCATCATGGCGCAGGGCAAGCGCAGCTTCGTCGACAAGCTCGACTTCATGACATCGCTCGGCCACGGCGAGGGAGGGGATCATCGCCAACGCCTCGGCGTGAAGACGAAGGGTCCGAGCCGGCTTGTCACCGATCTGTGCATCTTCGAGCCGGATCCGGCGACCAAGGAGATGACGGTCGTTTCGATCCATCCGGGCGTCACTCGCGACAAAATTCAGGAAAATACCGGCTGGACCGTGCGCTACGCCAACAAGGTTGGCGAAACGGAGCCGCCGACCGCAAAAGAGCTCGAGGTGCTTCGTGATCTGCATGCGCGCACCAAGCGAGCCCACGGCGAAGCGGCGTGAGGATCGGTCATGCGTGATGTGTTCCTTTGCGACGCAGTCCGTACCCCGATCGGCCGTTATGGCGGTGCGCTCGCCAAGGTGCGCGCGGACGATCTCGCGGCGATCCCGATCAAGGCGTTGATGAAGCGCAACCCGAAAATCGACTGGGGCAAGCTCGACGAGGTCTATTACGGCTGCGCCAACCAGGCGGGTGAGGACAACCGCAATGTCGCGCGCATGGCCCTTCTCCTCGCGGGAATCCCGGACAGCGTGCCGGGTGTCACGCTGAACCGGCTTTGCGCGTCCGGGCTCGACGCGGTCGGTGCCGCGTCACGTGCGATCAAGTCGGGTGAAATCGAATTCGCCATCGCCGGCGGCGTGGAATCGATGACGCGCGCGCCGCTGGTCATGGGCAAGGCGAGCGAAGCGTTCCAGCGTAGCGCGGAAATCTACGACACGACGATCGGCTGGCGCTTTGTCAATCCGCTGATGAAGGCGCAGTACGGAATCGATTCGATGCCGGAGACCGGGGAGAATGTCGCCGAGGATTTCCAGGTCGCGCGCGCCGATCAGGACAAATTTGCGGTGCGCTCGCAGCAGCGCGCCGGCAAGGCGATCGCCGCTGGTTATTTCGCCGAGGAGATCGTCCCGGTCGAGACGCCGGGTGGAAAAGCCGGGCCGATCGTCGTCGACAAGGACGAGCATCCCCGCCCCGATACGACGCTGGAAGCGCTCGCCAAGCTCAAGACGCCGTTCCGCAACAACGGGACGGTCACGGCAGGAAACGCGTCCGGCGTGAACGATGGCGCGGCTGCGATGCTTCTCGCCTCCGAGGCGGCCATCCGCGAGCACGGGCTGACGCCACGCGCGCGCGTGCTCGGTATGGCCTCTGCGGCCGTACCGCCGCGCATCATGGGCATCGGGCCGGTGCCTGCGACGCGTAAGCTGATGGCCCGGCTTGGCTTCAAGATAGGCGACTTCGATTTGATCGAGATCAACGAGGCATTCGCCTCCCAGTCGCTAGCGTGTCTGCGGCAGCTCGGGCTTTCCGATGATGCCGCACAAGTCAATCCGCATGGGGGTGCGATTGCCTTGGGTCATCCTCTGGGCATGTCGGGTGCCCGGCTCGCGATGACAGCGGCTCATGGTCTCAAAACGCGGGATGGGAAGCTCGGGCTTGCCACCATGTGCGTCGGCGTCGGGCAGGGCGTGTCGCTTGCCCTGGAACGTGTGTGACGCGAGCTCCCACCAACAGGACATAACATGACGATCGTCTATCCGATTGAGAGTCTGAAGGTTCACCCGCCACGGCCGTATCCGCCATACAAGAGCACGGTGAAGCGTTCGCCGTCGAAGCCGCTGATCATCGTGCCGCACACGCTGTCGGAGATGACCGGGCCGGTTTACGGCCACGACGCCATTCGCCCCGGCGACGACGATCTCACGGCGCACGGCAAGACCGGGGAGCCGATCGGCGAGCGCATCATCGTGCACGGTCGCGTACTCGACGAGGATGGCCGTCCGGTGCCGGATACGCTCGTGGAAATCTGGCAGGCGAATGCCGCTGGCCGCTACATCCACGTCGGCGAGAAACATCCCGCGCCGCTCGATCCGAATTTCACCGGCGCGGGCCGCACCGTCACCAACAAGGACGGCTATTACAAGTTCATCACCGTGCGGCCGGGGCCGTATCCGTGGGGCAATCACCACAACGCCTGGCGTCCGGCGCACATCCATTTCTCGGTATTCGGGCATTCGTTCCTGTCGCGCCTCGTCACGCAGATGTATTTCCCGGGCGATCAGCTGATGCAGTACGACCCGATCTCGCAGGGCGTCGTCGACGAGAAGGCGCGTGCGCGCATGATCTGCGCGTTCGATCTCGACAGCACCGTGCCCGAATGGGCGCTGGCATATCGCTGGGATATCGTGCTGCGCGGCCGCAACCAGACCCCGACGGAGGCGTGACATGAGCGGGCTCACCCCTTCGCAGACCGTCGGGCCGTGGTTTGCTTACGGCCTCGTTCCCGCCGGCGACTATGACTGGACCGATCTCGCGACCGGCAATCTGCTGACGCCCGATGTCGCGGGCGAGCGCATCCGCATCGAAGGACGCGTCGTCGACGGTGACGGTGTTCCGATGAAGGACGCGATGATCGAGATATGGCAGGCGGATTCGCAAGGCCGCTACGCGCATCCGCGCGACGATCGCTCCCGCACCAATTCGACCTTCAGAGGCTTCGGACGTGTCGGCACCACCGAGGATGGTCACTTTCGCTTCGACACCATCAAACCGGGCGCAGTCCCCGGGCCGAACGGCAAGTCGCAGGCCCCGCATATTCTCGTCGCATTCTATTCGCGTGGCCTACTCACGCACATGTATACGCGCATCTACTTCTCCGACGAGAAAGCCAATGACAGCGATCCGATTCTGGCGCTCGTACCGGCCGACCGCCGCTCCACGCTGATCGCAAAGCGCGAAGGCGGTGCGGAGCCGGCCTATCGCTTCGATATCCGGGTTCAGGGAGGCGACGAAACCGTTTTCTTCGAGGTGTGAATGTGCGTTAGCCGCACGAAGAGTGCGACTTTGAGAGGAATGGACAACCCCCATAGGCGCGTCCAGTTTAACGGTAACCAACCACAATAATTCCAGGGAGGAATGACATGAAAAAACTCGTCGTTGGCTTCGCGGCTCTCGCTGCGGGGCTCGTTGTCACCGGCGCCGCGCAGGCGCAGGAGGCTTTCAAGATCGGCCTGATCGTGTCGATGACCGGTCAGCAGGCGTCGACCGGAAAGCAGATCAAGGCTGCGGTCGACCTCTACATGAAGGAACATGGCGACAAGGTCGGCGGGAAGAAGGTCGAGGTCCTGCTTCGTGACTCGGCCGGCGTGCCGGACAACACCAAGCGCCTCGCGCAGGAACTGATCGTCAACGACAAGGTGAACGTGATCGCGGGCTTCGAGATCACCCCGGCGGCCCTCGCCGTTGCCCCGCTCGCGACTGAAGCGAAAGTGCCCGCGATCGTCATGGCGGCCGGGACCTCGATCATCACCGAGCGTTCGCCGTATATTGCGCGCACGAGCTTCACGCTCCCGCAATCCTCTGTTCCGATGGCGGAATGGGCTTTGAAGAACGGGATCAAGAAGGTCGTCACGATGGTGTCGGACTATGCGCCGGGCGCCGACGCACAGAAGTGGTTCAAGGACCCGTTCACCGCCGGCGGCGGCCAGGTGCTGGAGGAAGTGAAATTCCCGCTCGCCAATCCTGACTTCGCGCCGTTCCTGCAGCGCGCGGCCGATGCGAAGCCGGATGCGATCTTCGTTTTCGTGCCGTCCGGACAGGGCGCGAACTTCGCCAAGCAATATGTCGAGCGCGGTCTCGACAAGGCCGGCATCAAGCTGATCGGCCCGGGCGACGTGATGGACGACGATCTGCTGAACAGCATGGGCGACCAGGTGATCGGAACGATCACTGCGCACATGTATTCGGCCGACCATCCGTCTGCGATGAACAAGAAGTATGTCGCTGACTTCAAGAAGGCGGCCGGCTTCCGTCCGAACTTCATGTCGGTCGGCGGATACGACGGCATGCACCTGATCTATGAAGCGCTCAAGAAGACCGGCGGAAAGACTGACGGCGACTCGCTGATCGCGGCGATGAAGGGCATGAAGTGGGAAAGCCCGCGCGGACCGATCTCGATCGATCCGGACACCCGCGACATCGTGCAGAACATCTATATCCGCAAGGTCGAGAAGAAGAACGGCGAGCTCTACAACGTCGAATTCGCGACCTACAACGATGTGAAGGATCCGGCCAAGGCGAAGAAGTAATCGCCGCAATCCGGTGCTAGGATTGTCATGCCCGCGCCGTTGGCGCGGGCATGACAGCATTAAAGGCGGCTTCCCCCAGCCATGCTGACCATCCTATTCGACGGTGTCGCTTACGGCATGCTCCTGTTCGTGCTTGCTTGCGGCCTTGCCGTGACGCTCGGGCTGATGAATTTCGTCAACCTCGCGCACGGTGCGTTCGCGATGGCGGGCGGATACATCACAGTCGTTCTGGTCAACTGGCTCGGAATGCCGTTTCTCTTGTCTTTGCCGCTGGCCTTTCTCGCGAGCGCAGCGGTCGGGTTCGTGTTCGAGCGCGCTCTCTACGTTCACGTCTATCGCAGGCCGCACCTCGACCAGGTCTTGTTCACGATCGGGCTCGTCTTCATGGCGGTTGCGGCGCTCGATTACGTGATGGGGTCAAGTCAGGTCTACATCAACCTGCCGGATTATCTGCGCGGCCGGTTCGACGTCTTCGGCGTCGGCGTCGGTCGTTACCGGTTGCTCATCATTGTAATCTGCGGGCTGCTGACGATCGGGCTGCAACTGGTCCTCTCGCGCACGCGGTTCGGCGCCCGGCTACGCGCAGCGGTTGACGATGCGCGCGTGGCGCGCGGGCTTGGCATCAACGTCAACCGCGTGTTCGCGCTGACCTTTGCATTCGGCTCGGGGCTTGCCGGCCTGGGCGGAGCGCTCGGCGTCGAGATGCTCGGTCTCGATCCGACCTTTCCGCTCAAGTTCATGATCTACTTCCTGATCGTCGTGACGGTGGGCGGTACGTCGAGCATCACCGGCCCGTTCGTCGCCTCGCTCCTGCTCGGGATCGGCGACGTCGCGGGCAAGTATTACGTCCCGACCCTCGGCGCCTTCGTGATCTACACCATCATGATCGTGGTGCTGATCTGGCGGCCGCAGGGGCTGTTCGCGCGTAGCGGGACGCGGTGAGGCTGGCATGACTCCGCAGACTATCGCGCAGGACGTTGCACACCATCTTCGGGCCAGAGCGCGCTGGCATCCGCTGGAATACCTTTTCTGGCTCTGCGCTCTTTCGACGGTCTGGCTTCTCCCGGGCAAGCACCTGATCCTGACCGAGATCGCGATTCTTGGCTTGTTCGCACTCTCGCTGGATCTCATTCTCGGCTATGCGGGCATCATATCGCTCGGACATGCGGCGTTTTTCGGCTTCGGTGCCTATTGCGCCGGGCTGCTGAGCAAATACGGCATCATCCCGGAACCGTCGCTGGCGCTGATCGCCTCCGGCCTTGCTGCGAGCGTGCTCGGATTCGTGACAAGCTTCCTCGTTCTGCGCGGCTCGGACCTGACGCGCCTGATGGTGACGCTCGGGATCGCACTCATCCTGCGCGAACTGGCGAACCGGTATCGCGACCTGACCGGCGGAGCGGACGGATTGCAGGGTGTCGTCGTCAATAACCTGTTCGGGCTGTTCCGCTTCGACATGTTCGGCCACACCGCGTTCTATTATTCGCTCGGTGTGTTGTTCGTTCTCTTTCTCCTGGCGCGCCGTATCGTCAACTCGCCGTTCGGTCTATCGCTGCGTGCGGTCAAGGCCAATCCGCTGCGCGCCTCCGCGATCAGCATTTCGGTCGATGGACGGCTCGTCGCGGTCTATACGCTTGCCGCCGGCTATGCCGGGATTGCGGGCGCACTCCTGACCCAGACGACGGCCTTCGCATCGCTGGACGTATTCGCATTCGACCGGTCCGCCGACCTTCTGCTGGTGCTGATCATCGGCGGCACAGGCTATCTGTATGGCGGACTGATCGGCGCGATCGTGTTCAAGCTGATGCAGGATTATCTTGCCGCGCTCACACCGCAATATTGGCCGTTCTGGATCGGCCTGCTGCTCGTCATCATCGTTCTGGTTGGGCGCGATCGTATGAGCGCGTGGTCCGCGCCGCTGCGCGCTGCTTTTGCGCGGTTCGACCGGCGCCGTTCCGCGCAAGGGTCATGACCATGCCTGTCGCGCTCGAAACCGTTGGTCTGACGCGGCGCTTTGGGGGCCTCGTCGCGGCCAACAACGTGTCGCTGAAGGTCGAGCAGGGTGCGCGCCACGCCCTGATCGGCCCGAACGGCGCAGGCAAGACGACGCTCATCAATCTGCTCACCGGCGTGTTGCGGCCGAGCGCGGGCCGCGTCCTCCTGGAAGGCGAGGACATCACCGCGCTCAAGGCGCATGCACGCGTCAAGCGGGGCATCGCCCGGACATTCCAGATCAACCAACTGTTCGGGGATCTCACGCCGCTCGAGACCATCGGTCTGGCGGTGTCGGAACGGCTCGGTTCCGGCACGGACTGGTGGCGTCTTCTCGGAAGCAAGGGCGACGTCGTCGACGAGATCGTCGAAGTGCTCGAAAAATTCAAGCTTGCCGACGTGATGGATGAGCGCACGGCGATCCTGCCCTACGGCAAGCAGCGGCTTCTCGAGATCGCGCTCGCCATTGCATGCAAGCCGCGCGTTCTCCTGCTGGACGAACCCGCCGCGGGCGTCCCGGAACACGAGCGCCACGACATCCTCGCCGCCGTCGCGGCGCTGCCGAAAGACGTCACCGTGCTGCTGATCGAGCACGACATGGATCTGGTCTTCTCCTTCGCCGACCGCATCTCGGTTCTGGTCAACGGCACGCTGTTCGTCGAGGGCGCGCCGGACGAGGTCGCGAACGATCCGCGCGTCAAGGCGGTCTATCTTGGCGAGGCCGTCGATGGCTGAATTGTTGCAGATCGCAAATCTCTCCGCCGGTTACGGCGAGGCGATTGTGCTGCCCGGCGTGTCGCTGTCGCTCGGCGAAGGCGAAGCGCTTGCGCTGCTCGGCCGCAACGGGATGGGCAAGACGACCCTGCTCAACTCGATCATCGGCGTGACGCGCTATCGCAGCGGTACGATCGCGCTCGGCGCGCGCGACATCACTCCGCTGCGTCCGGACCAGCGCGCGCATGCCGGGATCGGCTGGGTGCCGCAGGAACGCAACATCTTCAAGTCGCTCACCGTGGAAGAAAACATCACTGCAGTCGCGCGATCCGGTGTGTGGACGCTCGACAAGATCTACGGACTGTTCCCGCGCCTGCGCGAGCGTAGCCGCAATCTCGGCAACCAGCTTTCCGGCGGCGAGCAGCAGATGCTTGCGATCGGACGCGCTCTTGCCCTCAATCCGCGGCTGCTTCTGCTCGACGAGCCGCTGGAAGGCCTTGCGCCGATCCTGGTCGATGAACTTCTGGCGGCGCTCCGCCGCATTATCCGCGACGAGGGAATGTCCGCCATTCTGGTCGAGCAGAACGCCCAGAAGATTCTCGGCGTTACCGACCGGGCGGCCATCATCGAGCGCGGTACGATCGTCTATCAAGGCGATAGCGCGGCGCTCAAGGCCGACCGGGCGACCCTGGAGACATATCTTGGCGTCGCGGACGGCAAGGGGGGTGCGCGCCACTAGCCTTGGGCGCCGGCCCACCTGTTTTTTGCCGGTGACGAAGCTGCTATCGTCGCAGCCGTGAACTGAACAATAAAAGTTATCGGGAGGACATTATGCTTCGCCTGCGCGTTGCGGCGGTTCTTGCCGCTGCCTTGAGCCTTTTTGCGTCCCCCGCCGTGTTCGCCCAGGAGGTGGTCAAGGTCGGGCTGATCCTGCCGCTGACCGGACCCTTCACGCCGACCGGCCGCCAGATCGAGGCCGGAGCGCGGCTTTATCTCGCGCAGAACGGAAACACCGCCGCGGGCAAGAAGATCGAGCTGGTCGTGCGCGACGACGGCAACGTGCCGGACAATACCAAGCGCATCGCGCAGGACATGGTCGTCAACGATAAGGTTGCGATCCTCGCGGGCTTCGGGCTGACGCCGCTTGCGCTCGCGACCGCCCCGATCGCGACCGAAGCCAAGGTACCGCAGATCGTGATGGGTGCGGCGACCGCGATCATTCCCGACCGTTCGCCCTATATCGTGCGAACCAGCATGGTCACCTCGCAGATTACCGTCGGCATCGCCGACTGGGCGCCGAAGAACGGCATCAAGCGGCTGGTCACACTGGTGAGCGACTATGCGCCGGGCATCGACATCGAAAAGGCGTTCTCCGAGCGCTTCAAGGCGTCCGGCGGCGAAGTGCTCGAACAGGTGCGCGTGCCGCTCGCCAATCCTGATTTCGCGCCGTTCCTGCAGCGCGTTGCCGACGCGAAACCGGACGCACTCTTTGTGTTCGTTCCGGCCGGCGTCGGATCCGCCTTCATGCGCCAATTCGTCGAGCGTGGTCTCGACAAGTCAGGGATCAAGCTGATCGGCACCGGCGACATGACCGACGACGACATCCTCAATCAGATCGGCGACGTCGCCATTGGCATCACCACGTCTCACCATTATTCGGCGGCGCATCCCTCTGCGCTGAACAAGAGTTTCGTCGAGGCCTTCAGGAAGGCGAACAACAACATGCGCCCGAATTTCATGGGCGTCGGCGGCTATGACGGCATGGCGCTGATCGTCAAGGCGCTTGAAAAGACCAAGGGCTCGGCGTCCGGCGACGACCTCGTCGCCGCGATGAAAGGAATGGCGTGGGAAAGCCCGCGCGGCCCGATCTCGATCGACCCGGCGACGCGCGACATCGTGCAGAACATCTATGTCCGCAAGGTCGAGAAAGTCGGAGGCGAGCTCTACAACGTCGAGTTTGCAACATTCGAAGCTGTCAAGAAGCCTTAAAGAACCAGGAGTTGATCGTGAAAAGAACAAAACCGCCGTTCCGCGCCGATGTGGTCGGAAGCTATCTGCGTACCGCACCGGTTCACGAAGCGCGGGCGAAGCGCGAGAAGGGCGAAATCACCGCAGCGCAACTGAAGGAGATCGAGGATCGCGAGATCGAGAAGCTGATCAAGAAGCAGGAATCGATCGGGATGCAGCTTGCGACCGACGGAGAATTCCGCCGCGCGTGGTGGCACTTCGATTTCCTTGGGATGCTCGACGGCATGGAACTCGTGGAATCCGATCACGGCATTCAGTTCCACGGCGTGCAGACCAAGGCGCAGGCGCTGCATGTGAAGGGCAAGATCGGTTTCCCGGCGTCTCATCCGATGATCGAGCACTTCAAGTTCCTGAAGGCGCACACCAAGGTCATGCCGAAAATGACCATCCCGGCGCCGAGCGTGCTTCATTTCCGTCTTGATCCGAAACACGTCGACAAGAACGTCTATAGCGGTGTGAATGCGGTGTTCGACGATCTCGCCAGGACTTATCAGGATGCGGTCAAGGCGTTCTACGCCGCAGGCTGCCGTTACCTGCAGTTCGACGACACCGTGTGGGCCTATCTCTGCTCCAAGGAGCAGATGACGCAGGCCAAGGCGCGCGGACTGAACGTGGACACCCTGCAGCAGACCTATACCGACGTCATCAACAAGGCCCTGTCCGCCAAGCCCGCCGACATGACAATCACGACACATGTGTGCCGGGGCAATTTCCGTTCGACCTGGATTTCGGAGGGCGGCTACGAGCCGGTCGCGGAATCCCTGCTGAGCAAGTGCAATTACGACGGTTATTTCCTCGAATATGACACCGACCGCGCGGGCGGCTTCGAGCCATTGCGCTTCCTGCCGAAGGGCAGCAAGCAGGTGGTGCTCGGGCTGATCACGTCCAAGAGCGGAACGCTCGAGAAGAAGGACGACATCAAGCGCCGCATCGAGGAAGCCGCGAAGTTCGCTCCGCTCGAGCAATTCTGCCTCTCGCCGCAATGCGGGTTCGCTTCGACCGAGGAAGGCAACATCCTCACCGAAGAGCAGCAATGGGCGAAGATGCAGGAGATCGTGGAGCTCGCCGACGAGGTCTGGGGACGCTGACATCGCCTTGCGTCGTCGATTCCGAACGCGTCATGCCCGGCCTCGCGCCGGGCATTTCGTTTTAACGCGCGCTGGACGCAGCACGGCCCCACGGCGCCGGATCGTGACGAGTCCTTGCGCGTCCGCGCCGCACGCGCCAAGGTTCGGCCGTGACCGGACCCGCAGACGATCAGGACCTTGCTTCCATTCGCGCATCCGTGCGCGCGCTGTGCGCCGGGTTTACCGGCGAATACTGGCGCGCGCTCGACCGGCAGCGCGCCTATCCCGTGGACTTCGTGAAGGCGCTGACAGATGCGGGCTTCCTCGCCGCGCTGATCCCTGAATCTTATGGCGGCAGCGGCCTGACCATGCGCGCGGCTGCGGCCATCATGGAAGAAATCCATGCCGCGGGCTGCAATGGCGCAGCCTGCCACGCGCAGATGTACACGATGGGGACGCTTCTTCGTCACGGCAGCGAGGCGCAGAAGTCACGCTACCTGCCGTCGATCGCGAGCGGCGAGCTGCGCCTGCAGGCGTTCGGCGTCACCGAGCCGACGTCCGGCACCGACACGCTTAGCCTGCGCACCACGGCCGTGCGCGATGGCGATCATTTCGTGGTCAACGGCCAGAAGATATGGACGTCCCGTGCCGAACATTCGGACCTGATGCTCCTGCTCGCGCGCACGACGCCGCGCGACAAGGCGGCCAAGCGTACCGATGGCCTTTCGGTCTTCCTCGTCGACATGAGACAGGCGCTGGGGAAGGGGCTTACCATCCGGCCGATCCGCACGATGATGAATCATGCGACGACCGAAATCTTCTTCGACAATGTCCGCGTGCCCGCGGAGAATCTGATCGGCGAGGAAGGCAAGGGATTTCGCTACATCCTGTCCGGCATGAACGCCGAGCGCATCCTGATCGCGGCCGAATGCATCGGCGATGCAAAATGGTTCATCGGCAAGGCGACGGCCTATGCCAAGGAACGCGTGCTGTTCGAGCGCCCGATCGGCCAGAATCAGGGCGTGCAATTCCCGATCGCGCGCTGCTACGCGCAGATGCGCGCCGCCGAGTTGATGGTGCACGAGGCCGCCGCGCGCTACGAGACGGGCGAGGATTGCGGCGCGGAAGCGAACGTGGCGAAACTTCTCGCCGCCGACGCCTCCTGGGCCGCCGCAGACATGTGCGTACAGACGCATGGCGGCTTCGGCTTTGCCGAGGATTTCGACATCGAGCGCAAGTTCCGCGAGACGCGCCTCTATCAAGTCGCGCCGATCTCGACCAACCTGATCCTGTCCTATCTCGCCGAGCACGTGCTCGATCTGCCGCGGTCGTATTGAGATGACTCTTCCCCTGTCCGGCCTTCTCGTGGTGTCGCTCGAACAGGCCGTGGCCGCGCCGCAATGCACCTGCCGGCTTGCGGACGCAGGCGCGCGCGTCATCAAGATCGAACGGCCGGAAGGCGACTTTGCCCGCGAGTACGATCACGTCGTGCACGGCGAGAGCGCCAACTTCGTCTGGCTCAATCGCGGCAAGGAATCGGTCGTGCTCGATCTGACCAAGACCGATGACAAAACACTCTTCGCCGCGCTGCTGGCGAAAGCAGACGTGTTCGTGCAGAACCTCAAGCCCGGTGCGATCGCAAAGCTCGGCTTTGCGATCGAGGATCTGCGCCGGACGCATCCGCGGCTGATCTGCTGTTCGATCTCCGGCTATGGCGAAAGCGGGCCCTATGCCGCGCGCAAGGCGTACGACTTGCTGGTGCAGGCGGAAGCGGGCGTCGCTTCGGTGACGGGCGGGCCCGATGGGCCTGCGCGCGTCGGGGTGTCCATTGCCGACATCGGCGCGGGGTTCAATGCCTATCAAGCCATTCTGGAATCGCTGATCGCGCGGGAGCGGACCGGTGAAGGCGCCGATATCCGTGTCTCGCTGTTCGATGCAATGGCAGAATGGATGACGGTGCCGCTGCTCTGGCACGAGGGCGGCACGCCGTTCAAGCGGATCGGCCTCGCCCATGCCGGGATCGCCCCGTATGGGGTGTTCCAGAGCCGGGACGGTGCGGACATTCTCATCTCGATCCAGAACGACCGTGAATGGCGCGTGCTGGCCGAGAGGATTCTGCAACAGTCCGGGCTCGGCACGGATCCAAAATTTGCGACCAATCCTGCGCGCGTGAGGAATCGTAGCGAAACCGATGCAGCCGTCGCACGGGCTTTCGCAGAGCACGACGTCGAGCCGCTGTCACGGCTGCTGGAACAGGCCGACATCGCGTTTGCGCGAGTGACCGACTGCGAACGCCTCGCGCATCATCCGCATCTGCGCCGCATCACCGTCGATACGCCGACCGGCCCGGCGGCGACGCCTGCCCCTGCGCCGATTGTCGGCGGAGAGCGCCGCTATGGCCCGATCCCTGCGCTCGGGGCGCATACCGACACGGTGCGCAAGGAATTCCTGGGACGGGCCTGAGCCACCGCTAGTCGAAGACGACCGCTTCTTCGTCCTTGCTCTTCTTCCGCCGCGGCATTTTTCCGATCACGAGCACGAGCGGGATCGAACACAGCGTCAGGATCGTGAGCAGCTTGAAGTCGTTCGCATAGGCGATGATCGACGCCTGCTGCGTGATGATGTTGTCGAGCAGCGCGCGGCCGGTATCGGTGGCCAGATCGAGCGACCGCGCCACGTCCGGCATTTTCAGTGCATCGTTGAACGGCGTGACGTTTTCGCTGATCGCGGCGTGCATTATTGTCGTGGTGCGGCTCAGATTGGCGATTACGAGCGAAATCGCGATGGAGGAGCCGACATTGCGGATCAGCGTGAGGATCGCGGTGCCGTCCGTGCGCAGGTGGCTCGGCAGGGTCGAGAAGGCCACCGTATTGAGCGGCACGAAGACGAGCCCGAGACCGAGACCCTGCAGCACGCTGTAGACCACGACGGTGGAAGGCGCGGTCTGGTCGGTGAAGCCGGTCATCGCATGCAGTGCGTAGGCGGTTGCAAGGAGACCCGCCAGGACGAGATAGCGCGGCTGCGCGATCTGCATCAGGCGCCCGACCGTGAGCATCGCGACGAGAGTTCCCACTCCGCGCGACGCAAGCAATTCGCCGGCGGTGAGGATCGGATATCCCATGACGTTCTGCATGAACGGCGTCACGAGCGCCATCGTGCCGAAAAGGCCGAATCCGATCACGATCATGAACAGGCAGCCGCCGACATAGTTGCGATCGTAGAAAATCGGGAAGCGAACGAACGGCTGCTGCGTCGTCAGGGAGTGCGCGAAGAAATAATAGAAGCCGGCCGCGGCGATGATGGTCTCGACGATGATCTCGCCGGAATCGAACCACCCGAGCTGCTCGCCGCGGTCGAGCATGACCTGCAACGCGCCAATTCCCACAGCGAGCGCGATGAATCCGAACCAGTCGAAGCGCAAGTGCGATTTCGATTCCGTCTCGTCCATGAAGAAGATGAGTCCGGTGACGGTGATGATGCCGACCGGAAGATTGATCAGAAACACCCAGTGCCACGAATAATTGTCGGTGATCCACGCGCCGAGCGTCGGCCCCATGATCGGACCGAGCATGATTCCGGTTCCCCAGATCCCCATCGCGGAGCCGCGTTCCTCGATCGTGTAGGCGTCGAGCATCACCGATTGCGACAGCGGCACGAGCACCGCGCCGAATGCGCCCTGCATCAGGCGAAACAGCACCATCTGTTCGATGTTCTGCGCAAGCGCACAGAGGAGCGACGCGACGGTGAAGCCCGTGACGCAGGTGATGAACAGTTTCTTGCGGCCGAAACGGTCCGCGATCCAGCCGATCGGCGCGGTCATGATCGCGGAGGCGACAATGTAGGAGGTCAGCACCCAGTTGATCTGGTCGAGCGAGGCCGAGAGCGAGCCCTGCATGTAGGGCAGGGCGACGTTTGCGATCGTCGTGTCCAGCGCCTGCATGATGGTCGCGCTCATCGCGCAGACCGTGAGCAGCGAACGGCGCGGGCCGGGAGCCATCGCTCCAGGGGCCGCAGGGGCGGTCATTTCGCGGCTTTCTGTGCGGAGGCAAATCCAAGCAGGCCCGCGAGCGAACGCCGGCGCTTGGTGTCGATGCTCACCGTAGCGCTCATTCCGGCGCGCAGGTTGGCAAGCTGCGGATCGGGATCGAGCGTGACGCGCAACGGCAGCCGCTGCACGACCTTCACCCAGTTTCCGCTCGCATTTTGCGGCGGCAGGATCGCGAATTGCGCGCCGGTGCCGGGACTGACCGACGTCACGGTGCCGCGGAAAGTGTGATCGGGGAACGCGTCGACATCGACGGTCGCGCTCTGTCCGACGCGGAGATACGTCACGTCGGTTTCCTTCGGATTGGCGTCGACCCAGGGTTTGGCATCATCGACCACGCTGAAGACCGGCGTTCCCGCTTCGACGTAGCGACCGAGCTGGATCGCATCCACCTGCGTGGCAGTGCCCGGAATCGGCGCGGGCAGGGTCGTGTGATCGAGGTCGCGCTGTGCCTGGTCGAGTGCAGCCTTCGCCTGTGCGTAGGGTGCGTATTGTTCGATCGGCAATTCGGGATCGCCCTTCAACTGATTGAGGATCGCCGCCTGCTGCTGCTTCAGCGTCTCAAGCTGGTTTTGCGCTGCGACGAGCGCGGTCATCGCGCTGTCCACGTCGGCCTGCGCGCCGGTTTGCTTCGTCACGAGCGTCGTCTTCCGCTCAACGTCCTTCTGCTTCAACTCGACCGATTTCTCGCCGAGCTCGATGAGCCGCGCCATCGCGCGATGATTGGAACGCAGCGTGTTGAAATCCACGCGCACAGTGTCGAGCTTGCTGCGCGCCTCCTGCAGCGAAAGCTGAAACGGCGCAGGGTCGATTTCGAGCAACTTGTCGCCCGGGTTAACGTGTTCGCCTTCCTTGACGAAAACCTTGACGATCTTTCCGGATATCTCGGGCGTAATGAGAACTTTTTGCGCGCCGACATAGGCGTTGTCGGTCGTGATGTAGCGGCCGCCGGCGAGATAGATGCCGAGTCCCACAATGGCGGCGAGCGCGGGAAGCGCGATCAGAAGAATGAAGCGCAGCCGGCCACGGCTCAGCGCGCGTAATCCCTTGCGGCTCGGCGCCTTTGCGGCTTCGGTCGGGACAACCTTGAGTGCAGGATCAGCCATAACGCGACATGCCTTCAGTCTCTGAATCGGAGCGGGTCGAGAGCAGGCGGCGCAGATTTTCCCTGACCCCGTCGAGATCCTTCACGAGCGATTTCACCTTGGCGGCGCCGACGCCTTGCAGCACGTCCGACATCATTGCGGTCGCGATGGTGTCGAGCTGATCCATGATCGGCTTGGCCTGCGGGGTGAGGAACAGCCGCTTGGCGCGGCGATCGTTCGGGTCCGCGCGGCGCTCGATCAGTCCGCTGTCGCAGAGCCGGTCGACGAGGCGGGTCAGCGTGATCGGTTGCAGATCGAGCAGCTCGGCAAGCTCGCCCTGCTTGAGGCCTTCCTTCTGTTCGAGCCGCGCGAGGACCGCCCATTGCGCCCGCGTCATGCCGTAGCGGCGCGCCTCCTGATCGGCATAGGTGCGCAGCATCCGCGCTACGTCGTTGAGCAGAAATCCAAATTCGCGATTGGCGTGGAGCGGGCGCATGGCGATATTGTTCTATAAGCCAAGATATAATAAGTGACCTTACAAATAAAATCAAGGGCGCCCGGCTTAAGGCCGGGTGACGCGTGAAGCGGCGTCGGGCAGTGTTCGCGCCCGCCGGAGCACCCGGAGGACAACGCCGTTGCCGACGTTCGAACAGGGTTTTGCGGTCTAGCGCCATGCCGGTCGGATTCATTGGTCTTGGGAAAATGGGTCATCCGATGGCTCGCCGACTGATCGAAGCCGGGCAGTCGTTGATCGTGTTCGACGCACAGAGGGCTGCTGTTGCGGCGCTGGAAAAGCTTGGCACAAGAGCGGCCACCTCGCCGCGCGATGTGGCTGACGCGGCAGAGACCGTGTTCGCAAGTCTTCCGTCTCCCGATGTGGTCGCCGAAGTCGCGACAGGCGCACATGGCGTGATTCACGGAACCTGCGTTCGCCGATTTGTCGATCTCTCGACGACCGGCTCGACCGTCGCGCGCCGTATCTCCGACGCGCTCGCGGCGCGCAACATCGTGCAGATCGACTGCCCGGTCAGCGGCGGCGTCGCCGGCGCACAGAAGGGGACGCTCGCGGTGATGGCATCAGGCCCGCGCGCCGAGATCGAAGCGGTACGACCGCTGCTCGAAGTGTTCGGCCGCTTGTTCGTCATCGGCGAGATGTCGGGCGCCGCGCAGACGATGAAGCTCCTCAACAATCTTCTGTCCGCCACGGCGCTTGCGGCGACGACCGAAGCGGTCGCGATGGGCGTCAAGGCGGGCCTCGACCCCGCGGTGATGATCGACGTCATCAATTCCGGCACCGGACGCAACAGCGCCAGTCTCGACAAGTTTCCGAAGGCGATCCTTCCGGGAAGCTACGACGCCGGATTTGCAACCGGCCTCATGGTGAAGGACGTTCGACTTTGTCTTGACGAAGCGATGGCGCTCGGCCTGCCGATGGACGTTGCACACACTGTCGCCAGGCTATGGGAATCGGCGCTCGCCGAGAACGGACCCGACAAGGATTTTACCACGATCATGCACACCGCGGAGAAGCGGGCGGGCGTCGTTCTGCGTCCGACAAAGGACAAGGCCGGAGGAGCTTCATGAGCGCAGACGACATCCACGAGGTCTACGCGATCCGCTATGCGACGCACGAGCGGCTCTCGTCGGAGAATTTCATCTTCGGCGATCCGCACGACATGATGACCTCGATCAATTATTACGTCTGGGCCATCCGCGGGCCTCATGGCGTTTTCGTCGTCGATACCGGGTTCGATCAGAAGGGCGCGGTGCAGCGCCAGCGCAAGATCGTCAAGCCGGTCGGCGAAGGCCTCAAGGCACTCGGCATCGCGCCGGAAGAGGTCGGGAACGTGATCGTGACCCACATGCACTGGGATCACGCGGGCAATTACGAGCTGTTCCCGAAGGCGCGCTATCACGTGCAGGATTGCGAGATGGCCTATGCCACCGGCCGGTGCATGTGCCACGCGACGATGCGCGTGCCCTTTGAGATGGACGATGTGCTCGCGATGGTGCGCAAGGTGTTCGCCGAGCGCGTGAGCTTTCATGACGGAACGGATGAGCTTGCGCCTGGCATCACGGTGCACAAGATCGGCGGGCATTCGAAGGGGTTGATGAGCGTGCGCGTGAAGACGCGCCGCGGCTACGTCATGGTGTCGTCGGATGCGACGCATCTCTACCGGCACCTCGACGAAGGCAAGGTGTTTCCGATCACCTACAACGTCGCCGAGACACTCGAGGGCTACGAAACGCTGAAACGGCTTGCGTCGTCGCGGCAGCACATCATTCCGGGGCACGACCCGTTGGTGATGGCCCTTTATCCCGCCGCCGGTCCCGGCCTCGAAGGCTGGATCGCGCGGCTCGACGCTGATCCGAAAGCCGCCTGACTAGGCAAGCCCGAGTTCCGCGAAAGCCTCGAGGTGGTGCTGGGCGGCCGCGTGGCCGAAACAGCAGAAGATGATCTGCTTCAGTCCGCGAAGTGAAGGAGAAGCAGCTTCCGCCGCTCCGGCGCCGACCGCGATGCGAGCCGCGCGGTCCGATGGAAATCCGTAGATCCCGGTGGAGATCGCCGGAAATGCGATGCTTGCAAGGCGGTGCTCGGCCGCAAGCCCAAGCGCGCTCCGGTAGCACGAGGCGAGGAGCGCGTCTTCGTCGTTTTCGCCGCCGTGCCAGACCGGGCCGACCGTGTGGATCACGTGCCGCGCGGCAAGACGATAGCCGCGCGTGATTTTCGACTGTCCGGTCTCGCAGCCGCCGAGCGTACGGCATTCCTGCAAAAGCTCGGGGCCTGCGGCGCGATGAATTGCGCCGTCCACCCCTCCGCCTCCGAGAAGCGTGCGATTGGCCGCGTTGACGATGGCGTCCACGTCGAGCGTCGTGATGTCGCCGATAACGACATCGAGCCGCGTCGGGCCGATCTCGGCGGAGAGGAGGGGGCTGCTCATCGGGGCATTATAGCGCCCCGGCGGTCGGATTTGGATTATGCGCTGTGCGCTTCGGCCGGCGGCGGCAGATAAGCGGTTCCGCGCACGCCGATGTCGGCGAAATGCGCATCGAGGAAGCGCCGTGCCGCGCGGCGTCCCGCGCGATGCAGCAGGGTGAAGAAATCGAAATCGGTCTTCAGCCGGCTGTCGGTCGAAATCCGCTTGTCGGTCGAGTGCAGCGCGATCTTGTGGACCTTGATGCGCGAGCCGGACTCCACGCGCTTGTCGAAGAAATCGAGCGCACGCAATTCCGCGTCCACTGCGGAGCTGAACGTGATCTCGCTCACGCGCTGCATGATGTCGCGCGCGGATGTTGGCGTATCCTTGCGAATAAGAGGCGTGATCTCGACCAGCACGATGTCGTCGGAGGATCCCGCTTCGATCAGGGGAATGATCGGAGGATTGCCGGTGAACCCGCCGTCCCAATAGGGCTCGCCCTCGATCTCGACCGCCTGGAACACGAGCGGCAAGGCGGCGGACGCCATCACGACATTCGCGTTGATCTCCTCACGCTGGAACACGCGCATGCGGCCGGTATGCACGTTGGTCGCTGAAATGAGGAGGTTGAGATCCGTTGCGCCTCGAACGGCCTCGAAGTCGACGAAGCGCTCGATCAAGTCTTTCAGCGGATTGATATTGAGCGGATTGACGTCATAAGGCGACAGATACCGGGCCATCGTATCGAAGAAGAACCGCACCGGCGTGCCATCGAGCGGAACGAGCGACAGCATCCGTTCGAGAACCGCGCGCTGGGCACCGGGAAGGTTTCCGCCGATGCTCGCTGCGCGCCAGAAATCCGCGAGCCGTTGCCGCGCCTCGGCCGGACCGCCGCGGGCGAGACCGTCGGCGAGCATCACGGCATTCACCGCGCCGGCCGAGGTGCCGGAAATGCCGGCAATGTCGAGCCGTCCGTCCTCCAGCAGATAATCGAGCACGCCCCACGTATAGGCGCCGTGCGCTCCACCGCCCTGGAGGGCGAGGTTGATGCGCTTTCGCTGGCGCGGCCGCCGTCCCGAAAGCAGACGGGTCACGCCATCGGTGACGGTGCTCAGCATGGTCGGGCGGGGGTGAGGGGGAGGAAACGGGAGACCAGAATCATTCCTTCAAACTAAGCCCTTATTGCTGCATTGCAATAAGTCCTTTCGCAACGCAAAACCTATTGTGAAGGTTGCGTAAACGCTCCATTTTGAAGCCATGCCGCAGCCGGTTTTTCCCAAACCCGACCACGACCACGAACGGTGCAGCGCTACCGCGCTCCGGCACGCGGAGGATCTTTGCGCGGCCCGCGAGGAGCGGTTGACGCCCGCGCGCCGGCAGGTCCTCGAAGCCCTTCTGGCGAGCCACAAGCCGCTCGGGGCCTATGAAATCATCGACAGGCTGGCCAAGGACGGGAGCCGGCCGGCCCCGATCACGGTTTACCGGGCGCTTGAGTTCCTGATGGAGCAGGGCTTCGTCCACCGGATCGAGAGCCGGAATGCCTTCATCGCCTGCATCGCGAGCCACAGAAGCGGCGACCTCGTCGTATTCCTGATCTGCGAAACCTGCGGGGCGGTGGGCGAGGCCCCGTCCAAGGCGGTCGCGGACGCGCTGAAAACCGCGGCCAAGGGGGCAGGTTTCGTTCCCCGCGCGCATGTCATCGAAATCGGCGGAACCTGCGCCCATTGCCGCCGGACCTGATCGTCATGCAGCTGTCGCGATTTGTGCTCCATCAACCCGGTGACGGCGGCGGAAAAAGCCCTTATGTGGGGGGCGATATTTGAGCCCCGCGGGGCCGTCCCTTCGAGGGACATTATGGAGACCCATGTGACACCGATCACCGGCGCACCGGCGCCCAGGCACCAAACCGTCGGCGTGAAGGTCGGCAAGGTCACGGTCGGCGGCGGCGCGCCAATCGTCGTGCAGTCGATGACCAACACCGACACCGCCGACGTCAACGCCACGGTCGGCCAGGTCGCAGCCCTTGCGCGCGCCGGATCGGAAATCGTGCGCATCACCGTGGACCGAGACGAGGCCGCGGCCGCCGTTCCCCACATCAAGGAGCGGCTCCTGAAGATGGGCATCGACACGCCCATCGTCGGAGATTTCCATTACATCGGTCACAAGCTGCTCGCCGAGCATCCGGCCTGCGCGCAGGCGCTCGACAAGTATCGCATCAATCCGGGCAATGTCGGCTTCAAGGAAAAGCGGGACCGGCAGTTCGGCGCGATCGTCGAATTCGCGATCAAGAACAACAAACCCGTACGGATCGGCGCCAACTGGGGCTCGCTCGATCAGGAATTGCTCACCCACCTGATGGACGAGAACGCGAAGTCGAACACGCCGCGCGACGCGCGCGAAGTGATGCGCGAGGCGATGGTGCAGTCGGCGCTCCTCTCGGCCGCACGCGCCGAAGAGATCGGCCTGCCGAAGGATCGCATCATCCTCTCGGTCAAGGTCTCGGCGGTGCAGGATCTCATCGCCTGCTATCAGGAACTCGCACGCCGCTCCGACTATGCCGTGCATCTCGGCCTGACCGAGGCCGGCATGGGATCGAAGGGCATCGTCGCATCGTCCGCCGCGCTCGGCGTTCTGCTGCAGCAGGGCATCGGCGACACCATCCGTATTTCGCTGACGCCGGAGCCGGGCGGCGACCGCACGCTCGAAGTGAAGGTCGCTCAAGAAATCCTGCAGACCATGGGCTTCCTCGTGTTCGTGCCGCTCGTGGCCGCGTGCCCCGGTTGCGGCCGCACCACCTCGACCACGTTCCAGGAACTGGCGCGCGACATCCAGAGCTTCATCCACACCTCGATGCCCGAATGGAAGAAGGTCTATCCAGGCGTCGAAGGGCTCAATGTCGCGGTGATGGGCTGCATCGTGAACGGCCCGGGCGAAAGCAAGCACGCCGATATCGGCATCTCGCTGCCGGGCACAGGCGAATCGCCGGCCGCTCCCGTGTTCATCGACGGCAAGAAGGTCGCGACCTTGCGCGGCGAAACGGTCGCGAAGGATTTCCAGAAGATGGTGATCGACTATATCGAGAACCGCTTCGGACAGGGGTCGCGCACCGCGGCGGAGTAAATAAGCCCGCACGTCCAAGCAAATTTTTCCTGTCATTCCCGCGGAAGCGGGAATCCATAAACACGATCGGCGAATATGGGTCCCCGCTTTCGCGGGGACGACAAGACTATTGCGCGGGGACAACAACAAAAGTGGCGACGCCTAAACCCGCCCCTTCCGCTCCAGATGCTCGCGCAGCAGCCTCACGTTGCGCCGGTTCGCGCGGAACATGACGTCGAACATGTCACCCACCAGTGGCACCGCTCCGACGATGCCGTCGAGCGCCACGTTGCCGATCATGCGCGCGATCACGTGCCTCGGCGCGCCGAGCCGACGCGCCTCGTAGACGATCCACGCCGACACGGCTGTCGTGATCGCATCGCCAATGCCGGGCACGAGGCCGACGATGCCGTCGAGCCCGAAGCGCACATTGGTGCCGGGGATCAGAAAGGCGGAATCGAGCAGCGTCGCGATGAAATCGAGCCGCGCCAGCGCGTCGCTGTCGCTTTCATAGGCGCGTCCGCGCAGCGGCGGCAGAATCTCGACCTTGGCCATGCTTTCGTCCTGTCTCCGGCGCAGGGAGAAGTCCCGGCGCGCTGGCGCGGTTCCAAGCATTGCGCTTCACCGCACAGCGCCCCTAGATAGGGACATGAGCGACCCGCGCAATCCCGCAAATGCGCCGCAGCGTCCCGAGCGCCCGCGCGCCGAGCCCGAGATCATCCCGCCGGGCGCGCAGGATTTCCGCGGCGGCTACCGCATCTATGTCGCGCAACCGGGGCCGCTGACGATTTTCCTCGCCTTGCTGGTTGCGTTGATCGTGCTCGGCGGCATCGTCCTTCTGGTCGTCGGAACAGTGCTGATCTGGATCCCGCTGGTCGTGTTCCTCGTCGGCGCGGCGGTCATTTTCGTCTATGCGCGCCATTACTGGCTGCGGATCAGGCGCTGGTTCGCGCGCCAGTAATTCCGCGCCGGGTGCGATTGCCGGACCGGGGCCCGCGACGTTTCACGTGGAGCATGGTCCGTGATGCGCGCAACGCATGACGCGCCCGAGGGTCCGAACAAGATGGAACCTGCTTTCGTCGTGCCTTTGTCGCCGCTTTATTCGCGCTATTCGCTTCTCGACGTCGCATTGTTGCGGCGAAGACCTTCCGCCGGCGCACGGCATGCGCGAACAGCATGGATCGGCAGGACTTGGCGGCGGCCTAGAGCGGCAGTTCGTCCGCGTCGTGACGGCGCGCGATCGCGGCTTCCTCGAGATCGAGCTCGCGCTCGATATGGCGACGCGAATCGTCGGTGATCTTTCCCTCGCGCAGGAGCCGGTGCAGATGCTCGCGCTCCCCGTCGATCAGGTCGCCCAGCACGTCGCTGCAGGTCTTGGTCAGCATGTCCGCGCTTTCGTTCGGCAGGTACTCGCGCCGCCTTTCGTGACGCGTGCGCAGGAGCGCGATCTGCTCGGGCGAGACTTTCCGCTCGGCGGCGAGCCTTTCCATCCGCTGCTTCGAGGCGTCGATGATCTCCTGCCGCGCGGCGCGCTCGGCATCGCGCTCCTGCCGGCGCTCTTCCTTCACGTGCCGCGATAATCCGAGCCAGCGCACCACCATCGGGAGCGTCAGCCCCTGCGCGACCAGCGTGAACAGGATCACGCCGAAGGTGACGAAAATGATCAGCACGCGATAGGGAAACGGCTCGCCCGATGCCGTGGCGAACGGAATGGCGAGGGCTGCGGCGAGCGACACGACGCCGCGCACACCGGTGAACGCGATGATGAAGGGCGTCCGCCAGTTCGGCGGTGGATCCCATCGTTTGATCGAGGGCAGCATGCGCGGCAGATAGGTCGCGGGATAGACCCACACGAACCGCGCGACGATAACGATGGCGGTCACGAGCGCGGTCGCGATCAGCAATTCCTGGATCGAGAGGGTTTTCGCGCTTTCGAAAAGAACGCGCGCCTGCAATCCGGTGACGAGGAACACGAGGCCCTCGATCAGGTAGATCAGCAGGTCCCAGAAGAAGCGGCCCTGCAGGCGCGTCGCCGAGGGGATCAGCAGCGGTCCGCGCCAGCTCACGTAAAGTCCGCAGGCGACGGTCGCGAGCACGCCCGACCCGCCGAGATGCTCGGGAATCCAGTAGGCGATGTACGGCGTCATCAGCGACAGCGTGATTTCGACGCGCGGGTCGCGCACCCAGCGGCGCAGGTTGAGGCTCGCCCACCCGACCACGATGCCCCAGACGATCTCGCCGGCAACGATCGCCGCGAAGGTGCCACCCGCCTGCAGCATCGAGAACGCGCCGGTCGAAACGGCGGCGACCGCGAAGCGGTAAAGGATCAGCGCGGTCGCGTCGTTGGCGAGGCCTTCGCCTTCGAGGATGACGAGCACGCGGCGCGGCAATCCGAGCCGGCGCACGATCGCAAGCGGCGCGACGACATCGGGCGGCGCGACGATCGCCCCGAGCAGGAAGCTGATCGCCCACGGAAATCCGAGAAGGTAATTGCAGGCGACTGCCACCGCGACTGTCGTGAACACGACACAGCCGAAGGCGAGCAGCGTGATCGGACGCAGGTTGTAGCGAAATTCGCGCCAGCTCATCGCAACGCCCGCGGAATAGATCAGCGGCGGCAGGATGACGAGCAGCACAAGCTCCGGCGCAAGATCGATCCGCGGAATGCCGGGAATGATCGCGAGAATGACGCCAGCGACGACAAGCAGGATCGACGGCGCGGTGCGCAGCCGCCGCGCCACGACTCCGACGACGCACAGGACGCCGAGCAGCAGCAGGAATGTCTGAATCTCGCCGGTCATCGAGTCCCTAGATCAGGTTCGATCCGATATTCACCGCCAGCGCCAGAATCGCGACGCTGAAGGTGAAAGATACGATGCCATGCAGCACGACAATATGGCGCAACGCCTTGCTCGTGACCTGCACGTCGGACACCTGAAATGTCATTCCGATCACGAAGGAAAAATAAATGAAATCCCAATGGTCGGGGCGGCTCTCGCCGGGAAAGACCAGCCCGCCTTTGCGCCGGTCGCGGCCATCGCCGTAATACTCGTGAACGTAATGCAGCGAGAACATGGTGTGGATCACGCACCATGACAGGATGATGGTCGCGACCGCGAACAGAAAATAGATGCCCTTGAGGTTTGCATCCTGCTTCGCGCCGCCGAGGAAGGCGACGACCGCGGCGAGGCTTGCGAGCGACGCGCAGGCGACGACCACGAGCATCATGATCGCGCCCTCGTCCTGCTCGGCAGCGTGGGTCTGCACCGACTTGATATCGAAGGCGGAGATCTTTCCGAAGATGAGCGCGAGGTAAAGCGCGATGCTGACATCCCACGACAGGAGGAAGCGGGTCGACGGCTGCCAGATCGTTCCGAGCGTCAGCGCAGCGAACAACGCCGCGCCCGCTGCGATGCACATCAGCAGCAGGCGATGCCCGTGCATGATGCGGACCGGCTTCCATTTGTAGCGAAGAGCGCGCCGGGACGATTTACGGGCCATGCGCGGGCATTGTAGCGCGGCGGCATGAGGTCGCGGGAGGGGGCGGCCTCCCCCCTGTGGGTTTTCCCGGGTTTTCCGATAAACAGGCAGGATGAGGTTCGGGGTCCCTCAGATGCAGCCGGAACGCGTCGCGTGGTGGGCGCGCGCATTCGTGCTGACCGTATTGTGCCTCGTGCTCCTGCCTTATGTCCTCACGCCGTTCTATCTCGTGGTGCGGCCGGTCTCGACGCCGATGCTGTGGCGATGGGTGACGGGCCAGCGGGTCGTGCGGCTCTACGTTCCGATCAGGGACGTCGCGCCGGTCCTGCCGCTCACTGTAATCGCGGCCGAGGACGGACGGTTCTGCTCGCATTATGGCGTCGACTGGCAGGGCATCCGCGAAGCGATCGAGGATGCCGACGATATCGAGGACCTGCGCGGCGGCTCGACGCTGACGCAGCAGGTCGCCAAGAACCTGTTCCTGTGGCCGGGGCGCAGCTTCCTGCGCAAGGCGCTCGAATTTCCCCTCGCCATGTGGATCGACCTGATCCTTCCGAAGCGGCGGATCATGGAAATCTATCTCAACATCGCCGAATGGGGTCCGGAGGGCGAGTTCGGCATCGAGGCTGGCGCGCGCGGGGCCTTCGGCCATCCCGCCCGCAACGTGTCCGCGCATGAATCCGCGCTGCTCGCGGCGATCCTGCCCAATCCGATCGTGCGCAGCGCGCGAAAGCCGGGTCCGACGGTGCGAAGGCTTGCCGGCATTTACAGTGTCCGCGCGGGCTCGTCCGGCCCGCTCGACAGCTGCATCCGCGACCGGGGTTCCCACTAGCCTTTGCGGGGGGCTTCCTCTATAAGCCGCCCCGATCCCCGACATTCCGGCCCCGCCCGGTCCCAAAGGTTACAAGGAGATTGTCCCATGGCTGTGCCCAAGCGAAAAACCTCGCCCTCGCGGCGCGGGATGCGCCGGTCCGCCGACGCGCTGAAGCAGCCGACCTATATCGAAGACAAAGATTCCGGCGAGCTGCGCCGCCCGCATCACGTCGATCTGAAGACCGGCATGTACAAGGGCCGGCAGGTGCTCAAGGCCAAGACCGAGGCTTAAGCGACCCGAGAGCGGAGACCAGCGCCATGCCCATGTATCTCGTCGGTTTCCCGCTCCTTCTGATCCCGTTCGCGATCTACAACATCGTCGCGTTCCTGTTCCGCGTGAACATGGTCGATCCCCTGTTCACTGTGCGGATGATTTCCGGCGGCATCTGGAGCGTGAGCTTCAGCGACATCCTGCTGGTGCTCGGAATCCTGATGCTGTTCGTGGAAATCCTGAAATCGACGCGCATCGGCAACCGCTCGATCATCGATCACATGCTGTCGCTCGTGTTGCTGCTCGGCATGCTCGCCGAGTTCATGACCGTGCAGGGTGCGGCGACCTCGACCTTCTTTCTCCTGCTCGCGATGAGCCTCGTCGACGTTGTCGCCGGCTTCTCGATCACGATCCGCACCGCGCAGCGCGATATCGGCATCGACGCGGTGGAAAGCCTCAAGCAGCATTCCTCCTAGCGCGCCACCCAGCGCCGTCTGCATTCCCCATGACCCGCGATTTCCATCTGCCTGGCCGCTCGCCGGTGATCGCCCGCGAGGGCATGGTCGCGACCTCGCATCCGCTCGCGGCGCTGGCCGCGATCGAGACTTTGCGCGCGGGCGGCAGCGCGGCGGATGCTGCCGTTACCGCGGTCGCGCTCCTCGGCGTGGTCGAGCCCGGCATGACCGGCATCGGCGGGGATTGTTTCTGCATCGTCGCCAAGCCCGGCGAGCGCGTCTGGGGCTATAACGGCTCCGGCCGCGCCGGCGCCGCGATCAGCGCGCAACGCCTGATCGAGCAGGGTGTCACGGAGATCGCCCCGACCTCGGCGCATGCCGTGACCGTACCCGGCGCGGTCGAGGCATGGGAGACGATCCTGTCGCGGCACGGACGCTTCGGCCTCGATCGCGCGCTCGCGCCGGCGATCCGTGCGGCCGAGGGCGGCATTCCGGTCGCGCCGCGCGTCGCGTTCGACTGGCAGGACAGCATCGAGCGGATCAGCTCGCACCCGAACAGCGCGCGGCTTTTCCTGCCCGGCGGGAAGGCGCCGGTGGCGGGCGATATCGTGTCGTTCCCCGCGCTTGCCGGCACGCTCAAGGCCATCGCGCAGAAGGGCCGGCAGGCTTTCTACGAAGGGGATATCGCGCGCGACATCGTCGCAACGCTCTCCGAGCGCGGCGGCGTGCTGACCGAGGCCGACCTCGCCGCCCATCGCGGCGAGGAGGTCGAACCGATATCCGGAAATTATCGCGGGCTCGACGTGGTCGAGCTTCCGCCGAACGGGCAGGGCCTGACGGCGCTCGTTCTTCTGAACATCCTCGAACGCTTCGACATCGCGGCCCTCGATCCGCTCGGTGCCGAACGCTTTCATATCGCGCTGGAAGCCGGGCGGCTCGCCTATGCGGTCCGCGACACCCATGTCGCGGATCCCGATGCGATGCGCATCGCGGTGCCCGCTTTGCTCGACCGGGCTTTCGCCGCAACGCTCGCCGACAAGATCGACCGCACGCGTCGCGTGGAATTGCCGGCCGCCCCGTCGCCGCATGGCGACACGGTGCTCCTGACCGTCGTCGACCGCGACCGCATGGCGGTGACGTTCATCAATTCGCTCTACAACGCATTCGGATCGGGCATCTCCACGCGCAACAGCGGAATCCTGTTGCACAATCGCGGTTCGGGTTTCAGGGTCTCGGCCGATCATCCGAACGGCATCGGTCCGCGCAAGCGCCCGCTGCATACGCTCGTGCCCGCGCTCGCCTGCCGCGACGGCCGCTGCGAATACGCGTTCGGCGTGATGGGCGGGGCGTATCAGGCGGCGGGGCACGCGGCGGTCGTCAGCAACATGGTCGATTACGGGATGGACGTGCAGCAGGCGATCGACGCGCCGCGCGCTTTCGTCGAGGGGGGCAAGACGATGGTCGAGCGCGGCCTGCCGGCGCAGACGGTCGAGGGCCTCAGGGCGCGCGGCCACGACGTCGCCGTGCGCAAGCTTCCGCTCGGAGGCGCGCAGATGATCCGGATCGACTGGGAGCGGGGCGTTCTGATCGGCGGCTCCGATCCGCGCAAGGACGGCTGCGCGCTCGGCTATTGAGCGCTCTTACGCCCGCAGGATTTCGCTCGCCCGCGGGCAAGTCCGCCCATTCGACGCAAGGTAAATTCCGATTGCGACGGAGGGATCGGCGCGCCGCTTCTCGCGGGTCTGCGGGCTCTGCTGCGCGGTCGCGATCAGATGGGCAACGAAGCCGGACGAGGGCCGTGTCCGCGAAAGCGACGACGCCCTCGCGCGCACAGGCGCGATCAGGGCGAGGGCGCGGCCGGGTTCATTCGCGACGGTGCCGCTTTCCGGATCCCGGCCGGACCCCGCCTTTAATCGCGATTGCAGTGAATCAATCATCGCCGCGCCTGTGCCGTTTCGGGACATGTGATCCCCGATACACAGGAAGTCGCAAGCGCCGTGCCGCTGCAGCGAGCCAACCGTAAAGGCCGGCGGGACAACGCGAACACGTGTTTTTCCTAATTATTTAAGGTTGTCTCATACCTTCCCCCGCAGGATTGCCGCTGCCGCGTCCCGGTTTGGCGTCGCAGCGGCGTTCCCAAAAAGGACAGTCCGTGACAGGCAAGGCGAAGGCCGCAGGGAAATTGTCGGGCCATGCTGCTTCCGCAGCATCGGCGCCGCATGCGTTCGCGCCTGTGCCGCCGGACATTCCCTATGGCGACATCCTGCAATCGGTCGGCGAAGCGGCCTATCAGTGGAGCATCGAGACCGACGCGCTGACCTGGGCGCCGAACGCGCCTGCGGTGCTTGGCATCCGTGACGCATCCCTGATTGCGACCGGCCGAGCTTTCGCCGCGCTGCTCGATCCGGGAAATGCCAAGACCCGTTTCGATGCCGTCGCGCGCTCGCAGGAGACCGACCAGGGCGACGGCGTTCCCTATCAGACCGAATATTGCCTACGTTCGGCGCCGCGCTCGTCCAAGATCTGGATCGAGGATATCGGCCGCTGGTTCGCAGGTCCCGATGGCCGCCCCGCGCGCGCCTGCGGCGTCATCCGCTGCATCAACGACCGCCACGAACACGAACAGCAGCTTGCCTATCTGTCGCGTTTCGACGGCCTGACCGGCGAGAGCAACCGCTGGCATCTCACCGAATTGCTGCAATCGACCCTCGATGAATCGATCCGCTCGCATTCGTCCTGCGGCTTTCTCCTCGTCTCGATCGACAACCTGCATCGCGTCAACGAAGCGTTCGGCTACGACATCGCCGACGGGGTGATCGGCGCGGTCGCAAAGCGCCTGCGGTCCAAGATGCGCGCGGAGGACCGGCTCGGCCGCTTCTCCGGCAACAAGTTCGGCATCATCCTGAAGAACTGCTCGCCCGACGATCTGACCATCGCGGCGGACCGCTTCCTCGCGGGCGTGCGCGACGATGTCGTGACGACCGCCGTCGGCCCGGTTGCTGTCACCGTGACGATCGGCGGCGTGACCGCCCCGCGCCATGCCGGCAACGTTTCCGAAATTCTCGCGCGCGTGCAGGAAGCGCTGGACCGTGCGAAGGCCAAGCGCCTCGGTTCATTCCTCGCCTATCAGCCCAATGTCGAGCGCGACGCGCTGCGCCGGCAAAACGTGCGCTCGACCGACGAGATCGTCACGGCGCTGAACGAACGCCGCATCCTGCTCGCCTATGAGCCGATCGTCGACAGCCGTAGCCGTGACACTGCCTTCTTCGAATGCCTCATGCGCATCCAGCACAGCGACGGCACGATCGTGCCGGCGCACTCGATCATCCCGGTCGCCGAGCGCCTCGGCCTCGTGCGGCTGATCGACCACCGCGTGCTCGAACTCGCGGTCGCCGAGCTTGCCGCCTTCCCGCAGATGAACGCGAGCCTGAACGTGTCGCCGGCCTCGACCACCGATCCCGACTGGTGGGTGCGGCTCGGCGCGCTCCTGCGTTCGCATCGCGGCGTCGCCGAGCGCCTGATCGTCGAGATCACCGAAATGTCGGCGATCCACGATGTGGACGATACCCGCGGCTTCGTCACGCGCGTGAAGGATCTCGGCTGCCGCATCGCGATCGACGATTTCGGGGCGGGCTACACCTCGTTCCGCAACCTGCGCAAGCTCGGCGTCGACATCGTCAAGGTCGACGGAGCCTTCGTGCAGAATCTCACGCGGTCGGAAGACGACAGAGCCTTCGTGCATACCCTGCTCGACCTGAGCCACCGGCTCGGCCTGAAATCGGTCGCGGAATGGGTGCAGGACGAGGAAGCCGCAAAAATGCTGACCGAGTGGGGCTGCGATTACCTGCAGGGTGCCCTGACCGGACGCGCAACGCTCGAACATCCCTGGGCTGTCGCCGCAAGGAAAAGCGCCGTCTCGGCCTAATCCTTCTTCTCGGGCGCGAGCTTGCTCAGCCGCTTCTGCATCTCGTCCATCTGACGTTTCAATTCGTCGATGTCTTCCGGTCCGCCGGCCGGTGGCTTGCCGCCGCCGCCCGCCGCCTCGCGGCGCGCGAAGGGCGCGAACATGCCGAAGGCCTTCTCGAACATTTCCATGTTCTGGCGCACCTGGTTTTCGAGCAGGCCGAACGGGCCGCCGCCGAAAGCCTGGCTCATCTGCTGGCGGAATTTCTCCTGCTCGCGCGTCAGCGACTCGATCGAGACTTCGAGATAGCGCGGGACCAGCATCTGCATGCTGTCGCCGTAGAAGCGGATCAGCTGACGCAGGAAATTGATCGGCAGAAGGTTCTGCCCTTCCTTGTTTTCCTGCTCGAAGATGATCTGGGCCAGCACCGAGCGCGTGATGTCTTCGCCGGTCTTGGCGTCGTAGACCACGAAATCCTCGCCCGCCTTGACCATGACCGCGAGGTCCTCGAGCGTCACATAGGTGCTGGTGCCCGTATTGTAGAGGCGCCGGTTTGCGTACTTTTTGATCGTGATCGGTTCTTCGGGCTTTGCCATGACGCCTTAACGAGCTACTGGGGCCCGCGGGCGCAGGCCGATGAAGTCAAAATAGGCGGTTTCAGCGGCTGCGGCCACCGTTTTGTATGGGCTTGGTTGAGATAGCGCATGGCGGCCCGCACTTGCGCGCCCTATCTCCCATGCTATCGAAGGCCAGCAGGACAGGGAGTTTTCCATGCAGGACGACATCGTCATTGTCGGCGCAGCACGTACGCCCGTGGGCGCGTTCAACGGGGCTTTTGCCAATCTTGCGGCCCATGAGCTTGGCCGGATCGCGATCACCGAGGCGCTGAAGCGCGCGGGTGTCGACGGCGCGAAGGTCTCCGAGACCATCATGGGACAGATCCTGACCGCGGGGCAGGGCCAGAACCCGGCCCGTCAGGCGTCGATCGGCGCGGGCATCCCGGTGGAAAGCCCCGCCTGGGGCGTGAACCAGCTCTGCGGATCCGGGCTGCGCGCGGTCGCGCTCGGCTATCAGGCGATCAAGAACGGCGACAGCGAGATCGTGGTCGCGGGCGGCCAGGAATCGATGAGCATGGCGCCGCACTGCCAGCATCTGCGCAACGGCGTGAAGATGGGTCCGGTCGAACTCGTCGACACCATGATCAAGGACGGCCTGTGGGACGCCTTCAACGGCTATCACATGGGAACGACCGCCGAGAACGTCGCCAAGCAATGGCAGATCACGCGCCAGCAGCAGGACGAATTCGCGGTCGCTTCGCAGAACAAGGCGGAGGCCGCGCAGAAGGCCGGCAAGTTCAAGGACGAGATCGTCCCGGTGACGATCAAGTCGCGCAAGGGCGACATCGTTGTCGACACCGACGAATATCCGAAGGCCGGCGTGACGATCGATTCGATTGCGAAGCTGCGGCCGGCTTTCGACAAGGAAGGCTCGGTCACCGCGGCGAACGCGTCCGGCATCAATGACGGCGCGGCAGCCCTCGTGCTGATGAAGGCATCGCAGGCCGCGAAGGAAGGCCGCCCGGTTCTCGCGCGCATCGTGTCCTGGGCGCAGGCGGGCGTCGATCCCTCGATCATGGGAACGGGTCCGATCCCGGCGTCGCGCGCCGCGCTGAAGAAGGCCGGCTGGAAGGTCGAGGAACTCGACCTGATCGAGGCGAACGAGGCGTTCGCGGCGCAGGCCTGCGCGGTGAACAAGGACCTCGGCTGGGACAAGAGCAAGGTCAACGTCAATGGCGGGGCGATCGCGATCGGCCATCCGATCGGAGCCTCCGGCGCGCGCGTCCTGGTGACGCTGCTGCACGAGATGCAGAAGCGCAATTCCAAGAAGGGCCTCGCCACGCTCTGCATCGGCGGCGGCATGGGCATCGCGCTCTGCGTCGAGCGCTAGCCGCGCTCTAAGAACCCGCGCGGAACGCCGACGGCGCGGGGCCAGGCCCCGCCTTCAAGGGATTATTGATCTGCGTCATGGCCGGACTTGTTCCGGCCATCCACGTCTTTAAGCTGTCGGCAAATAGAGAGAGTCTGTTCCTGAAGGGGCGGACCGGGAACGGGAGGACTGCAATGGCACGCGTTGCGTTGGTGACGGGCGGCACGCGCGGGATCGGGGAAGCGATCTGCAAGGCGCTGAAAGCGGCAGGCTACAAGGTCGCGGCGAGCTATGCTGGCAACGACGAAGCGGCACAGAAATTCAAGGCCGATACCGGCATCCCGGTCTTCAAGTGGGATGTCTCTTCCTTCGACGCCTGCGCCGAGGGCGTGAAGAAAGTCGCGACGGAAGTCGGCCCGGTCGAAGTGCTCGTCAACAATGCCGGCATCACCAAGGACGGCATGTTCCACAAGATGACCGCCGAGCAATGGAACGCGGTGATCGGCACCAATCTCGGTTCGCTGTTCAACATGACGCGGCAGGTGATCGAAGGCATGCGCGAGCGCAAGTTCGGACGCATCATCAACATCTCCTCGATCAACGGCCAGAAGGGCCAGATGGGCCAGGTGAATTATTCCGCGGCGAAAGCGGGCGAGATCGGCTTCACCAAGGCGCTCGCGCAGGAAGGCGCGCGCTCCGGCATCACCGTCAACGCGATCTGCCCCGGCTATATCGCGACCGAGATGGTGAAGGCGGTGCCGAAAGAGGTGCTGGAGAAGAGCATCCTGCCGCTCATCCCGGTCGGGCGGCTCGGCGAACCGGAAGAGATCGCGCGCTGCGTCGTTTTCCTCGCCTCTGACGATGCGAGTTTCATCACCGGCTCGACCCTGTCCGCGAACGGCGGGCAATATCTCGCGTGAGGACGGGTGCTCGTATTCGTCCTGACGTCGTTCATCGTTGAGGTCACTCCCGGCCCGAACATGGGAACGCTCGCGGCGCTGACGCTCGAGCGGGGCCGCAATGCCGGCCTCGCGGCGGTCGCGGGCGTCGCGCTTGGGCTCGCGATCGTCGGTGTGCTCGCCGCGCTCGGGCTTGCCGCCGCGATTTCGCAAGCGCCCGCGCTCTATCAGGCGCTGCGCTGGGGCGGCGTGCTGTACCTGCTTTACCTTGCGTATGACGCCTGGGTGTCGGCGGCCGCCTCCATTGATCCGGCTTTCGAGCCGCGCGGCAACGGCTCGTTCTTCCTGCGCGGGCTCGTGATCAACCTTCTCAATCCGAAGGCTGCGATCTTCTATGTCGCGATCCTGCCGAACTTCATTGACCTCGGGCGAGACTCGCTGCTCGCCCAGAACCTGACGCTCGTCGCGGTCTATGTCGCGGTCGCGACCACGGTGCATTCCGGAATTGTGCTGCTCGCCGCGTGGCTGCGTCCCGCACTCGTCGCGGGTGCGGGCGAAATGCTCGTGCGGCGCTCGCTTGCCGTGCTCATGGCATTGATCGCGCTGTGGTTCGCGTGGCACACGCGGTGAGGGGTGCATGTCCATGCCGCGCGCGACGCTGACCGGTTTCACCGCGATCCTGATGTGGTCGTTGCTCGCGCTGTTCACCGCGGCGTCGGGTCGGGTGCCACCGTTCCAGCTTGCCGCGATGACGTTTGCGATCGGCGGCGCGCTCGGGTCGGCGACCTGGCTGTTTCGCCCCGGCGCGGTGCGCGCGCTGCGCCAGCCGCCGCAGGTCTGGGCCCTCGGGATCGGCGGATTGTTCGGCTACCACGCGCTTTATTTCCTTGCGCTGCGTCTCGCGCCGCCGGCTGAATCCGGACTGATCAATTACCTCTGGCCGCTGCTGATCGTCCTGTTCTCCTCCTTTCTGCCGGGGGAGCATCTGCGCGCCCATCACGTGATCGGCGCGTTACTTGGCCTCGGCGGAACGATTGTCCTGATCGCCGGCCGCGCGCGGATCGGCTTCGTGCCGGACTATGTCCCGGGCTATGCCGCCTCGTTCGTCGCCGCTTTCGTCTGGGCGATCTACTCGGTTGTGTCGCGCCGCTTCGCGGCGGTGTCGACCGATGCGGTCGCGGGGTTCTGTCTCGTCACCGCGCTGCTCGGCGCGATCTTCCATCTGCTGTTCGAGACGACGGTGTGGCCGCAGGGCACAAGCCAGTGGCTCGCTGTGCTCGCGCTCGGCCTCGGACCGGTGGGGCTTGCCTTCTATGTGTGGGATATCGGCATGAAGCGCGGCGACGTGCGCGTGCTCGGTGCCGCGGCCTATGCCGCGCCCATTCTCTCGACCCTGTTGCTGATCGCGGCAGGCTACGCGCAGGCGAGCGTCTCGCTTGGGATCGCGGCGCTGATGATCGCGGGCGGCGGCATACTTGCTGCGCGCGACATGATTTTCGGCGCGCGGCGGGGCTAGCGGCCGGGCGACCAGCCCTTCGGCGCCATCTCGAATCCGGAAAAGGTAAACCCCGGCGCGACGGTGCAGCCCGTCAGCGTCCAGTCGCCGAGGCTTTCCGCGGCCTGCCACGCCATCGCCGGCACGACGGCCTGCGGGACTTCGCCTTCGGCCAGAGCCGCACCCAGGCGGACGGTTCGCCGGGACGTATCGTTTGCGATGTGCAGGGCGAGCGGCGCGCCGCAATAGAAATGCCAGACCTCGGCGGCATCGACGCGATGCCAGTGCGAACGCTCGCCGCGCGCGAGGAGATAATAGATCGCAGTCGACGCCGCGCGGCCGTCCGTCGTGTGCGGATCGCGGAAGGTCTCGCGAAAATGCCCGCCTTCCGGATGCGGCTTCAGATCGAGAAGCCGGATGATGTCGGCCGCCGTCATCCGCCGGTCAGAACTTGTTCTTGCGCGCGCGGATTTCGGCGAACACCTCCGCGGGCTTGTGGCCGGCGAGCCCGACGGCCGCCGCAAGCGCCGGAAGGTCCGCGCGCAGGAAGCAGTTCGTCTCCTTCTCCGCGCCGATGGTTGCGGGGATGGTCGGCTTTCCCGCGGCGCGCAGCGCATCGACTTCCTTCGAGCGCGCCGCGAGCGCGGCATTGTCCGGCTCGATCGTACGCGCGAACTTGATGTTGGCCTGCGTGTATTCGTGGCCGCAGAAGAATTTCGTGTCGGCGGGAAGCGCGCGCAGCTTCAGCAGCGAATTCCACATCTGCTCGGGCGTGCCCTCGATCACGCGGCCGCATCCGACCGCGAACAGCGTATCGCCGACGAAGGCGATCTTGTCGGCGTCGAACACATAGGAAATGTGGTCGAGCGTGTGACCCGGCGTTTCCAGCACGCGGCCGGTGAGGCCGCCGACCTTGACGCTGCCGCCTTCGCGCACGGTCTCGTCGACCGCGCGGAACTTGTCGCTATTCGGGCCGACCACGCGGCAATTGTATTTCTGCTTGAGCGGCGCGACGCCCGCGGTGTGGTCGTTGTGATGATGCGTCACCAGGATGTCGGTGAGCTTCCATCCCGTCTGTTTCAGCGCCGCCTCGACCGCCGCGGCGTCGGGCGCGTCGATCGACGCGGTCGCTCCTGTCGCCGGATCGTGCAGCAGCACGCCGAAATTGTCGGAGAGGCAGGGAAAGAGATGGGTCTGGGCCGCCATGTCGCACTCGCATTGTCTGGGTGGTTCGGGGCGCTACCATGCCGCCTTGTGCGGGGCTTGTTAAGCCTGATCGGCGGGTCCGCCCGTGCCTGTGGTGTTTCGTGCTAACCTTGTCCGCATGTTCGTTGACGTCGTCGATCTGCGGAACTTCTACGGCCAGGCCCTTGGTGTCGTTGCGCGCCGCTTCATCGGGCGCGGGATCCGTTCGCGCTGGGCCGATACGCGCGCGCAGCGCGTGCTCGGGATCGGCTATCCGACGCCTTATCTCGGCCTGTTCCGGGAGGAGGCGGAGCGCTGCCTCGCCTTCATGCCGGCTGCGCAGGGCGTGGTGAAATGGCCGACGGCGCGTCCCGCGCTCGCCGCGCTGGTCGAGGAAATCGAATTGCCGCTGACCGATGCCGCGGTCGATCGCGTGCTGCTCATGCACGCGCTCGAAATGGCGGACGATCCGATCGCGCTTTTGCGCGAGGTCTGGCGCGTGCTTGCGCCGAATGGCCGGCTGCTCGCGGTGGTGCCGAACCGGCGCGGATTGTGGGCGCGCACCGACACGACGCCCTTCGGCCACGGCCGGCCCTATTCGCGCACGCAGATCACCCATCTGCTGCGCGAGGCGTGGTTCACGCCGAACGGGTGGGGCGAAGCGCTTTACGTGCCGCCGATCGCGCGCGGCTGGTTCCTGCGATCCGCGGTGGCGTGGGAGCGCACCGGATCGACATTGTCCGCGCCCTTCGCCGGCGTGCATATCGTGGAAGCGACCAAGCAGGTCTATCGCGCGATCCCGGCGCGGCGCGAGAAGCGCCAGCTTGTCCCCGCGCTCGAGCCGGTGCTCGCGCCGTCACCTGGCGGCGCTGCGCGGATGCATAAATAAAAACGGCCGGAGACAAGTCCGGCCGTCTTCATATCCGAATGGCTGCGAGGAATTATTCGCCCGCGGGAGCCGGTCCCGACGGCGGCATGTTGTCGTCGCCACCGTCATTGCCGCCCACGCCCTGCGAACCGCCCGGCAAATCCGGACGCGGGCCGCGATGGCCGCGCCGCCGCCGGCGATGCATCGGGAAGCGATCGCCCTGGTTGTTGTTGTCGTAGCCGTTCTGTCCGTAGCTCGGCTGCGCCTGCTGGGGCTGCGGCTGGCCGCCGCCGGTGATGAAGGAGGGAAGCCGGCCGATATCGCTTTCGCCGCCACCGCCATGCTGCTGGCGATTGTCGTGCTGTTGGCGATTGTCGTGGTGCGGGCGATTCTGGTGCTGCTGGTAATCACGCGGCGGATAGGGCTGCTGGTTCTGCTGCGGGTAGGGCTGCGTGTCGCGCTGGTAGGGCTCGCCGCCACCGGAATGCGACGGGGTCGCCTCGTCGTCGCCGTCGTCGAAGCTCTCTTCGTTGCCGCGCGGCTGCTGCTGTTGCGAGGGGTCGCCGCCTTCCGGCCGGTTGAACGGCTGGCTCTGGCGGAACTGCTCCTGCGCGGCGGCGATGAGGCGGAAATAATGTTCGGCGTGCTGGTAGTAATTCTCGGCCGCGACCGGATCGCCGGAGGTCTGCGCGTCACGCGCGAGCTGAATGTATTTCTCCGCGACGTGGTTGGCGGTGCCGCGGATCTTCACGTCGGGTCCGTTCGATTCGTACACCCGGGTGAGGGGGTTGTGACTTTTTCCGCCGCCGCCGCCGCCCCGATTGCGTCCGCGCATGCGCTTGTTCTGATTGTGATTGTTTCTCATAGCCTGCCTGTTCGCCAACCCTCAATGAGTGGCGGCATCTGCCGCCGGATTCCGATTTCGAACGGTCGTTTCGTCCACACGTGCCGGCCCGGCCTCGATGGCGCGAGCCAAGCGGCGTGCACAAGCAAACGACTGCGATCGCGTTGCTAGTTGTTTCGCAAACCCCTCGACGCGACCCTTCGCGTCCCTGTCACCGTGTCGTTGCGCGATCCGGCAAATCAATCCTGTCGTTGAGCGCGCTCAACGGGTGATCCGATGGTACAATCCGCGTTTCGTTCGACCTGGCTTTCGCCCTTCGTCTTCGCGCTGCCGCCACTCAGAGCCTCTAGCTCCGGGCTTCGTTCCGCAACGCTCCCTTTGGGGGTCGATGTCGTGGCCAGAAGCTAGTCAATCTGCCCCCACATTCCAAGCGATTTTTTGCCGTACCGGAATGCGTCCGGATCATGGCAGGGGACGCAGAGTTAATGCCCGCGGGATACCCGCGAGGTCGCGCCGGGCGGGCGATTCGGCTGTCAGGCGCTGCGCGCTCATGATCGCTGTGACCGCCTGTTCCTGCCCCGCACCGAGCTCGACGATGAGCGCGCCGCGCGGCGCAATCAGACGCGGTGCGTCGGCTGCGATGCGCCGGTAGGCGCTCAGTCCTTCCGCGCCGCCATCGAGTGCGAGACGCGGATCGAATTCGCGCACGTCCGGTGCGAGCGTGTCGATATCCACACTTGCGATATAGGGCGGATTGGACACGACGCAATCGAAGCCGCCCGCGAGCGCACTCGAAAAGTCGCACACGGCGAAAGCTGCACGGTTGGACAAACCGAGTGTTTGCGCGTTGTCGCGCGCGACGAGGATTGCGCCTTCGCTCCGGTCGGTGCCGATGCCTGCGGCGTTGCGATATTCGTGCAGCAGCGCGAGAAGAAGGGCGCCTGATCCGGTGCCGAGATCGGCAATGCGAAGCGGCGCCTCGCGGTCGGGCCAGACCGCGAGCGCAGCTTCCACGAGCGTTTCCGTTTCGGGCCGCGGCACGAGCGTCTCGCGCCCGAGCGTCAGCGGCAGCCCCCAGAATTCCTTGGTGCCAAGGATGCGCGCGACGGGCTCGTGCGCAAGCCGCCGCAGCGCCAGCGCCGATATCCGCCTGGCGTCGGATGCGGCGATCGCTTTATCCGCCGCCGAAGCGAGCCCGGTCAGGTCGAGCCCGAGCACGAAGCCGACAAGGAGGCGCGCGTCGAGTTCGGGCGAATCCAGGCCCGCGGCCCGAAAGCGTCCGGCGAGAATGCGCCGCGCCGCGCCGATGGTCGTGCCCGCGGCGAGATCCGTTTCCGCATCCTGAAGCGCGATCACGCGCCGGCCTCGGCGGCGAGAAGCGCCGCCTGGTTTTCGGTGACGAGCGCGGAAATGAGTTCGTCCAGCGCCTCGCCTTCGACCACCTGCGGCAACTTGTAGAGTGTCAGGTTGATGCGGTGGTCGGTGACGCGCCCCTGCGGAAAATTATAGGTGCGGATGCGCTCCGAACGGTCGCCCGATCCGATCTGGCCGCGCCGTTCCGCCGCGCGTTCGGCGTCGCGTTTGCCGCGCTCGGCGTCGTAGAGCTTCGCGCGCAGGAGCGCGAAGGCGCGCGCCTTGTTGCGGTGCTGCGAGCGGTCTTCCTGCACCGCGACCACGATGCCGCTCGGGATGTGGGTGATGCGGATCGCGGATTCGGTCTTGTTGACGTGCTGGCCGCCGGCGCCGCTCGAACGCATCGTGTCGATGCGCAGGTCGGAATCGTTGATCGTGACGTCGACATCCTCGACCTGCGGCAGCACCGCGACGGTCGCGGCCGAGGTGTGGATACGGCCGGAGGCCTCGGTGTCGGGCACGCGCTGCACGCGGTGCACGCCGGATTCGAATTTCAGCTTGGCGAAAGCTCCGCGGCCGTGGATTTCGGCGATGATTTCCTTGTAGCCGCCGACCGCGCCGGGACTTTCCGAGATGACTTCGACCTTCCAGCCCTGTTTCGCGGCGTAGCGCTCGTACATGCGGAACAGGACGCCCGCGAACAACGCCGCCTCGTCGCCGCCGGTGCCGGCGCGGATTTCGAGGATCACGTCGCGCTCGTCCATCGCGTCCTTCGGGATCAGGTGCACGCGGATCTGCTGCTCCAGGACGGCGCGGCGTTCCTGCAATCCGGAAATCTCGTCGGCCGCGATCCTGCGCATCTCCGGATCGGTTGCGGGATCGCCGCTCATCGTCTCGAGATCGGCAATCTCGCCCGCGACGGCGCGGTAGGTCTTGACCGTCTCGACGATCGGTCCGAGTTCGGCAAATTCGCGCGACAGCTTGACATAGGTGTCCGCGGACACCTGCCGCGAAAGCTCGGCTTCGAGTTCAGCGTGGCGCGCGAGCAGCGCGTCGAGTTTGGCTTCCGGCAGCATGGTCAGAGCGTCAGCCCCTCTTCGGCGGCAAAGGCCTCGATCCGGCTGCGCACGGAAATTCCTTCGTCGGGATGATCGAGCAGCGGTCCGATCGCGGTTGCGGCCTTCGCGGCGTCAAGTTCGAGCAGCATCGCCTTGACCGGGCCGATGGCCGACGGCGTGAGCGACATCGAGCGGTAGCCGATGGCGATCAGCGCGAGCGCGCCGATCGGCCGCGAGGCCATCTCGCCGCACAGCGTCACGGGCTTCTTGTGTTCGCGCGACTTGCGCGCGATCAGGCGCAGCGCGCGCAGGACCGGCGCCGAGATCGGATCGAAGCGTTCCGCCACGAGCCGATTGCCGCGGTCTGCGGCGAACAGGAACTGGACAAGGTCATTCGATCCGACCGAGAGGAAATCGACCTTGGGGAACAATTCGTCGAGCTGGAACAGGAGCGAGGGCACTTCCAGCATCGCGCCGACTTCGACGCGCTCGGGCAGGCCGTGGCCGTGGCGGCGCAGATGCGTCAGCTCGTGTTCGACCAGCACCTTGGCCTGATCGAATTCGCTCACCACCGCGACCATGGGGAACATGAGCTTGAGGCTGCGGCCCGCGGAGGCGCGCAACAGCGCGCGGACCTGGCTGCGCATCAGGCCGGGGCGGTCGAGCCCGAGCCGTACCGCGCGCCAGCCGAGCGCCGGATTCTCTTCTTCCATCGCGCGCATATAGGGAAGGATCTTGTCGCCGCCGACGTCGAGCGTGCGGAAGGTCACGGGTTTTTCGCCCGCCGCGTCGAGGACCGAACGATAGAGCGAAAGCTGCTCGCTGATACGCGGGAAGGCGGTCGCGACCATGAACTGCAATTCGGTGCGGAACAGCCCGATCCCGGCCGCGCCGGTTTCCGCGATATGCGGCAGATCGACCAAAAGACCTGCATTGATGAGGAGCGCGACCTCCTCGCCGTCCTTGGTGACACAGGGCTTGTCGCGCAGCGTCTGGTATTGCGCCTGACGGCGCGCGCGCAGCCGCACCCGCTCGGCATAGGCGTTCTCGATGTCGGCGGGCGGGCGGACAAACACATCGCCGGTCGTGCCGTCGGCGATGACCGCATCGCCCGGATCGATCAGGCCCGAGGCGTTCTCGATCTCGCCGACCGCGGAGATGCCGAGCGCGCGCGCAACGATCGCGACATGCGAGGTCGCGCCGCCTTCCTCGAGGATCAGTCCGCGCAGGCGCTTGCGGTCGTAGTCGAGCAGCGCCGCGGGCCCCATCGAGCGCGCAACCAGCACCGCGTTTTCCGGAAGCTGCTCTTTCTTGGGCGCATGCTCGACCCCCATGAGCTGACGCATCAGCCGGTTGGCGAGATCGTCGAGATCGTGCAGCCGCTCGCGGATGTAAGGGTCGGTCTGGCGCATCATCCTGGCGCGCGTATCCGACTGCACGCGCTCGACGCCGGCTTCGGCGGTGAGGCCGGTCATCACCGCCTCGCGCATGCGGTCCATCCAGCCGCGGTCATGCGCGAACATGCGGTAGGCTTCGAGGATTTCGCGATGCTCGCCGCCGTCGGAGACTTCGCCGCGCTCAAGCATCACGTCGACGTCCGCGCGCAGCGTCGCGATCGCCTTGTCGAGGCGCTCGAGTTCCTTCTGCGCGTCGTCGGCGATGAAATTCTTCACGACGACGCGCGGCTCGTGCAGCACCGCATGTCCGAGCGCGATGCCTTCCGACAATGCCGTGCCGGTCAGATGCAGCCGGGGATGGACGGCGGGTTCGGCGCCGGGCTTGGCGATCGAGGACAATTCGCCCGAAGCGATCATCTCTGCGAGCACCATCGCGGTGGTCTGCAGCGCCTCTTCTTCCTCTTCCGAATAGGAGCGCGACGCGCGGTTCTGCACCACCAGCACGCCGAGCATGTTGCCCGCGCGCAGGATCGGAACGCCGAGGAACGAATGGTAGATTTCTTCGCCCGTTTCCGGCCGGTAGGAGAAGGCCGGGTGCGCGTGCGCCTCGGAGAGGTTGACCGATTTCGCCTCGCGCGCGACCAGGCCGACGAGGCCTTCGTCGCTGCGCATGACGGTCAAGTGCACGGCTTCCCGGTTCAGACCCTCGGTGGCGTAAAGTTCGAGCGTGCCGTCCATGCGCAGCACGTAGACGGAGCACACCTCCGCCACCATGTTGGCGGCGATCAGCACGACGATCTTGTCGAGACGCTCCTGCGCGCTGACCGGTTCCGCCATGACCTCGCGGAGCCGGCGCAACAGCACGCGCGGACCGCCGAGTGCACCACGCATGGCGAGAGGTCCTTTTTTGCCGCATCCGGCTGCGACAGCTTCCGGGACGCTATAGCGAATGGCGCAAGGCGACGGCAAGCCAAACCGGATCAGGCCTCGCCGGGGCAACGCGGCTTCCCGGCCACGCCGGGGATTTATCCAGTCAATTCGCGATTCCCCGGTGTAAGCGCGGATTTACTTGAATCGACCGATCGCTAATATCGGCTTGGGGAGTGTCGCGCCGGTTTCGTGCGCGCAGGGGGCCGCTGGTGCAGATGGGGCGATTTTCGATTCGTGGGACCGTCCTCGCGGTCCTTCTTTTTTTCTGCTCGGTCACGACCTCCTGGGCCTGCAGCGCGGTCACGGGAATGTCTCCGACCAGCGGCCCGGCAACCGGCGGAACAGTGGTGACGATCACGGGCAATGGCTTTCAATGTCACAGCGTCGACGTCACCTTCGGGGGAAAGCCTGCCGCCTCCGTATCGCTCGTCAACGACAACACGATTTTGGCGACGTCCCCCGCCGGGACCGGGACCGTTGCCGTCGTCGTGACGCTGACGGCGGGATCGGCTTCGGTCTTTAATGCGGGGAATTTCACTTACGGCGCGCCCGCGGACAGCCTGAACATCCGCGATCTGCAGGTTGTCGGAACCAAGACCGTCGCGACGTCCTCGGGCGACGCGATCACCGGCGCGGTCGGCGATGCGATCGGAGATGCCTTCTCGAACGGTTCGACGTCGCCTGTCGTCGCGGGTCCCAATGGCGTGAGATTCAATTTCGCCGCCGAGGCGCGCACCGACAGCCGCGTGGACGACGCGTTCAAGGCGCTCGGTTACGCCGGCAACGTCTACAAGGCGCCTCCTGCGCCGGCGATGCGCGAGTGGAGCGCGTGGGCGGATCTGCGGGGAACGGGCTTCAGCCGCGACAACGGCACCGACGTGACCCGAAGCGATCAGGTCAATTTCAACATCGGCCTCGGCCGCAAGATTGCGCCCGGTATCCTGCTCGGCTCGTTCGTCGGTTATGAGAGCTTTCACTTCAACATGCCCTCCGCAGCGGGGCGGCTGTGGGGATACGGGATGACTGCCGGCGTGTATGGAGGCGTGCAGATCGATCCGCGCTGGCGGCTCGATGCGATGGCCGGCGCATCGTCGATTTCCTACAAGGCGACCGCAGGACTTGCGGCGGGTGCGTTCGATGCCACGCGCTGGATCGGTTCCGCCGGCGTGACCGGATCGCTTCCGGCCAGCGGGCTGATCCTCGAGCCTTCGGCGCGCGCCTATGTGCTGGTCGAGCGCGACGACGCATGGACCGACAATTTCGGAACGTCGCAGGACGCACGCAGCTTCTCGGTCGGCCGCGTCAGCGCGGGCGGCCGCGTTCTTGCCCCATGGGCGGCGGGCGGCGTTCGGGTGACGCCTTACGCCGGTTTCTACGGAGACTGGCGCTTCTCCTCCGATACGGCTCTGCCCGTCGATGTGGCCAATACCGGAATCCGCGATGGATGGTCGGGCCGCGCGACCGCGGGCATCAGCGCAGCGGCCGTCAACGGCGTGGCGCTGTCGGTCGGCGGGGAACTCGGCGGGATCGGCGCGGGCTACGAGATCTGGTCGGTCAACGGCCGCGCGTCACTGCCGTTCTGATCTCGCTCACCACGCGCTGCTTGCGGAAATGCGCCCGAGCGCGGCGCGGAACGGGTCGCTGTCGACAATCCGCGCGTAGAGATCGCGCGCCGTCCTGACGTCTTTCGATTGCAGCAATTCTTGCGCCATGCCCGGGAGATCGCGCGCGGCGTCTGTCGCGGCTGCGAGATCGTGCGCGGGCAGGCTCGCCGCGAGGCGGTCGATCAGAATGCGGGGATCGGTGAGCGGCAGCTCGGCCATGTCGGGCTGTTTCAACAGCAGCGCGAGCTTTCGGTCGGGATGCGTTTGGTCGTCGAGCGCGGGCTTGAAATCGCGAAACGGCACGGCGCCGGAAAAATGCTCGGGCGCATCGGCAAGCCGTCGGATCATCTCCGGCTCGCTTTCATGCACGTAATAGCGGTTGAGCGTGTCGAAGCGGACATAGCGGTAGCCTTGCGCCGTCAGCATCGGCTCCCAGGCATCCCAGGCCGGGGCGAGCGTGAACGGGGCGAGCGCTTCGGCGATCACGACCTTCGGCCGGAAGCGCGCCCAGTCGCCGCCCGCGATCACCTCGCGCTCGGCGCCTTCCACGTCGATCTTGAGAAGGTCGATTTGGCCCGGCGCATGCCGTTCGCAGAGCGCTTTCAGCGTCGTCATCGGTACGCTCCGGGCCTTCGACGCCTTGCCGAATTCCGATTGCGCCGATTGCGCGTGCGCGGCGATGGTGGTGGAGAGCCCGTGATAATCCTCGACCAGATGGAAGGTCGCTTCGCCTTCGCGCTCGCCCGCGACGCCATCGAAGGCGATGTCGCGCGGACGGATCGCGCGGCTTAACTTCGCAAGCCGCGGATTGGGCTCGACCGTGATGCCGCGCCAGCCGCGCGTATAGAAGTAGAAGGTGACGTTGTCGTAGACCGGATGGCCCGCGCCGATGTCGATGTAGAAGCCGTTCGTGCGCCCCGGAAAACAGGACGCGAGATAAAGGTCCTCGAAACGCTGCGAATAGGTCAGCGCCTCGACCGTCGTCACTTATCGAGCCCGTACAGCGTGTGCAGCGTGCGCACCGCAAGCTCGGTATAGGCGGCGTCGATCAGCACCGAGAACTTGATCTCGGACGTCGTGATCGCGCGGATGTTGATGTTGCGCGAAGCGAGCGCGCGGAACGCCTCCGCTGCGACACCCGCGTGGCTGCGCATGCCGATGCCGATGACCGACACCTTGGCGACGTCCTGCGCGCCATCCACCTTCTCGTAGCCGATCTCGGCCTTGGCCTTGCCGATCACGTCCATCGAACGTTGATAATCCGCCGCAGGGACCGTGAAGGTGAGGTCCGTCGTCGCCCCGTCGGCGGACACGTTCTGCACGATCATGTCGACGTTGATATTGGCGGCGGCGAGCGGCCCGAAGATCGAGGCGGCGATCCCGGGCTTGTCCTGCACGCGGCGAATGGAAATCTGCGCCTCGTCCTTGGAGAAGGCGATGCCGGTGACGACCTGTTGTTCCACGATATCCTCCTCGTCGCAGATGAGCGTGCCGGGCGGGTGATTGCTTTTCGGATCGATGTCTTCGGGCTTGTCGAAGCTCGAGCGCACGAAGATGCGCACCTTATGCACCATGCCGAGCTCGACCGAGCGCACCTGCAGGACCTTCGCGCCGAGAGACGCCAGCTCGAGCATTTCCTCGAACGCGACCTTCTCCAGCTGCCGCGCCTTAGGCACGACGCGCGGGTCGGTGGTGTAGACGCCGTCGACGTCGGTGTAGATGTCGCAGCGGTCGGCCTGGATCGCGGCCGCGACCGCGACCGCCGAAGTGTCGGAGCCGCCGCGGCCGAGCGTCGTGATCCGTCCGGTCTCCTTGTGGATGCCCTGGAAGCCCGCGATCACCGCGACCTCGCCGCGCTCCTTGAAGCGCTTGATCAACTCGCTGCCGTTGATGTCGTCGATGCGCGCGGCGCCATGCGCATTGGTGGTCAGGATCGGCAATTGCCAACCCTGCCAGGAGCGCGCCGCGACCCCCATGTCCTGCAGCACGATCGCAAGGAGACCCGCGGTGACCTGTTCGCCGGAGGCGACGACGGCGTCGTATTCGCGCGCGTCATGCAGCGCGGACGCCTCGCGGCACCATTCCACGAGCTTGTTGGTCTGTCCCGCCATCGCCGAAACGACGACCGCGACCTGGTGGCCCGCGCCGGTCTCGCGCTTGACGTGGCGCGCGACGTTGCGGATGCGCTCGATATCGGCGACCGAGGTACCGCCGAACTTCATGACCAGACGCGACATACTCACGCGACCTTTGGCACGGACCGCAGGCGCGGCGCGGGCAGGGGTTGAAAAGCGGGCGTATTCATAACGGCGGGGTTCCGCGCTCGCAACCCGCGCGCCGGCATTGACGCCGAAGCCGCCCGCGGGCAGGGAAAAGCCACAAAATACGGGCGTATGGTTCGAGAATGCCACCCGCGAATGACACGTTTCAGTCGACCGTCGATCCGTCCGAAGTCGAGCAATTCGGAAGGCTCGCCGCGCAATGGTGGGACCCGAAGGGTCCCATGGCGATGCTGCACAAGTTCAACCCGGTGCGGCTTGCCTATCTGCGTGAGCAGATGACCGCGCATTTCGGACGCGACCCGCGGCAGCTCGCCTGCCTGACAGGACTGCGCATCCTCGATATCGGCTGCGGGGCGGGCATCCTGAGCGAGCCGCTGGCGCGGCTCGGCGCGGCCGTGGTTGGCGCGGACCCGGCGCGGGACAATATCGAGGCGGCGCGCCGGCACGCGCAGGACGCTGGACTTTCGGTCGACTACCGGGCCGAGACCGCGGAGGCGCTCGCCGATTCAGGTGAGCGCTTCGACGTCGTGCTTGCGATGGAAGTGGTCGAGCATGTCGCCGACGTCCCGCTGTTCCTGCGCCGCTGCGCCGAGATGGTGAAGCCGGGCGGCCTGCTGGTCGCCGCAACCATCAACCGCACCGTCAAGAGTTTCGCGCTTGCGATCGTGGGCGCGGAATACGTTCTGCGCTGGGTTCCGCGCGGCACGCATCGCTGGGACAAGTTCGTCACCCCGCAGGAGCTGGAGACGTCGATGAACGATGCGGGCCTCGTCCGGATCGACGAGAGCGGGGTGATCTACAATCCCTTCGCCGATCAGTGGCGGCTGTCCGACGACATGGACGTCAATTACATGATGGCCGCCGCGCGGCCGGGCTGAGCGTTGCCGTTCCGCCTCGTCCTGAGGAGCCGCGCATCGCGCGGCGTCTCGAAGGAGAGGCGGCCCATGGTTCGAGACGCGCTTCTTCGAAGCGCTCCTCACCATGAGGCCGAGAGGGACCGTCCGGCGCATCCCACTTATGCCATGCCCGGCCTTGTGCCGGGCATCCGCGTCTTCTAGGCGTGAGCGCGCTTTCCATGACGGGGACATAGATGCACGAAACAGGATGGCTCTGGGCGGTGTTCACCATCATCGCGGCGCTCGGGCAGACCGCGCGCAACGCCATGCAGCGCGAACTGACCACGACGCTCGGCACCGTCGGCGCGACGCATGTGCGCTTTCTCTTCGGCTTTCCGTTCGCGCTCGTGTTCCTCGCGGGCGTCGCCTATTTCACGCAGGCGCCGATCCCGACGCCGCCGCCGGTTTTCTGGGCCTGGGTCCTTCTCGGCGCCGGCACGCAGATTCTCGCGACCGCGCTGATGCTCGCGGCGATGGGGGAGCGATCCTTCGTCGTGACCATCGCCTATATCAAGACCGAGCCGGTGCAGGTCGCGCTGTTCGGCCTGATCTTCCTCGGCGACCATGTGACGGCCGGCATGATGGCCGCGATCCTGATCGCGACCGCGGGCGTGATCGTGATTTCGCTCAAACCCGGCAGCGATCTCGGCGGAAGCGTGCGGCCGACCCTGCTCGGGCTGGGTTCAGCCGCGATGTTTGCGTTCTCCGCGATCGGTTATCGCGGCGCGATCTTGAGCCTCAATCTTCCAAATTTTGTCATGGCCGCGACCTTCACGCTCGCGGTCGGCCTCGTGATTCAGACGATCTGTCTCACCGCCTATCTGCTGCTGCGCGATCCGAAGGTGATGCGCGACATCATAGGCGCCTGGCGGCCGTCGATGTTCGCGGGCTTCATGGGAGCCGCGGCCTCGCAATTCTGGTTTCTCGCCTTCGCGGTCGCGACCGCGGCGAGCGTGCGCACGCTTGCCCTCGTCGAGGTGCTGTTCGCGCAGTTCATCTCGCACGTGATCTTCCGCCAGCCGACGTCAAACCGTGAGCTGACTGGAATCGTGCTGGTGGTGGCGGGCGTGGTCCTGCTGATCTGGTCGCATTAGGGCGCGCTGTACCCGCGCAGGCGGGCATTGCTCCCCGTTATCGGGATGGCCGGGACCAGCCCGGCCATGACCAGAAAATGAATCAGTTTTTGTCGTCGGGCAGCGCGGGAAGGGGATGGAATTCGATTCCCTCCTCCAGCATCGCCTTGGCGTCCTCGGGCGACGCCTCGCCGTAGATCGAGCGGTGCTCGGTTTCGCCATAATGCATCTTGCGCGCTTCTTCGGGAAACTTGTCGCCCACATGGTCGGCATTCCTGACCAGATGATCGCGCACTTCCTTCAGCTTCTGGCGGAATTCGCGTTCCTGCGGCGACATCATCGCGACCGGCGTCGCGGGCGCGGATGGCTCCGGCGCTGACGGCTGATTGCTGACGGCGCCCGCGCGTTCCTTGCGCGGCGAGGACAATGCGGGCGCCATGATCGTCTTGTCCACCCTGGTCGAGCCGCAGAGCGGGCATTCGACCAGGCCGCGCTTGCGCTGGCGCTCGTAGTCCGCGGAATTGGCGAACCAGATTTCGAATTCGTGCTTGCGGTTGCAGGCGAGGGCGTAGCGGATCATGAGATGTTTTTCACGGCATGCAGATGCGCCGGCTCCGCCATCGGCTCGACGATCTCAAACCGGCGTCCGTGCTGCAGCGAGGGCACGCGCGCGCGGGCGGCGGTGACGGCGGCAGGATCGATCTCGGCCATGATGACGCCGGGCTCGGTGCCGCCCTCGGCGATGATCTTGCCCCACGGGTCGATGATGAGAGAGTGCCCGAACGTCTCGCGCTTGTTCTCGTGCAGGCCGCCCTGCGCGGCGGCGAGAACGAAGCAGCCATTCTCGATCGCGCGTGCGCGCATCAGCACGTGCCAGTGCGCTTCGCCTGTCTGCCGCGTGAAGGCGGACGGAATCGCAAGCATGGTCGCGCCGGCTTCGGCGAGCGCGCGATAAAGCGAGGGAAAGCGAAGATCGTAGCAGATCGTCAGCCCGAGCCTGCCCCACGGCAGATCGGAGAACACCGCAAGTTCGCCAGGGCGGAAGCGGCTCGATTCGCGATAGCTCTCGCCGTTGGCGAGATCGACGTCGAACATGTGGATCTTGTCGTAGCGCGCGACGATCTCCCCTTTCGGGTCGATCAGGAAGGACCGGTTCACGGCCTTTTCCGGCGACGCCTTGATCGCGAGCGATCCGGCATGCAGATAGATCGACAGCTTGCGCGCAAGTTCGCGGAATGCGGCGAGCGTGATGTCTTGCTCCTCCGCCGTGATCGCCGCGAACATCTTGTCGCGTTCCGGCTCCATGATGTTGGTGATCTCGGGCGTCTGCACGTAGTCAGCGCCAAGTGTCTTCGCCTCGCCGATCAGCTTCACGGCGGCGTCGAGATTGGCCGCGGGCGTGCGGCCGGTCCGCATCTGGATCAATCCTGCGCGGAAGGTCGCGGATGGGCCGGTCGCGCTCGTCATGCCGACTGGCCCGCGAGCAGCGGATCGAGGCCGCCTTCCGCGTCGAGCGCATAAAGTTCGTCGCAGCCGCCGACATGGGTCGCGCCGATGAAGATCTGCGGCACGGTGGTGCGGCCCTGCGCGCGTTCGGTCATCCGGGTGCGTAGCTCACGGTTGCCGCTGACGTCGATCTCGGTGAAGTCGACGCCCTTCTGCCGGAGCAGTTCCTTGGCGTCGGCGCAATAGGGGCAATAGGGCGTGGTGTAGATTTCGACGGGCGGCATTGGGATATTCCGTAAGCGGCTCCTTTATATGGTCGCTCGCGCCGCGTCGACAACCCGTGCGAAAACCACGACGTCAACTTGGGCAGCGCCTGCGCGCAGGAGCGCCCGCGCGCAGGCATCGACGGTCGCGCCCGACGTCAGCACATCGTCGACCAGAAGCATGCGGCGTCCGGCGATGTCCGCCTTGCCGTCGGGCCGGACACCGAAGGCGCCCTGCACGTTCAGCGCGCGTTCGGGCTTCGACAATCCGACCTGCTGCGGTGTTGCCTTGGTCCGCCGCAGCGCTTCATGAGCGACGGCGATGCCGGCCATTTCGCCGATCGCCTTGGCCAGCAGCGCGGATTGATTGAACCGCCGCGCCCAGAGCCTTCTCCAATGCAGCGGCACCGGCACGATGAGGTCGGTTTCGGCGAGCAATTCCCGTCCGGCGCGGCCCATCCATCGGCCCATTGTGGGCGCGAGGTCGAGCCGGTCTCCATATTTCAGGGCGAGCACGAGTGCGCGCGCAACGTCGTCGTAGCGGACCGCGGCGCGAGCCTTGCGATAGGCGGGCGGATCGGCGATGGCCTGCATCGACAGGATGCCGGGTCCCGGATCGTAGACGAACGGGATGCCGAGCCGTTCGCAGTAAGGCCGCTCGATGGGCGAGAGTTTCGACCAGCATGAGGCGCACAGGCCGGCTGCCTGCCCGACCGGCTCGCGGCAGGCCGGGCAGAGCGGCGGCAGCGCGACGTCGAGCGCCATGCGAAGCGGCGCCCGCAACCCGGCAGCAAACCGGGCCCAGGCCGAGCGCATCTGCACTGTCGCGGTCTCGCTCATGGCGCTAGGCTAACGCGGCAAGGAATGCTGGACCAGTGGCCGACAGCCCGCTCGTTTTCGACCGACAATTGCTTCGTTCGCGCCGCCGCCGCGCGCTCGCGCTCGGGCCGGCGACGTTCCTGCTCGACCGCGTGGCGGACGAGCTTGCGGAGCGGCTTTCGCTGGTGCTGCGGCGTTTCGGGATCGCGGCCGATCTCGGCACGCCGACGGACGCGCTGCGCCGCGCCATCGCCGCGCGCGATCTCACCGATCGCGTCATCGCGGCCGATGCGTTGCCGCGCGACGATGCGGGCGGCCTCGCCGTCGCAACCGACGAGGAAGCGCTGCCGTTCGGCGAAGCGACGCTCGATCTCGTCGTTTCGGCGCTCGCGCTGCAATGGGTCAACGACCTGCCGGGAACGCTGATCCAGACCCGGCGCGCGCTCAAGCCGGACGGGCTGTTCCTCGCGGCGCTCATCGGCGGCGACACCTTGATGGAATTGCGCGAGGCCTTTGCCGCGGCGGAAAGCGAGGTCGAAGGCGGCGTGTCGCCGCGCGTCGCTCCCTTCGCCGATCTGCGCGATGCGGGCGGGCTGCTGCAACGGGCGGGCTTTGCCCTTCCGGTGGTGGATTCCGACCGCCTGACGGTCCGCTACGATTCCGCCTTCGCGCTGATGCATGACCTGCGCCGCATGGGCGCGACCAACGCGCTGCTCGAACGGCGGCGTTCGCCGCTGCGCCGCACGACCTTGCTGCGCATGGCCGATATCTATGGCGAGCGTTTCGCGGATGCCGACGGGCGCCTGCGCGCGACCTTCGAGATCGTGTGGCTGTCAGGCTGGGCGCCACACGAGAGCCAGCAGAAGCCGCTCAGGCCGGGCAGCGCGCGCACGCGGCTCGCCGACGCGCTCGGGACGATGGAAATTCCGTCGGGAGAAAAGCCGGGCGGCTGATCAGCTCGGCCAGGCGTTCTTGACCGAGTCGTACATGCCGGAGAGCGAGGTGCCCATCGCCATCACCGTCGCGGCCACCGCGACGCCGATGCCGGCCGCGATCATCGCGTATTCGATGGCGGTCGCGCCGCGCTCATCCTTGAGGAAACTCTGGAAGCGGAAGGTCAGCGAGCGGAGCGTGGTCATGGGCGTTCCTGGTTGGGCAAGGTTCTTGTCTAGAGCAGCGCCGTCAGGTGCGAGATGAGCGGCTCGTCGGCCGGTGGCATCCTGTAGTCCCGAAGCTTGTTCGGCCGGACCCATGCGAGTCTCGTGTGCACCCTGGCCGCGACTTGCCCTTCCCAACGCCGGCATACGTAGAGCGGCATCAGCAGATGGAAGTCGGGATAGGCGTGGCTCGCGAAGGTCAGCGGCGCAAGACAGGCTTCCCTGACGACGATTCCCAGTTCCTCCGATAATTCACGGATCAACGTGTCTTCCGGCCGCTCGCCGCTCTCGACCTTGCCGCCGGGGAATTCCCAAAGGCCCGCCATGTCCTTGCCGGGAGGACGTTCTGCGATGAGAACGCGCCCGTCGGCATCGATCAACGCGCAGGCCGCGACGAGGACGAGTTTTCCGCTCACGGTCGTTGATGCCACATTAGCCAGCGTATCGTTAACGCTCGTTGAACGGTCCTGGTTAACGCAACCTTAAGACCGGTAATCGCCGTTGATGGCGACGTATTCCTTGGTGAGGTCGCAGGTCAGCACGCGATCCTTGCCCTTGCCGAGCCCGAGCGCGACCTTGATCGCGATCTTCGGATTCTTCATCGCCTCCGAGACCTGGGCCTCGTCGTAGCCCGGATCGCGCGCGCCCTTGTGCGCCACGCGGATGCCGTTGAACCAGATCGACAGCCTGTCGCGGTTTGCAGGCTCGCCGGCCTTGCCGACCGCCATCACGACGCGTCCCCAATTGGCATCCTCGCCCGCGATCGCGGTCTTGACCAGCGGCGAATTGGCAATCGACATCGCGATGCGGCGCGCGGAATCTTTCGAGACTGCGCCCTCCACCTCGATCTCGATCAGCTTGCGCGCGCCCTCGCCGTCGCGCGCGACCTGCTCGGCGAGATCGGCGAGCACCATGTCGAGCGCCTTGCGGAATCCGCGCAGGCGCGGATCGCCCGCCCTGGAGGTTTTCGGCGCGCCACGCTTCGCTGCGGCGCCGGTCGCAAACATCAGGAGGGTGTCGGAGGTCGAAGTGTCTCCGTCGATCGTCACCGCGTTGAACGAATCCTCGACGCCCGACTTGAGCAGGGTCTGCAACGCCGCGGCCGAGATCGGCGCGTCGGTGAAGATGAAGGAGAGCATCGTCGCCATGTCGGGGGCGATCATGCCCGCGCCCTTGGCGATGCCGGCGATGCGCACCTTCGCCTTGCCGATGCTGGTCGTCGCGGTCGCGACCTTCGGGAAGGTGTCGGTGGTCATGATCGCGCGCGCGGCGTCGAGCGTGCGTCCGGGCGCGGCACGGGCGACGAGATCGCCCATCACCGCATCGAACTTGCGCGCATCGAGCGGCTCGCCGATCACGCCGGTCGAGGCGAGATAGATGTCGTCGGCGCTGCAGCCGATCGCCCTGGCGGCGATCTTCGCGGTGAGTTTCGTCGCCTCGCGCCCGCTCTTTCCGGTGAAGGCATTGGCGTTGCCGGAGTTGACGACGAGCGCGCGCGCCTTGCGACGCTTCAGCCGGTCGCGGCACCACTCGACCGGGGCGGAGGGGCATTTCGAGCGTGTGAACACGCCGGCGACCTGCGTGCCTTCGGCAAACGCGACGAGCAGCACGTCGGTGCGGCCGGAATACTTGATCCCGGCGGCGGCGGTCGAAAGCGTCACGCCGTCGATCGGCGGTATGTCGGGCGTGGATTTCGGGGCGAGAGGGGAAACAGGAGCGGAAGCGGCCATGGTCCAGACTCGAAAGGCGTCATGCCCGCGTCTGTGCGGGCATCCACGTCGTGGCGGCGGACAATAAAGACATCGATGGCCGGGACAAGCCCGGCCATGACGTCAGATCGTGTGTCCGATTGAGCGGAATTACTTCTTAGGGTCGGCGGGTTTTGCGGTTTCGGCCGCGACCGGCTTGCCGTCCTTGTCGAACTTCTCGACCTTGGCCTCGGCGCGAAGCTTCGTGATCATCTCGGCCTGCGCGCGGCGCACGACGAAGGTCTCGACCTGATCCTTCACCTGCTCGAAGGTCGGGGAGGGCTTCTTGCGCTTGTCGTCGACGCGGATGATGTGCCAGCCGAACTGGGTCTTCACCGGATCGGACAGCTGGCCCTTGTCGAGCTTGTAGGCGACCTCGGCGAATTCCGGCACCATTTGCTCCTTGGTGAAGAAGCCGAGATCGCCGCCATTGTCCTTGGAGCCGGGATCCTTCGACTTTTCCTTGGCGATGGTCGCGAAGTCGGCGCCCTTCTTCAGATCGGCCAGGATTTTCTTCGCTTCGTCTTCGTTCTCGACGAGGATATGGCGCGCGCTGACTTCTTCCTCAGGCGTCACCTGCTTGACCGCTTCGTCGTAAACCTTGTGCAGCGCCTCGTCGGTCGCGGCCGCCTTCGCTTCCTGCTCGAGATAGGTCTGGGTGAGCAGCTTGAGGCGGGTGGCGGCGAGCCTGCGCTGGAATTCGGGGGCGTCGCCGACCTTCTTCTTCTCGGCGGCTTCGGCGACCAGCATCATGTCGGTGACGTAGCTGATCAGGTAGTCGCGCTTGCCCTCCGGCGTCAGCTGCGCAGCGGCTTGGCCGAGCTCTTCCTCCGCGGCGTTCAGATCGCTCTGATGGACTTCCTTGCCGTTCACCTTGGCGACCACTGGATCGGTCTGCGCGAAAGCGGGCATCGTGAACGTGAACAGAACAGCGAACATCGCAAAACGGATGAGACGGGTCATAGCGGAAGCTTTCCTGTGGAGCTTGGGCCGCGGGGGTCGCGCGGGCGGCGTCTTGTCGCGCAATCGGGGGTGGTTGGCAATGACCGATGGCGTCTGCGGCGTTAACGAGCATGTGAACCAAATACGGCGGCCGAAAGACAAAGCCGCGAAATAGGCTTCAATTGACAAGGGTCTGACCCCCACTTATCTCTCGCCGAACGCATTCATTGTGCATGGTCGCGGGGCCGCCGGGCGCCTGCGTTCCACGCTGAAACGGGTCATTTCCCGGGTGTTTCACCTCGTCACCGCCGGAACGGCCGTCGAAAAGGATCGCGCATGATCGGCGCAGTCGCCAAGAAGCTGTTCGGCTCCGCGAACGACCGCCGCATCCGCGGCTATCGCCCCCGCGTGGATGAGATCAACGCGCTCGAACCGGAAGTCGCCGCGCTCTCCGACGAGCAGCTTCGCGCCCGCACCGCAGCCTTCCGGCAGGAGCTCGAAGCCGGCAAGAGCCTCGACGACATCCTGGTCCCCGCCTTCGCCACCGTCCGCGAGGCCGCCAAGCGCACGCTCGGGCAGCGCCATTTCGACGTGCAGCTGATCGGCGGGATGATCCTGCACGAGGGCAAGATCGCCGAGATGAAGACCGGCGAAGGCAAGACCCTGGTCGCGACGCTGCCGGTCTATCTCAACGCGCTCGCGGGCCGCGGCGTGCACGTCGTCACGGTGAACGACTATCTCGCCAAGCGCGACTCCGAATGGATGGGTCAGATCTACGGCTTTCTCGGCCTCACCACCGGCGTGATCGTCCACGGCATCGACGACGAGCAGCGCAAGAAGGCCTACGACTGCGACATCACCTACGGCACCAACAACGAACTCGGCTTCGACTACCTGCGCGACAACATGAAGTATCGCCTCGAGGACATGGTCCAGCGTGGGCATATCTTCGCGATCGTCGACGAAGTCGACTCGATCCTGATCGACGAGGCGCGCACGCCGCTGATCATCTCCGGTCCGCTCGACGACCGCTCCGAGTTTTACAACACGATCGACACTTTCATCCCGAAGCTCGACAAGGCCGATTACGAGGTCGACGAGAAGCAGCGCACGGTCAACCTGACCGAGGCGGGCATGGAGAAGATGGAGCAGCTGCTGCGCGACGCAGGCCAGCTCAAGTCGGATTCGCTCTACGACATCGAGAACGTCACCGTCGTCCATCACGTCAATCAGGCGCTGCGTGCGCACATGCTGTTCCAGCGCGACAAGGACTACATCGTGCGCAACGGCGAGGTGGTGATCATCGACGAGTTCACCGGCCGCATGATGCCGGGACGGCGTTATTCGGAAGGCCTGCATCAGGCGCTCGAGGCCAAGGAGCACCAGCCGATCCAGCCGGAAAACCAGACGCTCGCCTCGATCACCTTCCAGAACTATTTCCGCATGTACGAGAAGCTCGCCGGCATGACCGGCACGGCGCTCACCGAGGCCGACGAGTTCCTCGACATCTACAATCTCGAAGTGCTCGAAGTCCCGACCAACATGCCGCTGGTCCGCGACGATCAGGACGACGAGGTCTACCGGACTGCGAAGGAAAAATACGGCTCGATCATCACGCTGATCGAGGAATGCAAGAAGTCGGGGCAGCCGGTGCTGGTCGGCACGACGTCGATCGAGAAATCCGAACTGCTCGCCGAACTTCTCCGCAAGGAAGGCTGGGAACAGCACGATTTCTCCGATCCGAACGCCTTCGCCAAGCTCTATACCGGCGACGAGGGCGCGACCCGCGCCAAGGTGTTTGCGATCCTCAATGCGCGCTATCACGAGCAGGAAGCCTATATCGTCTCGCAGGCGGGCGTTCCGGGCGCGATCACGATCGCGACCAACATGGCCGGCCGCGGCACCGACATCCAGCTCGGCGGCAATGCCGACATGCGCATCCGCCAGGAATTGCAGGGTATCGAAGGCGCCGAACGCGATAAGCGCGTGGCCGAGATCCGCGAGCAGGTGAACCGGCTGAAAGAGAAGGCGCTCGCCGCGGGGGGCCTGTTCGTGCTCGGCACCGAACGCCACGAGAGCCGCCGCATCGACAACCAGCTGCGCGGCCGATCCGGCCGTCAGGGCGATCCGGGGCGTTCGAAATTCTTCCTGTCGCTCGAAGACGACCTGATGCGCATCTTCGGGTCGGACAAGCTCGACACCATGCTGACGCGGCTCGGCCTGAAGGAAGGCGAGGCGATCGTCCATCCGTGGATCAACAAGGCGCTGGAAAAGGCGCAGCAGAAGGTCGAGGCGCGAAACTTCGACATCCGCAAGAACATCCTGAAATTCGACAACGTGATGAATGACCAGCGCAAGGTCATCTTCGAGCAGCGCGTCGAATTGATGCGCGACGAGAACGTCGCCGAAACGATCGGGGACATGCGCTTCGCGGTGGTCGAGTCGCTGGTCAAGAAGCACGTGCCGGAAAACGCCTATCCCGAGCAATGGGACGTCGCGGGCCTGAAGGAAGAGCTCAACCGCGTGCTCGGCCTCGACCTGCCGGTCGATCAATGGGCGAAGGAAGAAGGCATCGCCGACGAGGAATTGCTCTCGCGCATCGAGCGGCGCGCGGACGAGCACATGGCCGGCAAGGTCGCCCAGTGGGGCCCGGACGTGATGCGCTACGTCGAGAAGTCGATCCTGTTGCAGACGCTCGACCACCTGTGGCGCGAGCATCTGGTCGTGCTCGAACATCTGCGCCAGGTGATCGGGCTTCGCGGCTACGGCCAGCGCGACCCGCTGAACGAATACAAGTCCGAGGCCTTCACGCTGTTCGAGAACATGATCGCGAGCCTGCGCGAGGCCGTCACCGGCCAGCTGATGCGGGTGGAAATCCAGCCCGCGCCGCAGGATCAGTCGCAGCTTCCCTACATGGAAGCCCACCACACCGATCCGAACACCGGAGAGGACGAGATGGCGCTGGCCGATGCGTCACTCGTGCCGGCGATGGCCGGGGGCGCCGCCGCAGCGGCGCAACGGGACCCGAACAATCCCACATCCTGGGGCAAGGTCGGACGCAACGAGAATTGCCCCTGCGGATCAGGCAAGAAATACAAGCATTGCCACGGCAAGTTCGCCTGATCCCAAAGTTTGCCTGATGCTTTGTCGCAGGCGCGGCGGAACGAAGCCGCGCCTCGTGCCGTTTAACCTCCGGTGGTGACGTTCAGCCCGCGTATTACGGGCTGGTAGCGTTGAATCGGAACAATGACTCCAAATCTGAACAGAGACTCCGGCGCCTGGCTGCTCGGCCTGTGCGCAGCGGTCGGCCTTGTGCTGTCCGCCTATTATTATCTTTCGCCCGGCAACGGGATTCACGGCACCCCCGGCACCCTTCTGGTAACAGTCTCGACCGCGCTGCTTGTCGCCGCGGCGCTGGCGCTATGGGCGGAGACCGGCGCGATCCGCATCGTGCTGCTGGTGGCGGCGTTGCTCGACATCCTCGGCACCGCCTTCGCCGCCTACATGCTCGACGCCTATATTCTGCTGGCGCTGATCGCCGGCGCGCTGGTCGGCTGGTTCCTCTGTCTCGGGCTCGCGCCACACGGGCGGCGGAGCCGGGCCCGTGTCGCGCACGGAGCAGCGCGATGAAAAAAAGCCGGACATTACTGATTGCAGCGGCGCTTCTTTCGGTGCCCGCCGCCACGGCTCTCGCGCAGGAGCAGACCTGGTCGACCTTCAACGGCGATCTGAAGGCGCAGAAATACTCGACCGCGACGCAAATCACGCCGGACAATGTCGGCACGCTCGGCGTTGCGTGGGAAGTCCACACCGGCGATGTCGCGCATGGCAGCGGCAAGGCCGGGGACGGGGATCATCCGAGTTCGGACTGGTCGGCGACGCCGCTGTTCGTGAACGGCACCGTTTACGTCTCGACGCCGTTCTATCGCGTGTTCGCGGTCGAGCCCGACACCGGCAAGGTCAAATGGACCTTCGACACGCATACGCCTCTCAAGGCGCTCACCCAGCCCGACCTGAAGACGCGCGGCGTCGCCTATTGGCAATCCGACGCGCCTCAGGCCGGGCAGCCATGCCAGAAGATCGTCTACGTCGGCACGATGGATGCCAAGCTCTACGCCATGGATGCCGACACGGGCAAAGCATGTCCGGGCTTCGGCCGCGACGGCGTGCTCGACGTCAATCAATGGAACACGACCAACAACAAATGGCCGCTGTCGCTGTTGCAGCCGCCAACCGTCTACAAGAACGAACTGATCGTCGGCTGGGCCGGCAAGGACTGGGCGGAGCAGGATGCGCCTCCAGGCTCCGTGTTCGCGGTGGACGCGCAGACCGGCCAGCTGAAATGGACGTTCGATGCGCTCGCGGGCCTCTCCGACGAGCAGCGCAAGACGACCGGCACCGCGAATGTCTGGGCGAGCATGTCGGTCGATCCGCAAAACAACATGATCTATCTGCCGGTGAGTTCGCCGAGCCCCAATTTCTACGGCGGCAACCGCAAGGAGGACATTCCCTATGCGACGTCGGTGACGGCGCTGAATGCGGACACCGGGCAGGTCGTGTGGAGCCGCCAGCTGATCCATCACGACATCTGGGACTGGGACACCGATTCCGCGCCGACGCTGGTCGACATCCAGAAGGATGGGCAGAGCATTCCCGCGCTCGTTCAATCGACCAAGCAGGGCTTTCTCTTCGTGCTCAATCGCCTGACCGGCGAGCCGGTCTATCCGATCGAAGAGAAGCCGGTCCCGGCAAGCGACGTGACGGGGGAGGCGTCCTCGCCGACACAGCCTGTCGTCGCTACTCCGCAGCCCGTCGTGCCGGACGATTGGCCGGGTGTGTCGAGGCTCGCCGACATCGTGAGCCTCGGCTATTGCAGCCGCACCGCGGACAAGCTTCGCAAGGAAGGCCGCTTTACCCCACCGAGCCTCGGGAACGGCAGTCTGGAATTTCCCGGCACCACGGGCGGCGTCGAATGGGGCGGGGGTGCGGTCGATCCGAGCTCGCAGACTTACGTCGTCAACAATTCCTACATCGCGCAGATCTACCAGCTGCTCACGCGCGAAGATTACGACGCCAAGACCAAGGGCCAGACGGTCAAGGGATATTTCCCGCAGACTGGGAGCCGCTATGGCTTCCATTACGAAGTCTTCCTGAACTGGGCCGGCATGCCGTGCTGGAAGCCACCGTATGGGTCGCTGTCGGCCTACGATCTGAAGACCGGCAAGCTGATCTGGAAGGAGCCGTTCGGCCAGGTGCAGAAATGGGGCTTCTACATGCCGAGGTCATGGGGCTCTCCGACCATCGGCGCGCCGGTCATCACCAAATCCGGGCTGATCTTCATCGGCGGGTCGATGGACTCGCGCGTGCGGGCAATCGATCTGAAGACCGGGAAGGTGCTGTGGCGTCATGACGTGGACGCGCCGGCGGTCTCGATCCCTGCGGTCTATTCGTACAAGGGCAAGCAATATGTGGTGTTCGCCGTTGGCGGGAACGCGATCATCAAGCCGCAGGTCAGCGATCAGCTCATTGCGTTCGCGTTGCCGGGCTGAGGAAACTCCGGGCCGATCTGCCGCGTTACCAAAGCATGCAGATCGCGCCCGAGATTTCCTTTCATAATATCGATCCTTCCGACAGCGTCGAGGCAGCCATCCGCGATCACGTCGCGCGGCTGGAAAGCATCTACGAGCGGATGACCACCTGCCGCGTGCGCGTGGACCGGCCGAACGACAACGCCGCGCATTCGATCCCGCCGGTGGTTCACATCGAGATCAGCGTCCCCGGCGGCAAGGACATCGTGGTTGCGCACGAGCCGGATCATCTGCAGCGCAAATTCCAGAGCCCTGACATCCGAAACGCCATCAACGAAGCGTTCCGGATCGCGGAGCGGCGGCTCAGCGAATACAAGAACCAGATCAACGATCACTCCGCCGCGGCCGGCCACGAAGCAGCGCAGGAATTTCGCGGCCAGATCGCCGAGATGCCGCCGCGGGAAGATTATGGCTTCCTGCTCACCAAGGAAGGCAGCGTTCTCTACTTTCACCGCAACAGCCTGCTGTCGGGCGAGTTCGATCAACTGCGCCGCGGACACGAAGTGACCTACGTGGAAGAGGTCGGCGACACCGGGCCGGTTGCAACGAAGGTGAGGGTGAAGAA
>CAZPBF010000010.1:0-270149 GCA_964584855.1 uncultured Hyphomicrobiales bacterium
CTCGCCGAGGTCCGTCGAGGGACCGTCCGCGATGATGTCGCCCTTGCGCACCTGATCGCCGACGCGCACGAGCGGGCGCTGGTTGATGCAGGTGTTCTGGTTCGAGCGCTGGAACTTCATCAGCCGGTAGATGTCGACGCCCGGCTTGGTGGGGTCGGTCTCTTCGGTCGCGCGCACGACGATACGGGTTGCGTCGACCTGGTCGACCACGCCCGCGCGGCGTGCGCCGATCGCGGCACCTGAGTCACGCGCCACCACGCCTTCCATGCCGGTGCCGACGAAGGGCGCATCCGCCTTCACCAGCGGCACCGCCTGGCGCTGCATGTTCGAGCCCATCAGCGCGCGGTTGGCGTCGTCGTTCTCGAGGAACGGAATGAGCGCCGCGGCCACCGAAACGAGCTGTTTCGGCGAGACGTCCATGTAGTCGACCTTCTCGCGCGGAACCATCATCACGTCGCCGGCGTGCCGGCAGACGATCAGGTCCTCGGTGAAGCGTCCGCGATTGTCCATCTCGGCGTTGGCCTGGGCGACGGTATAGCGCGCCTCCTCCATCGCGGAGAGATAGATCACCTCGTCGGTGACGCGGCCGTCTTTCACCTTGCGGTACGGCGTCTCGACGAAGCCGTACTTGTTCACGCGCGCGTAGGTCGCGAGCGAGTTGATCAGTCCGATATTCGGACCTTCCGGGGTTTCGATCGGGCAGATGCGTCCGTAATGCGTCGGGTGCACGTCGCGCACCTCGAAGCCGGCGCGTTCGCGCGTCAGACCGCCCGGCCCGAGCGCCGAGAGACGCCGCTTGTGCGTGATCTCGGAGAGCGGATTGGTCTGGTCCATGAACTGTGAGAGCTGCGAGGAGCCGAAGAACTCGCGCACCGCGGCGGCCGCGGGCTTCGCGTTGATCAGGTCCTGCGGCATGACGGTGTCGATATCGACGCTCGACATGCGCTCCTTGATCGCGCGCTCCATGCGCAGCAGGCCGATGCGGTACTGGTTCTCCATCAGTTCGCCGACCGAACGCACGCGGCGATTGCCGAGATTGTCGATGTCGTCGATCTCGCCCTTGCCGTCGCGCAGGTCGACCAGCGTCTTGATGACCGCAAGGATGTCCTCCTTGCGCAGCACGCGGTGCGTGTCCGGCGCGTCGAGATCGAGGCGCATGTTCATCTTCACGCGACCGACGGCGGAGAGGTCGTAGCGGTCACTGTCGAAGAACAGCGACTGGAACATCGCCTGCGCGGTGTCGAGCGTCGGCGGCTCGCCGGGACGCATGACGCGATAGATGTCGAACAGCGCGTCTTCGCGCGTCATGTTCTTGTCCACCGTAAGCGTGTTGCGGATATAGGCGCCGACATTGATGTGGTCGATGTCGAGGATCGGCAACTCCTTGAAGCCCGCCTCCTCTACCGCCTTCAGCGTCTTCTCTGTGATCTCCTCGCCGGCCTCGACATAGATTTCGCCGGTCTTGGGGTTTACGAGGTCCTCGCCGATGTAATGGCCGAGCAATTCCTCGTCCTGCATGCGCAGCGCCTTCAGCCCCTTCTCCTGGAGCTGGCGCGCCTGACGCACGGTGATCTTCTTGCCGGCCTCGACCACGGTCTTGCCGGTATCGGCGTCGACCAGGTCGTTGGCCGCCTTGTAGCCCTTCAGCCGGTTGGCATCGAACGGCACGCGCCATCCGTCCTTGGCGCGCTTGTAGGGCACCATGCGGTAGAAGGTCTTGAGGATGTCCTCGCCGTCGAGGCCGAGCGCGAACAACAGCGACGTCACCGGAATCTTGCGGCGACGGTCGATGCGCGCATGCACGATGTCCTTGGCGTCGAACTCGATGTCGAGCCAGGAGCCGCGATACGGGATGATGCGGGCGGCAAACAACAGCTTGCCCGAGGAATGCGTCTTGCCCTTGTCGTGATCGAAGAACACGCCGGGCGAGCGGTGCATCTGCGAAACGATCACGCGCTCGGTGCCGTTCACGATGAACGTGCCGTTGTTGGTCATGAGCGGAATGTCGCCCATGTAGACATCCTGCTCCTTGATGTCCTTGACCGACTTCGCACCGGTCTCTTCGTCGACATCGAACACGATCAGCCGCAGCGTCACCTTGAGCGGCGCGGCATAGGTCATGCCGCGCTGGCGGCACTCGTCGACGTCGTATTTCGGCGCTTCGAATTCGTATTTGACGAATTCGAGCATCGAGGAATTGGAGAAATCCGAAATCGGAAACACCGAACGGAACACGGCCTGTAGCCCCTCGTCGGGGCGGCCGCCTTCCGGCTCCTTGACCAGCAGGAACTGGTCATACGATGCCTTCTGAACCTCGATGAGGTTCGGCATCTCAGCAACTTCAGTGATTTTCCCGAAAAATTTTCTTACGCGCTTGCGACCGGTGAACGTCTGCGCCATGTGATCTCTTTTCCTTGTCGTACCGTCGGGTGCCGGGACGACTCTCCGAACGGCCGCAATCCATCGCGACCATCGGGAGAAGCGTCGGGACGCCACTGCTTCTAGATGATTCGGGCCTCGCCCGAATCCGCATCTTTTACTCTGTCAACTCGCCGAGCCGGTTATCCCGGTCTTTCCGGGCCGTCCGGCCGGATCGCGCCTCAAGGGCCGATCCGGCCAGCCGACAATCGCCTATAAGTAAGTACTGCTTACTTAAGCTCAACCTTGGCGCCGACCTTTTCGAGGGTGGCCTTGATCTTCTCGGCCTCCTCCTTGTTGGCGCCTTCCTTGACGGTCTTGGGCGCGCCCTCGACCAGATCCTTGGCCTCCTTGAGGCCGAGACCGGTGAGCGCACGCACTTCCTTGATGACCTCGATCTTCTTGTCGCCGGAGGACGCGAGGACGACCGTGAACTCGGTCTTCTCCTCGGCTGCGGCGGCACCGCCGCCACCCGGACCCGCGGCAACCGCGACCGCGGCCGCAGCGGAGACGCCCCACTTCTCTTCCAGCATCTTGGCGAGGTCAGCCGCCTCGAGGACGGTCAGCTTCGACAAGTCGTCTACGATCTTCTGCAAGTCAGCCATTGTTCGTTCCTATCGGTTCGAAACCTTTGAGATTGATGTCACGCTAGCCCTTGGAGGCATAAGCCTGGACCACGCGGGCGACCTTCGCCGCCGGCGCGTTGGTGAGCTGTGCGATCTTGGTCGCCGGCGCCACGAGGAGGCCGAGGATCTTTGCGCGCAGTTCGTCGAGCGAAGGCAGCGAAGCGAGCTGCTTCACTGCATTGAGGTCCAGAGCGGTCTTGCCCATCGCTCCGCCGAGGATCACGAGTTGCTCGTTGGCCTTGGCGAATTCGACGGTGACCTTCGGCGCTGCGACCGGATCGCTTGAATAGGCGATCAGCGTCGGTCCTTTGAGGAGCGACGCAATGGAAGCAACGTCGGAGCCTTCAAGAGCGATCTTGGCGAGACGGTTCTTCGCGACCTTCACCGACGCCCCGGCAGTCCGCGCATTGCGGCGCAGGTTCTGCATCTGGGCGACCGTGAGGCCGGAATAGTGAGCGACGACGACGGCGTTCGCGGACTTGAAAACGTCCTTGAGCGACGCGACGGCCTCAGCTTTCTCCGTTCGGTCCACAAGCTCTCTCCGGTTGGCGGGCGGGGCCTTCGGCCGCAACCCGCCGGTTGCGACTGCCGCCCTGCTCAAAGCGAATGCGAAGAACAGGACGACGCTCTCGATGCCTGCCCCCGCAAGCGAGACCGGTGACGGCCACGCTCATGGTGTTGAAAGGTTCGAACCGGGAATTGGGGCGATACGCCCGAAACTCGGTCTTACCCGTCTGTGCTGGTCGCCTGAGGTTTTGGCAATTAAGCCGGATCGCTCCGGCACCCGCAGTCTTGGACAGGACGAAGGAGGGCAAACAGCCCTCCTTTTTCCGACCGGTTGCCCGGCCGAAACCCTTGATAATCCTTTTGAATTCCTCCGATCCCGGCGCTCATCCCGGGGTTGGTCGCGGCTATATAGAGCGGAAACCCCATTGACTCAAGGGGAGAATCCGCCTCCGGCAGACATCGTCACCCGGCCGGCCGCGTCATGAAGCCGTCGAAGAATGCCGCGAGTTCCGCGTGGGCGCCAAGCGGAAGGACATGGGCCACATACTGATCCGGCCGGACCAGGACCATGCACCCCTGCGCACGGTCGATGCCGCGCATGTCGAAGATGTCGCCGGACCTGAAATCGGGGCTGAACATCTTTTCGTAATCCTGCAGGCCGTAGCGGCCTTTTCTCGGCAACAGGAAGCCCGGCATCGTTTCGATTGCGACTTGGTCGTGCCGCTCTTGAAGGATCGCGCGCACATCGATCACGGCGTCGATGTCCTCCCCGGCCGGCGTGTATTTGCGCACCGGAGATTCCGCCGCATCCGCGAGAAAGTCGCAGAGCGCGCGGATATCCGAATGACGGCTCGCTGCGGCTCCCGCGAAGGCAAGGATGCGCCAGCGTCCGTCCGCTTTGACGGCGTGTCCCAGATGAAACGGCTTCGCGTCGGCAACGCGGATCACCGGCGCTGAGTGAAAGCGCGTGCCAATGCGAAATCCCTCGGCAAGATTTTGATGGGTCGCTGCACCGACGATGGCCGAGCGGCTATAATGCGTCGCGGTCCCTGCGGTGTAACGGCCGTGCCGGACGAAATACTTCTGCGTCTCGGCCGGATCGACTTTTCCTCTCGACGCGGACGCGAGCAACTCCGCCCATTCGCGGTCGAACTCGATCAGCTCCTTCGCGATGGTCTGGCGCTCCTGCGAATAGGTGTGCAGAAGGTCCGGCGCGCATCGCTTGCGCAGGACAGACGCGAGCTTCCATCCGAGATTGAAGCCATCCTGCATCGACACGTTCATGCCCTGCCCCGCTTTCGGGCTGTGCGTGTGGCAGGCATCGCCCGCGATGAAGACGCGGGGCAATCGTTGCGAAACGGATTCCGCCGGCACGTCGTCGAACTTGTCGCAAAGACGCTGGCCGATCTCGTAGACCGACCACCACGGAATTTCTTTCACTTCCAGCGTATAGGGCTTCAGGATGCGCCGCGCCGCGGCGACGAGGTCGTCGGCCGTGATGTTGCGGTTCGTGACCCGCTCGCCGGTGCCGAGCTTGTCGAGCTCGATATAGAGGCGGAACAGATAGCCGCCCTCGCGCGGGATCAGAACGATGCTGCCGTGGCTCGCCGACTGGATCAGCGTCTTGAAACGCACGTCCGGAAAATCGGTTACGGCGAGCACGTCCATCACGCCCCAGGCATGATTGGCGGAATCGCCGTGCAGCGCGCGGCCGATGGATTTGCGCACAATGCTGCGCGCGCCGTCGCAGCCGACCACATATTGCGCCCGCACCGTCTCGACCTGCCCCTCATGCGCGGGGTCGACCCGTTCGAGGCGCGCGGTGACGCGATACGGATCGGCATTGCCGCCTTGCCCGTCAGGATCGACCTGCACGTCGAGGAGCTTTCGCGAATAGTAAGGTTCGAGCCGCGCGGGCGATTTGCGCATCACGTCGAGATAGAAATCATGCACACGCGCCTGGTTCAGGACCATGTGCGGGAATTCCGATAGTCCGTCCTCGACATCCTGAACCCGCCCGCTCCGCACGATATTGTCGCGCTCAGTCTCGTCCGGCTTCCAGAATGTCGTTTCGTTGATCCAGCACGCCTCCTTCATCACGCGTTCGCTGAACCCGAAGGCCTCGAACATCTCCATCGTGCGGCAGGCAATCCCGTCGGCCTGCCCGCGCAGGAGACGGCCCTCCTTCTGTTCGACGATGCAGGTCCTGATGTCGGGAAACGCCGAAAGCTGCGCCGCGAGCGTGAGGCCAGCTGGACCGCACCCGACGATGAGGACATCAACTTCTTGCGGAAGCGGGCCTGAATGTCCCGACGGCGCCACGCGCTGCGCCGGGTCCGCGATCTCGGGGTCGCCGGGCTCGAAGCCGTTGAGATGAAATTGCACGAACTGGATGTCCTTGCGCCGGGTCGGCGGGATTGTTCCCGGCCCGATGCCCGATGTCCACGTGCGAAACGACGAAGGCCGGCATCGCTGCCGGCCTTCGCAAATCCGCTGCTGCAATGCGTCAGTGCGCGAGCACGCTCTGGATATCGACCTTCACGCCCGGTCCCATCGTGGAGGAGATCGCGACGCGATTGATGAAGGTGCCCTTGGCGCCGGACGGCTTGCTCTTGTTCACCGCGTCGGCGAACGCCTTGATGTTCTGAACGAGTTGCTGCTCGCTGAACGAGGCCTTGCCGATGCCGGCCTGCACGATGCCGGCCTTCTCGACGCGGAACTCGACCGAGCCGCCCTTGGCACCCTTCACCGCATTGGTGATGTCCATGGTCACGGTGCCGACTTTCGGGTTCGGCATCATGCCGCGCGGGCCGAGCACCTTACCGAGGCGGCCGACGAGCGGCATCATGTCGGGCGTCGCGATGCAACGCTCGAAATCGATCTCGCCCTTGTTGACGCGCTCGAACAGGTCCTCCGCGCCGACAACATCGGCGCCCGCGGCCTTGGCTTCTTCCGCCTTCGGGCCCTTGGCGAACACGCCGACGCGAACCTTGCGGCCCGAGCCGTTCGGCAGATTGACGACGCCGCGCACCTGCTGGTCGGCATGGCGCGGATCGATGCCGAGATTCATCGCAACCTCGATGGTCTCGTCGAACTTGGCCTTGGCGCGCTCCTTCACGAGCTTCACCGCCTCGTCGAGACCGTAGAGCTTCTCGCGGTCGATGCCTTCACGCGCCTTCACTGTGCGTTTTCCGTGCGCCATGTCAGCCTCCCACCACTTCGATGCCCATCGAACGGGCGGAACCTTCGACCATCTTCATCGCCGCTTCGACGGTGTTGCAGTTCAGGTCCTTCATCTTCTGCTGGGCGATTTCCTTGACCTGCGCCGAAGTGATCTTGCCGACCTTCTCGCGGCCCGGAGTCTTCGAGCCGCTTTCGAGCTTGGCCGCCTTCTTGATGAAGTAGGACACGGGCGCCTGCTTCATCTCGAATGTGAAGGAACGGTCCTGATAGACCGTGATGGTGACGGGGATCGGCATCCCCTTTTCGAGCTTCTGCGTCTGCTCGTTGAACGCCTGGCAGACTTCCATGATGTTGAGGCCGCGCTGGCCGAGCGCGGGGCCGATCGGCGGCGACGGATTGGCGCTGCCGGCCGGCACCTGCAATTTCACATAGCCGGTGATTTTCTTTGCCATCTACTGCTCCTGTTAGTGGTTCGGATTTCGACGGTCTTGGCGGACCGCCTCACCTCCCACGGCTTTTCACCACCTTGGTCATGCCGGGCCTTGTGCCGGGCATCCCGCTTAGGTTGGCACCGCAGTGCCTATTTGATCGGGATCGCCGGGACAAGCCCGGCGATGACGTCAAAGCTTCTCCACCTGTCCGAATTCCAGCTCGACCGGCGTGGCGCGGCCGAAGATCGACACCGCGACCTTCACGCGCGAGCGTGCGTCGTCGACTTCCTCCACCGTGCCATTGAACGAGGCGAACGGACCATCCGACACGCGCACCTGCTCGCCTACCTCGAAAGTGACCGAGGGCTTGGGCCGTTCGATGCCTTCCTGCACCTGCGTCAGGATGCGCTGGGCCTCGGTTTCCGAAATCGGCATCGGCTTGTTGTCGGCGCCGAGGAAGCCCGTGACCTTCGGCGTGTTCTTGATGAGATGGTAGGCCTCGTCGGTCAGGTCCATCTTCACCAGCACATAGCCGGGGAAGAACTTGCGCTCGGTCTCGACCTTGCGGCCGCGCCGGGCCTCCGTGACCTTTTCCTTCGGGACGAGCACTTCCTCGAACAGATCGCCGAGGCCGCGCTGCTTGGCCTGATCGCGGATCGATTCAGCGACCTTGTTCTCGAAATTCGAGTAGGCGTGAACGATGTACCAGCGTTTTGCCATGACTAGCCCGCAAGCCCGAGCAGGAAGGTGACGAGGACGCGCATCACTTGATCGGCGAACAGAAAGAAGATCGAGGCGATCGCGACCATCACGAACACCATCGCCGTGGTGATCATGGTTTCGCGGCGCGAGGGCCAGGTGACCTTGTCGGCCTCCGAGCGCACTTCCTGCAGAAACTTGAACGGGCTGATCTTTGCCATTGCCTTCGATAGCCGTCAGCGGTGCCCAACCACGAGGATGAGACCGGCAACAGCGGATCCTTTTGGGATTTGAGGGTCGCCGCGGAAGTCCGTGAGGGCCGCGTGCGAGCGCGCACTAACTACTGCGCCGGGGGGGTAAAATCAAGGGCAGCCTGGCCCCCGGGGAAACGGTGATGAGAGGGGTTGGTGGAGGGGGTTGGATTCGAACCAACGTAGGCTAAGCCAACGGATTTACAGTCCGTCCCCTTTAGCCACTCGGGCACCCCTCCGGATCAACCGGGTTTTCAAGGTCCAGAGCCACGAGCGTGACGCCAAACACCGGAACGGGCGCGTTTATCGGGGCGGCCCTGCATCAAGTCAATGAAAAATGCCCCGGCGATTTCCCGTCGCCGAATTGAGCTTTCGCCGGGCGGAAAAGGGTGACGGCGCAGTCTTCCCTCGCTATAGAAACGCCCGCCTAGGAGTGTAGCTCAATTGGCTAGAGCACCGGTCTCCAAAACCGGGGGTTGGGGGTTCGAGTCCCTCCACTCCTGCCAGCCTCAGATGTCCGGTATGGCAGGTGTTCCAGGCGCGACGCCTTGGCCTGTTTGAGTTCCGCGGGTGTAGCTCAATGGTAGAGCAACAGCCTTCCAAGCTGATGACGAGGGTTCGATTCCCTTCACCCGCTCCAAACATGCTCCGCCCGAAGAATTTTAAGAGCGCACCGCCAGACCGCCATTCTGTCGCTCGCGTGGGATGACCGGCACATGCGCGATCGCGACACTCCCCCGAACCGCTTAAAGCCCGGCGTCAAACCCGGCACCACGCGCGAACAGATCGAGCGCCGCGAGCGCGGCGAGCGCGCGCGCCGCGAAAGCCTGCGCCCGGAGAGCGACGAGATCGCAGCGCTCTATGGCTGGCACACGGTGAAAGCCGCGCTGGAAAATCCGGCGCGCAAGTTCCGCAAGCTTCTGGCAACCGACAACGCAGCGCGCCGCCTCACCGAGGAAGGCGTGACGCTACCGCTGACGCCGCAGATCGTGCGGCCCGGCGCGATCGCGGAACGGCTTGCCCCGGACGCGGTCCATCAGGGCCTGTATCTCGAAACCGACGCCCTGCCCTCGCCTCCGATCGAAACCATTCCCGCGCACGGCATCGTGCTGGTGCTCGATCAGATCACCGATCCGCACAATGTCGGCGCGATTTTCCGTTCGGCTGCGGCGTTCGCAGCGACCGCGATCGTCACGACGCAGCGCCATTCGCCGGAATCGACCGGCGTTCTCGCCAAGGCCGCTTCGGGCGCGATCGAGCATGTCCCGCTTTACGCTGTTCAGAATCTCGCGCGCGGCCTCACGGCGCTCGGTGAACGCGGCTTTCTGCGCGTCGGCCTCGACAGCGAGGCACCCGATACACTTGAGGATGTTCCCCTCTCCTCGCCGCTTGCGCTCGTGCTCGGCGCCGAAGGAAAAGGACTGCGTCAGCTAACGAAAGAGACGTGCGATCATCTCGCACGTCTCGACCTTCCCGGTTCGATCAAGAGCCTGAACGTGTCGAACGCCGCGGCCCTCGCATTGCACGTTGCTCATTCGCGGCTGAAGGCGCTCGCCTCGGGCCGCTGAACTCTCTCAGTGTTTGTAGAATTTCCTCGCCGCCGGGCCATGGTGCACGGCGTAACGATTGTGATGGCGCCACGCCTTCACAAAGGGGCGCGGATGGTGCGGGCCGTAAGAGGAGCGCCACCGATAGCTGCGCACGTAGGGATGCGGCAGAACCGGCTCGGCCGGCTGATACACCGCCGGCGAATAATCCGCACCCGGGCCCGAATAATACGGACCCTGGTTGACCTGATAGGTCTGCACCGGCGCCTGATACGCCTGCTGCACGGTGACCTGCGGCGTTCCGATCTGAACGACGATCGGAGCGGGCTGAATTGTCACGACGGTCGGCGCGGGCTGCGCGTAATAGACCGGCGCGGGCGGCACGTAAGCCGCTTCGCGGTTGCAGCCGCAGCCGGCATTGGCAGCGGTCGAGAGGATGGAGGCCGAGCCGAGAGCGGCAGCGGCAAGAATTCCGACTGTGATACGCGACATGAGATGACTCCGGTTACGCATACGCTGGTTACTGGTGGTGAGGCTCTGGGATCGGACGTGTGTGCCGAGGCTGCCGATAGTTGCGCGCGAAGGGCCTCGTGTTCGGCCGCATGTTGGGCTGCTGGCCCGGCTGGGCGCCGGCCTGCATGTCCGGATCGAAGCCGTCCGGTTGTGCCTGAATGACCGGCGGCGGATTGGTCGTGACCGGCGCGGACATGTCGGAACTCGTCGACCAGTCGCGATAGTACGTGGGCGCGGGTCGCGGCAGCCGGCGGTCGGCTGGCGGCTCGATCTCATAGCGTCCCGAATGCGGGGCCGCGCCGAGCGAGGGAAAATAGTGACGCGCTGGCGGAAGCGGCGCCAAAGCCGGCGCAGGAATGACGACCGGTGAAACCCAGCCCGGGCGATAAAGGCCCCAATCGCCTTCAACCACGCCCCACGAGGCGTCGTAGCCGTTGATCATCACCGGAACGTCGGCGCGGCCGGGGACGACGAACGCAGGAGCGTTGTCGGCGCGCGCGCCGGACATTGCGCCAAGCGCGATCAGTGCAGACATCAGCACCGGATATAAACGCTGCATAAAAAGTCACACCGATCCAGAAATCGTCACAAATTCAATTTCATTTTAGCTGATCGGGCGCACGATTATGGTGTACGAGCGCGTGAATCACGCATTAGCATTAATCGAAAGTCACCGGGCGGCGATACCAGACGGAGAAGGCGGCAATGCCACATCGACGCGAGAAACCGGCGGCGATCGCGACGGTCGGCGGTGACGGGAAGAAGCTGAGCTTCCGCCAGCGCTACGACAATCTCGAACAGGCCCGCACCGAACTGCTCGAACGCCTTGAGCGCTACGGGGAGCGCGGGCGGGCGCATCCCTCGTTCAAGCGCGCCGCCGTGCTGCTCAACGAGAAGTTCCGCAAGGCCTCGATCGCACAGCGCGCCGCCGTCCTTCAGGCCGCGTCGTGGGTTGTGCAATTGATCGAAAACTCCTTGGGACTGATCTGACCTGCGGCACGTTTTCCGGCGCAGATTTATATATTTTCGCAAATAAAATCAGTGTCTTGAACTGACGTCATTAGACGTTTGACCTACGACAAGTTCAGCAAAGACACCACCGCGTCCCTCGTCCTAGCTGAAGTGGGGCGCTCGTGTGACGCATCAACGGCATCGGTGCGGCGCGTGACCGTCCCCCAACCAGTACAACCCAGGGGACGAAACGCCATGTCCACAATGACAGTCAATGAAGTGCGGTCGGGAGGGATGACGAGCGAAGAGAAGCTCGTGATCTTCGCCTCCTCGCTCGGCACTGTTTTCGAATGGTACGACTTCTACATCTACGGAACGCTCGCCGCGATTCTCGCTGCGAAGTTCTTCTCCGGCGTCGCGCCGACCGCGGCCTTCATCTTCACATTGCTCGCATTCGCCGCGGGCTTTGCGGTTCGTCCGTTCGGCGCGCTGATCTTCGGCCGCCTCGGCGACATGATTGGCCGCAAGTACACCTTCTTGATCACCATGATCCTGATGGGTCTCGGCACCTTTTGCATCGGCATCCTGCCGACCTACGCCTCGATCGGCATCGCGGCTCCGATCCTTCTGATCGGCCTGCGTCTCGTTCAGGGCCTTGCGCTCGGCGGAGAATATGGCGGTGCGGCGATTTACGTCGCCGAACACGCGCCGAAGAACAAGCGCGGCTACTACACCTCGTGGATCCAGACCACGGCCACGCTCGGCCTGTTCATGGCGCTGCTGATCATCCTCGGCATCCGCTCGTGGATGGGCGAGACGGCGTTCGTCGGTGATGGCTCGATGACCGATGGCTGGCGCATTCCGTTCCTGCTCTCGGCGGTCCTGCTCGCGGTGTCGATCTGGATCCGGCTGAAGCTGAACGAGTCGCCGGTGTTCCAGCGCATGAAGGCGGAAGGCAAGACCTCCAAGCGCCCGCTGTCGGAAGCGTTCGGCCAGTGGTCGAATGCCAAGATCGCGATCTTCGCGCTTCTCGGCGCGACCGCCGGTGAAGCGGTCGTGTGGTATGGCGGACAGTTCTATGCGCTGTTCTTCCTGACCCAGACGCTGAAGGTTCCTGCCATCAACGCGCAACTGATGATCGCTGCCGCGCTCGCGCTCGGCACGCCGTTCTTCATCGTGTTCGGCATCCTGTCCGACAAGATCGGCCGCAAGCCGATCATCCTCGCGGGCTTCCTGCTCGCGGCGGTGACCTACTTCCCGATCTTCCAGGGCATCACCCACTTCGCCAACCCCAAGCTCGAGGCCGCGCTCGCCGCGTCCCCGGTGACGGTCACGGCCGACCCGAACGAATGCTCGTTCCAGTTCAACCCGGTCGGCACGTCGAAATTCACCTCCTCGTGCGACATCGCGAAGTCCGCGCTGGTCGCCCGTTCGGTGAATTACCAGAACGCCGCTGCGCCCGCGGGCACCGTGGCTTCGGTCAAGGTCGGCGACCAGACGATCCCGGCGAACACGCCGGACTTCGCCAAGGTGCTGGGCGAGGCGATCGCCAAGCACGGCTATCCGGCCTCGGCCAATCCGGCCGAGATCAACTACCCGATGACGATCCTGCTGCTCTGGATCCTCGTCGTGTACGTGACGCTCGTCTACGCGCCGATCGCCGCGTGGCTGGTCGAACTCTTCCCGAGCCGCATCCGCTACTCGGGTCTGTCGCTGCCGTATCACATCGGCAACGGCTGGTTCGGCGGCTTCCTGCCGGCGACGGTGTTCGCGATCGTGGCCGCGACCGGAAACATCTATTCCGGCCTGTGGTATCCGATCGTGGTCGCGATGATGAGCCTTGTGGTCGGGCTGATCTTCCTGCCCGAGACGAAGGATCGCGACATCTCGAAGTAATCGCGAAAGCCGGGACGGCGGCGCAACGAAACGCCGTCCCGCATCACCTTGGCCCCGCCCTCGTGGCGGGGCCATTTCTTTTTTTGGGCGGCGGCAGAGGCGACATCGACGCAAGCGTCGCGCGCATGAGCTCGGCTGAGGGTCAGGTGGCAGACGTGGGTGCCCGGTTCCGAATCCGATCCGACGGCCTTTGGACCCGGCTGAAGACCAGGCGAACAATCCCGGACGTTATGGACCTACGGCGCTCGGAGGTAGGATGCCGCGTCTAGTTAAATCGGTAGTTGATGCCAACGCGCACCAGACTGCCGCGGACGGACGAACTGGTGTTTCCCAGCGTCCCGTATCCATCAGGCGTGCCGCACCCGAACGGGGTTGCCGTGCAATTCAGTGGATGCGAAATGGAGCCGAGATCATACCAGAAATATTCCGCCTTCGCGGTCCAACGATCCGCAAATGCCCATTCCGCGCCGCTGCCGACGACGTATCCGACCAGCGTCTTGGAGTTCGATCCGGACCAGTGGCTCCCCGGAGGACTGCCCGGAATGAAGACATCAACGGAACCTGACGTGTTCGCTCCCCCCACTGCAAGACCGCCAGTCGCAAACAGCAGCAGACGATCCTGCACCGCAAATCCCAATCGTCCGCGAACGGTGCTCAGCCAGCGCAGCGCCACCCGCTCAGTCGCGTTGGCAATGAAAAGTGGATTGGCCGTGATGGCCCCACTGGATCCGATGAAATAACCGTTGATTGCCGCGTCCCCCGCGGTTAGCGGCCCAGGATTAGTCTGACTACCCGCAATATCTCCACCGTCGAAATCCGCTTCGACGCCGAACACCCATTGCTGGTTCTGCCAGTTGCAGCCAGCGCCACCACCGCCCATCCAGCCCTTCTGGGACGGCGACGGCGGCCCAGGAATGAATAGCGCGTCAGGAGGGGCGTCCGGATTCTGTATCCCGTTTATCGGATCCGGCGTCGTATTCGGATCATTGTAATTACTGCGGCCATGGCTCCAGCCGTAGCCTCCGTTTATGCCGACATAGCAACCCGTCCATGACGCAGTCGGGCCGGCAGGCGCCTTCGTTGGAAAGTCGGCCGCCAATCCCATGCCCGCGCTGACGATCAAAAGCCCCGCCGCGGTCAAAAGTCGTTTCACGGAATCCCCCTGGTAATCGCGTAATGGTAGCCGTCGCTTGATAGGTTGTGAAGTGGCAAAACCACTACCACCCACAGTCCACCAAGCGACCGCTGGCCGCTGCGCAGGGGCCGCAACGGGGACCGTACCTCGCGCAAATTACGCCCAGCTTCGCATGCGTTCACGCGAGCGGTTCTAGTCGCAATCGCAGCATCCAAAAATCGCTGACTCCGAAGGAACGTCATCATATGACTCTCTGGCGTCGATCGACGCGCTCCCGCGCGGTTGCGATACTCGTTCGCAGCTTTGGCAATGCGGTTTGATATCAGTCGGGTCACGCCCGCAGCTCGATGGCAAAATGCGCATCGATGTGCCAGAACCCGCCACAACGCCGGGTTAGCTCAGCGGTAGAGCAGCGGTTTTGTAAACCGAAGGTCGGGGGTTCAATCCCCTCACCCGGCACCAGCGCCCGAAGCGCGGTTTCCTTGACGGAACCTTTTATCCCTCACGCGGTTGAGGGGCCATTGCGCTCTCCTGCGACGGAAGGACAGGCACCATGGAATTGCTCTTGATCATTATCGTCCTCGTGCTGCTGCTCGGCGGCGGCGGCTATTGGGGACATCGCCGTTATGGCGGACGCGGGCTCGGAGGCGTGCTCGGCCTCGTGCTCATCATCATCCTGATCTTGTGGCTGGTCGGCCGGGTCTGAGCCGTCAGCGTTTGATGTCGATGATCGACAGCCCGAAATACGGGTTGATGCGATCCTTCTTGAATTGCTCCATGCCGCTCGGCACGGGCGTGGTCAGCGAATCGGACCGGGGCGCTGCTTCCGCCTGAAGCCCAAGCGACAACGGGCCGAAGGGCACGCGCTCGTCGAACGGATTCTTCTGTTGCTCGGTGCCGGTCTTGCGCCTGATCTCCGGAGTTGCGACCCCAGCCGGGCCGCCATTCAGTTCGGAGGAAATGGATACCGGCGGGTTCGAGCCCCTCGCCTGCGTGGATTTCGCGGATTTGTCTTTTGTCCTGGCCGCCGAAGCGGAGCTTCCCGCCGTCGTGGTCGACTGCATCAGCAGCGTGCGATCGCTCGGCGAAAACGTCTGCGCGGAGGCGGCATTCGTCGCGGCCGCGCCGAGGAGTGCGATGCAAGTCACCTTGCCGATCATCATGTCCCTCCGCGCGGCAGAATAGCCAAAAGCGTTCCTCACCCCAAGTCATTCCGAAGTAAATTCGCGGAACCCAAGGCGCGTCGCCGGATTGTCATTCGCCGTGCCACGCCCCCGACATAACACGCTTCGCAGGGTTCATGACGAGCCGGCCGCGCAGGACGCGGCGAGACCGGCTTCGCTGTTTCCATTCGGAACGCAGGAGCCGACGCCCTTCCGGGACGCCGCGACCTTCTGGCGCACCATCGCTCAGGTCGCCACGATCGCGATGGCGGTGATCATGTTCGGCGCGATCCTCTATGTGAGCCGCTCGCTGCTGGTTCCGGTCGTCAGCGCGCTCGTGGTCAGCCTCACGCTCGGTCCGCTGGTCGGGCGCGCGGTCAAAGCGGGAATCCCTGCATGGGTCCCGGCCTTCGCGATCGTGCTCCTGCTCGCGATCGTGTCCTATTTCGCCGTGGTGATGCTCGCCGATCCGGCCTCCGAACTGATTGCCCGTTCGGCGGAAATCGGGGCGGCCGTGAAGCAGAAATTCCAGATTCTGGAGCGCCCGCTTTCGGCCTTGCGCGAATTGCAGTCGAACATCTTCGGCACCGATCAGCGCCGCGGCATCGACGTCAACGGCACCGAAATTCTCCAGGGCATCGTCACTGTGGTCACGCCGGCGGCGGCGGAATTCCTGCTGTTTTTCGCAACGCTGTTCTTCTTCGTGGTGGGCCGCAGCGCGTTCCGCGCCTATGCGATCAGTCTTTTCTCGACACAGGACGGGCGGCTGCGCGCACTGAAGATCATGAATGACATGGAGAGCAGCCTCAGCGTGTATCTGCTCACCATCACCGTCATCAATCTCTGCCTGGGGCTCGTCACCATCGCAGCAACCTGGATCATCGGGTTGCCCGCGCCGGTCATCTGGGGGGCGCTTGCCTTCGCGCTGAACTACATTCCCTATATCGGACCCGGCATCGTGACGGTCGCGCTGTTCTTCATCGGGCTCCTTGTTTTTCCCTCGCTCTACCCCGCCCTCATCGCGCCGCTCTTCTTTATGGCCCTGACCTTCACCGAAGGTCATTTCGTGACGCCCAACGTCGTCGGGCGGCAGATGCTGATGAACTCGCTCGCCGTGTTCCTCTCACTCGCCTTCTGGACCTGGATCTGGGGCCCGATCGGCGCCTTCCTGTCGACGCCGATCCTGATCATGGCGACGGTCGCGATGCATCACATCTACCCGCGCCACAAGACCGAATTGCCGGACTGATCGTTCAGAAGTTCATCCCGGCTTTCACGAGATAGGTCCGGCCGGGCAGCGGATAGACATTGTAGTTCAGGAAGGTCGTGCCGAGGAACGTGAAGCTGCCGTCGATGCCGTAATCGAAATATTGCACGTCGAACAGGTTCTGCACCGACACCGACCAGAAGAACTTGTCGATCTCCCCGCCGATCCGCACGTCCACCAGCGTCACCGCGGGGATTTTCAACGTGCCGCGGTTGAATTCGTCGCTGTCGAGGAAACGGTCGCTCGCGAAGCGCACATTGCCGTGGAACACGAGAGACTTCTTCACGATGTCCCAGGTGACGCCGGCGCTCCCGGTCCAGCGCGACACCACCGGCACGTCGTTGCCGGCGAACGGGCCGTCGCGGAATTTCGCCTGGGTATAGGTCAGGTTCCCCTTCAGCCGCACGTCGCTCGTCAGGTCGAAGCTCGCGATCGTCTCGACGCCGCGCCGGCGCGTCGGATCGAGATTGGAATTGGCGAACGTCACGGGATTGAGATGCAGCTCGTTCGTCAGGTTCATCTGATAGACGCTCGACTGCACGAACAGCGAGCCGATCCGCAGCTTCACCCCCGCCTCGAAATCCTCCGACGTCTGGGTCTTGAGGTCGAAAGTCGGCGCGGGCAGCGGGAAGACGATGGCGCCGTTGCCGATACGCTCATCGACGTTCGGCACGCGGAAGCTCTGCGCCGCGCGCCCGAACACCGAAAACGCATTGCCGAAGCGATGCTCGATGCCCGCATGAAGCGCGTGATTGGTTTCGCCACGGTCGAGCGGCCCGCCCTGCGGGAAGCTCGCATTCTGCGGCGCGGTCGGATCGTAGATGTCGCGCAGCGAAGTGAAGTTGTACTGAAAGCGCGCGCCCGCCGAGAGGTCGGTCGTCGGCAATATGCTGACCGTCTGCTGCCAATAGCCGGCGGCCGAAGTCTGGCTGCCGGTGAATTGATGGATCAGCGGCAGGCCCTGCGCGAAGCTGCGGTCGGATTTATAGCGCGTGTCGTAGACGTCGATACCCGCGATGATCTTGGTGGGCAGGTCGAAGATGTTGCGGTCGATGTTCACCCGCGGCGTGAACGATGACGTGGTCAGCACGGTATCGACATATTGCTCGCCGAATTGCTGGAAAAATCCGGCCTGCTGGTCCTTGCGGCGAATGCCGCCGTCCACGATCACCTCGATCCCTGGAGCGAGCGTGCGCGTGAAGCCGCCGGTCAGGCGCACGCCCTGCTTGTCGCCGTAATTCAGCGGGGTGTTCGTGCCGCGCCGGTCGGTTGCGTATTGATCGATGCCTGCGAGGACGTCGATGTGGCGTTCGCCGGGAAGGCGCGCGCGCTGATCGTCCGCACCGATGTTGAAGAACACGCTGCCCTGATCGCCGGTATAGCGAAAGTCGCCGACCGCGTTGCGCTGGTGCAGGCTGTTGTTGTCGCGATACCCGTCGGTGATGAGCCCCTCCCCGTAGATCGAGGCGGAGAACGGGCCGGACGAGGTGTTGGCCGACATGCTTCCCTGCTTCGTGCGGAACGAGCCGTACCCGGCCTCGATCCGTGCGGACGGCGCGAGGCCGACGCCGTTCTTCGTCACGATATTGATGACGCCGCCGACCGCGCCGTCGCCATACAGGACGGCGCCGGAATTGCCGCGCGTGATCTCGATGCGCTCGATGCTGTTCTTGGCGATGGCCGCGAGATCGAATCCCGGAAGATCCCAGTCGTTGAGCCTGCGACCGTTGATGAGGATCAGCGTATTCGATGGGCCAGTGACGCCGAAGCCGCGCACGTCGACGGTCGTGCCCGAACCGTTCGGCCCGCCATACAGCGTCGAAATCTGGATTCCGGCTTCGCGCGCGAGCAGGTCCGGCAGCGTTTGCTGCGGCGAACGCTCGATCTCTTCCTTGGTGATGACGGTGCTCGATGCGCCGGTGATGCCGTTGCCGACCCGGCTGTCGGTCACGGTGATCGGCGGCAGGGGCTGGCTTTCCTGCGCGTAGCCTTCGGTCGACGACATCACGGCTGCGCCGGCGACAAGCCCGGCGAGCGCCGTCCGCGAAACAGTACAAACCCCCATGACAACCCCCCTCGCAGGCGCGGCCGGATTCACGGGCGCGCACGGTGATGACCTCACCGATGCGAGGGTCGATAAGCACTGCGCCAACGAATGCGCGGCTGTCACCGCGCATCATCGGCCGAAGCGTCTTCCAACCTTTAAGACGTGAAGGAATTTCCCGCACGGCTTCGCATCGGCACGATGTCACCGCTGCGAAAGCACGCTCCGTATGGACTCCCCGCCCACCGGTTGGGTGACTGCGCTGGCAGGTCTCCTGGCTCGCGGGTCGCTGCTGCCGTCCGACCTTCCCGGTTTCCCAGTGGCCTTACCTGGACGAAAGCTCGCCGCTCACAGTTGCGGGGGCAGCCACGGCCTCGCCAATGACGCGGCGTTTCCGTGTTCCCTCTTTCCTCCCCGGTGCAACCCGGGGAACCAGAGCACCGAAAGGATTGCCTTGCGCCCCGGGAGAGTCAAGCGAGCGCAGACGCATTCAAAGAGAAGATGTTGATCAGCGATTCCACCGGCGCGACGGCCCGTGCGCGGAAGGCCGGTTGCCGCCGCCGCCCCCCTCATCGTCGTCCAGAAGGCCGGCGCTCGGCGGCTTCGCGGTGACGCTCGAAGTCCTTGATGTGGGCTTGATCGGATCGCCCGGGTGCGCGCCGGATTTCTTCGCTTTGCCATTCTCGTCGCATTTCAGGCACGGCGCTTCTTTCTTGACGCGCTTTTCCGCCGCCGGCTTTTTCCGCGGCTCATCCTTCTCCGGAAGCGAAACCGAAGTTTTGGAAGCGCCCTTCTGCGGGGTGGCATCGACCGGCTTGATCGGCACGGACAGTTTGGTGCGTGACGCACCTTCGCCCGGTGTCGATGTCCCGGGCTTCGCTGGAATGATGGCCGTTGTGGACGACCCCGATTGTTTCTTGGGGTTCTCGATGACAATGTTCGGCGCGCCGGCGCTGCTCAGGGGTTGTTGGGTCGATTGAGTGGCAAGCGCCTCCTGACAACCGTCACGCGCTCGCTTGCGCTCGTTTGCCTCGAGGATCTTGTCATCGATGCTGATGTCGGTAAGCCCGTCGGAGGCGGTGAAAACGGTCTGTGCATCCATGCACCAGTTGAAATGCACATTGGGATCGGTCGAGAAGCGCGGCGAGCTCAAGTCCACTCGACAGGCGCTGGGCAGATTGCCGAAGGGGACGTTCGCGATGCTTCCCACCAGCGACACGTTTTGCGCGACGGCTGCGTCGGCATATTGCTGGCAAACCTCGCACCGCCTCGCAACACTCTGACGGTCCTGCATCGACTGGATCGACGCGCTCCGGTCGGCCGCCATGCACCAGCCGAAATGGCTTGCGGAATTGGTCGTAAAGCTCGGATCGTTCGCGAACCGCGCCGCGCACAGCGGGTTGTTCTGGACGATCTGCGCCTGCGTCGTCGCGTCGTTGGTATAGGCGGTACAAAACGAGGCTTGATCCTCGGCGCTGACCTTGCCCGCAGTTGCGGTCCACAAGGCAAGCGACAGCAAAAGGGCTCCGAGTTGCTTCAGCCCCTCGTAAATAAAGGGACCGGACGCTCTATCGCCGTTCATGAGATCCTCGCAGCAGACGCATGTTGCCATTCTACTCCTGCCTGCAGGCTCGAAAAGATGCAATCTGCGCCACGGCAGGAATTTTACCGAAGGACGATGCGTGTTGCCTGCGGGACTATTTTTTACAGCCCATGAGTGGGACTAGCGTGCGGCTTCCCGATCTTCGGTCTCGGCCAGCAGCCATTTCAGATACGTCGCCTCGACGCTCTCGACCGGGAGAACGAGGATCGCGGGCGTGGTGTAGGAATGACTCTCCTTGATCGCCTCGCGCACGGCTTCAGCGAGCGAGGCGCGCGTCTTGAACAGAACCACCACCTCCTCCGCGCGCTCGACCGTATCCTCCCACCAGTAATGCGAGATCATGCCGGGCAGGATGTTTGCGCAGGCCGCGAGCCTGCGGTGCACGATCGTGCGCCCGGCCTTCTCTGCCTCGACAGCGGAAGGGTAAGTCGTATAGACGAAGACCACGCGGTCCATTTGTTCTTGTCCTTTTCCCGGCGCCCGACACCAAGGCCGCACAGCCGCCGTTGAGCCGCTTCCGATGAACCGCCCCGCCCGATTCGACCGCATTGCCTTCGTCGCGAGCGATACGCCGGAAGCCGCATCCGCTTTGAAGCGGCTGACCGGCACCTATGGCAACGCAGCGGCGGAGGATTCCGACGTGATCGTCGCGCTGGGCGGCGACGGATTAATGCTGCAGACCCTGCACAAGTTCATGACCGCGGGCAAGCCGATCTACGGAATGCATCGCGGAACCGTGGGCTTCCTGATGAACGATTTCCACGAACCCGACCTGAAGGCGCGCATCGCCGCCGCCGAGGTGACGGTCATCCATCCGCTGATCATGCGCGCGACCGACGCCACGGGCCGCACGCGCGAATTCTACGCCATCAACGAGGTGTCGGTGTTCCGCCAGAGCTACCAGGCCGCGCGCATGCGGATCCTGGTCGACGGCAAGGAGCGGCTTCCTGAACTCGTTGCGGATGGCGCGCTCGTCTGCACGCCGGCAGGTTCGACCGCCTACAATCTTTCTGCGCAGGGACCGATCATCCCGATCAATGCCTCGCTCCTGGCGCTCACTCCGATCAGTCCGTTCCGGCCCAGGCGCTGGCGCGGCGCGCTTCTGCCGGACAGCGCCCATGTCACGATCGAGGTGATCGATGCGGGCAAGCGTCCGGCCGCGGCGGTCGCCGACCACGACGAAGTGCGCGACGTGCGCAGCGTCGAGATCCGCATGAACCACGAGATCTCCATGCAAATGCTGTTCGATCCCGGCCACAGCCTCGACGAGCGCATCCTGCGCGAGCAATTCGGCTATTGAGCGCGCCCGGCGACCTTCGCTAACGTCCCGGCCAAGAAAATCCTTACGGAGGAACCGCCATGCTTTCCCTGTCCCGCTACGCCATCGGCGCGGCGCTGCTTGTCTCCTGTGCCCCCGTCGCCCACGCGCAGAGCGCGGAGACAAAGCTCGATCAGATCATCGCGCGCGGGACGCTGCGGGTTGGCACCACCGGCGACTACAAGCCCTTCACCTATCTCGACAAGGCGAACGGACAATTTTCCGGCATGGACATCGATCTCGCCGAGAGCCTCGGCAAGGCGCTGGGTGTGAAGGTCGAATTCGTGCAGACCTCGTGGCCGAACCTGATGAAGGATTTCGAGGCCGACAAGTTCGACATCGGCATGGGCGGCATCTCGGTCACGCTCGAGCGGCAGAAGAAGGCCTATTTCTCCAACGCGATCATGCGCGAGGGCAAAACTCCGATCGCGCGCTGTGAAAACAAGGACAAGTTCCAGACGATCGAGCAGATCGACAAGCCGGAAACGAAAGCCATCGTCAATCCGGGCGGCACCAACGAGCGCTTCGCGCGCGGGCATCTGAAATCGGCGCAGATCAATGTCTATCCCGACAACACGACGATCTTCGACGAGATCGTGAAGGGCAAGGCCGACCTGATGATCACCGATTCATCGGAGACGCTGTACCAGCAGAAGCTGCACCCGGAACTGTGTTCGATCCACCCGGACAAGCCCTTCGACTTCGCGGAGAAGGCCTATCTCCTGCCCCGCGACATGGCGCTGAAGCAGTTCGTCGACAGCTGGCTGCACATCAACGTGGAGACCGGCGTTTATCAGGCGACGTTCAAGAAGTGGCTGCAATAGCCGCGGCCATATCCTAAACGGTTCATTAACGCGGGTTCCCTATCGTGACACCGGGGTGCCCGGCCTGCCCCAGGCCGGGCGATCGGAATCGTCATGGTCCGCATCGACTTCAATCGCCTGCGCTTTGTGGTCATCGACGACAACGCGCATATGCGCCGCATCGTGCGGACGCTGCTGCACGGATTCGGCGCGCGCGAGGTCTATGAGGCCGAGGACGGCGCCACCGGGCTTGAGGCCTTCACCCATCACCTTCCCGACATCGTCATCACCGACTGGGCCATGCCGATTTTCGACGGGCTCGAGCTCGCGCAGATGATCCGCCAGCCGGGCGCGAACGCCAATCCGTTCGTGCCGATCATCATGCTGACCGGCCATTCCGAGAAAAAGCGCGTGATGGCCGCGCGCGATGCCGGCGTTACCGAATTCCTGGCCAAGCCCCTTTCCGCCAAGGCGCTCTATCAGCGTATCCTGAACGTGGTGATCAATCCGCGCCCGTTCATCAAGACCAAGACCTATTTCGGGCCGGATCGCCGGCGCAACGTCAACCCCAACTATGCTGGCCCCGAGCGGCGCAAGGGAGGCAAGGCGGACGTGATCCGCCAGCAATCCCTGCTCGACAAGGCCAAGATGACAACCTGACAGGAGTAAGGTGTCCCATGGCACAATCGAAAGCGGACCGGCCCGAGATCGCGACGTTCAGCGATCATGCCGTGATCACGCCGCCGAACAAGCTGACCAAGGCCGTGTCGAAGGTGAGCCTGCCGGACGACGATCCGGTCGCGCGCGCCGAAGCCGCGCTGTCGCAGCTCTCGACCGAATTTTCCGCCTGGATGGATGAGGAATGCGAGCGGCTCGATGCGGCGCGCAGGGTCGTGCGCGAGAGCGGTTTCACCAGCAAAACGATCGACGACATGTTCCACGCCGCCCACGACATCAAGGGTCACGCCGAAACCTTCGGTTATCCCCTCGTCGCGCCGGTCGCCGATTGCCTGTGCCGCGTGCTCGAACACACTCCGGACGCCACGCGCATCCCGATCGAGCTCATCGACCGGCATGTCGACGCGATCCGCGCGATCGTGCGCGAGCACGCCCGACCCGATTTGCCGGAACTCGCAATGGTGCTGACCCGCAAGCTGCGCGACGTCAGCGACGAATTCCTGATGGTGGAAAATAAACACCGGCCGGATTATCTCGCCGGAATCCTGTCCCCGCCGCTCGCGCCGGAGAATTTCTAGATTCTTTCTTCTCCCCGCCCGGCGGACGAGATGAAAAGAACCTACGCGGCCAGCGATCGGTCGTCGTAATCCAGCCGCACGCCGTCGACCAGCTCGTCGCAGAACATGCGCGCCTCTTCGCGCGCGGCTTCGGTCGCGAAGCGGCGCAGGAGCGTCATCAGCGGCTCGATGTCGACGAGTTCGTGGTTCTGGCAGCGCGTCAGCACGCGCTCGATCATCCGCCGCTTCAGCCGCATCGCGCCGCCCGGATCGCCGAGGAAGCCGTCCTCGTGCATCGCAGCGATCGCTTCGCGGAAGGCGGGATAGGTCGAAGCCGGAAGCCCGGCTTTTTCGTAGATCGCGCGGAAGCCCGACGAGCCGCGGTCGTGGACGAGACCGACGACGCGCGCGAGCGGCAGATCCGACAGATCGGCCAGCGCCTCCTCGAACATCCCGATATTGCCCGACAGAAGCGCGCGCAGGATCAGGCCGGGCGTGAGCTGCCCGGTCTCGCGCAGATGGCGGATGAGCGGGCGCACCTGCGGATCGGGTGTCTGGGCGGCGAGCATCACGGTCGCCTTCTCGCAGGCTTCCTTGGTGATGCGCTGGGCGCGGTCGCTCGCAAGCCAGTCACGCGCGACGACGAAGCTCGCGAGCGTGGTGGAAAGCTTCGCGACCAGCGATTGACGCGTCGGCGCGGGAAGATCGTCGCGTGCGAGCAGCACTTCGCGGATCGCGGCAAGATGTCCGAAGCGTTCGACCATCCGGTTCACCGAGAAGATCGCGATTTCGGCATTGGGATTTTCCAGCAGCACGAGGCAGGATTCCGGGCAGCCCACCTCGACGATCGCTGCGGCAACCGACGTCGGCAAACCTTGGCGGTTCGCGATTGCAACCTGCACGGTCGCCCCGCCGGTGGCGACGGCATCGACGAGGTCGGCGTCGATCAGAAGCGGCGAGCGTTCGAGCACGGGCGCGGCGATGTCGGGCTGGTCGGCGGCGAGCGCATGCACGACCGATGGCGGGGCATGACGGCTCGATGCCAGGGCCTCGGCGAGCGCGCGGCGCACGAGCGGCGAGGAATCGTCGAGCAGCATCGTCATCGCGCCTTCCGCGGCGGCGCGATCGTCGGCACTCAGCTCGGAATAGAGGTAAGCGCGGGCCAGAGCGGCAGTGGCCTCGGCGCGCTCGCCGGCGGGTGCGGTACGCAACCATTGGAGAAACTGACGAACGATCATGCTCAGAACCACGCATAAGCACCGGCCCGCCGGCTTACGCACAACGATAGTGCTTCGCCCTTAACAAAGGGTTCACCATAAATCTTTGCGATTGTTGATGAATTCTTAACGGCGCGGGAACGGCGCTGCGGCCTCAGCCGCCGGTGAAAAGCGCGCGGACGTTCGGCTTCATGTCCTGAAACAGGCCGAGCGGCTCGTTCGACCCAGCCGGGCGCGTGGGCTCGACGGCCTGCGCGGGCGCGACGGTCGTGGGCGCAACGGTCGCGGGCGCGCGCGGCGCAGGAGCTGGTGCCGCAACGGCAGGCTTTGCGGGCGCGTTGCGATAGGGATTGCTGAACATCGTGTCGTCCGCGAGCGCGACGCGCATCGGCGCGGCGACCGCCGGCGACTGCACCGCGTAGGCCTGCGCCACGCGGGCGGTCTCGGCAGGAGTCGCCGCCACAGCGGGAGCAACAGTCTCGGTCTGGGTCGCTCGCGCCACGTCATAGCGATTGCTCAAGGCGCCGGTCACCTCGGCGAAGGTGCGCGGCCGCCCCTGTTCGCCGAAGAAGATCGAACGGTTCGCCCCCGCGGCCTTTGGGAAGGCGTCCTTCGCGATCGCATTCGGCGTCGCGCCGGCAAGCCCGATCAGCTTCGCCGCGCCCCGCGCACCGAGGAAATGGGCGATGTAGAGTTCGCCCTCGGTGGGCTCGCGGCCGAGCTTCTGCGTCAGGTAATTCGCATTCGCCTGGGTGAAGGCGCCGGCCATCGCCGCATTCGCGGCGGGGTCCTTGCGCAGCGCCATGATTTGTTTGCGCAGCGCCGGATCGGCGACGACGTAGCGGCCCGACCCGGTCTGCCGGATCGCATCGGCATATTTGCCGTAGCCGAGGCTTGCGCCCGATTGCTTGAGCGTGCCGAGCCAGGTCTGGTCGATGAACTGGAACAGCCCGCCGGCCGAGGAACTGCGCGCGCTGGCGGCCGGGTCGAGGTTCGATTCGACCTTGGCGGCGGCGAGCAGATACTGGAAATTCGTGCCGGTGGCCTTGGCGGCCTGGCGGATCGCGCCGGTGACGCTTTGTCCCGTATTCGGAGTGACGGCTTCGGCGAACATGTCTGCCTGCTGGCCGCGCGCGATTCTCTCGCGCTTTCCGGCCTGAAGACCATCGCCGGTTATGGTAAATGGAACCTTAAAGCCCGGCGCGGCAGCGCAGCGGAGGATCACAGGAATGGCGACACCCGAGGCAGTCCGTCACAAGCGCGGCGGGCTCTATTTCGAGGATTTCGCGGTTGGCGCGGTGTTCGAGCACCGGCTGACCCGCACCGTGACGCAGATGGACAACATGCTGTTCTCCAACATGACGCTCAATCCGCAGCCCTTGCACATCGACCGCGAATTTTGCGCCAAGGAGACGCAATGGGGCCAGCCGCTGATGAACTCCCTGTTCACGCTCGGCCTGATGATCGGCATTTCCGTCAATGACCTGACCGTGGGTACGACCATCGCCAATCTCGGCATGAGCGACACGAAATTCCCCCACCCCCTGTTCGAGAACGACACAGTGCATTGCACGACCGAAGTGCTGGGGAAGCGCGAATCCACCTCGCGGCCGGAAGCCGGGATCGTCGAATTCCACCACCGCGCCTTCAACCAGGACAACAAGCTGGTCGCCGAGACGCGCCGTCAGGCCTTCATGCTCAAGCGTCCAGCATGAGCCGCGACAGGTACGGGAATTTCGCCGCGCTCGCGCGCGCCGAACGCGAGGGGATCGATTTCCGCGTGCGGGTGAAGAACCGCAATTCGCGCGTGACCGTGATCGCCCCGCATGGCGGCAGGATCGAGCCGGGTTCGTCCGAGATCGCCGAAGCGATTGCGGGCGAGGATCATAATTTCTGCTGCTTCGAGGCGCTCAAGCTCTCGGGCAACCACGACCTGCACATCACCTCGACGTATTTCGACGAGCCCCGCTGCGTGGCGCTCGTCACGGCGGCGGATGTCGTGATCGCGGTGCACGGCTACGCGAGCAGCGAGCGCGCCGTGTATATGGGCGGGCTCGACCGGCCGCTGCGCGATGCGATCGCAGCGGAGTTCGAAAAAAGGGGCTTCAGGACCGACAATGCCGGCAAGCCGCGCCTCGCCGGCGCGAGCCCCCAGAACATCTGCAATCGCGGACGGCGCGGCAAAGGCGTGCAACTCGAGCTCTCGCGTTCGCTGCGTGACGAGCTGATGGCGGCACCCGCCGTGCTTTCCGCGCTCGCCGCCGCAGCGCGCGACGCGATCGGAAAGGCGGCCTGATGCGCTCGCTCCTGTTCGTTCCCGCGGATTCGGCCAAGAAGCTCGACAAGGGCATGACGAGCGGCGCCGATGCGCTGATCGTCGATCTGGAAGATTCCATATCGCCCGCCAATAAAGAAAGCGCGCGGACAAGCGCTTTCGACTTTCTGAAAAGCGCAGGCGGCGCCGCGAAGCGCCCGCGCCTCCTTGTGCGGGTCAATTCGATCGACACCGGCCTGACCGACGCCGATCTGGACGCCGTCGTTCCAGGCAGGCCGGACGCGATCATGCTGCCGAAGGCTGTCGGGGGCCCTTCGGTCATCCATCTCGACGCGAAGCTCGCCGCGCGCGAGGCGGTTGCGGGCCTGCCGGAAAACGCGATCGGGATCGTCGCGCTCGCGACCGAGACCGCCGCCTCGCTGTTCGTCACCGGCACCTATGCCGGCGCGAGCCCGCGCCTGACCGGGCTGACCTGGGGCGCGGAGGACCTTTCCGCCGAATTGGGAGCGGAAGCCAACCGCGATGCCGACGGGCGCTTCCTCGATCCGTACCGGCTCGCACGCGCGCTGTGTCTCGCGGGCGCTTCGGCCGCGGGCGTGCAGCCGATCGACACCGTGTATGTCGATTTCCGCAACGATGCGGGACTGCGCCGCGAATGCGAGGAGGCGCGCCGCGACGGCTTCACCGCCAAGATGGCGATCCATCCCGGGCAGGTGGCAGCGATCAACGAGGTCTTCACGCCGACGCCGGAGATGATCGCGCATGCGCGCCGTGTCGTGGACGCCTTCGCCGCGTCTCCCGGAATGGGTGTCGTCGGCATCGACGGAAAGATGTACGACCGCCCGCATCTCGTGCGGGCGCAGGCGCTGCTGAAGCGCGCGCAATAGAAGTCCTATTTGTAGACCTTGGCCGGATCGAACGCCTTTTCGGCATTCCTGAACTCAAGCGTCATCGCGCCCTTCTGCCCGAGCGGCACCGCGCGATAGAAGCACGAGCGCCGGCCGGTATGGCAGGCCGCGCCCGCCTGCTCGACCTTGAGCCAGACCGAATCCTGATCGCAGTCGACACGCATCTCGACCACGCGCTGGGTGTGTCCGGAGGTCTCGCCCTTGCGCCACAGCGCCTTGCGCGAGCGCGAGAAGTACCACGCCTCGCCGGTCTCCACGGTCCGGCGCAGCGCCTCTTCGTTCATGTGCGCGACCATCAGCAATTCGCCGGTTTTTGAATCCGTCGCGACCGCGGTGACGAGCCCGTCCGCGCCGAATTTCGGCGTGAAGGCGAGGCCTTCTTCGATGTCCTTCGATGACGTCATGACGGCGAGATTATCCGATCGTCCCGGTCCTGAGGAGCCGATCCGAGACAAACCTCTCTGGAAACAAAAATGGCGCGCGCGCCGGTCGGGAAACTACCGGTCCCCCGCCCGAACCGCGGTGAAGAACCGGACCTGTTCGTTGGCATCCTCGCGGAACGAGCCGCGGAACTGGGTGGTGATGGTCGAGGCCCCGTGCTTCTCGACCCCGCGTAACGTCATGCACATGTGCTCGGCATCGAGCATCACCGCGACGCCCTTCGGCTGCAGGATTTCGTCAATCGCGGTTGCGATCTGCGCGGTGAGATGCTCCTGCGTCTGCAGGCGGCGGGCATAGACATCGACGAGGCGCGCGAGCTTCGACAGCCCGACCACGCGGTCGACCGGCCGGTAGGCGATATGCGCCTTGCCGACGAACGGCATCATGTGATGCTCGCAATGCGAGGAGAAGGTGATGTCGCGCACCAGCACGAAATCGTCATACGAGGCCGTTTCCGTGAAGGTGCGGTCGAGGATTTCAGCCGGACATTCGCGATAGCCGCGATAGATCTCGTCATAGGCGCCGACCACGCGCCGCGGCGTGTCGAGCACGCCTTCGCGGTCCGGATTGTCGCCCGCATAGGCGATCAGCGTGCGCACGGCGGCTTCCGCCTCCTCGCGCGAGGGGCGCGGACGGGTCGGCTGGGGCGCGGCCCTGACATGCTCGGATAAGGTCTGCGGCCCTTGCTTGGGCCAGGGCTTCACGATCGCGTCCATGGCAATGTCTCCGTCCGACCGGCGCACCGAGAGCGGCGCCGGGAGTGTCACCGGGTCCTTTTGCGTCTTTCCCCGCCCGGCAAAGCCGGAATCGGCAGCTTGGACGCCCTTGTCCCAAACCCTATATAGGGAACACCCGGCGCGGTCACAATCGACCACTCGCCGCCTCATGGCGCTATGCTGAACGACGTCTACAACAGCCGAATCCTCGAACTGGCGGGCACGATTCCAAGGATCGGGCGCCTTGCCCACCCGGATGCGACCGCGACCGCCCATTCCAAGCTGTGCGGCTCGACTGTCACCGTCGACCTGAAGATGAAAGGCGACGTGGTCTCCGACTTTGCCCATGACGTGAAGGCCTGTGCGCTCGGCCAAGCTTCGTCCTCGATCATGGCGCGCCACGTGATCGGCTCGAATGCGCAGGAGCTGCGCGCGCTGCGCGAGACCGTGCGCAAGATGTTGAAGGAAAACGGCGCGCCACCCACTGGCAAATGGGCCGACATCGCGGTGCTCGAGCCCGTGCGCGACTACAAGGCGCGTCACGCCTCGACCATGCTCACCTTCGATGCTGTGGTGTCGGCGATCGACCAGATCGAGCAGAAGCGCCGAGGCGTCGCCGCGGAATAAAAAGCCGTCAGCCTGTTATCGAAGACCCGCCTGCTTGGTGCGCGGCTGCGCGCAGGCCTGGACGAGCTGCGGGAAGAACTGCGCGACCCCGGAATTGCCGACCCGGACCATGGTCGCCCCGCCCTTGCCGCTCGACGTCGAGACGATCAGCGAATGCGCGCCGGCTTCCGCAAACGTCCGAACGACCGCCGCCGGCAGCACGCCGCTCGCAAACGATTCACGCTCGAAGCGCGGCGGTGTCAGCTCGGAAGAGCCGATCGCGAGCGGTGCCGCCTTCTGGCCCATCGCGATGGTGACGATGCCGAGCGGATCGGCCGCTTGATCGCGCATCTTGCGCGTCTCGTTATAGAGGATCGAGAATTCGCCGGCATTGTCGCCGCAGGTCAGCATCACGTCGAAGCTGCCGAGGACCTCGCCTTCCACCGTGAGCGGATGGCGGCGCACCAGCATGACGGCGTCGGGCTGACGGACGATCGTCCAGCCGCGCTCGTTGCTGTTGGCGACCGCGCGGCGGATATTGGCGACGGGCGGCGCGGAATTGGTGGCGGCGGCCACACGCTTTTCGCCTTCCGGCGCGGGATGCTCGGCGGTCGTGTCGTTCAAGGCCACATTGGCGCCGTCGCGCGACTGGGCAATTTCGGCGGTGTCGATCTTCATGCGGCGCAGTTCGTCGCGGGTGAGCGAACGCATCGGTTCCCACGGCGGGATGCGCAGCGACAATTCGAGCAATTCGCCCGATCCGCCCATCTCGAAGGTGTATTGAGCGAGCTTGCCGATGTCGCGCTGAACCAGCACGAGATCCTCGGCCGAATAGGTTGCGGCGGTCGCGTCCTCGCGCCGGTCGCCGAGCCAGATCTGATGCACGCGCACGCGCGCTTCCGCCGGCACGACGCGCCTGGTTCCGGCCAGCATCAGGAAGGCGCACATGGATTCACAATCGGCGCGCGGCGACAGCATGGCGCGGCGGTCGTCCGGCTTGCTCGCGCGCAATTCGGTCGTCTTGCCGATGGTCGTCGTCATGTCGAGCTTGCGGATCGCGCGGCCGAGCGCGAGCGCGCCGACCACCGAGCCGCCTTCGGAATCGATCACCAGCGTCGCGCCGCGGATTTCATTGTTCTCGGCGAACACTTCGAAATCGCGGACCGTGTCGGTGCGGATCATGCCGACGGCGGAGACCCACGAGCGGCACTTGTCGCGGCAGCTTCCGGCCGGGCCTTCTTGCCACATCATGAATTGCATCGGCGCCGCGCGCGGAACTTCGGCAGCGGCGACAGGAGCGCGAGGGTTATCGTCGGCGGCAATCGGTTGCGCCGTCAGGCCGATAAAGGCACAGACCAACACCAACGCTCCGATCAGGCGTCGCACCATTCGAAACTTCCCCGTCTGGCGGTTCCCGATGCTCGTTCGGAGCGGTCCGGCTTTTCGCGCCGGTCTATCGGGTGCCCGCCACCTAAAGTGCGACTCTTTTTTAAATCAGGGCGCCGAGTCGGGTCCAGCCTAGATTTCGTGAGCGCTGGACGGTTAATTGCCTGACCGATGTGCAGGAAAGACGCCGAAGCTGCGGCGTTTATCGGGCATTTGAGATGGGAACCGCGAAAAAGTTCCGGATGCAGATCGCGAATTGTGCGCAGTGTGTCCGCGGTGCACCACGCCTTCTCGGCCGTGGCGCGGTCGGCGCGTATCGCCTCACGCTGTCGCCCTTGATCGGGTTCCACTGCCGTCATCTTCCGACCTGTTCCGCCTACGCGGACGAAGCGCTCGACCGTTTCGGATTATGGGCGGGCGGATGGATGACGCTCGCGCGCCTCTGCCGCTGCCAGCCCTACGGAACATCGGGCCTCGATTTCGTGCCGGGCTCCGCGCCCGACGGCGCGCGCTGGTTCATGCCGTGGCGATATGGGCGCTGGCGAGGGACGAACACGCAGCCGCCAGCTACGCAATTACATACGTCCCGCCAGCGCAGTTAGGCGCTGACCCGCATCCCTTGATCCGTATTGCTTGGCGCGCTCGTACCACATGATCGCAAGCTCGATGTCGCCGGTCGCGCCATAGACCTGCATCTTGTCGAGCACGGACGGATCGTAGGTCGATGCAAGCGCGAACGCCGCGCGCGCGCTCCTCGAACGCGCCGCCCGCTCGAGCAGGAGCCGCGCGGCGGCAAGGTCGCCGGTTCCGATGAATTCCTCGCCGCGGCGGATCAGAAGATCGATCTCCTCCGCCGAGAGCTGCGGCTTCACGTCGGGTTCCGCGGCAGGAGCCGGCGCGGCCTGAGGCTGCGCGGTCTCCTGATCCGCGACCGCCTGCGGCGCGGCCGCTGGCCCCGAAGGCTTGATCGTTTCCACCGGAACATCCTGCGGCCAGGGTGGCGCCGCGACCGGGCCTTGCTGGAGCGGCATCGGCGGCACGTCAAGCCGCGCGGTCTTCGTCGTCATCGGCACGACCGACTGGCCTTCGCGCGGAACAGGAACGGGCGCGGACGCGGGCTGAAACCCCTGGCCGTTCAGGTTCGGCATGACCGCGATGAAATAGAAGGCCGCAAGCGACACGCCTCCCATCGCGAACGCAACCTGCGGCTTTCTTGCCAACGCCGCTGCCCGTTTCCACGGCCTGCACGCCAGCCATTGCCGATAGCGCGACGGCGTGGGGTGATCGTTCCGCCAGATCTCGTACTGACGGCGGAATTCGACGGCGGGGTCGGCAGGCTTGCTGAACGGCAGCGCCGAGAGCGGCGGGGCGGACGGAACAGCCGGTCCGTCCGGTTCCGTTCTTCGCTCGACATATTGCTCCTTCGGCCAGTCAGGAGCACGCAGCCACGGCTTGCCGAGATCGGCCAGCTTTCTTGCCGGAGCGCTCATCGTTGCCCTCCCCTCACGCACGCAACAGAACCGAAACTTACTTGCGCCCTTGCGCCTCGTTCCATTTCAGGAAATCGCGGAACAGCTTTTCGCGGTCCTCCGCGTTGCCGCCCGCGCCGCGCGCGCTGACGAACGCGTCGAATTGTTCGCGCGTCGGCGCCTGTGCGGCCTGCGCCTTGTTGCGCAGCCAGTCTTCGGCGACATCGAAGCGCGTCCAGCCCGGCAGGGTCGCGGCGAGATTGGTCTCGCGCCATTTCGGATGACGCGGAGGTTTCTGGAATTCGGCGAGCCTCGGGAAGAACCGCTCGACGAAGGCGGCGATGCGGCGATAGCGGTCGGAATCCTTCGGCCAGTTATAGGCGATGAGGACTGCGCCGATCGCGAGTGTCTCGACCTCGCGGCCCTGTTCGATCAGCCCGGGATAGTCGCGCGACGTGAGCACCGCAGGCAGATAGTCGCGCTGCAGCGCCTTCGGATAGGGAACGGGAAGGATGCGATAGCCGTCCTCGGCCTTCAGCTTCGCCATCGAGGCTGCAGGCTTGCCGGCAATCAGCACGGTCGCATCGATCTCGCCGGTCTTCAGCTTCTCGAACGCATCCGCCTGGCCCATGTTCACTTCCTGGAACTGGATGCCCAGAAGTCCGAACATGAACTTTGCCGAGAGCTGCGTGCCGGACCCCGCGTCGCTCACATTCACCCGCTTGCCGGCAAGCTGATCGACCGAGGTGATGCCGGAGCCGTCGCGCACGATGATGTGCAACTCCTCATTGAACAGCTTGGCGATGTAGACGATCCGCTCCTCGAGATTGCCGAGCTCACCGGTCTGGCGGAAATAGCCGAGCAGATCGGATTGCGCGATGCCGAGATCGACGCCGCGCAGATAGCGCACGTCGCGGATGTTCTGCGCCGCGCCCTTGCCGATCATCGGCAGCACGCGGAAATCGTTGCCCTCGTCGAGCACCGCCGACAAATCGTAGGCCACAGAAAGGTAGGTGCCGTTGATGTTGCCGGACACGATCGCGATCGTGTTCCGGTTGATCTCCTCCTGCTGGTTCGTCGTCGACGACGCCGCAGGCTCGGGCGCTTCGGAACGGGAGCGCCGTTTCGCCTCGACAGGAGAAAGCTGGAGAATAAAGAGCGCCGCCACCAGGACGGTAGCAAGCGCAGGCAGGCCGACGGCCCAGCGCACGCGCCGCAAACGCACGCGATACATGACTCACACCCCTCGCGAACGGCCACTGAAGTCCCCGGCGTACACACACACCTGATCGCCGAATGGCCGCCGCGCCGTTTTGTTCGTCCTCATCGGACTTGTTTCAGCGCGTATTCTTTTTGGTGAGCGCGAGTTGAGAGAGCAATCGTGTCCGCGACAGGGCGGACTCAAGGAATGATTCGTGCGCGATGCACGATTTTTCGAAGCGCCGGTACCATGGCGATGGATACGCCCGCGTAGGGAGGATCGGGGTGTTGCGCGGCGCGGAACGCTACGCTATCTCCCTGCCCGTTACGCTTACCTGCATTCGTAGGCAGCGAGTGAGCAACAGGAGACGACGATGGCCGAAGCCGGCATCGCGGGCGCGCAGCCCGCTTCCCAAAAGATCGCCTTGACCTTCCCCGACGGCGCACGCCGCGAATTCCCCAAAGGCACAACCGGTCTCGATATCGCGAAGGGCATCTCGCCCTCGCTCGCCAAGCGCACGGTCGCGATGGCGCTGGACAACGTGCTTACGGACTTGAACGACCCCATCGAGCGCGATTCAAAAATCGAATTCGTGAACCGGGAGGATCCGCGCGCGCTGGAGCTGATCCGGCATGATGCCGCCCATGTGCTCGCCGAAGCCGTGCAGGAATTGTGGCCGGGCACCCAGGTCACCATCGGCCCGGTGATCGAGAACGGCTTCTATTACGACTTCTTCCGCAACCAGCCCTTCACGCCGGAAGACCTCCCCGTCATCGAGAAGAAGATGAAGGAGATCATCGGACGCGACAAAGCCTTCACCAAGGAAGTCTGGTCGCGCGATGAAGCCAAAAACGTATTTCGCCAGAAAGGCGAGACCTTCAAGGTCGAGCTGGTCGACGCGATTCCGGAAGACCAGCAGATCAAGATCTACAAGCAGGGCGAATGGTTCGACCTGTGCCGCGGCCCGCACATGACGTCCACGGGAAAGGTCGGCGGCGCGTTCAAGCTGATGAAGGTCGCGGGGGCGTATTGGCGCGGCGATTCAAACCGCGAAATGCTGTCGCGCATCTACGGCACGGCCTTCGCCAAGCAGGAAGAGCTCGACGCCTATCTCAAGCAGATGGAGGAAGCCGAGAAGCGCGACCATCGCCGCTTGGGTCGCGAGATGGACCTGTTCCATTTCCAGGAGGAAGGCCCCGGCACCGTGTTCTGGCATCCGAACGGCTGGACCATGTTCCAGGAGATGATCGCGTATATGCGCCGCCGCCTGAAGGGCGACTACAAGGAAGTCAACGCGCCGCAGCTTCTCGACAAGTCGCTGTGGGAGACGTCCGGCCATTGGGGCTGGTTTCGCGAGAACATGTTTCAGGCGACCTCGGCCGGCGACGACACCGAGGACGAGCGCGTCTACGCGATCAAGCCGATGAACTGCCCCGGCCACGTGCAGATCTTCAAGCACGGGCTGAAATCGTATCGCGACCTGCCGCTGCGCCTCGCCGAATTCGGCATCGTGCATCGCTACGAGCCATCCGGCGCGCTGCACGGCTTGCTTCGCGTGCGCGGCTTCACGCAGGACGACGCGCATGTGTTCTGCACCGAGGAGCAGATGGCCGACGAATGCCTCAAGATCAACGATCTGATCCTGAGCGTGTACGAGGATTTCGGCTTTCAAGGCGATCTCACTGTGAAGCTCTCCACGCGCCCGGAGAAGCGCGTCGGCTCGGACGCCGCGTGGGACCATGCCGAAGGCGTGATGCACGACGTGCTGAAACGCATCGCGCAGCAGAACAACCGCATCAAGACCGCGATCAATCCGGGCGAAGGCGCGTTCTACGGCCCGAAATTCGAGTATGTCCTGCGCGACGCCATCGGCCGCGACTGGCAATGCGGCACGACGCAGGTGGACTTCAACCTGCCGGAGCGCTTCCAGGCTTTCTATATCGCGGCGGACGGCTCGAAGACCCCGCCGGTGATGATCCATCGCGCGATCTGCGGCTCGATGGAGCGCTTCCTCGGCGTCGTGCTCGAGCATTATGCCGGGCACCTGCCGCTGTGGCTGTCGCCGGTGCAGGCCGTGGTCGCGACCATCACGCAAGAGGCCGACGATTACGCGCGCGAGGTGATCGCCTCCGCGCGCCGCATGGGGCTTCGCGTCGAGGAGGATCTGCGCAACGAGAAGATCAACTACAAGGTGCGCGAGCACTCGCTCGCCAAGGTCCCTGTGCTGCTCGTGCTTGGAAAAAAGGAAGCGGCCGAGCGCAAGGTGTCGATCCGCCGTCTCGGCAGCGAGAAGCAGGATGTCACTTCGCTCGATGCCGCGCTCGCAGCCCTCGTCGACGAAGCGACGCCGCCGGACGTGAAGCGGATGAAGAAGGCCGGCTGAGGCGTGACCCGATCTACCGCGCGACCACCGCGATCTCGGTATCGACGCCGGTCACGACCTTGAAGTCGCGCTCGTAGACCTTGCCTTCGTTGCGCGCGATCACGCGGTACTCGCCTTCGCCGAGCACCACGCGCGGAAACGCGCCGATCGATTCCTTGATCACGTCGCCGCCCGGCGTCAGCACCGACCACGCGGTGTTGGCGAGCGCGTCGCCCGATTGCGCGACGAGTTTCAGCGTGATGACGGCGGCGCGATGCGTCACGGTGACGTCGGTCAGCCGGTCAACCTGCACCCGCACGTCGGAACGCACCACCGCGTTGCCGTCGCCGTAATTCGACACGATGGTGTAGATGCCTTCCGGCACCAGCGTGATGTCGCCGGTGAGCACGCCCTGCACCAGCGGGCGCTTGTCGCCCGGCTCGAACTGGCTGCCCTTGTAGATGTCGAACGAGATCTGCCCGGTCGGGATTTTCACGTCGCCGACGCGGCCTTCGAGGCGGATGCCGCCGGCGGGGATGTCGAAGGTCTCGCGCACGGTCTCGGAGCGCAGCTGCACCCGCTTCGCCGCAGTCGCAAAGCCCAGGCTTGCATGGACGATGTAACTGCCGGGCGGCAGCACGAAGGCCGGCGCCGGCACTTTTTCTTCCTTGATGAGCCGATAATTGCCGGCGATGTCGGGCTGGTCGCCGTAGATGCGCCAGATGAGACCATTGCTGATTGCCTGCTGGTCGCGGCCGAACCGCGCGTTCAGATAGAGCGCGACCGGCAGGCCCGGCACGGGGGCGACCTGCTGCTGCAAGGCAGCCGGAGCGTTGGCCGGGGGCTGCGCGAGCGGCGGCGCGGAAGGAAGGTTTGGCCCGGGAGCGACGAGACTGGCGCCGGGATTGGCGGCGCCGGACGACGGCAAAGCCGGCGCCGGCTGCGGCGAGCCGATCAATGACTGGGCAACGCCTTGTCCCGCCGGAAGCGCGCAGAGAAGCGCGACTGCGACTGCGGCCGGCCACCGCCGGAAAGCCCTGCCCGCCCGTATCCTCATGCGGCGCTTCTCGGCCGTAATCGAGGCAAATTCAAGCCACCGGCCCCCATTTGTCTCGTCTCCCGCACTATGTTAGCGCCTCCCGGCCATGCCCGACTCCGTCGAACTTCTCAAAACCCGCCGCTCCGTCAAGCCTGTCGAACTCGTGCCGCCCGGTCCTTCCGCCGGCGAAATAAACACGCTCCTGACCATCGCCTCGCGCGTGCCCGATCACGGCAAGCTCACGCCATGGCGGTTCGTCGTGTTCGAAGGCGACGCACGCAAGGCTGCGGGCGAAGCGATCGCCGCGGCGTTCAAGGCCGATCATCCGGAGGCCACGAGCGAGCAGATCGACTTCGAACGGGGCCGCCTGTCCCGCGCGCCGCTGGTCATCGCCGTGGTCAGCCGCGCCGCGCCGCATGTGAAGATCCCGGAATGGGAGCAGATCCTGTCCGCAGGTGCCGCGACCATGAACCTCGTCACCGCCGCGCACGCGCTCGGATACGCGGCGAACTGGATTACCGAATGGTACGCGTATGATCGCCGCACGCTTCAGGCGTTCGGCGTGAAGGACAACGAGAAGATCGCAGGCTTCGTGCATATCGGTACGGCGGCGAAACCGCCGGAAGATCGCCCGCGGCCCCCGCTATCCGAGATCGTGACGCGGTTCGGCGCCTGATCGTGCGGCCTCATGGTTCGAGACGCGTCGCTACGCGACGCTCCTCACCATGAGGATTCCCTTTCCTCATCCTGAGGAGGCCGCGCAGCGGCCGTCTCGAAGGATGCAGGCCCGGCTGGGGGTCAACATGTTCTACGACGCGCGCAAGGGCGACCACGGACTGCCGCACGATCCGTTCAAGGCGATCGTCGCGCCGCGCCCGATCGGCTGGATCACCGCGATGAGCGCGAAGGGCGAGATCAATCTCTCGCCCTATTCCTTCTTCAACGGCGTCAACAGCCGCCCGCCGCTCGTGATGTTCTCGTCCGAGGGCCGCAAGGACGCGCTGACCTTCATCGCCGAGACGAAAGAGTTCGTCTGCAATCTCGCGACCTGGGATTTGCGCGAGGCGATGAATGAGACCTCGGCCCCGTTCGCGCGCGGGGTGAACGAGATGGAAAAGGCGGGCCTTGCCGCTGCGCCCTGCCGTCTGGTGAAGCCTCCGCGCGTCGCCGAAAGCCCCTGCGCGCTCGAATGCAAGCTCCTGCAGATAGTCGAGCCGAACGACATCGAAGGACGGCCCCTCGACTGTCACATCGTCATCGGCCAGGTGATCGGCGTGCATATCGACGAATGCTTCATCAAGGACGGCCTGCTCGATACCGCCGCGATGCGCCCGATCGCGCGCTCCGGCTACCATAACTACGCCGTGGTCGAGCGGGAATTCGCGATGGTTCGCCCGACCAAGGCTTGAACCAAAGAACGGCCCGCGCGTTGTCGCATCCGGCCGGCTTTACCATAATGTGGTCATGTCCTTGTTGAACCTCGGGCCGGGGACGAAAAATCAATCCCGAGGGAACGGATCTCGTGTTGCAATCTCTCTTGGGGCTTTCGCGCAACGGGGACCGCGCGACCGAAGCCTCCACCGACCCCAAAACGCAACCGCCCCGCCCGAGCATCGGGCTTGCGCTGGGCGGCGGTGCCGCGCGCGGCTTTGCCCATATCGGCGTTCTTCGCACGCTCATGGCGAACGGCATCACGCCGGACGTCATCGTCGGCACCTCGATCGGTGCCGTCGTCGGCGGCTGCTACGCGGCCGGGCACCTCGATCCGTTCGAGGAATGGGGACGAGGCCTCACCGCTCGCGGCGTGCTCGGTTATCTCGACATCAGTCTTGGCGGTTCGGGGATCATCGGCGGCGGACGGCTCGCGGCGCGGCTCGAGGAAACGCTCGGCGACCGGATGATCGAGGATCTGCCCGGCCATTTCGCCACGATCGCGACCGAGCTTGGAACGGGTCACGAAATCTGGCTCACCCGCGGACGCATCGTCGATGCGATGCGCGCATCCTACGCGCTGCCGGGCATCTTCACGCCGGTCCTGCTCGGCGGCCGCTGGCTGGTCGATGGCGCGCTGGTCAATCCTGTGCCGGTTTCGGCCGCACGCGCGCTCGGCGCGCGTCTCGTCATCGCCGTCAACGTCAATTCCGATCTGCTCGGGCATGGTTCGACCATTGCGAGCCACGGACCGGACGAAGCGGACGAACGGGCGCGCGAGGAAATGCGCTCGATGCGCGCGCAAAAGGGCCTGCGCCACATGTTCAGCCCGGAGCGCCTGCTCAAGCGGCATTTCCTGAGCGGCGCGGGTGGGCCCAACATCTCGACCGTGATGGTCGACGCCTTCAACATTATGCAGGACCGGGTCACGCGCTCCCGCCTCGCCGGCGATCCGCCGGACGTGCTGATCTCGCCGCGGCTCGGCAATGTCGGCCTGTTCGACTTCCACCGCGCCAAGGAAGCGATCGCGATCGGCACCCACGCGGCCGAGCGCGCACTGGAAGATATTACCTCCGCTATCGCCGCGCTGACCTGACCGCCCCAATGCGGACCAGGAGCATATACAGAAAAGATATGTGCTTTTCCGACCGCTGTTGCTCTCAAGGTACAGGCGTCAACACCGAAATCGCTTAGGTTCCGGCCATCCAGCACGGTCGAAGTCGGAGCGATTCATGAAGACAATCGTCGCGGCCCTGTCCCTTCTTGCGGCCACCGTCTCGGGAGCTTCCGCCGCCGATTTGGCAGCGCGCCCGATCACCAAGGCGCCCCCGATGGTCGCGCCGGTCGCGACCTGGACTGGCTGGTCAGTTGGTTTGCAGGCGGGCTGGCTCAGTGGCGAAGCCAATCACGCCATCATCACGGACGATCTCGGCTTCCTGAACGCACCGTATGGACCGACGAAGATCGAAGGTTTCAACTTCGGTGGCGTGATTGGTTACGACTATCAGGTCTCGCCGAACTGGGTCTTCGGCATCAACACCGAATTCAATAGCGGCTCGAAGCGCGGCGTGTTCGACAACGGCATCCCGCAAGGCTTCGGACCGGGCGGCGACGACATCTACGAGTCGAAGCTCAAGTGGTACGGCTCGGTGCGCGGCAAGGTCGGCTTTGTCCCCACAGGCATGCCGCAGCTCATGATCTACGGCATGGGCGGACTGGCCTATGGCAGGATCGATGCAGCCAATGGCGACGGCGCGGAGCCTCTCTCTGAACTCAACCCGACGGAGATGGCATCCGGCAGCGCGACCGGGATCGGCTATGTCGCGGGCGGCGGCCTGTCGTGGATGCTCAGCCCCAATGTCGTTTTGAGCGCCGAAGGCATGTATTATGATCTCGGAAGCATCCGCATCAACACGATTTCGTCGCTCGGCGGCCCGCATGTGTTCGACGTGAACACGAGCTTTGCCGTCGGCCGCGGCGTGCTGAGCTACAAGTTCTGACGTTTCTCACGCGACTGAATAAGAAGCCCCGGCATCGCTGCCGGGGCTTTTGTTTGTGCGGATGACTTTTACGCCGTCTGGATGTAATCGCGCAGCGCGTTCTGCTCGAGTTCAAGCTCCGACAGCCGATATTTCACGACGTCCCCGATCGACACGATCCCGGCAAGACGTCCCTCCTCCACCACCGGCAGGTGGCGGAATTTCCCCGCGGTCATCTGCTCCATCAGCGACGTGATGCTGTCGCTTGCGCGACACGTGACGACCTTGCGCGTCATCACATCGGCGAGCGGCTTGTGCATCGCCTCCACTCCGCCGCGCGCGAGCGCCTGAACCACATCGCGCTCCGACAGGATGCCGACGACGCGGTTTTCGGCGCCGGTCACGACCAGCGCGCCGATGCGCTTTTCGGCAAGACGCGCCATCGCCGCCGCGAGCGTTGCGGTCGGCTCGATGGTGACGACGCTTGCACCCTTGTTTGACAGGATTGCAGTCACGTTCATGGGTCGCCTCCCTTTGCGGGCCGCCGACCCAATGCGCTGACAGGACCAGCGGCCGTTGGATAATCGTATCAGAAAAGTAATGTTCCGCTGTGGCGGCAACGAGGCGGCCGAATCCGGGCAAGGCCCCAGAGGCTTAGCTCGTCTGTTGCGGCGGATCGTCGTCCGTGTGCGGCGCAACAACCGGATCGAACAGATCGAACATCAGAAGGCCCGCAGCGAAGCCGCCGACATGTGCCTGCCACGCGACCGACTGGCTCTCGCCGATCAGCGGCGCGGCGCCGAGACCGAACAGCAAGTTCACGCCGAGCCACACGACGAGAAAGAGCAGAATGCGCGGATCGCGCAGCGCAGCGATCAGCCCGATCGCGGGCGCGTGATAATTCGCAGTCTCCCCGATCCGCCGGCGCAGCGGACCGCCCGGCTGGAATACGAAGCGCATCGCGCCCGCCATCGCGCCGGAGATCGCGGCCGACGCGCCGATCATCGGAACGAGTTCGCCGGGATGCGTGACGAGATGAAGAAGCGCGCCCGCGATCGCAGCCGCTGCGAAAAATGCGAGCAGCCGGAACGCGCCGAAGCGCCGCGCGAGCGGCGAGCCGAAGGCAAGGAGCCACGCCGCGTTCACGCCGAGATGCATCCAGTCGCCATGCAGGAATGCGTAGGTGACAAAGGTCCACACCTCCGCGCCGAAGCCGCCGGGCACCGTGCCGCCCGCGAGCAGGGTCGGCTCATAGCGCGCGGGGATGAAGGCGAACAGCAGGATGACCCGGATATCGGCATCGTCGGAAAGGACGAATTCACGAACCGCGTGGATCGCGCTCAAGACCGCAAGCAGCGCGAGGATCACCGCGGGAATATTGAACATGCGCTCGCGGCGCGGAGAGGCGTCCATCGGGACTCGCTTGGGGCACAGCCGGAGCGGCGGACCCCATCCTCACCACAGTCCGGCAGCTTTCGCCAATGACAAAAAAAACGGGGAGGACCTCTCGGTCCTCCCCGGTTCCCCTCTGGGACGGAAACCGCGCATGGAGCTCGCGCCGGTCACGTCCCCACTTCCCCTTTAGGCTTTGCCATCCGAGCCACCGGACGGCCTGACGTGTGGATCGCCTGGACCCTAAAGCGCGCCGCCGGGGAAGCCAACATCAAGCTCCTTTTAACGATAACGCGGGAGCGGCCCGCTTCGCGCGGCATGACATCTGCTCCGCAAGGCCTGATCGGGCCTCGCACGGCCGAAATTGTCCCATCGAGGGACGGTTCACGCTGTGCGCTGCCATACGCCGGGACAGCGACCGCGATGAAGCATGCCGTGACCAGAGAATTGTTTGCGTATTGGGACAAGCGGCGCGGCGTGCGCCCGCTGCCCGACCGCGCCGATATCGAGCCGGGCGAAATCCGGCGCATCCTCGGCGACACCTTCATCGTCACCGGCGACACCGGCTATCCGTTCCGTCTCGCCGGAACGCGGGTCTGCGCCATATTCGGGCGCGAATTGCGCGAAACGCCCTTCATGCGGCTGTGGGATTCCGCCTCGCGCGCAGCCCTTGCGAAAGTTCTGACGAGTACGGGCGAGGATCAATCCGGGATTGTGGCGAGCGCCACCGGCCGCACCGCCGATCAGCGCGAAACGATGCTCGAAGTGCTGCTCCTTCCGCTCCGCCACCGCGAAACCGCGGGCCGGATGATAGGGGCGCTGGTTCCGATGAAAATCCCCTATTGGCTCGAAGTGATCCCGGTCGAGCGCCTCACGCTCGGCGGCCTGCGGCACGTGGGGGCCATAGCCGACGAGGACGCGCCACCGCTGGTTGCGCAGCCCACAGGCGCACGGCAGCGCGAGGCCTTCGTGGTCCATCAGGGCGGCCGCCGCGACTAGATTTTCCCCACCAAGACCAGCCGTTTACCCGTTGCGGAACCCAAAGCTAACGGCCCTTTAAGATTGCAGCCTTAGCCTCCCCTCCGGGCAGGGTTCCCTCCTCTGCCCCGGATCAGGGCCGTCCATGTTGCGTACCAGCCAAGTCAGCTTCGCGAGCGCGCGTATCCTGCCGCACGCGGAAGAGCGCCGCCGCTTCCAGCGCGTGCGCGTCAATCTGCTGGGCCGCTACATGCTCGCCGACCGCCGCGAATATCCCTGCCAGGTCGTCAACATGTCACCCGGAGGCATGGCGCTGATGGCGCCCGCGCTCGGCACGCCGGGCGAGCGCGTCATCGCCTATGTCGATCATCTCGGCCGGCTGGAAGGCGTCGTCGCGCGCCAGTTCACCAACGGCTTCGCGATGACGATCTCCGCGACCGCGCGCAAGCGCGACATGCTCGCGGCACAGCTCACCTGGCTCGCCAACCGCCACATCCTGAACCTGCCGGAAGATCGCCGCCACGGCCGCTTCATTCCGAAGAACGCCGGCACGATGCTGGTGCTGCCGAACGGCGTCAATCTCGGCTGCCGCCTGATCGACTTGTCGCTGTCCGGCGCCGCGGTCGCGACCGATCAGCGGCCGGCGATGGGCGCTCTCGTCACGCTCGGCAAGGTGCAGGGCCGCGTGGTGCGCCATCTGGAAAACGGCTTCGCCGTGGAATTCCTGCGGCTGCAGCATCCGGACTTTGTTGAAGAGAGCGTGACCGGAGCGTAAACGCTCCGCCGCTCCGACAGGCGCGTACACGCACCAAAACTATCGCCGCGCCCGACTTTTCACTCAACTTCACCCGTGCAGATTTCAGTTAATGCGTGCGCTCGCACGCCACGCAAACGCGCGTGTCATCGGTGCGCATGCGGTTAATCGCGCGCATTTTAATCAAATGCGATTGAGCGGCATTTGATTCAACGTCGATGCAAACACGAATTGCATTCTCCGAAGTTTTGAATTTCGTTCGCATCAAATCAATCGTGGCGAATTGACGGCGCCACAAGCGCTTTATGGGACAACGGCCCCAACAACGGGAGGGGTCAACCCATGAAGTCTGGAATTCTGAAAAGCGGATGCGCGGCCGCATTTGCGCTCGCAGTGTTTGCGAGCGCGAGCTTCGCCGGCGAGCGCCCGCTTTTCGTGTCGCTTGGCGAGAACGCGCGCGCACCGATCGGCTGGATCGATTTCTGCGCGCGTTACGCCGGCGAATGCGACGTGAAGGCGAGCGCCCCGCGCGACGTCGTCCTCAGCGCGCAGGCGTGGAAGGATCTCGTTCGCGTCAACAAGTGGGTGAACGATCATATCAAGCCGATCACCGACCTCGAACATTGGGGCGTGGTCGAGCAATGGGATTATCCCGACGACGGCAAGGGCGACTGCGAGGATTACGCGCTGCTCAAGCGCCGCATGCTGATCCAGGCCGGCTGGCCGCGCGAGGCTCTGCTGATGACGGTCGTGCGCGAGAAGAACGGCGACGGCCACGCGGTGCTCACGGTCAAGACCGACAAGGGCGAGTTCGTGCTCGACAACCAGAACACCGAAGTCCTGCTCTGGTCGGAGACCGTCTATCGCTTCGTCAAGCGCCAGTCGCAGGGCAACCCGAATGTGTGGGTCTCGCTCGGCGATCCGCGCCCCGCGGTCTCGACCGCATCCGCGCGCTAGGAGCGCCCCAAGCAAACAAGGAATCGCTGTCCGGTCACGTCCCCACCCCTCCCCGTCCCCGATCGGACAGTGAGCGCCCGGCTCTCCCCCCAGAGCCGGGCGCACTAATTTTTGGAAGTGCATCGCCGTTCACAGCAAAGCCGAAACGGTGCAAGCTCGACCTCGGGCAAAATCGGGCTGCACCATGATCGATCGATGGACCGGGCGTTTCCTCGCATGTGCCGTGTTCGGCGCGGTCGCTCTCGCAAATATCGGTCAGGCCTGCGCCCAGGGCCAATGTCCGACCGAAAGATGCCTGTCCGCCAGCGGACCCGCCGACAGCGGAACCGACTGCCATTGTCCTGCCGGGTCCAAAAAAGTCCCGTTCCGGATCCAGGGAGACGAGCAGCATTTTGAAATCACGACATGCGGCAATCGCACAATCAAGATCGACCTGTTCTGGTGCGAAGGCACGAGTGCCGCGACGCCTGCGCCTGCGCCAGCACCAGTCAGACCGACATGCTCCCGCGCCGAGTTGCTGGCTAACTTCAACTGGATTCACGAGAACGCTGCGCTCACCAAGAAATCCGCCGTCATGCAGGGAAACATTCTTCGGTCGAGCTCGCTTCTCGATGAAGCTGGCGTGGACGATATCAGGAAAGCCTACAAGCTCGCGCAATCGCACAATCCGCCGGTCGCCGCATTGATCGACAAATGCGATGACATCACCGTGGATCAGGTCGCCTATGCGTTCGCGGAAAACGTCAGGCTGAAATCCTGCGGCGGCAGCCGGCCCGCCGTTTCCGCGACCTGCAGCGACTACACCGAGAACCTGCGCTGGGCGTTGCTCGATTCCGGGCCTTGCGCGCCGTATTCGCGCGCCGAACTCGACGGCGTGGACTGGGACGGGGTGAGTGACATTTCGATTCTCAGGGAGACGGCCTACTTCATTCGCCGCGGGTTCAAGTACGCTCAGGGGCACGCGCGGGACACGGCGCTGTCCGTCGATTTCATTTCGGACGCGCTTCTGGTGAAGCTCTCTCGCGATGTTTGGGACCGGTTCCGGGTCGAAAGGCTGCCGCGGTCGGATGGAATTGACGAGCCGGACCCCGCGACCTGCCCGGGGGTCAAACTGTTCGATTTCTGGGAAGACTCCTGACGGCGCCGTCGTTGTGGACGTGCGGCGGGGATCGAACTAAGCCGCGATCACACCGATCGCTTCGAGCGCCATCACCACCACGGTGCCCGACATCAGGCTCCACAGCCCCGCGATGATCGTGGCCAGCGTCACGAATCCGAAATTGCGATCGCCCCCCTCATCGCGCACGATGTTGCAGATGATGATGAAGGGCGCGGCAAAAACCAGGAACGGGATGCTCGCGAGCGCCATCGATTTCGCGCCTTTGGCGAGGATGGCAAAGCTCGCCTGCCGGGCCGTGACCATCTGGTATCCGGTGGCGACGAGGCCCGCGACGGCGAAGCCGAGCGCGAGCACGATCAGGGACTGGAAGGACGCAACTGACAAGGTGGGGAACTCCGGCACGCGAACGGCGCCGACTGTCGCAAACCGGCGGGCTGCCCCGCCAGCATTTCGTTAACAAATGGTAAACGCGCCCCGGAAAGCCCTGCCCCTTGCGGATTCCGCGCCGTGGCATACTCCCGATTGATTCGAGGAAGCTCCCCATGTCGATGGCGCATGCGCGTCACCTCCCGCCCCATCGCAGCCCGCCGCGCGCGCGGCAGAACCTCCTGACGCTGCCGGTGATGCTGCTTGCGGGCGGCATCGCGCTCTCGGTCGGCTACATCGCGTATGTGCTGTGGCCGCGCTGGCCGGCCGAACCGGTCGCGATCGACGCGCCCTCGCTGCCGGTCACGATCGGCAACGCCACCTTCAACAGTCCCCCCGCCGCGATCCGCCGCCCCGTCCAGCGCCGTCCGGGTGTGCAGGAGCGCGTGGACCTCGCCTTCCTGTGGCCCTCGCTGACCCCGCCGGATCCCGTGGCGCGGCCGGAGCCGATCTCCTCGCCGAGCGCGGTCGACCGCGTGTTCGTGACGATCTCGGCAGCCGACGGCCTGCCGCCGGCCGAACGCGTCAAGACGATCTATCCGCGCTACCTCGACACGCGCATCGGCGGCGGGCCGGATGGCCTCGCGGTGCGCCCGTTCCGCGACGGCACGCCTTATCAGGGCGAGGAGCTGATCTACGACAACGCGAACGCCGAACGCTTCCTCGTGCGCTGCTCGCAGAACGGCAAGGCCGCGACGCTCGGCATCTGCCTCTACGAGCGCCGCATCGGCGAGGCCGACGTGGTCGTGCGCTTTCCGCGCGACTGGCTCGCCGACTGGCGCGGGGTGATGGCGGGGCTGGAGAAACTCGTGGCGGGTTTCCGTGTCGCGGTGCGGTGACGTGGCTTAAATCTGCGGGCCGCGCGTTCCAAATCGAGACCGAACTCGCGCGGCTGGACGCCGCCTGAACCGCCTCGTTTCGTCAAAGTCCGGACACCTTTCGTCACGTCGCGAATAAGCGCGCGAAAAGCTGATCGCGGAATTGTCGCAGACGCGAGAAGCGCGAATATCACGCTCGTTTTTTCGCCGCGGCGACAGGAATTTTCTCTTCGGCCGAATGGCGTCAAAAAAGCGGCCGCGCGTGACGCGACCGCTTTGTGAATCGAATCCGGATCGCCCGGATCGCTAATCCAGATCGGTCTCCAGGATCGCCATCGAGAAGTTATAGGACTTGTCGTCGTCCTCATCGTCGACGAACAGCACGCCGATGAACTCCTCGCCGATATAGACCTCGGCGGAATCGTCCTTCTTCGGACGCGGCACCACGCGGATTTTCGGATTGTCGAAAACCTTCTTCAGGTACGTGTCGAGCTTCTTGATTTCGAGGATATCCACGTCGCCTCCAGGCTTTCGAAAATTCTTCAGGATGTGTCAGCCGCCGAGATCGATCAGCATCTGGTCCATGCTGCGCGAGGGCTCGGGGCATCCGGCGGACCCAACCACGCGTGCGGGCACTCCCGCAACCGTCATGTTCGGCGGCACCGATTTCAGCACCACGGAGCCCGCGGCCACGCGCACGCAATGGCCGATCTCGATATTGCCGAGGATTTTCGCGCCCGCGCCGATCAGCACGCCGCGGCGGATCTTCGGGTGGCGGTCGCCGTCTTCCTTGCCGGTGCCGCCGAGCGTGACGTCCTGCAGGATCGAGACATCGTCCTCCACCACAGCGGTTTCTCCGATCACGAGGCCGGTCGCGTGGTCGAGGAAGATGCCCCGCCCCATCGGCACGTTCGGATTGATGTCGGTCTGGAACACCGCCGAGGAGCGGCTCTGCAGGTAGAGCGCGAAGTCCTTGCGGTTATGCCGCCACAGCCAGTGCGCGAGGCGATGCGTGACGATGGCGTGGAAGCCCTTGAAGTAGAGAACCGGCTCGATGAAGCGGTCGGCGGCCGGGTCGCGGTCGATGGTCGCGACGATATCGGCACGGAAGGCGTTGCCGATCTGCGGCTCGTCCTCAAGCGCCTCCTCGTAGGCCTGGCGGATCATCTCGCCGGAGACGTCCGCATGGTGCAGCCGCTCCGAGGCGCGGTGCACGACGGCCGCCTCCAGCGTGTCGTGGTGCAGGATGGTCGAATAGATGAAGGTCGCAAGCTCGGGCTCGCGCCGCACCACTTCCTCGGCCTCGTTGCGCACGCGCGCCCAGACCGGGTCGAGCGTGCCGAGCGCGGGCTGTCGTTTCTGCTGCGCCATGGGAATCTCCGGATTGATACTCGGGGAGCAACGATTGCGTCGGCTGTATCACATAAAGATTGAAATCGGGCTACGCCAGACGCGAAAAGGCAGGCATTCGGAGAAAAATATTCTACGCCGGCCGGCCAGGCAATTGCCCGAGAAACTCCAGAACCGCCCCCGAAAAGCTGTCATTTCTGTCGCCCGCCACCATGTGTCGCGCGCCCGACACGTCGACATAGGTGGCATGCGGGACGAGCTGCAGGAAATCCTGCACGTGCGTTTCCTTGACCAGTTCGGAGGATGCGCCGCGCACCAGCAAGGCCGGGATTTCGATACGTTGCGCGGCGGCTGCAAGCTCAGTCTCGAAGTTCTCGCGGTTTGAAGCGACGGTGCGCGGCCCGTCGAGGAAGCGCGGATCCCAGTGCCAGCGCCAGCGACCGTCCGCGGAATGACGCAGGTTTTTCTTCAGCCCTTCGTCGTTTTTCGGACGGGGCCGGTGCGGCAGATAGTCGGCAACCGCCTGCGCCGCGTCGGCGATCGTCGCAAAGCCTTCGCTCGCATGCGCGCGCATGAAGCCGTGGATTTTCGCTACGCCCTCCGGATCGACGCGGGGAGTGATATCGACCAGAACCAGTGCGGAGAAAAGCCGGCCGTGCTTGATGCGCTCCTCATCGCCTTCCGCGAGGAGTGCCGCTATGCCGCCGAGCGACGCACCGATCACGACCGGTTTCGTGCCGTGGCGGCGGGTAAGTTCGATTGCCACCGCAGCCGCGTCGGCGGCAAAATCTTCGAAGGCGTAGGCGCCCTCCCCGATCCAGTCAGAATCCCCGTGCCCGCGTTGGTCGAGTGCGTAAGACACGCGGCCGGCGCGCGCGATCGCACCGGCGGTCGATCGCCAGGCATGACGCGTCTGCCCGCCGCCATGCAGGAGAAGAACCGGCGCGCCTGCCGACCCGAACATATCCGCGACCAGCCGGTTGCCGGACCCGCCAGAGAAAGTGACGGACACCGCCGAAGCCGCTTTCGTCATTCGATCCCCCGCAGGAACGCAAGCACGCCTTCCTTGTAGACCCGGTCTCCCACCGCCAGCATGTGATCGCGGCCCGGAATGTCGAGATTGCGCGCGCCAGGAATGAGACGGGCAAGATCGGGCCCCGATCCAGCAATCGTGTCCTTGGTGCCGACTGCGACCAGCACTGGCACTTGGATGCTCGCTGCTTCCTCGTGCGTGAGGGTCTGGCGGGAGCCGCGCATGCATGCCGCGAGTGCCTTCAGATCTGATCCGGCCTGCTCCGCGAAAAGACGAAACATGCGCTCGACGGGATCGGTGATGTCGTTCACCGACGGCGCCTCAAGCGCGAGCGCGATGCTCTCCGGAAGGCCGACGCCTTCCACCAGCTTGACCCCGAGCCCACCGAGAACAGCCGAACGCATGCGCTCGGGATGATTGAGAGCCAGGAATGCCGTGATACGTGCGCCCATCGAATAGCCCATCACGTCGGCCCGCTCGATCGCGAGGTGATCGAGCAAGGCGCGCACGTCTTCGGCCATGATCGCGGAATGATAATCCGCTGGATCGTATAGCTTGGTGGATTGTCCGTGGCCTCGGTCATCGAGCGCGATCACGCGCCGGCCCGCCCGGGTCAGGGTCGAAACCCAGCCCGGCTGTACCCAATTCACCTCCTTGTTGGAGGCAAAGCCGTGCACCAGCACGATCGGCTCGCCTTCGCCCTCGTCGAGATAGGCGATTTCGATGGGGCCGTTCCGGAAACTTGGCATCGCAACCCGCAATGGATCGATTGGACCGCTAAAGAAAGCAGCCCGCGCCGCAAAGCAAGAAGCCTTGAGTGGGGCCGGGCATGCCGGAATTGCAGATGACGGACGTCAGGCCTTCAAGGCAGCGAGACCGAGCGCACGTTCGCGGGCCGCGATGTCGCGCTCGCGCGCGGCGAGGCGCTTGGCTTTCTTCCTCTGCAGGTGGCGCTTGGTGGCGCGCTCAACCGCGCCCTTGGCGGACGATACGAACCCGAAAATCATCAGCAGCGCGCCGAAGATCCAGAGCGCGAGATCGAATGCAGCAACCGTGAGCGCGATTGCGCCGCGCCCCAGGACCTTCAGCACTGCGCGAGTCTTGCCGCCCTGCTTTTCGGCGAGTTTCGCCACCCGGCCCATCTCGGCGGGGCTCTCCGCGAGCCGCAGCGCATCGAGCGCGCCCTGGGTGCCGGCCTTGCTCTGCACGCGGCCTACATCTTTGACGAGGGTCAGCAATCCGCCCGCTTTCTCGACCTTCACGGCCTCGCGGGCTCCGCGGACCGCTACGGCCGGCGCGGTGAGCGATGCCCCGGCCAGAGTCCGCCGCAACGCCGACCATTCGATGGCGTTGCGCATCGACCGTGTCATCCACTCGCCCAGACGAGCGCCGAGGCGGCCGGTTTTTCGCGCGGCCTTGATGACCGTCAATCCGATGCGCGCGGGAGCGCCGGCGCCCAGCGTGGCGTAGGTCCCGGCGGTGATGGTGAGGCCCACGGCCGACAGGCCGAGCACGAGGCGATCGTAGTCCTGGCCGGCGGCCCAGCGCGATCCTTCGCGGACGGCGTCGCGAATGTCGCCGAACACGAACAGGTCGCCGAGCGCGGTTCCTGCCAGACTGACCATGTCGTCCGGCTCGCCGGTTATGAAACCGCGCGCGAAGGCGGTTGCTTTGGACGACGTGGTGTCGGCGGCAGCCCTTGCCGCCTCGACTCTGGCGACAAGATCAGGTTCGAGGGCCACGTTCCGCTCCTGCGCCAGTTCGACGAAGCTGCGGGCGAGATCGGTGTCTTTAGCCGCGAGCGCAGATTCGATCTCCCGCGTCGCCGTGGCTGCGTCGAAGGTCCGCGCAAGCTGCTTGTCCGCCAGTTCGACCGGGTCGTCCTGAATGACCAGAAGCGACTCGGCTTCGATGGCCCGCGGCAGGAGCGCAAGGCCCGCGACCGCGCACAGGGCTCCCGCGATGATCAGGAGCTTGATCCAGGTTTTCGACCTGCCGCCGGACCGAGCGGCCTTTGGGAATGTCATGGGTTCAATATACATCGACTGGGGCACGGCAGGACCGTTAACGAACAAACTGGCGTCACTTGCGGTTAAAACAGGCTCCCGCGGCGGTCCGTTCCGGACTCGCGGCCTTATCCCAAGGTCAAAGGTAAACGCTTTGATTCGCGGAAACCGGCTCGTTATGGTGCGCCCGCCCGTCTCGTGACGCGAATTTGAGGTTTCATCATGGCAGACCACGCCGTTCCGCATTTTCACAACGACCCGGGCGCCCCGGTGATCGAGATCGGCGCGCGCGAGTTCATGTGCGTGGGCGCGCGGCCTCCGTTCGATCACCCCCATATCTTCTGCGACATGGGCGACGACAACGAAATCATCTGCTCGTATTGCTCGACGCTCTACCGTCACGACCCTGCCCTTGCGCCGAATGCCGCGCGGCCGGCGGAATGTGCGCTGGTGGACGCAGTCTCCTGATCTGAGAACGATCCAACGCCGTGGCGTCCTCGCGCACAATCCTCATCGCCGGTGCCGGGATCGGAGGACTGAGCGCTGCTCTGGCTCTGGCCGCGAAAGGCCTGCGGGCCATCGTCTTCGATCAAGCCGAAGCTCTCGCCGAGGCCGGCGCGGGCATCCAGCTCGCCCCGAACGCCACGCGAATTCTCCTTTCGCTCGGACTGGGCGACGCCCTGAAAAAGACCGCGATCGCGCCTGAAGCGATCTCGGTCCGCGCTGCACGCACTGGCGAGGAAATCATACGCGTCCCGCTTGGGCGCGAATCTGAATTCCGCTATGGCGCGCCCTACTGGATCATCCACCGCGCCGATCTGCAGGCGGCGCTGGCGGATGCTGCGCGCGATAATCCCGACATCGTGGTCAAGCTCGGCGCGCGCGTTGAGGATTTCGCTGCGCACGGCAACGGCATGACCGCGCAGTTTATTCAGGCGCGCGAGCGAGGCGAAGAACGCGGCGTCGCGTTGATCGGTGCCGACGGGCTGTGGTCGACGATGCGCCAGCGGGTCGGGCTGCGTGGCGCGCCGCGCTTTCAGCAGCGCGCGGCATGGCGCGCGACTGTCCCGGCCTCGCAGCTCGGAGAGACGTTTCGCGCACCGATCGTCTATCTCTGGCTCGGGCGCGAATCCCACATCGTCCATTATCCAGTCCGTGCGGGCGAACTCGTGAATGTGGTCGCGATCGTGCGCGATCGCTGGCAAAGTTCCGAATGGAGCGTGCCCGGCAAAGGCGACGAACTCCTCCGCCGGTTCAAGGATGGCGAATGGCATTCGGCCGCGCGGCGGCTGCTGGGCAAGCCGCAGGTCTGGCAGAAATGGGCGCTGCACGATCGCCCGCCGGATCGCCGCTGGGGCAAGGGAGCAGTGACGCTCCTTGGGGATGCCGCCCACCCGATGGTGCCGTTCCTGGCGCAAGGCGCGGCGATGGCGATCGAGGACGCCGCCGTTCTCGCCCAGTGCCTCGCCAATGCGGGCGACGACGATATTTCCAATGCCATGCGCCACTACGAGGGGGTGCGCCGGGCGCGCACGCGGCAGGTCCAGCGCGCGGCCCTGTCCACCGGGCGCATCTATCACAAGGATGGGCCGGGCGCGTTCATGCGCGACATGACGATGCGGATGATGGGCGGCGAGAGGCTTCGCGCACGATACGACTGGCTTTACGACTGGCGTTGCGAATAGATTGCCGGCGCAACGAAACGACCGGGGTCGTCATATGTTCGAAGCAACCATCGCCGGCAGCCTGCCGAAACCGTCCTGGCTTGCCGAGCCGGACCGTCTATGGGCGCCGTGGCGTCTCGAAGGCGCCGACCTGGAAAGCGGAAAGCGCGACGCCACATTGCTCGCCATCAAGATTCAGGAGGATGCCGGCATCGATATCGTCGGAGACGGCGAGCAGGCGCGCCAGCATTTCGTGCACGGGTTTCTGGAGCGCGTCGAGGGGATCGACTTTGCACACAAGGTCGAGATGGGCATTCGCAAGGATCGCTATAAGGCCATGGTGCCGACCGTCACCGGTGAATTGCGACTGAAGGGCCGTGTGCACGAGATGGAAGCGCGCGCGGCGCGCGCGCACACCAGGCGCAAACTGAAATTCACACTGCCCGGCCCCATGACCATTTCCGACACCATCGCCGACCGCTTCTACGGCGATCGCGTGAAGATGGCGTATGCCTTTGCCGATCTCCTCAATCAAGAAGCGCGCGCGCTCGAGCGTGACGGCGTCGACGTGATCCAGTTCGACGAGCCGGCCTTCAATGTCTTCATGGATGAGGTCACCGTGTGGGGGATCGATGCGTTGCATCGCGCCGCCGCCGGGCTGACCTGCACGACGGCGGTGCACATTTGCTACGGATATGGCATCAAGGCCAATGTCGACTGGAAGGAAAGTCTCGGCAACGAGTGGCGTCAATACGAAGACATCTTCCCCGCGCTCGCGGCGAGCAAGATCAAACAGGTTTCTGTCGAGTGCCGGAATTCCCGCGTGCCGCTCAGCCTCTTGTCACTGCTCAAGGGCAAGGATGTGCTGGTCGGCGCGATCGACGTCGCGACCGACCAGGTGGAGACCGCCGAGGATGTCGCGGCAACTCTCGAAGCCGCGATGAAATACGTGCCGAAGGAGCATATCCTCGCCTGCACGAATTGCGGCATGGCGCCGATGCGGCGCGAGATCGCCGCGGCAAAGCTCAATGCACTCGGCGCCGGCGCCGCGCTCGCGCGCAAGCGGTTCGGCTGATCGGCGGGCGAAGCGATGACCCGTATTTTCGTCGGCATTCTCCTCGCCATGGTCGTCGGCGCCGGAGTCAGCGCACAGAGCGATTTGCCGGCCGTCGCGCGGGCCGCGATCGAGGCGAACGGCAAGGAATGCAACGGCAAGGTGAAGTTGCTGCCCGGCTTCATCACCCGACGCGATCTGAACGGCGACGGCGTCGTCGATTACTGGATGGACTACGAGCATTTCCAGTGCGGAGACTCGATGAGCATGTTCTGCGGCACGGGCGGCTGCGTGCAGCAGGTCGTCGTGTCGATGCGGGACGGATCCTACAAGCTCGTGTTCGAGGAAAACGTCCGGCAGATGCGCTTTGAAATCGTCAAAGGCCGCCCGGCCATGCTGGTCGACTTCCACGGCAGCGTCTGCAACAAGGTCGGCGCAGCGCCGTGTCCGAAGACTTTTTTCTGGGACGGCACGTCATTCAAGTGAGCTAGCCCCCGGCGCGTTCCAGCACGTCCATCAGCTCGGCAACTTTTTTTCGCTGCTCGCGCCTGTCGCCCGAGGCGATCGCGTGCTCGACACAATGGGCAACGTGATCCTTCAGCACCTCTTCCTCCGCACGGCGCAAAGCCGCGCGCACAGCTGAAATTTGCGTCACGACATCAATGCAATAGCGGTCCGCCTCGACCATGCGGGCGAGCCCGCGCACCTGACCCTCGATCCGCTGCAATCTTTTCAGCACCGACGCCTTGGCTTCCTTGCGCATGCGCCGTATATACCCCCATAGGGTATTTGGTTCAAGGCTCTTCCCATGACACATTCGCACGACCATTCGCATCACGGCCACGCGCAGCCTTTGGGCGCAGCGATCGACCCGGTCTGCGGTATGAGCGTCGATCCGCATAGCGCCAAGCATCGCCACGACTATCGCGGCCACACCTATTACTTCTGTTCCGGAGGGTGCCGGACGAAATTCGCGGCCGACCCTCAGAAATATCTCGGGGAGAAACGCGAAGAAGCTCCCGTGCCGGAGGGCACGATCTACACCTGCCCGATGCATCCGGAGATCCGGCAGGTCGGCCCGGGAAGCTGTCCGATCTGCGGAATGGCACTCGAACCGGATATCGTCACCGCCGATGAAGGACCCAATCCCGAGCTCGCCGACATGTCACGGCGATTCTGGACTTCGCTCGTTCTGACCCTGCCGGTCTTCACGCTCGAAATGGGAAGCCATCTTGTGGGCGGACATGGTCTCCTCCCGCAGGCGACGTCGAACTGGATTCAGTTCGCGCTCGCAACGCCCGTGGTGTTGTGGGGCGGCTGGCCGTTCTTCGTGCGCGGCGTCCAGTCCGTCCTGACACGCAATCTCAACATGTTCACCCTGATCGCGATGGGCACCGGCGTCGCCTATGCCTATAGCGTCGTTGCGGTGCTGGCGCCCGGCGTTTTCCCCCATGACTTCCGCGGTCATGACGGCACGGTGCCGGTCTATTTTGAGGCGGCGGCCATCATCACCGTCCTTGTCCTGCTCGGACAGGTGCTGGAGCTGCGCGCGCGGGCTGCGACCTCCGGCGCGATCAAGGCGCTGCTCGGGCTCGCGCCGAAGACCGCGCGGCGCCTCCGCGACGACGGCAGCGACGAGGAGATCGCGCTCGACACGGTCGCGGCCGGCGACCGGCTCCGTGTCCGCCCGGGAGAGAAGATTCCGGTCGACGGCGAAGTCACCGACGGCCGTTCGGCTGTCGACGAATCGATGGTCACAGGCGAGTCGATGCCGACCACGAAGGAGGTCGGCGCAAAAGTCATCGCGGGCACGATCAACGGGAGCGGCAGCCTGGTGATGCGTGCCGAAAAAGTCGGACGCGACACGCTCCTCTCCCAGATCGTGCAGATGGTTGCGGCCGCGCAGCGCTCGCGCGCACCGATCCAGCGGCTCGCCGATCAGGTCGCCGGCTGGTTCGTCCCGGCCGTGATCGCGGCAGCCCTGCTCGCCTTCGTCGTCTGGGCAACGTTCGGGCCGGAGCCGAGGTTGGCCTACGGTCTTGTCGCTGCGGTGAGCGTGCTCATTATCGCATGCCCCTGCGCGCTCGGACTGGCCACGCCGATGTCGATCATGGTCGGCGTCGGGCGCGGCGCGCGCGAGGGAGTGCTGATCAAGAATGCGGAGTCCCTCGAACGGATGGAGAAAGTCGACACGCTCGTCATCGACAAGACCGGCACGCTGACGGAAGGAAAGCCGAAAGTCACGGCGCTCATTCCGGCCGAAGGCGTGGACGAACGGGACCTTCTGTTGCTTGCCGCAAGCGTGGAGCGCGCGAGCGAACACCCGCTTGCAGCCGCAATCGTCAAAGCCGCCAGCGAACGAGGCATCGAGACCAAGCCCGTGCGCGGTTTCGATGCCCCTGCCGGAAAGGGCGCGATCGGCATGGTCGAGCGCCGCCGGGTTGTGATCGGTAATGCGGCCTTCCTCAAGGAGCTGAACATCGCGACCGCGGCGCTCGACGGGCCTGCCGAGAGGCTGCGGACCGACGGCGCGACGGCGATCTACGTCGCGCTCGACGGCAAGGCCGCCGGCCTCATTGCCGTCGCCGATCCGGTCAAGGCGTCGACACCTCAGGCGCTTGACGATCTTCGCCGGGAAGGCATCCGCCTCGTCATGCTCACCGGCGACAACCGCACCACCGCCCTCGCCGTCGCCCGCAAGCTCCGCATCAACGATGTCGAGGCCGACGTGCTGCCGGATCGCAAGAGCGGGGTCGTCGAGAAGCTGCGCGCCGAAGGCCGCGTGGTCGGGATGGCTGGAGACGGGGTGAACGACGCGCCTGCGCTCGCCGCCGCCGATGTCGGACTGGCGATGGGCAATGGAACGGACATCGCGCTGGAAAGTGCCGGCGTCGCGCTCCTCAAGGGCGATCTCGGCGGCATCGTTCGCGCCCGCCGCCTGTCTCAGGCAACGATGCGCAATATCCGCCAAAACCTTTTCTTTGCATTCGTCTACAACGCCGCGGGCATTCCGATCGCGGCCGGGCTGCTCTACCCGGTGTTCGGAATCGTCCTGTCGCCGGTCGTCGCCGCGGCCGCAATGGCGCTGTCGTCCGTCAGCGTCGTCGGCAACGCACTGCGGCTTCGGAATGTCGGGCTATGAGGCGCCTTAGAAGACTGCGATATACTTCAACAGCGCCAGAACGCCGATCACGATCACGATGATGCGCACGATCTGCTTTGCGCGTCCGTCGATCGGAAGCATGTTGACGAGATAAAGCACAAGAATGATGACCAGAAACGTGATCAACAGACTGATCAGAAGGTTCATCGCCCAGCTCCCTTGAAATTCGTTGGCCGCGCCGATAATCGGCCGGATATCAGCGCCGCACAACTGCGCCGGAACGAAAAGTTCCGCTCTTCCACAAGCCGCTGCAGCGCGTCAAAACATCGAGCGATCGCTCACCGAGCGCCACGGCATGTCGCATTTCTTTTCGACCGCCGTCTGCTCGAGCTGCTTCAATTGCCCCTGATTGGCGAGATATTCGTTGCGATAGGCCAGTACGTTGACGACACCTCCGCCCGCTCCCGCCGACGCCTTGGCCATCAATTCCTTCAATTCGCGCTCGCGCGCGGCCGCGACGCGCCCCTGATTGGCCAGCTCGGTGCAGTTGTAGATCGCGTATTTGCCCGGCGCGACGAACAAGTCCTCGACGTTCGAACAGGCGGCGGCCAAGGGCGCGGCGGCCACGAGGAGCGCCGCCAGTCTCTTCACCGATCTCGCCATGGAGCAGGTCACTCGCCTATTGGTGCGGACGGAGAGACTCGAACTCTCACGGGATTTCTCCCAAGGGATTTTAAGTCCCTTGCGTCTACCATTCCGCCACGTCCGCGCGCAGGGGTTCTAGCATCGCTTCGTTAACGACCGGAAGCAGGCACGCGGATTGCGAGCACGCTAGGCTCCGGCCCTTCCCCACATTTCCGCCCAGTCGTTGCCGCCCATGTCGGTGACGCGGCCATCGCGCTCGTAGAACTTGTTCGGCATCTGGAAAATCCCGATCATCAGGCCGCCGTCGGGAGACCATGCGACGTGCCGGCTCCCCGCCGGGCGCCAGACGAATTCGCCCGCGCCGCAGACGAGACCCGCATCCGGGCCTTCCTTGTCGACCAGCGATCCCTCCAGCACGAAAGTCTGCTCGATCTGGACATGCTCGTGGTCCGGCAACGTCGCGCCGGGCGCCATTCTGACAAGCGCGGTGAGAAGCCCGCTCGCACGGTCGATCAGCAGCGTTTTCACCTCAACGCCTTCGAAGCGCGTCTTCTGCCAGGGCATATTGTTGGCCCGCACCAGATGCGAATTAAGGTCTGCCGATTGGGCCTTCGCGGTCGCGGTACTCATGAACGTCTCCTCCATCTTTTCTGCATTGGTTCAGACCCCGCCCGCGCGGATCGGCGGCTGGAACGCAAGCCCCGTGTCCCACGGGAAAAAGATCCAAGTGTCCTGCGAAACCTCGGTGATGAATGTGTCGACCAGCGGCCGGCCCATCGGCTTCGCGTAAACTGTGGCAAAATGGGCTTTCGGAAGAATATCGCGCACGACGCGCGCAGTCTTTCCAGTGTCGACGAGGTCGTCCACGATCAGCACGCTCTCCCCGCCATTCTTCCCGATGATGGCGGGAGCCACTTCCTTCAGGACTTTCAATTCGCCCTGCGTGCCGGGTGCCTGATAGCTCGCGATGCAGACCGTCTCGATCAGGCGGACATCGAGTTCGCGCGCCACGATGGCCGCCGGAACAAGGCCGCCGCGGGTGATGCACACGACCGAATTGAACGGTCCAGACGAGGCAAGCCGCCAGGCGAGCGCGCGCGCGTCGCGGTGAAACTGATCCCACGACACTGGGAATGCCTTTTCAGGCAATGGTTGTAGTTCGGCCATAGTCGAAACTGTCCCCCCGTCCGCGTGCCGTCTGTCGTCACATCTAGCGGACTGCCACGAGTTTAGCGCGCGCCCGCACCAGCATCTCCTCGACCGCAGCCTTCGCAACCGCAAGCTTGGCGCCATCGCGCGAGCGCAGCACGACATTCGTGTTCGGTCCGTTCTGGTCGTCGAAGAACGGATAACTTCCGATCGTGACGTCCGGGTGCGCGCTTGCGATTGCGCCGAGGTCGCTGCCGATATCGCCTTCGCGAACGTCACCGCGAATTGTCTCTGACAGCATGTGCGCGCCGGTCTTGAGCTTGGGCGCAACAGCGTCGAGCATCGCCTGCATGATCGACGGCACGCCGGCCATCACGATCACATTGCCGATCCAGAAGCCCGGCGCCTTCGACACCGTATTCTCGACGAGGTCCGCGCCGGCCGGAATCCGCGCCATGCGCATACGAGCCTCGTTCACCTCGACGTTGCGGGCGGCGAAATGCTCCTGCAGGATTTTGACCGCGCGCGGATCGTGGTCGATGGTCACGCCGAAGGCCTTGGCGACGCAGTCGGCGGTGATATCGTCGTGCGTCGGGCCGATCCCTCCGGTCGTGAAGACGTAAGAGTAGCGCCGGCGCAGCGCGTTGAGCGCGTCCACGATTTCAGCTTCCACGTCCGGGACCACACGCACTTCGCGCAGGTCGATGCCGATATTGGTCAGGTACTCGGCGATATAGCCAATATTCTTGTCCTTGGTCCGGCCGGACAGGATTTCGTCGCCGATGACGAGAATGGCCGCCGTGACGATGTCGGGCTGCCCGACAGGCTGTTCCGTCATGGCGTTTGTCTCTCCGGAGCTTTAGAGTCGTCTAGCGCGGCGTCGCGGCTTGCTCAAGCCGTAGCCGGGAAGCGGTTGAACAACCCTTCGAGCGCCCAATCGTTGGGCAACCCGGCCGCGGACTGGGCTGAAATCGGCGCTTGGCGCGGGCGGCGGCTGGCGCAATGCTTGCAAATCAGACGCTGAAGCGGTCGGTCGGTTGCGGGGACGTTCGAGGGTATGCCGGCATTCGATGAGATGACGGGGACGGAAGGCCAGGTGCGCCCGGCCTATTCGGAGCTCGCTGGCTGGCTGAACGAAATCCCCCCGGACGTGCTCGATTATCGCCGCCGGGAAGCCGAACTCCTGTTCCGTCGCATTGGAATCACCTTCGCGGTCTATGGCGAGGCGGACGCCCAGGAACGGCTCATTCCTTTCGACGTCATCCCCCGAATTCTCGCGGCGGGCGAGTGGAAGCTGCTTCAACGCGGGCTAGAACAGCGGGTGAAGGCGCTCAATCTCTACATCAAGGACGTGTACGGTCGGCGGGACATTCTGCGCGCGGGCATCGTGCCGGAAGACCTGGTGTTTCAAAATCCGGTGTTCCGGCCGGAGATGAACGGCCAGAAGGTGCCGCACGACGTGTACGTCCATATCGCGGGCGTCGATATCGTGCGCATCGATGCCGAGACATTCTACGTCCTCGAGGACAATGCGCGCACGCCGTCCGGCGTTTCGTACATGCTTGAAAACCGCGAGATCATGCTCCGGCTGTTTCCGGAATTGTTCTCGCGCCACCGCATCGCGCCGGTCGACAATTATCCGGACGAATTGCTGGCGACATTGAAATCGGTTGCGCCGGATTCCGCGACCTCCGAACCGAATGTCGTGCTGCTGACCCCCGGCGTCTACAATTCCGCCTATTACGAACATTCGTTCCTCGCCGACAAGCTCGGCATCGAACTCGTGGAAGGGCGCGACCTCTTCATCAAGGACGAAGTCGTCTATATGCGCACGACCGAAGGCCCGAAGCGGGTCGACGTGATCTATCGCCGGCTCGACGACGACTTCATCGACCCTCTCGCCTTCCGCCCCGATTCCGCGCTCGGGGTGCCCGGACTGATGTCAGCCTATCAGGCCGGCAACGTGACGCTCGCGAACGCTGTCGGCACCGGGATCGCAGACGACAAGGCGGTCTACAGTTACATGCCAGACATCGTGAAATTCTTCCTCGGCGAGGAGCCGATCCTCAAGAACGTCCCAACCTGGCGCTGCCGCGAAGACGAACACCTTGCCTATGTGCTCGACCACCTCGAGGAACTCGTGGTGAAGGAAGTTCACGGATCGGGCGGCTACGGCATGCTGATCGGCCCGTCCGCGGACAAGGCGACGATTACGCAGTTCCGCGCAAAGCTGAAAGCGGCGCCGACAAACTTTATCGCGCAGCCAACGCTTGCGCTGTCGACCTGTCCGACCTGCGTGGAGAGCGGGATCGCGCCGCGCCACGTCGATCTGCGCCCCTTCGTGCTCTCCGGGCGCGACAAGGTGCGGATCGTGCCAGGAGGGCTTACCCGCGTCGCGATGAAGCAGGGATCGCTTGTGGTGAATTCGAGTCAGGGCGGCGGCACCAAGGACACGTGGGTGCTGGACGGCTGACATGCTTTCGCGCACCGCCGACAACCTTTACTGGCTCGCGCGCTACGTGGAACGCGCCGAATATCTGGCACGCATCCTCGAAGCGACACTGCGGCTGACATCCGTTCCGATTCCCCATGTAGCCGGCACGAACGAATGGGAATCCGCGGTTGCGACTGCAGGCTGCGCCAACGCCTTCTTCGAAACCTACGACGAAGCCAACGAGGAAACCGTTACCGACTTCCTCGCCTTTTCGACCGCGAACCCTTCGTCGATCCGCTCCTGTTTCGAGGTCGCGCGCACGAATGCACGCGCTGTCCGGACTGCGCTCACCGTAGAGATGTGGGACGCGATCAACGGAACGTGGCTCGAACTCAAGCGCTTCGGCAACGGACCAACGTCGCGCGAGGAGTTTTCGCGGTTCCTGCGCTGGGTGCAGGAATCGTCCCTGCTCTTCGACGGCTCGGCCTACCGCACGATGCTGCGCAGCGACGCCTATTGGTTCACCCGGCTCGGCGTCTTTCTGGAGCGGGCCGACAACACCGCGCGCATCCTTGACGTCAAATATCACCTGCTGCTTCCGGAAGCCGAGCATGTCGGCGGCCCGCTCGACTATTTCCAATGGGCCGCGATATTGCGTTCGGTGTCGGCGCTCACCTCCTACCATTGGGTCTATCGGGAAAGCGTGAAACCCTGGCTGGTGGCCGACCTGCTCATCCTGAAAGAGGAAATGCCGCGTTCGCTGGCCAGTTGCTACGAGAATATCGTGACCAATCTCGACCGGATGGCGTCGTCCTATGGCCGGCAAGGTCCGGCGCAGCGCCTCGCCCGCGGCATCCGGACGAGGCTGCAGAACAGTCGGATGGACGAGATTTTCCAGCGCGGGCTGCATGAATTCATCCAGGAATTCATCGCCGACAATAACCGCGTCGGCGGCATCATCACGCAGCAATATCTAGCCTAAGACGTTCCTTCGGCGGTTCGGGGTGACGTGGCGGCGGCTTGTGCCTTAGACTGCCGCCATGCGGATGCGCGTTTCCCACGACACGGTGTATCGCTACGAGACGCCGGCGAAGTCGATCATTCAGACCCTTCGCCTGACGCCGCGTAACCACAATGGGCAATACGTGGTGTCGTGGCTGATCTCGATCTCGGCGGATTGCGGCCTCGACGCGCACGAGGATGCGTTCGGCAATCTGATGCACACCTTCACGGCCGAAGGCCCCTTCACCGACCTGACCGTCCACGTAGAAGGAGAAGTGGAAACCGAGGACACCGCAGGCGTCGTCGCCGGCGCTGTCGAGCGATTTCCCCCGGCGATGTTCCTTCGTGAGACCTCGCTGACCCAGCCCGATCCCGCCATCATTGCGTTTGCCGAACGTTTCCGTGCGGCAAGCAGCAAGGATACGCTCACGACACTTCACACCATGTTGGCGGGCCTCAACCAGGAAATTGTTTTCGATACCGATCCGACGCACACCGCCACCACCGCGGCCGAGGCTTTCGCTCTCAAGCGAGGCGTCTGCCAGGATCTGACCCATATCTTCATTACGGCGGCGCGGCACGTTGGGATTCCTGCACGCTATATCAGCGGATATTTTCACCGTTCGGACGGCCTCAACGATCAGGAGGCGGGCCATGCCTGGGCGGAAGCGTTCGTCCCCGCGCTCGGCTGGGTCGGATTCGATGCAACCAATGGCATCTGTGCGACCGACGCGCATTTGCGTGTAGCCGCAGGGCTGGACTATCTCACCGCCGCACCCGTCCGGGGGGCCCGCTCCGGCGGTAGTGGGGAGTCGCTGTCGGTGCGCATCCATATCGATCAGGCGATGCACCAGAGCCAAAGCTGATGACCGAAATTCAGCCCGCACCGGAATCCGAAGTCGTTCCGGGCCGCTCCTGCGGAACGTGCACGCTGTGCTGCAAGGTCATTGCCGTCGTCGACTTCGACAAGCTGCCCGGCGTGTGGTGCAAGCATTGCCAGCAAAACAGGGGCTGCGGGATTTACGAGACCCGCCCGACCGACTGCCGGACCTTCTATTGTCACTGGATGGTCGAAAAAGGGCTTGGCCCCGAATGGAAGCCGGAACGCGCAAAGTTCGCGCTGGTGACCACCACGGGAGGCATTACCGCCTTCGTCGATCCAGGCTTTCCGGGTGCCTGGCGCGCATCGCCCTATTACGAGACGTTGAAACGCTGGGCCGCCGAAGGCGCGCGCAGCACGGAAGGGTTGCGCATCGTCGCGGTACGGATCGGGACCCGCGCCATCGTGGTACTGCCCGATCGCGAGGTGGATCTTGGCGCCGTCGGCCCGGACGAGACGATCCGGCTCGTTTCGACGCCCGCCGGCAAGATCGATTTTCAGAAAATCAGGAGAGCGCCCGTCCCGGCCTGACGCGCCTCCGTTGCCGCGCGCGCACCGGCGTCGTAAGAACAGCCCCTCGGACACGGTGGGCGGAGAGCATGACCTATTGTTGCGGAATTCTGGTGCGCGAAGGTTTGGTGATGATCGCGGACACGCGCACCAATGCCGGTCTCGACAACGTTTCGATCTTCCGCAAGCTTCATGTCTTCCGGCAGCCTGGCGAGCGCGTGATGGCTATCTGCTCGTCCGGCAACCTCTCGATCAGCCAGTCCGTCGTCAGCATTCTCACGGAAGGCTTGGAAAACAAGGAAACCGGCGAAATCGAAACCCTGATGAATGCGCCGACCATGTTTCAGGCGGCGCAGCGGATCGGCAGCGTGGTACGCTCGATCCACGAGATGGAAGGAGAGGCGCTCGACGCGTCGGACGTGAAGTTCGATGTCTCCTTCCTGTTCGGTGGGCAGATCAAGGGCGAAAAGCTGCGCCTCTTCATGATCTACTCGGCCGGAAACTTCATCGAATGCACGACCGACACGCCCTATCTGCAGATCGGCGAGCACAAATACGGCAAGCCGGTACTCGACCGGGCCATCAATTACGGGGTGGACCTGTATGATGCGCTCAAGATCGGACTAATTTCGATGGATTCCACGATGCGCTCGAACCTCGCAGTCGGCATGCCGATCGACCTTTTGGTGGCGCGGCGCGACGTCTGCGACGCCGAGCTGACCTACCGGATCGAGCCCGGCGAGCCCTATTTTCACGACCTTCGCGAGCGCTGGTCGGCGGCGTTGCGCGCCGCTCACATCGCAATCCCCAAGCCGCCTTACGCGACCAGCGCCTGACCTGACCGCTTCTGCACGATTCACTTCGCGTTAACCACGATCGCCGGAAATCCGGCCGACCGAAAGGCAAGTCGGCCCCATCAGCGATTTGCAAGCTTTATGACCTACTGTCCCCGATTCTAGACCGACAGTTCGGGGACTAAATTGTGGTAGCCCTCACCCGGGCGCGATTGCCGGACGGCGCAACGGCGAAAAGCTGGGATCGCGCGCGGCTCAGCGTCGTCATTCCGATCAGCGTCATGGTCGCGGTTGCGATCGTGTGCATCGTTGTAGCGGTGCTGACATCCGCACAGCGCGCGAACGAAGTCGCGATCGAACACGAAAAACGGCTGTTCACGAAATCGATCGTCAATCACGGCGAACGGATCCTGCGCGAGCTCGAGAGCGTCGCTGCGACCGAAGCCGCGACACAGAACATCCGCGGACAGTTCAACTCGGACTGGGTGCAAACCCATGTCGGGTTGCGCCTGAAAAGCTTCTTCGATCACGATTTTGTCTTCGTCGCGGACTCCTCGGATCGGCTGGTCTATGCACTGCTCGGCCGCAACAGCGTCGAGCCGAAATGGTTCAATTCGATCCTGCCGGAGCTTGCTCCGACACTCGACTATCTGCGTGGCCGGGCGGGCAACACGCCCAACGGCGCGATCCGCATTTTCGAATCTTCGCCCCAGGCCGACACACAACCCAATCGTGCAGCGCTGGTGCAGAAATTCCTCGGACGGCCCGCCGTAGTCGCAGCCGTGCGGGTTGTGCCATTCGACAAGGAAGGCAGCGCGAAAGATGCAGAAGGCGCACCGATCGTGCTGTCGGTTCGCTTCATCGACGAAGACGTTCTCGCCGAGATCGCCGGGCGTCTGCAGCTCAATCATCTTCGCAAGGCCGATTCCGGACCCCTGTCGCCCGACGACTTCGCATTCGAGCTGATCGACGATCGCGGCAATTCGCTGGCGCGTTTCGCGTGGCAGCCGAAGCGCCCCGGCGCAGAAATCGTTCACAGCGTGATCCCGTTCATCGCGGTCGCTCTGGCGGGCTTCGCTCTGCTCGCCGCGCTGGTCTATGGCTACATGCGCCGGACCACCGCGACGATTGCGACCGGCGAGCAGCGATTGCGTTATCTCGCGCTGCACGACTCGTTGAGCGGTCTGCCAAACCGGAATTTCTTCGGCGAGCGGCTGGAAGATGTCATCCGCGAAATCCGCAAGGGCGGCTCTCCCAATGCGGTGCTCTATATCGACCTGGATCATTTCAAGGACGTCAACGACACGCTTGGCCATCCCGTCGGGGACGAGCTGATCCGCAGCGTCACCGCACGGCTGAGCGGTACCGTCCGTCCGGAAGATCTCGTTGCAAGACTGGGCGGCGACGAATTTGCGCTTATCACTGCCGTTACGCCGGGAACGGGCGCGCTCGAGCGCATCGGCGAACGCATCATTTCCACCTTGTGCGCCCCCTATTCCATCAACGGCCACACCATCGTCATCGGGGCGAGCATCGGCATCGCGGTGATCGATGCGCGGTTCGCCGGGGGCGCTGCGGAAATCATGCGCTATGCGGATATCGCCCTCTACCGCGCCAAGAATGAGGGCCGCAATCGCGCCTGCATCTACGACGCCGCGATGGACGCCGACCTCTCGCAGCGCAAGTCGCTGGAAAGCGATCTGCGGCACGCGATCGAGAACGACCAGTTGCGCGTCCTCTACCAGCCGATGGTCAGCGCGAGTGGCGAGCGCCTTGTGGGCGTGGAAGGCCTTGCTCGATGGCGCCATCCCGAACGCGGCGACATCGAGCCGTCGCAATTCATCCCGATCGCCGAACATTCCGGGCTCATTGTCGACCTTGGCGAGCGCGTACTGCGGCGCGCCTGCATCGACGGCAAGGCATGGCCCGGCGTGACGGTGGCGGTCAACGTATCGCCCCTGCAATTCCGTCGCGCCGACTTCGTCGACAGCGTCGAGCGGATCCTGAACGAGACCGAGTTTGATGCCGCAAGGCTGGAGCTGGAGCTGACGGAAAGCACCCTCCTCGGCAACGTCGAGACGGCCGAGGTGTCGATGCACCGCCTCAAGGCGCTCGGCGTGCAGCTCGCGCTTGACGACTTCGGTACCGGCTATTCGAGCCTCGCCTATCTGCGTCGCTTTCCCTTCGACAAACTCAAGATCGACCGTTCATTCGTTCGCAGCATCGAGCGGGCGCCCGATGCCGCAGCGATCGTGCACGCGATCGTGAGCCTCGGCCGCGGTCTTGGCATGAAGGTCACAGCGGAAGGTGTCGAGACGGCCGAACAACAATTGTTCCTGCGCGCGGCTGGCGTGCATTCGATGCAGGGCTATCGCTTTGGCAAGGCGGTTTCTGCCGCGAATGTCAGCGTGCGCCTGGCGACCCCCGGTATCTACCGCAGCATCGAAAGCGATGCCGCGGCGATGACCGGCTGATCGCGCAGCCGGCTTTTCCGTCATTCTCTCCTGCCGATCTGTATCGCGGGCTCGGCGCGATTGGGCATTGCGGTGAGCCGCGCAATCTTTAGGATGCGCGCCGACAAATCACAGTACCTTTTGGGGGAAATGCGATGGCTGGAGCGAAGGTTGCATTGGTGACGGGCGCGGGTACAGGCGTGGGACGGGCTGCAAGCCTCGCGCTGATGAAGGACGGTTATTCCGTCGTCCTTGCCGGCCGCCGCAAGGAGCCGCTCGAAGCCGTGATCGCCGAGGGCAAGGCTTCGCAGAAATGCCTCGCCGTGCCGACCGACGTGTCGAAGCCCGATCAAATCAAGTCGCTGTTCGCCAAGGTGAAGTCGGAGTTCGGCCGCCTCGATGTGTTATTCAACAACGCCGGGATGGGCGCGCCGCCGGTGCCGCTGGAAGACCTGCCATACGAGAAATGGCTCGACGTGGTCCAACTGAACATCACCGGTCCGTTCCTGTGCGCACAGGAAGCGATCAAGATCATGAAGGATCAGAACCCGCGCGGCGGCCGAATCATCAATAACGGCTCGATCTCGGCCCATGCGCCGCGTCCGTATTCGGTCGCCTATACCTCGACCAAACACGCGGTGACCGGTTTGACCAAGTGCATTGCACTCGATTGCCGGCAATACGACATCGCCTGCGGACAGATCGACATCGGCAACGCCGCGACTCCGATGACCGACCGCATGGTTCAGGGTCCCGGCGTCATGCAGGCCAACGGGACGGTGGCGCAGGAGCCACGCATGCCCGCTGACGATGTGGGCAAGGCGGTCTCGTATATGGCGAGCCTCGGCCTCGACTCGAATGTGCTGTTCATGACGGTGATGGCAACCAAGATGCCGTTCGTCGGCCGCGGCTGAGCCGGCGAAGCTGCGCGATGTTCGAGCATTGGCGCGAATTGGATCTGCTGCTCGACACGGCCGCCGCGGCTCTCGTTGCCCTTGCGTTTGTCGCCGCCTCGATCGGCGTGGGCTATCTCACGCCCCACGAGTCGCGCCTACCGGGACGTTTATGAGGCCGGTGATCTCAAGCGTTGATGCTCAGCATGACCTGGCGGAATTCAGAGAAGGAAGAGCGCAGATGAATCCTCGCTGGTCGCGCCGCCCCGAAGGCTCGACTTGGGGCGATTTCGGGCCCGACGATCAGATCGGGCGGCTCAATCTTGTCACCCGCGACAAGGTTCTTCAGGGCATCGCCGAGGTCCGCGAAGGAAAGAGCTTCTGCCTCAGCCTGCCGCTCGATTATCCGGGCGGCAACGTGCTGAACCCCCGCCGTCATCCGCCGAAACTCGCGCCGACCACGCGCCACGGCCATCCCAACATGGGCTATCCCCTGTCGCGGGAAGACCCAAAGGCCGATGACATCGTATGCGACGACGTCGTGACCCTGACCCTGCAATATTCCACGCAGTGGGACAGCCTGTGCCATGTCGGCCAGCAATTCGATGTGGACGGCGACGGCAAGCCGGAGATGGTGTTCTACAACGGCTATCGTGCGGGCGAGCATGTGGTGGGGCCCGTCGAATATCGCGACGGTGAGGCGCATCCGCGCGGCGACCATGTGGGCGCGAAGGCACTTGGCATCGAGAATATGGCTGCCGCCTGCGTTCAGGGCCGCGCCGTGATGATCGACCTCGAAGCGCATTTCGGACGCGAGGGCCGCACGATCGGGTACGACGAAATCACGGACGTGATGCGGAAGGACAACGTCACCGTCGAACCCGGCGACTTCGTCTGTTTCCGGACTGGCTTTGCAGACATGCTTCTCGAGATGGGGCGCAATCCCGATGATCGCGTGCATAGCGCCTGCTGCGCGCTGAATGGCCGCGACGACAGGCTACGCCAATGGGTGATCGACAGCGGGCTCGTCGCGCTCATCGCCGACAATTACGCCGTCGAGCGGCTTCCGGCGCAACCCTGCGAGACCGACCATTGCGCCACGCTGCCGCTGCACGATCTCTGCCTGTTCCGGCTCGGCGTCTATCTCGGCGAGATCTGGCACCTCGGCGAACTGGCAGACTGGCTGCGCGCGAACAAGCGCTCGCGCTTTCTGCTCACGGCTCCGCCGTTGCGTCTTCCCGGCGCGGTCGGATCGCCGGTCACGCCGATCGGGACGGTGTGAGATCAGTGGCCAATCTTCAATCCGCGTTCGGGCTCCTCGTTCTGATAGCCCTCACCTTTGCGATCAGCGAAAGGCATCGAGCTGTCTCGTGGAAGCGGGCGGCGGCGAGCCTCGCATTGACGGTCGTCCTCGCGGTGATGCTGCTGAAGGTGCCGCCAATACGAACGGCCTTCGCCTATGCCAACAGCGCGATCGACGCCGTCGCGGCGGCGACCCGCGCCGGCACGTCCTTCGTGTTCGGCTATGTCGGCGGCGGCACGGCGCCTTTCGATCCGAAAATCCCCGGCTCGGATTTCATCCTCGCCTTCCAGGCATTGCCGGTCGTGCTGGTGATGAGCGTACTCACGACGCTTCTGTTCTACTGGAAGATCCTGCCGCCTATCGTCCGGGGATTTTCCCGCTTTCTGGAACGTACCCTGTTCGTCGGCGGCGCGGTCGGCCTTTCGACCGCGGCCAACATCTTTCTCGGCATGGTCGAGGCGCCGCTCTTCATCAAGCCCTATCTCGCGAAGCTGACGCGTGCCGAATTGTTCATCGTCATGACCGGGGGCATGGCCGGGATCGCTGGAACCGTTCTTGTGCTCTATGCGACCATCCTGAAACCGCTCATCCCCGACGTCGGCGGGCACCTGATCATTGCGTCAGTGCTTGGCGCGCCGGCCGCGATCCTGATCTCCGAGCTGATGGTGCCGGAAACGAGCAAGCGCAAGACCAAGGGTGCGCTTGCCGATCCGGAGCCGGTCGCGTCGAGCACGACGGATGCGATCGTCAAGGGAACGGCGGTCGGGCTTGAGCTTCTGCTCAACATCGTCGCAATGCTGATTGTGCTCGTGGCGCTCGTGGCGCTTGCCAATTCCATCCTCAGCCTGCTGCCGCAGGTCGGCGGCGCGCCGCTCACCCTTCAGCGGATGCTCGGTGTCGCGATGGCGCCGATCTGCTGGCTGATGGGCCTACCGTGGAACGAAGCGCTGACGGCAGGCTCGTTGATGGGCATCAAGACGATCCTCAACGAATTCATCGCCTATGTCGAAATGTCGAAGCTGCCGCCGGAGGCGCTATCCGAGCGCTCGCGCCTCATCATGCTCTACGCCTTGTGCGGCTTCGCCAATTTCGGCTCGCTCGGCATCATGATCGCTGGCCTGACCGTGATGGCGCCGACGCGGCGCGACGAAATCATCGCGCTCGGGCCAAAGACCATCGTGTCGGGGACGCTTTCGACCTGCGTGATCGGCGCAATCGTCGGGATGCTGAGTTGACCTTGGGTCAGTGCAGCCGAAACACCCCGTCCACGGGCTTGATCTCGGTCGGCTTGATCAGCCGGGAATGCGCGACCATCACCGAATGCAGCGCGCCTTCGATCTTCTTCTCCCAGAAATGCAGGAAACCGTTGAGTTCGGGGAAGTCCGGGCACAGGTCGTAGTCCTGCCAGAGATAGGTCTGCAGCAGCCACGGGTGATCCGGCCGCCGGTAGAGGATTTGCGCGGTCGTCAGGCCATAGCCCGCCACCTGTTTTTCGAAGTCCTTGGAAGGCATGTGATTCCCCAATCCGTCAGGATGGAAGTTTTCAATCCCGCCTCGGCCATGACAAGCCTAAAAATTGAATTTTGTTCCTAATATCAATGCATTAGCAGCATTAGGTCAGGACTGCTGACAACCTGAAAGCTCCGTCGGGGCGCGGTATTAGCAATCACCCTTGACGAGTGCCAAAAATTTCGCTCTTTCCCCTTGCTCAAGGGAGACCGAGCCCTATGTGCCGGTCAGTCCGGTCGAGACCGGCTCAACCCTGAATTCTGAGAATTGAACTTTCACCAGGAGGTTGCCTATGAAGTTCCGTCCGCTTCACGACCGCGTCGTCGTCAAGCGCGTCACCGCCGACGAAAAAACGGCCGGTGGCATCATCATCCCCGACACCGCGCAGGAAAAGCCGCAGCAGGGCGAAGTCGTCGCCGTGGGACCCGGCGGCCGCGACGAGGCCGGCAAACTCATTCCCATCGACGTCAAGGCTGGTGATCGCGTGCTGTTCGGCAAGTGGTCGGGCACCGAGGTCAAGATCGACGGCGTCGAATACCTGATCATGAAAGAGAGCGACATCATGGGCGTGCTCGACGAAAACGTCGCGCGCAAGAAGGCCGCTTAAGTCGCCGCACCGGAAAACAAAGGAAACTGAACAATGGCTGCTAAAGACGTAAAATTCTCCGTTGACGCGCGCGACCGCATGCTGCGCGGCGTCGACATCCTCGCCAATGCCGTGAAGGTGACGCTCGGCCCGAAGGGCCGCAACGTCGTGCTCGACAAGTCGTTCGGCGCGCCGCGCATCACCAAGGACGGTGTGACCGTCGCCAAGGAAATCGAGCTTGAGGACAAGTTCGAGAACATGGGCGCCCAGATGGTGCGCGAAGTCGCTTCGAAGTCGTCCGACTTCGCCGGTGACGGCACCACGACCGCAACCGTTCTCGCCCACGCGATCGTTCGCGAAGGCGCGAAGTCGGTCGCGGCCGGCATGAACCCGATGGATCTGAAGCGCGGCATCGACCTCGCGGTCGAAGCGATCGTGGAAGACCTCAAGAAGAACTCCAAGAAGGTCACGTCGAACGAAGAGATCAGCCAGGTCGGCACGATCTCGGCGAACGGCGACAAGGAGATCGGCGACTTCCTCGCCAAGGCGATGCAGAAGGTCGGCAACGAGGGCGTCATCACGGTCGAGGAGGCCAAGAGCCTCGAGACCGAGCTCGACGTCGTCGAAGGCATGCAGTTCGACCGCGGCTACATCTCGCCCTACTTCATCACCAATGCCGACAAGATGCGCGTCGAGTTCGATGATGCGTACCTGCTCGTCTACGAGAAGAAGCTGTCGGGCCTGCAGGAACTGCTCCCGCTGCTCGAAGCCGTGGTGCAGACCGGCAAGCCGCTCGTCATCATCGCGGAAGAGGTCGAGGGTGAGGCGCTCGCCACGCTCGTCGTCAACAAGCTGCGTGGCGGCCTGAAGGTCGCGGCGGTGAAGGCTCCGGGCTTCGGCGACCGCCGCAAGGCCATGCTGCAGGACATCGCGATCCTGTCGGGTGGCCAGGCGATCTCGGAAGACCTTGGCATCAAGCTCGAGAATGTCACTGTGAACATGCTCGGCCGCGCCAAGAAAGTCATCATCGAGAAGGAAAACACCACGATCGTCAACGGCGCCGGCAAGAAGGCCGACATCGAGGCGCGCGTTCAGCAGATCAAGGCGCAGATCGAGGAGACCACCTCGGACTACGACCGTGAGAAGCTGCAGGAGCGTCTGGCCAAGCTCGCGGGCGGCGTCGCGGTGATCCGCGTCGGCGGCGCGACCGAGGTCGAGGTGAAGGAGCGCAAGGATCGCGTCGACGATGCGATGCACGCGACCCGTGCCGCGGTCGAGGAAGGCATCCTGCCGGGCGGCGGCGTCGCCCTGCTCCGTGCCACGGACGCGCTGAAGCGCGTGCGTACCGCCAATGACGACCAGAAGACCGGCGTCGAGATCGTCCGCAAGGCGATCCAGGCTCCGGCCCGCCAGATCGCCACGAACGCGGGCGAGGACGGCTCGGTCATCGTCGGCAAGATCCTCGAGAAGGATCAGTACAATCACGGCTTCGACGCGCAGAGCGGCGAATACGTGAACATGATGTCCAAGGGCATCATCGATCCGACCAAGGTGGTTCGTGCGGCGATCCAGAACGCGGCTTCGGTCGCGGGTCTGCTCATCACCACCGAGGCCATGGTTGCCGAGGCGCCGAAGAAGAACTCGCCTGCTGCTCCGGCGATGCCGGGCGGCGGCATGGGCGGAATGGACTTCTAAGTCCAGATCGTCCGTTTCGGACACGAAAGGGCGCGGCACAGGCCGCGCCCTTTTTCGTTGCGTTGCGGGCGCGCGCTGTGTGCACAGCGCTGTAATGTGAATGTCACAAAAGGCTGCGATGGCGGGGATGGGCCCTCGCCGCTTCAGGCGTCCGGGTGCTCCGCAATCAGGGTCCGGCGCCATGCACCTCACCGTCCTCAACCCCGTTGAATTGCTCGGTTATTTCGCCGCCTTCGTGAATGTCGGCGTCTACCTGATGCGCACCATGATCCCGCTGCGCATCTTCGCCATCGCCACCAATATCCTGTTCATCCTGTACGGCGCCCTCGCCTCGATCCATCCGATGCTGCTGCTGCACGCGTTCCTGCTTCCGCTCAATGCCTATCGGCTGGCGGAAATGGTCGTCCTGGTGCGGCGCACGCACCGTGCGGCACGAAGCGCCGATTTCGACCTGAACTTCTTGCGGCCCTATACGCGGCGGCGGCGTTCCGAGGCGGGCGAGACCATTTTCGCCAAAGGCGAGCGGGCCAATTCGCTGTTTCTGATCCAGTCCGGACTGTTCATGCTCCCGGAAAGCGGTATCGAGCTCAGCGCCGGCTCGATGGTCGGCGAGCTCGGGCTGTTGTCGCCCGGCGGGCTGCGGACGCAGTCGCTCGCTTGCGTCGAGGATGGAGTGCTGCTCTCGCTCGCCTATACCGACTTCAGGCAATTATTCCTTCAGAATCCGAGTTTCGGCTACCACTTCCTGCAGCTCATCGCCGGCCGACTGTTCGAGAATATCGAAACGCTGGAACATGCCCTCGATGTGCAGGGCATCCCGAACCCGCTGGCCGCGCAAGTGTCAGTCGCGACCTGATCCCAACGCGGAAAGGTCGCGGCCGCTCACTTCCTGCAGTTCTTGGCGGAACAGTTCTTAAGATAGCAGGCATATGTGCCGCCATCCTGGTTGCACGTCCCTTGGGGGCAATAGCCTCTCGTCGTTGCCTCTCTGGGACATCTCGCTTGGGCCTCTCCGGCACCGAAGACAATCGCGCCGCTGGCGAGTACGGCCAGTACAAGAACGATCTTCATTGCGCACACTCCCGTTTGCGAGTTGAGACGTAACCACAATCAAACATAGGTTGACGTTGAGACGTAACCACAAACAAGCATAGGTTGACAAAGTTAGAAGTCCAGCGTGCGTAATTCACGCCGAATATTTGGAATTCGGTTTCGCACGCGAGTTCCGCGGTAACTTAAGCCCCCGCACCGCCACGGCCCTCACGTCAGATCCACGTCTTGTGGAAGGTGGGCCGGAAAGCGGGTCGGTCGAGCGGTGCAGAGGGTGTTAAAATGACGACGACCACGAAATTGAAAGGTGCGCGTACATCCGGCGTCACCAAGCTCAATCCGTGGCCGCTCAGCGATGGAGCCTTTCGGCTCGACATCACCGTTGAGAGCTATATGGGTACCCTCGTTTCGTGACGCAAGTGTGACATGTGAAGAAAGGTTCTATTTACCTCGGGATCGGCGGCTGGACCTTCGCTCCCTGGCGCGGGGTGTTCTATCCGAAAGGGCTGCCGCACGGGCAGGAGCTGCGCTACGCCGCCGGGCAGCTCACCTCGATCGAGGTGAATGGCACCTTCTATCGGACCCAGTCCGCGAAGACCTATCGCAAATGGGCTGGCGAAGTGCCGGACAATTTCGTCTTCTCGCTGAAGGGCCCGCGCTTTGCAGTGAACCGGCGCGTGCTCGCGGAAGCGGGCGACTCGATCAAGCGTTTCGTCGATTCCGGTATTGCCGAACTCGGGTCGCATCTCGGTCCCCTCCTCTGGCAATTCGCCCCGACAAAGAAATTCGACGGAGCCGACTTCGGCACATTCCTCGAATTACTTCCGGACAAGATCGGGAAACTGCGACTCCGTCATGTGGTCGAGGTTCGTCATGACAGCTTTTGCACGCCGGATTTCGTGGCGCTGCTGCGTCAGTTCAACACACCGGTTGTCTATGCCGATCACGCGATTTATCCGGCGATCGCGGACATGACCGGCGATTTCGTCTATGCGCGGCTGCAAAAGGGCAAGGACTCGATCGCGACCGGCTATCCGCCGAAAGATCTCGACGCGTGGGCGAAACGTCTCGCATCATGGTCGCAAGGCAAAGCGCCGGCCGGCCTGCCGCTGGTCGATGCCAAGCATAAGGCGCCCGCACGGCCGCGCGATGTGTTCGCCTATGTCATTCACGAAGGAAAGGTGCGCGCGCCGGCAGCCGCGATGGCCCTGATCGAACGGACGAAGTGAAACTTCAGGTCAGCGGAGCCTATTGCCGCCGACAATCCCGGGACGGTCAATGCATTCCCCGCACGTCACCGGAGGAGGAACAAACTTGCTTGCATCGATCGCATTGAGCTGGTCGATGCCGCCGATATTGCCGAACGGCACATTGAAATTCGCTGGATCGCCCGCGAAGGTCCAGGTCATCCCGCCAAATCCGTTGTCGGCGAGGTTGAACGGGATCGGGCCCTGCACATTGCCGTTCTTGTCGATGATGTAAGCCATGCCGACCTGCGTCAGGTCGAGCACCTGCCCGTTCGCGAGCGTGAGCTTGGCCAATCCTTCCGATAGCCCGACAATCGTCTGATCGCCCTGGATCAGAAGATTGACGATCGTGCCCCGGATACCGAGCGTGCCGACCGGCGTCTTGATCGAGTAGCGGTTCGGATTTTGCGATCCGGTAATGAACCGAAACGAGCCGCGAACGGTATCGAGCACGACCTGCCCGGTGCCGCGGTTCGGGTCATAGATGAACTTGTCGAGCATCAACTCTGCCTGTGGGCCGATGCTGACGGTCGTCTTGTCAACGAACAGAAGTTGCGCCGAGCTTGCGGCACCGGTCCGCACCCTCTCGTTCGAAAAGACCCCGCTTCCGGTCGACAGGGCGCGCGGGGCGCCACCCTCGAAGCCCTGCACGTCGTTGGTCACGGCCGAAGCCACGCCGATTTGAGCTGCGTTCGCAGCCGAACCGCAAGCACCCAAGCTCATGACCGCCACTGCCAGGATCGCGCGGAGGTTCATCTGATTCCCGGGTCCGCTGAAAATCGTTGATTTCCTGCCACGCCTACGCGCGAAAGCCGCATATAAACGGGCCTATCAAGAATCTTGGTAGCCTAGAGCGTGCGAACACGCTAGGGATTTTCGCGGGTGGAATGACCGTGTGGGATGTGAATGGGCTGCCGAATTCTGCCTGCTCATCATAAAGTAATATCGTACCTGTTCGCGGCCGCGCTCGCTGCCTGCAGCCTTGCGTCTGCGCAGGCGGGCGATCTCAATTCCTTGCACTCGCAAATCCTGCGCGATCCGGCCAACACCGAACTTAATCTCGAATACGCTCGGCTCGCGGAAGCCGCCGGAACGTTGCGCTGGGCGCTCGCGGCATACGAGCGCGTGCTGATGAACGACCCGAACAACGCCGAGGCGCGCCGCGGCATGCAGCGCGTACTGCGCTCGCTGCAGCCCAGCTTTACGCTTGCGACGCTGGAACTCGGCGCCGCCTACGAATCCAATCCGCGCTATTATCTCGGTCCGAAGGTGAGCGAGGGTCTCGGTATCGGGTCTCTCACCATTCGCGACGAGCGCTATCTGTTCGACAGCCGCTGGCGCACCGCATTCCAGGCTGCCGGCCAGGTGCGCCTTGAGAATGACGATCTGAGCTACGGCTATGCCGGTATCGAAACCGGACCGGTGATCGGACTTCCTTACGGCTGGACCTTCAATCCGGCGCTCGGCGGCGGGGCAGCCTATTTTGACAATCATTTCTATTACAGCGAGGCATCTGCCGCGGGGACCTTCGAAGGCACCGTCAACGGCTCGCCGCAGATGGTCCGCGTGCGCGCGGCCTACCGCAAATACGATGACTTCTTCCCCTCCACCGAGGGCGGCTATGCGGAAATCCGCGGGCGCTTCTCGAAAACGGGTGTCCTCGGCGAGGGCAGCGTTGCGTTCCTGTCGCCGTGGATCCTCTGGAGTGACATCAAGGGCGCCGTAACCAACGCCCTCGTCACCGAGCTGCAGCCCGGCGCCTACACCGAAGCCGGCGCGAAATTCGAACTCTACAAGTCGCTCGCGCCTTGGCTCACAGTCGGCGGCCATGTCTCGGGGGCCTCCCGCGACTATCGCAACGAGGTGATCCCCGGCACCGCCGATCTTCGCCGCGACACGATCTGGTCACCCGGCGCGACGCTCGTCTTCCCGAACCTGATCGCCAATCAGGCCGACCTGCGGCTCGACTACAGATACGTCGATTCCCGTTCAAACGACCCGGCCAAGAGTTTTACGGACCACGTTGCGAGCGCGACTGTCGTCGCGCGCTTCAATCCCTTCGCCTTGCCGGGCGCCCGCTGACGTTGCGGCTTCAGCCACGCGTCGTCATAGTTCACGCGGATGGCTACAATCTTCACCATCGGCTACGAACTGGCAAAGCCTGAAGCCGTGCATGCCGAATTGCGGCGCGCCAAAGTCGACATCCTCGTCGATACGCGCGCCGTCGCGGCCTCTCGCCGGCCCGGCTTTTCGAAGCGCCAGCTTGCCGCCGCGCTCGACGAAGCGGGCATTTCGTATCTGCATCTGCAGAAGCTCGGCACGCCGGCGGAGGGCCGCAATGCAGCACGCGCCGGGGATTTCAAGACGCTCTGGCGCATCTACAACAAGCACCTGAAGACCGCGCCCGCGATCGAGGCGATGGACGAACTCGTCACGCTCGTCCGATCGGGCCGCCGCGTGTGCCTGCTTTGCTACGAGCGGAAGCCGGAGGAATGCCACCGCAGCCGCATCGGCGAGATCGTCAAGCGCCGCGCTAATGTGCAGGTAAAGAACCTGATCCCCGCCCTCTTCTAGTCCCGGCTTGTGCGGTGGCACCTTTTGCGGTTCGCTTGGACGGCCGATCACGGAAGTTCTGCCAGAGGCGCTCCGGCAACGATCGCTGTCGCGCCAAATCTGCCTTGGATCCCCGAACCGGAAAGGGAACACATGAGACTCGCAGAAGCCATCGGATATTTCGCAGCGTTCCTCGTTTTCCTGACCTTCTCGATGAAGACGATGGTGCCGCTGCGCATCGTCGGCATCACGAGCAATGTGTTCTTCATCCTCTACGGCTATTTCAATCCCGCCTACCCTCTCCTCGTCCTGCATACCTGTCTGTTGCCGCTGAACATCTTCCGGCTGAGGCAGATCCTGATCCTCGTCGCACAGATTCAGCAGGCGTCGCAGGGCGACCTGAATATGAACTGGCTGAAGTCGTTCACGACGACGAGGCGCATTGCAGCAGGCGAATTTCTGTTCCGAAAAGGCGAGCAGGCGGACGCGCTCTATTACCTTATGAAAGGCAGCTACCACCTCACCGAGCTCGACATGGAGCTCGCATCGGGCGATATCGTGGGCGAACTCGGGTTTCTCAACCCCGAAAAGGCGCGCACCCAGAGCGTGCAATGCACTCAGGACGGCGAAATCCTGAAGATCACTTACGATCAGGTGCGCCAGCTTTACTTCCAGAATCCGAAATTCGGATTCTATTTCCTGCAGCTCAGCGCGCGGCGGCTATTTGAAAATGTTGCGCGGCTCGAACGCGACCTCGCCGAATGCCGCGAAGGGGTGCGCGCGAGCTAGCGAGTCTATTCGGCAGGCTGAGCGGCGGGCGCGGCACGCGGGGCTGCGAACATGATGATACCGACGATTCCTGCGACCGCCAGAACCAACACGAATGAAACCGCCGCGTCGAACATCAGCACGAGGTCAAAGCCGCCGCGCCCATAAAGCAGCGCGATCAGAGCGACGCCGAGCCCCGACGTGATGAAAATCAGGAAATAGCGCACCGCGTATACGCGTCCGCGCCATGCGTCGGCGGTATAACGCGCGATTACGATGTCGTTCACCGTCACCTGTCCGTAGATCGCCGCCATCGACAGCGCCAGCGCGAGAACGAGCGCAAACCCTGTCGCGTGCGCCGCCCAGTAGACGCCCACCAGTTGCAGCACGACGATGATGGCGAACAGGCCGTGCGGCGTGAATTTCTCGCTCAGCCGCCCGACGGAAAGCTGCGCCAGCGCCCCGCACATGAACACCGCCGTCGCGATTCCGCCAACCAGAACCAGCGGCGCGCCGTCCGCGAGCCGTTCATCCACGATCTTCGGCAACGACACCGAGATCATGTTGAAGACAAGACCGGCCGTGACCGCGATGAGGATGAAACAGCCGAACATCCCGATCATCGCGCCCTGCGAGAGCCGAACGGCGGGCGAGGATTTCCGCTTGCCCACATGATGACGGTCGTCCACCGTCATCGCGAGGTAGAGAATGCCGGTCGCGATACAAAAGACAGCAGGCACGAGGAACGCACCACGCCACCCGATCACGGATGCAAGCGCCGCCGTGATGCCAGCGGCGAGCGCTGCGCCAAGGTTGCCGCACACGCCGTTGAACGCGAGCGTGCGGCCACGGGCCTGAGAGGCCTCGATCAGCATCGCCATGCCGACGGGATGATAGATCGCGGCAAATATACCGAGCACGAACAGCGCCCCGGCGAGCATGACGAGATTGGGGGCCACCGCCGCACCTGCGAGCGACACGCCGCAGCCTATGAAGAACAGCGCCATCATGTTGCGCCGGCTCCAGCGGTCGGCCAGCCATCCGGCGGGCAGCGAAAAGATGCCGAACGCCACGAACGATGCCGTCCCGAGCACGATCAACTCGCTGTAGGGACGTCCGTAGACGCCTTCCAGCCCGATCACCACGGTCGGGAAGATCAGCATCACGTAATGGTCGATCGCGTGGGCCCAGTTGAGAAAACGGATAGCAAGCCGCGTGTCGGCCTCGTTGGCATGGGGTAGCGCGGCTGCAGTCATCGAAGATTTCCAGTGGATTTGGCAGGAAATGAGGAATCCTTGGGCATTGTAACGTCCGGCGATCCCGTGCGCCAATTTTGGGATATGCCGCAATTTCCAGCTGTAAACTGTAAGTACAACCCCTTACACCGCGCCAGTCTGCAGCTAATATCACGCGGGGGTTGTAGGCGCGTATCAGCCGCCCCGTCGCGTGCAGGGGTGGCTTCATGCGATCTGCGGTGACATGGGCCGTTGCGGCTTGGCTGGCCGCAGGCGGCGCAGTGGTAGAGCGTGCCTGCGCGGCCGATCTCACCCCGCCTGGCGCCGACAGAGTCCTGTTTTTCAGCGGCGTGGATCTTTGGCGCGGCGGTGTGTTCTCGCACGCGGGCGCACTCTGGGCGCCGAAGGGGCTGGATTTCGACGGCTTCGTCCTCAAGCTCGCCGGCGGCGCGGGGAATTATCGCTATCTTTCCGGCGCCCTCGGCAGTGCCGAGGTCACCGGACGGATGTTTTCCTTCTCCGTGCTTCCCGGATGGCGCTTCAGGCGCGGCAGCTTCACCATTACCGCGTTCCTCGGGATCGAGACACAGCATCACGCGCTGTCACCCGATGACGTCACGAGCAATTTGCGCGGCTCTTATGTTGGCGTCAGAGGCGGGGTGGAGCTGTGGTACGAGCCAACGCCAGCATCGATGCTGGCTGCGGACGTCTCGGCCACGAGCATCGGTCCAAGCTATTCCGGCCGCGTCGCATTCGGCTGGCGAATTGCGAACCGGCTCTATGCCGGTCCGGAGATTGCCGGCTTTGCTTATGACAATAACTATCGGCAGCTTCGCATCGGCGCCCAGATCACGGCGCTGAAAACCGGTCCCGTTGAATGGTCCGCGGGATTTGGCTGGGCCCGCGACTCCGACGATCGTACCGGGGCCTATGGCCGTCTCGGCCTTTTGATGCGAAGCGGGCTGCTCTAGACGTCAGTCGAGCGTGCGGCGGAAGCGCGTCACCGCGATCGTCATCGCGATCAACATCAGACAGAACAGCGCGACCGCATCGTAGCGCAGATCGGAAATCGTCGAACCCTTCAGCATGATCGCGCGCACGATCCGCAGATAATGAGTCAGCGGAAGCGCCTCCCCGATCCATTGCGCCCAACGCGGCATCCCGGCAAACGGGAACATAAAGCCGGAGAGCAAGATGTTGGGCAGGAAATACATCATCGACATCTGCATCGCCTGAAGCTGGTTTTGCGCAACCGTCGAGAAGCTGTAGCCGACCGAGAGGTTGGTGGTAATGAACAACGTGCTGAGAAGCGCGAGCAACATCAGGCTTCCCACCACCGGTACGCCGAACAGCCCGATCCCCAGCCCTATGATGATGCTTGCCTGAATGAAGCCGACCATCACATAGGGGATGATTTTGCCGAGCATGATCTCGACTGGCGTGATCGGCATGGCCAGCAACGCCTCCATCGTTCCGCGCTCGAGCTCGCGCGTCACGGAAAGCGCCGTGAAGATCAGCATCGTCATGGTCAGAATGGTGCCGACGAGACCGGGCACGATGTTGAGCGAGGTCACGCCCGCAGGATTGTACCGCGCATGGGTGCGCACCTCGAACAAAGGCTTATCGGTTTCCGGCAGCGCGTGGTCGTTTTGCAGCGCAGTCTGCACCAATGGACCGAGAGCTGCGAGCGCGGAGCCCGAAGCAACCGGATCTGTCGCGTCCGCGGCGACGAGCAAAGCCGGCCTGTCGCCGCGCCGCAACGCGCGCTCGAAGCCGCGCGGCATCTCGATTGCGAACAGGACCGTTCCGGACTGGAGCACCTGATCGAATTCCTTCTCGTCGTGCAGGATGCGGGTGACCTTGAAATAACGCGTGTTCTCCAACGCCTTCAGCAGGGAGCGCCCGACGTCGCTCGATTCCTGCATCAGCACCGCGGTCGGCAGGTCGCGCGGCGTGGTGTTGATCGCATAACCGAAAAGCATGAGCTGCATCAACGGAATGCCGACGATCATCCCGAACGAAACGCGGTCGCGGCGAAGCTGGATGAATTCCTTGATCAGCATGGCACCGGTCCGGCGCCAGAATCCGGCCGAAGCGAACACACTCATTGGTAATTGTCCTTCGCGCTCGCCATCAGGCCGATGAAGACATCCTCGAGCGAAGGCTCGGCCTTCCTCCAGACGAGCGACTTGTCCTTTCGGTAGCGCGCAATCGCCTTGTCGAGCGCGGCCTCGTCACGGCCCGAAACGTGCAGGCTTGTCCCGAACGGAGCGACCGTGTCGATACCGGGCTTGCCGTCCAGTTCGGCGCCGAGACGCGTCAGATCGGTGCCGGTCACGGTATAGGTCGTAAGCCCCGACCCCGCGATCACCTGTTCGACCGTGCCGTGTGCGAGCAGATGCCCGTACGCGATATACGCGATTTCATGACAGCGCTCGGCCTCGTCCATGTAATGGGTCGATACCAGTGCGGTCAGGCCTTCTCCCGCGAGCGCGTGGATCTCGTTCCAGAATTCGCGGCGCGCCTTGGGATCGACGCCCGCCGTTGGCTCATCGAGGAGCAGAAGCTGCGGGCCGGGCAGCGTGCAGGCACCGAGCGCGAGGCGCTGCTTCCAGCCGCCCGACAATTCGCCGGCAAGCTGCTTCTCGCGCCCCGCGAGGCCAAGCCGCCTGATCATCGCGCGGGCGGCATCAGGGGGATCGGGCATGCCATACAGACGCGCGACGAATTCCAGATTTTCCCGGACCGAAAGGTCCTGATAAAGACTGAAGCGCTGCGTCATGTATCCGACATGCAGCTTGATCTCGTCCGACTGCGTCCGGATGTCGTAACCGAGGCAGGTGCCCTCACCCTTGTCCGGCGTCAAAAGCCCACACAGCATGCGGATCGTCGTGGTCTTTCCCGAGCCGTTCGGCCCAAGAAAGCCGTAGATCGTGCCGCGCTTCACCTGCATCGACAGGTCGTGCACCACGACATGGCCGTCGAACGACTTGGTCAGGCCGTGGACGTCGATGGCAATGTCGGACGGCGCGCTCACTTCGCGGCCTCCCGCGGCGTCACGGCGACGCTGACCGGCTGACCGACGCGCAATTGCTCCGGACGCTCCGGACGCGCCTCGACCAGGAAGACGAGCTTTGCGCGCTCGTCGAGGCTGTAAATCACTGGCGGAGTAAACTCCGCACTCTGGGCTATGAAAGTTATCGACGCCGACAGATCACCGGCACAGCCGTCGCAGCTCACCTGAATCCTGTCGCCGATCGCGATGCGCGGCAACAGCGCCTCCGGCACGAAAAAGCGAACCTTGATATTGCCGGGCGGAAGCAGCGAGACGAGCGGTTTACCCGGCTGCACGGTTTCGCCCGCACGATAATAGACCTGCTGGACCACCCCGACGACGGGGCTCGTCATGCGGCGACGCGTCAGGCGCGTCTGCGCGGAATTGAGCCGCGCTTCGGCATCACGGAGTGCGGCTTGCGCGTCGTCATAGGCCTTCTGCGTGCCGGCTGCGTTCTTGAGGAGCTGCTGGGCGCGCTCGAAATTCACCTTGGCATTGGCCAGCGCAGCTTCCGCACTGACGACGTTCGCCTTCTGGATATCTGCATCGAGCGTGAACAGGAGCGTCCCGACTTCGACCCGATCGCCTTCGCGCACATTCATCGTCTCCACCCGGCCCTGTTCGTCGGGACTGACGAAAATGAGGTCGGCCTCGACCCAGCCCTGAAACTGCCCTTCGGGTTTCTTGGAACAGCCCGCGAGCAAGAGCGTGGCGGCGACAACGACGACGAAAAATGAACGGATCATGATTTGGTCCTCGGACCGAACAGAAGATCGAGATGCACGCGCAGCATCGCTTCGACATCGAGCGGCGCGAGACGTTCGAACAATGATTTCCAGACGACCGCCACGAGACCGGGCGCCATCAGGAGCTGCGGGAATTGCGCGAGTCTCGGATCGACTTCGCCGCGTTCGGCCGCTCGTGCGAGCAACGCGCCGACCAGCGGAATGATCCGGCTCATCACCTCGCGATAGTGAAATTCCGCAAGCTTTGGGAACCGCGTACCTTCCGCAATGATGAGGCGAATGACATCCTTGCGCCGTGTACCGAGAATCTCGCGCACGAAGACCCCGAACATGCGCTCAGCCAAGTCGCGTGCCGAAATGCCTTCCAGCGGGATCTTCTGGATCGCTCCGACCAATGGGCTGAACATCGAGCGGAGCAGTTCCTGGAACAGCGTCTCCTTGTCGCTGAAATAGAGATAGATCGTCCCCTTCGCGATTCCGGCGCGCTTGGCGACGTCATCGAGACGTGTCGCGGCAAAGCCACCGATGGAAAATTCCTCCAGCGCGGCTGCAAGAATAGCTTCGCGCCGCGCAGCGCTTCGGATCGCGCGTCCGTCGGGTTTCGCGTCCGGCGGACGCTTCGGCGCGGCGAGCGTCGGCGCCTGGCGGCGTGGCGCCCCGCGCCTGCGCCCTGCGGACCGGCGAGTGCGCGCCATCGGACTGTCCTGCTGCAATGACTGACTAGTCAGTCATTTACTGCGGGAAGCGGCCGGGCGCAAGCCCGTGCGCCACCAAGATGTCCAAGTCGCTGAAAAACCTTGTGATCTGATTAGCGTCCGTCGCAGACGAACATGCGGATGACGCATTCCCGCCCGCCCTTGGCATAACAGCCGCGCAGCGCGGCATTCTGGGCGCGTCCGAGATGGGGGCCGCTCGCATAGGCCGACGGCCCGCATGGATTGGCCCCATCGATCGCGAAGGCCGCGCAATTGCCGCGCAGGTTCGCAACGACCTTGCAGCCCTCCCCGCGGCATTGCCGGAGCGCGCCGGCACGCGCAAGCGCAATGTTCGCGAAATCATGGGCCTCGCCGTAGGCGCCACAGGCACCGATTGCGAGAGCACCGGCCGAATGCGCCGGCGCAGCCAACGCCGACCCGATCGCGGCAAGGATCACGATTTGCATGTAGCGGATCATGCTGCCCTCCCTCTCCCGCTTAAGCGTGAGTCGGGCCAGCCGATCAATGCCGCATTGTCAGGTGAAGCCCGAAGACCGCATCTGCGCCAGCGCCTCCGGCGTGTCGATATCCGTCAAGGCCGCAGCGCCCGTCATCGGCACGTCATGGACCGCCTCACCGAAACGCCCGATCAGGTGCCGCGCGCCAACGTCGCCCTCCAGCGCCATCAGGTCCGGAAAGAAACGGCGCGACCACAGCACCGGATTGCCGCGCTTGCCATCGATCGTGGGCAGCACGATCAACGCTCCCTTGTCCGGATCGTAACGGTCGATCAGGCGATCGATCAGCATGTGATCGACCTGAGGCATGTCGGCGAGGCAAATCACGGCCCCGTCCGTTTCCGAAGGAAGCGCGGCCAGTCCGGCTTTCAGCGACGTGGAGAGCCCATCGGCGTAGTCGGCATTGTGCACCGTCACGACGTCGAGCCCGCGCAAGGCATGCTCCACCTGTTCATGCTGATGCCCTGTGACCACGACGACCGGCCGCGCCCGCGAAGCGAGTGCCTCCTCAGCAGCCTTACGCACCATCGGTTTGCGGCCGATCTCGGCCAGAAGCTTGTTCGGACCGCCCATCCGCGTCGAGCGCCCTGCCGCGAGTACGATCGCGCCGATGCGCCGTCCTGCTGCGCTCGCATCCGCGCGCGGTTGCGGACGGGTGACGATTTCCATCAGCAGGCCGCCAACACCCATACCGGTGATGTCGTCGCCCGAGACTGGCAGCCCGGCGAGCAGCCGCATCAGCACCCAGTCGAAGCCGTTCTCCTTCGGCGAGCGCGCGCAGCCCGGCGCCCCGATCAGCGGCTTGCCCCGGATATCGGCGATCAGCATGAGATTGCCGGGATCGACCGGCATGCCGAACCGTTCGATATGCCCGCCCGCGGCTTCGACAGCAGCAGGGATCACATCTCTTCGATCCGCGATCGCGGACGCACCGAAGACGATCACAAGCTCCGCTCCGTCCTTCAGCACCTCATCGACCGCCGACGCAAGCGCCGACTGATCGTGCGCGACGCGCCGTTCAGCCACGATCCGCGCTCCAGCCGGCGCGAGCCGCTCCTCGGTGATGCGGATTGTCTTGTCGATGACCTTTTCGTTCAACCCCGGCAGCCGCGTCGAGACGACACCAATTTTGCCGATGCAATACGTCTGCACGCGCAGAAGAGGCCTCGCCTCCGCCGCGACCGAAAGAGCGCGCGACAACGGCTCCTGCCCGACCGCAAAGGGAATTATTTTGACGGTCGCGATCATCTCGCCCTCAACCACCGGTTTGAATTCCGGCAGCGTCGCGAGCGTGATGGCTTCGTCCACGCGGTTGATCCGGCCGATCGCTGCGCGATCGAGCACGAGAACACCCGACGCGGACGCGAAAAGGTTGCAGCGGCCGGTGAAGGAACGGTCGGTCCGCACGCCCTCGCCCGCAACGGATGCCGCGATCCGGCCTGCGGATTCGTCCTCGGTGACGTCGCCCGATTCGAGTCGGGCCACCACAATCCGGTCGATCCCCGCATCCTGTAGCGCCGCAGCCTCGTTGGGACCGATCAGCGTGCCCTTCTTGAGCACGAATTTATCCTTGCGGATCGAATGCACGGCGGTCGCGCCGATCGCATCCTGCGGAGCGACGGGCCCGAATTTCACGATTGCGGCCCCGTCTGGCGGAGCACCGACACAATCTCGGCCATAATCGACACCGCGATCTCAGGCGGCGTCACGGCACCGATGGCGAGCCCGATCGGAGCATGAATGCGCGCAATCCCCGTGTCATCAACCCCTTGCGCTTTCAGTCGTTCGACGCGCCGCCCATGCGTTTTCTTCGAGCCGAGCGCCCCGATGTAAAAGCAATCGCTTTTCAGCGCATGGAGCAATGCCGGATCGTCGATCTTCGGATCGTGCGTCAGCGCGACGAATGCCGTGTAGCGGTCGATGCCAAGCGCCGGAAGCGCCGTGTCCGGCCATTGCGCGATAACGGGCGTTTCAGGAAAGCGCCCGGACGTAGCGAAAGCCGTGCGCGGATCGACAATGGTGACATCGAAGCCCGCAAGCGTCGCGATCGGCGCGAGCGCCTGGCTGATGTGCACGGCGCCGGTCACGACGAGTTTCGGCGGCGGAACGTGGACGGTCAGGAAGACCCTTCCTTCCTGCGTATCCTCAAGCCCGCTCTTTCCGCTCAGAAAATGCTTGCGCAGAGTTTCGGCCAGCGGATCGCGCGCAGCATCGCGTGGCGTGACAAGGCGCTGCGAGCCGGTTTGGATCTGCGTGACAACGATAACGGCGCGACGCGCCGCGCGCTCGGCATTCACCGCGGACAGGATGTCGAGACGCAAGGCCTACTCCACCTTTTCGACGTACACACGAATCGTGCCGCCACAGGACAGGCCTACATTCCATGCGGTTTCGTCGGCGACGCCGAATTCAAGCGTCTTCGGCCTGCCGCTCTCGATCACGTCCATCGCTTCGGTCACAACCGCGCCCTCGACACATCCGCCCGAGACCGAGCCGAGGAAATTCCCGTCACCGTCGATCACCAGATTGGCTCCGACGGGCCGCGGGGCCGAACCCCAGGTTTCGATGACTGTTGCCAGCGCGACCTTGCGACCTTCCTTGCGCCAGCCTTCGGCGGCTTTCAGAATGTCGTCGTCGCGCGCGAGCATGTCCGGATTGCCTATCATGCTGCGAGCCTTTCCTTCACGTTTCCGGCCCCGCCCTGCGCGGACAAGGCACGGCAGAGATCGGCCATCGACTCCAGATTGTGGATCGGCCGCAATTCATCGACATGCGGCAACATCGCCCGCACGCCGCTTGCTTTTGCCTCGAACCCGTCGAAGCGGAGCAACGGATTGAGCCAGATCAGGCGGCGGCACGAGCGGTGCAGCCGGTCCATCTCGAAGGACAGCCGGTCGCCCGGATCGCGCTCGAGGCCGTCGGTGATCAACAGAACGATTGCACCCTGCCCGAGCACGCGCCGCGCCCATTGCTTGTTGAACGCGGCGAGCGAGGTTCCGATCCGGGTCCCGCCCGACCAGTCGACCACGCTCGCGGAACACGCAGCCAGCGCTTCATCCGGATCGCGGGTTTTAAGCGCGCGGGTCACATTCGTCAGCCGGGTGCCGAATAGAAATGTGCTGACACGCTTTCGCGCATCGGTGATGCCGTGCAGAAAGTGCAGGAACAGTCGAGAATACTGGCTCATCGATCCGGAAATATCGAGGAGCGCCACGATCGGCGGCTCCTTCGTCTGGGCCTTGAAATATTTCAGGTCGATCACCGCACCGCCCGCCTTGAGGCTCGAACGAAGCGTACGGCGCATGTCGACGAGGCGGCCGCGCGTTCCCGCGCGCATTCGCCGCGTCCGCACCTCGTTGAGCGGAAGGACGAGACGCGCGATCGCCTCGCGCGCCTTGGCAATCTCGGCCGCGCTCATCTGCGCGAAATCCTTTTTATCGAGCACTTCGCGGTCCGACACCGTGAGCCGGGCGTCGATTTCGATCTCGCGATCCTTCTTTTCCGATTGCATGTCCGCGCCGGAGAACAGGGCGTCGAGCACGCGCTGCGAGGCGGGCGGCGGGACCGGATCGCTCGGTGCCAGGACCTGCGGCATCAGCATCGCCATTAGCCGTTCGAGATAGGCACGCTTGCGGAAAAAAATGCGGAACGCCTGATCGAACAGGATCGACTGCTCGTGCCGCTTTACGAACACCGCGTGCAAGGTCCAGTAAAAATCCTCGCGCGTACCGACACCGCCAGTGCGCAGCGCCTGAAGCGCATCGAGCACCGAGCGCGGCCCGAGCGGAATGCCAGCGGCACGCAACGCGCGCGCGAAATAGACGACGTTCTCGGCAAGCTTGCCGTTCACTCCGCAGCCCTCAGCGTACCGCGCATGTCGTCGAGCAATTCCTTCACCTTGCCCCCTTCGAGCTTGGCAATATCGTCCTGATATTTCAGCAGCACGCCGAGCGTGTCGGATACCGTCGCCGGATCGAGCGCGACCGTATCGAGTTCGCTGAGCGCCGACGCCCAGTCGAGCGTTTCGGCAACGCCCGGCGCCTTGAACAGATCTTCCTTGCGCAGCCGCTGCACGAACGCGACGATCTCGCGCGACAGCGCGCCGCCGATGCCCGGCACCTTGCGCTCGACGATGGCGAGTTCGCGTGCGGCATCCGGATAGCCGAGCCAGTGATAGAGGCAGCGGCGCTTCAGCGCGTCGTGGATTTCGCGCGTCCGGTTGGAGGTAATGACGACAATCGGCGGCTGTGCGGCCTTGATCGTCCCCATCTCCGGAACGGTCACCTGAAAATCCGACAGCACTTCGAGCAGGAAGGCCTCGAAAGCTTCATCGGTGCGGTCCAGTTCGTCGATCAGAAGGACGGGCGGCCCGGCCGGATCCGGTTCGAGCGCTTGCAGCAGCGGGCGCTTGATCAGGAAGCGGTCGGAGAATACGTCGTGTTCGAGCCGCGCGCGGTCCGTCGTACCCTCGGCCTCACCGAGGCGGATCGCGATCATCTGCGCGGCGTAATTCCATTCGTAAACCGCAGCCGAGACATCGAGGCCCTCGTAGCATTGCAGGCGGATCAGCTTTCGGCCGAGCGTCTCGCTCAAGACTTTGGCGATCTCGGTCTTGCCCACCCCCGCCTCGCCTTCGAGAAAGAGCGGCCGCTGCATCTTCAGCGCGAGGAACAGCACCGTCGCGAGCGAGCGGTCGCCGACGTAATTGCCCTTGGTCAGAAGATCGAGGGTCGCGTCGATGGAGGCCGGAATATTCTGAATCATGTCAATATCTTAGCGTGGGGCCCCGGCGCTGGCGACAGGCTTCGTTGCGGGAGGCGGCTGCACGCCCCACATATCGGGCTTCCGTCACCAAATGTCATCGGGGGTCCGCATGGCCAATTCCGTCATCGATCCGGGCGTACGTATCGGCCATGTGCACTTGAAGGTCGCCGACCTCGAACGCTCGCTGAAATTCTACCGCGATGTGCTGGGTTTCGAGGTCACAACCACACGGCCGGGCGCTGCTTTCCTCTCGGCCGGCGGCTATCACCATCACATCGCGCTGAATACGTGGGAGAGCCAGGGCGGCCATCCGCCCGCACCCGGCAGCACCGGCCTTTATCACGTCGCGATTCTCTACCCCTCGCGGCGGCTGCTGGCCGATGCGCTGCGCCGCCTGATCGAGGCGGGCATCCCGCTCGACGGCGCGAGCGACCACGGCGTCAGCGAGGCGCTCTATCTGAGCGATCCGGACGGAAACGGCGTCGAGCTGTACCGCGACCGGCCGAAGGAGGAATGGCCGAAGGACGCGAACGGCCGTCTCGCCATGACGCGCGACCGGATCGACCTGCATGGCCTGCTCGCGGAGCTGGAAAAGGCGCCTGCGTAAGCAGAAAACGGGTGGGATTTGACCGGGCCCGGGCGTAAATCTCGCTGATGCGTTACCACCTCTTCGACAGCGCCATCGGGATCTGCGGCATCGGCTGGAACGAGCACGCAGTCGTGCGCTTCCAGCTGCCCGATACGGAGGGCTGCGACACCGAAGGAAAGCTGAAGCGCCGCTCGCCGGATGCCCGACGATCCGACGGCGAGTTGCCGACATTCGTGCAGAATGCCGTCACCGAGCTTCGCCGCTATTTCGCCGGCGAGAAGCCGGACTTCTCGCTCATTCCGGTCGATGTCGGCCATGTTGGAGAGTTTCGTCGTCGCATCTACGACGAATTGCGCGGGATCGGGTTCGGCGAAACGGTGACGTATGGCGATCTCGCCAAGCGCATCGGCGAAGCGGGACCTGAGGCCGCGCGCGGTGTCGGTCAGGCGATGGGATCAAATCCCGTGCCGGTGATCATCCCCTGCCACCGCGTGCTCGCGGCCGGCAACAAGATCGGCGGGTTCTCGGCGCCTGGCGGCACGGCGACGAAAGAGAAACTGCTCGCGCTCGAGGGCGTGACATTTAGCGATCCTGTGCTGCCTGGATTGTTCGGTTAAGAACGGACATGAAAGCTGCAGTGTACGAGCGGTATGGCCCGCCCGGCGTCGTCACGATCAAGGACGTCGAAAAACCCGCCATCAAGGACAACGAAATCCTTATCCGGATTCGGGCGACCACTGTCTCGTCCGGAGACTGGCGGGTCCGGAGCCTCGACATGCCGGCAGGCATGTCGCTGCTTGCGCGGCCGTTTCTTGGCGTCTTCGGACCGAGACAACCGATCCTCGGCTCGGAGCTTGCCGGGGACGTCGAAGCCGTCGGACCGGCCGTGACGAAATTCAAGCTCGGCGATGCGGTGTTCGCCTTTCCCGGATCGAAGCTTGGCTGCCACGCCGAATACCGGGCCATGCCGGAAGACGGCGCCATCGCGCCAAAGCCGACCACGATGTCTTACGAGGACGCCGCCGCCCTCTCCTTCGGCGGAATGACTGCACTCGATTATCTCATGACCAAAGGAAAGATGCGGCGCGGGGAGAAGGTCCTTGTTGTTGGCGCATCGGGCGCTGTCGGCAGCGCGGCCGTACAGATCGCACGGAATTTCGGCGCGGAGGTCACAGGGGTTTGCAGCACCGCCAACCTGGACCTCGTGAGATCGCTCGGCGCAGACAAGGTGATCGACTACACCAATGAGGATTTCACGGCGAACGGCGAAACTTATGACATCATTTTAAGCTCGGCCGGAACGACCTCTTTTTCCCGTTGCAAGCACGCGCTCAAGGAGGGGGGCCGCCTGTTGATGGTGCTCGCGGGCTTGCCAGATCTCATTCAAATTCCGTGGGCGGCTCTCTCAAGCAGCAAGCGGATCGTCGCGGGGCCCGCAGCCGAAAAGCCGGACGATTTGCGGATCATCAAGCAGCTCGCAGAGTCCGGCGCGTTCCGGCCGGCCATCGACCGGCAATATCCTCTAGACCGGATTGTCGAAGCCCATGCTTACGTCGATGCTGGCCACAAGAAAGGCAGCGTCGTCGTGACGGTACCCTAGCAGGTTCGTTGCGTTCAGCCCTTCGCCGCCGCAGCCACCGCGCGTTTCGCCAGAACCCCGATGAGGTGCGCGCGATAATCCGCGCCCGCATGGATGTCGGTGTTCAGTCCGTCCTGCGGCACCTTGATGCTTTCGATCGCCTTCGGCGAAAAATCCTTCATCAGCGCATCCTCGAACGATTTGACGCGGAACACGCCATTCGAGCCCGCACCTGTCACCGCCACGCGCACGCCCCCTTTGCCCTTGCTCACGAACACGCCGACGAGCGCAAAACCGGACGCCGGGTGCTTGAACTTCTGGTAGTTGGCCGTCCTAGTCACCGGGAATGAGATTTCAGTAATGATCTCGTCCGCACCGAGCGCGGTGTCGAACATGCCCTTGAAGAACTGGTCGGCCTCGATCTTGCGCTTCGAGGTGACAATAGTCGCGCCGAGCCCGAGACAGGCCGCGGGATAATCCGCGTTTGGATCGTTATTGGCGACCGAGCCGCCGATCGTGCCGGCCTGGCGCACATGCGGATCGCCGATCGAGGCCGGCACCGCGGCGAGCGCCGGCATCGCCGCGAGCAATTCCTTGGAATTGGCGACGTCCGAATGCGTGGTGGTCGCGCCGATGGTCACGGTGTCGCCCGCGATCTTGACCCCTTTCAACTCTGCGATCTTCGACAGATCGATCAGCAGGCTCGGATTGGCGAGGCGCAGCTTCATCACCGGGATAAGCGAATGACCGCCCGCGAGCAGCTTCGCTTCGCTGTTCTTGGCAAGCAGCGCGACCGCGTCTTTCAGTGTCGCCGGGCGTTCGAAATTGAATGCGTACATGATCGTCTCCTGACTATTCCGCCGCCTGGCGCATCGGCGATTTTTGCAGCGCAGCCCAAACCGCCTGCGGCGTTGCGGGCATCGCAATCTTTTCTGTCCCGATCGCGTCGGTAATCGCATTGATGACTGCGGCGGGAGCGGCGATAGCGCCGGCCTCGCCGCAGCCCTTGATGCCAAGTGGATTGGACGGGCATTTCGTCATCGTCACGCCGACCTTGAACGAGGGCACGTCCTCCGCGCGCGGCATCGCGTAATCCATGAACGAGCCGCTCACGAGCTGGCCGTCCTTGTCATAGACCGCATGTTCGAGCAGCGCCTGTCCGACGCCCTGCGCGATGCCGCCATGCACCTGTCCCTCGACGATCATCGGATTGATGATGACGCCGAAATCGTCGACCGCTGTCCAGTTCACGATTCGGGTGGCCCCGGTGTCGGAATCCACTTCGACTTCGCAGATGTGGCAGCCCGCGGGAAACGTGAAATTGGTGGGATCGTAGAACGCGCCTTCTTTCAGGCCCGGCTCCAGGTCCTGACCCGAAAATTTGTGCGCGATATAGGCGTTCAGCGTCACGTCACCCCAGCCGGCCGACTTGTCGGTGCCGGCGACGGTGAACTTGCCGTCCTTGAACTCGATGTCGCCTTCGGCCGCTTCCAGCATGTGGGCGGCGACCTTCTTCGCCTTGGCCTCGATCTTGTCGAGCGCCTTGACGATCGCGGACATCCCGACCGCGCCGGAGCGCGAGCCATAGGTGCCCATGCCGAACTGCACCTTGTCGGTGTCGCCGTGAACGATCGACACGTTCTCGATCGGCACGCCGAGCCGGTCCGACACCAATTGGGCAAACGTCGTCTCGTGCCCCTGCCCATGCGCGTGCGAGCCGGTCAGAACTTCCACCGAACCTGTCGGGTTGACGCGCACTTCCGCGCTCTCCCACAGGCCGACACCGGCACCGAGCGAGCCGACCGCCTGCGACGGCGCGATCCCGCAGGCCTCGATATAGGTCGAGTAGCCGAGCCCGCGCAGCTTGCCCTTTTTCGCAGCCTCCGCCTTGCGCGCGCCAAAGCCCTTCACGTCGGCAAGCTCCATCGCCTTTTTCAGCGAGGCGTCGTAGTCGCCGGCGTCATAGGTCATGATGACGGGCGTCTGGTGCGGGAAGCTCGTGATGAAATTCTTCCGGCGAAGCTCCGCCGGGTCCATTCCCAGTTCGCGCGCACCTGCTTCGACCAGCCGCTCTACCACGAATGTCGCCTCCGGCCGCCCGGCTCCGCGATAGGCATCGACCGGCACGGTGTTGGTGTAGACCGCGTCCACTTCACAATAGATGTTCGGGATCGCGTATTGCCCGGAGAGAAGCGTGCCGTAGAGATAGGTCGGCACCGAGGACGAGAAGGTCGACATATAGCCGCCGAGATTGGCGATGGTGTGGACCTTCAGCGCGGTGATCTTGCCGCTCGCATCGAACGCCATCTGCGCCTGCGTGACGTGATCGCGCCCGTGCGCGTCGGCCAGGAACGCTTCCGAGCGATCGGAGGTCCATTTCACCGGACGTCCGGTCCGGCGCGCGGCCCAGAGGCACACGACCTCTTCCGGATAGATGAAGATTTTCGAGCCGAATCCGCCGCCGACATCCGGCGCGATCACGCGCAGCTTGTGTTCGGGCGTGATCCCGACAAAAGCCGAAATGACAAGGCGCGCTACGTGCGGATTCTGAGATGTGTTCCACAGCGTCAGCGCATCGTTACCGGCGTCATATTCGGCGAGCGCGACGCGCGGCTCCATCGCATTCGGTACGAGACGGTTGTTGGTAATTTCGATTTTCGTCACGTGCTTGGCCGCGGCGAGCGCGGCGTCGGTCGCCTTGGCGTCGCCGAGGTGCCATTCGTAGATCGTGTTCTTCGGCGCGACGTCGTGGATCTGCGGCCCCGACTTCGCCTTGGCGGGATCGGCCACGGCGGGAAGCACGTCGTATTCGACCTTGATCTTCTCGGCGGCGTCCTTCGCCTGTGCAAGCGTGTCGGCGATGACCACCGCCACCGGATCGCCTACATAGCAGACCTTGCTCGCCGCGATCGCCGGATGCGGCGACATCTTCATCGGCGATCCGTCCTTGGAGTGAATCATCCAGCCGCAGATCAGATTGCCGATCTTGTCGGCGGCGAGATCCGCGCCAGTCAGGACGGCAGCGACACCGGGCATCCCTTCGGCGGCCTTCACATCGACGCGCTTGATCTTCGCGTGCGCGTGCGGCGAACGGAGAAAATAAGCGCGCGCTTCACCGGGGCGCGAAATATCGTCGGTGTATTGGCCCTTGCCTGTGACGAAGCGGAAGTCCTCCTTGCGGCGCACCGAAGCGCCGATCCCGGTCGCACTCATGGTGTCCTCCCTGACATTCGCTTTTGTTGTTCGTTCTTGGAATTTTCCCGTTCGGGTCAGCGCATCGCCCGCGCGCCGGCGTGAATGGCCTTCACGATGTTATGGTAGCCGGTGCAGCGGCAGAGATTGCCGTCGAGCTCGTGGCGGATCGTCTGCTCGTCGAGATCGTGGCCCTTGCGGTTCACCATGTCGATTGCCGCCATGATCATGCCCGGCGTGCAGAAGCCGCACTGCAATCCGTGATGCTCGCGGAAGGCGGCCTGCATCGGATGCAGCTCATTACCTTTCGCAAGTCCTTCGATGGTCGTGACCTTGGCACCCTCGGCCTGCCAGGCAAACGTCGTACACGCCTTGCGCGCTTTGCCGTCGATGTGAACGAGGCAGGCGCCGCATTGCGAGGTATCGCATCCCACATGCGTTCCGGTGAGGCGGAGATTTTCCCGAAGGTATTGCACCAGGAGGGTGCGGGAATCGACATCGGCGGTGACGGGTTTTCCGTTCACCGTCATGGAGACGGCAACCATAGACTCCTCCCGAAACGGCACCCTTCCGGCGATCTGGGAAACAGCGCGCTGCCCGCTGAGGCAAAAAAGCGCGCCGGCAAGTCCGGCAGGCGCATTGGAACCGGAACAAGTCTGAACCCCAAAGGCGCGCGTGGTCAAGGGCTTGGCAATGTCCAGCCGATTCCTGCTGCCCGCAACGTCGCCGCCGACGCGGAACATCCACTTTAGTGTCGGCGTTGCCTTGCACCTGTCACCTTGGAGACAAAATCATGGCTCCCCGAAAGACAACAGCGACCGTGGCTTGGACATGGTCGGCGATTTTTACTGGTGTCATTGCGTCCCTCGTCGTCCAGATTCTGCTGACTATGCTCGGCCTCGGCGTCGGGCTTCTGACCGTGAGCGCCGCAACCGCTTCGACCGCACCGCTCGGCGTCAGCTGGGCGGCATTCTTGTGGTGGGTTGCGTCCGGCATCTTCGCCTCGTTTATCGGCGGTACCTTTGCTGCAATGCACAGCCCGTCGCAGAATGAAAATGTCCGTATCGGCCATGCCGTCGCGAGCTGGGCCGTTGCGACGGTCCTGATTGTCGCAGCTGCGGGACTTGGCGCGGGCGGCGCAGCCACCATGGCAAGCAATCTCGTTGGCCCAACCACGACCACGGCGGCGCAGATGCAGGCGCTCACCCGCCCGGCAAACGGTACCACCGTCACGCCGGCCCAGCTCGAACAGGCGCGCAAGCAGTTCGGAGCCGCGATGTTTGCGAGCTTCATCGCGTTGCTGCTCGGCGCGGGCGCGGCCTATCTCGGCGGCGCGGCCGAGGACGAGTTGCCGGACTGGGTGCGCGGCCGCTGATTGCCGCATCCAAGGCGAGATCGTGACGTCTTAGGTTCGGGCGGAACGATCTTTTGCCTTCGATCTTGAGTGTAATGAAGGGCGCGCGTGGCGACGGCGCGCCCTTTTCATTCCGAAAGACGAAGGAGCACAACATGCGATTGAAAATGGCCGGTGCAGCTTTTGCCGCTCTCGCCCTTGTCGGCACCACTCTTGTTGCCGCGACGCCAGCGGAAGCAAGATGGTGGGGCCATCGTCACGGCTGGTGGGGTCCGGGCGCAGGATTTGCCGCAGGCGCGCTGATCGGCGGCGCTCTCGCGGCACGGCCGTATTATGACGGCCCCGGCTATTATTACGGTCCGGGCCCGTATGCTTATGAGGCCGCGCCCCAGGGCGACGACGACGCGACGGCGTATTGCCTGCAGCGCTTCAAGTCTTACGACGTCCGGAGCGGGACATATCTCGGGTATGACGGCGAACGCCACCCCTGCCCGTGATCGAAGAAGAACTTAGCGGAGCCCGGCACGCAGCCGGGCTCCTGCGTTCTAGCTGGCCTTCACCGCTGCGGCGAAGCGCGCGAAGAAATCGTCGGCAAGTTTCTTGGCCGCGCCGTTCACCAGCCGTTGCCCAAGCTGCGCGAGCTTGCCACCGATCTGCGCATCGACCGAATAGGTGAGCAGCGTTCCGCCATCCTTGTCCGACAGCGCGACCGTTGCCCCGCCCTTGGCGAAACCCGCGACGCCTCCGTCGCCCTGCCCCGAAATCTTGTAGCCGTTCGGCGGATCGAGGTCGGACAGCGCGACCTTGCCTTTGAAGGTCGCCGTAACCGGCCCGATCTTGTTCTTGGCAACCGCCTGAAACTCGGTGTCGCTCAGCTTGTCGAGCTGTTCGCAACCAGGAATGCATGCCTTCAGCACTTCGGGGTCGTTCAGCTTCGCCCAGACCGTTTCGCGCGGCGCGGAAAGCTGGACCTCGCCGGTCATTGTCATTGCCATGAGAAGAATGCTCCTGTGCCGCACCGGGCGAATATCGCCCACAGGTAATCCTTCCCCGGCGATCGCGCAATTCCACCGCCGCATGGCAGGGATTGGCGCGATGCGCGCGCATCCGTAGTGTGGGGCGCCTGCCGTTTGGGGATTCGCGATGACGCCCTTCTCATCCGCGCTGCTTGCGCCGCTCTTTTCGAGCGCGGCGATGCGTCAGGCGGTGGATGATCGCACGCGCGTCCAACGCATGCTCGACGTCGAGGCCGCACTTGCGCGTGCCGAAGGTGCGCTCGGCGTGATCCCGGCGGACGCGGCTGGGCCGATCGCGGCCGCCTGCCGCGCGGAGCTTTTCGACCTTAATGCCATCGCCGAAAGCGCGCCTGCGTCCGGTAATGTCGCGATCCCGCTCGTCAAGGCGCTCACCGCGCAGGTGGCCAAATCGAACGTTCGCGCCGCGGGCTACGTCCATTGGGGCGCGACCAGCCAGGACATCGTCGATACGGCGCTCGTTCTCGATCTGCGCGCGGGATTCGATGCACTCGACATGGATCTGAAACGCGCCATCGCGGGGTTCACAGCGCTCGCCGGCAAATGTCGCAATACGCCGACCGTCGCGCGCACCTGGCTGCAGCAGGCGCTGCCGATGCCGTTTGGACTGAAGGTCGCGGGCTATGCCGCGGCGCTGGCGCGCTCGAGCGCACGTCTTCAGCGGCTGCGCGGCGAGGCGCTCGTGCTGCAATTCGGCGGCGCCGCGGGAACGCTGGCGGCCCTTGGCGCACGCGGCCTCGATGTCGCAGAGAAGCTCGCCGCGGAATTGAAGTTACCGATGCCGGAAGCGCCGTGGCATAGCCATCGCGATCGGCTGGCAGAAGTCGCTTCGGCGCTTGCGATCCTTACCGGAAGCTGCGGCAAGATCGCGCGCGACGTGTCGCTGCTGATGCAGACTGAAATCGGCGAGGCCTTCGAACCCGCGGGCGCGGGCAAGGGCGGCTCGTCCACGATGCCGCACAAGCGCAACCCGGTCGGTGCATCCTCCGCGCTCGCGTGCGCCGCGATGGCGCCGCAGCTTGCCGCGACGATCCTCGGCGCGATGGTGCAGGATCACGAACGTGCAGCTGGCCTCTGGCCCGCGGAATGGCCCACGATCCCCGCTCTCCTTCTGGTCACGTCGGGAGCGCTTGCGGCGGTTGCCGAGATCGCCGAAGGGCTCGAAATCGATCCGCATCGAATGCGCGCCAATCTCGACGCGACGCACGGGCAAATCATGGCGGAATCCGTCTCGTTTGCGCTGGCGCAGAAGATCGGCAAGGCCGAGGCGCACAAGCTCGTCGAAGCTGCGGGCAGGAAGGCGCACGAGCAAAAGCAAAGCCTGCATGATGTGCTTGCATCCGATCCGGCGGTCACCCGGCAGGTCTCGCCAGCCGAGCTTGGCAGGCTGTTCGATCCGTCGAACTACCAGGGTGTCGCGCAAACCTTGATCGACCGCCTGCTCGCGTCCACGCACCGGGGTTAAGAGGAATAACTGTCATGCCGATGATCGACGCCAACGGCGCGTCCCTGCATGTCGAGATCGAAGGGCCGGATGCCGCCCCGGCGCTGATGCTGTCGAATTCTCTCGGCACCGACCTGCACATGTGGGATCCGCAGGCTGGGGAATTTACCAAGTCGTTTCGCCTGATCCGTTACGATCGGCGCGGTCACGGCAAATCAAGCGCGCCGAAAGGCCCCTATTCGATGGAGATGCTCGGTCGCGATGCGCTCGGCATCCTCGATGCCCTCAATATCCGCAAGGTCCACTGGCTCGGTCTTTCGATGGGCGGAATGGTCGGGCAATGGCTCGGCGCGAACGCCCCGGACCGGATTGATCGGCTGATCCTGTCGAACACATCGAGCTATTACGAGAACAAGATGCCGTGGAACGACCGCATAGCCCTCGTCCGCGAGAAAGGCTTGGGCGCGATCGCGGACAACATCATGAAGGTGTGGTTCACCGAGGACTTTCGCACCCGTGCGCCGCAGACCGTCGCCCGCATGAAAGACACCATGCTCGGCATCCCGCTCGAAGGTTATATCGGCTGTTGCGAAGCGGTGCGGGACATGGATCATCGCGACCTGCTCGGGCGCATCACGGCGCCAACCCTGGTCATCGCCGGGATCAAAGACCCCGCGACGCCCGTCGAGAATGCGGAGTTCATCCGCGCGCGCGTGCCGGGCGCGAAGCTCGCCTTGATCGACGCCGCCCACATCGCCAATGTCGAGCAGCCGAATGCCTATGCGCGGGCGGCGATGGATTTTCTGGGATAGTCGTTCCGGCGACGAGTGGAGAGAGCGGATGGATGAGAAAGAACGCAGCGACAAGGGAATGGCGAAGCGCCGCAAGACGCTTGGCGACGCCTGGGTCGACAAGTCGGTCAAGGGAAAGACGCCGTTCAATGCCGACTTCCTCGATCTCCTGACCCGCTATGCCTGGGGAGAAATCTGGACCCGTCCGCATTTCGACGATCGCACCCGCCGTGTGCTGGTGATCGGCACGCTGCTCGCGCTCGACAAATGGGACGAGTTCAAGCTGCATGTGCGCGCAGCGCTCGCCGAAGGCGGTTTCACCGCCGACGACATCAAGGAAATCATCCTGCAGCAGACGATCTATTGCGGCGTGCCGGCGGCCAATCACGCGATGAAGGAAGCAGCCAGCGTCCTGGCCGAACTGGGCAAATAGCGGTCACACCGCTCTGACGGCTTCGTTATTTCGTATTGATGCGGCTGTTCTGTAGCCTTTCGGCTTCCAACGGGGAGCCGCATCATGGCCGAGGATATCAAGGTCAACGTCCGCAAGGGCATGCCGAGCACGGAGCTCGACAGGGCGGAATTCGAAAAGCGCTTTCTCGCCCGCTTCTACGATCCCGAATACGAGGCGCTCGCGCCCGAAATGGCCAAAGTGCTCGCGACAGCGTGGCACACCTACAGCGACTACCATAAGAGCCCGCGCACGCGGAAAGCCGGGCCGGGTTTCGCCGATCCCGATTTCGATCTTCCGGTCGAATGGATCGCTGCGCGTGACGCCATTCAGGCCGCGGAGAAGAAGCAGAAGGATACAAAATCGCCCTCGCGGATCCTCCTCGTCAATGGCTCCCCGCGCAACGACCAGACCTGCCCGGGCGAAATCTCAAAGACCTGGCGCCTGCTGACGATGGCGCGCGAGATCGTCGAGCAGGAAAAAGGGTTTGAGGTCGACATCATCGATCTGTCGCGCCTCAACGCGGAATACGGCCGCGTCATCTATCCCTGCAAGGGCTGCGTCTCGACTGCGCAACCGCTCTGTCACTGGCCCTGCTCCTGCTACCCCAATCACGCTTACGGCCAGAGCGGCGACTGGATGAACGAACTTTATCCGCAATGGGTCGCCGCGCACGGCGTCATCATCATCACGCCGGTCAACTGGTATCAGGCGCCGTCGGTTCTTAAGCTGATGATCGACCGGCTGGTCTGCGCCGATGGCGGCAATCCGGACCAGACGTCAACGGACGGCAAAGACCCCGAGAAGGCCAAGGAACTGGAGTTGAAGGGCTGGCCCTACCCGCGTCATCTCGAGGGGCGCGCATTCGGCGTCTTCGTCCACGGCGATGCGAGCGGCACGGAAAACCTCCGGCGCATCCTATCGGACTGGCTCCAGGACATCGGCATGATCCCGTCCGGTCATCAGTCGATGCTGGATCGCTACATCGGCTATCTCACCCCATACGCAACCAGTCACGACGAGCTCGATCGCGAAACCGCGCTGCATGACGAAATGCGAAACGTCGCGCGCTCGGTGGCGCAGGCGGTCAGGCAATTGCGCAATGGCGAGATGCTTCAGCCGGACCGCAAATTGAAGGAAGCGCGGCCCAAATAGCGGCCTTGCTCAGGCTCCGCAATCCAGATTGGCCTGCCGGCGAAGCTCGTTCCAGCGCAGCGCGCTGACACGCCCGCGCTGGCGCGGCAGCGTCGCAGGAATCGGATGCGAGCCCCTCTCCCGTTCCCACGTGCGAACGCGGGAAGCCGGCTCGCTTTCGGCAGCACGCTCGACCATCGTCAGAGTTGCGGCAAGGCCGACGAGCCACAGCGGGACACGAAACTGGTTAAGTGCCGTCGCCGATTCAGTGACGACAAACGGCAGCGCCATCGTAGCGATCGTGACCACGACGAGGACAAGGCCAGCTTCGAGCAGGTCGTGATCGGGGGCAACGCCCGCAAGGCCGGTTAGACGGCGCACAAGATACACAGCGAATATCCCGGCAACCCCGAATTTGAGCGCGCCAAAAGCGGTGGCGCAGATGAGCATTCGCTCAGGCGACAGAGAAAAGGTCCGCGCGAAACTTTCCACGATACGCGCGAAGCTGTCGCTCTCCATCCCGTGCAATGGCGAGGCGAAAATCAGAACGGCGTCGGTGCCCCAATGCAATGCGAAATACGCCGCGATCCCGCAGATGATAATGGAAATGCTGTTCGACAGTCGCCGCATGCCGACCTCCCGCGTAAGATTCAGCGGCACCCGTCTCGCGAGTGCCGCCGGAGCACAGGCTCACTCGGTCAAATTGAAACGGCAATCGAAACCAAATTTTTACCTTAAGGGCGCGGGCGCGGTCCCTTGCGCAAACGAAAACCCCGCCGTTTCCGGCGGGGTTCTCTACGGTTCAGCGGGGCCAACCCGCCCGTTCGTAAAGGGTCTAACGGTTCGTCCCGCCCTGCTGGCCACCCTGCTGGCCGGGCTTCTGGCCGCCCTGCTGCCCACCCTGTCCGGGCTGCTGGCTCTGCTGGCCGGGTTTCTGCTGGCCGCCTTGCTGACCGCCCTGGTTGTTCTGCTGGTTTTGCTGGTCTTGATTCATGCGGTTGTCGCGATCGCTACCCATGACTGATCTCCACGGTTGGGCCCCGTTAGCTCAATGCGTCGGGGCGACGCGATGTTCCGGGCAAACTGAGCGCATTCCGATAATTCCTGGGCGCAAATTTTCCGCTCTCTTTCCCGAGGAATTGAGCCGATTGCGCTGTGATCGCAAGCATTGCGGCGCAAAACCCCGACCAAATGCTCACGGATAGCGGCTTTCGCTGCGTTGCCCGCCCGGATCGGCGCTGCTAGGAATCCAAAGTCCCGTGGTGCAACATGGCTGCGCCACATTCGCCCTCGCCGGGAGGGGACTAGCGAGAAGGCGCGCCGAGACATGGAAATTTTCGTCCAGCAATTGATCAACGGCATCACCCTCGGCTCGATCTATGGGTTGATCGCCATCGGCTACACAATGGTCTTCGGTATCATCGGCATGGTCAATTTTGCCCATGGCGACGTGTTCATGGTGTCGGCCTTTGTCGCGCTGATCGCCTCGCTGATCCTGACCGTATGGCTCGGCGTGTCGTCGGTCTTCCTGTCGCTGCTGGTCGTGCTCGTTTGCGGCATGCTGATCACCTCGCTGATCAACTGGAGCATCGAGCGCCTCGCCTATCGCCCGCTGCGCGGCTCGTTCCGGCTCGCGCCGCTGATCTCCGCGATTGGTATGTCGATCTTCCTGTCGAACTTCGTGCAGGTCGCACAAGGGCCCCGCAACAAGCCGATCCCGCCCTTCTTCCAGAACGTCATCGTCGTGATGGAACGCGACGGCTACGAGGTGACGCTGGCCTACAAGCAGATCGTCATCTGGGCGATTACCGCGATCCTGCTCTTCGCTTTCTGGTATCTCGTCGCGAAGACCTCGCTCGGGCGCGCGCAACGTGCCTGCGAGCAGGACCAGAAGATGGCATCTCTCGTCGGCATCGACGTCGATCGCACGATCTCCATCACTTTCATCATCGGCGCAGCGCTCGCCGCCGTCGCCGGCACGATGTACCTGATGTATTATGGCGTGGTGAGTTTCTCCGATGGCTTCGTGCCCGGCATCAAGGCATTCACCGCCGCGGTTCTCGGCGGCATCGGCTCGCTGCCCGGCGCGGTGCTTGGCGGCCTGTTGATCGGCCTGATCGAGACCATGTGGTCGGCCTATTTCTCGATCGACTACAAGGACGTCGCAGCCTTCTGCATCCTGGTCGTCACTCTGATCTTCCTGCCGCAAGGCATTCTCGGGCGGCCGGAAGTCGAGAAGGTCTGACAATGGCCGTGACCGCCCCCGCGGCCGAGCCGCGCGCCTCCGCAGCCGTCCCCCCCATCGATTTTCTCCGCGCCGGCAAGGAAGCCGCGATCGCGGGGCTCGTCACACTTGGCATGATGCTGCCGCTGATCGGTTTCAAGACCGTTCAGACGATGAACAACGAGCTGACGCTCGAAACCCGTCCGGTCCTGCTTCTCAGCATGATCCTGATCGCGGTCTGCGGAAGCCTCCTGATCTCTCTCGTAATCCGTCCATGGTCGGCGCGCCGTGCCGCGGCACGGGTGCCAGGGGAAAGCCTCAAGCGCGCCTATGTCCGTCACCTGATGGCGCGTTTCTTCACCCCCTTCGCGATCGGTTTCGTAATCGTCTATCCAGTCCTCTCGATCGGTCTCGCGGGTTGGCAAGGCTCGATCAAATGGATCGACAATTTCGGCATTCAGGTTCTGATTTACGTGATGCTGGGCTGGGGCCTGAACATCGTCGTCGGTCTCGCAGGACTGCTCGACCTCGGCTACGTCGCCTTCTACGCGGTCGGAGCCTACAGCTATTCCCTCCTCGCCAAGGAATTCGGATTGTCGTTCTGGATTCTTCTGCCGCTCGCTGGATGCCTTTCGGCATTCTGGGGCATCCTGCTCGGATTTCCGGTCCTGCGGCTGCGCGGCGACTATCTCGCCATCGTCACGCTCGCCTTCGGCGAGATCATCCGCCTCGTGCTGATCAACTGGGTATCGTTCACCAACGGCTACGCCGGCATCAGCGGAATTCCGCGTCCGACCTTTTTCGGTATTCCCTTCACCGCCGGGGACGACGGGTTCGCTGCGACATTCGGGCTGGAATTCTCGCCGCTCTATCGGACGATCTTCCTCTATTACATCATCGTCGCGCTCGCGCTCCTCACCGCGTATGTCACGCTGCGGCTGCGCCGCCTGCCGGTCGGCCGCGCCTGGGAGGCGCTGCGCGAGGACGAAATCGCCTGCCGTTCGCTCGGCCTGAACACCACCAACACCAAGCTCACCGCCTTCGCGATGGGGGCGATGTTTGCGGGCTTCGCCGGGTCGTTCTTCGCAGCACGCCAGGGATTCATCTCTCCTGAATCCTTCACCTTCATGGAATCGGCGATGATCGTCGCGATCGTCGTTCTCGGCGGCATGGGCTCGATGATCGGCGTGGCGGTCGCCGCTGTCGCGATGATCGGGGGGACCGAGATCATGCGCGACCTCGATTTCCTCAAACAGGTCTTCGGCAACGACTTCGACCCGACCCAATACCGAATGCTGCTGTTCGGGCTCGCGATGGTCCTGATCATGATCTGGAAGCCGCGCGGCCTGATTTCGACGCGCGATCCGAGCGCGTTCCTCAAGGAGCGCAAGACGGTCGCTGCGACCTTCGTGAAGGAAGGGCGCGGATGACGGCCGACGCGGTCCTGCAGGTCGAGCATCTGACGATGCGCTTCGGCGGCCTTGTCGCCGTGCATGACCTGTCCTTCATGGCGAAACGCGGCGACATCACCGCGCTGATCGGCCCGAACGGCGCAGGCAAGACCACCGTGTTCAACTGCATCACCGGCTTCTACAAGCCGAGCGAGGGACGGATTGCGCTCCGTCATGGCGATCCAGCCTTGTGGGGTGAGCTCGATGCGGTGACCGCGTCGAGCCTGCGCTCGCGCCACATGGGGAACGGCGCGCTCTACCTGCTCGAGCGGATGCCAGATTACCTCGTCACCCAGAAGGCGCGAGTTGCGCGCACCTTCCAGAATATCCGTCTGTTCCGGGGTATGACGGTGCTGGAAAACCTGCTGGTGGCGCAGCACAACCCGCTGATGCTGGCATCGGGCTTTACCCTTCTCGGCGTCTTCGGCGTACCGAGCTATTCACGTGCCGAGCGCGCCGCGATCGAAAAGGCCAAGATGTGGCTTGAGAAGATCAATCTCATCGAACGCGCCGACGATCCGGCGGGCGATCTGCCATACGGCGCGCAACGCCGGCTCGAAATCGCGCGCGCGATGTGCACCGACCCCGTCCTGCTCTGCCTCGACGAACCCGCGGCCGGCCTCAATCCGCGCGAGAGCGCGGAACTGAGCGAACTGCTCCTGTCGATCCGCAACGACATGAAAACCTCGGTCCTCCTGATCGAACATGACATGTCCGTCGTGATGCAGATTTCCGACCATGTGGTCGTGCTGGATTACGGAACCAAAATTTCCGACGGTACGCGCGACGAGGTGCGCAACGACCCGAAGGTGATCGCAGCCTATCTGGGCGTGGAAGAACAAGAAGTGGCCGAGGTCGAGGCGGAGGTCGGGCTGTGACGCAACCGCTTCTCGCCGTCCGCGGCATCAAGACCTATTACGGCAACATCATCGCGCTGCATGGCGTCGACATCGACGTGCACGACGGCGAGATCGTGACCCTGATCGGGGCGAACGGCGCGGGCAAGTCGACGCTGATGATGACGATCTTCGGCAATCCCCGCGCCCGCGAGGGAAGCATCACATTCGCCGGCCGGGACATCACGCAGATGCCGACCCACGAGATCGCGCGCCTCAACATCGCGCAATCGCCGGAAGGCCGGCGCATCTTCTCGCGCATGACCGTGCTCGAAAACCTGCAGATGGGCGCTGCGGTCGCCGACCCCGCGCATTTTCAGGAAGACCTCGACCGGGTCGTGACCATGTTTCCCCGTCTCAAGGAGCGCATCGCGCAGCGCGGCGGCACGCTGTCCGGCGGCGAACAGCAGATGCTCTCGATCGCACGCGCGCTGATGGCGCGGCCGCGCCTCCTCCTGCTCGACGAGCCGTCGCTTGGCCTCGCTCCGCTGGTCGCGAAGCAAATCTTCGACACGATCGCAGAACTGAACAAACGCACCAAGCTCACCGTCTTGCTCGTCGAGCAGAACGCTTTCCACGCCCTGCGGCTCGCTCACCGCGGCTACGTCATGGTGAATGGGCAGATCACGCTGCAGGGAACGGGCAGCGAGCTTTTGCAGCGGCCGGAAATCCGCGCCGCCTATCTCGAAGGCGGACGCCAGGAAACCTGAACGGGAGCGCCGAGCGATGGATTTCAATCTCGCGCAAATGCTCTACGAGGAGGGCTCGTTCGGCGTTTTCCTGCTCGTGACCGTCGCGATGGGCGGCGGGGCGGCATGGCTGTCCGGCCGGGCGATCGCCTCGACCTGGCGCCCCTGGTGGCATGTCGCGATTTACATGCTGGTGCTGGGCGCCGTCGTCCGGTTCATGCATTTTGCCCTGTTCGAGGGCACACTCATCGAACCGCACTATTATCTGGTCGATAGCGCCTTTTGTCTGATCTTTGGGTTTCTCGGCTACCGCATGACCCGCGCCAGCCAAATGATCACGCAATATAGCTGGATTTACGGACCGGCCGGTCCGCTGTCCTGGAAGCGCCGCTAACCACCTTCGCGAATTCCTGTTCCGATTCCGGATGTACCTTTTCCCCGATTTGGCGTTTAATCGCGCCATAGCGGGGCCGAGGGGTCGATTATTCGTGCATTCGGGCCCGCCCATGCTTCACGGGAGATGCGTATGAAGACTATTACCAAACTCGGTCTGGCGGTCGGCCTTGCCGTCGCCATGGCGGGTACGGCTCAGGCTCAGATTAAGCTCGGCGTCGCCGGTCCGATCACCGGCCCGAACGCCGCTTTCGGTGCTCAGCTCAAGAACGGCACCGAGCAGGCGGTAAACGACGTCAACGCCGCTGGCGGCATCATGGGCCAGAAGATCACCATGTCGGTCGGCGACGACGTCTCCGATCCGAAGCAAGGCGTCTCGGTCGCCAACAAGTTCGTCGCCGACGGCGTCAAGCTCGTGGTCGGTCACTTCAACTCCGGCGTGACCATGCCGGCGTCTGAAGTCTACCAGGAAAACGGAATCGCGGAGATCACTCCGTCGGCCACCAACCCGAAGATCACCGAGCGCGGCATGTGGAACGTGTTCCGCACCTGCGGCCGTGACGATCAGCAGGGCGGCCTCGCCGGCGACTACATCGTCAAGAAATTCAAAGGCAAGAAGATCGCCATCGTCCACGACAAGACGACGTATGGCCAGGGTCTCGCCGATGAAGCCAAGAAGGCGATGAACAAGGGCGGCGTGAAGGAAGTCCTGTACGAAGGCGTGAACGTCGGCGAGAAGGACTATTCGGCGCTCGTGTCGAAGATCAAGGCGTCCGGCGCCGACCTCGTCTATTGGGGCGGCCTGCACACCGAAGGTGGCCTGATCGTGCGCCAGATGCGCGACCAGGGCGTCAAGGCCGTGCTGATGGGCGGCGACGGCATCACCACCGACGAGTTCGCCTCGATCGGCGGACCTGGCGTCGAAGGTACGCTGATGACCTTCCCGCCGGATCCGCGCAAGCGTCCCGAGGCGAAGGCGATCGTGGAGAAGTTCCGCGCGGCGAAGTTCGAGCCGGAAGCCTACACGCTCTACAGCTACGCCGCGGTCGAAATCTTCAAGCAGGCTGCTGAAGCCGCCAAGTCCCTCGACCCGAAGAAGATCGCCGCTCAGATGAAGTCCGGTCAGAAGTTCAAGACCGTGATCGGCGAAATCTCTTACGACAAGAAGGGCGACATCACCCGTCCGGACTACGTCATGTATGTCTGGAAGAAGGGTGCCGACGGCAAGATCACCTACGTCGAAGAGTGATCTCCCTTTGATGGCATGAAGAGCCCGCCCCGGAGCGATCCGGGGCGGGTTTTTCTTTGCCTTAAACGACCTCGACGTCTTCCCAGAATCCGATCCAGTGGTCGACCGGCTTCATGCGCTCCAGCGGCGCTTCGTAGGACCATGCCGCGCGCGGACTGCGCTGCGCTGCAACGGCGACATCGAAAAACCGCACGCCGTGTGGGCATTCGAGGTCACGCGGCGTCTGCAACGACGGCGCGAGCAGATCCATCCGGACCGTGTCGCGCGGGAAATAAACGTATCCGCCGACCTTCAGCGTATTCTCGCTGTCTGCCAGAACCGTGCCGCGCCAGATTGCTTTCATCGCTTCGCCTGCGCCTATCCGATCCGCCCGAGTACGGGGAAGGTTTCGAGCAGCCAGAAACTTGCCTGCGTGATCGTGCCGGTGATGAAGGCGATCCCGGTCAGGATCAGAAACAGCCCCATCCCCTGCTCCACCCGCTGCATGTGCTTGCGGAAACGCGTCAGGAAGGCTGCGAAATATTCCGCCGCGAATGCGGCGATGAGGAAGGGGATGCCGAGTCCGAGCGAATAGATCGCAAGAAGGCCCGCCCCCTTTGTTACCGTTGCCTCAGATGCAGCGACCGCAAGGATCGCCGCGAGGATCGGACCGATGCAAGGCGTCCACCCGAATGCGAAAGCGAGCCCCATCGCATAGGCGCCCCACAATCCGACCGGCTTGCCGAGCTGCGCGCGCTTCTCGCGCAACAGAAAGGCGAACCGGGTCACGCCGAGGAAATGCAGCCCCATTGCGATGATCGCGATTCCGGCGACCGTCCCGAGGATGTCCGAATAGGCGCGTAGATAGGCGCCGAGCACGCTCGCGCTTGCGCCGAGTGCGACGAACACAGTGGAAAATCCGAGGACGAACAGGATCGCCGCGAACAGCGTCTCGCGCCTGACCTGAGGCTCGGGCTCCTTGTCGGCGAGCCGTTCGAGCGAGGTCCCCGCAAGATAGACGAGGTAGGGTGGAACCAGCGGCAGGACGCAGGGGCTCAGGAAGCTGACGAGACCCGCGACCAGCGCGGCGAAAATAGACACGTCGGTCATGCGTGCCTCACATGCACGGCCTCACCCCGCTCGGCAAGCCTTGCGCCGCCGTCGTCGCTAAGATGTGATGCGCGCCGGTCAGCCGCGAGGGCACGTGCGCAATCTCATCACCGACGTTGCGGGACTTAAGGTCGGTCATGCCGGGGACGATAAACTTGCGTCCGGCGTGACCGCGATCGTATTCGACGAACCCGCGACTGCCGCAGCCGATCTGCGCGGCGGCGGGCCGGGCACGCGGGAAAGCGCGCTTCTCGATCCGGCCATGACGGTCGAGCGGATCGACGCGGTTGTCCTCTCGGGCGGATCGGCCTTCGGCCTCGATGCCGCGTCCGGCACCATGGCGTGGTTGCACGAGAAAGGCCGGGGCTTTGCCGTGCGCGAGGCGCGCGTGCCGATTGTGCCGGCTGCAATCCTGTTCGATCTGCTGAACGGTGGTAACAAGAAATGGGGACGCTACCCTCCCTATCGCGATCTCGGATATCAGGCCGCACAGAATGCGGCCCATGAATTCACGCTCGGCTCCGCCGGCGCGGGGCTTGGCGCGACGTGCGTCGATCTGAAGGGTGGCATCGGCTCTGCTTCGGCCCAGACGGCCGACGGCATCGCGGTCGGCGCGATTGCGGCGGTGAACGCGGCTGGCAGCGTCGTGGTCGGGGACGGACCGCATTTCTGGGCGGCGGCGTTCGAGCGCGGTAAGGAATATGGAGGCCAGGGCTTCCCCGCGACCGTACCGCCAGCGGCGCTCCTGCCCCGCACGAAAGGCGGCGCCCGGGAAAGCACAACTCTCGTGGTGGTGGCGACCGACGCGGTGCTGACCAAGACGCAGACGCGGCGCCTCGCGATCATGGCGCAGGACGGCCTGTCGCGCGCGATCCATCCGGTTCACACCGTACTCGACGGCGATATCGTGTTCGCCGCCGCGACCGGCAAGAAACCGCTGCCCGATCCGAACTTCGCACTCTCGGCGCTCGGCGCGCTGGCGGCGCAGGTGGTTGCGCGCGCGATTGCTCGCGGCGTCTACGAGGCTGCCGCCCTTTCCTTCCCCGGAGCATTGCCGAGTTGGCGCGACCGGTTTGGACGTTGAGGCCGCGCTGCAACGAAGCGGCGATTTGCGCGTTGACGGATATTCCCTGGGCAAGAGCGATGCCGTCGACCGTCATCAAGCACTTCGACTACGACGCCGAGCGGCACGAGTTGTCCGTGACCTTCGTGCCAACCGGAAAGACCTACGTCTATTTCGGAGTGCCGCCGAACGTCGAACGCGACTTCCGCGCGGCAAGCTCGCGCGGCCGCTACTTCAACCTGCATATTCGCAACCGCTACTTTTTCCTCGAGGCTGGCCCAGCCCGGAAGACTGCCTAGAGAAAGCGTTCGGCAGCGTAAGGCGTCGGATCGGTGAACGGCGTCTTGCCGCTCATCATCTCGCTGAGGAGGCGCCCGGAAACGGGACCGAGCGTGAGCCCCCAATGCGCGTGTCCATAATCGAGCCACAGGCCGAGCTGACCTGGAGCCTGCCCGATTACCGGCATCGAATCCGGGAAGCAGGGCCGCGAGCCGAGCCAGGGCTGCGGCTCGATTGCATCGCCGAGCGGGAAGAGCTCGCGCGCGCGCGGCATCAGCCGTTCGAACTGCACCGGCGTCGGCGCCGCGTCGCGGGCGGCAAATTCCGCGCCGGTGGTAAGACGCAATCCCTGCTCCATCGGAGCGACCACGTATCCGACCTCGGGATCGAGCACCGGTCGCGACAGGCCGGCATTGCCGCGTGGCCGGAAATGCAGGTGATAGCCGCGCTTCACCTGCAGCGGCAGCCTGATGTCCATACGTTCGAGCAGGTCGGGCGCCCACGGCCCAAGCGCGACGACGGCCTGCGACGCATCGACCGGCCCCTCGTCAGTGTCGACGCGCCAGTAATGGCCGCTGCGATGCAGTTTCATTGCGTCGCCCTGCAGGATCGTCCCGCCAAGCGACACGAAACGCTCCGCATAGGCGCGCGTAACGCCGAGCGGACTTGAGACGCTCGACGCCGAGGACCAGAATACGCCATTGCGGAAAACCGGCGAGAGCGCGGGCTCGAGCGCGAGGCAGGACTCCCGATCGCGCACCTCGAAGGTGATACCCTCCTTCGCGATCAGATCGAGATCCTTCTTGGCTTTCTCGAAACCCGCCGCCGTGCGGTACACCTTGAGCCAGCCGTTCTTGCGCAGAAAGCGCTCGGCTCCGGCCTCCTTCATCAACGCCTCGTGCTCGATGCTCGCTCGTGAAAAGAGGGGGCGCATCTTGTGGCCGAAATCGGCCATCGCTTCCGGGGTCGATGCCGCCGCATAGGCCAGCAGCCACGGCGCGAGGCGCGGTAGATGCGACAGATGGTAATTCGCTTCGGTCGCCTGTTTCAGCGCGATGGCGAGAAGCCGGTCCGGCTTCGGCAGCGGATAGGGGAAGAAGGTGTTGCTCTCGATAATACCGGCATTGCCGTAGGAAGTTTCCTCGCCGGGCGCCCGGCGGTCGACCAGCACCACCGAGACGCCGCTCTTGACGAGATGAAGGGCTGCCGACGTTCCGACTATGCCGGCGCCGAGCACGAGTACGTCCGTCCGGACCATAATAACCTCGACAAAATTCAGGCCCGCCGGCCAACCGAGCCTCCGGGCCGCGGCACGATCTCTGGATCATGCGTTCGCTGCGAGGTATCAGCAGCAGGCGGCAACGACAACCCTCGCCGCGGGCATTTTTTCCGGGAGCAGCCATGCCGATCGTGACCGGGGTCGCCAACGCCCTCGCCTGGCTCGGGCGGCAAGGGACACGCGCGCTCGCGGCGATGGTCTTTATCGGCATCGCCGTTCCGATCGGAGGCGCGCTCAAGCCGTACGTCCCTGAATCGATCTTCCTGCTGCTGGTGCTGTCCTTCCTGCGGGTCGAGCCGAGCGCGATGCGGGCGCATGCCGCGCGCCCTGTGATGCTCGCGCTGCTCACGGTTTGGATCATGGTCGCGCTGCCTGGCCTCCTCTGCGCAGGCTTCTATTTCAGTAATTTCGGCGAAAGCTCCCCGGGGCTGCTTCTCGCCCTCGTCCTGCAGGCGGTGGCCCCGCCGCTGATGTCGTCTCCTGCGATCGCGGCGCTGCTCGGTCTCGATGCGGCGCTGATCCTGCTCGGTATGGTCATCAGCACGGCGGTTGTCCCGGTCACCGCGCCGGTCTTCGCCGGCATTTTTGCCAGCGGGCTATTGTCCCTGTCACCGCTCACGCTCGGCCTGAAGCTTCTCGGCATGCTCGCCGGTGCGGTCGCGATCGCAACGATCATTCGCACGGCCGCCGGGCGAGATCGCATCGCGCGGCTCGAACCGCAGATCGACGGTATCAACGTCATCCTTCTTTTCGTGTTCGTCTTCGCCCTGATGGATGGCGTCGGCGAGCGCCTGATCGCACAACCCCTTCTCGTTCTTGGCCTGATCGCCCTGTCCTTCGGCCTGACCTTCGTTTTGCTTGTGCTCACCGTGCTGGTCTATTCGCGCAGCGGAACCCGCACTGCCTTCGCGCTCGGCCTGATGGCGTCCCAGCGCAATATGGGGCTGATGCTCGCCGCCGCCGGGACGGCGGTCCCGGACATGACCTGGCTCTATTTCGCGCTCGCGCAATTCCCGATCTACCTGCTGCCGCAACTCGTGAAGCCGCTGGCACGAAGAATTAACGCTGTGCACGCGCGATAGCCGCGCGTTGCCCCTGTTGGCCTGCGGTGTTACACGAAGGCGCAACGGCCAAGGACGTCATGACCCGCCCGCTCCTGATCGCACCCTCGATCCTCGCCTCCGATTTTTCGAAACTGGGCGAAGAAGTGCGCGCGGTCGAGGCTGCCGGAGCCGACTGGATCCACCTCGACGTGATGGACGGCCATTTCGTCCCGAACATTACGTTCGGCCCGGACGTGGTGAAGGCGCTGCGTCCACATTCCGGAAAGATTTTCGACGTGCATCTGATGATCGCACCCTGCGATCCGCATCTTGAGGCCTTCGCCAAGGCCGGGGCCGACATCATCACCGTCCATGTCGAGGCGGGTCCGCACCTGCATCGCTCGCTGCAGGCGATCCGCGCTCTCGGCAAGAAGGCCGGCGTCTCGCTCAACCCGGCGACGCCCGCGGAAACCATCGAGCACGTCCTCGACGTGATCGATCTCGTTCTCGTCATGTCCGTCAATCCGGGCTTCGGTGGACAGGCCTACCTGCCGCTGGTCGAGGAAAAGATCTCGCGCCTGAACGCCATGGTGGCCGGCCGCCCCATCGACATCGAGGTCGATGGCGGCATCACGCCGGAAACGGCTCCCCGCGTCACCGCGCGCGGGGCAAATGTGCTGGTTGCAGGCTCCGCCGTGTTCAAGGGCGGCGCGCAGGCTTATCGCGGAAACATTTCCGCAATCCGCAATGCGGCAGCGCTCGCGCGCGGAGAAGCGGCGTGATCCCCCGCTATTCCCGTCCCGAAATGGCCGCCATCTGGGCGCCGGAAAACCGCTACCGCATCTGGTTCGAGATCGAGGCGCATGCGACGGAGGCGATGGCCGAGCTCGGTATCGTGCCGAAAGAGGCCGCGCGCATCATCCGCGAAAAGGGACAGAACGCGACCTTCAATGTCGCGCGCATCGAGGAGATCGAAGCAGAAACCAAGCACGATGTCATCGCCTTCCTGACACACCTCGCCGAGATCGTTGGGCCTGAAGCGCGCTTCGTGCATCAGGGGATGACCTCCTCGGACGTACTCGACACCTGCCTGAACATCCAGTTGACCGAAGCCGCCGACCTTCTGCTCGCCGACATCGACCGTCTGCTGGCTGCACTGAAAAAGCGCGCGTTTGAATTCAGGATGACACCGACAATCGGTCGCTCGCATGGCATCCATGCCGAGCCGACCACCTTCGGGATCAAACTCGCCTACGCCTATGCGGAATTTGCCCGCTGCCGCGCGCGGATGCATGCCGCGCGCCATGAGATCGCGACCTGTGCGATTTCCGGGGCGGTCGGGACATTTGCGCAGATCGATCCGCACGTGGAAGCGCATGTGGCGAAAGCGATGGGGCTGAAACCCGAGCCAGTCTCGACGCAGGTAATCCCGCGCGACCGCCACGCGATGTATTTCGCAACGCTTGGCGTGATCGCGTCCTCTGTCGAACGGCTCGCGACCGAGATTCGCCACCTACAGCGCACCGAAGTCCTTGAGGCCGAGGAATTCTTTTCGCCCGGCCAGAAGGGTTCTTCGGCAATGCCGCATAAGCGCAATCCGGTCCTGTCGGAAAACCTCACGGGCCTTGCGCGGGTCGTTCGGGGCTATGTCACGCCCGCGCTCGAAAACGTCGCGCTTTGGCACGAGCGCGATATCTCGCATTCATCGGTCGAGCGGATGATAGGTCCGGATGCGACGGTCACGCTCGATTTCGCGCTCAATCGTGTTGCGGGACTTATCGAGAAACTCGTGGTCTATCCGGAGAACATGAAGAAGAATCTCGATCGGCTCGGCGGCCTTGTACATTCGCAGCGCGTCCTGATCGCGCTGACGCAGAAGGGAGTGTCGCGCGAGGACGCCTACAAGATCGTGCAGGACAACGCGATGAAGGTCTGGCGCGGCGAAGGCGACTTCCTGACCTTCCTGAAGGCCGATCTTCGCCTGAAGGGCAAGCTCACCGAGGCTGAGCTCGCTGAGAATTTCGACCTCGCCTACCACTTCAAACACGTCGACACGATTTTCGAGCGCGTTTTCGGCACCGGGCGCTAATCACCCCTCTTTCACGGGGCCAGCTGCGTTCTGCACCGGAGGTCCACAGCTTATACGAGAAGAGTATTTGCGTACGGTGCCGTACGCCCCTAGCCTTGCAAGCACTTGATTCGCCTACACCTTTGGAGGGGTTTATGGGTCGTCTCGTGCGTGTGCCGAAAGTCGTGCAGGCGGATATGTCGATCGCCGGCGTGCTTGAAGGCATGCTTCAGGGTGCGGCACCCGGGCACCATCCACAGGCTCCGACGATGATCATCGCGGATACCTATCTGGAACGGCTCGGCAAATACGTGCCTGCCGAACTTCTCGCCTTCTCGATCTTCATCAACGCCATCCTCGAACAGGCGATCAGGGCCGGCGGCAAGACAGCCTCCATGGGCGGCCTGCCGATCACGACGGTTGGCGCGATCGCGCTCGGGATAGGGATGGTGATGACGCCGATTTATGTCTGGTACGTGCGCCAGGACGGCGATGCCTGGATCGTCAATGCGATCATGTCCACGCTTTCCTTCCCCTTCTGGGCCTATGCGCTCAGCGCGGTCGCATTTGAGGGTTATCAGGACGGCAATCTTGCCGCGATCCTGCTTGCCTCATTCACGCTATTCAGCGGCCTTGTGATGCCGCGCGTCCCGCGTGCGAAGAAAGCGACCAAGACCGCCAATCCGCCGATCGAGATGCCCCGCCTGGTCGAGCCGCTCGCGAGCTGACCCTAGGCTTTCAGATAATTTCGGAGTAGCGCAGGCCGTTACTTCCGCCAACGAAGCGGCCGCGCATCGTGCGCTGAAGCGGCCCCGTACTCAGATCGACGTCGGCGTGAAAAGCGCGCACGTGCCCATCGCCCGGGGAGCGCTCGCAGCGGATCTTCCAGGACCGGCTCACCGACCGATCGTTCCAATTTTAGTGATCTGTTTCTTCAACCGGGCTTGTTGCCATCCGGCGAAGGCTGGCGCGGGTGAACGTAGTCTTTGAAGTCAGCGAATGCTTTCCAGGCCGGCTCGACCGGAGGGCAGCCGGCCTGCGGCGTGTAGGGAGACGCCTCGACGAGCTGCATGGTCGGTATATACCGCGGACAATTCGGGAAGATCGCGGCCGCCTTCACGCGCACGAGCAATTGCGCCCCCGCGAATTCCGGCTTCAGCGGGTCATGGCGGTTCACGCTCGCGGTGCCGTTGACGCGTAGCCGCTTCGGCTTGTCATGCATCGCGATGAACAGAAGCCCTACATGCGGATTGACGCAGAGATTGCCCAGACTCTTGAACATGCCGTTGCCGTCGTAATCGGGAAATGTGATTTCATCTGGCCCCGTAACCCGGACAAACCCGGCCGGCCCGCCCTTGAACGAGCAATCGGGGCGCCCCTGCGCATCGGCGCTCGCGACGAAGAAATAGATCGAATTTTCGATAAAGGCCTTGTCGTCGGACGTGAAGTTCGTGCGGGCGAGCTTTTCTTCCAGCCTGTCCGAAATCCGCCGAGAATCGAACTCGTCCTGCAGGCGGCGGTTTCCGTCGTGATATAGGATCGATGCCATGGCCTCTCTCCCTGCTACGACGAAAAGGTGGCGGCCGGATCGACGCGGGTCAAGGCGCGGCGGGTGATTTGAGCCGCGCCCGCGATGGCGATAGTGTCCCGCACCTCATCAAGGATCATCCCATGCCCCGCAAGATCCCCGCTCCGCGACTTCCCGACATTCCGGAGGAGGCGCTGACGCCGATCCAGCGCACGTTGCGCGACGCGATCGTTGCGAGCCGTGGCCTCGGGCGCGGCAAGCTCGGCGGCCCGTTCGGGGTGTTCCTGCACGCGCCAGTCTTCGGCGACCTCGTGCAGAGGCTCGGCGAGCATTGCCGCTACAAGACCGCGCTTTCGCCGCGCCTTTCAGAATTCGCGATCCTGTGCATCGCGCGCTTATGGCGTTCCCATTACGAGTGGTATGCGCACGAGGCGATCGGGAAAAAGGCCGGGCTGTCGCCGAAGACGATCCGCGATCTGCAGTCCGGACGCGAACCCAAGGCGGCGGCCAAGGACGAAAAGGCGATCTGGCGATTTATCGCCGAGTTGCACAAGACGAAGCGGGTGAGCGACCGCACCTACGCACGGGTGCACGCGTTCCTCGGGGACGCGGCGATGGTCGAGCTGGTCGGAATCCTCGGCTATTACACGCTGGTCGCCATGTCGCTCGACGTGTTCCGCGTGCCGCTGCCGGAAGGGCAGAAGCTGCCCTTCCAGGAGCCTAAAGGCGCCTAGGCGACCCTGCTGGCTTCGTCGCTCTGCGGCGTCTGGCGCGGACGGTTATTGCGCTGGTTGAGCAGGTCGATGAAGCGTCCCATCGGCATCGGCGGCGACAACAGCACGCCCTGACCGAAGTCGCAGCGCATGACCTGTAGCGCCTGCAGGTCGGCGACATTCTCGATGCCTTCGGCGACCGCCGCGCTCCCGAAGCGATGAGCGAGATCGATCGCAGTCTGGCAGATCGCACCGTTGGTGCCTTCGATCGCGCAGTTCTTCACGAAGGTGTGGTCGATCTTGAGCTCAGCGAAGGGCAATTCGCGCAGCGAGGCGAGCGAGGAATAGCCGCCGCCGAAATCGTCGATCGCGACCGTGACACCGCTGACCTTGAGTTGCTTGGCGATCTCCTGGGCGAGCGCGATGTCCCGCACGATCTGGTCCTCGGTTACTTCAACGACGATGCCGGGCCAGCGCGTATCCTGGGGACGGTTTTCCTTGACGAGCGTCGGCACCGGAAGGCGAAGCAGCACGTTCACAGGCACGTTGATCGCAAGCTTCAGGTTGAAACCGGCCTGATCGAACGTCGTCCAGTCGCGCAGTGTCGCGAGCAGTGCGTGTTCTGTGAGGCGCGCAAGGCTTTCGTCGTCTACGCCAGCGAGGAAGCTCTGCGGCAGCAGCACGCCGAGGGTCGGATGATTGATACGCGCGAGTGCTTCGGCGCCGGCAAGGCATTTGCGGCGCAGGTCGATCTTCGGCTGGTACCACATTTCCAGCCAGTGCTCGCGGAGCGCCTGATGGATGTCGACATGCGGATGCGTGCCGCGCATGGAATCGGTGAGCCAACCGCGCTCCTTGTCGCTCATGCTTTCGAGCGGACCGGTCCAGTTGCGTGGATCGTCGGAATTGCCAGCAGTCATAGCTCTTTTGCCTTGTTCGCCCCTCTGGCATAGGCGTACGCGAACACTCTTAAACAAAAGTTTGCCCGATCACGGACCGGCGGTCGCACCGCCGGTCCGCTCTGGCAGGCCGGATAACAACGCGTTAATGGGCGGTATGCCCATGCGGGTCGCCGCCCATGGCCTCGACCGCAAACTCGACATCGACCTTTCCAGCCTTCTCGAATTGCAATGTGCCTTTCACGCGCTGCCCCTTATCGAGCTGCTGCTTGAGCCCGGGGAACATCAGGTGGAAGGATTCCGGCTTCAATTCGACGGTCTGGCCGGGCTTGATCTCCAGCCCGCCAGCGACCGGGCGCATCTTCATCACGCCGTTGTCCATGGCCATTTCGTGAATCTCGAAGCGCGCCGAGAAATCGGCCGAACCTCCGACCAGTTTGTCGGCCTCGGTGCCGGTATTGGTGATTTTGAGATAGCCCGCAGCGACCGTTGCGCCTTTCGGGGTGGCACGGGTCCAGGGGTGTCCTATTTGCAGGGCACCGATCTTGTACTCATGGGCTGACGCAGCGCTTGCAAATGACGCGAGAGTTGCAGCGAGCAGAAGTGACTTCCAATTCATAACAATCTCCATAGCGGAGGACCGCGGCGCTACGGGCGCGCGGCGGATTTGTGACCACGGGCGATAAGGAAGGTGCGTCAGGCGGCCGGCGGCGCGCGCGGCTGCTGGCGTCGTCCGATCCCAGTATCAGGCTGGGCGAGGCCCTGGGCATCCAGCGGCAAGGTCTGCGGGAGCGGGAGCAGACCGAACGCGGCGACCTGCGGCAGCGTAGCGGGCGCCCCGCACGCCGGGCAGCAAACGGCCGCCACGCAGCACGGCATTGTTTCCGTGGGCGTGCCGCCTTCATGCGAGCGGTCGGACAGGCAAAGGCTCCCGCCGGCCAGTAGCGCGGCCTCGCCGGAGCGGGCGCCCAACATCGCGCCCGCAAGCATCGCCTGCAGCGCAATGGCATAGGCCGCGACGAGCGCAATCAGCGGCCGGCTCGGACGGGATCGAGTCACGGCAAGGAACTTACAGGCAGCGGCCAAGTCCCGTCCACCGCGCCGGATCTCCATTTCGCGCACTTGACGAGCGCTTGCACGAGGCTATGGGGTTAGGCTTGGAAGGACGTCTGACCTTGCCTATGCCCACCGACGAATCCGGCGACGGCGAGAACCGCGTGGTGCCCCTGCATCGCGGCACGCCCGCTCGACCGCCCGCGCGTCCGCAGCGGGGCGGCGAGGATGATTCCGGCCTGAAGCGGTTCGAGCACTCGGAGGACGACGACGATTATCGCCAGCGCATGATGACGAACGGCATCGCACTCGGATTTCTGGTTTTCCTGATCGTCGCAGGCATCTGGATCGCGAACACCATGGCCGCGATGCGCAAGAGTCAGGATTGCGTTCTATCCGGACGGCCCGGCTGCACACCGGTCGACGTCTCTCCGCGCCCCCGCTGGTAAGCCTCTAGTTCACGACTGACAACGCGACCGGCGCGAGCCCGGAAAATCCGAGGAGCGACGCGACCCGCGGAGTGACATCGATCACGCGTCCCTTGATGAAAGGTCCGCGATCGTTGATTCGCACGACCACTGAGCGCCCATTGCGTTTGTTGACGACACGCACCTTCGTCCCGAACGGCAGCGTCCGATGCGCGGCGGTCAGCCCTCCAGGCCGCGCGACTTCGCCGCTCGCGGTCTTTTCGCCCGCATAGCCATAGACCGAAGCGAGCCCCGACCCCGCATCTGCGGCCAAGCTCGCGGCCGAGGACGCCCACAGCACGGAAACCACTAACGCAATACGACGTACCAGCATGCACCTGTCCCTGAATGATTGAGGTGCGAACGCGGGTAGTGGTGGAATGTTTCGGCATGGAGTCGCGCAGGGGAAGATTTCAAGGTGATTTCAGGTGCTTCCGCCGCATTCGCGGTCAAAACGCGGCGCGGAGCAAAGTGATACCGGCAGCACAGGAAAACGCGCCCGTGTCGAAAACAAAAAACCGGCGGGGAACCCGCCGGTTTTTAATCTCGAATTATCTGAACGATCAGCCGTGCGGCGCGGCCTGGCCGGCCGCCGCCGGCGCTGCGGGCTTGGGAGCGGCCGCGGGCGCCGCAGACGCGCCCGGTGCCGGCGCCGCTGCCGGCTTCGGAGCGGCGGGAGCACCGCCGCCAAGGCGGCTCAGCACCATGTTGTGCAGTCGCGGCGCCTTGTCGATCGAGGTGTGGCCGATATCAGGATCGGCAACGAAGTAATTCGTCAGTTCGCCGTGGAAGCCCGGCCCGCGCGTCTGCTTGGCGTATTCGCGCTGATAGATGTTGAGGACGCGCTGCACGTTCGCGGTGGCCGCATAGGAGCCGGTCCCGTCGAAGGGCACGATCAGATTGACCGGCACGTTCTTCTTGCCGAGATACTCGCCCATCTGCATGACCGCATCGGCTCCGTACGAATGGCCGATCAGAATGATCGGCCCGGACCAGCCGGCCTTATACTTCTGCGCGATGTCCTCCGCGATCGACTGCCAATCGGAATAATTGGTCACGACCACCGGATAGCCGCGGCGGCGAATCTTTTCGCCGAGATCGTCCATGCCGAGCGAGAAGATGTTGAGCAATCCGCGCAGCAGATAAACCGGGATGCGCCCGGTATGCGATGCGGACTTGCTGGAAGGAGCTATCGAAGCGGTCTTCTTCTCGTTCGCCGCCGTCACGATGGGGACGGCTGGCGTTGACGGTTTGGCGGCGGCCGTAGCAGCAGGCGCGGCCTTCTTTTCAGGCGCCATGATCGTCTGGGCAGATGCCGATCCGCCCGCGAGAACCGCCGCGGACAAAGCCGCAGCGACCAGAATGCGCGATGTCTTCATGTCGATCACCAATGCTGTCGCGCCTGGCTGAATCCAAGTCGCACGTCACCCCGGCAAACGTATGTTGATTTATAGCCCGTGAAGGCAGGTTGAGAAGCGTGCCGCTGTTGATACTTTTCGATCCCAAACCCGTGTGGCAAGAATGCCACGGAAGGTTCCGAAACCTCAATAAATCCAAGGGATCAGGCGTGCGGACCGCGCCATATAGGCCCGGTATTCTTCTCCGAAAGTCTCAAGCATCATCCGCTCCTCGCGGCCAACACGCGCGAAATAGAGGAGCGCGATTCCTGCGAGACCGGCCGGTCCGGCGATCCAGTTCGGCAGCAGCAGCGCCTGCCCGATCGCGTTCAGCCAGAATGCCGAATACATCGGATGCCGGACGAGCCGGTAGACGCCGTTCGTCACCAGTTCGTGCCGGGTCCGGATATCGAGGGCGATAGACCAGTTGGTCCCGAGATCCTTGTGGGACCGGTAGAACAGCCACAGCGCCGCCGCGAACACCGCTGTGCCGAGGATCGCGAGCGCAGGCTGGAACGGAAAATCTGCAAACTGCGGCCAGCCGGTCAGCACGTAGATCAGCGGGACGACATGAACCAGCAGGCCGGTCGCGGCGAGGATCGCGCGTTCCCGCCTGCGATCCTTCGAGCTCGCCTTCGAGACTTGACGCGAGCGGCGGGCATGGGGATAGCGGATGACGAGCCAGATGACCGTGCCGACCAGCCAGACGATCTTGGCATACAGCAACGTCACAGCATCTCCTCCGTGCGGACCACGTCGGCATCTTCGGCTTTGATCCGGCCTTCCGTGACTATCGGCGTCAGGGACGCGGTCGCGCTGTAGGAGCCATCCTGCGCGATGAAGCTCGTCGGCCCGCCGGTGGCGACGATTGAATCGGCAAACGGAATCGGCCCGCATACGAACATGAAATAGTCGTAGGGCGTGCGTCGCTCGTTGGCGAGGAAGCTCTGGATATGCATGCGGAGAAACCGGTAGCGGATTCGCTTCCAGGTGTGCGGTTCGACCATGTCCTTCAGCCGCACGCGGCGGATGAAAGGCTTCTTGTCGGTGCGGTCTGTCTGTCGCCGGAGCGCTACCGGGTCGAATTTGTAAAAGGAGATCGCGTCCTCGCGCGAATGAATTTCCGCCCAGGCGATGCCGGGTTCGGCGGCGACACGCTGCGCGGCGCGACGGATATGCTCGCCCCCCGGATGCAGCGCGAATTTGGGCAGCGTCGCTCCGATCGTCATGAGACAAAGCTTCGGGCCATGCTGCGTAAGCTGCGGATCGCGGTCGAGCGCGCGGGTGAGAACCTCAGCGGCGAGCCCCGCACCGAGGCAATGCCCGATCACCAGCACTTCGTCTGCGGTATTCGCTCGGACCCGCTCCTCCACTCGCTTCGAGAAAGCTTCGAGCCGCGCGCTCATGTCGGGACGCTGGTTGCGCGCGAAGTCGCGCGAGAAGATCCAGTCCACAAGAATGTGCTGGGTGTGCCACTTCCGCCCCGGCCAGTAGAACCCGCCGACAAAGCCGGCCAAACCCACCATCGCGCCGAGTGCGAGCCCGCTCCATCCTTGCAAGCCCGAAAGCCAATATGCGGCATAGCCCGCGACCGCGCCCATCGCCGCAAAAGCCGCGATATGGAAAAACGCGAGCAGGAAGAACATGCCGTAAGTCCAACGCGCGCGGAAATAACGCCACAGCGTCCCCGTCCACAGATATTCGAACAGGGTCGAGATCGTGCCGGTGATCTGCGACCATAGCGGCTGCGACATATCGTGGTGGATGATGTCGTCCCAGTTCAGCGGCTCGTAGGTCGTCTCGACCCGCCAGTTCGGTCCCCGAGTCTCGACCGTCCATCGCGCATTGGTCTTGTCCGCGTTCCAGACAAGGTCGGACACCGTGCCGGTGGCGCCCCACAGCTTGCCGAATTTCTCGAACGAACGCTTGAACCACAGATGCTGCGTTTCGACCGGGATCGGAGCGTAGCCGATGATAAGAAATACGTGGCGGCGCGAGATCATCGCAGGTCCATGAATCGGGGCGGAAGGCCGACTTTGCGGCGCGAGCCGCCGCCTGTGTAGAGCATTTATCCGCGCCGTGAAAAGCGCCGACGGCGCTCCGGCCCGGCGGGACTTCCCGGAACCGGTGGGGAATGCCCCACAGGTCCCCCAGCCTGTGGCGGGATCGCAAGCCTGGCCAAGGGCTTGGGATGGCTGCCGATTGGGCGTTGGGCGACGCGCTGTGCCGTTGAACTCAGCGCTTTCCTTCGCTATAGGGGGCGCTCCCAACGGCAAATAGAGCCGTCCTTCGCGCCGAGGATGCCTCCCCGGCACCCTGCGGACACGTGAGAGCGCCGATGCCCAGCACTTTCGAGAAAGTCGCCGATATCATTGCGGAGACCTGCGACATCCCGCGCGACACGATCACGCCGGAAAGTCACGCGATCGACGATCTGAAGATCGACAGCCTCGACTTCCTCGACATCGCGTTTGCGATCGACAAGGCGTTCGGGATCAAGCTTCCGCTCGAGCAGTGGACGCAGAAGATCAACGACGGCCAAGCGACCACCGAGCAGTATTTCGTGCTCCGCAATCTGTGCGCCCGGATCGACGAATTGATTGCCGCCAAGGGCGGCTGATCCCTGTCCTGGGGGTCCGGTTAGATGGCAGGTTGCCGAGCGGGGGCCGATGCGCCTTGAATATTTCGAGATGGTCGACCGTTTCGTCGAGGTGAAGGCCGACGAACGATTCATCCGCTCCGAATCCAAAGTCCCGATGCAGAGCCCGGTCTTCGAAGGGCACTTTCCGGGATTCCCGCTGATGCCCGGTGTGCTGATGATGGAAGTCATGGCGCAGACCTGCGGCTGGCTCGTCAGCGGCATCACCGGCTTCACGGGTCTTCCGGTGCTCGCGGCGATCAAGGAAGGCAAGGTGCGCAACATCGTGGCGCCCGGCACGCAGCTCGAAACCGAGGGCCGGATCGTGCACGAAGGGTCCGGCTATGCGATCGCCGACGGTGTCTGCCGTGCGAAGGGCGAGATCATGGCAGATGCCCGTCTGACCTATCGCATTGTCCCCTATCCGAGCCAGGAATTTTACAACACGATGACGGCCTGGGCGGAGCGGATCAATTTCCCGCTCAAGGATTTCAAGAAGTGACCGATCGGCGAGAAGTCTGGATCACGGGCGTGGGGCTCGTCACGGCGCTCGGCGAAGGGCCGGAGGCGAACTGGGCGCGGCTGAAGGCCGGCGGAACGCCCGCCTATGACGACAAGACGTTTGCACCCTACATCACCTTTCCCGCGCCGCCGCTCAATCTCGACACGCAGATCCCGAAGAAGGGCGACCAGCGACAGATGGAAGCCTGGCAACGCATCGGCGTCTATGCCGCGGGGCTTGCCCTGACAGATGCCGGCATCGCCAAGAATGCCGAAATCCTCGACAAGGCAGACATGATTGTCGCGGCCGGCGGCGGCGAGCGCGACGTCGCAGTCGATGCGGCCATCCTGACCGACGTGCGCAAAAGCAACAAGCCGGACGCTTTCGTCAACGAACGGCTGATGAGCGACCTGCGCCCCACCCTCTTTCTTGCCCAGCTGCCGAACCTGCTTGCCGGCAACATCTCGCTCGTGCATGGCGTCGTTGGCTCCTCGCGTACCTTCATGGGCGAGGAAGCCTCGGGCGTCGATGCGCTCCGCGTCGCACATGCGCGCATCGCGGCCGGCCAGAGCGACGTGTCGCTGGTGGGCGGCGCATATAACGGCACGCGCTGGGATCTTGTGCTTCTATTCCGGCTGGGAACGCCGCTGCTCGAGCCGCCTTTCAAGCCGGTCTGGGATCGCGGTCCGCAGGGCGCACTCGCCCTCGCGGCGATGGGCGCCTTCCTTGTCCTCGAAAGCCGCGAACACGCACAGAAGCGCGGGGCGAAGCCATTGGCACGCCTCGCTTCGGTGCAATCAAGCCGTAACCAGCGCAAGCCCGGCGAATCCGGAACGACGCTGCGCGCCGAGATCGACGCCGTGATGGGATCGGTGAAAAAGGACCGGGCCGTCTTTCTTTCGGGGGCATCTGGAGCCGAGCCTGCGACCTCGGAAGAAAAGAAGGTCCTGGCCGAAACCGGCCTTCCGGTCCGCGCCACGGCGACCTACATCGGCAATGGGATGGAGGCGCAGTTCTTCGCCAACGTCGCGCTTGGCTGTCAGGCAGTCCGCGAGGGAACGCTGTTTCCTCCCTCCGGCAGCGGCGATGTCGGAGACGCGGCCGGCGGCATCTCGCAAGCGCTCGTCACGAGCGTCGGGCATTGGCGCGGCGAAGGGCTCGCGCTGATCGAACGAGTGGACTGAGAGGGGATCATGGCACGGCGCGACAAGAAGGGGCGTCCGGTCGTTGCGATCACGGGCATGGGCATCGTCACCCCGCTCGGCACCGGCAAGGAAGACAACTGGAAAAAGCTGACCGCAGGCGAGTCCGGCATCCGCTCGATCACCCGCTTTGCGACCGACGGACTGCGCACGACCATCGCCGGCGCGGTCGACCACGTGTTCGAAGAAGGCATGCATTCAGCGGCGCTCTCCGAGAAGCTCGCGCGTCTCGCCGGCACCGAAGCGATTGCAGAATCCGGCGTCGGCTCGAAGGGGGACTTCCCCGGGCCCCTCTTTCTAGCGTTTCCGCCGATCGAAATTGAATGGCCACAGCGCTTCGCGCTCGCCGCAGCGTCCGGCGCGGCCGACAAGATCGAATATGGCGATCTCGTACGCGCCGCGGCGCGCGAGGAATTCCACCCCTTTTACGAAGAGTCAAAATACGGCGTCGTGCCCGACAATCTCGCCGAGCATTTCGGCACAAAGGGTTCGCCGATATCGCTGACCACGGCCTGCGCGTCGGGTGCGACCGCGATCCAGCTTGGGCTCGAAGCGATCCAGCGCGGCGAGTGTCAGGCAGCGCTTGCCATCGGCGCGGACGGCTCGATCACCGCTGAATCCGTTGTGCGCTTCTCGCTCCTCTCCGCGCTCTCGACCAACAACACCTCGCCGCAAGGCGCCTCGCGTCCGTTCTCCAAGAACCGCGACGGCTTCGTGCTTGCCGAGGGCGCTGCGGCTTTGGTGCTTGAGGACTACGACCATGCGGTCGCGCGGGGTGCGAAGATCCTCGGCATTGTCGAGGGCGTCGGCGAAAAAGCCGACAATTTCCACCGCACCCGCTCGAGCCCGGATGGCAAGCCGGTGATCTCGTGCATGCGCAACGCTCTCGCCGACGCGGGCGTGACCCCCTCCGACGTCGACTACATCAACGCGCACGGCACCTCGACGCCGGAAAACGACAAGATGGAGTATCTCGGCGTTTCGACGGTGTTCGGCGAGAATCTGAAGAACATTCCGATCTCGTCGAACAAGTCGATGGTCGGCCACACGCTCACGGCGGCCGGCGCGATCGAGGCGGTGGTGTCGGCGCTGACTATCCTCAACCAGCGCATCCCGCCGACGATCAATTACGAGGTGCCGGACCCTGCGATCCCGCTCGACGTGGTGCCGAACAAGGCGCGCGACGCCAGGGTCCGCCGGGTGATCTCCAATTCCTTCGGCTTCGGCGGGCAGAATACCTGCCTCGTCCTGACCGGCGAGCCGTCCTGACCTTCAAGGCCCGCTGCCGGGCTTGACCCGGCAATCCATCTTGTCGAAGAAACGGATGGATGCTCGGCCCGAAAGGCGTTTCAACGCCGTCTTCGACGCCATGGCCGGGCGGAACGGCTTCTCAATCAAGCGTGGATGTCTTTCACCGCATGCGTGCCCTTGCCCTCGTAGCCGACCGCAAACTCGAACTGACCGACCTGCCAGCTCCCCCGCCTCCGGGCGCGGGCGAGGTGCAGGTGCGCGTCGAGGCGGTCGGGCTTAATCATCTCGACCTCTGGGGCTTTCGCGGCATGGCCTTCGCCAAGCGAAGTCTGCCCGTCGTGGTCGGTGTCGAGGCCTCCGGCGAGATCGCAGCGCTCGGCGCGGGCGTCTCGAACTTCAAGATCGGCGACAAGGTCGTGATGTATGGCGCGCTCACCTGCGGGGTCTGCAAGGCCTGCAAGGACGGACGCGACAATCTCTGCGAAAACCCGGCCGGCGTGATGGGTTTCCACGTCGATGGATTTGCCCGCGAATTCGTCAACATGCAGGCGCGCCTCGTCATCCCCGTGCCCGCAAGCGTCTCGCTGCGTGACGCGGCCTGCGCGCCGGTCGCCTATTCGACGGTCGAGCACATGCTGTTCGACAACGCAAAGCTGCAGCCGGGCGAGACCATCCTCGTGCATGCCGCGGGATCGGGGATCGGTTCGGTTGCGATCAAGATGGCGAAGGCGATCGGCTGCACCGTCATCACCACCGTCGGAGACGACGAGAAGATCGAAAAGGCGAAGGCAATCGGCGCCGATCACGTCATCAATTACCGCACCGACCGCTTCACTACGATTACCCGCAAGCTCACCGGCAAAAAAGGCGTCGATGTCGTGTTCGAGCATGTCGGCGGTGAAGGCTTCAACGACTCGCTTTTGTGCCTGAAGCGTGGCGGCAGGCTTGCTACGTGCGGCTCGACCGCAGGTCCGACCGTTCAGCTCAACCTGATGCAGCTGTTTCAGCAGCAATACAAGATTTTCGGCTCGTTCGGCGCCACCATGCGAAATATCCGCGACGGACTGCAGAAAATGTCGGACGGTCTCCTGCCGGTCATCGACATGGAAGTGCCGCTGGAACGATTCGAGGAAGGGCTGGCGCGGCTCGAAACGCGCAAGGTGTTCGGAAAAATCGTCGTGATGTTCTAGAGGATGACGCTGGACAGTCTGCAGCGTTCCCGGACCGGACCATGCCCAATCTGAAAATCGGCCCATGCGCTTGAAGCGGCGATGGCGGCAATGGCGCGACCGGCTGATCGGCCGGGTCGCCGTCCTGGCCCTGCGCGGCGTGCGGCGGCTCGACCCGGACCGTATGGCGGACTTTCTCGGTTCCCTGATGCGCCGGATCGGGCCGTGGCTGCCGGAACACAAAATCGGCCAGGAAAATCTGCGCGCTGCCTTCCCTGAGAAATCGCCCGCCGAGATCGAAACCGTCCTGTCGGGCGTATGGGACAACCTTGGCCGTCTCGGCGCCGAATTCGCCCATCTCGACCGCATCTGGGACCACGATCCTGAACGGCCAGGAGAAGGCCGCGTCACCTTCGGGCCGGAAGGCGAACAGCGTTTCATCAAGCTGCGCGACGACGGCAAACCCGCGCTGATCTTCGCCGCGCATCTCGCCAACTGGGAATTGCCCGCGCTGCCCGGAGCGGCGCATGGCCTACCAAGTGCCGTCCTCTACCGCGCGCCCAATCTCGGCCCGGTTGCGGACGAAATCCTCGGGATGCGCGCGCTCAACATGGGGCGCATGATCCGCACCGGGCTCGATGCGCCGATGAAGCTCGCCGAAGCGCTGCAGGACGGGCTGCATGTCGGCATGCTGGTCGACCAGTATTACGTGCGCGGCGTGCCGGTCACGTTTTTCGGCCGCGAGACCACCGCCAATCCGCTGATCGCCCGCCTCGCCCGCCAGATCGAGTGCCCGATCCACGGCGTGCGTTGCGTGCGCCTCCCTGGCCATCGCTTCTATGCGGAGCTCACCGAAGAGATCGCGCCCGCGCGCGATGCCGACGGCAAAATCGACGTGCAGGGCACGATGCAGATCATCACCGGAATCGTGGAAGGCTGGGTGCGCCAGCATCCCGAGCAATGGCTCTGGCTGCACCGCCGGTGGCGATAGCTCACTTCCCCGTCTTGATCTTGGTCCAGAGCCTGTTCATCAGACGCTGCGTCTTGGCATCCTGCGCCTTGAATGTGTAGAGCGTCTTCAGCGTTGCGGCGGGGGGATACACGGTCGGATCGTCGATGACTTCCTTGTCGATCAGCTTCTGGCTCGGAAGATTACTGTTCGCGTAGGCGACAAGGTTGGAATTCTTCGCGGCGACCTCGGGCCGAAGCAGGTAATTGATGAATTCGTGCGCCTCGTCGACATTCTTCGCATCCTTAGGGATGGCGAGATTGTCGAACCACATCTGCGCGCCCTCCTTCGGGATCGCGTAGGCAATTTCGATTCCGGATTTTGCTTCGGCGGCGCGCTTCTGCGCCTGCTTGATGTCGCCCGACCACCCGACCACGAGACAGATTTCGCCGGTCGCGAGCGCGTTCAGATATTCCGAGGAATGGAACTTGCGCACACTCGGCCGCACCTTCGAAATCAGCTCGGCGGCCTTTTCCAGTTCCGGCTGCGAGGTCGCGTTCGGATCAAGGCCGAGATAAAGCAGCGCCGCCGGCATGATGTCGTAGGGCGAGTCGAGCATCATCACGCCGCACGACTTGAACTTGGCAAGAATCTCCGGCTTGAACACCACGTCCCAGGAGTCGATCGGCCCGCCGTAAACTTCTTTGGCCTTCTTCACGTTGTAGCCGATCCCGGTCGTGCCCCACATGTAATTGACCGCGTAGAGGTTGCCCGGATCGTAGGCCGCAAGGCGATTGGCGATCTCCGGCCACACATTCAAGAGGTTCGGCAGCTTCGACTTGTCGAGCTTCTGGAAAATGCCGGTCTTGATTTGACGTTCCAGGAAATACGCGGTCGGCACGACGACGTCGTAACCGGATTTTCCCGTGAGCAGCTTGGTTTCGAGGATGTCGTTGGAATCGAAGGTGTCGTATTTGAGCTTGATGCCCGTCGTCTTGGTGAAGTCCTCGAGCACGCCGGGATCGACGTAATCGGACCAGTTATAGACGTTGACGCTGCGTTCCTTCTGCGCGTGCGTGGGCATGGCCGCGGCGAAAGCGCAGGCGATGACGATTGCCAGACGTCCGCAATTCCGCATCATCGTGAACCTCACCTCTTGGTCGGAAGGCCTGCGGCTTTCCAGGCGAGAATGCCGCCGGCCAGATGGCTGTCATAGGCAAGCCCGGCTTCCTGCGCGGCGAGCGCCGCGGTCACCGAGCGATTGCCCGAGCGGCAAGCAAACACGACCTGCCGCCCCTGCGGATCGGGTATGTCTGCGGGGTCGAACTGCGACAACGGCACGTTGATCGCGTCCGGGTAGCTTTCCACAGCAATTTCGTGCGGCTCACGCACATCCACCAGAAGAATGCGCCCTTCGGTCAGACCGCGTGCGACATCTTCGGCTGACAGGTCGTGCACAATCGGCGGACCGCCCGGCATCGGCATTCTCCTCAAGGCGCGAGAAAAACCCGCCGTGCCCGCAACGTCAACCGCGCGGGGCACGGCAGGGCGTCATTCGGCCGCTAGACGGAAACCTGGGTTCCCACCTCCACGACGCGCCCGGTCGGAATCTGGAAATAGTCGGTCGCATCGTTCGCGGTGCGTGCGAGCGCGATGAACAGGCGGTCCTGCCATCCGGGCATGCCGGAATGCTTCGAGGGCCTCAGGGTCCGCCTCGACAGGAAGAACGACGTCGACATGATGTCGAAGGTCCATCCGAGCTTGCGTGCAATTGCAAGAGCGGCCGGGACATTCGGCGTCTGCATGAATCCGAACCGCAGCGACAGGCGCATGAAATTCGGGCTGAGTAGCTCGATCTCGACGCGCTGTCCCGCTTCGACCCGCGGGGACGGATCGGTTTCAACCGTCAGAATGACGTTGTGTTCGTGCAGCACCTTATAGTGCTTCAGACTGTGCATCAGCGCGGTCGGCGCGGATTTTGGATCGCTCGTCAAGAAGACCGCCGTGCCCGGCACGCGTTGCGGCGGCTTTTTCTCCATCATCGCAATGAGCGACGTGAGCGGGATTTCGTGCTTGCGCGTCTTGTCGAACAGGATGCGGCTGCCGCGCCGCCAGGTGTACATCACAGTCATCACGACCGCGCCGAGCAGAAGCGGCATCCAGCCGCCCTCGACCACCTTGAGCATGTTGGCGCCGAGGAACGTCAGGTCGATGAACAGGAAGGGCGCGATCAGCAGGACCGAGGCCGCGAGCGGCCAACGCCAGACCTTGTTGATGACCACCACCGCCATCGTCGCAGTCACGACCATCGTTCCGGTCACGGCGATCCCGTAAGCCGAAGCGAGCGCGCTCGATGACCGGAATAGCGCCACCAGCAGCAATACGCCGATCAATAACAGCGTGTTCACGCGCGGCATGTAGATCTGGCCTTCCAGAGCCTCGGACGTGTGCCGGATCTCGATGCGCGGAAGGAGCCCAAGCTGGATCGCCTGCCGCGTCAGCGAATAGGCTCCCGTGATCACCGCCTGGCTCGCAATCACGGTCGCGGCTGCGGCCATGATGACCATCGGGATCAACGCCCAGTCCGGATATAGCAGATAAAACGGGTTCTCGATCGCCTTCGGATCGGCCAGTACGAGCGCGCCTTGACCCAGATAGTTGATCGTCAAGGCCGGCAGCGCGACGAACAGCCAGGCGAAGCGGATCGGGCCGCGCCCGAAATGGCCGAGGTCGGCGTAGAGCGCCTCCGAACCGGTCACGACGAGAAAAACCGCGCCGAGCGTCAGGAATCCGATCACGCCGTGCGACAAGAGGAAGGTGACGCCGTAAACCGGATTGAAGGCGTAGAGCACCAGAGGGTTGCTGACGATGTGCCACAGCCCTGCGGCCGCGAGGGCCGCGAACCAGACAAGCGTGATCGGTCCGAAGAACGCCGCGACGCGCGCGGTGCCGTGCGATTGTACGGCGAAGAGCGCGATCAGGATGGCGACAGTGAGCGGCACGATATACGGCTCGAAGGCCGGGGTCGCGACCTTCAATCCCTCGATTGCGGACAGAACCGACAGGGCGGGCGTGATGATTGCGTCGCCATAGAACAGCGCACCGCTGACGATCCCGAGCAGGATGATTATACGGGTGCGCCCGCCGAGCGCGCGATTGGCCAAAGCCATCAGCGCCAGCGTTCCACCCTCACCGTTATTGTCAGCACGAAGCAGGATCAGCACGTATTTCGCGGTGACCACGATCAGCAATGACCAGACGATCAATGAGAGGATTCCGAGCACCACCTCCTCGCTCGCCGGGTTGCCGGCACCCACCGCCGCAATGACGGATTCTCGGATTGCGTAGAGCGGGCTCGTTCCGATGTCGCCGTAGACGACCCCGATGCTTCCGAGTGTCAGCGCCCAGAAGCCGGCCCGCGGCTGAGCAACATGCGGCGACGGCGCCGCAGACGCGGGTAAAGCCAGACTTGTCATCGATAGCCCCTTTTGTGCATTGCAAAACGGTCGGGGCGTATAACTCCATCAGGCTCTCGATGTCTTTCAATGGAGGGCGCTAGTTTGCCTGATCAGCCATGCGAAGGCGGCTTGGCTCGCGGCGCACGGCGACGACAAGCCACTGACTTATTTATGATTCTTCGGCAAGGCTTCACTAGACCGTGACTTGCGTGCCGACTTCCACCACGCGGCCGGTGGGGATCTGGAAGAAGTCCGTGGCGTCACTCGCGCTTTTCGCCATGCCGATGAACACGCGATCCTGCCAGCGCGGCATGCCCGAATGCGCCGCCGGCCTAAGAGCGCGCCGGGAGAGGAAAAACGACGTCGACATGATGTCGAAGCTCCAACCGAACTTACGCGCAACGGCGAGCGCCTTGGGTACGTTCGGCGATTCCATGTAGCCGAATTTCAGCGCGACTCTGCTGAAATGCGGGGAAACTGGAGTCATCGCCACACGCTCGTCATCGCTCACGCGCGGCGTATCGGCGGTCACGATCGTCAGGATCACATTGTGCTCGTGCAGAACCTTGTTGTGCTTCAGGTTATGCATGAGCGCGGTCGGCGCCGACTGAGGATCGCTCGTGAGGAACACGGCCGTCCCCGGCACGATGTGCGGCGGCTTTTTCTCCAGACTGCGCAACAGGGTCTCGAGCGGAACTTCCGCGCGGCGCGTCTTGGTCGCAAGAATGGACGTGCCTCGCCGCCACGTGAGGATCAGGAACACCATTCCGATTCCGAACAGGAGCGGCACCCATGCGCCTTCGAATAGTTTCAGCATGTTGGCTGAGAGAAAGGTGCTGTCGACGATCACGAACGGGATGATCAGCAAAGCCGCCTGCCACCACCGCCAGTTCCACAATTTCCAGATCACGATAAAGCCGAGCAATCCGTCAGCGACCATGGTGGTACTCACGGCAATGCCGTAGGCCGATGCAAGCGCGCTCGACGTGCGGAACATGCCGACCAGCAGCAGCACGCCGATGAGGAGCGCAGTGTTCACGCGCGGAATGTAGATCTGCCCCGCCAGGGACTCAGAGGTGTGAACGATGGCAAGACGCGGCAGCAGCCCGAGCTGGATTGCCTGCCGTACCAGCGAGAATGCACCAGTGATCACAGCCTGACTCGCGATGATGGTCGCAGCGGTCGCGAGCACGATCATCGGCAGGAGCAGCGACTCCGGCAGCAGCCGGTAGAACGGATTCTCGATGGCGTCGGGGTTCGCGAGCACGAGCGCGCCTTGCCCAAAATAGTTTATTAACAAGGATGGCAAGACCAGGCCGAGCCATGCAGTCTGGATCGGCGCTTTGCCGAAATGTCCGAGATCCGCATACAGCGCCTCGCCGCCTGTCACCGCAAGAAAGACGAGGCCGAGGGTGATCAGGCCGATATGCCCGTGGTGATAAAGGAATTCGATGGCATAGAGCGGATTGACCGCCGCAAGCACCGTCGGGTCTTCATGAATATGCAAGAGCCCGGCAATCGCGATGGCGAAGAACCATATCACCATAATCGGCCCGAAAAACGCCGCGACATTGGCCGTGCCGCGCCGCTGCACGGCGAACAAGCCGACCAGAATGACGAGCGTGATCGGCAGTACGAAATGCTCGGACGCCGGCAGTGCGAGTTTCAATCCTTCGACCGCGGACAAAACCGAAATCGCCGGCGTGATGACGGAGTCGCCCAGGAACATAGACGCACCGACCATGCCCAGCATGAACACGAAGGTGGTACGGCGGCCGATGGCGCGGGTCGCGAGCGCGGTCAGCGAGAGAGTGCCACCCTCACCGTTATTGTCCGCACGCAGAAGGATCAGGACGTATTTGAGCGTCACCACGACGATCAGCGACCAAAGGATCATCGACAGGACGCCAAGCACGATTGTGCGCGACACCGGCCCGCCATCCTGCGCGGCGTGGACCGCCTCGCGCAGCGCGTAGAGCGGGCTCGTCCCGATGTCGCCATAGACGACGCCGACGCTGCCGAGCGTGAGCGCCAGGAATTGCTGATGCGGGTTGAGTTCCGCCCCGGCATGGCCGGGCGCCGTATCAACCTCTGCGCTTTTGTTCATGGAGCCAATTTGAATGCGCCGCGTGCGGCGAGCGGGCGCCTTATAGGCATTCCAGCCCGCCACGGCAACTGGGCTAAAAGGGCCCCAAAACCCCTATTTATGGCTTGAAATTCGTGGGCATCGGCGGCTCTTCGCGCATCAGGGTAATGGTGACGCGACGGTTGGCCGCAATATAGGGATCATCCGGAAACAGCGGCGAGGTGTCAGCCCGCCCTGCGACCATGTAGATGTTCGCGGCCGGCACCCCCTGTTCTTCGAGGATCTGGCGGATGGCATTGGCGCGGTCGGTGGAAAGGTCCCATGGACCGTATCCCGGCCGCGGCGCGATCTTGGAAGCCGAGGTGTGTCCGGTCACCGAGATGCGATACGGCATCGCCTTGAACTGGTTCGCAAGCTTCTGCACCAGCCGGCGGGTGCGGTCATAGGGTTCCCGGCTGCCTTCGGGAAACATCGAACGGCCATCCTGATCGACGATTTCGATGTTCAGGCCCTGCTTGGTCTCTTCCATCATGATGTGCTTCGAGACTTCGGCGATGTCGGGCATGCTTTGCATCGCCTGACGAAGAGACGCCGCCGCGAGCGCGAAGGCCTGATCGTCCTTTGAGCGGATGCCACGCTCGCGATTGTGCTCGTTCTCGTCCGGGCTCGGCGTCGAGGATGCTTCATCCGGGTTGATGCGCGCGGCGTTCTTCAGGCGCGGACGCGTCGGCAGCCCGTCCACCTCGATCACGCCGGAATAGCGCACGTTCTGCTGCACGCCGAACGCGTCGCGCATCGAGCCGGCCACGATCTGGAGTTTCGCCTGGTCCTGCGTGGAGAACGCGACCAGCATCACGAAGAAGGCGACCAGAAGCCCCATCAGGTCCGCGAACGTCACGAACCAGCCGTGACCGCCGCCATGGGCCGCTGCTTTTTTCTTTGCCATCGATCCGGACCCGTTCTGGACAGGAGCCGGCCGCTACGCGGCCGCGAGCTCCATCTCCTCGTGGCGATGCTTTTCCGGCAGGTAGGCGAGCAGCATCTCCCGCACGAGGGCAGGACTCTTCGCGTCGCGGATCATCAGCACGCCGTCGATGATCAGCGTGCGGTTGATCTCCTCGTCGGTCTGCTTCAGGTGCAGCTTGTCCGCGATCGGCAGGCAGAACAGGTTCGCGAGCGCCGCGCCGTAGAAGGTCGCAAGCAACGCCACGGCCATGTAAGGTCCGAGCTTGGACGGGTCGGTCATGTTGGCGAACATCTGCACCATGCCGATCAGCGTCCCGATCATCCCGAAGGCCGGCGCGCAATCTCCGACCGCGCGGTAGATCTTCTGGCCTTCATCGAGATGGGTGAGGAAATTGTCGCGGTCGCGCTCGAGATTGTCGCGAATGAAATCGGTGTCATAACCGTCGGCGACGAAACGGATGCCCTTGGCGAGGAACGGATCCTCGATCTCGACCCGTTCGAGCCCGATTGGGCCCTGCTTGCGCGCGATCTCAGCAAGACCCGCAATCTCGTCCACGAGGTCGCGCTGAGTCATGCGGCGCAACGTGAAGGCAAATCTCGCCCCGAGCGGCAACCCGTGAAAGATGGAAGACAGCGGGAAACGGATCAGGGTCGCCGCGAACGAGCCGCCGAAAATGACGATAAAGGCGTGCATGTCGAGGAACATGCGCAGGTCGCCACCCATGAGGATGAGCGTGACGAGCACAACGGCTCCGGCCAGAATTCCTAAGCCGGTCGCAATATCCATGGAAACCACCCCGACGCCGACGCAACCACGTCCGAAAAGGACCTGCCGCAATCTAGGCCGGGCGCTGTTAAAGGAGCGTAAAGGCTAATAAATTCCCTCCGCCGGAGGGGCTGCTCGCTTGGCCTGGCCGCAATGCTCGGGTTATGGGACGGCCGGACGTTCAAAAAAGCCTGACGACAATCACGGGAGAGAATACGCCATGCGCGAGATCGGACATTTCATCGGCGGCAAGGCCGTCAAAGGGACATCCGGCCGGTTCGGCGACGTCTTCAACCCCAATACCGGCGAGGTGCAGGCCAGGGTCGCCCTTGCCGGCAAGTCCGAGGTCGAGAAGGCAATCGAGAACGCGCAGGCCGCCTTTCCCGGCTGGGCCGCGACCAATCCGCAGCGCCGCGCGCGGGTGATGTTCAAATTCCTCGAACTGATCCAGCCGGAATACGACGATCTCGCACGCCTCCTCTCCTCAGAGCACGGCAAGACCTTCGCGGACGCCAAGGGCGACATTCAGCGCGGGCTCGAAGTGGTCGAGTTCGCTTGCGGCATCCCGCATCTGCTGAAAGGCGAATACACCGAAGGTGCGGGCCCGAGCATCGATCTTTATTCCGTGCGCCAGCCGCTCGGCGTCGTCGCGGGCATCACCCCGTTCAACTTCCCCGCTATGATCCCGCTGTGGAAGGCCGCGCCCGCGATCGCCTGCGGCAACTGCTTCATCCTGAAGCCATCGGAGCGCGATCCATCGGTGCCGATGCGCATCGCGGAATTGTTCATCAAGGCCGGCCTGCCGGAGGGCGTGCTCAACGTCGTCAACGGCGGCAAGGAAGCGGTCGACACGCTGCTCACAGACGAGCGCGTGAAGGCGATCGGTTTCGTCGGATCGTCCGACATCGCACAATACATCTATTCCACCGGCACCGCGCACGGAAAGCGTGTGCAATGCTTCGGCGGCGCGAAGAACCACATGATCGTGATGCCCGACGCCGACATGGATCAGGCGGTCGATGCGCTGATTGGCGCGGGCTATGGCTCCGCGGGCGAGCGTTGCATGGCGATCTCGGTTGCAGTCCCGGTCGGCAAGAAGACCGCCGACGTCCTCATCGAGAAGCTGATCCCGCGCGTCGAAAGCCTGAAGGTCGGACCCTCGACGGATCCTCAGGCCGATTACGGCCCGATGGTCACAAAGGCACACATGAACAAAGTGCGCGACTATGTCGAAAGCGGCGTAAAGGAAGGCGCCAAGCTCCTCGTCGACGGCCGCAATTTCAAGCTGCAGGGCTACGAGAACGGCAACTTCATGGGTGGTTGCCTATTCGACGACGTAAAGCCGAACATGCGTATCTACAAGGAAGAGATTTTCGGTCCCGTCCTCTCGGTCGTGCGCGCGAAGGATTACGAGGAAGCCGTACGGCTGCCAAGCGAACACGAATATGGCAATGGCGTTGCGATCTTCACTCGCGACGGCGACACCGCACGCGATTTCACCTCGCGCGTCAATGTCGGCATGGTGGGCGTCAATTTCGCGATCCCCGTCCCGCTCGCCTATCACACCTTCGGCGGCTGGAAGCGCTCAGGGTTCGGCGATCTCAACCAGCACGGTCCGGATTCGGTGCGCTTCTACACCAAGACCAAGACCATCACGGCGCGCTGGCCCTCGGGCACCAAGGAAGGCGCCGAATTCGTCATCCCGACAATGCGATGACATCGTCTCGCGCACAGCGGGACCGATGATATTTCGTGATGCGTCGCGGACGGCCTTGTTCCGGCCGTTTGCATCACTAATCTGGCTCGCCGGACGACGGAGATGCTTTCATGCCCGACTACCGGCTCCATTGCTTCGCGCAGTCCGGCAACGCCTATCGCGCAGCGCTGATGCTCAACCTGATCGGGGCGGATTGGGAGCCGGTCTTCGTCGATTTTTTCAATGGCGAGACCCGCACACCGGAATGGCGAGAGGCGGTCAACGACATGGGCGAAGCGCCGGTGCTGGTCCACGGCGCGAAGAAGCTGACCCAATCTGCTGTGATCATCACTTACCTCGCGCGCCGCTCCGGCAAGTTCCAGCCTGTCGGCGAGAATGCGGAGCTCGAAGCGTTGCGCTGGATGATCTTCGACAACCAGAAGATCAACGGTTTTCTCGGCCCGTACCGATTCCTGCGCAATTGGGCAAAGCCCGCACCGGATCAGGCGGTACTCGATTTCCTGAGGGGCCGGATCGAAGGCAATCTCGCAATCGTCGACAAGCGCCTCTCCAAAAATCCGTTTCTCCTCGGCAGCACCCCGACCATCGCGGACGTTTCGATGACCGGATACCTCTATTATCCGGCCGCGGAATTCGGTTTGGACATCGCGGCGACGTACAAACACATCGGCGCCTGGCTTGAGCGCATCAAGAAACTTCCCGGCTGGAAGCATCCCTACGATCTGATGCCGGGACACCCGATGCCGCCGCGCTGATGATTTCGCATCACGTTGACGCAGCACGCGCGAATCCGTCCGTTACGCGCGCGGTCGGGAAAGATACAGAAATTTTACTCCCCATCGCGCGGCGCGCCACATACGGTGCCGCGCATGTCCGACGAAAAAGAAAAATCCTCCGCCGTCATGCCGAAAGGCTGCGGCACCCTCATCGTGATTGCGCTTCTGGTGGCTGCCGTCGTCGTTTGGAAAAAGTATTTCGGCGGCTAAGGCGCGGTTCCGCATATGTCAGGCGATGAAGCGCCCAACGAGCGGCATGGATGCCTTGTCGCTGTCGTCATCGTCGTTGTTCTGATCGCGATGGGATGGTGGAAGATGCGCGGCGGATAGCCGCGCCGTATTTCCCGCGGGGTTCAGGCGCTCGCGTGTTTCGCAATCAGTGCTCGCGCGCTGGCGAGAAGCTTCTCTCCGTCAAGTCCCTTCCCTTTGACGTGATGCAGCCAGGTATGGATCACGGGCTCGGCCGCCTTGTGCCAGCGTGTTGCATCGTGCGCTGAAATCTCTGCGATCGTGTGGCCACGTTTGGTGACAAGCTCCTCCGCCGCGGCGGCCTGATCATCCCACATCGCACCGGCAAAATTGGCGGCACGCTGACCACTGTTGCGGTCGATGGCCGCACGCAGATCCGGGGCCAGCGCATCATATTTCATCTTGTTCATCGCCAGCAGGGATGTGCTTACGCTGAGCGCCGGTGACGCCCCAAAGCCTGCATGGAATTTGACCAACTCATGCGCCCGGACCACGGGCGCCGCTTCCCACGGCACGACACATCCATCGAGCACACCGTTTGCCATCGCCTCGGGGGTCTGGGTAAACGGCATCGCCACTGAGGTAGCGCCCAAGGCCTTGAGCGCCTCCCCTGCGAGTCGCGTTGGGGGCCGCAGCTTCAAGCCTTTCATCTCGTCGAGCGATTTGACCGAGCGGTTCGAATGGATAATCCCTCCGTCGCCAGCGAACAGACCGAGCGGGCGGACGTCTCGCAATTCGTCGCGCAAATGCGCCTCGAGAAAGTCCTGCGCTGCCTTTGCATTGGCCGTGGCATGCCGGTCCGCCACGAAAGGAAGCTCGAATGTCTCGACGCCGGGGAAGCGATCCGGCTGCGAGCCGGGCCACATCCACACGATGTCCACGGTGCCGTCGCGTACCTGATCGTAGAGCTGTGCGGGTTTTCCGCCGAGCTGCATCGAGGGATAGATAACAACCTGCAGCCGTCCGCCGGTGTCCTGTTCTATCGCCTTCGTCCACGGGGTCAGCAGGCGGGTGTGGACGTTCGCGATCGGCGCGAGCGCGTGGTGCAGCTTCAGCGTCACCTGCGCGGGCTGCGCCCCCACGCTACGCAGGATCGCAGGTCCCGCTATTCCTGCTGCAACGAGCGGAAACACATGCCGTCGGGAAATCGCCATGACGCTCCTGACATGTCGTCGGTCCCGCAATTGGACCTGACCCGGGCTGCCAGATTGTAAGGAGATTCTGTTCGCAATGCGCCAGCGCCCGGCGCCTGCGTGGAGTTGTCTCAGTTCAGGCGGCTTGGCCGATCTTCGCCCGGCAGGCTTGGGCTAAGCGGCGAAACGGGCTCCTCGCGCAAAGGCGGCGTCGCCGGAGCGGCAGCCGCCTCGGCGTCTGCGCGCTGGTAGTTCCTGTAAGACATCCAGCTGAGCGGTAGCGCCGCCAGGTAGGCCACGGTGCCGATCGTCAGAATCTGCCACGGATAGCTGACCAGCAAGGCCACGAAAAGGACCACAACGACAAAGACCGGAAGTACCATCTCCGGCGGCACGCGCGTACCGAGCTTCTTACCGGAATAGACCGGCAGCCGCGACACCATCAGGAACGCGATCAGAAGTGTGTACAGGAACGTGACGGTTGCAAAGTGCGGCCCACCGAGCAATGAGATATAGATCGGCAGCAGGACCGTGATTGCGCCGGCCGGCGCGGGAACGCCGGTGAAGAAATTTCCTGCCCATGCGGGTTGGTTCGGATCGTCGATCATCACGTTGAAGCGCGCGAGCCGGAGACCGCCGCAGATCGCAAACACGAGGGCCGCGATCCAGCCGACCGAACCGATCTCGTGGAGGCCCCAGAAATAGAGCATCAATCCCGGCACGACGCCGAAGTTCACGAAGTCGGCGAGACTGTCGAGTTCTGCGCCGAAACGGGATTGGCCCTTGATAAGGCGCGCGACGCGCCCGTCGAGTCCATCGAGCACCGCCGCGAGCACGATCGCCCCAAGCGCCCACTCGAGCTTGCCCTCGATCGACAGGCGGATCGCGGTCAGACCCGCGCACAGGGCCAGCAACGTGATGACGTTCGGCACGAGGGTACGCATCGGAATGGCGCGGAAACGGCGCCGCCGGTTCTCAAGCCGCTCGGGATCGAAAGGCGGGAACATACGGTTCAATATAAGGCTCCACCCACCCGGACGCCATGCGGCCCGGCTTTTGGCGTTAACGCGGCCTAGCCGGGCGGAAAATCAGCCGATCCGATAGTTCCGCGGCGATTCTGCCGCGCCCAGATCGGCCAGGACCGTTTCTCCCCCGATGGCAGTCTGGCCGGCCCCGACCAGGGGTTTCGCTCCGACCGGCAGATAGACGTCCACACGCGAGCCGAAGCGGATCAGGCCGAACCTTTCCCCCGCCCCGATCGCCTGCCCTTCCTTGACGAAAGACACAATGCGCCGCGCGACGAGCCCGGCAATCTGCACGACACCGATCCGTCCGGCCGGTGTCGCGATCACGAGTGAATTGCGTTCGTTGTCCTCGCTCGCCTTGTCGAGATCGGCATTCAGGAACTTGCCCGGACGATAGACGATCCGGTCGATCCGGCCCGCGACCGGGCTGCGGTTCACATGGCAATTGAACACGCTCATGAAGATCGAAACGCGCGGAAGTGGCCGTTCGCCGAGCTCGAGCTCTTTCGGGGGCAGCGCATTCACGATCATGCTGATGCGCCCGTCGGCAGGCGCGATGACCAGACCGTCGCGCGCCGGCGTGACGCGCGGAGGATCGCGGAAAAACAGGACGCACCAGATCGTCAACACGGTTCCGATCCAGCCGAGCGGGGTCCAGATCCAGAACAGGATCAGGCTCACCAGCGCGAAGATCCCGATGAACGGATATCCCTCCGGATGGATCGGCACGAGCTGAGAGCGGATCGACTGGTAGACCGACATCACCTACTCCGCGGCTGAAGGAATCGAAGGCGGCACGTCATCAATGACCGGAATATCGTCCTTAACGGGCGGCGGATTGCGGTTCGGCGCTGCGCTGTCCTCCGCTGCGCGCGCGAGCTTCTCGCGTGCCTCCTCGGCCTCGCGCTGCCGGTTCCACATGCTCGCGTAGAGTCCGTTCTGCGCCAACAATTGCTGATGGGTCCCGCGTTCCGCGATCCTGCCCTGGTCGAGGACGATGATCTCGTCGGCCCCGATGATCGTGGAGAGCCGATGCGCGATCACGAGCGTCGTGCGATTGCGCGACACGCTTTCGAGCGCATCCTGAATTTCCTTTTCGGTATGACTGTCGAGCGCGGAAGTCGCCTCGTCGAGCAGAAGTATCGGAGGAGATTTCAGGATCGTGCGCGCAATCGCGACACGCTGCTTTTCCCCGCCCGACAGCTTCAGGCCGCGTTCGCCAACTTCGGTCTCGTAACCGTCCGGAGAGATGCGGATGAAATCGTCAATCCGCGCGAGCCGCGCTGCCTCCTCGACCTCCGCGTCAGTCGCCTCCCAGCGGCCGTAGCGGATATTGTAGCGCAGCGTGTCGTTGAACAGCACGGTGTCCTGGGGAACCATGCCGATGGCATGACGAAGCGACAGTTGCGTCACGTCGCGAATATCTTGACCGTCGATCAGGATGCGCCCGCCGCTGACGTCGTAAAAGCGAAAAATCAGCCGCGAAATGGTCGACTTGCCGGCGCCCGAGGGCCCTACGATCGCGACCGTGCGCCCGGCCGGCACATCGAAACTGATGCCTTTGAGGATCGGCCGGTCGGGGTCATAGGCAAAGCTCACATTCTCAAAGCTGATCCGGCCGGCGGTGACCGCGAGCGGTCTCGCACCGGGGCGGTCGGTCACTTCCGGCTTGCGCCCGAGGATCGCGAACATCATCTCGATGTCGATGATCCCTTGCTTGATCTCGCGGTAGATCATGCCCATGAAATTCAGCGGCTGATAAAGCTGGATCATCATCGCATTGATCATGACGAAATCGCCGACGGTGTTGGTACCCGCTGCGATCCCGCGTGCGCACATCACCATGGTGGCGCCGAGGCCGAAGGCAAAGATCGTAGCCTGTCCGGCGTTGAGCACCGCTAGCGACGTATAAGCCTTGACGCTCGTCTCCTCATAGCGCGCCATCGAACGGTCGTAGCGTTTCGTCTCGCGCTCCTCCGCGACAAAATATTTGACGGTTTCGTAATTCAGCAGCGAGTCGATCGCCTTGGTGTTGGCGTCGTTGTCGCTGTCGTTCATCCGGCGTCGAATGCCGATGCGCCACTCGGTCGCGATGTAGGTGTAATACATATAGATAGCGACAGTCATGACGATCACGGCGACATAGCGCCAGTCGAATTGCCACAGCAGGACGCCGACGATCAGTGCGAGCTCGACGATGGTCGGCGCAAGCTGCAGCACCACCATGCGAACGATCGTCTCGATGCCGTTTCGTCCCCGCTCAAGCACGCGTGTCAGGCCCCCGGTCTTGCGCTCCAGATGAAAGCGCAACGACAAAAGGTGCATGTGCTCGAACGTCGTAATGGCAATCCGCCGCACCGCGTGCATCGCCACCTTGGCGAATAATCCGTCGCGCAGTTGGGTCAGTCCCGCCATCAGGACACGCATGCCGCCATAGGCGACGGTGAGCAGGATCGGCGCGGCCAGCACCCAAGTCAGCCAGGAGTCGAAGAACGTCGTGGGTGCAGCCCCGACATCCGGCTTGCCGGCCAACGCATCCGTTGCCCATTTGAACGTGAAGGGGACGGCGATGGTCGCGAGTTTCGCGATCAGCAGCAGCACCAAGGAGAAGAGAACCCGCGCCTTCAGGTCCGGCCGATCGGCGGGCCAGATGTAGGGCCATAAATGGCCGAACGCAGATAGAAGCGTGCCCTCGGAACGGGGCTCGCGTTTGCGGGCGCTCGCACGATTTTCAGCAGACGCGTGGGGTGACAATTGAAATTCCATCTCTTATTGCGGCGCGAAAGGGCGCGCGGCGAGTCGTCCTTGGAATAGGCACAAAGAGCGCTTACATCAACGTCCTGGCGCCGCCGCCGGCGCATTTTCTTTCATGATTGCACCCTTGAAATGAGCACTATTCAGAGCGTCTGCGTTTATTGCGGCTCCGGCCCCGGCGGCGACCCCGCCTTCACCGCGGCTGCCCGGGCCTTCGGCCACATCCTCGCACAGCACAAGATCCGGCTGGTCTATGGGGGCGGATCGATTGGCCTGATGGGCACGGTTGCCAATTCAGTGCTGGAGCATGGCGGCGACGTCACCGGCGTGATCCCCGAATTCCTGCGGGCGCGTGAAAAGCCGTTCGACGATGCGCAGGAGTTGATCGTCACCAAGGACATGCACGACCGCAAGCGCATTATGTTCGAGCGGTCGGACGCGTTCGTCGCCCTGCCCGGCGGGATCGGGACGCTGGAGGAACTGGTCGAACAGCTCACCTGGGCGCAGCTCGGCCGCCACAAGAAGCCAATCCTGATCGCCAATATCGGCGGGTTCTGGGACCCGCTCTGCAAGCTGCTCGATCACATGAAGGAGCTGCAGTTCATTCGCGCCAATCTCGAAGTGAACCTCCTGGTCGCCGATCGCGTCGAGCAGATCCTGCCGAAGCTCCACGAGGCTGCGCGACCGGTGGCGGAAGCCGAAAAGCTGATGAAGGCCGGCGCGTCGGAGCGACTCTAGCCCTTAACGAAGGTCACGGCCTCGACGCGGTTTCCGTCCGGATCGCGGATAAAGGCGGCGTAATAGCCGTCGCCGAAATGCGGACGCGGGCCCGGCGCGCCGTCAGACCTGCCGCCCGCTGCAAGTGCCGCCGCATGAAACGCATCGACCATTGCCGGACTGGATGCGCGGAGCGCCACATGCGCGCCGCCACCATCGCTACCGGGCATTCGTTCGGACCTTAGGTTGAGCCACAATTCCGGATATTTCTTTCCGAACCCGACTGTCGCCGGCCGGGTTTCCAGTCTCGTATAGCCAAGCGGGCCAAGCACCGCGTCGTAAAATGCCGCCGCGGCTTCAAGATCGCGAACGCCGAGAGAGACGTGATCAATCACCGCCTAGACCTTCACGCCGTGGCCCCGGACTTCACCAATTTGTAGACGATCGAATCCATCAGCGCCTGAAACGAGGCATCGATAATGTTCGGCGACACGCCGATCGTGGTCCAGCGGTCACCATTCTCGTCCTGGCTTTCGATCAGCACGCGCGTCACCGCTTCGGTGCCGCCATTGAGGATACGCACGCGATAGTCGGTCAGGTCGAGACCGTCAATGAAGTGCTGGTACTTGCCGAGATCCTTACGCAGCGCCACGTCGAGCGCGTTCACCGGGCCGTTGCCTTCGCCCGCCGAAATCAATTCCTTGCCGTCGACTGTGACCTTGACGACCGCGAGCGAGACCGTGACGCGCTTGCCCAGCGCATTGATGCGCTGCTCGACATTGACATCGAACTGGGTGACCTCGAAAAAATCCGGCACCGTCCCGAGCATGCGCCGCGCCAGCATTTCGAACGAGGCATCGGCGGATTCGTAAGCATAACCTTGCGCCTCGCGCTCCTTGATCTCGTCGAGCAAGCGCATCAGCCGCGGGTCGTTCTTGTCGATCGCGAGCCCAATCCGGCCGAGTTCGGCGAGGATGTTCGACTTCCCCCCCTGATCCGATACGAGAAGCTGGCGCCTGTTACCGACGACGTCGGGGCGGACATGCTCGTAGGTCGCCGGATCCTTCAGGATCGCCGAGGCGTGGATCCCGGCCTTGGTCGTGAAGGCGCTGTCGCCGACATAGGGGGCGTGACGGTCCGGAGCCCGGTTCAACATCTCGTCGAGCTTGCGCGAGACCTTTGTAAGATTCGCAAGCTTCGCGTCCGACACGTTGGTTTCGAACCCGGCAAATTCTTTCTTGAGCTTCAGTGTCGGAATGATCGACGCGAGATTGGCATTGCCGCAGCGCTCGCCGATTCCGTTCAGGGTGCCTTGGATCTGGCGTGCGCCCGCGCGCACTGCCGCAAGCGAATTGGCCACCGCCTGCTCGGTGTCGTTATGCGCGTGAATGCCTACATGGTCGCCGGGAATGTGTTTCACGACATCTGCGACGATCGTTTCGACCTCGTGGGGCAGCGTGCCGCCGTTGGTATCGCATAACACGATCCAGCGCGCCCCTTCATCGAAGGCGGCCTTCGCACATTGCAGCGCATAATCCCGGTTGGCCTTGTAGCCATCGAAAAAGTGTTCGCAGTCGATCAGGACTTCCCGGCCCCGGCTCTTTGCCGCACGGATGCTGTCGCGGATCGCTGACAGATTGTCCTCGAGCGACGTCTCGAGCGCGACACGCACGTGATAGTCCCAGGTCTTCGCGACGAAACAGATCGCCTTGGCCTTGGCGTCGAGCAGGCCAGCAAGCCCCGGATCGTTCGAGGCGGAGCGCCCCGGCCGGCGCGTCATGCCGAACGCGGTCAGCGTCGCGCGGAGCGGACGCTCTTGCGCGAACAGTTCGGTGTCGGTCGGATTCGCCCCCGGATATCCACCCTCGATGTAGTCGAGGCCGAGATTGTCGAGCATGGCGGCGACCACGAGTTTGTCCTGAAGCGTGAAATCGACACCATTCATCTGCGCGCCGTCGCGCAGCGTGGTGTCGAAGAGATAAAGCCGCTCCGTCATGGCATCACCAGAAGCCGAAATACTTCAGCACCAGCCCGATCGCGACGATCAGCAACACGACCTTGAGCACGATGTAATAGAGCCAGTGGCGCGGAAACGGGGTTTCGGGCTGTGCCATCACACTCTCCTTGGCCATTCGGTAGTGTCGTGATCGGGATGCTGGAAATTCACGAAATCTGGAATGCGCGCGTCGAGCGGTTGCTTTTCTTCCGTGGGGCGAACTGGCAGGGCGGGAATTGCATCGACGAAAGGCAGCTTGTCGTTCGGGTTGACCTGCAGGACGGGCGCCGCGAGCCGCGGGTCATCGAGCGTGCCGATCGCAAGCTCGACCACACCTTCGGACTCGAACGTCAGCGGTGTTCCGCATGTTGCGCAGAAACCCCGCTGGCCTGCGCTGGAGGACCGAAAATGCTTCGGCGCGCCCCGCGTCCATGTGACATCGATGCCGGTGACGAAGGGGCCATAGAAATGACCGAACTGCTTCTGGCACATCCGACAATGGCAGATCGCCGCACGGCCTAGACTCCCGGCGCGGAAGCGCACCGCGCCACACTGGCATCCGCCGGTGATCGCCTTGCTCATCGCGCAATCTCCCAGGTGGTGCCGTCCTTTGAATCCTTCAGCACAACTCCCATCGCAGCAAGCTCGTCGCGGATGCGGTCGGACTCGGCGAAGTTTTTTTGCTTGCGTGCGCTGGCGCGCGCCGAAATCAGCGCTTCGACCCGGGTCGCGTCGACGTCGGCAGATTTCTGCCTGCGCTCCGACCACTCAGTTGCCGTTTCCCGCAGGAACCCGAGCATCCGGAGCGAGGCTGCCAGTTCCTCGCGCGCGAGCGCATCGCCCCCCTGCGCGAGCCCACGCAGGCCATGCAGCGCTGCGATGGCTTGAGGCGTATTGAGATCGTCGGCGAGCGCTTCGAGCACCTGCCCGGACACGCTGCCGGTCGGTGTCTCACCTGCCGCCACGTACCAATCATCGAGCGCACGCCAACTCTCTTCGAGACCCTTCAGCGTCCAGTCGATCGGCTGGCGATAATGCGTGCGCAGCATATTGAGCCGCGCCACTTCGCCCGGCCAGTCTTTCAGCACGTCCCGGATCGTCACGAAGTTGCCGAGCGACTTCGACATCTTCTCGCCTTCGACCTGCAGGAAGCCATTGTGCATCCAGACATTCGCCATGACCGGCGTATGGAGAGCGCAGCGGCTCTGCGCGATCTCGTTCTCGTGGTGCGGGAAAACAAGATCGATTCCGCCGCCATGGATATCGAAGGTCTCGCCAAGATGCTTCCAACTCATCGCCGAGCATTCGATGTGCCAGCCGGGACGCCCCGGCACCTTGATCCCCAACGGCGAGGGCCACGCCGGCTCGCCGGGCTTTGACGGCTTCCACAAAACGAAGTCCTGCGGATTTTTCTTGTAGGGCGCGACTTCGACGCGCGCGCCCGCGATCATCTCGTCGAGCGGGCGCTTCGACAGCGCACCGTAATCTGGCATCGAGGGCACGCTGAACATCACGTGATCCTCGGCGACATAGGCGTGACCGGAGGCGACTAGGCGTTCGATCAGCGCCTTCATCTCCGCGATATGTTCGGTCGCGCGCGGCTCGATGGTCGGGCGCAGGCACCCCAGCGCGTCGGCGTCCTCGTGGAACTGTTTCTCGGTCTTTTCGGTGACGAGGCGGATTGCCTCGTTCAGCGGCAGGTTGGGATATTCCTCCGCCGCGCGCGCGTTGATCTTGTCATCGACGTCGGTGATGTTGCGGACGTAAGTGACGTGCTTATCGCCATAGAGGTGGCGCAGCAGCCGGAACAGCACGTCGAACACGATGACCGGGCGAGCGTTGCCGATATGGGCGAAGTCGTAGACCGTCGGTCCGCACACATACATGCGCACGCGCGCGGGGTCGATCGGGCGGAACGGCCGTTTCTCGCGCGTCAGCGTATCGTAGAGCTTCAGCTCCATGAGCAAGGTGTCCCCGGCGCCTGCTGGCCCCGGGCGTTGCTTGTCTCAGGAGAGAAAAGACGGCCGCAGCCAGCGTGGCGCTAGCTGATAATCTCCCGGCAAATGCCGAAAAATGCGTTGCGGATCGTCATAGCGCGGGAGAATGGGCAAGGAGCCCGGTCCCGTCAAGAGCTGTCCGGCACGCTATTGGCCGTGGTCCTCCAGCACCTTGCGGCAGGCCAGAGTGAGCTTTTCCCGGTGTTCCTTGAGACAGAACAGCACGACCATCTCGTCAGTGCCCGCGGTCTTACAATGCTTCGCGACGTCGGGCCGGCATGCTGCCTGCTCCTGTTCAGTTCCCGAAGACAGGGCCATGGTGGCGGAGGCAGCAAGGATGGCTGCCCCAAGAAGAACTGCGCGATTGAGCCGCATATTTTTGTTTCCTCCCTGGATCGTCCCGCCAACAAAAGGAAACTAGCATCGCCCTGCGGTCAATGCTTCCGGCCCGAGCAGCAACTGATTAGCGGCGGGGCGTTGCGGAATAGCCGCAGCCGACGCGCGCCGCGACAGGCGCGGTGGATAAGATCGCAAATCTGCTTGCTGCGAAGGGATGCTGTCGGCTCAGTGCTGCGCCGTCGCGCCGGAATCGCGCGGTGTTGCAGTTAACAAACCCTTAGTTGTTTCCGAACATAATTGCGGCATTCGTTCCAGCACCAGCGTGGTCCCCATGCGATCTCGAATGGCAATGTTCCTTCTCGCGGGTTTGATGCTTCTTGGCGTCACGCAGGCCTTTGCCGAAAAGCGCGTTTTCATTATCGCCAACAACGCCGACGGATATGGCGTGGATCGCTGCCTCGCGAGCGGAGCAGCCTGCGGAGCAGCAGCCGCGGCCGCCTATTGCAAGTCTCGGGAATTTGCCCTCGCGGCCTCGTATCGCAAGGTCGACCGCGAGGAAATCACCGGCGCGGTTCCGACCGGATCGGCCTGTGCGCGCGGACATTGCGACGAATTCGTCGCGATCGAGTGCAGCCGCTAATCAGAACTAGCCTTCATTCAACAGCGTGATGACAGACGGCGCATAGCTTGTTGCCGTCCGGGTCGCGGACATAGGCACCGTAATAATTCGGATGGTAGTGGGTCCGCAGGCCGGGCGGCCCTTCGTCGGTTCCGCCATTCGCCAGCGCCGCGGCATGAAATGCATCGACCGCCGCCCTTGTTTGCGCTGCAAACGCAGCCATTGGACCGTTTCCGGCGCTGGCCTCCTTGCGATTATAGGGCCGCAGGATCCAGAACGGTGCGTTGATGCCGGAAAATCCCTTCGGGGCATAACCAAGCGCAATGCGGTACGTCTTGTGGCGCTCCAATCCGAGCGGGGCCAGCACCGCATCGTAAAACCGCATAGCTCGCTCGATATCGTTCGTCCCAACGGTCACATGACTGTACATCGGATGCCTCGCTCACCTGCGGCGCGCATGGAGATACCCCGAAGAATTTTCCAGTTGGAGAACCGGGCACAAGACTAGCGGCCCTATTGATCGGCGCAAGGCGGCCCCGTAAGTCTTGAGGACCGTGAATCCCCCGCTGCACGGCGACCACATTTCTGACGAAGGACAGGTCGGGCGCGCTTTACGTCCGGTCCGCCTTCTCGTGATTGCTGCCTTCGCAGTGCCGATCGTGGTCTTCTTAGCCGCATCGATCACCAGTTATTCAAATCATAAGCAAGAGGCGACCGCCCGCCTGCAGAGCACGCTTCAAACCGTCTACGAGCACGCGCGCAAGGTCTTTGAAACGTTCGAAGTCGCGTCGCTCTACACCGACAATCTGACAGATGAGGGGGACGACATCATTCGCGTGAATGAAGAGATGTATCACCACCGCCTCGCATCCCTCGTTCAGACGCTGCCGCAGATTCTTGACATATGGGTCGTTGACGTCACCGGACATCCTGTGGTCTCCGGCCTGATGTTTCCTCTGCCGAAGGTGCTCAATCTCTCGGCCCGTCCGTATTTTCAGGAGCTTAAAAACAATCCCGCGCGCGATACTTACGTCAGCGAAATCCTCTCCACCTTAATTCTGGATTTGCGATTCTTTTCCTTCGCGAGAGCGCGCAGCCCCGTTGGCGGACAATTCAGCGGCGTCATTTCGATTTCTGCCAAGCCAGAATATTTTTCTTCATTCTATTCGACCTTGCCGAAGGACGATGTGGAAAGCATCGCAATCTTGCGCGTCGACGGCAATATCCTCGCCCGCTATCCCGCGACAACGAATGGCAGCATGTCGCATTTTGGCGAAGACGACGCCATGATGCACGCGATACGCACAAGTCCGTCCGGACTAATCGAAGCGCTATCACCACTCGACGGGGCGACACGAATCTTTGCGTTTCGGCGCCTCGCCGGATTGAATGTTGTCGTTCTGGTCGGCATGGAAACCACGACGATCTGGAGGCGCTGGCTCGGCTCGATCTCTCGCAATTTGATTGTGGGCCTGCCGGCAGCGGCATCACTGATTGCCTTATCCCTCATGGCGCTATCGCGAACGCGCCGCGAGGTGATTGTGCATAAATCGCTCCGCCGTGAAGTCGCGCGCCGTGAACAAACTGAACAGGCCCTGCGACAATCACAAAAGATGGAGGCGGTCGGCCGGCTGACCGGTGGCATCGCGCACGACTTCAACAATCTGTTGACGGCTATCCTCGGGAACGTCGATCTGGCTCTGAAATTTCTCCATGACACCGAGTCAAAGGCAGGCCAGCTGTTGTTGTCGGCCCGTCACGCGTCCGAGCGCGCTGCAACATTGGTGCAGCGCCTGCTTGCATTTTCGCGTCAGCATCCTCTCGAAGTGAAGGCGGTCGACGTCAACCGTCTGGTACACGGGATGTCCGACCTTCTTCGCCGAGCGATCGGGGAATCTATTGAGGTCAAAACCGTACTAGCCGGCGAACTGTGGAAGGTCGCGGTTGATCCGAACCAGCTGGAAAACGCAATCGTCAATCTGGCGGTCAACGCGCGCGACGCAATGCCCAATGGCGGCCATCTGACGATCGAAACCGCGAACAGCCATCTCGATGAGTTCTATATCGCTCGCAATGCGACCGACATTCCGCCCGGTCAATACGTGTTGGTGGCAGTGAGCGATTCAGGCAACGGCATGTCTAGAGAAGTTGTTGAGCGCGCTTTTGAACCCTTTTTCACTACCAAAGGTCCGGGTGTCGGTTCCGGCCTTGGCCTAAGTATGGTCTACGGCTTTGTCAAACAGTCTGGCGGTCACATAAAGATCTACAGCGAACCGAACGAAGGTACTTCGATCAAGCTTTACTTCCCGAAGCTGGACGATCGCAACCACGTCGACGATTGGGAAATGGATTCGCTCCCTGCGGCCTACCCCAGCGAACAGGAGCGCCGATCCGGGAAGATTCTGATCGTGGAAGATGACGCCGACGTTAATCGCTTCGCGACAGAGGTTCTCGCAGGACAGGGATATGGTGTTCTGTCGGCGTCGGATGGCTTGAGCGCTCTTAAACTGCTCGATGCGGCTTCCGATGTTGATCTGCTTTTTACCGACGTCGTTTTGCCGGGCGGCATGAATGGTAAGGAACTTGCGGTTGCCGCAACGCGCCGAAAGCCTGGGCTGAAGGTCCTTTACGCGACCGGTTACACACGGGACGCCATCGTCCACCAGGGCAGGCTCGAACCTGACCTGGAATTGCTGACTAAGCCTTTCACGCAAGGCGCATTGTTGCGCAAGATCCAGCAGGTCATGGAAGCAAAGCCGCGCGAAAGTTAGCGCGTGATGCTGCGCGTGATAGTCAGACGCCGCATCACGCCCCAAGCCACGAGCGATATGCAAACGATTTCGGTCAGCACGGTCAGAAATATTTTTGTCTGGGTCGCAGCGCTCGCAGCAGCGACGAGATCGCTTTCGAGATCCCTGCCCGCCGCGAACATCGCCGCGATGCGGAAGTCCTCGATGTAGTCTGGCACCGCTTCTGCGATCGGAAGCAGAAGGAGCGCGAAACGCCACCTCAGGCGAATGCGGCCTTCGATCAAACGATCATCCGCAGTGAGCCACCATAGCAACAGACACCTCGAAACCAGAAAGGTCAGCGGATACACGATCGCGACCCATTGGTGCACGCTCGAATAATAGCGGCGGCCTTCTTCTCCCATCAGCGCGATCAGGGTCCGAGCTTCTCCGATGCTGTAGCCCAATGGACGAAGATCGAACGGTTCCAGACCGTCAGCGAGTTCCGTCAGGTGGGCGAGAGTTCCAAACAGCATAACCGCGCCGAGCGCCAGATTGATGCCGAGCGCAATGAGAAGAAGGCGGGTCGAAGGAAAGGTCGAAGGCATGTTCCGAAATGCTTTCGTTAGCGCGATCCGTCGCGATCAATTTCCTTTTGCCAGCGCAATTGCTTCCTTCAGAACATCCATGCTGCCGATATGATTGGCCAGAATGAGAACCAGACGGGCATCGAACGCCGCCGCCTCGTGTTCCGAGAGGCCGGCACGCGATTCGACGAGGCAGCGATAGGCCGCGTCGGGATCGCGGAATTGTGAAACGACGATCAAATGCGGCATGGCAACGACGATGGAACCTCGATTCGGTTCCCGACCCTATCGGACCCGGATTGCGGGTCAATGCGGAACCGGAACCAAGGGCTTACGGGACTGTTCTCATCCAGTCGCCGGGACGGGGACGAAAGGAAGATGAACATGTCCGTCATTGCCATGCTTCGCTCTCACCCCGACAGGCTCAGTCACCCCGACGTGCTCAGTCGATGCATCGAGGCCTGCGCGGATTGTCAGGAGGCCTGCATCTCTTGCTCGGACGCCTGCCTTGGCGAGCGCGACGTTTCGCGGCTCGTGACGTGCGTCCGCCTGAACCTGGATTGCGCCACCGTCTGCAACGCGACGGGCAGCATTATCGCACGCGCGAACAAGGCCGGTCATCGTCAGTTGGTCGAAGCTCAGCTCACCACCTGCATTGCATTCTGCCGTGCCTGTGCGAGCGAGTGCGAACGCCATGCCTCGATGCACAAGCATTGCGAGGTCTGCGCGAAAACCTGCACGGATTGCGCCGAAGCGTGCAACGACCTGCTCTCGTCGATGCGCATGCCGGCCTGACTAGTGGCCGAGCGCCCGCCAATGCGCCTTCGCGATCTTGTCCCGGTCGAAACTCCGCCAGCGCGCACAAAGATGCTGGTCCGGGCGAACGAGATAGGTTGAGCCCGGCCGCGCGTCGCAGCGTCGGCTGAAAATCCCGGCGGTATCGGAAAAGTCGTATCCGATTCTTGTGACCTTGATCCCTTCAGGACCGTCGGCGATCTCCTGCGTCTGCGGGAAGTGCAGAAGCTCAAATCCCCCCGACAGATGATCGAGCACGAACCCCGGCTGGCCTTTCCATACGATCGGCGCATCCGGAATAGGCGCTCCGAGCTTAGCTATGCCTGCAAACTCATCCTCGTCCGGAGTAGACAACGGCGAAACATGCGTCGTCGCGACGGACAGCCTGCCTGAATTGACCATGCGGCGCGCGAAATCCGCGCGTGACGCCAGATCGAGGACGGCGTCGCGCAGCGTTCGTTCGGCCGGCGTGTGCGGTGAAATGAAGTCGGTCGAACGGGTGGAGTGAGCGATATTCTCGTCGGCGGCCTGGATGCGCTCGACGTCGTAGCTTGCGAGCAATTCCGGCCCGCCATCGCCTTTCAGGATCGCCGCAAGTTTCCAGCCCAGATTATCCGCGTCCTGGATTCCGGAATTGCCGCCCCTCGCTCCGAACGGCGAGGCCTGATGCGCGCTGTCACCGGCGAAAATAATCCGCCCATGAACGAAACGGTCGAGCCGCCGGCAGTTGAAGCGGTAGACGGAAACCCAGAGGATTTCGAACTCGCGGTCACCGAGCATCCTGCGCAAGCGCGTCTCCACACGTGCCGGAGCCTGTTCGGCGCTCGCATCGGCATCTGGTCCAAGCTGCAGATCGATACGCCAGACATCGTCCGGCTGCCGGTGCATCAACGCCGACTGGCCGTTGTGAAAGGGTGGATCGAACCAGAACCGGCGTTCCGCGGGCATGTCGGCCGGCATACGGACATCTGCGATGAGGAACTTGTCCTCGAAGGTCACGCCCTTGAACGTCAGTCCAAGCAATTCACGGACGGTCGAGCGGGCGCCGTCGGCTGCGATGACCCAATTCGCATCGATCTCGTAGGGACCGTCCGGCGTTTCGAGCGTCAGCCGAACATGATCGTTGCGACGATCGAGGCCGACGACGCGGTTGCGCCATCGCAAATCGACCCCGGTCTCGCCCGCACGATCGATCAGCGCCTTCTCCAGGTGGTATTGCTGGAGATTGATGAAGGCGGGCATCTTGTCGCCGGGCTCCGGCTGCAAATCGAACGCGTAGATAAGATCGTCGCCGCGGAAGACCTTGCCGGTCTTCCAGCCCACACCCTGCCGCAGCAGCCGCTCTCCAACTCCCAGACGATCGAGAATGTCGAGTGAGCGCTTGGCGTAGCAAATGCCTCGCGACCCTTCCCCGATGTGGTCAGAATCATCGACAAGCAACACCGGCACGCCGCGCTGGGTAAGATCGAGCGCCGCCGTCAACCCGACCGGTCCCGCGCCAACCACGACCACGGGGTGGCGCGCCGGTGTGCGTGCGGCCTGATCGGCCGACCGGCGGTATTGATAACGGAACAGAACCTGCCGGCCTTCGTTCGCGCTCATGGCAGCTTCGGCGCGGTTCGTTCCATGAGCGCGATCTCCGCGATGAGCTTTTTCAGGATGGCGCTCCCGAAGACTTCGTAACTCGCCGCGCTCACCACAAAGGAACCGGAGCCGCCGATCACGTTGTCCAGATAATACCGGTCGAGATCCGGCTCGAGCGACAGGATCGGCAGTCCATTGATGACGATACCATCCCGCACGGCGTCGTCGCGCGCACTCGAAGCGGGCCGGCCGCGATTGTTGGAACCATCGCCCGAAATATCGATCACGCGCCGCGCTGCCTGGTACGGACTGAGCGTCATCATCGCCGCACTGTAGTCGATCGCACCGCTGATCGAGGTACCTCCGCCGAACAATTGGCGTGGCGCCAAGTCGATCGCATCCGCGAAAGCTTTGGCCGACGCTTCGTCTGTGATGATCGTCCAGGGAACGGCGAGTACCTGCATTTGCGGGCCGGTCCACTGCACCATCGCAACCGCAATCGATCGCGTCGCTCCCGACAGAATCGCGTCCAGAACTTGCGAATTGCGGAAAGCGGCGGAATAGCCGGTTCGCTGCAACTCAAACCGGGTTTGGTTGACGCTGCCCGATGCGTCGACCGCGAGCATCAATTGCAGATCGACGCGCGATTGCGCGGCGGCTGGACCGGACAATGCGAAGATAACGAGCAGACAAACCGCAGCGCAGGTTCGGACCGCAACCCTTGTTCGCGCGTGACACATCGGACGCTGGCCTTAGCCCTGCAGGGCACTCCACATTTCGCGGTCGCGCTCGGCGGTCCAGATGACCGGCCATTCATGTCCCCGCGCCTCGTCATAGGCACGCGAAACATTGAACGGCAGACAGTGTTCGTAGATGGCGAACGACGAGAATTTCGGATCCATCACCTGGCGCGCGGCGTCGAAAGTCTGTTTCAGCGAAAGGCCCTTGGCGACACTCGCCTGAACCGAACCGTACAGCGTCGAAAGAAAATCGCGGGTCATCGCAATTCCTTCGCGGACCTTGTCGCGAGTCGCGAGGGCTGCCCCTCGCCCCGGCACAAGCGCCGCGGGATCGAGGCCGGCGAGATTGTCGAGCGTCTTCGGCCAGTCTTTGAAATGCGCGTCCCCGCAATAGCAGGCGGAATGATATTCGACGAGATCGCCGGAAAACACGACATTGGCGTCAGGCACGAATGCAACGACATCGCCTGCGGTATGCCCGCGCCCGATATGCATGATCCGCACTTCGCGCTTGCCGAGCCACACCGACATCTGCTGAGGAAACGTGAGTGTTGGCCAGGTCAGACCCGGAATCGTCTCGACCGCGCGAAACAGGCGGGGAAACCGGCCGATCTCGGAATCCATATCCTGCTTGCCGCGCTCTACGATTAGAGAGCGCGTAGCATCCGATGCGACGATTTCCGCGTCCTTATACGCAGACGCTCCCAGCACGCGGACCGCGTGATAGTGCGACAGCAGGACATACTTGATCGGTTTCTCGGTCACCTTGCGCACGCGCTCGATCACGTCGCGCGCCATGACCGGGGTCGCCTGCGCATCGACGACCATCACACCGTCGTCGCCGACGATGATTCCGGAATTCGGATCGCCTTCCGCGGTGAAGGCGTACAGCCCGCGACCAAGCTCGTCGAATGAAACCTTCTTTTCGGCGATGTCGCCGGTCGAGGCGAACCCGGCACTAGCCATTCATTGCATCCTCGATGAACTCGATCCGGTTTCCGACCGGATCGAACGCAAAGAAGCGGCGCACGTCCTCGACTTCGTTATCCCAGGTCACATCATGCCCCGCCTTCGCCATACGCTCGGCCAGAGCGTCGAGGTCGGACACACGGAATGCCGGATGCGCCTTGCGCGCGGCCCTGAAATCTTTCTCCACGCCGAGATGCAGTTCGACGGAGCCGCTGCGCAGCCACAGCCCGCCCCGCTTGGCAAGATTGGGCGGCTTTGTCTGCTCGGTCATGCCAAGCAGGCCGACGTAAAAACGCCGGCATCGGTCTTCCGACGCGGGCGGAATGGCGAGCAAAACATGGTCGAGCCGGGTCAGCATGTCAGCCCCTGTCGATGGCTATCCTGCAATATGCATTCTATCAGACGCTAGTCCGGATCGCGCCGCTTTGGGTCGAAATGCTTTTTCAGCCCGGTCCAGCAATCGATGTAATCATCCTGGCGAGCCGGCGACTGTGCCGCGTAGCGCGTGACGCGCTGGCGGAAGCGCGTTTCGAACATGAAGGCCAACGTCTTGGACAGCTTGACCGGCTTCAGCTCGACATTGCTTGCGTGCTCGAAGGCATCGGCGTCGGGCCCGTGCGGCAGCATTGTATTGTGCAGGCTGATGCCGCCGGGCACGAAGCCATGGGGTTTTGCGTCATAGACGCCGTAAACAAGGCCCATGAACTCCGACATGATGTTTCGATGATACCAGGGCGGCCGGAAGGTGTTTTCCGCCACGCCCCAACGCTCCGGAAATATCACGAAATCGACGTTTGCGGTGCCGGGCGTTTCCGATGGGGACGTCAGCACGGTGAAGATCGACGGATCGGGGTGATCGAACAGGATCGCTCCGACCGGAGAGAAATGCCGCAAATCATATTTGTAAGGCGCGTAATTGCCGTGCCATGCGACGACGTCCATCGGAGAATGCGTCGTCTCGGTCCGGTGCAGTTCCCCGCCCCACTTCACATAAAGAACGTGCGGCTCCTCTACGTCCTCGTAGGATGCAACGGGCGTCATGAAGTCGCGCGGATTGGCGAGACAATTGGCGCCGATCGGTCCGCGGTCCGGTAGCGTGAAGGCGCCGCCATAATTCTCACAGACATACGCGCGGGCCGGGCCGCCCGGTAATTCGACACGGAAAATCACACCGCGGGGAATGATGCAGATTTCGCCCGGCTCGATGTCGATCACGCCAAATTCGGTGCGGAAGCGCAGGCTGTTTTGCTGCGCGACGATCAGCAATTCGCCGTCGGCATTGAAGAAATGTTCGTTCGTCATCGACTGCGTGACAATCAACACATGCGCGGCCATTCCCGACATCGCCTCGCAATCGCCGGCAACCGTCATCGTGTGCAGGCCGTTGACGAAGGTCAGCTTCTCCTTCGGGACTGGCACGGGGCTCCAGCGGATCTGGCCGAGCGCAAGCTCACTGTCATCTCGTTCGGGCGCGGTGCGCAGGAGGCCACGATCGACTTTGACGAAACGGTGGGTGTGCCTGACGCCGGGGCGGATGCGATAAAGCCACGAGCGCTGATTGGTCGCCTGCGGTGCGGTGAAGGGGGAGCCGCTCAGCTGTTCGGCATAGAGCCCGTAATTCACCTTCTGGGGCGAGTTTCGCCCGACCGGCAGAGCGCCTGGCAGCGCTTCGGTCTCAAAACTATTGCCGAAGCCGGTCATGTATTGCGCGGGCTTCGCGACGCTGCGGTTTGAGACACGCAACAAGCCTGCCGCCGCCTCGCCCTTCGCCTGCAGCGTGCGCCTGTCGCTTGCCATGGCGTCCTCCCGTGGACCTGCCCTGAGGGACTTATTTGTGAGTTAAATCAACTTAGTGAGGGTGTTCCGGTGGGTCAATTCGGGCGCACGGGTTAACGCGCCTTTACCATTGATGCCTTGAATCCAACACAGAACACGGCCATATAGCGGCATCGGAGTCGGCCGCCTACGAGCCGCCTGCGGGCCGCGTGAACGAAAACCAGACGGCTTTCGGCCCGCCTCAATCCCCGATCCCACTGCATCGGCAACCCAGACCACGCGGGATGTCTACGAAACCCCCGCGATACCTCCGCGCGCATTGCTGCGAAGCGGTTGCTCTCGCATATTGAAAGTGACTTTCATTTGACCACCTTCGAACAACTCGCGCTCGCCGCGCCGATCACCCGCGCGCTTGCCGAGGAACGCTATGTCACCCCCACTCCCATCCAGGCGCAGACGATCCCTTCCGTGATGAGCGGCCGTGACGTCGTGGGCATCGCGCAAACGGGCACCGGCAAGACCGCCGCTTTCGCGCTGCCGATCCTGCATCATCTCACTCTCAACCAGACGCGCCCTGACAAAAAGACCTGCCGCGTACTCGTGCTCAGCCCGACGCGGGAATTGTCCGGTCAGATCGTCGACAGCTTCCGCACCTATGGGCGGCACCTGCACGTCAGCGTGGCGCTCGCCATCGGCGGCGTCTCGATGCGCCCGCAAGTTCAAAAGGTCATGAACGGCGTCGACGTTCTTGTCGCGACGCCCGGACGGCTGATGGATCTTGTGCAGAGCAATGCTCTGCGTCTGAACAAGGTCGAAATCTTCGTGCTCGACGAAGCCGATCGCATGCTCGACATGGGATTCATCCAGGACATCAGGAAGGTCGTGGCGAAGCTCCCGAAAGAACGGCAGACGCTGTTCTTCTCGGCGACCATGCCACAGGCAATCTCCGAACTCGCCTCGCAGATGCTGCGCGATCCTGCCCGTGTCGCGGTGACGCCGGTTGCGACCACTGCCGAGAAAATCGAACAGCGCATCATCCATGTCGATCGAGCGGGCAAAGGCCCCCTACTGGCCGAATTGTTGCGCAAGGAGCCGATCGATCGCGCGCTCGTCTTCACCCGCACCAAGCACGGCGCCGACAAGGTTGTGCGCAATCTGGCCAAGGCTGGCCTGACCGCTCATGCAATCCACGGCAACAAATCCCAGAACCAGCGCGAGCGGGTCCTCGCTGATTTCCGCAAGGGGAATGTGCGCACCCTCGTCGCGACCGATATCGCAGCCCGCGGCATCGATGTCGAGGGCATTTCGCACGTCTTCAATTATGACTTGCCGAACATCCCCGAAAGCTACGTCCATCGCATCGGCCGCACCGCACGCGCCGGCGCCGAAGGCATCGCGATTTCGTTCTGCGACGCGGAAGAGCGCGCTTATCTGCGCGATATCGAGAAGCTGATCCGCATGTCGATCCCGGCGACCAGCCAGGGCGGCGGACGCCACGCTGAAGGCGCGACGCCGGGTCGGGCGGCTCCCGTTCGGCACCATCAGCCGTCCGGCACCCAAGCCCACCGGGCTCATGCAAAGCACGGTCAACCGAAAAAGGCTCAGCCCCAGAAGGGACATCCACGCCAGGACAACCACAGGCGCGGACCGTCCCGCCCCCAGCAGCCGCCACGGCAGCAAGAGCGGTCCAACCGGCACGCCCCGCATTATGGTGATATTGCCGGAGTGGCATTCCTCAACGCGGGTCAAAAGTCGTAAGATGGATTCAAATGCCGGACGGCGCGATCGCCGTCCGGACCCATAACGAGAGAGACCATATGGCGAAAGAAGAACTGCTCGAGTTCGACGGCGTAGTCACAGAAGTGCTTCCGGACGGAAACTTCCGCGTCAAACTCGATAACGACCACGAAATCCTCGCCTACACGGCGGGCAAGATGCGCAAATTCCGCATCCGTACCGGGGTCGGTGACCGGGTGATCGTCGAAATGTCTCCCTACGATTTGAGCCGCGGCCGAATCAGCTTCCGGCACAAGGGCGTGCAGCTCGGGGCGCCCCCGACCCGCCGCCAGACCTTTGTCCGCCGGCGCTGAACCCTAACGAAGGCGAACCGGCAGCGCCGAGAAGCCGCGAAAGCGCGCTCTCGGACTGCGCACCGGTTCTCCGTCAGGCTGGAAGTCCGGGAAACGCGCCAGAAATCGTTCGACTGCAACCCGCCCTTCAAGACGCGCGAGGTTCATGCCCGCGCAGACATGGATGCCGCTTGCGAACGCCAGATGCCGGTTCGGCGAACGGCCGACATCAAAGCGGTCCGGTTCCTCGAACTGCTCGGGATCGCGATTGGCGGCCCCGATGCACAGCGTGATCAAGGTTCCCTTCGGCATCGCGATCCCGCCGATTTCGGTTGGCACCGCGACGCTCCGGTTGCCGAGTTGATTGGAACTCTGAAACCGCAACACCTCCTCAATCGCACTTTTCATCAAAGAAGGATCGCGCACCAGACGCCGGCGTTCGTCCGGCCAATCCATCAGCGTATGGAGAGCATTGCCGATCAGGTTGGTCGTGGTTTCGTGACCGGCATTCAGGATGAAGATGCAGTTCTGCAGAAGCTCGGCTTCGGTCAGTTTGCGCCCTTCATGCTCACCGGCGATCAGGCGCGTGAGCACGTCCTTTTCGGGATCGCCGGGCTTTTGACGCCGATCCGCGACGAGAACCTGCAGATACGCGAGGAAGTCCCGCACCGCATCGTTTCCGCGCTGCTTCTGCTCTTCGCTCAGGACCGGCTCCAGCGCGCCAAGGATGGCCAATGACCAGCCGCGGAGCGGCCCCCTCTCCTCGTGCGGCACACCAAGAAGATTGCCGATGATCTCGACCGGGATTGCGGATGCAAAATCCTCGATCAGATCCACCCGGCGCTTCTCAGCCATCCGGTCGAGCAGCCGGTCGACGAGCGCAACGAGTCCCGCCTCCATCTCCGCGATGGCGCGCGGCGCGAGCGCTCCCTGAATGGCGCGGCGCACTTGCGTATGCAGCGGCGGATCATTGAACACGAGACTGGTGGTGTGGTGCTGATAGAGAAGCGAGTCCCCGTATTTCGGTTTGAACTCGACTTTCTTGTCCGATGAAAATGTCGCCGCATCGCGATAGATCGCTTCGCAATCGCGATATCGCGTCAAGAAATAAGCTCCGTCCGGCATCCGATGGACCGAATCGTACTCGCGCAGGGCACGGTAAATCGGGAACGGGTCCTCGATAAAGCCCGCCGGCAGCTTCTTGACGTCGAATTCACGCGCGATTGCGCGCGCGGATGCGACTTCGAACTCGATCCTGCCGCTCATCGGCCCCTCGTCCCGTTGCGGCGATCCCGCAAGACGCGCAAACGCAAAAGAAAGCCACGCGACTTGTCAAGGCAGAGCGTTGCGCGCCACGCCCAATTGCGCCATCGTCCGCACGGAAACGGAACGGAGGCCGGGTGAAGCTCTACACTTATTTCAGATCGTCAGCGGCCTATCGCGTTCGCATCGCGCTCAACCTGAAGGGTCTGTCCTACGATTCCATGCCGGTGCATCTGGTTAAGGATGGCGGCGAGCACCGCAAGCCCAACTATGCCGCTGTCAATCCGCAAATGCGGGTGCCAGCGCTCGCCCTCTCCAACGGGGACACGCTCACCCAATCGCTCGCAATCATCGAATATCTGGATGAGGTTTTTCCCGATCCGCCCTTCCTGCCCGCGGACAGCGTGGCGCGTGCCCACGTCCGCGCAATCGCCCAGATCGTGGCCTGCGATATCCATCCGCTCAACAATTCGGGGACGATGGCTTATCTGCGCGACAGGCTCGGACGGGACCAGCAGACGATCGACGCCTGGTATGCCGACTGGGTCAGCGCCGGATTTCGCGCGATCGAAAGCCTGATCGGGCCCGGCCCTTACGCGCATGGCTCTCATGTCGGGCTCGCCGATATCTGCCTCGTGCCGCAGGTCTACAATGCGAGGCGATTCAACGTGCCGCTCGACGCCTTCCCGAAAATTTGCGCGGCAGAGGCCGCGTGCATGAAGCTTCCCGCCTTCGACCAAGCCCGCCCTGAAATGCAACCGGACGCCGAATAGGCGTTCCCGCAAACCAACGTCAGGTTATTCGTGACCGCTTCCCAGATCGGCCGCGTCGTCTTGTGGATGATCGGCACCCTGCTGTCGTTTTCCGCCCTCGCGGTATCGATCCGCACGCTTGCGGGTGCGTTGAGTGTTTTCGAGATCCTGACGGTGCGCAGCGCGCTCGGTCTCGTGATCCTGATCGGCCTTTGCCTCGCCCGGCCGCAATTGCGTTCCGGCCTCTTTTCGAGTCGGCTCGGCCTTAACCTCATCCGCAATGTCATCCACTTCGCCTCCCAATACGCTTGGGCGTTGTCGATCACTCTGCTTCCGTTTGCGACCGTGTTCGCGCTCGAATTCACGATGCCCGCCTGGGTCGCCCTGCTCGCGGTGCTGTTTCTGCACGAACGCCTGACCGCCGGACGCATCGCCGTGATCGTCACGGGACTGATCGGCGTGCTTGTGATCATCCGCCCCGGACTGGAATCGTTTCGTCCCGCAGCCTTCCTGGTTCTCACGGCCGCGTTCGGATTTTCCGTCTTCAACATCCTGACCAAACGCGTGAGCGACACCGACAGTCCGTTCAGTATCGTTTTCTGGATGAATGCGATGCAGCTTCCGATGGGACTGGCCGGCAGCGACCCAACCTTTCCCCTCCGCCTCGGGCTGCCCCAGTTGCCGGCTGTCATCGCGATCGGGGTCGTTGGATTGTCGGCGCATTACTGCCTCGCCAACGCGTTCAGGTCCGGCGATGCAAGTCTCGTTGTTCCGCTCGACTTTGCGCGGCTGCCGCTGATCGCCGTGATTGGCTGGCTGTTCTTCGCCGAGCGGCTCGACGTCTTCACGTTCATCGGCGCAGCGATCATTCTTTGTGGCATTTTTTGGAACCTGAGGGCGGAAACGCGCAGGTGATGTTGCCGCAAAGGCTCACATCAGCCCGGAAACCCGCGACCGCTGCGCACAGCGCTTTCTCTGCTTTGCCCTTGGATTGACGCGAAGGTGCGATTACCCTTTGGTGCGCCGCTTCGGACACCGATCCGAACCGAGAAATACCGCCGGACACGATGATCGCCGTAACCTTGCGACCGGGCCTTGCTGCCATAAGCCTTGCATCCGTTTTGATGGCCGCACCCCTGTGCGCGCAAGCGCAGGGCTATCCACCGCAACCTGCGCAGGTTCAGGCTCCAGGCGGAGCCAATCCGATCTGCCAGCGTCTGGAAGCCCAGTTGGTGGCACTCGATCGCGGCGCGGCCGATCCGGGCCGTGCCGACCAGATCCGCCGGTACGAAGAAGCGGCAAACCGCCAGCAGGGGGAACTCGACCGCACGGTTGCCCAGTCGCGGCGGATCGGCTGCGAGTCATCCGGCTTCTTCAGCCTGTTCAGCAATCAGCCCCAGCAATGCGGACCGCTAAACAACCAGATTCAGCAGATGCGTGACAATCTCGACCGCATCATGAGCGACCTGCAGAAGCTTCAGGGCGCGGGAGCAAATTACGAACGCGACGGCCAGCGCCGCGCGCTGATGGGCGCGCTCGCGCGAAATGATTGCGGTCCGCAATATCGGATGGCGGCAACACAGCCGCAATCGCGCGGGCTGTTCGATTCCCTGTTCGGCAACAGCAATTCGCTGTTCGCCCCGGGCGTTGGACAAGGGGGCTCGACCTTCCGCACTATCTGCGTGCGCACCTGCGACGGATATTATTTCCCGATCTCGTTCTCGACGACGCAGGACCATTTCCGCGACGACGAGCAGAAGTGCCAGAAGATGTGTCCAGCCGCCGAGGTCGTGCTGTTTTCGTATCGAAATCCGGGCGAGGAAGTTGCGCAGGCAACCTCGATCAGCGGCCGCCTCTACACCGAGCTGCCGAATGCATTCAAATATCGCCAGTCGGTCGACCAGGCCTGTAGCTGCCGCCGGCCGGGCGAGAGCTGGGCCGACGCCTTGAAGGGCGTGGAAAGCCGCTCGTCGCTCGAACAGGGTGACATCCTCGTGACGGAGGAGCGCGCCAAGGCGATGGCGCAGCCGCGCGACGCGCAAGGCAGGCCAATTCGTCCAAATGCAGCACCGGGCGCCGCGCCGGTCGCCGCTGCAACGCCCTCGCAAACGACACCGCCCGAAGCCGACCAGCCGAAGAAGCCCGTCCGCTCGGTCGGCCCGCAGCTTTTTCCTGTGCGCTGATCAGAAATCCAGAGCGTCGGTTTTTGCGGTCTGGCCGGTGACGAGCGACACGTCGGGCGCCGGGAGCGGCTTGCCCGGGTCGCGGAACCGGTTGGTGATCGGATAGCGCCGGTCGCGGCCGAAATTTCGCAACGTCACCTTCACACCGGGCGCTGCCTGGCGTCGCTTGTATTCTGCAAGATTGAGCATGCGGTCCACCCGCGTCACTGTTGCCGCATCGAAGCCTGCCTCGATAATCGCGGCAATCGGCTCCTCCCGCTCCACAAGCCTTTCCAAGATCGCATCGAGAATATCGTAGGGCGGCAGCGAATCCTGATCGGTCTGTCCTTCCCTCAGTTCGGCCGTCGGCGCTCGTGTCAGGATGTTTTCCGGGATCACCCGCCCGGACGGCCCGAGCGCGATGGCGGGTTTCCACGAATTGCGAAGGCGCGACAGCCGATAGACCTCGGTTTTGTAGAGATCCTTGATCGGGTTGAAGCCGCCATTCATGTCGCCGTAGAGCGTCGCGTAGCCGACCGACATTTCCGACTTGTTGCCGGTGGTCACAACCATCGAGCCGAACTTGTTGGAAATCGCCATGATGATCGTTCCGCGCGCCCGCGCCTGGAGATTTTCCTCGGTGACATCGCGCGGCATGCCGGAGAATAGCGGCGCAACGGATCGTTCGAGGCCATCGACCGCAGGTCCGATCGGCAGGACGTCGTACTGGATGCCGAGCGCTTTGGCGACCTGCGCCGCATCGTCGAGCGATTCCTGCGAGGTGAATTTGTAGGGCAACATGACGCAGCGGATCCTCTCCGGCCCGAGCGCGTCGACGCCCATGGCTGCGCAGAGAGCGGAATCAACACCGCCGGAAAGGCCGAGCACCACGCCCGGAAACCCGTTCTTGTTTACATAGTCGCGCAGGCCCAGAACGCAGGCGGTGTAGTCGGCCTGCGCGGCATCCTCGAGCGGGGCCTTCGGGCCGCCCGTACAACGCCATTCGTCGCCCGCGCGCTCCCAGTGAGTCGTGGCCACCGTCTCGGCGAAGGCGGGAAGCTGGAACGCGAGCGACCGGTCTGCGTGCAAGGCAAAGGACGCGCCGTCAAACACGAGCTCGTCCTGCCCGCCGACCTGATTGAGATAGATCAGCGGCAGCTTCTGCTCGGTGATGCGCGCGACCGCCGTGTTCAGGCGGACGTCGTCCTTATCGCGCCAATAAGGAGAGCCGTTCGGGACGATCAGAATTTCGCTCCCGGTTTCGGCGAGACACTCGACGACATCTGCCGACCAGATGTCCTCGCAGATCGGAAGCCCGAGGCGCACGCCCCTGAAGCTGAGCGGTCCCGGCATCGGCCCCTGCGCGAACACGCGCTTCTCGTCGAACACGCCGTAATTCGGCAGATCGACCTTGTAGCGAAGTGCGGTGATCCGCCCGTTCTCGAGCAGCGCAACCGCGTTATAGAGCTTGCCCTTGTCGAGCCAGGGCGTGCCGATAATCACGGCCGGGCCATCGTCGGCGGTTTCCCGCGCGAGCTCTTCGACGGCTGTGCGGCAAGCCGCCTGAAAAGCCGGCTTAAGGACCAGATCCTCCGGCGGATATCCGGCGACAAAAAGCTCGCTGAAGACGACGAGATCGGCGCCGTCATCGCGCGCTTTGGCGCGCGCGCGGCGTGCCTTTTCGGCATTGCCCTGAACGTCACCCAGCACCGGATTAAGCTGCGCGAGGGCAATCGCAATACGATCTGCGGGGCGCGAATTCATGCCCTTGATCTAGCGGCCGACCTGCTTCCGCGCAATCTCGGGCCGGCGGCGCATGACAGCAATTCGGCCGCCGTCAGATCTTGCCCTTGATCTGGAACAGGACACCGTAACGCTGCTCCTCGAACCGGCGCAGCGGCGAATCGTTCGCGAAGGTGGGGCCGAACTGGACGGTACCGCGGTCCGTGAACATGCCCCAATAGCGAAGGCCCGTGCCGAGCTCGATATTCGGCGTCAGCGCGTAGTTGAGGAACACTTCGGCCGATCCGCCATAGCCCCGGTTCGACGTCGAAATGACATTCGGAGCGGGGCCGAGATCGGTCGGGTCCTGGCGCTGCAAGTGGCTGTCCTCGTTTCGCAATACTGCATACGGCACCCATGCTGCCTCCCCGGAAAACGACCAGCGCTCGTCGATGTCGACTTTCCAGTCCACCCCCAGCCGCACAGCATGCCATCGCGGCTCGTAGCTCAGGACCGGTGTCGAGAAGTCGATCGGAACGGCACCGGGAGAGCCGCACACTGCTCCAGCGACGTCGTCCGGGTTGCAGCGGACGCCGAAGGCATTCGCCTTCTCGCGCCAATAATGATAGCCCGCGAACAAGCCCCAGCGCTGACCGCCCTGCGGCGCGTGATAAGCCCAGCCGAGATCGATGATCGCGTAGCGAACGTCATCGCCGCGAACGTCGCTCGACGTGTCCGAAAACTTGATTTGGTTCGCGAAGAAATCGCGATCGATGATATTGCCGTCCACGATCTTGCCGAGGCCCGCGACGCCTTTCACGTAGAAGCCGCTCGGATTGTGATCGATGCGGGCAAAGACTTCGCCGGCGTGCCCGGTCAGCCGATCCCAGTCGAGCGTTGAGGTCGGATCGCCATAAAGCGGGTTCTGGTTCGCGAAACCGAACTTCATGTTGCCGGTCGAGTACCAGTAGCGTGTGCCACCTTCGACGCTGAAGGGCGCCGGACCCGCAACCTCCCAGCGGCGCGCGGGGGCTTCGACGACAGGCGGAGCATCCGCCCGACGACGGATTGAACCGACGCTATCCTCTGACAGACTAGGCCAGCGGGCCTCAAACGACGCAGAGCGCGCCGTTTCCTCCAGAGTGTCCTTAGGCGCAGGCAGCGCTACGTTCGGCCATTGCGGACCGTCGTAGTCGGTGCTCGCGGGTGCGGCGTCGACCGCGCGGAGCGGCAGAACGAACGGCGCCGCGAGCAAAGCCGCCAGAAAAATTGTTCTTGTACGCGCCACGAATGCCTCCCGTCGTGAGCACGTAAAATTTGAATTGAATTGCTTTCAATTCGTTGCTGCGGCGACCGTCACGATTGTCGCGATCGGGCGCAGCGTTAACGGAGGGAAAAGGCCGCAAGCGCGCGAGGGAAAGGCCAGCGCAGAAAGCCCGCAAATACGGCCCTTGCGGCGTTCCGTGTAATACGCCGGTAACCACGCGCGGTAAGCGCGCGATTACCCAAACTGTTTGAACTTTTCTGGACCTGAGATCAGAGCCCTGACGCCGCCGACAGTGGCTTGGCCTTGGCAGCGCGCTCCTTCTTCAGAAGCTCGGCCAGGAGGAACGCCAAATCGATCGATTGCTCGGCGTTGAGGCGCGGGTCGCAGAAGGTGTGATAGCGGTCGTTCAGGTCCGCGTCGGTGATAGCGCGAGCTCCCCCGGTGCATTCGGTCACGTTCTGCCCGGTCATTTCGAGATGCACGCCACCCGCATACGAGCTTTCAGCGGCAAGGATCGCGAAAAACTCCTTCACCTCATTGAGGATTCGATCAAACGGCCTCGTCTTGTAGCCGGTCGCCGATGTGATCGTGTTGCCATGCATCGGATCGCACGACCAGACGACGGATCGGTTCTCGCGCTTCACTGCGCGGACCAGCGCGGGAAGGTGATCGCCGATCTTCTCGGCGCCGAAGCGGCAGATCAGCGTCAGACGGCCCGCCTCGTTTTCGGGATTGAGAATGTCGACGAGGCGGATCAGCTCATCCGGCTTGAGCGAGGGTCCGCATTTCAGGCCGATCGGATTTTTCACGCCGCGGCAGTATTCAATATGCGCATGATCGGGCTGCCGGGTGCGATCGCCGATCCAGATCATGTGCCCTGAGGTGCAGTACCAGTCGCCGCTCGTCGAATCGACACGCGTCATCGCTTCCTCGAAGCCGAGAAGCAGCGCCTCGTGGCTCGTGTAGATGTCCGTGGTGCGGAGTTCGGGATGGCTTTCCAGATCGAGACCGCAGGCGCGCATGAATTCCAGCGCCTCGGAAATCCGGTCCGCAAGCTCCATGTAGCGTTTGGATTGCGGTGAGTCCTTCACAAATCCGAGCATCCACTGATGCACGCTGCCGAGGTTGGCGTAACCGCCCTGCGCGAAAGCGCGCAGCAGGTTCAAAGTCGCTGCGGATTGCCGATACGCCTCGATCTGGCGCCGAGGATCGGGCGTCCGCGCGGCCTCGGTGAATTCGATGTCGTTGACGATGTCGCCGCGATAGCTCGGCAATTCCTTGCCGTCGCGCTTTTCGGTCGGCGACGAGCGCGGCTTGGCAAACTGACCGGCCAGCCGCCCAACCTTCACCACCGGGGACCCGCCGGCGAAAGTGAGGACGACCGCCATCTGCAGAAAGACCCGGAAAAAGTCGCGAATGTTGTTCGCGCCGTGCTCGGCAAAGCTCTCCGCGCAGTCTCCGCCCTGCAGCAGGAAAGCCTCCCCGTTGGCGACGCGTGCCAACGACTTCTTCAGCCTCCTCGCTTCGCCCGCGAAGACCAACGGGGGGAAGGTCGAAAGCTGCTTCTCAACTGCGCCAAGGGCAGTTAGGTCCGGATAATCCGGCATCTGAAGGACGGGTCTGCCCCGCCAGCTATCGGGCTTCCAACGCTCGGCCACCTTGAACTCCTACGCAACGAATGGGCGGCCTTATAGCGGGCCTTGGCCCATCTGGCCATATTTTTGAAAAAGGGCGCGCCCTACGCGCCTTCCGGCGCTATTCCGCCGCCTCGCGCACGTAGCTCGCCGCCTTTTCGCGCATGGTCACGAGTTCTTCCGCCGCCGTTGGGTGCACGGCCATTACGGCGTCGAAGTCGGCCTTGGTGGCGTTCATCTTCACCGCGATGCCGACAAGCTGGATCATCTCGCCGGCGTCGGGACCTATGATATGGCAGCCGACGACACGGTCCGTCGTGCCGTCCACAATCAGCTTGAAGAACGACCGCGTGTTGCGCCCGGCAAGCGACATCTTCATCGTCCGGAAGCTCGTCTTGTAGATGTCGACCTTGGCGAGAGATCGCCGCGCCTGTGTTTCGGTCAGACCGATCACACCAAGTTCGGGTTCGGAAAAGACCGCGGTTGGAACATTGGTGTGGTCTACCTTGGTCGGCCGGCCGCCAAAAACGGTGTCGGCGAAGGCGTGACCTTCCCGGATCGCAACCGGGGTCAGGTTGATCCTGTTGGTGACGTCGCCGACCGCGTAAATATTCGGAACCGAGGTCTGCGAGAATTCATTCACCGCGATCGCCATTTCATCGGTCAGTTTGACTCCGACGGCTTTCAAGCCAAGCCCGGCGACATTGGGCCTGCGGCCCGTCGCAAACATCACCTGGTCGACGTTGAAGACGCGGTTGTCGGATAGCTCCACGCACAGGCCGTGGTCGATCTTCTCGACCGCCGACACGGTTTGCTTCGTGACAATCTTGATACCTCGCCGCTCCATTTCGAGGCGCAGATGTTCGCGCACGTCATCGTCGAAGCCGCGCAATATGTTGTCGCCGCGATAGACCAGCGTGACCTCGCTTCCCATTCCGGCAAAAATTCCGGCGAATTCCACCGCGATATATCCGCCGCCCTGAATGAGGATTCGCTTGGGTAGCTTCGTGAGGTGAAAGGCCTCGTTTGAGGAAATGACATGCTCAAGGCCCGCGATCTCCGCACCCGGAAACGGAGCGGCACCCGTGGCCACGAGGATGTATTTGGCCCTGATCGTTTCGCCGGTCTTGGTCAGGCGCACCAGATTTGCATCGACTATCTCGGCGCGGCTGCGCTCGATGCCGACCCCGGAGCGCTCGAGGTTGGTGACATAGGCGGCCTCAAGCCGGGCGATCTCCCGGTCCTTGTTGGCGATCAAGGTCGGCCAGTCGAACACGGGCTGCTGGACGGCCCAGCCAAAGCCCGCGGCGTCCTCAAATTCGTCTGCGTAACGCGATGCGTAAACGAGAAGTTTCTTCGGTACGCAGCCGCGAATGACACAAGTCCCGCCGACGCGGAATTCCTCCGCGATCATGACCTTGGCACCGTAACTTGCCGCGATGCGCGCGGCGCGAACGCCACCGGAGCCGGCGCCGATCACGAACAAGTCGACCGCGCGTTCGGTCATCAGCCGTTCATCCAAGGAAGCAGGCTATCGACCCTACGCTCAAAGATCGTGGCCCTTCTTTTTCATCTCTGCACGAAAGCGCTGCATGACCTGTTCAGAGAAGCTATTGGCCCAAGACTGGGTACGGGACATGCTCTGGTCGATGATCTGGGGCTCGTCAGTGATCATCTTCTTGCCGAGCGGAGACTTGTAGAAAACCAGCAGGTCCTTCAGCTCGGCGTCCGTGAATTTTTGCGCATAGACGCGCGCCATCTGCGTGACAAGCTCATCGCGCTTCGGATCGTACTCCTTGCGCAACGCCGCAGCGACGTCATTGAGGTCCTTGCCGAGCATCGGGTTGGTCTGAAGGAACACGTTCTTGGCGGACTCGATCACACCCGGCACGACCGGATCGAGCATCGCGTTGCCGCCCTTTAGGATGATCAGTTCCTTGGCGAGCGCGACATTGGCGGCCGACGGCTCCTGCGCCCTCGCCGGCCCGGCGAAAACGCCCAGAATGACGAAACAAAAAACCGCGCCGGCCCAACGAACATGGCTGATGGCATTCATAAACGACTCCTCATTGGTAACTTCAGGTTCTAGCCGCGCTCGACCACGCGAACCCCGTCCGATCCGGCGAGAATGATCGTGCGGGCCATCCCGATAAACAACCCGTGCTCGACGACACCCGGAATAGATGAAAGCCGGCCGGACAGAAGCTTGGGGTCGTCAATATGGCCCAGCGCGGCATCAATGATCCAGTGGCTGCCATCCGTGACAAAAGCATGGCCGGACTTGTCCAGGCGCAAAATCAGGTCTGCCTCGCTGTGTCCGGTAGCTTTTACGAGGGCGCGACGGGTTGCCGCAAAGCCAAATGGCACAACCTCAATCGGAAGGGGAAAACGCCCCAGCGTTTGGACCCACTTGCTCTCATCGGCGATGACCAGCATGCGCGCCGAAGCCGAAGCAACAATCTTCTCCCGCAACAGCGCTCCGCCGCCCCCCTTGATCAGGCTGAGGTCGGATGCACAAACCTCATCGGCACCGTCTACCGTCAAATCCAGCTCCGGAGTTTCCTCAAGCGTGGAGAGTGCAATGCCAAGCGAGGCCGCTTGGGCGCGGGTCGCTTCCGATGTCGGCACGCCCACGATGTCGAGGCCGCCGCGCACTCTTTCGCCAAGCAAATCGACAAAGTGACGCGCGGTCGATCCGGTGCCGAGGCCAAGGCGCATGCCGGGGCGCACCCAATCAAGCGCGCGGGCAGCGGCCTGCCGTTTTTGAGCTTCGATATCCATGACGTCGCGAGAGATGGCGGAAAAGGTGGCCTATCTAGCCTCGATCGGGCCTGGAACCTAGTGGGAAAAGTATCGAGCCCGCACTTGTCGCGACGTTCCTCCACCGGTACCGACACGGCATGACCGCGCCATTGGTGGTGTTCGACCTCGACGGGACCTTGGTCGATACCGCACCCGACCTCATCGATACGCTCAACGCCATTCTCGCCGAGGAAGGCTTGCCTCCGGTCGCTTACGAAAAAGCGAGGCCGATGATCGGAGGCGGCGCCCGGGCCCTCCTGGAGCGCGGCCTGCAGGCCCGCGACGGCCACTTCGAAGCGCCGCTGGTGGATCGGCTATTCGGCCGATTTCTGGAGCACTATGCCACACACATCGCCGACCGGTCCCGCCCGTTTCCCGGCTGCGAATCCGCACTTCGGCAACTCGCCGAAAGAGGCTTCAGGCTCGCCGTTTGCACCAACAAGCTCGAATGGCTGTCCCGAAAGCTGCTCGACCAGTTGGGGCTGACGGATCTGTTCGCAGCGATCTGCGGGCAGGACACCTTCGGAATCAAGAAGCCCGATCCGGCTGCGCTCGTGAAGACGGTCGAGGCAGCCCAAGGCGACGTGCGTCGGTCGGTCATGATCGGCGATTCCGAAACCGACATTCTGCTTGCGCGCGCGGCCGGAATTCCGGTCATCGCAGTCGACTTCGGCTATACGGACACTCCGGTCTCCACCTTCCGCCCGGATCGCGTCATCAGTCATTTCGGTGATTTGATTCCGGCAATCCGGACCCTCCCGGCTTTCGCGGCGTAAGAAGGGTCTTCGATCGCGCGTTAATGGGCGATTAACCATAATTAAGGCAAATGGGTGCCGACGATCGCCAGACGACGGCCTTTCCATGCGGTTCTCACCTTTCAGGCGGCAGACTGCTCGGGCTGAGGCGCAGGCTGCGCCTCCCACGCCGCCTTCGGTCAGCAACCAGCCATCGCCAATAGATCTTGAGCGCGCCCGTATCGAGGCGATCCGCGAGACGATCGATCTTCTCGAAGCCGACCTCGCCGCGATGATCCGCGATGTGCAACAGACCTCCGACACGGTCCGCCACGGCATCCAATCCTCGTCCCGGGGCCTTCTCGCGATCCGTGAACGCAGCGAGACGCTTGCGGCGATCTCCAAGAGCGCCAAGGACGATTCCATCAACCTCGCCGCCACCACCGAGGAATTCGCAAGCTCTTCGAACGAAATTCTGCGACAGGTACGCGAGGCGAGTACGCTTGCCGATGGCGCGACCAAGGCAGCGCAGGCCGCGACTCGTAGCGTCGACGGACTGAAATCGTCATCGGGCGAAATCGGCCACGTTATCCATCTCATCGCGTCGATCGCAAAGCAGACCAATCTCTTGGCGCTCAACGCTACGATTGAAGCCGCGCGCGCAGGCGAAGCCGGACGGGGCTTCGCTGTCGTCGCAAGCGAGGTGAAGGCTCTATCCACCCAGACGCAAAAGGCGACCGACGAAATCACCCGCAAGATCGAGCAGCTTCAGCAGAACGCCGCCCTTTCAATCATGGCGCTGGGCGATGTCGCGGGCGCAATCGAAGCCATCCGGCCGGTCTTCACGGCTGTGTCCGCTTCCGTCGACCAGCAGGATGCCACCACGAACGATCTTGCCCGAAGCGCGACCGAGACATCGCAGTTCGTCGCCAATGTCGCCGACGGTGCAAAGGAAATCGAACTAACTGCGGTCGAGGCGAGCAGCCGCAGCGAAGCGGTTGACCGTTCGAGCCTCGAAGCGACTCAAACCGCCGAGAAATTGAAAGCGCGTTTCGTGATGCTCCTGCGGCAGACCGAATTCGGCGATCGGCGTCGCACCGATCGTCTGCCCTGCGAGCTTCCCGTCACGATCGAGACGCCGGCCGCGCAGATTCACGGGCAAACGTTCGACATTTCTGAGAACGGAATATTGGTCCGCTCCTCCGACCTCGACAAAGTACCGGTCGGCAGCGTCTTCGAGGCGGAAATCTCCAATATTGGAAAATGCTCCGTGCGGACGGTGAACCGTTCGTCTCTAGGCTTGCATGCAGAATTCGTAAGGCTGGACGGCGTGCAACGCGAAGCGCTTGAAGCAAAGCTCGCGGCAATCCGAGAGGAGAACCGTGAGTTCATCGAACGCGCGGTCACGACGGCCGAGCGCGTCCGTAAGGCGTTCGAGGATGCCGTCTCCGAAGGCCAGCTCAGCCGCGACGACCTGTTCGATAACCAATACGCGCTGATCGAAGGGACCAATCCCGCCCAATATACCACGCGGTTTCTGCACGTGCTGGAAGAGATACTGCCGCCCATCCAGGAAGCGCTGCTTGTGTCCGATCCCAGAATGTTTTTCTGCGCCTGCGTCGATCGCAACGGGTATCTCGGCGTGCACAACCGCGTCTATTCCCAGCCGCAACGACCGGGCGACGTGACCTGGAATACCGCCAATTCCCGAAACCGTCGCATCTTCGACGACCGCGCCGGCCTGTCCGCAGCGCGGAACGTGCGCCCCTATTTGATCCAAAACTATCCGCGCGACATGGGGGGCGGCGTTGTCGTCGTCATGCGCGAAATAGACAGCCCGATCCGCGTTTTCGGAAAGCATTGGGGAGCTTTCCGGACCGCGTACAAGATATGAGCCGCACCATGCATCGCGACGCTAGTGATTGGCCCCGTTGCGCCTCTTTGCCGCCCCTCGTATGGTCTAGCCCGGAAACGGGGGGCATAGGGCGGTACCAGGGGGGACGACCCATGCGTAGAGTGATGCGTAGAGTATTGTTGATCGCGTCTGGTCTTGCGCTCACGGCCTGCTCGTCAGGATCGGATATTTTCAAGACCGAGCCGCAGACCCTGACCCTGCAATTTGAATCCGAGCCGCAGGGTGCCGAGGTCAAGACCTCCGGCGGGCAGACATGCCGAACCCCGTGCGCCCTTGCGGTTCCCGCAGCCGAGTTGACTGCGAGCTTCACCCTGAAAGGGTTCAAGCCGCAGACTATTCCCGTGAAGCTCGTCCCGGCCGATTTCACGATGGACGACAAAAGCCCGAGGTTCCTGCCGAGCCCCGTGATCGCGGAGCTTGAACCGGCCGGGCCGCCGCCGAAAAAACCCGCCCCGCCGAAGAAACCCGGTCCGAAGAAGCCTGCGACCGCAGCAGCGCCCGCAGGCCAGGGTGCGGGCGCAGCACCGCCGCCGCCCCCTCCGCCGCCCGCGGCGGCCTCTCCGTGGCCCGCGCCGCCGCCTCCGGTTCAGCGCTGATACGGCCCGCCCGCCAGGCGGGTGCCTGCGCGCTTGCTTGACAGCTTTTCGGTGCGCTCGTTAATAGCCGCCAATACGGGCGCTTAGCTCAGCGGGAGAGCGTTCCCTTCACACGGGAGAGGTCATAGGTTCAATCCCTATAGCGCCCACCATTTTCCCCGCAAAAATCCCGGCGAAAAAGCGGTTTCCAAATCGAGTTCCTGCGTCTCGTGCACAGACCTTCGCGGAATGCCGCAGGGGCCAAGACTTCCCCTCTCGGCGTTACGCGGTTAGCGTTCCCGCGATTCCTTCTCCTTAAATCAGAATTGGCAGGGTTCAGCATGATCTCGCACTTCGTTTGTCGCGTCGCAGCCGCTATCGGATTGTTTCTCGCGGTGAGCGGCAACGTCAACGCCCAGGTCTTCAGCGATCCGGAAGGTCGCTTCAGTGGCGGCGCGCCAACGTCGAAGCTGTACTCGCTGTTCGGTTCGTCGCCCGTCGCGAAGACAACCGTGAATTTTGAGACCACGGAAAAGCCGGGCTCGATCGTGATCATCACGAAGGAGCGGCGTCTCTATTACATCCTCGGCGATGGGCGCGCGATCCGGTATGGCATTGGCGTAGGGCGTCCCGGCTTCACCTGGAGCGGAGTACGCACCGTGACCGAAAAGAAGGAATGGCCGGGCTGGACACCGCCGGCACAAATGTTGCGCCGCCGGCCCGACCTGCCGCGCTACATGGCGGGAGGTCCGGAGAATCCGCTCGGCGCGCGGGCGATGTATCTCGGCTCGACCCTGTACCGAATCCACGGTTCGAACGAGCCCGAGACGATCGGCCAGGCTGTGTCGTCAGGCTGCTTCCGCCTCACCAATGAGGACGTGAAGGATCTCTATGACCGCGTGAAGGTGGGCGCCCGCGTCGTCATCATGCAATAGCGCGTCCTGCAGCGCGGCCCGGCCGGTTAGTGACCGGACGGATCGCGGGTCAGTCCTTTGGCGGCCAGTTCGTCGAGATAGTCCTGCCAGTAGTCCGCGTAGTTGCGGCCGAGTTCCTGCAGATAGTCCCAGCTGAATATGCCGGTCGAATGCATGTCGTCGAACATTAGACGAACGGCGTAACTGCCGACCTGCAGGACATCCAGAATGGCGACGTTGCGCTTGCCGGGTACGGTCTTTCGTTCGTCCGGCGAATGACCCTGCACTTCGGCACTCGGACTTTTCACGCGCAGGTATTCGGCCGGGAGACTGAAACTCTCTCCACTTTCGAACGTGACGGACAGCGTCTTTCGGTCCTTGCCGAGCCGGATCTCGGTCGGCCAAGGACGGGCGTTGGGCTGGTTCTGGCTCACAGCCTCTCATAGCCTCCGGCGTGCCCGAGCGCCATTGTTGAACCCCGCCGCCCTGCCCCTATATGCTTCATAGAGGCCGGCTGGACGCACCGGCCCCGATCCGTCACAATTTGCAGGTCCTAGCCGGGTCATCGATGCTTTCCGCATACACCGAGCGCAGCACGCCTCTCGTCGACCCCTTTGGGCGGTCGATCTCCTATTTGCGCGTGTCCGTGACGGATCGCTGCGATTTCCGCTGCGTCTACTGCATGTCAGAGCACATGACGTTTCTGCCGAAAGCGGATCTCCTGACGCTCGAGGAGCTCGACCGGCTGTGCACCGCGTTCATCACCCGCGGTGTGCGAAAGCTAAGGCTCACCGGCGGGGAGCCACTCGTTCGCAAGGACATCATGACGTTGTTCCAGTCGCTGTCGCGGCACCGTTCGAGCGGCGCGCTCGAGGAACTGACGCTAACCACAAACGGCTCACAATTGGCGAAATATGCCACCGACCTGAAGGCGTCGGGGGTCGAACGGGTCAATGTCTCGCTCGATACGCTTGATGCCGCCAAATTCCGCGCGGTGACGCGGTGGGGCGAACTCGACAAGGTGATCGGCGGAATCGACGCGGCGCAATCCGCAGGCCTCAAGGTGAAAATCAACGCGGTAGCGCTCAAGGACGTCAATGAGCAGGAAATTCCTGCATTGATGGAATGGGCGCATGGCCGCGGCATGGATTTCACCCTGATCGAGGTGATGCCACTTGGCGAAACCGGCGAAGGCCGGCTCGACCAATATCTGCCGCTGTCGCTCGTACGCGCGCGGCTCGCACAGGCGTATACGCTCAAGGAGATCGACTATCGAACCGGCGGACCGGCGCGATATGTAGAGGTTGCCGAGACCGGGGGCCGGGTCGGTTTCATCACCCCGCTTACGCACAATTTCTGCGAATCCTGCAATCGTGTCCGTCTGACCTGCACCGGCACTCTGTTCATGTGCCTCGGGCAGGAGGACGCAGCCGATCTGCGCACGCCGTTGCGCACCTCCGAAGCCAACGATCTTCTCCACGCAGCCATCGACGACGCAATCGCGCGCAAACCCAAGGGGCACGATTTCGTCATCGACCGGCGCCATCAACGTCCTGCTTTGCCTCGCCACATGAGCGTCACCGGCGGCTGAGCTCCCGGAACGCCCCTCCTCCGCGGGAGCTTTCTCTTGTCCTCTTTAAGCGCCAACCGCCGCGGGATCGCAGCCCTGCTTGCCGCGATGGCCGCCTTCACGGTCAACGACTCGCTGACAAAGATCGTCGTGACGTCGTATCCCGTGGGCGAAGTCATGTTCGTGCGTGGACTGGCGACGGTGCTGTGGATCGGAGGAGCGCTCGCCGCGTTGCGTCAGATCCATCACATTCGCTCGGCGTTGACGGCGCCGGTGCTGCTGCGGTCGATTTTTGATGCGATCGCATCGGCGACCTACATCACCGCTCTTGGACATATGGGAATAGCCGAGCTTTCGGCTCTCGTACTCGCGTCGCCCTTGCTTATGACGATGCTCGCGGTCTGGATCTTCGGCGAGCCTGTCGGTTGGCGGCGATGGGGCGCGGTCATTGCCGGCATGATCGGCACCCTGCTGGTCGTCAAGCCGAACCCGGCTGCGCTCAATATTTGGGCAATCCTCGGGCTCGCGGCCGCGCTGGGTGCTGCGACGCGCGATCTGGCGACGCTGCGCATCAATCCGGCCATTCCCACCCTCGTTGTTTCGATCTTCAGTGCGATAGCACTGACGTTGACCGGCCTGATGCTTGGAGTGAACGAAAGCTGGGTCCTGCTCGACACGCGGTCTCTTCTATTCCTTGCGGTGGCAGGGTTCTTCTACAGCGTCGCGACCTACCTGCTCGTCCTGGCCTTCAGGTCCGTCTCCGTTTCGGTTGTGTCTCCTTTCCGATACGGCCTGCTCATCTGGACTGGCATCGCCGGATACGTCGTTTTTGGAGAGTTTCCGGATCGCTGGTCGCTGGCTGGCGCGGCCCTGATCGTCGCCAGCGGCCTTTACACCCTGCATCGGGAAACGGTTCGCCATCGGTTTCTTTCAGCGAAGCCTACGACTGAGCCTTGACGTTCCGGCTCGCACGGCCGACCCGGCATTTGCTGCCCAAGCCCCTGTAAACGCGACATATCCGTGCCCGCCTGCAAACTTTCGATTGACGCCCGTCGCAAGGTTTGGATTAGGTTCGGAACGTGGATCGCCGTGAGGCGCCCGTTCAGGGGACGACTGGTCGCAAAGTACCAGAGGGGGAAACAGTGCAGGGATTGCTGGGCGTAAGCCGCGCCATTGACTCGTTCAATGCGCGCCTCGGACGCTGGGTCGCATGGCTCATTCTGGTGGCCGTCCTCGTGTCGGCAGCCAACGCGATCGTTCGGAAGGTCTTCGACACATCATCGAACTCGTGGCTCGAACTGCAGTGGATCCTGTTCGGGGTCGTCTTTCTTCTGTGTTCGCCGTGGACGCTGCTGTCGAACGAACACATCCGCATCGACATCGTGAACAACCTTCTCCCGTACAAGACGCGCAACATCATTGACGTGATCGGTCACGCCTTTTTCCTGCTTCCGCTGACGATCGTCATGCTGGTGACCGGCATTCCGTTTTTCGTCCGCTCCTTCTTGCTCAACGAGCAATCCGGCAACGCGGGCGGACTGCCGCAATGGCCCGCCAAATCGCTCATCATGATCGGATTCGGGCTGTTGCTGCTGCAGGGCGTCTCCGAACTGGTCAAACGGATCGCGGTGATGCGCGGCCTGATCCCGGACCCGCATCTGTCGAACGTCCACCCTCTTGAAGCGGAAGTCGATCATCTCGTCGACGCCATCGAAAAGCGCTGACCTACAGCCAGCGTTACGGAGCATCGCATGACCGACTTCCTGATCCAGAACATGGCGCCGATCATGTTCTTTGCGCTCGTCCTATTCCTGCTTCTGGGATATCCGGCGGCATTTTCGCTCGGCGCCGTCGGATTATTGTTCGGCGTCATCGGAATCGAGCTTGGCCAGTTCGCGCCGGATTTCCTTCAGGCGCTGCCCGATCGAATCTACGGCGTAATGGCCAATGATACGCTGCTCGCAATTCCGTTTTTCACTTTCATGGGACTGGTCCTCGAGCGATCCGGAATGGCCGAGGATCTGCTCGACACGATCGGACAGTTGTTTGGTACGATCCGTGGCGGTCTCGCCTATGCGGTGATCTTTGTCGGCGCCCTGCTCGCCGCAACCACCGGCGTCGTTGCGGCATCTGTCATCTCGATGGGGCTGATTTCGCTGCCGATCATGCTGCGTTACGGTTACGACCGCCGGGTCGCAAGCGGCGTCATCGCGGCGTCGGGAACCCTCGCCCAGATTATTCCCCCTTCGCTCGTGCTGATCGTCATGGCCGACCAGCTCGGACGATCGGTCGGCGATATGTACGAAGGCGCCTTCATTCCCGGCCTCGTATTATCCGTTTTGTATGCGCTCTATGTTTTCGCCGTGACACTGGTCTCCCCGAGCGCAACACCCGGACTTCCTCCGGAAGCCGTTGGATTTCGCGAAGATGACGGCAGCCGCGGACTGACTTCGCTTGCTGTCGTGACGGTCATCTCCGGGATTTTCGGCTGGTTCGTCATGCGCAATTCGACGTCGCACGGTGCCGACTTCGTGGTGCTGACGATGTTCAACGGCATCGTGTTCGCGTTCTGCATCGCGGTGATCAACTGGATCACCAATCGGTTTTTCGGCTTCCGCTTCCTGTCGCACATTGCGCAGGAGACCACCTTCGTCATGGTCCCCCCGCTGTTCCTGATTTTTCTCGTGCTGGGCACGATCTTCATCGGCGTGGCGACCCCGACGGAGGGCGGCGCGATGGGTGCGGTCGGCGCCCTTCTGCTCGGCGCGATCAAGCGCCGGCTGAGTTTCGACCTGATTCGCCAGGCCGTGGAATCCACAGCAAAACTATCGGCCTTCGTGGTCTTCATCCTGATCGGGGCGCGCGTCTTTTCGCTGACCTTCTATGGCGTGAGCGGGCACTTGTGGGTCGAGCATCTGCTGACCTCGCTGCCCGGCGGGCAAGTCGGCTTCCTGCTTTTCGTCAACGCGTTCGTCTTCGTCCTGGCCTTCTTCCTCGACTTCTTTGAGCTCGCGTTCATCGTGATCCCGCTGCTCGGTCCGGCCGCGGAGAAGCTTGGCATCGACCTGATCTGGTTCGGCGTCATTCTTGGCGTCAACATGCAGACCTCCTTCATGCATCCGCCATTCGGGTTCGCGCTTTTCTATCTGCGGTCCGTCGCGCCGAAGGAGCCGTTCATCGATCGCGTCACAGGAAAGCGAACCGATCCGGTCACCACCGGCCAGATCTATTGGGGCGCCGTGCCGTTTGTGTTCATCCAGGTCATCATGGTCGTGCTAGTGATCATCTTCCCCGGCATGGTGATGCACTACAAGCGTGGCCTGTCGAACGTCGATCCGAACTCGATCAAGATCGAGTTGCCGGGCCTTGATCAGCCGCAAACCGATTTGCCACTCTTCAAGTAGGCTCGACCTAACGCAAATAAAAAAACCCCGGAGCTTTCGCCCCGGGGTTTCTGTTTGGCTGGCCGCCAGATCAGCTGCGCATCGCGCGCAGCATGAACTGGTCGTAGCTGTTTTCGGCGACGCCGAACCACTGATAGGCATTCTTCGTGAAGGCCATCATCGAGTCGTTGACCTTCTTGAAGCTAGCATTGTCCTTCGCGACCTCGGCATGCAGTTCCATAGTCGCCTTGTAGGAAGCTTCCATGATCGCCGGCGAGAAGGCATGCAGCTTCGTGCCACCCGCGATCAGCCGGCGCAGCGCCTGCGGATTGAGATGGTCGTACTTTCCGAGGCACCAGTTGTGGGCATAGGAGCCCGCGGCCTCAAGGACCTGCTGATAGCCCTTGGGCAGCGCGTTCCACTTATCGAGATTGATCATCGCGTGGAGGATCGAACCGCCTTCCCACCAGCCCGGCGAGTAATAATGCGGCGCGACCTTGTAGAAGCCGAGCTTCTCGTCGTCGTACGGCCCGACCCACTCGGCTGCGTCGATCGTGCCCTTTTCGAGCGCGGGATAGATGTCGCCGCCCGCGATCTGCTGCGGCACGCCGCCGAGCTTCTGCAGCACCTTGCCGGCCCAGCCGCCAATGCGCATCTTGACGCCCTTGAGGTCGTCGACCGAGTTGATCTCCTTGCGGAACCAACCACCCATCTGGCAGCCGGTGTTGCCGGCCGGGATGCCGATCTGGTTGTACTTCTTGTAGAACTCATTCAGCACGTCATTGCCGCCGCCCTGCATCATCCAGGACAGATTGATTCGCGCGTTCGGACCGAACGGCACCGACGTGCCGAAGCCGAACGTGGGATCCTTGCCGAAGTAGTAGTACGACGCGGTGTGGCCGCACTCGACCGTGCCGTTCTGCACGGCGTCCACAATCGCGAGGCCCGGAACGATTTCGCCAGCCGCGAACGGCTGGATCTCGAACTTGCCGTCGGTCATTTCACCGACGTATTTGCACATCACTTCGGCCGCGCCGTAGAGCGTGTCGAGCGCCTTCGGCCAGCTACACGGCATGCGCCATTTCAGCGCTGGCTGCGACTGCGCAATCGCCGGCGCCGCAATCGCCGTACTGGTCAGGCCGACACCGGCCGCTTTCAAAAAATCACGACGTTTCATGAGCGTTTCCTCTATCGTTTTGATCCATTCGTGTGCCGGGATAATCCAGCAGCCGGAATGCCGTGGCCGTCTTGGGCGAAGGCCATTTCGCGATAATGGCCGAAATTCTTCCGGCCCGCAAAGAAAAATACCGGCTAAAGCCCTCGTACTAAAGCCAAAACCCCGCTCAATTGGCGGGCATAGGCTTCGCAAAGATGACAAACAGTCTCTTAGGCTTCGATCACGATTTTCGGCGCGACCCGCGCCGACGAGCCTTGGCCCGATAGCTGTCCTCTGACCTTTTCAGCGATTGCCCGATAGGCCTTGGCCTGAGGCCCGGCCGGTTGTGTCGCGACCAGCGGCAGGCCGGAATCGGACGTTTCGCGGATCGCCATGTCGAGCGGCACTTCGCCGAGGAAAGGAACGCCGAGCCGCTCGGCTTCATGACGCGCGCCGCCATGGCCGAAAATATCCGACCGGGCTCCGCATTCGGGGCAGAGGAAATAGCTCATATTCTCCACGATCCCGAGAACCGGCACGTTGACGCGCTGAAACATCGCGATGCCGCGGCGTGCATCGATCAGCGCCAGGTCTTGCGGGGTCGAGACAATGACCGCGCCCGCGAGAGGCACCTGCTGTGCCATCGTCAGTTGTGCATCGCCCGTGCCCGGAGGCATGTCGACGACCATCACATCCAGGCTGCCCCATTCGACTTCGCGAAGCATCTGCGTCAGCGCGGACATGACCATCGGACCGCGCCAGATCATCGGCGTTTCTTCGTCGATCAGAAAGCCGATCGACATCACATTGAGACCGTAACGGCTGATGGGCTTCAGTCGCGTGCCACCGATGGTCTCAGGGCGCTCCTTGATGGCTAGGAGCTTTGGAAGCGAAGGTCCGTAAATGTCGGCATCCAGCACCCCAACCTTCAGTCCAAGGTCGCGCAAGGCCAGAGCCAGATTGATCGCTGTCGTCGATTTGCCGACGCCGCCTTTGCCGGAAGCGACTGCGATGATCGACTGCACGCCAGGTACGCCGCTGGCCCCGTCGGCGCGCGTGGCGCGGGCGGCCGCGGCTGGCGATGTCCGGCCGACGGGTGAATTGCCAGCCGTCCGTTCGGCGGTCAGCGCGATCATAACGGAGACGACGCCCGGGACGGCCTTCACCGCCCGTTCCGCCAGCTCGCGGATCGGCTCCCAGGCCTTCACTGCCGCGGAATCGACGGTGATCGAAAAGAAGACCTTCCCCTCGCTCACCACGATGTCGGAGAGAGTCCCGGTCTGGTGCAGCGGCGTGCCGTCCGGCGCCCTGATCGCGGCCAGACTTTCGACCACCTGCTCTTTCGTCGCCGTCATGCTTCAAGACCCTGCCTGACGCAGCCCGGGAGGCCGCGGAAAAACCGTCCTGCGTAGATAGGGCGGGTTGACCCGCGCGCACAAGCCGTCACATTGGCGCCCGGAAAATCGATGGGGCAAGGCCCTGACGGGAGGACAGACAATGGCGAAAGTTGCGTTTCTCGGGCTCGGTGTCATGGGCTACCCGATGGCGGGCCACCTCAAGACCAAGGGCGGGCACGACGTCACGGTCTACAACCGCACTGGCGCCAAGGCCGAGAAATGGGTCGCCCAGTTCGGCGGTAAGAGCGCCAAGACACCCCGCGCCGCCGCCGAGGGGCAAGACTTCGTCATGGCTTGCGTCGGCAACGACGCGGACCTGCGCGAGGTCACACTCGGGACCGACGGCGCGTTCACCGGGATGGGCAAGGGAAAAGTGTTCGTCGACCACACGACGGCCTCCGCAGAAATCGCTCGCGATCTCTACGACGCGGCTAAGAAGTCGGGTTTCGATTTCGTGGATGCGCCGGTGTCGGGCGGGCAGGCAGGCGCGGAGAACGGCGTCCTGACGGTGATGTGCGGAGGTGACGAGGAGCCTTTCGCACGCGCCGAAAAAGTGATCGCTTCCTATGCGCGCGCGTGCAATTTGCTCGGCAAGCCGGGCTCGGGCCAACTCGCCAAGATGGTGAACCAGATCTGCATTGCCGGTCTCGTGCAGGGGCTATCGGAGGGAATCCATTTCGCCAAGAAGGCCGGCCTCGATATCGAGAAGCTGATCGCGACGATCTCGAAGGGCGCCGCGCAGTCCTGGCAGATGGAGAACCGCTACAAGACGATGATGGCCAGCAAATACGATTTCGGATTTGCGGTCGACTGGATGCGGAAGGATCTCGGCATCTGTCTCGGAGAAGCCCGCCGCAACGGCGCGCATCTGCCCGTGACTGCGCTGGTCGACCAGTTCTATTCCGAAGTCCAGAAGATGGGCGGCAAGCGCTGGGATACGTCGAGCCTGCTGGCGCGGCTCGAACGCTGATCCCCGAGGCTACGCCGCCGCGCTGGGGCGGGCGGCAAGCTCACCATGCCACCGGAGCACGTTTGACATGTGCTCCGGCACCTTCAGCTTGCCCGGCTTCATGAAGTCGATAGCCACGAGCCCGGTGATGTCCGCCACGCTGAACGTGTCGCCCGCGGCATAGCGTCTTGTCGCCAGTTCGCGGTCGAGCAGTCCGAGAAATTCAGTGACGCGCGGTTTGTTGGCTTCACCCCAGGCAGGAACCTGAGGCACTTCGAGTTCCTGCATCGCCGGATGCAGGTGCCGGAAAACGGAGGACACCGGCGACAGCAGCCCCAGTTCCAGCCGGCGCTGCCACATCTCGATCAGCGCAGCGTCCTTCGGCGAACGGCCGAACAAGGTCGGCTCCGGGTGCAGGGCTTCGAAATATCGGCAGATCGCGATCGACTCCGTGATGATGGTGCCGTCATCCAGTTCGAGCGCAGGCACCCGCGCCAGAGGGTTGACCGACCGATAGGTGGCGGATTTGTGCTCGTTGCGGCCAATATCGACCTGCACGGTGGGCACCGTGATCCCCTTCTCGCTCAGGAAGATGCGGACGCGTCGAGGATTGGGGGCCCGCCCTGAATCGTAGAGTTTCATCGGGAAAATTCCAGTTCGTTAACCATACCGCCCCCGTCATCTTAAGCTTGGTCTTAAGGTTTTTGGGCGAGTTTGACCCGTTAATTCGGGACGATTATCGGCATGGCGGACACCACCATCGAGGGTCAGGAAATCGGCATGCCGGTGGACATGGCGGTCGCACAGCGCCGCCGCGCCGCCGCCCAGCGCGTCCGTGACGCACGCGACCGGCTGATTTCAACCACCGGCACCCGCCCGGTCTTCGACTATGAGTTGCTGCGACTGTTTGCGCAGAACCGCCTCTCGGCGTCGCTCGTCATCCTGTTGCTGGTCGGCACCGTCGGCTTCCTGTCGAGCCTGTGGACCGGGGCGGCGACTGCAGGCATCTGGACCGCAAGTGTGTTGATGATCCACGCCGTCATCATCACCAAGTGCCGTCAGTTCCTGTCCGAGCCGCAGGCTGGCATCAACATCCGCGCCTGGCGGGTGCGCTTCATCATGCTCGACCTGTTCTTCGGGCTCGCGTGGATGTTCAACCTCATCCAGCCAGTCGGGGTCGACGAAGGCACCGGCACTTTCATGCTGTTCGTCATGCTGCTGGTCGTCGCGGTGTCGAGCATGCTCGCCTCGAGCCTGCCAGTTGCCGTTTTCGCCGCGACCATGCCTGTCACCGCTGCGGTGGCGATCAACTTCGCAATGAAAGGCAACCTGCACGATTACATCCTTGGAATCATGGCGGTCACAGCCGAAGGCTATTTCTGCCTCCTCGCCCATCGCTTGTATTCGACGACGCTCGCCACCCTGCAGGCCCGCGCCGAAAAGGACATGCTGATCGGCGAACTCGAACAATCGAAGGCAATCTCCGACGAGGCCCGCAACCGCGCCGAAGCGGCCAACATTTCGAAATCGCGTTTCCTGGCCCAGATGAGCCACGAGCTGCGCACTCCGCTCAACGCGATCCTTGGCTTTTCCGAGGTCATGAAAAACGAGATCTTCGGACCGCATGCCGTGCCGGGCTACAAGGACTATTCGAACGACATCCATACCTCCGGCCAGCATCTGCTTGGCCTGATCAACGAGATTCTCGATCTCTCCCGCATCGAGGCGGGCCGTTACGAGCTGAACGAGGAAGCGGTCCCGCTCGCGCTTGTTGTCGAGGACTGCCATCACCTGCTGAAGCTGCGCGCGCAGAACCGCGGCATCACGATGCATGAGATGTACGAACAGGACCTGCCCCGCGTGTGGGCGGACGAGCGCGCGGTGCGACAGATTTGCCTGAACCTGCTCTCCAATTCGATCAAGTTCACGCCGCAGGGCGGCGACATCTGGATCAAGGTGGGCTGGACGGCATCGGGCGGCCAATACATCAGCGTCAAGGATTCCGGCCCGGGCATTCCGGAGGAGGAAATCCCGATCGTGCTCGCCTCGTTCGGTCAGGGGTCGAATTCGATCAAGTCTGCCGAACAGGGCGCGGGGCTTGGCCTGCCGATCGCCAAGAGTCTCGTCGACCTGCATGGCGGCACGTTCACGCTCAAGTCGAAGCTGCGAGTTGGCACCGAGGTGGTCGTCACCTTGCCGCCGGAACGCGTGATGTCCGCGCTTGCTCCCCTGCAGGAGGATTCGCCTTCAATCCAGCCGAAAGACAGACCAAGCGAGGAAGAACGAGCAGCCAGCCGCAAGAAGCCGCTCTTTCACATCCGGGCCTGAAGGCTGCCCGTCTGTCGTTGCCTTTGAGGCGGCGTCGCTTATGTTGCATCCAGGCTTTTCGGGCACTTTTTTCATGGCAACCATCACGACCCCCTGCATCGATGTTTGCGTGCTCGATCCCGTCTCGGATATGTGCCGCGGATGCGGGCGCACTGTGGAAGAGATCGCCGCATGGGCCTCTCTCGGCGAAGCGGAGCGTGCGCGCATCATGGCGGATCTCCCGGCGCGGATAGCCAATGTGAAGCCACCTGCCGGAACGAGGTGATCCGTGCGGCGTCTGATCTGGATATTTCTTGCCGGTTCGTTGGTCACGTTTGCCCTGCTGGCCGGCCGTCTCGACGATAATTCCTGGCACTATCTCACCAGCAACGATTTCGCCTCGCTCGCGGCGAAGGTTGCGCTCCTCGTCTTCGTCGGCTCCGTCATCTTGGTGCTGTTCCGAGAAAGCTTCTCCAAGGCTCTGAAGGCCGCCCTGTTTTGGGTCGCAGTCGCCCTCCTCCTGGTCGGCGGCTACACCTACCGCTTCGAGTTGCGCGACGCGTCGAACCGGCTTCTCGCCGAACTCATTCCGGGGCGGGCCTACACGCAAGGCCGGGTGGTCGAGATCGCCCGCGGCCGTGCGGGCGAGTTCAATGTCGGAACGGACGTCAACGGCGCGCGAATCCCGATGGCCCTCGACACCGGCGCGAGCGCGGTCGTCCTGACCCATGAAGCGGCCAAGGCCGCCGGCCTGCCGCTGGAAGTGCTTTCCTATACCGTCAACGTCGACACCGCGAATGGACGCACGCGCGCGGCCTCCGTGACACTCGACCGTCTCGGCATCGGCGGGATCGTGGAGCGCTCGGTGCCCGCCCTCATCGCGCAGCAGGGCCAGCTCAAGACGAGCCTCCTCGGCATGACCTTCCTCAATCGCCTGGAAAGCTGGGAGGTCCGCGGCGACCGGCTGATCATGCGCGGCTATCCGTGATCGTCACATCAGGCTGACCGCGAAACGCGCGGCAATCGCCCACAGAAACAGTCCGAAAGCGATCTCAAGCTTCCGCCGCGGCAGCGCGTGCGCAACGCGCGCGCCAAGCGGCGCTATCAGCGACGAGACAGGCGCCATCAGCGCAAACCCGATCAGCGAGACGAAGCCAAGAGACAACGGCGGCAGCATTGCCTGATGCGGCAGTCCGGCCAGCATGAAGCCGAACGTTCCAACGACCGAAATGATGATGCCGATCCCGGCCGAAATGCCAATCGCGACATGGATCGGCTTGCCGTGCAGCTTTAAGATCGCGGCAGTCACCGAACCGCCGCCCACGCCCATCAACGCAGAATAAAGGCCGATCAACAGCCCATACCCCGTCATCGCCGCGCGGCCAGGTAATTCATCGGAGATCTGCCAGCGATCGCTCGCGAACAGGAATTTGGCGCCTATTGTCAGCGCAATCACGACGAAGGCCAGCTTGAAGATTGAGGCCGGCGCGAATGCCGCGATGACGCCTCCAATAAGAACACCGGCCACAACCGGGGCGGCCCAGATTTTCAGGATTTCCACCGGCAGACTTCCGCGCGCAAGATGAGCGCGGAATGAGCGGATCGACGTCGGGATGATGATCGCGAGCGAGGTTCCCACGCAAAGCTGCATGCGCACCTCGTCCGGCACGTTCAGGATCCGAAAAATCTCGAACAGCACGGGAACGATGACGCCGCCGCCTCCAACGCCGAAGAGTCCGGCGAGTAGGCCGGTGACCGCTCCGCCGACGACAATCGCGGTGGCAAGCGCCGCCAGTTCGCCCGCAGGCACGCCAAAAATCATTACTGCCTCCTCGGATCAGGCAGCAGCGATGTGCGACATTTCCGCGGGGCTGTCCATGACGAGCGCCAGCGCTTCGCGCAATACAGAGCTGTCCGCGCCGGGCTTGACCGCCTCGGTCGCGATGTGCCGCCGGAAGGCGCGCGCTCCCGGCACGCCGCGGAACAGGCCGAGCACATGGCGGGTCATTGCGTGCAGGCGCGCGCCGCCCGCGATTTGCTCGTCGACGTATGGAATGTAGGCTTCCACCGATTGTTTCAGGGACCGCGTGATCTGGTCATCTCCAAACACAAGCGGATCGACGGCATGAAGCCGCCACGGCTCCTGATAGGCAGCGCGGCCCATCATTACACCGTCAACATGCGCGAGATGGGTGATCGCGTCCTCGACCGACGCGATCCCTCCATTGACGACGATTGGCAGTTCGGCATGCTTCTGCTTCAGCCGGTAGACGCGTCCGTAATCCAGCGGAGGGATATCCCTGTTTTCTTTCGGCGAAAGACCATCGAGCCAGGCCTTCCGCGCGTGCACGATCAATGCGTCCACGCCAGCCGCCTTCGCGCTGCGCGTCAGCGCCTCGAGCGACACTTCCGGATCCTGATCGTCGATTCCGATACGGCATTTGACGGTGACAGGGATTGATATTGCAGCCTTCATCGCGCCGACACATTCGCCGACGAGGTCGGGTTCTGCCATCAGGCACGCGCCGAAGCGGCCTTCCTGCACACGATCCGAAGGACAGCCGACGTTGAGGTTGATCTCGCGATAGCCGAACGCCTCGCCGATCGCCGCACACTCTGCGAGCGCCGTCGGGTCGGAGCCGCCGAGCTGCAGGGCGACCGGTTGTTCCGCGGAATCAAAGCCGAGAAGCCGCTCCCGATTGCCGTGGATGACAGCGCCCGTCGTGACCATCTCGGTGTAGAGCAGCGCCCGGCGCGTCAGCAGCCGATGGAAGAACCGGCAATGCCGGTCAGTCCAATCCATCATCGGAGCGACTGAGAAGCGCCACTGGGCCGTTTTCTCCGATTTTGACAATTTTTCAGTCACTTGGCCCATTTCGCGAAAGAGGTTGGGCGGTTTCGACCATGGTGCGCGGCACGTTTGTGGTGCACGATGGAAGGCTAGTTGGCGAGAGGAAGGCCTGCATCCCTCGTCATAAATCGCCTCATGAGGCGCCGGCAAGCGCAGCAGCCTGACTTATATCAGAATCTCGCTCTTTGGTTCGTCACGGCTCACGACAGCCGCAGCTTGAACAAGAGTGCAACGACGACAATGGCCAGAAGCGCCGCAACGATTTGCCAGAAGACGACGGGATTGCCTTCCGCAAGCGGCGCCCGCGGAGCCTGAAATTCACTTCTCGGATGCCTCAGGTCAAACAGGAATTCGGACAATTCGCCATAACGTCGCGCCGGATCCGGTTCCACCGCCTTGCGAAGCGCGCCGTCGACCCAGGCCGGAATGTCGCTGTTTTCATCCACCGCTGACCGGTATCTGAGTCTGCGCTGCGCGGATCGCGTTCGGGCTTTCGCGACATCGGTGCCATAGGGCAACCGCCCCGTCAGCATCTGATAGGCGATGACTCCGAGCGAAAAGAGATCGGACCGCGCCGTGCCGCCCTCGCCCAGAAAATACTCCGGCGCGGAATATTGCTCAGTTCCCAGGATTTCCTTCGGCACGTCATCCGCGATGCCCGCAATTTCAGTCGAGCCGAAATCAATGATCTTTGCGGTCCCATTCGCGTCGATCATGATGTTTGCCGGTCGCACATCCTGGTGGATCATCTCCATGCGGTGAAATGCCTGAAGCGCCTTGGCAATCTGCTCGACAATGGCACGCACGATTTGCAGCGAAGGCTTCGGATTGTCGTTGATCCATTGCGCGAGCGTTTGCCCATCGATGAATTCGGTCGCGATGTAGAGATAATTTCGCCGCCGCGTATGAGGGCGCGGGCGCAGGACATGTGCGCTGTCGACACGCCGAGCTACCCATTCCTCCAGGCGAAACCGACGGAGATAATCGGAATCGGACTGCAGATCTATCGAGGGCGCCTTAAGCGCAACCTTTGTCCCGTCGGCGCGGTCGATCGCGAGGTAGATGTGGCTGCGGCTACTGGCGTGAATTTCCCTGACGATTTCATAACCGTCGAACTCGGCTCGCGCGTCGAGAATCGGCGGCGGAGGAAGCTCAACGCTCTGCCCGACAAAGTCGCTTGGAAGACTTTCGCTCAGTTCGTCCACGCGGACGATCTGCACCGTGAGATTGTCCGGGCTGCCCTCTTTGTAAGCCTGTTCGCCGATCAATCGGGCCGCGGCATCGAGGTCTCCGGCAGCGCTGCTCACGGTCTGCGCGATGAAATGGGGATTGACGTGCTCGTGCACCCCGTCGGTCGCGAGAACGAAGGTGTCGCCGCGCTCCAGCGCAACGGCACGATAGTCGACCTCGACCTGCTGGTTCACTCCCAGAGCACGGCCGAGATAACTGTGCTCCTGCGAAATCACGACGCGATGATCCTCGGTGAGCTGTTCCAGCGCCTTGCCCACCACGCGGTAAATCCGTGCGTCCCCGACGTGGAAGATATGGGCGGTCGACGCGCGGATGACGAGCGCGCTTAACGTGCACACGTAACCTTTGTCCCTTTCGTAAGGGTGGCTTTGCCGGGTCTGACCGTGCAGCCAGGAATTTGCTGCCACGATAACGCGCTGCGCTGAAAGCTTCACCGACCAGGTGTCGGGCGTACAATAATAATCCGTCAGGACACTTTTGACCGCCGTTTCGCTGGCAATCCGGCTCACCTCGCTGCTGCTAATTCCGTCGGCGAGGACGATCGCTATTCCCTTTAGGCCGAGCAAAGGCTCCCGCGGTATCAGCGCTCCATGGAAATCCTGATTGACGCTTTTTCGGCCCTTGTCGCTGTACTGGCCGATCGATATGGCGAGTTCGCCTGACATGTGCCGCGATCAAAATAAGTGAGCCCCGGCCTGCCGGGGGCCGGGGCTCGATATTAGCAGTAAATCGCCCTCAAGCCGCCTTGAGCCGCGTAACCGCACGCTTGGGAGCGGTGCGGAAATGCGTAGCGTAGAGGGTCAGGCCGGTGAAGGCCAAGCCTCCCACCAGATTGCCAAGCACCGTCGGGATCTCGTTCCAGATGAAATAATCCATGATCGAGAACGGCGCGTGCAGCATCAGGCCTGCGGGAAACAGGAACATGTTCACCACGGAGTGCTCGAACACCATGTAGAAGAACACGAAGATCGGCATCCACATGGCGATCACCTTGCCCGACACGGAGGTGGAGATCATCGCGCCGACCACGCCGGTCGAAACCATCCAGTTGCACAGCATTCCGCGCATGAACAGCGTGAGCATGCCGGCGGCGCCGTGTGCCGCATAACCCAGCGTTCGGCCCTCGCCGATATTGCCGATCACGGTGCCGACCTTGTCGGGCGCCTGAGTAAAAGCGAACGTCGTCACACAGGCCATGAAAAAGGCCGTAGTGAGCGCGCCGGCGAAGTTGCCGATGAACACCAGCAGCCAATTTCGCAGGACACCCGCGACCGTAACGCCCGGACGCTTGTCGAGCAGAGCAAGCGGGGTAAGGACGAACACGCCGGTCAGCAGATCGAAGCCGAGAAGATTCAACATGACGAAGCCGACGGGGAAAATCAGCGCGCCGATAAGCGGCTGCCCGGTATTGACGTTGATCGTGATCGCCATCCAGGCGGCGAGCGCGAGAATGGCGCCCGCCATATAGGCGCGCACGATCGTATCTCGGGTCGACATGAGGATTTTGGATTCTCCAGCGTCGATCATCTTGGTGACGAATTCCGAAGGGACGAGATAAGCCACGTGACCTCCTTTGCGGTCATTGCAGAGAAAGATAAATTCCGCATAGCAACGACCGTGCCAATTGCCGGAACCCGCGAAGCGGATCGTCAGCAGCGCGCTTTCGGCAATCATCGAAACATCGCGGCAATTTCGAATCAGAGCCGCCGGCGGGCCCCTCAGACTTTTGTCGTACCGGCGCGATGCACAATGTCTCCCGCTATGACCAATTTTCGTGCAGTGCTGCCGCAAACTGATCCAAAGTGCCTGCCGGACACAGCTTTCTTCGTGCTGGCATGGTGATTGCTCCAGTGGCTTGGAGAGGCCGGCAGGTTCCGGCCGCCACGCTGGAAAGGAAATGACCACCGAAGCCGGACTCAAACGCGATGCTGCGACGGGCGACTTCAACCCGGAGCAAAAGCGCTATCTCGAAGGATTCGTTGCCGGCTCGCAGATCGCGAAGGCTGCGCGCACGCTTGCGCCCGGAGCGCCCGGTTCCCCGCCGGCGGCCGAGCCCATCGGTCCGGAAGCCGCCGCTCTCAAGGCTCAGAACAAGGTCCTCGCTTCAGGCGGCAAACTTTCCGATCAGGAAAAATTCAAGCGCGAAGAACATCCGTTCGACGGTTACGAGCGGCTGAAGGCGCAAGCCGGGAAGAACGAATATCCAAAGCCGCCGGATAACTTCCGCTGGCGCTTCTACGGCCTCTTTTACGTGGCGCCGAACCAGAACTCCTACATGTGCCGGCTGCGCCTGCCGAACGGCATCCTCAATGCGTACCAATTTGCCGGTCTTGCCGGCCTCGCCGAACGCTATGGCGGTGGATACGCGCACGTGACGACGCGCGCCAATATCCAGATCCGCGAGATCGAGGCTAAGAACGCGGTCAACGTGGTCGAGGCTGTCCAGGATCTCGGGCTTTGCTCTCGCGGCTCCGGCGCGGACAATATCCGCAACGTTACTGGTACGCCGACGGCGGGGATCGATCCGCAGGAATTGATCGATACGCGTCCCTACGCGCGCGAATGGCACTTTCACATTCTCAACGACCGCTCGCTCTACGGACTGCCGCGCAAGTTCAACGTCGGCTTCGACGGCGCCGGGATCATTCCGGTTCTCGAGGACACGAACGACATCGGATTCCAGGCCGTCGCCGTGAAGGACGGATTCGGGATCGAGCCGGGCGTCTGGTTTCGCCTGTGTCTCGGCGGATTGACCGGGCATCACAGCTTCGCCGGCGACACCGGCGTTCTGGTCAAGCCCGCCGATGCAACAAAAGTCGCCGATGCCGTCGTGCGCGTCTTCATCGATACCGGCGATCGCACCGACCGGAACAAGGCGCGTCTGAAATATGTGCTCGACCGCATCGGGGTCGAAAAATTCCTTGGCCTGATGGAAGAAAAGCTCGGCACGAAGCTCACCCGTGCCGTTCCCGGAGCGACCGAGCCGAGGCCAACCTTCTCGCGCACAGCACATATCGGCGTTCACGCGCAGAAACAGGAAGGCCTCCACTGGGTCGGCGTCCTGCTGCCCGTGGGCAAGATGACGATCCCGCAGATGCGCGGTCTTGCCGACATCGCGCGCGAGCTGGGCGACGGCGATATTCGTCTCACGGTCTGGCAGAACCTGCTCATTTCAGGTGTTACAACCGACAATCTCGCCATCGTGAAGTCACGGATCGAAGCCCTCGGCCTTTCGATCGAGGCCAACGCAATCCGTTCTGGCCTGGTCGCCTGCACCGGAAATGTCGGCTGTAAATTCGCCGCCTCCGATACCAAGCGCCACGCTGAAGAGATCGCGGCCTGGTGCGAGACGCGCGTCGCGCTCGACACGCCGGTGAATATCCACCTCACTGGATGCCATCATTCCTGCGCGCAGCATTTTGTTTCCGAAATCGGCCTGCTCGCCTGCAAGGTGCAGGAGAGCGACGAAGGTGACGCGGTCGAGGGCTACCACATCTATATCGGCGGCGGATTCGGGCCGCATGCCGCGCTCGGCCGGGAAATCTATCGCGACGTCAAGGCGGAAGACGCGCCTCAAGTCGTGGAGCGCATGCTTCATGCCTATGTCGGAAATCGTGCATCGCGCGAGGAGAGCTTCATCGATTTCGCACGCCGCCATGAGATCGACGCACTGAAAGCCATGGCCGAGGCGCATGAGGCAGCGGCATGAGCATCACGCCCCCGCCGCCGATGCCATCGCTGATCCCGCCCAATGCACCGTTCACGCCCGAGCAGCGACGGTGGCTCGACGGCCTCTTTGCAGGGCTTCTCGGAATTCAGGACAACGTCACGCCGCTGGACGAGGCACAGGCTGCGGCCCTGTTGCCGGGGCTCGTCGGGGGAGCGGCAGTTCCCGCGGAGGACGACGGTGCGCCCTGGCACGACCCCGCGATGTTGCTGCCTGATCGCATGAAGCTTGCGGAGGGCCGTCCCCTGCCCCGCCGCATGATGGCTGCGATGGCGCAGCAGGATTGCGGACAATGCGGATATAACTGCAAGGACTACGCCGACGCGCTGTTTGGCAAAGCTGAAAAGCGTCTCAACCTGTGTGTGCCCGGCGGGAAGGACACCACGCGCATGCTCAAGCAGCTCTATCAGGAGCTGGAGAGCGGCGCAGCCAAGACCGATACAGCGGAAGCAAAGGCGGAGCCCGCTCCCGCAGGCGATCCGGGACGCTCACGCGACAACCCGCTCGAGGCGACATTTCTCTCGCGGCGGCGCCTCAATCGCGACGGCTCCGAAAAGGAAACCTGGCACATCGAGTTCGATCTCGCCGAATCCGGCCTCGATTATGTTGTCGGCGATTCTTTCGGCATCTTCCCGACCAACGACCCCGCCCTTGTCGAAGCAATCATCGCAGCGCTCGACGCGCCGGCCGATTTCCCGATTGGCGGGCGGCCCTTGCGTGACGTCCTGACCGACGGCGTTTCCTTGTCGCCGGCGCCGGACATGCTGTTCCAGCTGGTCTCCTACATCACCGGAGGCGAGCGTCGGCAGAAAGCCAAGGCGCTGGCCGAGGGGCGCGACCCGGACGGCGACGCCGCGACCCTCGACGTGCTCGCGGCGCTTGAGAAGTTTTCTGGCATTCGTCCCGATCCCGAAGCGTTTATCGAGGCGCTCGATCCGCTGCAGCCGCGCGTCTATTCGATTTCGTCATCGATCAAGTCCAATCCCGGCCGCGTTTCGCTGACCGTCGACGCGGTGCGCTACAAAATCGACGCTCGTACGCGTCTCGGCGTCGCCTCCACATTTCTCGGCGGACGCATCAGGCCGGGCGAGAAGATCAAGGTCTACGTGCAGAAGGCCCAGCATTTCGCCCTTCCCGCAAATTCCGGCAAGCCGATCATCATGATTGGCCCCGGCACCGGAGTCGCGCCCTTCCGCGCCTTCCTGCAGGAGCGCGCTGCCACCGACGCACCGGGCGCCAACTGGCTCTTCTTCGGCCACCAGCGCAGCGACTTCGACTTCTTCTACAAGGAAGAATTCGACGCGATGCGAAAGAGCGGGCATCTGCATCGCCTCACGCTCGCCTGGTCGCGCGATGGCGACCAGAAAATCTACGTGCAGGATCGCATGCGCGAGAGTGGGCGCGACCTCTGGGAATGGATTTCCCAGGGCGCATACATCTACGTCTGCGGCGACGCGCTCCGCATGGCGAAGGATGTCGAAAAGGCCCTGATCGACGTGGTGGCACAGCATGGCAAGCGCACACCGGAGGATGCGGCGCGCTTTGTCGCCGATCTGAAGAAGAACGACCGCTACCAGACGGATGTCTACTGAAGGATATGTGTCGTGACTGAACACCGCATCCCGTCCGAGCCGCGCGCGCCGCGCATGGATCGCCTTGCGCGACTGCCGGTCTTTTTATCGCTTGAGGGCAAGCGGGCCCTGCTTGCCGGCGGGAACGCCGCGGCGGCATGGAAGGCGGAACTTCTGTCGGCCGCTGGCGCGCACGTGCAGGTTTTCGCGCCGGAGCCCTGCGATGAAATGCTCAAGATCGCGGATGAGGCTGCGCACGGCGCGATCGAACTGCACCGTCATGAATGGACGGCGGACGACCTGCCCGGCGCTTCGATTGCAATCGGGGGCTTCGAGGACGACGAGCACGCTGAAGCGTTCGCTGCGGCCGCACGCGCGCACGGCGTGCCGGTCAACGTCATCGACAAGCCCGCGTTCTGCGATTTCGCCTTCGGAGCAATCGTCAATCGCTCTCCGCTCGTAATCGGAATTTCGACCGACGGCGGTGCTCCGGTTTTCGCGCAGGCGATCCGGGCCAAACTCGAGGCCCTGCTGCCCAAGGGATTCGCGCTGTGGGCGCAGGCCGCCACACGCTGGCGTGCCGCGATCAAGGCGTCCGGGCTGCCGTTCGCAGGCCGGCGGCGGTTCTGGCAGGTATTCACTGCTTACGCCGTGCGGCATCCGGATGAGGAACCGCTGGAAAGCGATCTGACGAATTTCCTCAACGAGGTACGCGGGCTTGGCTCGGCGGTCGAGGCGGGGTCTGTGGCGCTGGTCGGTGCGGGTCCGGGCGACGCTGAACTCCTCACCTTGCGCGCCGTTCGCGCCTTGCAGTCCGCGGACGTGATCCTGTTCGACGACCTCGTCTCGCAGGAAGTGCTCGACTTCGCGCGGCGCGAGGCGAAGAAGCTCCTTGTCGGCAAGACCGGGCATGGCCCGTCCTGCAAGCAGGAAGAGATCAACGACCTGATGGTCAATCTCGCGAAACAGGGAAAGCGTATCGTGCGGCTGAAAGGCGGCGATCCGCTAATCTTTGCCCGCGCGAGCGAAGAAATCGCCGCCTGCCGGGATGCGGGAATTGCCGTTGAGATCGTTCCGGGCATCACCGCGGCGCAAGGCGCGGCCGCAAGCCTCGGCTTTCCGCTGACCGATCGCGCCAATGCGCAGCGCATTCAATACGTCACGGGTCATTCGCAGGATGGATCGTTGCCGGAAGAATTTGACTGGCGGGGCCTCGCCGATCCCAAGGCGACCATCGCGCTTTACATGCCGCGGCAGACACTCGCCGCCTTTGCGGAAAGGGCAATCGGCCACGGCCTCTCTCCCGACACCCCGGCAATCGCGATTTCGCGCGCGACACGGTCCGATCAGCATTCGATCGCGGGGACCATCGCCGATCTCGCGGAGCGCATCGAGGGCGCTGAACTTGCGGGACCGCTCTTGGTAATCATCGGAGCAGTCTGCCTTGGGAGCCAGGTCGCGGCGGATCATCGCGCACGTTCGCCCGACTCAAGACCCCGGATGCCACATTCAGGCTCCTGAGTTGCTCCCTGACTACGCGACGTGGCCCGGATCCTCATTCGGAAAGGTTTTCTTGCGGCGTTGCTCCGTCATGGGAGCGTCCGCGGATCCGTCGCCCTTCGTGCCGCCCAGATGCTTTCTTGCCAGGTCGTCTTCAGTCGGGCGGCTTTTTTCCAACGACGGATCCTGAGACGCAGCGCCCGGCTCTTTCCAGGGCTTATCGGTACCTTGCTGGCCGGACCGGACGTTTTTCGCGCTCATCGTTTCCTCCTGTTATACGGGGAGCGGTTGACGGGTTTCAGGGAAATCCCTTCCCGCTGAGCTTTGCTGCGGATCGCGGAGTCCGGCCGCTGCAGCTTTAGGCTCATGACGCCGGTCGGCGTGTTTCCTGCGGCAAGAAGGCGGAGCTGCTTCACCTCAGCGTCGGACCAAGGTGCACCCAGCCTACGCTTGTATTTGGGGTTTGCCTTGCGGGGACCGGTTCGGCCAATAGGTGAACCAGCCCTCTTCCAGTTTGCTGTTGTCATGCGTTTCCAACACGTCAGCGGGAAACGAAGTTCCGCGGGTACCCTGCGGGCACCGGAGGCCAGGGCGGAAGCGGTGGCGGCGGAGGCGGCGGATCCGGCCGATAACCTGCAAAAAGGCCCGAGGGATCGGGCCTTTTTTTCGCCCAGGCGATAAATGTCGATCGGTCCTTCGAGGCAAGACAGGGGCTTGACGGCAGCAGCGCGGCCCGAGCCTATGCCGTCATTCAGCCGGCGATTTTTGCCGGAACAGGTCGGCGATGGAAACCGGGCACCAGGACGTCAAGGAAAGGGTCGCGCTTGGATCGATTTTCGCCTCAGGCGCGCTGACACTCGCCAAGGCGGCGGTCGGCTTCCTGACCGGATCGCTCGCGATCCTATCGGAGGCTGCTCATTCTCTGCTCGATCTTGCCGCCACCATCATGACTTACGTCGCCGTCCGGATTTCGGGCAAACCCGCCGACGAAAAGCACCATTACGGCCACGGCAAGGTCGAAAGCGTGGCCGCCCTGATCGAGACCGGACTTCTGTTCGTCCTGTCCGCGTTCGTCTTCTGGGAAGCGGCGAGAAGGCTGCTCGATACCAACATCGCGGTGCAGGCGACGATTGCCTCTTTCGCGGTGATCGCAATTTCCATCGCGGTCGATTTTTTTCGCGCCCGCATGCTTTATCGCGTGGCGCATGAAACCGCGAGCGAGGCACTCGAAGCCGACGCGCTGCATTTCGGTTCCGACCTGTGGTCGTCGATTGCGGTTCTGGTCGGATTGTGCGGAGTGGCGCTCGGGTATCAATGGGCGGACGCCGCGGCGGCGATGGTGGTCGCTGTGTTCGTCTGCCTCGCGGGCTGGCGCCTTGGCCGGCGCACCATCGATACCCTTCTCGACACCGCACCTGCGGGCGTCAGCGAACGTCTGACCGCCATTGCCGCCAATGTGCCGGGGGTGGCGCAGGTTGAAAGCCTGCGCGCACGCCGTGTCGGCAATCAGCTGTTTGCTGAAATGAACATCGCTGTCAGCCGCACCCTTCCGATCGATCGCGTGTCCGGCGTGAAGGAGCAGATTCGCGAGGCAATTCGTTCGGACTTGCCGGAGACGGAAATCAGCATCACCACCGAACCGCGCGCACTGGACGATGAATCCGTGATGGAGCGCATCTCGGTCATCGCGCGCAATCGCGGACTGCTGGTGCATCATGTCACGGTTCACGCGATCGGATCGAAACTCGCGGTATCGCTCGATCTCGAAGTCGATGGCACGATGACGCTCGGCGCCGCCCACGATATCGCCGATGCGCTCGAACACGCAATCACCGACGAGCTCGGACCCGGCGTCGAAGTCGAAACTCATATCGAGCCGCTGCAGCCGGACAGTCTCGCCGGCCGCGACGCCTCGCCGGAGAAAATCGCACGGATCCAGACCGCGCTGTCGGACCTGGTCGCCGGCACCGGTGTCTTGCGCCATATCCACGATGTCCGGGCGCGCGACACTGACGATGGCGAAATCGTCAACTTCCACTGCCACGCGGATCCGACTGTGACGGTGCACGCCGTCCACGAGAAAGTCGACGAACTTGAACGGGCCCTGCGCGGCCAGTTTCCCACGATCAAGCGCGTGATCGGGCATACCGAGCCGATCTAAGGCGTGCATCGACGCCGCGACGGTTGGCCTTTACTCTTGCGCCCGGCTCACACTAGACCATGACCTGCAACTGCAATGGCCTGAATGCGTACTGACCAAGCCCACCCCGTCCGCCTCGCCGATTATCAAGCGCCCCGATGGCTGGTCGAGACGGTCCATCTCGACGTCTCGTTGCACCCGACCGCAACCCGCGTGAAGGCGAGCCTGCGGCTGAGCCCCAACCCGGCGGTCCCTACCCCCGCTCCAATTGTTCTCGATGGAGATGGTTTGACGCTTCAGACGATCGCGATCGATGGCAAGCCTCTGACGGCAGGGCAATTTGAAGCGACTGCAGACAGCCTGACCATCGCGCAGCCGCCGAACGGCCCGCTCCAGCTCGAGATCGAAACGCTGATCGATCCTTCGGCGAATACGCAGCTGATGGGGCTCTACCGCTCGAGCGGCACCTATTGCACCCAGTGCGAAGCGGAAGGCTTCCGCCGCATCACTTATTTTCCGGACCGGCCGGATGTCATGGCGGTCTACACCACGCGTATCGAGGCCGACCGAGCCGAGGTTCCGGTTCTGCTCTCGAATGGCAATCTGGTCGACAGCGGCGAACTTGCCGGAGGACGCCATTTTGCCGTGTGGCACGATCCTTTTCCCAAACCGGCTTATCTTTTCGCGCTTGTCGGGGGAACGCTGGCCTGTGTCGAGGACCATTTCGTCACGCAGTCCGGGCGTAACGTTGTCCTGAAGATCTTCGTGGAGCCCGGCAAGGAAGACCGCTGCGCCTATGCAATGGACTCGCTCAAGCGCTCGATGCGATGGGACGAGCAGGCCTTCGGTCGGGAATACGACCTCGACATCTTCATGATCGTCGCCGTGTCGGACTTCAACATGGGCGCGATGGAGAACAAGGGCCTCAACGTCTTCAACGACAAATATGTGCTGGCGCTGCCCGACACCGCGACCGATGCGGACTTCGCAGCAATCGAAGCCATCATCGCGCACGAGTATTTCCACAACTGGACCGGCAACCGGATCACCTGCCGCGACTGGTTCCAGCTTTGCCTCAAGGAAGGCCTGACGGTTTTCCGCGACCAGGAATTCACCGCCGACCAGCGTTCACGCGCAGTCAAGCGCATCGCCGATATCCGGGCGCTGCGCGCGCACCAATTCGCAGAAGACGCCGGACCTCTGGCCCATCCGGTAAGGCCCGAAATCTATTACGAGATCAATAATTTCTATACGAGCACAGTCTACGAAAAAGGCGCCGAAGTCGTCAGGATGCTCAAGACTCTTCTTGGTCCCGAAGACTTCCGCAAAGGGATGGATCTGTACTTTGCGCGCCACGATGGTGAAGCGGCGACCGTCGAGCAGTTCATCGCGTGTTTCGCCGAAGCCGGGTCGCGCGACCTGTCGCAATTCATGCTGTGGTATTCGCAGGCCGGAACGCCCGAAGTCATTGCGTCCGGTAGCTACGACTCGACCGCTAAAAGCTTTCGTCTCGAACTTGCGCAAGCCGTGCCGCCGACGCCCGGACAGCCTGATAAGTTGCCCGCGGTCATTCCACTCGCCTTCGGCCTCGTCGGCCGCGACGGCCGCGATCTCGATGCGAACGCGGACATTGCGACCGGCCGCCAGCCGGGCATCATCGAACTGACAGCCGCAGCGCAGACGTTCGTGTTCACCGACCTGCCTGAACGCCCCGTCCCTTCCCTCAACCGCGGCTTCTCTGCGCCGATCAGGCTCGTCGGCAATCTTTCGGCCGCAGATCTGCAGCACCTCGCGGCCTACGATCGCGATCCGGTCAATCGCTGGCAGGCGTTGCAGACGCTCGCGATGCGTATCCTCGTGGAGAGCGCGGCCGCCATTCGACAAGGACGCAAGGTCGCAAGCGACAGCGGATCGCTCGAGGCGATGCGAGCCATTCTGCGGGATCGCGCGCTGCAACCGGCCTACGTCGCACAGGCATTGACGGTACCCGCCGAAGCAGACATCGCGCGCGAAATCGGCAATGACGTCGACCCGGATGCGGTTTTTGCGGCGAGGCGCCAATTGCGCGCCGATATCGGCAAGGCGCTGGGCGGAGACCTGGGCAATATCTACAAATCCCTTGCGCCAAGCGGCCCTTACAGCCCGGACGCGGCGAGCGCCGGACGGCGTGCACTCAGGCATGTGGCGCTCGATCTCCTCGCCGCAAGCGGCGAACACGACGCAATCGCTCTCGCCGCGCGCCAATTCCGCGAAGCCGACAACATGACCGACCGTATCGGCGCGCTGTCGACGCTGGCACTGTATGACGTCCCCGAGCGCGCCGAAGCACTCGACGATTTCTATCGCCGATACGCTTCCGATCCACTGATCATCGACAAGTGGCTGACGCTTCAGGCGGCGATCCCCGAAGAGACGACGCTCACGCGCGTTCGCGCGCTCACGCAGCATCCGGCGTTTTCGATCTCGAATCCGAACCGCGTACGTTCACTGATCGGATCGTTCGCACAAAGCAACGCGACGCAATTCAACCGGCGCGACGGAGCCGGCTATGATTTCGTGATCGAGATGGCGCTCGCGATCGACCAGCGCAACGCGCAGGTCGCTGCCCGCCTGATGACAGCGTTCCGGAGCTGGCGTGCGCTCGAGCCGGAACGGCGCACGCGTGCGGAGCAGGCATTGCGGCGCCTCGCAGGCGTCCCGACGCTCTCGGTCGATGTCAGAGATATCCTGGGCCGGGCGCTCACCGATCCCCTCTCCAGCTAACCGGCTGATTTTACATTATAAAAACCGATCACAGGCCGTGTCCGAAAATGTGTTCGCAAGTAAAGCGACACCATTGACTCTTCGGACTCTCGACAAAACCCGTTCTATCGATTCCAATCGCAACTGATTCGCGGGCGATGTCGCATCGTCCCTGTCACGGGTGGTTTAAGCACAATTCCAACGGAGGCTGTCGATGGCGCGCGCCAGCGCTGCGAGCGCGTCGTCACGTCCCGATTCCATCAAGGGACTGGCGCAGTCGATCGCAAAGCCCGCCTACCGGCGTCTGCTGACCGCCGAGCCCGCGCTGCGCCGCGCGGTCCCTGCCCTCATCATCGCATTTCTGGTCACCATTGCGGTCGGCGCCGTCGTGCAAGTACTCGACCACCGCCGCCAGGTCATCAAGGACGCAAGCAACGATCTCGCAACGATCGCGGAGATTCTCGCCGAGCGGCTCGACCGGCCCCGTCGCGACGACAATATTGGGGCGTGGCGGCACGCGCAGGATGAACTCAATCAGGCGATGACCGCACGAACGACGAGCGCGGGGCGGCAGATCCTCGTGAGCAACCCCGAAGGCATGGTCATCGCGGCGGCCCCCTCAACGGCCGGCGTCGTCGGACGCCGTCTTCTGGAAATTCTAGGCGACACTCAGCCCCTGACAATCCTGGCCGAAGGCGCAGGCGTCCTCGAGATCACGCTCGCCAATCAGACCCTTGCGCTGGCAACCGTCCGGGGGCTGAAGACGCCGAACGGTCTCCTCACCGTCCTGCAACCGCGGGCGGAGGCATTGCGCGCGTGGCGTTCCGACACGGCACTCACAATCACGCTGTCCGCGACCACCGGATTTGTGCTGCTGATCTTGGGCTTCGCGTTCCACTGGCAAGCCACGCGCGCCCGCGAGGCCGACGTCATCTACGACACCGTGCGCAGCCGGATCGACACCGCCCTCAATCGAGGACGCTGCGGCCTGTGGGACTGGGATCTGGCCCGGGGCCGCATCTTCTGGTCGCATTCAATGTTTGCGATCCTCGGCCTTGAAGCGAAGGACGATCTCCTGACCTTCGGCGAAGTGGATGGCCTGGTTCATCCCGACGACATCAAACTGTACGAGATCGCGGCCCAGCTCGCCGATGCGAAGGCAAGCGCGGTCGATCACGCCTTCCGCATGCATCACGCAAGCGGAAAGTGGGTGTGGCTGCGGGCACGCTGCGAGCTCGTTCGGCAACCGGGCGAGCCGGGCCTGCATCTGATCGGCATTGCGGTCGACATCAGCGAACAGCGCTGGCTTGCCGAAAAGACGGCGGCCGCGGATCTGCGCCTGCGCGACGCGATCGAGACGATCCCGGAGGCTTTCGTCCTGTGGGATGCGGAAAACCGCCTGGTCCTGTGCAACTCCAATTTCCAGGCGCTGCATAACCTTCCTGACGAGTCGATCGAACCGGGAACATCTTATGAGGATGTGGTCGCGGCCGGGCGCAAGCACGTCATCCGCACCAAGGTCGACGGGCCCCAGGCCCCGGGCGCGCGCACCTTCGAGGCGCAACTCGACGACGGGCATTGGCTGCACATCAGCGAACGGCGAACCAAGGACGGCGGCTATGTGTCGGTCGGCACCGACATCACCAATCTGAAGCTGAATGAAAAGAAACTGATGGACGGTGAAAAGCGGCTCCTTGCTACCGTCGAAGATCTTCGCTCCTCCAAGCAGCAGATCACCGAACTTGCCGACAAATATGCCGAGGAGAAAACACGCGCCGAGGAAGCCAATCAGGCTAAATCGAAATTCCTCGCCAACATGAGTCACGAATTACGCACGCCGCTCAACGCCATCATCGGATTTTCCGAGATCATGGAATCGGGAATGTTCGGCGCGCTCGGCGCCGACAAGTATCACGAATATTGCCGTGACATCCGGGAGAGCGGCCAATATCTCCTCGAAGTCATCAACGATGTGCTCGACATGTCCAAGATCGAGGCCGGGCGGCTGCGCCTCGAGCCGGAGGAGATCGATCTCGATGTCATCCTCGCGGACGCGATGCGAGTGGTCTCGGCGCGCGCGCAGGAAAAGCAACTGACGCTGACCTCGCGGATTTCTCCCGGCATTCGGCTGACTGCCGACCGGCGCGCCCTGAAGCAGATCGCGCTCAATCTGCTTTCGAACGCGGTGAAGTTCACTCCCGACGGCGGCCGGATCAGCGTGCGCGGCCGCGTTCGCGGCGGTTGCGTGCTCATCGCCATCTCCGACACGGGCATCGGGATCTCCCGCGAGTCGATGCGAAAGCTCGGCCGGCCGTTCGAGCAGGTCGAGAGCCAGCTCACCAAGACGCATCACGGCTCAGGGCTCGGGCTTGCGATCGCAAAGTCCCTGGTCGCGCTCCATGGCGGGACCATGCGGATGCGCTCGCGCGAGGGTGCTGGAACGCTGGTGCTCGTGCGCCTTCCGCTAGCCGGGCCGCGGCACCGCCTCGACGTGTCGAGCAGTCAGCCGGCCGCGGCCTGACCGTTAATTGACGTCACCGATGATCTGCCGGAAGCAGTGGCGCACCCGCGCCTGAGTTTCGGAAAGATGCGCTTCCAGGGTGGGAAAGTCCGGGACATCGGCTGCACGGGTGAGCAATCCGAGAAGGCTCGCTCCCGCTTCGGCCGGCACGAAGGGGCCAGTCACGCACAGGCGCAGGATCTGGCTGAGATCCTGATAGAGCCGCGCCGCAGGCCGAAGGATATCGGCGCTCTCCGGCGCGAGCAGACCGAGCCGCGCGGCGTTATCGAGCACACGCGCCGTCGCGGTATCGAGGACATCCGGATGGCTGGCCGCGTGAACGAGCTGCAGATATTGAGCAATGAATTCAAGATCGATGAGACCCCCGGCCACGTATTTCAGGTCCCAGATATCCTTGTCGCTCTTTTCCCTCGCAATCGCTTGGCGCATCTCTGCCGCGTCCGCGGCGGTCGACTGTGCGTCACGGGGGCGGCACAAGACTTCGCGTATCGTCGCTTCGACCCTGTCGGCGAACTCTGCGCTGCTGGCCGAGACGACGTTTCCGCGCGTTAGCGCCATGTGCTCCCACGTCCAGGCTTCCGTTTCCTGATAGTCGCGAAAGGCTCCGAGTTGCGTTGCCACCGGCCCCGAGCGTCCGGAGGGCCGCAGCCGCATGTCGACCTGGTACAGGGCCCCATAGTTGGTCTGTGCGGTCAATGCGCTGATCAGGCGCTGCGTGAGGCGCGCGAAATATTGTCCTCCGTAGAGCGGACGCGCACCGTCCGACTGCGGATGGTCCTCGTCGAAATCGTAAACGAGGATGAGGTCGAGGTCCGATGCCGCCGTCATTTCGCGGCCGCCGAGTTTGCCCATGGCCAGTATCGCCGTCTGCTGGCCCGCAACCCGCCCGTGACCTTCCGCGAAGCGCGCCTCGGTCGCGCGGCGCAATGCCCCGATGATGACCTCGGCAAGCCTTGCGAACGCGTCGCCCGCCTGCCCGGCGAAGACCGTGCCGGACAATATCCGCGCCCCGATCAGGAAAAGATGCTCCTGCCCGAACAACCTGAGGCGATCGAGAAAATCCTCATAAGACGAGGACTGTTCGAGCGAGCGGGCCAGCTCGGCGTGAAGGGTTTCGCGGTCTGGAATGGCACCGAAGAATTTCGGGTCGAGCAGCCCATCCATCACCTGCGGATGGTGAGCGAGCGCGTCGCCAAGACGCGGCGCAGTCGCGAGGATCATTAGGATCAACCCGAGCAATTCCTGATTTTGCGTCAGTAAAGGAAAAAACCGGCCGGCCGACCCTTGTGGAAGGCGGGCGAGGAATCGGTCGAACACTTGCAGCGCAGCGTCCCGGCTCTCGGTTCGCGACAATTGATCGAGCAGGACCGGCACAAGGGCGCCCAGCTGGGCGCGGGCGGTTTCGCTTTTCAGCGCGGGATACGTCCCCCACAGCCAACCTCGGACCAGCGCGGACACCTCCAGTGGATTGCGAAATCCCTTGGCCGCGAGGCGATCGAGCGTCGCGCGATCGTCCGCATCGCGGGGGAAACTGAATTGATCTTTGACCTCCGCCCCTTGCTCGAACAGACGGGCATAATGGCCCTGCACGATCTTCAGCTGCGTGACGAGCGCCTCGGCAAACGCATCGCAGTCCGGGAATCCGAGGAAGCGCGCGAGGAGTTCCAGTCCCTCGCGATCGTCGGGCAGCGTGTGGGTTTGCTCGTCGGCCTGCATCTGTAATCTGTGCTCGACCGTTCGTAAGAAAAGGTAAGCGACCTCGAGCTCATTTGCAGCCGACGGCGCGATCCAGCCGCCCGTGGCGAGCGTACGCAATGTCGCGAGCGTCCCGCGGTCGCGCAATTCCGGATGCCTTCCGCCGGCAATCAGCTGCTGCGTCTGAACGAAGAATTCGATCTCGCGAATGCCGCCGCGACCGAGTTTGATGTTGTGTCCGGAGACTGCGATCTCGCCATGCCCTTTATAGGCGTGGATCTGGCGTTTCATCGCGTGGATGTCGGCGAGCGCTGCAAAATCCATCGATTTGCGCCAAACGAACGGCGAAAGTTCACGCAGCAAGGTTTCGCCTGCGGCAATGTCGCCCGCGCAAGCGCGCGCCTTGATCATCGCCGAGCGCTCCCAGTTCTGACCGCGCGTCTCGTAGTATTCGATTGCGGCAGGGGTCGAGATTGCGATGTGGGTCGACGCCGGATCCGGCCGGAGCCTCACATCCACGCGGAAGACGTATCCGTCCACCGTCCGCTCCTGCATGAGCTTCACCAACCCGCGCGTCACACGGATATAGAGCGCCTGCGCCTCCGTGTTAGGCGCGAGCGCAGGAGCCGCAGGATCGAAAAACACGATCAGATCGACGTCGCTCGAATAGTTCAGTTCGAACGCACCCATCTTGCCCATGGCGAGGACGATATAACCCGATCCGGTCTCCGGCTTGGCTGGATCGGCAGGAACGAGCTTGCCGCGCTCGATGGCATCGCCAAGGAGGTGATGCACCGCGCACTGGATCGTCGCGTCGGCGAGTTCGGTCAGCGCGCGCGTCACCTGCATGATCGGCCAGACCTGCCCGATATCGCAAAGCCCGATCAGCAGCGCGGCTTCCGATTTTGCCCGCCGCAGCACGCGCATCAGGTCCTGCTCGTCGTCGTCGTTCGTCGCCGCCGGAGTCAGGCGTGAGAGGATCGCTTGGAAGCGGACGTCGGGATCGGATTTCAGGAGAGCGAGGAAGCGCGCCGGATCGAAGCTCGCCAGATCCCACAGATAGGGCGAATACGCCGCGAGACCTCTGGCCAGCGTCTGCACTCGTGGATACGCGCCGAACAGGCTTCGCAATTCGTCGGAGACGGCACGATCGGAAATGGCCGATAGCCAATGTTCGATCTTGGCCTGCGTCGCCTCATCCGCATCCGACACAAATGGCGCTGCGGCGAGGCGCCGCGCCAGGGAGTCTTCCTGCGGGATCGCGGAAGCCGGCGCGGATTGCCCTTGCGACGTCATTCGGCGCCTTGTGTTCCTCCGCGCGGAACGGCCAGAACCGCTCGCAGTCCCGGCTGATTGTCCTCGAGCCGCAACTCGCCGCCATGCAACTGTGCCACAGCCGCAGCAAGGCTCAACCCGAGCCCGGACCCCGGCACGGAGCGGCTCTCCTCCAGTCGCACAAAGCGCTCGATCACCTTGCCCCGCATCGCTTCCGGGATTCCCGGCCCGTTGTCGCTGACGGTCAGGAGGACCTGTCCCGCGTCGCTCGTCGCCCGAACCGTGATGGCCGGCTGAGCCGCGCCACCTCCGGTTCCGGACACAACGTATTTGATCGCGTTGTCGAGCAGATTGGCAAGCGCCTGGCTGATCAATTCACGGTTTCCGACCAGCGGCACCGGTATCGGCGTCTCTACATTCAGCGCGATACCTTTTTCTTCGGCCAGAGGCTCATACAATTCCGCGAGGTCGCGTGCGGTTTCGGCGGCGTCGAATTCGGCTCTGTTTTCTCGCGCCTGGCCGGATTCCGCGCGCGCGATCATCAACAGCGCATCAAATGTCCTGATCAGACCGGCCGATTCCTCAATCGTCGATTCGAGCGCCGCGCGGTAATCGCTCTCGCTATGGGCGACGCGAAGCGCCTCCTCCGAACGATTGCGCAGCCGGGTCAACGGAGTTTTCAAATCATGCGCGATGTTGTCGGAGACTTCCTTCAGACCCGCCATCAGCGTTTCGATGCGGGCGAGCATCACGTTGAGGTTGATTGCCAGCCGGTCGAGTTCGTCGCCGGTTCCGGCGACCGGCAATCGGCCCGTCAGATCGCCTTCCATGATCACACGCGTGGTCTCGGTCATCGCGTCGACGCGCAGCAGCACGCGCCGGGCCACGAAAAAGCCGCCCGCCAGCCCGAGCACGACGACGACCACGAGCGACCAGCGGCCCGCCGCGCTGACGATGTCATAAATGTGCTCGCGTTCCTCGAGATCGCGCCCGACCAGCAGCCTGAACCCGCCGGGAAGCTGGAACACGCGGACGAGCGCGTGGTGCTCGACGGCGTCGTTTTCATCGAGACGGCGATAGACCGATTCCTTCCAGCCGTCGTTGTTGAGAAGCCCGGACGGAAGCGAGCCGACATTCCCGGCCAGCCCTTCGCCGGAAAAAGTCGTCACGAGATAGAGGCTCGATCCCGGCCGTCGCGCGCGATTCTCGACCACCGTCACCAGCCGGCGGATGCCACCCTGATTGTACTGCTCGGCAAGGCCGGTGATCTCGGCGTCGACGGTCTGATGGATCTGGTCGGTGATCAGGCGCCGTGTGTTCAGCGCGAAGTAGCCCAGCAGGAACACCGCGAACAGGGCAAAAACGACGAGATAAACCAGCGTCAGCTTAAACGCGGTAGTTCGGAAAAGCTTACCGAGCGCCGTCACGGATCATGTACCCCGCGCCACGGACCGTGTGCAGCAGGGACTGGGTGAATCCCTTGTCGATCTTGGATCGAAGGCGCGAGATATGGACGTCAATGACATTGGTTTGCGGATCGAAGTGGTAATCCCACACATTCTCAAGCAGCATCGTGCGCGTGACAACCTGTCCCGCGTGCTTCATGAGGTATTCGAGCAGGCGGAATTCGCGCGGCTGCAGGATGATTTCTTCCTTGCCGCGCGTGACACGGTGCGACAGGCGGTCGAGTTCCAGATCGGACACGCGATAGACGGTCTCCTCTCCCCGGCCGCCACGGCGGCGTGCCAGTGCCTCGACGCGCGCGAGAAGCTCGGAGAACGAATAAGGCTTCGGAAGGTAATCGTCGCCCCCTGCGCGCAGCCCCTTCACACGGTCATCCACCTGGCCGAGCGCGGAGAGGATGAGAACGGGGGTCTCAATCGATTTGTCCCGCAGGGTCTTGATGACCGAAAGGCCGTCGAGCTTGGGCAGCATGCGGTCGACGATCAGGACGTCGTATGCGCCGTCGAGCGCGAGCGCGAGGCCCTCTTCACCATCCGTCACGTGATCGGCGACATGGCCGACCTCGCGAAAGGCGCGGACGATGTATTCCGCAGCGTCGGTATCATCCTCGATGATCAGAAGGCGCATCGAATCCCGGGCGATCTGGCGTTCGCCGGATAATACAAAATTGTGGACGTTGGTGTGGTCGGGAAATGTAGCCATGACGAGGGGGCGGCGACTAACTACGCCGCCCCCTCGATCGGTCCCGGAACCGGCGGGGGCGACGGATGCCGGTATCCGGAACTCCAATCAAGCGGGGACGGGCGCAAAGGCCCGCCCCCATGGTTCGTGCCACCGGCGGGGGCGACGGATGCCGGCGCCACGTCCCAACTCAGGCGCGGCCGAGCGGCAACGCGACGAATCGCGAGTTGTCGCCGGACTTCACGCGCATCAGCAGCGTATGCTTGCCGCCGTTGCGCGCTTCGGTCATGGCCTTGCGAATGTCGGCCGGGGAAGAAACGGTCTTCCCCGCCACTTCGAGGATCACGTCGCCGCTCTTGAAGCCGTGATCCGCGGCAACGCCGCTTGGATCGACTTCCGTGACGACGACGCCGTTGGTTCCCGACTTCTCGCCAGGCGCGAGCGTCAGCCCGAGCCGACCGATATTGCCGCTCTGCTCCTCGTTGTCTCCGCTGTTCTCGAGCCGGGCTTCGCGCTGCTTCGGCAATTCGCCGAGCGTCACGCTGACGGTACGTGTCGAGCCCTTGCGGATGACGTCAAGTTTCACGCTGGTGCCGGGCGCCAGGCCTGCGATCCGCTTGGCGAGGTCACGTGCGTCCTTGACGTCGTTGCCGTTGACCTTGGCGATGACGTCACCGGCTTCGATGCCGGCCTTGGCCGCAGGGCTACCGGCCTGCGGTTCGGCGACGAGCGCGCCCTGCGCGTTCTTGAGGCCGAGGCTGTCCGCGATGTCCTGCGTGACCGGCTGGATCTGAACGCCGATCCATCCGCGCGTGACGCTGCCGTGGTCCTTGAGCTGCTGGATGACGGTCTGCACCGTCGCCGCCGGAATGGCGAAGGCGATTCCGACCGAGCCGCCGGACGGCGAGAAGATCGCGGTGTTCACGCCGACAACCTGGCCGTCGACATTGAAGGTCGGACCACCAGAATTGCCCTTGTTCACGGGGGCGTCGATCTGCAGGAAATCGTCATACGGGCCAGCGCCGATGTCGCGGCCGCGGGCCGAGACGATGCCGGCGGTCACTGTTCCGCCGAGGCCGAAGGGATTGCCGACCGCGAGCACCCAGTCGCCGATGCGCGGCGGATTTTCGCCGAGCTTGGCAAAGGGGAAGTCGCTGCGGCCATCGACCTTGATGAGCGCGAGATCGGTGCGCGGATCAGTTCCGACGACCTTTGCGGTATAGGTCTTGCCGTCATCGGTCTTGACCTCGACGCTCTCGGCCTTTTCCACGACGTGATTGTTAGTGACGGCATAGCCGTCCGCCGAAATGAAGAAGCCGGAGCCCTGGCCGGTGATCGGGGCGCGACGCTGACGTCCGCCAAACGGAGTCATGTCACCGCCCTGCCCGCCAAACCGGCGGAAGAAGCGTTCCATCGGAGAGCCTGGAGGGAATGGATTGTCGCTGTCGTCGTTCGAGCTGAGCTGCGGATCGGTCGCGCCGATTTTCACGCGAACCGAAATCACCGCGGGCTTGATCGTCTCGACGATGTCGGCGAAGCCGACCGGGCGCGCGACGGTCTGCGCCTGCTGCGTCACATTCTGAGCGAGTGCATAATTCGGCGCGAGGGTCGGTGTGACGACGATGGCTGCGGCACCGAGACCAAGAATGGTCGTGCCTAGCAGTACCAGACGGCGCGCAGAAAGGCGGCTGCCGGCCTTTCGATTGGGTTGCTCCTGGGGTGTCATGAAACTGTCTCCACTGTCTCGTCATGGTGCGGGCAGCACCTGTCGAGAACTAAGATGGGGACACCCGCATTACCGATAACTGACGGCCGTATTAATTCTTGGTAAGGGTGGGACAGCTCGATTAGTCATTAGAAATCAGATAGTTGCGGCGCTATTCCCGAACGCCATCGATCTCCTTTTCGACGAGCGCGGCAATGCGCTCCTGTTCTTCCGTCGTCAGGCGCACATTCGCGGACTCGAAACCCGCTTCCCGGCGCCGACGCGCCGCCATAAGGATAGTCGCGATACCTCCGAACAAAACGGCCGCCGGTATCAGCCACAGAAGTATCGAATGCGTCGTGACACGCGGGTTTAGCAGCACGAAGTCGCCGTAGCGCGACACGAGAAAATCGAGGACCTGCCGGTCACTGTCCCCCGCCTTGATCCGCTCCCGAACGAGCAGGCGGAGATCGCGCGCAAGCGGCGCATCGGAATCGTCGATCGACTGGTTCTGGCACACCATGCAGCGCAATTCGCGCGAGAGCGTGCGCGCGCGCGATTCAAGGGCTGGATCCGAGAGAACTTCATCGGGCTGTACTGCAAAGACGTGCCCGTTCGAAAGGACGGTCAGCCAGAGCGCACACGCACCCGCCACCAGCTTTGCTCTTCCGGGGAAGATCATTCTGCCGCCTGCAACCGCGAATTCCTCGCCGGCCGCGGCGCCCCGATCCGGAGCCGCCGATCCGACAAAGACAACGCGCCGCCCGCGGCCATGACCACCGCGCCGAGCCAGATCAGGAGAACGAGCGGCTTGTAATAGGCCCGTACCGCGATCGACCCATCGGCATTCGGCTCGCCGAGCGACAGGTAAATCTGGCTCGCGCCCCGCGTCAGCAGCGCTGCTTCCGTCGTTGTGCTCCCACGCGACACGAAACTGCGCTTCGAGGGCTCCATGACCCCGATGACTTTGCCATCGGTCCGCACCGTAAACCGCGCAACCAATTCGCGGAAATTCTGACCCTGGCGAGGTAGCGTTCCTTCGAAGGTCAGATCGTAGCCCGCCATCGCGATCGATTGGCCGGGCTTCATCGCCGCCACGCTTTCCGAGCCATAGTTCGTTTCGCAGACGATCCCGAGGAGCGAAAGACCGAGCCCAAAATGCGCAAGCGCAGTCCCAAAAATAGAACGCGGCAGACCCGCGGCGCGCTGGAGCGAAACCGGGAAGGATTGGCGAAACATTCCGCTGCGTTCGACCATCTCGGTCAGCGCCCCAATCATCACAAACACAGCAAGGCCGATCGCAAAGGGCGCGATGATGCCTTTCGCTCCGGACAGAACGAAGCAGGACGCCATAACAACAATGCCCATGCCGAAAGCCACGGTCAGGCGCTGCGTCGCGCCAGGGAGGTCGCCGCGTTTCCATCCAAGCAGTGGCCCGAAGGGAACGGCAAACAACAACGGAATCAGGAGAACCCCCACGGTCGCATTGAAGAACGGCGCCCCGACCGAAATCTTCTCCCCGGTCAGCGCCTCCAGAGCGAGCGGATAAAGCGTTCCGACAAAAACGGTGGCGCACGCCGTCGTGAGGAAAAGATTGTTGAAGACCAGCGCTCCCTCGCGGGAAATTGGAGCAAACAGCCCGCCTTGCCTGAGAATCGGCGCACGCCACGCGAAAAGCGTCAGCGCGCCACCGATGAAGAAAACCAGAATACACAGGATGAATATCCCGCGCGCCGGATCGTTGGCGAAGGCATGGACTGATGTCAGCACGCCGGATCGCACGAGGAACGTGCCGATCAGCGACAGCGAGAATGCGAGGATCGCCAGAAGGAGCGTCCACACTTTCAGTGCGTCGCGCTTTTCCATCACGACCGCCGAATGAAGAAGCGCGGTCCCCGCGAGCCATGGCATCAGAGAGGCATTCTCGACCGGATCCCAGAACCACCAGCCGCCCCAGCCGAGTTCGTAATAGGCCCAGTAGGAGCCCATCGCGATGCCGAGGGTCAGCGCCATCCACGCTCCGAGCGCCCAAGGGCGCACCCAGCGCGCCCAAGCGGCATCGATCCGCCCCTCGATCAGCGCCGCGATCGCGAAGGAGAATGTGATCGAGAAACCGACATAGCCGAGATAGAGAAGCGGCGGATGGATCGCGAGTCCCAGATCCTGCAGTACCGGGTTCAGGTCTCGCCCCTCCAAGGGCGGCTCCGCAAGACGCGCAAATGGATTGGATGTTGTCAGAATGAAAAGATGAAAAGCGATCGCAACGAGCGATTGGACCCCGAGCACATCCGCGCGCAGCGTTGCCGGCAGGTTCGTTCCGAATGTTGCCACCAACGCGCCGAATAGTGTGAGGATCAGAACCCACAGCAGCATCGATCCTTCGTGATTGCCCCACACGCTGGTGAACTTGAAAATGAGCGGCATCGCCGAATGCGAATTCTGGAATACGTTGGCGACCGAGAAATCCGACGTCACGTAACAGGCCGTAAGCGCCGCGAAGGCGATTCCGACGAATATGAACTGCGCGAGCGCGACCGGTCCGGCGACATCCATCAATACCGGATCGTTCAGCCGCGCGCCGATCAGCGGCACGATTGCCTGAATGAAGGCGAGGCCCAGCGCAAGGACGAGCGCGTAATGTCCGATTTCCGGAATCATGGCTTGCTCATGGGAGGATCGCCTTTGCCGTATTCGTCCTTCCAGTGGCTCTGCTTCTTCAAGGCGTCAGCGACCTCCTTGGGCATGTACTTCTCGTCGTGCTTGGCAAGAACCGTATCGGCGACGAATCCGCCCGAGGGATCGAGGGCGCCTTCGGCCACGACACCCTGCCCTTCGCGGAAAAGATCCGGCAGGATTCCATGATAACTGACCTTGATCGAGGTCTTGCCATCGGTCACGTCGAAACTTGCATCGAGGCTCTGCCGCATCACGCTGCCGGGCTGCACGAGCCCGCCAAGCCTTATGCGCGTGCCGGGCTTGAGTCCTTTCTCGACGACGTCGGTCGGTGAATTGAAGAATACGATGGAATCCTTGAGCGCGCCGAGAATGAGCGCGACGGCGAGCGCAAGCACACCGAGGCTCGAACCGATCAGGATGAGGCGTCGCTGTTTGCGCGTCATGCCGTCACTCAGCCGTCCAACCCGAGAGAACGCGCCACGTCATCGATCCGGCCCTGCTTTTCCGTGTCATCGCGGAACGCATTGCGCGCATCGGCAAGCGCGGCGCGCGCCTTGTCCTTTTCACCGATCACCATGTAGGCCCGTACGAGCCGCACCCATCCGTCCAAGTCAGACGCATTGTCCTTCAGCCGCGCGGCCAGCCGCTCGACCATGCCTGCGATCATCGCATTCCTCTGCTCGGGCGCGAGCGCCTCGGCTGCGGCAATATCGTCGGCATTGGGGCCCGAAGTTGCGCCGGGGGAAACGCGTGCGATCGATTGCTCCACCATCATTCGCCATGGAGTATCGGACTTGGCGCGCCCGAGCATCTTGCGCCAGATCAACGCAGCATCGGACAGTTTGCCGTCCTGCTCGGCCGCAAGCCCGATGAAAAATTGCGCCTTGTCGTCATTCGGATCGGCGGCGGCCGCGCGATCGAATTCGGTCTTGGCTTCGGACGTAACGACGCCGTTCGCGGCTGCGGTGAGCGCCTCGCCAAGATCGGACTGGCGCGCCGGGGTCGCTCCCAATAGCCGCAACGCGTTCTGGCGGGCTTTCACCGCATCGTCGAAACGCCCGCTGCGCAGATAGATCGGAGCGAGCACCTCCCAGCCGCGGCCATCGTCCGGATTATTTTCGAGATGTGCTTCCACCTCCGCGACCATGCTTTCGATCGAGCGATGCTGGGCGGGAATGCCTTGCCGCGACGCGAGCGGCGCGCCCGGCAATCCGGGCGAGCCAAGCGTCAGATAAATCCCGAGCACGGCCAATGGCAGAAAAACAAGACCGGCGAGCGCGACCACGCGCCGGCGCACGATGCTCGAATTGACCGGAGCGATCGCGCGATCCGCCGCAGCGATCAGGCGCCGACCGACCTCGACACGCGCGGCCTCCGCTTCCGGCGCCGCGATCAGACCGGCGTTGCGGTCGCGCTCGACCTCTTCAAGCTGGTCGCGATAGACGGCAAGATCGCTGCCCGCTCTCGCATGACGCAGCCCCGCGAGCGGCCATACGACGGCAAAGACCGCCGCGAGCGTCATGAGCGCGAGGACAAACCATAGCGTGAAGGCAAATGACAATGTCATGAGCAGGCCAGGCGCCGGCCGCCGCCGGATCAATCGGATGTGCGGCCATACACCACGCGCACGGCTGGATCGCAACTGTGGCGAAAACCGGACTTAGGAAGCGGACTTCCGGGTCTCCGTCCTCGCACCCGAACGGGCGAGCTTCTCGGCCTGCTCCGGTCCTAACACGATCGCCCCGAAGCGGACCGCGGTATCGAATTGAGACTGGCGGAAGCTGCGGTCGCTGTCGCCGGCGTGAAGCAAGGCTTCGGCGAGCGTTGGTCCTGTGCTTTCGAGATAGTGCTGCACCTCGGCCCAGGCCCGCTGCGTCACTTCGTTCACGGCGAGTTCTTCGGCGTAGATCCGGCAGGTATTGACCAGCGTGAGCGCCGCCTCGCAATCGGCGGCATCCCCTTGATCCACGGAGGATCCCGGAGCGATATCCTGCACGGCACGCGGGCGCAGGAGACGACGCACCCGTCCAGGTGTGGCCTCGATCTCACCCTTCAGCAGATTCGAGATATCGGTACGCATGGAGGCAAGCTGGCGTCCCCAGGGCGAGTCGACCGAAAGGTTGATTTCGGCACGCAGGTCGCGCACGGCGTCGTGGATCGATTTGAGCATCGCACCGACCGCGACGCCGCGTCCGCTGCGCAACTCGCCCTTGAGCTCGGCGATCATGCGTTCGATCTCGGCGAGAACGATCGCGACGGTGACGGCATAACGGGACTCCGCAAGACGCGCCGCGGAATCGCCGCCCGCAGCGCGGGTCGCGATATGGATAAGCTGCCAGGGCGCCGCGAGCCGGCTCATCACGATCAGGACACGGGCAAGGAATGCGTCCGGGTCGCCGGACGGCACCGCATCGAGCAGCGCCTTGATCTTGTCGAGCGTGGCGTCCGAAAAGGAAGAGATATGACCCGGCAATTGCGCGGCGAAGTTCTCCAGCGTATCGCGCGCCTTCAAAACGCTCGCGATCGCGGCGACGTCTTCGAGCGCACGGGGCGTTGCGATCTGCGCGGCGAGGCGGCGGCGCGCCTTGTCGTCGGCCGATGCCGCGTTGAGCGCCTCGTGCGCGCGAAGGGCCACGCGATCCTGAAAGGCACGGGCGAGATCCTCGGCGCGCTCGTTGTCGTTTGCACCGATCGCGCGGCTCACATCGTCCGTGACAGCCTTTGCTTCACCCGGCAGAAGATCGCGGCAAATCCATTCCCAGATCGGTTCGAGCGCGACGCGCGCGATGCGGCCCGGATGCCTGTGGGTCGCGACGTCATCGACAAGGAAGGACTCGATCGGCTGAAAGAAGAGGCGGGCAAGGCTTCCGCCGCGCGATGCGGGACGCCCGATTTCGCGGGCGATGCGGCGCAATTCCTGGAGGACCAGTTCGGCGCCGGGAGCCGCGTCCCCGCGCAACACGCCGCGCTCGAGTTCGCCGATCAATAGCGACCGCGCCTCGGGTTTCAGTTCCCGGAGATATTGCCGCAACCGCTCGACCGGCAGACCCTCGGCCATCTCACTACCGTCCTGACGCACCCGATGGCTAATCAGATAAGGACAAGGCTCTTAAAAACTGGTGAAATCGAGCAACTTCAAACAGTTAACGGCGTTGAGGATGGTGACCAGGCGACCCGCAACAGCCACGCTGATCATCGGAACGTTGCTCGTTATTGCTGCGCCTGTCGCTGCACGGGCGGCGGAGAACGAGGCGCGCGCGAATGCCGCAGACTCGATCTGCATGATGATGGAATCCGCGTCGCTCGCGAACGGCCTGCCGCTCGAATTCTTCGCCCGGCTGATCCATCAGGAAAGCAGCTTTCGCCCCGACGCCACGGGACCGGCCACCCGGAATGGCGAGCGTGCGCGGGGGATAGCCCAATTCATGCCGGGGACGGCTGCCGAACGAAACCTGCTCGATCCCTACGATCCGGTACAGGCGCTGCCCAAATCGGCGGAGTTGCTGCGCGACCTGCGCGAGCGCTTCGGAAATCTCGGACTGGCAGCCGCCGCCTATAATGCCGGCGCGCGCCGCGTGGAAGACTGGATGGCCGGCCGCGGAGCGCTTCCTGCCGAAACGCAGTCTTACGTGCTGCGCATCACGGGGCGCTCCGCCGAGGACTGGGCCAACCCTCCGAAGGACGCCGCAAAGACCCAAGCGCCTCAAACGGCGCCGTCCAGCAATTGCAAGGACATCATGGCGATGCTGCGCCGGAGCCCGGCGCCTTTCATGGATGAACTGGAGCGGCGCGTATACAGCGCAAGCGTGAGTCCATGGGGGGTTCAATTGAGCGCGGGATTCTCACGCTCCATCGCGCTTGCGTCCTACGCGCGCGCCGCGCGCAATTACCGCGCCGTGCTTGCAGGCCGCGATCCGATCATCCTGCGCTCGCGATTGCGCAGTCGCGGATCGCTGTCGTTCTTTCAGATCCGGATCGGTGCGAATGACCGCGCCAGCGCCGACGCGTTATGCGCGCAACTGCGCAAGGCGGGCGGCGCATGTCTCGTCCTTCGCAATCACGCCGTGATGCGCAAACCGACCTGAATCAGGCGAGCGGCGTCCAGCTTCCATCGGGATTGCGGCATGCCGCACCACGCGCGATCTGCGGGCGGCCGTCGATATAGATCGTGTGGGTGAATTCGCGGCACTTTGTGCCCCGGCGATCATAAGCAGGGCCCGGCACGATGGTGCCGCGCCGACCGGAATCCGGATTTTCCCAGGCCACCGGTGCGCCAGAATTGCCGCGCTCCAGGGCGTCCATCTGCGCCACATAGGCACGCTGGCGGTCCTCGTCGTCGAGGGCCGCGCCGATGCGATTTCCAATCAGTCCGCCAATGGCGGCGCCAGCCAGTCCGGCAGCGACACGTTCGCCCGGACCGCCGCCGAATTGCGAGCCGATCACCGCGCCCGCGAAGGCACCCCCGACCGTTCCGCCGGCTTCCTTCGGACCCGACGGGCCGCTGTCCGCGAACCGTTCCCCGGCGCAGGCGGCGAGACCCGCGCCTAGAGCGGCGACGGCAAAGACTTTCAGGAATTGCATGGAATACGCCCCTACACCGGATAGGGCCGCGATTTTACGCGCTGCCGCTGAACGAGGCGTTACCTAGCGTTCCGGATTGCGGCAAATCTTGGGGCAGGCCAGTTCAAGCCGCCGGCAGCACCAGTTCCGCGCGCAGCCCGCCAAGCGGTGCCGTTCCGAGCGTCAGCGACCCGCCATAGAGGCTCGCCAGCTCCAGAACAATCGAAAGTCCGAGACCCGATCCGGGCTTCGTTTCATCGAGGCGGCGGCCGCGCTGGGCGACCTGCTCGCGCTCCGAGGGGGCGAGCCCTCTCCCGTCGTCGTCAACCACAATGCGCAGGACATGCCGCTTGGGCTCATGCTGTTCGGACGACACCTCGATCGCGACGCGTGATTGCGCCCATTTGCAGGCGTTGTCGACGAGATTGCCGATCATCTCCTCCAGGTCCTGACGCTCTCCGAGAAACAGCGCGTCATGCGGCGCATCGACCCGGATCGACAGCCCCTTGTCGTGGTGCGTCTTCTCCATCGTGCGGGCAAGCGACTGCACCACCGGGTAAACTTCGGTGATCGAGCCCACCACTGTCATGCGGGCCGCGAGGCGCGCACGTTCGAGATGGCGCGTCACCTGATCGCGCATGATATCGATCTGCTCGCGTACCTTTGCGGCCAGCGGATCCTCACCGCGTGTGCTCGCCTCATTGAACATGACCGAGAGCGGCGTCTTCAGGGCATGCGCGAGATTGCCGACATGGGTTCGCGCACGTTCGACAATTTCACGGTTGGCTTCGAGCAACGCGTTCGTTTCGCGCGCCAGAAGATCGATCTCGACCGGAAACCGTCCTTCCAGCCGTTCCTTGAAGCCGCCCCGGATCGCAGCGAGGTCCTGTGAAATGCGCTTGAGCGGTGCGAGACCGAACCGGACCTGAAAGGCGGTGATCAGTAGCAGGACCAGCGCCAGCACCCCGAACGTGATTGCGAGCGCGCGGTCGAAGGCATGCGTCTCCTCGTCGATCTCGACCGAGTCCCCTGCGACCGAGACGAGAAAGCGCCCTTCGTCGCCAAGGTCGATGGTGCGCTCGACGAGACGCAGCTTCTGGTCTTCCGGACCCGGCACATAACCCTGCCGCAAGGCGCCCGGCAGAACAGGTGACGACGGATCGGGCAGTCGCGGCAATCCGCCGTCCCACAGCGAGCGGGAGGCGCGGACGTCAGGCTTCGTCACGTCGAGGCGCGTGACCTGCCAGTACCAGCCTGACAGCGGCAACTCGAACAGCGGCTCGCTGACCGATTGGGGAAATTTGTCTGGGGAATCGTCGGGCGCTGCGACGTCGGCAACGAGCGTGCGCAGATAGACGCCGAGCCTGCGGTCGAACGACCGCTCGACCGCCTGCCGATAAAGCGATGAGAGGACGAAACCCGTGACGACGAGCGTCACGATCGTCCACGCGGTTGCGGACAGGAACAGCCGAAGAGCGAGTGAATTGGCGCGCATGCGTCAGCGCGCGTCTTCCGGCGGCGTGAGGAGATAGCCAAGACCGCGTACAGTCTGGATGCAATCAACGCCGAGTTTCTTGCGGATGCGGCCGACGAACACCTCGATCGTGTTGCTGTCGCGGTCGAAGTCCTGATCGTAAAGATGCTCGACCAGTTCGGTGCGCGACACGACGCGGCCGGAATGGTGCATCAGGTAAGACAGCAGCCGATATTCGTGGCTGGTCAGCTTGACCGGATTGCCGTCGACGGTCACCCGGCCAGTCCTTGTATCGAGCCGCACGGTCCCACAGGTGAATTCGCTCTTGGCGTGCCCGACCGAACGGCGCAGCAGCGCGCGCAGCCGCGCAAGGACCTCCTCGATCTGGAACGGCTTAGGAACGTAATCGTCGGCCCCCGCATCGAAGCCCTGGACCTTGTCGCTCCAGCGGTCGCGCGCAGTGAGCATAAGGACAGGCATGGCGCGCCCGGCGCGCCGCCAGGATTCCAGCACGGAGATGCCGTCCATCTTCGGCAGCCCGATATCGAGGATCACGGCGTCATAGGGCTCGGTTTCGCCGAGATAATGCCCCTCCTCGCCGTCAAACGCGCGATCGACGACGTAACCGGCATCGGTTAGCGCGGTCGCGAGCTGGCGGTTGAGGTCGGGATCGTCCTCGATCACGAGGAGACGCAAAGCTCGTCACTCCTTCAGCGGCTGTCGGCGAGCTTCCCGGTCCCGGCGTCGACGGTCGCGCGGGTCACTTTGCCATCGCGGGCAAGCAGTGTCAGCAGATACTGAAGGCCGTTTTGCCCGCGGCAAAGCCGGGCGCTCACCAACTCGCCCCGGCGGCCGTGGGCGGCCCGGAGCGCTGCGGAAAGCGGAATTACCTGCTTGGCGCCGACCGCGGCGCGCCGTTCCTCGCGGGTCAGACAATGGCCATGGCTGTCGGCGCCGGCGAACGCCGGACCTATTCCCGCAATCACACACAACGCGGTGGCGACCAGACGGCCTATCATGGATTGCTCCCAGCGCAGGCGATTCCCCGCCTGCAACGGTCGGCGTAGAATGTGGTGGGGACAGGGCGAAAACGCTAGAAGCCGGAAAACGTCGCCCAGGTGTCCAGCGGGTCGCGCGGCGAACGCCAGGAATTCTCCGGCGCCTGCTCGTCGGCCTGACCGAGCGCCATACCGCAGAACAGCATTCGTTTGGAGGGGACTTTCAGGAACGCCTCGACTGTTCTCGACCAGGGCACCCACGCCTGCTGCGCGCAGGTGTGCAGACCGTAATCGCGCGCGACCAGCATCACGGTCTGCACGAACATGCCGAGATCGGCCCACTGGGCCGGGTGCAGCGTCCGCTCGATCACAAAGAAAAGCGCGACCGGCGCATCGAAGAAGACGAGATTGCGCGCATATTGCCGCAGTCGCGCGTCGCGATCCTCGTATTTGATGCCGAGCGACTCGTAGAGCTGCAGCCCGACATCGAAGCGGCGCGTGCGATAGGGCTCGTGGAGCTTTCCGGGAAAGACCGGGTAGCCCGGCCCGTCGCCATGCGGCAATTCGCCGTAACGCGGCTCGATCTGCTTTTTCAGGGAGAGAAGGCGTTCGCCCGCAAGGGCGTGCACGAACCAAGGCTGCAGGTTGGAGCCGGACGGCGCGCGCGCGGAAAGTTCGAGGATATCGCGGACGGTCTGTTCGGGAACGGGTGTGGGGAGGAAGGCGCGGCAGGAAAATCGCGTGGCGACGGCGTCGCGGATATTCATTCGGCAAGCCCCTCTGCAACGCCCAACATGTAGCGAGGGGAAGCGTTTGCGCCAAGCCTTACGGCCGGCGTGCACTGAATATCCGGACCGCCTTTTCGAATGGCCGGGCGATGAAGAACGACAGGATGATCGCCTGCTCGTAGAGGTCGTAAGGTGCCGGCAGTTTGGCTACCTGCCAGTCGCCGGTCACATGTGCGCCGAATGGCGTCCAGAACGGGATCGAGTCGATCACGATGGAGCCGAAATGAAGGATGCAAGGATAGACGAGCAAGGGGCGGATCCACGCCGTCACGCGCCACCCGCGATCGGCTTCGAGGATCTGCGCCTGGACCTTGCGCGCCTCGATTTCCGCATTGAGCTGCGCGAGTGCGATCTGGGTATCAGCCGCAACACCAGTCTGGAATCGCGCAAGCTCATTGTCGGCTTTTTGGCGAAAATAGCCGGCGACTGCGTCGACGACCTTGCCGAATATATCTCCGCCGAACCATCCGATCAGCTTGAACAAAAGCGCGCCCATGTCAGCGATCCTTCTCGCCGACGCCGCCGGTCGTCATGAAACGCAGGAGAATCGTGACAACACCGATCGCCGCGATGATCTTCAATGCGTGCGTTGGCGGCAGCAGCGGCGTGATGTCGACCGCGCGGAGCGCGTCCAGAATATCGAGCACCCCGCTCGCGCCGGTCACCGCGGCACCGAAGATCAACGTCTTCCAGCCTTTAAGTTTCTGTCGAAGCGCGATCATGCGGCTGTCCTGAAAATCGCCGCCAATCGGGACAGCCAATCGGGCAGCCTCCCCCGAGCCGCCACCGGACTGGTCGGTCCGGAATCCGCCGGCCGCGCTGGCGCGTTCGCCATCGCCAATGCGGCAGCCCTGACCTCCTGGACGCGATTGCCCCAGCCTTTGCCGAAGACCGGCCAGGTCTTCAGCGATTTCAGAAATGCCAGCCGCTCGTCGCAAATCCGCCCGATCAGGTCGGCGGTCAGGTGCCGTCGCGTGGCGGCGAGTTCGACGTCGCCGATCGTGCCGCCGGTTGGCAGCCCGAGCACGCGCTGCAAGACCTTGGCGGCGCGCCCGGTTCCCGAATTCACGCCGTAATCGAACAGTGCGTAGTCGAGCCCGCCGGGAAGATCATCGCAGCGAAGCGCAGCCCAATAACGCGCACGGTAGATTGCTTCGGCCTCGCCGCGTGTCATTGCGCGAACATCCGCCGCACTCGCACCCGGCTTGATATATCGACGGTAGTCCGCGATCGTGATCCCGAAATTCGTCGGTCCGCCCGGATCGGAGGGATGGTTGGTGTAGCCACCCTCGTGCACAAGCACGCGCCTGAGCGCCTCGTCATAATTCCCGGCTGCCATGCGCCGCTCACAGGTCGAGCTTGAGCGGCCAGCGGCCTCGCCAATACCGATATCCCGCAATCGCCGCGAATTGCGCAAGCAACAGCATCCAACCAAGCCAGGCCATGATGATCTCCAATGTAGGCGCGGAACCCCGCGCATCCTCCGAAGGTGAAAAGACTTGGCATCCGCCCGCGTTTATGCTTTTGGCGTTCGGCCCATCGTGAGCCTTGCGAATGCAGAGCATCTTTCTCGTGACACTCCCGAAATCCGGGACGGTCTTTCTCTACTCGCTGTTTGAAGCGTCACTCGGCCGGCCGCACCTGCGGCCGATGGTCGGGTATTTTCCACACAGCACGCTGTCCCCCGATACGATGCGGAAATTCGCAACGGGCAGGATCGTGGCTTCAAGCCATTCGGATCCGTCGCCGGAAAACCTCCGCGTGTTCGACGACCTTGGCATGCGTTGGGTCGTGCACGTGCGCGACCCCCGCGCCGCGATCTTGAGCTGGGTCCATCACGTCGAGCGGCCCGACATCCGGGAAAAGCATGCCGAACGACACGGGCTGAGCGAGGAATATTTCGCTTCCTCGCTCACCGATAAGATCGAGTTCCACATCAATCACCGCTTTCGCGAGATGCTGTGGTGGCTCGATGCGTGGAAACAGGTCATCGACTCGCCCCAATATCGCGACCGCATTCTCCTCACCCGCTACGAAGACATGCACGGCAACGACGAGGCGTTCGCGCGAAAACTCCTGGGCTGGTTCGGATTCAACCCCGATATTCCGCTCAAGCTGCCGCCGAAGACGCTGATGAAAAGCCACTTCCGATCCGGCCGGATCGCTGAATGGCGTGAAGCCTTCAGCCCCGATCAGGTCGCGCGCGCCACTGCAATGATCGACCCCGCGATCTACCAGCGGTTCGGCTGGACGCCGTAAGCATCGCGCCGTTCAGATTCCGAACCGGCCTCGCGTCACTGCAAACAACGCATCGAAATCGGCCGTGGTCTTGACCGCGGACCAGAACGCGCAAGCCGCGATCCGCCCGCCATTCTCGATCGGCTGATTTCCATTGCCGCGCGATCCGAGTTGTAGTGTTGCGGTTGCAGTGCCGGACGAGGGCGACGAATAAGTGCCGTTGAAACTTTCGACCGCGCCGTCGAGATAAAGTTTCGACGCGGTGCCGCCGGCCGCTTCATCGACGATCAACCCGACGAAATGCCAGGCTCCCGCCGACAGCGAAGCCGTGCCATTGACCGACAATGCCGAGGCGCCGGCGTTGCTGCAAACGAATTGCAGGATGTCGGAAGCGGTTGTCACGTTGAAGATCACGCCGGTATTGCCGGACGCCGTCCCGCGCGTTCCAAAGAAACCCCAGTTTGCGGCGCTGACCGCGCGATAGATCCAGAAGCAGGCCGAGAACGCGGCATTGTCCTTGTGCAGATTGGTCATCCACGTCTCATTCGCCGAGTCGTAGGTGAAATAATCGCCGCCGTCGGAGGCGAAATACTCCGACGCACTCAAGCGCCCCGCGCTGCCATTGAAGATGGGGTCGGCAGAGTCCGAGCCGGTACCCGAGCCACGGTAGAAGTCGCAACCATTACCGGAGAGGTCGAACCATTTGTCCGTCGAGACGCCAGGATCGTAGCTCGCCGCCGCGCCTGCATCGAGGCATAGCTGCAAGCCGGAGCTCAGTCCGAGGCGCGAGGCTGCGCCCAGCAGGCTCGTCCGCGCCTCACGCAGCGCATCGGGCAGAAGCATCACTCCTCCGGGGCAAGAATGGCGGCAGGGTCGGCGTCGATGGCGTCGAGCAGCGCAATCGCCGTTTCGTCGTCGCAGTAGATCGACGACCGCGCGCTCCATTTCTCCCGGATCGCGAGCGACTGGGCATCGAGCGCAGCGCGCGCAGCGGCAAGCTTTCCCGCCCCGATCAGACGATCGACGATCACATATTTCGGAACGAGATACCGTGCCGGCGCGGATTGCGGATCCGGCTCCGTCATTGCGATCAGCCGATACTCCTCATTTCCCCATCCCGCGTCCGCACCCATGACCACGTCGCCGCCCGGAAGGTCGATCCGCCCGGGAATGGCGGACCATCGCTGGACGATTTCGCCGTCGTTCACTCGTGCAAGCCCAAAGACATTCATGTTCAGGTTCCGGTGACGTAAGTGACGTTCAATTCTGAATAGCTGTTGGTGCGGGTGACGCGGAAAATGTGCTTCTTCGTCCCGCTCGACGAATAGGCGTCGCCGCTCACAATCGAAAAGCCCGACGTCGTGATCGCACCGGCCGAAGCATTGGTGCATTCCAGAATGATCGTGCAGGGGTTGCCGGGCGGCGCGAGCGTGTGCGCTCCGCCGTTGGTGTAATGCTGAATGTTTCCGTTCAGCGGATCGGGCGTAAAGGTCCCAGAACTCTTCGTGCCGTTGCTGTAGGAGGTCGCGGCGAATCCGGCCGCGAGCGTGTCGCCCTGCCCGCTGTTCAGCGGACGGCCGGCCGCGCGCATGTAGGTCAGCACTCGCCAGTTGCCGGAGCCTTCATGACGTACAATGACGCAGTCGCCCGACGCCGTGACGATGTTGGCCGCGCCGGGAAGTATCAGGGATGTGCCGTTGTGCGTGAGCGTGAGGGCACCGGAAAACTGGACGAATTTGACGTCGCCCGCCGGCGCCGACGACCCGAACGATGTGATCGTCGTCGTTCCGGAAATTGCGATGGCCTGTGACAGGGCCGATCCAAGATCGGTCGTTGCGCCCGACGCTATCGTCGATTGCGCGACGCCGAGATTTTTCCCGTTCGCGCGCAGATATGTAACGCAACGCACGACACCTGAGGCATAGCCGCGGAAGATGGCAAAGTCGCCAGCCGTGGTCGCGATGCTCAGTGCACCCGGCAGCACGAGTGACGACCCGTGCGTCAGCGTAAGCGCTCCGGTGAAACGAACCGTCCGCTCATGGCCCTCGGACAACGTGATCGCGGTGACAGTGGTCGTCCCGGTCACGTCGACGAGATTGCCGGTCGCACTCTCCAGATTGAGGGTTCCCGCGGATGCGACATCAGCCCCGTGCAGGGACAGGTTGTCGAATGCCGTCTTCTGGTTCGCGAGGTCGGCGAGGTTCTGGCTTGCCAGCAGATCGCCACCGCCTCCCCCTGCAGCCTGCGGACCGGCCAGCAGCTTCCAGCGCGCGTCGGTCGAGTCGTACCAGAGCACGACGGATTGCTTCGCCGCGAGCGTAACGTCCGCGCTGAAGCTGAAGCGATTGCCCGCGCTTGACGATGTGCTGGCATTCTTCAGGACTATTGCGTTCGTTCCGACGTTGACGACAGCCGCCACACGGCCGGCCCCGCCGCCGGAAAGTCCGGTGATGTTGCGCGAGGCATCGGTGGAGAGCCGAAGGACGGACGCGCCGGACAGACCGGAAGGGTTATAGTCATTCTGGTCGGCGGTGATTTGCGTGGGCGAAATCGAGCCGGTCAGGAAAAAACCGCTGTTGATCTTCGAGGACCCGGTCGCCTTGTCGAACAGAAGCGCATCGGCCCAGCTGCTCCCGTCTGCCGACGTCTTGAAGTGGAAATCGTCGTCGCCGGTCAGGCCAATCTCGGCCCGTCCGGAGAAATTGTCCTGGAACAAAAGCGACAGCGTCGACGCCGCACTTTCTTTGCTCATCTTATAACGGAGGTCGCCATCGCCGCCGTCTGCGACGGTCAAGGCCGACCACAAGGCGTTATTCAGCGTCGCCGAGAATGGATTGGTGCTGTCTGCGGTCGTACCGACGCCAAGGAGCGTCATATCTTGAAGCGCGGTCGGCGTACCGCCGCCAGAGCTGACGACATTCCAACCCGTCCCGTCCCACGCAGCAAGGATCGCCTCATCCTCGATGAAGGCGAGCCAGCCCGATCTCGGCGCGTAGAAATTCCACCCGCCATCCGCGTAATGGGCGATCTCTCCATCGTGCCCCGCGAACCCGCCGCTCGCGCCGGTGGCGACAATGTAGCGGTCGCCTTCCAGCTGAGACCCTGGCGGAGCGCCGAGGTCGCGGTCGATGACCGCGAGCATCACCAGCGCATCGAGCATGCGCAGCGCCTCGTTATGCGTGACATGCTTCTGCGCCTGACTTGCCTCGATCTGAGGAAGGCCGAGATTGACGGTGTCGGTCATGATCGGTGTTAAACTCTCAGAGTGGCTTCAAGGGGAAAGCCGCGCCCGGCGCTCGCGGAAATCTGCGCGATGCGGACAGAAAGATTTGTCTGCGCACTCCCGAAATCGCCAAGCTCGTCGGCTTCCGGATAAATCGCGCTCGTGCGGTCGGCCGTCAGGCTGCGTACGATGTCATCGCCCGACAGAATATCGACGATGTAGACCTCCTGATCCTCGCCGAGCGGCACGTCCTGCAGCGCCCAGGAATCGCCGTCGATACGGGCGCGCCGGACCCAGCTCAGCGCAACTCCCTCATCGGTTCGTCGCGCGCGCGGATGGACTGGCGACAAGGGCCGCAACGCCGTCGAGGACGGCACGAGATCGAGCGCGACCGCGGCAGGATCGCCGTGATCGCGTCCGGCCGCGACGATGCGCAGCTGGAAAGCGCGATCGAGCATATCGAGGCCCTGCGCGATCGGCAGGACATGCGCGTCGAGCAGAACGAAGGGTGCACCCTCGCCGAGCGGATCGGCCATCGCCCACTCGCTTCCCGACTGACCTCGCAGAAGGCGCGACAGTTCGTAGGTGTCTTCCGCGACCAGCTCGGCATTGGCGAACTGGACGATCTCCCATGCCCCGTCGTCCCGCCGAAGCGCTGCAGCGTTTGCCCCGCCCAGCACGGCCTCATCCGTCGCCGAAGAGATTGCGCCGCCGGAAAGCTGCACGCGGAAGCGGTTGAAGCGGTCCCAACGTCCAGTCGGACCGCGCGGCAGATCGTCGAGCGTCACACCCATGACGGCAGGCACCAGCGCCAGCGCCGCTCGCTCGTAGCTCAATCCGTCGCGCGAACGCCATACCGCGACGCTGCCGGGCCAGGGATCGGAGAAGATCGCGGCCCGTGTCAGGATCGGCGCGCCCTGCGAGTCGAGATTTGGCAGATCCAGCAGCAGCGCCTGAACCGGCCCGATCGCAGCAGGAACGGCCGGGGGCTGCAGCCGCGGCGGCGCAAGCGGCAGGTCGAAGATTTCCGGGTCGATCGTACGCGCTCGCACGCTGCGAAATTCGGTGTCAACGACTTGCGCGATTTCGAACAGACGGCGCCGCCCGGCGATGTTCAGCCCGACGACGTCGCCCGGAGTAAGCATCATCCGGCTCGGCGGCACAGCAAAGGTCGCCGTCTCTCGTCCCGCCCACAAATCCTGCAGAAGGATAGTCGCACGCCGTTCCGCGGCAGCGTCGTTGGTGACGATCGCGCCTTCTATCTGCGCCACGCGAGACGAGCCCCCGACGAGCCTCCGCGACACCGCAGCCGCGCGGCGATAGTCTGCGCCCGCGTCGAGGTATCCGACGGAGACTTCGCGTGGCAACTCGGTTTCCTGCGTGCGTGTGAGCCGTGCGGGGGCGCCGTCGGCAGGCAGAACGAGGTCGTCCTCGGTCAGCTCGATCAGCGGCTGTCCACCGCGCGGACGGAAGTTCAGTGTCCCGCCCTCCTCGGCCGCCGAGAACGCGTAGATGCTCGACAAAGGCTCGATTGCCGCGCGCGGGGCCATCGGGCGGTCGATGAGGTAACCCACCGGCCCGTCTCCGAGCGCACTCGCATCGAACGAAGCCGCACCTGAATCGGACAGGACAGCCGAAACAAGTCCTTCGAGCTGGGACGCGCCGAGGCGACCGTTCAGCCAGTGGCCGGTTTCCCAGTTCGGCCCGTCGCTCCAGATGTCGTACGCCGCGGGAAAGACGGGAAACGGGCGCGCATCCCATGTCCACAGATGCAAGCCCGACGGATCGACCATCGGTCCGTCATAGACGGAAGAGTGCGGGTTAAGCTCGCTGCCCTCGGCGAAGGCCGAGATCAGTGTTTCGAGATAGCGGCGCTGGATCAGATCATCGCGCCGTCGGCTCGAGAAATAAGGATAGCCGCCGGTCGATGATTTCGGATCCGGAAAGACGTTCGGCTGATTTGCCCCCTTGTCGACCGCAGGACATCCGGCTTCGGTCAGCCAGATCGGCTTGCCGTGAGCGACCCAGGCGGTCGGCGATCCAAGCTCCGCACCGCCCTCGCGCTCATAATGCGGATTGGCCCAGAAATTCCACAAATCCTTGGCGCGGAAGATCCACGGCTTGCCGAGACCGTCCGTGATCGAAACGCGCTCCTGTGCCGCGCGCGCGTCGTCATCGACGTAGTACCAGTCGTAATCTTCGCCAGCGGCGATGTTCGAGATCAGATAATCCCGGTCGTAGATCGACGACGCGACAGCGCGGTCGAGATGATCCGGCGTGTCGCGCCAGTCGGCAAGCGGCGCGTAATAGTCGATGCCGACAACATCGATCGCAGGCGACGCCCAGAGCGGATCGAGCGGAAAGCGAACCTCGCTCGCGTCTGCATCGGCGACATGCGCGCCATATTCGGTCCAGTCGGCGCCATAGGTGACGATCGTGTCGTCTCCCACAATCTCTTTGACATCCGCCGCGAGCGCGACCAGCGCATCGACGGCCGGATAGGCGCCCGGCGCGGAACGCACGCGCGTCAGCGATTTCAGCTCCGACCCGATCAAAAACGCATCAACTCCGCCTGCGGATGCCGCAAGCGATGCGTAATGCAGGATCATGCGACGGTAGCCCCAGTCACCGTCGCCGCCGAAGAACGCCGCGACCTGATCGGCGGCACCACTCGTGCCGTCCGGCGTGCCCGCGCAACCGGGTGCCGGATCGCACGTAATCTCCCCGCGCCAGGGATAGGCTGGTTGCGGCGCTTCTCCGGAACGCGGATCCGGCAGCGCGTTGCCGGATGGAATATCCATCATCGCGAAGGGATAGAGAGTCACTTTGAGCCCTCGATCCCTCAATTCCCCGATCAGATCGACGACACTTGCGTCCGACGGCGTGCCGCCATAGGCCGCACGGCCTTCGACCTGCGAGACAAGGTAGGCCGCCTCACGTCCGACGCCCGCGACCGACCACGTCGCCCCATGCGTCTCCTTCGCGCGATTGTCGATGCCGGGGTAAAACTCGCAGTGGTTCGCGCGCAGATCTGTGCCGAACCAGGCGACAATGACGGCGACGCGCTCCAGATTGGGGCAGACGGCCTGCAATTCGTCGAGCGAGGCGACGACATCGGAAGGCGCGTAATCGACGTGGCGATTTTCCGGCGCCGACCGCCCGCGACCGCTCACACGCACCACCGTATCCGGCTCGTAGCCGAATTCGGTCGCGCCGGGGATCAACGTTACTGCACGGATTGTCTGCTCGAGATGCCCGACCGGCCGGACGATCTCGAAAGACAATTGCGGAAGCCGGTTGCCGAATTTCGCGAGCGGCAGCCGCTCGAACACGACATAAGCGAGGCCGCGATAGGCCGGCGCGTTGTCTCCGCCTTCCTTCGCGACGATCAGCGGATCGGCGGTCTGGCTCTCGCTGCCGGTGTAGATGCGATACGTGACACGATCGAGATCGAGTGGCTTGCCGTCCGCCCATACGCGCGTGACATGGCCGATCGGCCCCTCGCACACGCCGACCGCAAAATTGGCAAAGTAACTGTAGCTCGTGCTCGTCGTGCTTGGCGCACCGACCCCGCCCTTGCCACCGCCGGAATCGGTGCTGGTCGCGACCACCTCCTGCAGCCGCGTCGCCCAGATCACCTGACCTGCGAGCCGCACGCGGCCGTAGGCACGCGGGATCGGCGCACCCTCGGTCGAAGTCATGATGTCGAGATCGGTGAGCCGTGGGCCCTGCAGCGCACGCGACGTTCCGAACACGGAATTGTCGATCACGCTGCCGGCGAGCGCGCCGGCGATCCGACCTGCGAATGCGCCGACCGGCCCGAACAGGGCTCCGCCGGCCGCGGCGCCCACGGCTGAAAGAAGAAGTGCGGTCATGATGTTAAAATCGGTGCGGGGTTCAGGTCGTCCACGTCAGGAAACCGGAACGCATAGGCAAGCCGCCGGCGCCACCACGGCGCGATCGCGATCTCCGCGACCGCGGCACCGTCATGTGCGTGAATCATGCGATAGGGCGCGCTGACGAGCGCCGCATGCTTGGCGACGAAATTGGCGCGCCAGCGAAACAGAAGGACGTCGCCCGGCAGGAACGCATCAGGCGCAATCGGGTCAAGATGCCGGAACGCGGCTTCGGCAAGCGGCTCTCCCTCGCCCGCTTCGGCCCAGTCGCGCGCATAGGGCGGCACAGGCTCCGGCTCCGATCCGAGCAGTTCGCGCCAGACCCCGCGCACGAGGCCGAGGCAGTCGCAGCCGACGCCTTTCAGCGACGCCTGGTGCCGGTAAGGCGTTCCGATCCAGGATTGCGCTTCGGCCACGATCGCAGCACGCGAGAGCCTCATGACTCCTCCTGCATGCTCTTGCCGTCGTGTCCTGGCTCGCCATCGATGGCATAGCTCGCGACGAAATCGTTGCCTGGAATATGCGGGAAGCCGCGAAAATTGATCGTGTTATGAAAGCGGTCGCGGCAGGTCGCGAAGCGTTTGTCGCAACCCGCCGTCACGACAAAAGTGTCGCTGGGCGCAATCGTCTGCGGCATCGCCTGCCACAGTTCGATCGCGATGCCCTCGCTGTCATTTCTGTGGCGCTTGACTTCGACCGCGAGCGTGTCGTTCGCCCCGCTTGTCCAGACGACTTTGCCTGCGGTGAACCAGTCTTCGTCGAAGGCATCGAGGCCGGATACGGTAAAAACCGAAGTGCCCCGCAACGTTACGACCGCGCCTGTGCCGCGAAATGCCTCATCGTCGAGGTCGATACCGCAGCGCGTATCGCCGAGATCCGCCGAGCAGTTCGCAGTATAGAGCCGCCCGCTTTCCTCGGAGAGCCGGTCGGCCAGTCCCCGCAATTCGGCGGTGAATGCCGATCCCTCGCGGCGAACCTCGCCGAGCGAACCTTTCGTCATCAGGACATTCAGCGAAGGGTCGGTCCAGTCGACCGTGTAAAGCTCAACGGTTGCCGCGTCGTAGCGGCCTGCGGCTAGGTCGGCTTCGGTCAAGGAACTGTCGGTCAACGCGCCGGCAATTTCTGTGCCGGTGACGGCAAGCCCGAGCTCCTGCGTCACCTCCGACCCGTTGAGTCCCGTACCGGCGCGGCATGTGACCTCGCCGACCACGATATCCTCGTCGTGATCGGTGAAGCCGAACACCACCCCGTCGCGCCGCGTCAGAATCCAGCAGCGGCACAGCGTGGTCACGCCGGAATCGAGCTTTGCCTGCAACTCGGATGGAATGCCGCGCATCTCAGATCCTGATTTCGACCAGCGGGACTTTCGGAATCGCACCTGCAGCAAAGGCCGAAAGATCGACCTCGAGATAGTCGGTGTCGAAGCGCACGGGCACATCGAACAGGAAGCCAGCCGTGATCGCAGCGGCGTTCGCCGGAACGTGCCCCGCAATGAACGTCACGATTCCGGTCGCGGCATCGCAGGTGAAGGCCGTGCCCTCCTCGATCTCTGTCCCGTCGATTGCGATACGCACGGAATCCGGCACGGACTTCGTCACCGGCCGCTGATAGGGCGCGTGCAAACCGCCATACGTCTTGGTCAGCTGGAACTCGGCGGTGACGCCGTCGCCGGTCCCGATCACCTGGTCGGTCGGCGATGGCGAAGCGCCTGCGACAGCCGAAGAATGATCCAGCCGGTCGCGCCATCGGAAGCCGTGCAGCCGGCCGCGCCGCTCCTCGAAGAATTCGACCACCTGCGACAGCGCGTCGAATGTCTTGACGCCATAACCCGCATCGTAACGGCGGCGCGAATGCGCCCAGCGCGCGTTACGCTCCTCGCGTCCCGAACCGAGCGCGACGATCTCGGTGCGGCGTTCAGGGCCGCCGGCGCTCCGCAGCGCGATATCGAGCGGAAACAGGATGTCGTGAAAAGCGCTCATGCGTCACAGGCCGCGTTGGCCGCGCGCGACCGCGCGCGCGATCTGCCCGGTGACGAAGACCTCCGACCGTCGGAAGCTGTCGGCATCGGGCGTGCTGATGTTGACGGTGATGTGCGATGCGCCGGCGCTCGCGCCGGCGACGCCGAGCCGTCCGTCCGGCCCGCGCGTGAGCGGCATGATGGCTTCGGGCCCCGCTTCGCCGGCCAGCCCGACCCCTCCTGATGCGAGCGGAAAATAGCTCGGTGTTCCGATGATGCCGCCGCTCGCGAAAGGCTTGATCGCGCCCATTGCCGCCTTGAAATCGGTCGAGCCGGCAAAGCCGCCGACGCCAGGACCGAACAGGGAGGCGAAGCCGTTGGTCAGAAGATTTGCGAGCGGCCGGAACGCTGCCTGCACGCCAAGGCTCGACAGCCGCAAGCCAAGCGACCTGAGCGTATCGTCGAAACCGCGCGCGCCGCTCACCGACTGCGTGAACGCCGTAGTCATCGCGCGGGCGAACGCACCGGCGCTGCGCGTCAAGTCCTGCGTACGCGCATCGACGCGATCGATGATCGAGGGCAAATCGCTGCCCAGAGCATCAAGAGACTGGTCTTCGCCCGCCATCCGGGAACCTCGACATCATGAGTTCAAGATCGGCGCGCTGGAGCGGCGCGCCGGAACGCTCCGTAATCGCGAGGATCGCGAGCGAAAACTCGCGCGGCGTCATGCGCCAGAAAGCATCGGGCGGCAGCCGCAGGATCCCGAGCGCGAAGCCGATGACGCGTTCCCAGGGGAACGGCTCGGCTTTCACGCGCCCGGGACCTGCGGCGCCGGAGGGCCCGGGAGTTGAGGCCCTCCGAAAGTCGCGGTTAGAAGATCGGCGGCAATACGGACGTAACCCGACGCGCCGTCATCGACGGTCAGCCGCGCGACCTCTTCGTCGGAAATCGTTTCGCCTGCGCCCCGCAGACCCGCCCCGATGATGCGAACAAGATCGGTGGCCCGAAGCCTGCCATCCGCGAAACGCGCGGCGAGACTTGCGAGGTCGTCGGATGCGAATGCCGCCTCAAGTTCGGCGAGCGCCCCGAGAGTCAGCACCAGGCGGCGTTTCATTCCGCCGATCGAGGCTTCGATCTCCCCGCGATGACGGTTCGCCATGCGTCAAGCCGCGGCGAAGGTGATTTCACCCGCCGATTCCATCGACAGTTCGTAGGTCACTTCACCGTTATGCTCGCCGGCAAATTCGAGGCTTGCGATCTGGAATGCGCCCGCGATGGTTCCGAAATCCGGAATGACGACCTGATAGTTCTTCACCGCGCCATCGAAGAAGGTCTGGCGCACGAGTGCGTCCGACGCCGCATCCTTGAACAGCCCGCGGCCAGACAGCGAGGCGCGCTTGACTCCCGCACCTTCGAGCAACTCGCGCCAACGGTTCGCGGACTCCGCATGGGTGATGTCGACCGTCTCCGCGTTGAACGCGAGACGGCGCGAGCGTAGTCCCGCGATGGTGATAAAATCCTCCCCGTCTGCGATCTTGACGAGAAGGTCCTTGCCTTTCTGGGCAGCCATGAATCGTTGCTCCTTGAATCAAGCCGGCTCGGTCACTGCGCGAAAGCGCACGATCGCGTGGTAGGTGTGGCCATCCGCCTCGCGGCGGATGTCGGCAACCGAGAAGCGCATGTTGACCAGCGTTTGCCCGGTGACCGACAGCGGCGCGTCGTCAAGCGCCTGCAGCAGCGCGCCCGCGATCAGATGCGCCTCGCGATGTCCGCCCTGCCGCGACCAGGCGTGCAGCGTGAGCTGGTGCTCCTCGCCGCTCTCCGTGCCGGTCGAGAAATCGCTGACTCGCGCATCGCCGAGCGTGACGTACGGATAAGTCGCAGCGCGGGGCGGCTCATCGTAGATCTTCGGCCCGCCGAGCATCGACACGAGCGCGCCGTCGGCAGCCAAGGCATCGTGGATCGCGGCGCGCAGCGCCGCGGCGGACGAAGACATGATGTTCTCCTGTAAGGCGGCTAGCCGATCCGTTCCTGCGCGGAGACGTCGATGAAACGGCCCCGGCCATCAGCGTCGCGGAAGGCCGCAATCGCGAAGACACGGCCGCCGAGACGGAAACGGTGTTGCGTCGTAAGCTCCGGTCCAGTGCGGATGACAATGCGGTGCGTTACAGACGCTCCCGCCTGCTCCCCCTCGACACCGAACCTCGCGGAGACCGGCGTGAGCGAACCCCACAGCGTCGCAACGGCCTCGTAGGAACGCGCCACGCCACCCGAGCCATCCGGCGTTTCCACCGGCACTTCGAGGATCAGCCGCCTATCAAGCGATCCCGGATCGGTCATAGCGACAGCACCCGATAGGGCGCGAGCAGCGCGCAGACATTCGACGGCAGACCGCCCTGGTTCGCCGCCGCGACCGAGCGGTTCTCGTACCAGTGTGCGAGCAACAGCCGTATCGCCTGGCGCAACGGCTCCGGTACGTCGCCGGCCTCGTCGCCGTAACCCGCCTCAATATCGAGCTCGATCCCGGAGGTCGCACGCTGCGGGGCCGGAACGCCGTCCGGAACAAGAATGATCCCCGGCGCGGACACCGCATCGACGCCGAAGCCCTCGATGCCGACGTCCTGGGTCGTGTTGTCGTGACGATAGATACGAACCGCGACGAGCGCGCGCAGCGGCGCGGGGAGGACCGAGAGGACTCCTGCGGCCGGCCAGGCATCGCGGACGATGCGCCGTGTCTGCGTGATCAACGCGCGGCGCGTCTGTGCCTCGACATGGATGCGCGAACCCGCGATCAATGCGGCGATGACGTCGTCATCGTCGTCATGCTCGACCCGCAGAAAGTCCTTCGCCTCCGCGAGCGAGAGCGGCTCGACCGAAGGCGGCGTGATGAGCGTCGATGACATGGTGTCTCCGGGGGCGCGCATCCGTGCGCACGTTGACAAAATGAACGTGAGAGGGCTGTTCGGCGGCATGCGCCGCTTCGTCCTCGCCCTGATCCTTGTGTGCCTGTTCGCCGCCCCCGCTCTGGCCATTGTTGGCGGGGCGGAGACGCAGCGCGGCAGCGGCGCCGCACGCCATATCGTGATGATCGTCTCGACCCGCGGCAGCCTTTGCACCGGCACCGCGATCGCGCGCGATCTTGTTCTGACCGCCGGGCATTGCGTTGCGCCCACCGCGTCCTACCGCGTGTTGCTGGCCGACAAGAAGCCGCCCGGACTTGCGGTCCAGAGCGTGACCGTGAACCCGCGCTACAATCCGAAAGATTACGCCTCCGGCCGCGTCACGGCCGATGTGGCGCTGATCAAGCTCGCGGCACCGCTGCCGGCCGACGTCGTTCCGGCTGCACTGGCGCAGACCAGGCCCGTCTCTCCCGGCGACCGGTTCGTCATCGCGGGTTACGGCACGACCGCCTACGGCGCCGAAACCGGTATCGGCGAGCCGCGCTCGGCCGCGCTTATCGCAACGGGCCATCCGGGCAACCTGCAGATCCGCCTCGTCGATCCGCAGACGCGCGGCGAACGCGCAGGCCTCGGCGGATGCACCGGCGATTCCGGCGGACCGGCATTCTCCGAGAGCGGCCAGACACTTGCCGTGATCGGCGTGATCAGCTGGTCGACCGGACCGAGCCTGTCTGAAGGCTGCGGCGGCATGACCGGCATCACGCCGCTCTCGCTGCACCGCGCCTGGGTTTTCGACACAGCCGCAAAACTCGGCAGCCCGCTCGCACCTTAGCGTCCTGACCGCCTTGCGCCCGCCGCGCGCCCCGCTAAGCTGAATGCGTTGGGGGCTGCCATGAACGTCGGTTGCGCATCGCGTGCGTTGTCCGCGTATCCTGTTTCAATTGCATTTCTGTGCGCGCTCGCCATTGCCGATCCGGCGCAGGCGGTCGTTCAGGGCCGCGCCTCTTCGCTCGGCACGAACATGGTTCGCGTTGCAGCCAGCGGCGGCGCGCAATGCAGCGGCGTCGTGATCGGCCGCACGCTTGTCGTGACGGCGGCGCATTGCGGCGGGCGCAGCGTGCGCACGTCCGAAGGCTCGATCGGCGTACGCTCGGTGACGCGCAGCGCCGTGCTCGATGACGGGCGGCGTGTCAGCGTCGCCGGCGATGCCGCCATCCTGAAGCTCGCACGCCCGTTGCCGTCGTCGCTCTCCGCCGCGAGCGTCGGCGAAGGCAGCGGCGACAGCTACACCATCGCAGGTTACGGCGCGATCGACGAACGCTATCGCGGATCGATGGGTGCGCTGAATGAGGCGAGCCTCACTCAAGCCGCGGGACGCTATAACCTCGTCGATCCGACCCGCAGCGGCTCGATCAGCGCCAGCGCCTGCTTCGGCGATTCCGGCGGAGCCGTGCTGCGCGGATCGCAGCTCGTCGGCGTGATCTCGCGCGCGGCGCACCCTTCGCCGCGCATCGCCTGCGGACACATCACGCGCTATGCCCCGATCATGGTGAGCGGTCAGGTCGAAACCGCCGCTCTCGCTCCCACCGATCGCGGCATTGAAACTCAGGCCGAGATCGCGCCGCGCCGGCATCGGCACAGGAAGCATCGCCGTTAATCGGACACCGCCCGCAGATGCGGGCGGTGCATTTCCATCACGCTACGAAACCGCGAACTTCAAAAGCTTGATCGCGTCGAAGTCCTGCACGCCGCCACCGACGCGCTTGGTCGTGTAGAACAGCACGTAAGGCTTGGCGGAATAGGGATCGCGCAGCACACGAACGCCCTGGCGGTCGACCACGAGATAGCCGCGGTTGAAATCGCCGAAGGCGACCGAATAGCTGTTCGCGCCGGCATCCGGCATGTCCTCGGCCTCGACCACCGGGAAGGTCATCAGCGTCGCGCGGCTGCCCGCAGCCGAGGGCGGCTGCCACAGATAGCCGCCGGACTCGTCCTTGAACTTGCGGATCGCGGACTGCGTCTTGCGGTTCATCACGAAGCTGCCGTTCTGCCGGTAGCCCGCCTTCAGCGCATAGACGAGATCGATCAGCACGTCGGACGGATCGTCGGCCGGGAACGCGCCCGCCTCCCCGGTCGCGACATAGCCGATCTTACCCCATTCCCACGACGCGTTCGCGACGGTGGTGTAATGCAGAAAGCCGGTTGGCTTGTTGTCGCCATCGCCGTCGACAAAGGCCGCGCCTTCCTGCTGCGCGAACACCTGCTCGACCTCCTGCGCGATCCATTCGTCGATGTTGACGGCCGTGTCTTCAAGGAGCGTCGAAGTCGCGGCCGGCATCGCGTAAAGCTCCATCGCCGGGAAGGAGAGCTCGGCAAGCGTCGGGCTCGTGGTCTGGTCGCGGTCGCTGGTTTCGCCGACCCAGCCGGTGGCGGGGCCCGCGGTCATGAACGGCTTCTTGTAGACGTTGCCGGAAATCTCGCGCACGCCTGCGATCGAACGGATCGGCGAAATGGCGGCGAGCCGCTTGCCGATTTCGGTCTCGACCTCCGGGGTGACGAGATAGCCGCCGTCCGGATTGCTGCCGGCAGACATCGCCTTCATCTCGAGCGCACGAAGCCCTGCGCTTTCACCCGAGCGCACATAAGCCTCGAACGCAGCCTTGTGCTCGATCGCACTCGCGTCGCGGGCTGCTTCTGCTTGCGCGCCCAGGCGCGGCCGCGCCGATTTCAGCGCGATCTCGTCGAGCCTGCGCGACTGAAGATCGAGCGCGGCATTGATGCGCGCGACCTTCTCCTCGAGCAGCACGTCGGCGCGCTTGCCCTCGCGCTCGTCGTTGGCGGATTTGAAGTCCTCGAAGGCGCGCAGCATGTCGCTGTGCGTCACAAGCGCATCGGCGGCAAAGCCCGCCTTGGTCTCAAGTTCGGTACGTTCGATGTCCATCATCGTTCCTTCTGGTGGTGGATGTGTGAATGTGTGAATGTGTGTATGTGCGCACGCGTGAAGCGCGCCGCGGCGTGTGCCGATGGAACGACCGTAGATCTCCCCGGCGCACAACAGCGCGAGCAACTCGTCTGCGCAGGTCGAACGGATAACAGAAAGCGAGTCGGCAGTGCCTATAGATAGGATCACGTTGGGACAAATCGGCCGCTAGCCAGGGCTTCCAACATCATGCCTGCGTTGGCAGCCTGAGGAAAAATTCGAGACTTGGATAGCTCCTCGAGAACTGCCTGAGATGCCTTCGGCGCCAACATCAGTGTTGAGTTTGCCGACATCAGACGAACCTGAGCGTTTGAGTGTCTGTGGAGAGCAACAAGCGCACGGCGCTGATCGCCGTCACGGTTCTTGAGCTCCAAGCGCACTAACTGCATGCGATCATACAGTCTGTTGTAATCGCTGATGCGATCTTCTAACTCGGCACGATCTTGAGCTAGGGCTAGATCGGTGAAGTGGCTTACAAGTTGCTCGGTCGACAGTAAGTGCAATTGCTCGAATTTCACGGCTTCAGCACTCCAAAAGTCCTCAATGCATCAAGTCCGACCCGGGTTTTCTCCTCCCAACCTTTGTCCCTAAGGTAATCCCGCGGCGACATTCCTCCAAACCGATCGTTTTTCGTCGCATACCACCCGGTTATTTCCCAGTGTTTCAGGGCCGGAATTCTGACGAGATTTTCCTGGCCATCGATCAGAGAGCGCGGATAGTCCTCATTTTCTGCAGGCGTCTGCTCGACGATGTGATGTGTATCATAGCCCCACTTCGATTGCCTTGCGCCCGCCCGTAGTTCTTCCAATATCTTCGGCGGATCACGATAGGCATCGATGTAATAGCGATCGATGTCCAGCCAGGACATCGCTTCGTAAAGCAGAATGAAGGCCTTTACTCGGGGATCGTTTCCCGCCTTGGCGATCCAACGGGCCGCGGCCTTCAAAAAGGCGTTGACCTCACTTCGGCTCGGCGGTCGTCGCGACGGAATTTTCGGCGGCCCGTTATTCGGGTTTGCATCAGAAATCAGATGGAATAACCGCTGACGATCAGTGCCTCCGTCTTCATCGCCAAGGAGCTGTTCGCCGAACTCTCCTTCAGAGGCAGAATCACGATCTGCCGTTACCGTGATGGGCGGCAACTCAATGGTATCGTTGGCGCCGGCGTCAGACGCATCCGTATCCGTCCAGCGTCCCTGTTCGTCGCGTGGCTGGTCCGGATCGAATCCAGCCTTCCGTTCGAGAACGCCGCTCGGTCTAAATCCCTGCTTGCAGAATCTCTGCGCGTCCTCGCGCAGCCACAGATGCACATTCGGCCGCATCCATCGGCGCTGCTGATACGCGAGCCATTCCGGCCTGCTGGCGCTCACGCCGCACCGCCCGCGACCCCGCGCCACTCCTTCTCCGCCCGCGTGCGCGCGAACGAGACCTTCGGCGCCCGTTCCTTCACCGCATGCACACGCGCCCCGTTGAGCAGCGGGAAGGTCACGATGGAGATTTCCCACAGCTCCACGGCGTCGAGCTTACGGATGCGCGTCTTCGGATCGATGCGCCCCTTCACCGTCTTGAAGCCGATCGAAAGCCCGTCGAGCGCGCCGGCACGCAGCAGCGCGAGCAATTCCTTGCCCCGCATCACGTCGGGGATGAGACGCCCGCGGGCGTATAGCCCGCGATGGTCCTCGCGTAATTCGAGCCAGATCCCGACGGGCTCCGCCGGATCGTGCTGGAACAGCATCGGGATGCGCCGCACGCCGCGCGTTTTCAGCGTCTGCCGGAACGCGCCGGGCATCACCATGTCGCGCGCCTGGTCGATCTCGCCGAACAGGCTCGCATAGCCTTCGATCGTGCCGTCGGGCGACAGGATGGTGCGCGGGCGGAAAAGGCTTTCCGCCTCATTCAAAGCGAGCATGTTCGGATTCCGTTTCGCGCCCCGGAGCGCGCGAGATGAATGACTACTTTGCGCGCTTCGTCTTGCGGCGCGGCGGTGTTCGCTTGTCGCGGGGCTTTGCGGCCTTGCGGCCCGCCTTGTCGAGCTGGTCCAGGAATTCCCGGAACACGGTGAGATGATCCGGCCGGCTTTTCCTCTCGCCGCGGATCGAGCGCAACACGGTATGCAGACTGTCCATCATCGACCTCCGAAGCGTTTGTTGAAGCGCGCGAGCTCGCGCACGAAATCATCGAAGCGGCGCATGCAGGCGGTGAGTTCGCGCAGTGCGAAAACCAGAAGCGCCGACGCCGACGACGCCCAGAGAAACAGCGCCAGATGCGCGAGGTCGCCCCGTTCGGCAAAAGCCGCCGTCAGCTCATTCAAACCGGTCACCGCCCTCGATCGGCGCATAGCCCGTCGCCGTGCGTTTCTCGTTCACGGTGAGGAAGGGCGCGCGGGTGACGCGGTCCCACAGCGCCGCGCGGTCGGCATTCAGCGCCTCGATCCGGTCGGTATCGACCACGAGGCGAAGCTCTGCGCCGAACGCAGGCGAAAGCCATTGCACCAGCGACTGGCCGACGCGGGCCGCGACAGGCAGCACGGTGCCGCGCCAGAACACGCGGCTCGCCTCCTGGTAATTCGAATAAGTGTTGTCGCCCGGAATTCCGAGCAGCATCGGCGGCACGCCGAAGGCGAGCGCGATCTCGCGCGCGGCGTTGTGCTTGGCCTCCATGAAATCCATGTCCTTGGGCGTGAGCGACATCGCCTTCCAGTCGAGCCCGCCCTCGAGCAGCAGAGGCCGGCCGGCATTCACCGCGCCCTGATAGGTGTCTTCCAGTTCGCGCTTGAGCCGCTCGAACTGGTTCTCGGACAGGACCGCGCCATCCGGCCCGGAATAGACCAGCGCGCCGGACGGCCGCGCCGCGTTGTCGAGCAGCGCCTTGTTCCACTTCGCAGCCGCGTTGTGCGTGTCGAGCGCAATTGCGGCGGCGTCGAGCGGCGCGAGCCCGTAATGATCGTCGAGCGGATGAAAATGCGTCAGGTGCAGGATCGGCGGCGTCTCGCCGGTCTGGTCGAAGCGCACGCTGCGGCCGGCGACGTGATATTCGTACGCCTCCGGCCATCCGTCGCCGCCCGGCACGATGCGCATGCGGTCCGGCCGCAGCGCATAAAGCTCGCGCACCGCGCCATCGATCGCGACGCCTTCGACATAGGCGTTGCCCGAAAGGAGCAGATGCGCGTGCAGCATTTCCAGAAACGCCGCGCCGTCCTGGCGCGGATTGGGCCGCGCCAGGAGATCGAGCAGCGGATGGGTATCGCGTTCGGCCGCGCCCTCGAACAGGAGGTAACAGACCGACGACGCGTTTTCCGCAACGAGCTTCACCGCACGATGCACCACCGCGTTCTTGATGTAGCCCTCGCGCGCAAGCCCCGCAAAATCGCGCGGCGTCCAGCGCGCGCGTCCGCCGGATTCGAAAGCCAGCACCTGAGCGGTGCGCGAGGCTTTCGCTTCGGGCGCACGGAAAAACTGTTTGAGCCGTTCAAGCATGTGCGCGGTCGCCCGCCCGGCTTTTGCCGCGCGATGCGATTCCCTCAGTTTGAAATGAGATCGACACGGGACAACAAAAAGCCCGCCTTGCGGCGGGCTTTCCTTGGCGCTCGCGACAACTGGCGTCAGACGACGCCGAGCAGCGCAAGCACGATAACGAGGCCGAGCGGTACGCCCAGCAGCCACAGGATCACTGGCATTGTCGCCTCCGTGTTTCCGTCACGAAGGCAATGCAGCAAAGCACGATTTCGTTCCCGGTTCGGAAGCACCAACCCCGAGCGCGAAAGATCGGGGAACGTTCAAAGCCCCCGCACCCGCGGCTCCGCACGCTCTCCAAAACTCAAGCTGGTAATCGCCCAGACCAGCGCATCGAGCCGGTCCGGCGAGCGGCCGCCCGACAATCCGTCGAGCCCGAAATCGCACATCTCGTCTTCGAGCGCCGGAAACGCGCCGGCGTGCTTGACCTTGCCCTGTTCGTAAAGTGCCGCGACCGGCTCGGCGCGCAGCCATTTGCCGCGGCTCGCGCGCACTTCGATGACGGGTACCGTGCGATCGACCTCGCCGATCACCGCACGCACCATCTCGCCGCCCTGATTGACCTCGACCACGAGCGCGTCGGCGGCAAGACGCCGCCACAGCGCCACGGCCTTCGCGGCCCAGCCTGCTGGCGAAAGCCCCGCGACACTTTCGTCGGCCAGCACATAAAGAACGCCGTTCTCCGCGCGTCCCACAGCGACGAGGCCGCAGGCATCCGCTTTTTCGCCGGACGAGACCGGCGGATCGACCGCGACGACGATGCGCTGCAAAGCTGGCGCTTCGTTCACGCGGCACGATTCGATAAGTGCGCGCGACCACAGCGCGTCAGGGCGGTCTTCGACCAGCTCGCCGTCGATCTCCTGGCGGCCGAGCCGCGTGTCGGCATAGCGTGCGAGGATCGTGTCGAGAAAGGCTGGCGCGAGATTGCGCGCGTTCTCCTTCGTCCCCGCATGAGTGATCGCGCTCGACGGATCGGCCATCAGCCGCTTGAGCAGCGCGATCGGGCGCGGCGTCGTCGTGATGACCTGGCGCGGACGAGCTCCAAGGCGCAGTCCGAACTGCAGCATGTCAAAGGTCGCTTCGGCATGACGCCACTTGGCAAGCTCGTCCGCCCAGGCGGCGGAGAATTGCGGGCCACGCAGGCTTTCCGGATCCTCCGCCGAATAGGCCTGCGCCACCGCGCCATTCTTCCATTCCAGACGCCGGCGCGACGGCTGCCAGTCCGGCCGCTCGCGATGCGAATGCACGCCGAGGAGGCCCGAGACTCCCTCGATCATCACGTCGCGCACCTCGGCGGCTGTTTCGCCGATCAGCGCGATGCGCCGGTCTGCTTCGCCTTCGCGGCGCGGTGCGCCGGCAAAGGCGCGGATCCATTCGGCGCCGGCGCGCGTCTTGCCGGCGCCACGTCCGCCGATCAGAAGCCAGGTCGTCCAGTCGCCCCCGCCCTGCGCCACAGCGGGCGCGCATTGATGCGGATGCGCAAAGGTTTGAAAGTCGTTTGTGAATTCAAGGACCACCCGGGGCGGCAGGCTCGCAAGGAACGGCGGCAGCTGCGTCAGATCGCAGGTTCGCAATTTTTCGCGCAAGTTCTCGACGGAGTTCGTCGACATCGCGGGGGAAGTCGTCATCGGCGGCATTCACGTCCGTGTTCGCCTCCCCTTGATCCGCATCGAATGCCGCAAGCTCGCGCAGCGTCTTCACCAGCACCGACAGCACGCGCGCATCGCGTTCGCGCTCGGTCGGCTCCTGATGGGCAATCGTCAGCCGTTCCTCGATCTCGCGCACTTGCCCTTCCGCCGCGCGCCAAAGGCGCAGCGTCAGCGAAGTACGGCTACGCCGCCTCGTCGCGCGCATGCGGCGGAGTACGATCCGGCGACGCGGCAGCGGTTTCGGCCGTGTGCCCGACCCGTCGTCGTGCAGGCCATCGAAGCAGGCGTAGAGCGTAGCGCTGTCCCGAATGCCGGTTTCCGCCTTAATCCTCGCGATCGTCCATCGTTCGGCGTAACCCCGGCGCGCCAGTGCGACCGTTTCGGGCGGTGGGACCATGGCTGTCCTGAAATGAAGCGAGGGCCGACCGGGCCCCCGAACGCATTTGTGGAGTGTGTCTGGACCCTACCCGAGCAGCGTCACGCTGTCAAGGATCATTTTCCTATCGTCCCGCGAATCGGGCACAGCCCCTGTGGATGGACCACAATTTTTATCGTTGGTACAGATACTTAAGAGATTCGCGGCGATGATGATTTTCTTCCTACCCGGAAGCCAACCATATTTGTATGACCAGCCGCGAAAGGCTATAATTGCCCCGTTTCGAGGCGTTCTCTTTGAGACTGACTCGGCCGCGCGGCCGGGTCTTTTTCATGGGCAGTGTCGGGGGTCGCGTAATGTCAGTCTTCGCTGCGGCCATATTCGCAGCCCGGCGCGGCGTAGACGTAGCGGGCAACCCCGAGCTGGTCGTGTCTCACCACGGGACGGCACCGCGCCATCCATTTGCGGTCGCGCTCGAGCGCCGCGGCCTCCTCTTTCGGATCCGGTACCTTCAGGCGCGGCGGCGTGCCGTAATCGTCGGTGTAGCGCCAGTTGGTCGAACAGGCGACCGACGTATAGGAACCGACGCAAACCGAGTTGCGCACGCCGTTGCCACTGCCTGCAAACGCGGTCCAGGCCAGCACCAGTCCGCCGATTTCGAACGCCGCGAATACGATCAGCACCGCGATCGCGCGGCGCGATCCGAAGCGCTTCCTGATGCGCGCGGCAAGCGCGGTGAACACGCCCGGCTTCTTGCTTTTCATGGTCGTCGTCCCTGCCGCCGTCTCCGGCTTGCCGGGAAAACTGCAAGGCCGGTGCCACAAAATCTGTGCCGCGGCGGCACAATCTCGGGCCCTCCTGTCCCATCCCGCGACACAAGCCCTAGCCGGGCACGCAACGTTCGCGCAGAATGCGCCGCATTCCTGCCGGAGATCCCATGCCCAAATTTCGCGTCGGTTTTGAGAGCGGCTTCACCAGGCCGGACGGCTCGCCGACCTATCCCGTGGTCGACCTTGCTCCATTGAAGAACGATCCGCGCATCGAGCTCGTCGACCTCAAGAATGATGGCGTGATCGCGCCGTCCGACGTCGCCGATATCGACGCATTGCTGCTGCTCGGATCGCGCTTCTCCGCGCAGAGCGCGCATCCGGCGCAGCGCCTTTCCCTCGTCGCGCGCTTCGGCGTGGGATTCGACACTGTCGATGTCGAAACCTGCACGAAGAACGGAATCGCGCTCGCAATCACGCCGGACGGTGTGCGCCGTCCGGTCGCGGTTTCGGTGATGGCCTTCCTGCTCGCGCTCACCGGACGCATGTTCGACAAGGACCGGATCTCGCGCATGGGGCCCGCAGGCTTTGCGCGCAAGTCGGAATATATGGGCGTGGGCCTTGTCGGGCGCACGTTCGGGCTTGTCGGCATCGGTAATATCGGCGCCGAAACGATCCGCATGGCGAAGCCCTTCGATATGACGATCGTGGCTCACGACCCTCAGGCCGATCCGGCCGTGGTACGCGAACTCGGCATCCGCATGGTCGATCTCGACGAAGTGTTCCGGATCAGCGATTTCATTTCACTGCATGTTCCGCTGAACGACAGGACGCACCACCTGGTCGATACCCGCCGCATCGCGCTGATGAAGAAGACCGCGTTCCTCATCAACACCGCGCGCGGCGGCGTGGTCGATCAGAAGGCGCTCACCGCCGCCTTGAAAGAGAAACGCATCGCGGGTGCGGGCCTCGACGTGTTCGACCCCGAGCCGCCAGCGGCCGACGATCCGATCCTCACGCTCGATAACGTGATCCTCGCCCCGCACGCGCTCTGTCACACCGATCAATGCTACGCCGGGATCGGCGCGTCCTGCGTCGAGGCAGCGCTTGCGATCCGCGCCGGCCGCGCGCCGAAAACCGTCGTCAATCGCGACGTGCTCGACGATCCTGCATTCAAGAGCAAGATCGCGCGCTATGCCGGCATGACTTGAAGGAAAGCCCCATGCTTCCCAACCCGCTCAAGGCCCGGCTGGCGAAAGGCGAAAGCGCCTTCGGCACAATGGCGTTCGAATTCTTCACGCCCGCCCTGCCTTCGATCTGCAAGGCAGCCGGCGCGGAATTCGTCCTCTACGACATGGAGCATTCGGGCGCCTCGTTCGAAACGATCAAGGCGCAGGTCGTGCTGTGCCACGGCGTGGGGCTCGTCCCGCTCGTGCGTGTTCCCGGGCCGGACTATCACTTCATCGCCCGCGCTCTCGATATCGGCGCAATGGGCATCATGGTGCCGATGGTCGAGAGCGTCGAGGTCGCACGGCACATCGTCTCCTGCACACGCTATCCGACCGCGGGACGCCGCGGATCCGCGTTCAACGTCACCCCGCACGACTCTTATTCGGCCATCCCCGTGGTCGAGAAGCAGGCCCGCGCGAACGAGCGGACACTTGTCATCTGCATGGCAGAAACCCCCAAGGGGATCGAAAATGCCGATGCCATCGCAGCGGTCGAGGGCGTCGACATGATCTGGCTCGGGCATTTCGACCTGACGAGCTTCATGGGGATTCCGGCGCAATTTGGCGATGCGCGCTTCACGTCGGCGGTCGCCGCCATCGCGGCCGCCTGCAAGAAGCACGGCAAGACCGCGGCCTATCTCGCCGGCGATGAAGCCGCGGCACGCGATTTCCACAGCAAGGGATTCCGCTGCATCGCCTATTCGACCGACGTGATGCTGCTGCAGGGCGCGCTTGCGAAAGGGATCGAGGCGCTGCGCCGCTTCTAGCGCAGCCGGTCGGAAGGCGTGACGGTCGCAACCGCGGCGGCAGGCTGTTCCTTGGCCGCCGGACCGCGCAGCGGACGCTGCTCCATGCCGATGATGAAGGCGAGACCGAAGCCGAGCACGAGCGCGCCTGCAAGGAAAACGAAAGCGAAGATCGAGGCGAGATCGGCTCCTGACGCGCTACGCGCAAGCGCTTCGACCGATACGCCGTCGCCACCGCCGATGCCGCCGAGCACGATCGCTCCGAACAGCGCGACGATCAGTGCCGATCCGAGCGAGCGGAAGAAATTCAGCGTTCCGGTCGCAATTCCCATCTGCATCCGCGACACCGCGTTTTGCGTACACACCGTGGAAACCGGAAGCACCGTCCCGATCCCAAGGCCTACGATGGCGAGGACCACACCTATCGCCAGGATCGGCAGTTCCGCAGGCCATGCCGCAAGCGTCAGCAGCGCCAGGATCGAGGCCGCGAGTCCGGCCAGTGGCATCCGCTTATAATGTTCCATATGCACCATCAGCCGCCCGGTCACGGTCGCGCCGAGCACCACCGAAACCATCAGCGGAATGAGTGCCAATCCGGACTCGCTCGCCGACAGATGTTGCACCACTTCGAAATAAAGCGGCACGAAGATCGTCAGTCCGACCATCGTGCCGGCCGCGCAGCCTCCGCCGAGCGTGGCGCAGCGAACGATCGGATTTTGCAGCACGCTGATCGGCAGGAACGGTTCGGCAGCATAAACGACGCGCAGCACGAAAAGCGTCCAGAGCAGCAGAGATAATAGCGTCATTCCGCCGATCGGCAGCGATAGCCAGGGAAAGCGCGTGCCGCCCCAGGTCAGCGCAAGAAGGAGCGCGACCGCGGCCGCCATCATTAGGGCAGCGCCGAGAAAATCGAGCTGATGCGGCCGCGCGTGGCTCGGAATGCGCCGCAGCGCACGGGTCGACATCAGGAGCGCCGCGATGCCGAGCGGCAGATTGATCCAGAAGATCACCGACCAGTGCAAATGTTGCGCGAAAAATCCGCCAAGCACAGGCCCGCCGACCGAGGACGTGGCAAACATCATCCCGAAATAGCCCTGGTAGCGCCCGCGCTCGCGGGGCGTGACGATGTCGGCAACGATTGTCTGGGCGAGCGAGATAAGCCCGCCTCCGCCAAGCCCCTGCAGGCCGCGCGCGAAAATGAGCACCGTCATGTTCGGCGCGAGCGCGCATGCAATCGAGCCGACAAAGAAGATCGCGATGCCGGTATTCATGATCGCGCTGCGGCCATAGATGTCGGACAATTTGCCGTAAAGCGGCGTCACCGTGGTGGCGGTGAGCAGATAGGCCGTCACCACCCAGGAAAGGTTATCGACTTCGTTGAAAGCGCGGCCGATGGTCGGGAGCGCGGTCGCCACGATCGTCTGATCGAGGGCGCCGAGAAACATCGCGAGCAGGATGCCGATAAAGACCGACCGAACCTCGGCGTGCGTCAGCGGGTTTTCGGAGGCTTTCGGCTTGGCGGCTTTCGCAGCACCTGCGCCGCGTCCGTCTTCCTGGCGGGCAACGGGCTTGGCGGGCTTCAATGACATGAATGGCAATCCAGCGATCAGAGAGGAAATGCGTGGTGGGCCGGATGCGTTCCGAAGGAGGCGCCGGACCGGTCGTCCCGAGCGCCCTCACGCGACGGCGGGCCTTCATTTTGTCTTCGCGGCCAATAGTATATGCACCATCGGGCAGCAAGACCGGAAGCGCATGCGGGCCCGTACGATTCCGCAGGGGTCTGACGTTCCGGTGCCATTCGCTCGCGTAGGATGATCGTGATGAAAGACGACGTAACATCGGTGCGCACGGACGCGCTCGGCATTCTCAAGCGCCTCGGCGTGAACGACAGCGTATTTTCCGCGCAGGGGCTTGCCGCGCATTCCCCAATCACGGGTGAGACGATCACCTATCTGAAGCCCGCAGGGGCGGACGAGGCCAAGGCCGCGATCGGGCGGGCAGCCACGGCGTTCAGCCTTTGGCGGAATGTCCCCGCTCCGCGCCGCGGCGAGCTTGTCCGCCTGTTCGCCGAAGAATTGCGTGCGGCGAAGGCCGATCTCGGCCGTCTCGTCACTCTCGAAGCGGGGAAAATCCTGTCCGAGGGGCTCGGCGAAGTGCAGGAGATGATCGATATCTGCGATTTCGCGGTCGGGCTCTCGCGCCAGCTTCACGGACTGACGATCGCGACCGAGCGGCCCGACCACCGCATGATGGAAACCTGGCATCCGCTCGGCGTGTGCGGCGTCATTTCCGCGTTCAACTTCCCGGTCGCGGTGTGGTCGTGGAATGCAGCGCTCGCGCTCGTCTGCGGCGACCCGGTGGTCTGGAAGCCGTCGGAGAAGACGCTGCTCACCGCGCTCGCGACGCAGGCGATCCTGCAACGCGCGATGGCGCGCTTTGGCGACGCGCCGGAGGGCCTCTCCGAAGTCCTGATCGGCGGGCGCGACACCGGCGAGGTGCTCGTCGACGATCCGCGCGTCGCGCTCGTCAGCGCGACCGGTTCGACCGCCATGGGGCGCGCGGTCGGCCCCCGCCTCGCGCAGCGCTTTGCGCGCGCCATCCTCGAACTCGGCGGCAACAATGCCGCCATCGTCTGCCCTTCCGCCGATCCTGGTCTCGCGCTGCGCGGCATTGCCTTTGCCGCCATGGGCACGGCCGGTCAGCGCTGCACGACGCTACGGCGGCTGTTCGTTCACGAGACGATCTACGACGATTTCGTCCAGCGCCTGAAGAAAGTTTATACCTCGGTCGCCATCGGCGATCCGCGCAGCGACGGCACGCTGATCGGCCCATTGATCGACCGCGCGGCGTTCGAGAATATGCAGCGTGCGCTCGATGAAGTGCACGCGGCGGGCGGCAAGGTTTCAGGCGGCGAGCGTTTCGAGACACCGCACGCGAACGCCTATTATGCACGCCCGGCTTTGTGCGAAATGCCGGCCCATGGCGGGCCGGTCCTGCGCGAGACCTTCGCGCCGATCCTGTATGTGATGCGGTACGCAAGCCTTGCCGATGCGATCGCCATGCAGAATGCGGTCGCTGCCGGCCTCGCCTCGTCGATCTTCACCCTCGACATGCGCGAGGCGGAATTATTCGTCTCCGCCAAAGGCTCCGATTGCGGCATCGCCAACGTCAATATCGGGCCATCCGGCGCGGAAATCGGCGGTGCTTTCGGCGGAGAGAAAGAGACCGGCGGCGGCCGCGAGGCGGGATCGGATTCCTGGAAGGCCTATATGCGGCGCGCCACCAACACCATCAATTACGGTACGGCGCTGCCGCTCGCGCAGGGCGTCAAGTTCGAGGTCTAGCGGCCTGTGACCGCCCGCCGGCGGTGGATTCTGAATGCATTCTGAACGGGTGCCGTCAGCGCCCCCTTCCACCCAAAAGAAAATTAGTCGGCGCTGGGCCTAGCGGCCGCCGTGCTGCTCCCCACATCGGGCGGCTTTGGATTCGGCTGACCAAAGCAAAGGGGAGCGTCCGATGCAGGTCAATCAGAGTGCGTTCAACGAAGTGGTCACGCTTCGTCAGGCCAAGAAGCTCATCCAGTGCATGGCGCACGAGCAGAGCTTCCTGCTTCTCTCGGCGCCCGGCATGGGCAAGTCGGAGATGGTCTACGAGGCGGCGCGTGAGGCCGGCCTGCCCTGCCGATCGCTGCTCGGGACCCAGATCGCGCCGGAAGACGTGAGCGGCATCCCCCGCATCGTCGGGGAGCGGTCGGTGTTCTGCCCGCCGCGCATCCTTCTCCCCGAGCGGCCGGATCCGTTCTGCCTGTTTCTCGACGAGCTTCCGGCCTGCGCACCGGACGTGCAAAAGGCGTTTTACTCGCTGTTGCTGGAGCGGCGTCTCGGCGAGCACGCTTTGCCCCCCGGCACCTGGGTGGTCGCGGCCGGCAACCGCCTGCAAGACCGCGCGCTCGTGCGCGCGATGAGTTCGGCGCTGGTCAATCGCGTCACCATCCTGCAATTGCGCATCGACATCGACGAATGGCTCGCCTGGGCACGGCGCAGCGGGGTGCGCAGCGAAATCTGCTCCTTCATCGCAACCGTTCCGGACGCGCTGATGCGGCCGGTCCCGGGCGATCCGGTGCCGTTCTCGACCCCGCGCGCATGGGCGCTGCTCTCGCGCGCGCTCGACATGGCGGAGAAATCCGGCCTGCTGAGCGATGACACGCGGCGCGCGCTCGCCTTCGGGCGGCTGTCGCCGGAAGACGCCGCGGTGTTCTGCGCGCTCGCCGAAGAGAAGATGGGCGCGGTGCGGCCGCTCGCGGACTATATCCGCGAGCCGGAACTGCTGCCGCGCGGCGATTCCGCACGCTGGTTCATCCTCGATTGCATCCGGCAATTCGTGCGCGACGGCAAGGCCGACGCATTCAAGCCGCGGGTCATCAACCGCTTCCTGCGTAGCCTTTCGACCGAGCATCAGCTGATCGTGCTCACCGACATGGTCGAGAAGTGGGGAGCGCTGGGCGCCGATCCGGCCATGTTCGAGCTCCTGCGACGGATCGCGGCCGCATGAGCAACGTCCATTCCTCGCCGGACAGCCGCGCGACTCTTGCGCGCATCGAGCGCGGGCTGCGGATGGTGACGGTCCCCTTCCCGCATCTCGCCGGTCTCGCCGCGGCCGTGCGCGTGACGCTCGACGACCGCGTGCCGACCATGGGCGTGTTCGCCTCAGGCCGTCTCGTGGCGAACCCCGCCTTCACGGGAAGGCTGTCCGGCAGCGATCTTCTGTTCGTGCTGGCGCACGAATTGCTGCATCTGGCGCTACGCACGCACGATCGCGCGAGAGGATCCGCGCCGATCGAGTTCAACTACGCGCACGACTACATCATCAACGACATGCTGCGGCATGCGCTCGGCGTTTCGGCCATTCCGGCCGGCGGCCTCGACATGCCGGGCGCGCGCGAAAAATCCGCCGAGGAAATCATCCTCGAAATGCGGCGTAACGGAAGTACCCTGTCGTCGCGGACGCAGGTCTGGGAGGGCGCCAGCGCGACCATCGACCAGGTGCTCGGCGCGGCGCGCCAGGCCGCCCCCGGAACCATGGGCGATGTCCTCGATGCCATGCGCGAGCGCGAGATGTTTCCCGAGGCCGGCGAAGAGCAGGCCGCCCGCGCGCGCGCCGTGCGCGATCTCGCCGCGAAGGGCATGGCGCTCGCAAAGGCGATGGGGATCATCCGCGGGCGCGGCACCGAGGCCGGCTCCTCACAGCAGAATGTCCGCGCCCTGCGCGGCATCTATCGCGCGCCATGGCAGGTCGCGCTGCAGGCGTGGCTCGAAGGCGTCGCGCCGGGAGAGCGGACCTTCGTGCGCGCATCGCGGCGCGGCGCGGACCGCACCGACATCGTGGCGCCGGGCCGCAAGCGCTATTCGTGGATCCTCAACGTCATCCTCGACACCAGCGCCTCGATGACGAACGAGATCCCGTTCGCGCTCGGCGCGATTGCCGATTTCTGCGAGGCCACCGGCGTCGACGAGATTCGCGTGATCCAGTGCGACACCGCGGTGACATCCGACGAGATGCTCTCGCCCGGAGAACTCGCCGAATACGAGGTCAGCGGCTATGGCGGCAGCGATCTGTCGTCCGCGATCGCAGCGATGTCCGAGGATGCGCGCGTCACCGCAACCATCATCGTGACTGACGGCGAGATCGCCTATCCGGCGGACGCGCCGCCCTATGCGGTGCTGTGGGCCCTGCCGCACACAAGCACGTCATTCCAGCCGCCCTATGGGCGGATCATCGTCATGCACCGGGAGGATGCGCCATGAAGGCGGTTCAGGAGCTTGTCGCGTATTTCGATCAGCGCGGGAAACTCACGCGCACGCAGCTGCGCAAGCTGCTCGAAAACAATTTCATCGCGTCGGACGCGCCCGCGAGCATGCACGGGCTGTGCGAGACGGCGGGCGCGACCTATTACTTCCGCGTCACCGGTATGACCGAGGGGCAATTGTGGGGTACCGACATCTACACGCGCGACTCCACAATCGGGGCCGCGGCGGTCCATGCGGGTTTGCTGAAGCCCGGCGAAACTGCGGTGCTGCGTGTGACGGTCGTCGCGCCGCCAGCAAGTTTTCCCGGCTCGACGCGCAACGGCGTCACCAGCACCGATTACGGCACCTTCCCGCAGGCGTGGACGCTGTCGGCGATCTAGGTGCGCGCCTCACGGCGCGACGAGCGCGATTTCGGACGAGAACGTGAACCGGACGGCACCCGCCCCGGCCATTTCACGATCCACTTCGGCAGTTCGGCGTCTGGCACGTCCGTCTCGCTCGCGGCGACCCGGCCGCGCACCGAGACGCCAGTCTGGTGCACCGTCTCCTTGTCGCCCGACACCAGCGGATGCCACCAATAGAGATCGCGCCCGTCCGCAACGAGGCGGTAGGCGCAGGTCGGCGGCAGCCACACGATGCGGCGCACCGAGCGCGGGGTGAGCCGGACGCAGTCGGGCACTTGGGCCTGCCGGTTTTTGTAGTCCTTGCAGCGGCAGCTTTCCCCGTCGAGCAGCTTGCAGCCGACATTGGTGAAATGGGTGTCGCCGGTATCCTCGTCCTCGAGCTTGTTCAGGCAGCAGCGCCCGCAGCCGTCGCACAGGCTTTCCCACTCGCGCGGGCTCATCTGTTCGAGCGTCTTGCGCTTCCAGAAGGGCAATTTTTCCTCGGCCAACGGAAACTCCGTGACGATCGGGCAACGCAAGGCCCGAAAAGGGTGAAAGTGCGCCGGGCGGGGACAGCCCAAGCTACCGGAAAGCCTTGAAGAATCGCCCCGGATTGGCCTTTTTTACCCCCAAAATCCGTTCACCCTAAGCCCGTGCGGCAATGGCTTACGCCGCCCGGATCGGTTAGAAGAACGGTTACGGTCGCGCCCGGGTCAACGTGCCGCGGCTTTAACCTTTCGCGATCCGCACCGTCAGGACGAAACGCCTTGCGCGACCCATTGCCCGAACAGTGGAAGATCAAGATCCGGCGGTTCCTGCTCGACGTCGACGCGCGGGTCGACACCTTCATGTATCAGTCCGGGCGGTGGACGCGCGAGTATTACGAGCGCTTTTCCACCTTCATGGACCGGTTCCATGTCGGCGGATGGCGGCGCTGGCTGCTGATCGAGCCGATTTCCGAAGGCGCGACGCTCGGCTCCTTCGGCCTGATCCTGATGCTCGCGCTCGCCTTGCCGGCGTTCCAGGAGACCTCCGACGACGACTGGCTGAAGAAATCCGAACTCGCCGTCACTTTCCTCGACCGCTACGGCAACGAGGTCGGCGCGCGCGGCATCAAGCACAATGACTCCGTCAAGCTCGACGAATTCCCCGACCACCTGATCAAGGCGGTGCTGGCGACCGAAGACCGGCGCTTCTACGAACACTTCGGCATCGACGTGCCGGGCACCTTCCGCGCGCTGCTCACCAACGCGCAGGCCGGCGGCGTGCGCCAGGGCGGCTCCTCGATCACGCAGCAGCTCGCGAAAAACCTGTTCCTCACCAATGAGCGCACCATCGAGCGTAAGGTGAAGGAAGCGTTCCTCGCGATGTGGCTCGAAACGCGGCTGAAAAAGAACGAGATCCTGAAGCTCTATCTCGACCGCGCCTATCTCGGTGGCGGCGCCTACGGTGTCGACGCGGCCGCTCAGTATTATTTCAACAAGTCCGCGCGCGACGTGAACCTCGCCGAAGCCGCGATGCTCGCGGGCCTGTTCAAGGCGCCAACCAAGTTCGCCCCGCACATCAACCTGCCTGCGGCCCGTGCGCGCGCCAACGTCGTGCTCGACAACCTGGTCGAAGCCGGGATGATGACCGAAGGTCAGGTGTTCGGCGCGCGGCGCAATCCGGCGAGCGCGGTCGACCGCCGCGACGAGAGCGCGCCGAGCTACTACCTCGACTGGGCCTTCGACGAGATGAAGAAGCTCGTCGAGACGTTCCCGAAATCCATGAACGAGCGCGTTTTCGTCGTGCGCACCGCGCTCGACCTCGGCATGCAGCGCGCCGCAGAGCAGGCGGTCGAGGATTCGCTGCGGCAATACGGCCGCGACTACGGCGCCCGCCAGGCTGCCGCCGTGCTGATGGACATCGATGGTTCGGTGCGCGCCATGGTCGGCGGCCGCGATTACGGCGCAAGCCAGTTCAATCGCGCGGTCGACGCGATGCGCCAGCCCGGATCGTCGTTCAAGCCCTATGTTTACGCGACCGCGCTCGCCAACGGCTTCAAGCCGACCTCGATCGTCGTAGACGCCCCGACCTGCATCGGCAATTGGTGTCCGCACAACTATTCCGGCGGCTATTCTGGCGCGATGACCCTGATCGAGGCGATCAAGCGCTCGATCAACATCATCCCGGTCCGCCTCTCGATCGCGCTCGGCAACGGCAATGCCAAGATCGGCCGCGCCATGATCGTCAAGACCGCGCACGATTTCGGCGTCCGCTCGCCCCTGCCCGACACCCCGTCGCTGCCGATCGGCGCCGACGAGGTCAACGTGCTCGACCACACCGCAGGCTTTGCAACCTTCCCGAATGCCGGCAAGGCGGTCGAGCGCCATGCCATCCTCGAAGTTCGCACCGCCGGCGGCGATCTCGTCTGGCGGTTCGACCGCGACGGCAAGAAGCCCCGTCAGGTGATCTCCGAAAAGGTCGCCCTCGACATGAACATGATGCTGAACAAGGCTGCGGAAGAAGGCACCGGCCGCCGCGCCATACTCGAAGGCATCCACATCGCGGGCAAAACCGGCACAACCAACAATTATCGCGACGCATGGTTCGTCGGATTCACCGGCAATTTCGTCTGCGGCATCTGGTTCGGCAACGACGATTACGCGCCGACCAACCGCATGACCGGCGGCTCCCTGCCGGCCATGACCTGGAACAAGATCATGAGCTATGCCCATCAGGGCGTCGAGCTGAAACCCATTCCGGGCGTCGGGGGGCTGACGCAGACGCGGGTCGCCGACAATCGGGGCGACGCCAGTTCGCGTCCGGTGTCGCTGACGCGGCGCGGAACCGAGGTTCTGGTGCGGGTCGAGCGCCTGATGGAAGATGCAAGTCGGGCGCTTGCCGCGAAGGCCCCGCCGAAATCCGCGGAACGTCAGGACATGTCGAGGCCCGAGGCCCTCGCCTCGGCCAACGAACAGGACACGGCGCGCCGAATTCCGCGGTAACCGGAAGTGATGGACGCGGCCGCGAATCCCGAACAAACTTGACCTTCTTCACTGATCGGAATTCGCCTTGCGCTTCATCTTCGGCTTGCTTCTTTCCCTGACGGTCGCGGCAGGTGTCGGGCTCGGCGCCACGCTGCTCGCGCTGACCAATGGTATCGCGTTCGGCGCATTCACCATCGGCGCATGGACCGCGTGGCTGAAGACCGGCACGGCCGACATCGACCCCTATGCCCGCGCCGCGATCGCGCGCAGCGGCCAGCTTCCGACCGGGCTCGGTGACGGCATCGCCTTCTATGCGAGCACGGACGACGCAGGCCAGCCGCTCGACGGACGCTGCGACTTCACGGTGACCGGATCGACGCCGCAGGCACGATTCTGGACGATCACGCTCTATGACACCGACGGCGAGCTCGTCGGCAATGCCGTCAGCCGCCAAGGCTTCACCAGCCAGGAAATCATCCGCAAGCTCAACGGCGATTTCGAGATCCAGATTGCTCCGCGCGCCCGTGCGGGGAATTGGCTGCCGACCGCCGGCGTTCCGCGTTACCTGCTGATCCTTCGCCTCTACGACACCCCGATCGGCGTGACGACGCGCGCAGGGCGCGAAGTCGCGATGCCTTCGATCACCCTGAGATCCTGCCCATGATGCGCCTGCTGCTGTGGCTGCTCGGAGGCATCCTGCTGGGTGGCGTGATCCACCTCGCCACGGTGCTGCTGCTGCCGCGCGCCGCGACGCAGGATGCCTATGCGCGCGTGTCGGCGATCGCGCCGGTCAACACCATGGTCCCCCTACCGGCCCCGACCGCCGACAACGAGGTGATGCCGTTCATGGACCCGGCCTTCGCGTCCTCGGTCTGCCGCTACGACCTGACCAAGGGTCCGCTCAAGCTGACCGCCCCGGTCAGCCCGGCCTACACCTCGGTCTCGTTCTACACCCGCAACAGCGTCGCCTATTACGCGATCAACGACCGCGCCGCGGGCCGGCGCGTGATCGAACTCGACCTGATGACCACGGCGCAGCGGGCGCTGCTGCCCGACGACGAGGAAATCACCGCGGCCGACCGGCTGATCGTGGAATCGCCGACCGATGTCGGACTGATCGTCGTGCGCGCGCTCGCGCCGGAGCCCGGTCAGATGCCGGCGGCGCTGAGCGCGCTCGCGCAGGCGCGCTGCATCCCGCAATAGGCGCTAGTCTTTGGTGACGAGGGGCGTCTGTGCCGGGCGCGCGACCGCAACCGGTGCCGGAACGATGCGGAACTGCACGAGCCGCGTCTTCAGCAACGTCAGCGAGCGCTCGACATCCACCGCCGAGATCGACGGCGTCGAAATCACAAGCCGCTCGAGCGCAAAGCGATAGCCGGCGACGCGCTCGACCAGCGAGCGATGCACCCAGTCGACCGTGAGCGCGTTTTCCGCGATGCGCCGGTTGGCGTTGTCGACCTCGTAGGCGGTCAGCTCGGACACGAAAGCAAGGCTCTTGCGCCGCTTGACGTCCATGTCGGCGACGCGGCGTGCGGTGTCTTCGAACGGTCCGATGCGTTCGATATCGTCGCGGATGTCGTCCTTAAGCTGGGCGTAGAAGGATTGCGGCGAGCGCCGAAGCGTCGCGAACATCGCGGCGGTGTAATTCGGGATATCCGGCGTCCAGTTGGGCGAGAGCCGGCCGGTCAGCCCATACTGGTCGAGCACAGAATCCCAGCGCGCGCGGTCGTAGGGTGGCGCGATCAAAGGATAGGCGAGATCGCGCAGCAGCCGCTCGTCGTCAGTGAGCTGGAATTCGGATGGAAGCTGGCCCGCGGCGATGTTCGATTCGGCGCCGATCCAGTTGTGGATCCCGTCGGTGACGAGAGAAGGACGCACCCGTCCGAAATCGCCGTTCAGGCATCCGAGCAGCGGCAGGCAGACCGCGATCGTGCTGCGGCTTCTGGTCAGGCGGCGCGGCACGCGGAGTGCGATCAGGAGCGTGATGCGCGGCGGCGGCGTTTGCGGCCGGTTCCGCGCGGGCCGGATTCGACGCCGTCCGCCGGCGTGTCCGGCGAACGCTCGACCCGAACGACCGGCAGGATCACGATCGTTGCCGGCTCGGTGATATTTCCACGCCCCTCGTCGTGGGCGGTCCGCAAGTTCATCGGAAAGTCGATGACAATTCCCATGTTCCGTCCCCTTGCCGTTGCCGGGAGCCCCAACGGCCTCCGATCCGGCGGATTCTCTTTCCGGCTGCGATTAAGGAGCCAGCAAGGTTAACGCTCCGCTAACGGGAGCCCGATAGGATGCGGAACGTTTGGTTGTTGTGGGTCCCTGTAATGTCGCATCCCGTGTCGACCCCCCCGTCCGTCGCAGCCCCCCAGGGGCCTGCCGACCCCGCGCGCCGTGCAGCGCTGCTGCGGGAATTGACCGATCTCTACGTCCACACGCCCTCGCACGCGCCGGACGAGGAGCGCCGCTTCACCGAGCTTGCGCTGCGCCTGATCGAGGTGGTGGACGCGCCCGCCCGCGCCGTCTTCGCCGAGCGCCTGAAGAAATACGGCCGCGCTCCGCAGATCGTGCTGCGCCGGCTCGCCGAACTGGACGAAGGCCCTGCGCTTGAGGAAGCGCCGGCGGAGACATTGCCTGCCGTCTCCGCGGCACCCGCCATGGTGCCGGAGCCTCCAGTCGAGCCGACCGGGGAGACTGCCTGCGACGAACTGGCCGAATTGTTCTTCTCTGCCGACGCGGCCGAGCGGACGCTGATCCTGACCAATCTCGAATTTTCCTCCGTTGCACCGGCGGAGCCCCTTCATCGCGTCCACGCGCAGCAGGCGGCACGGCGGCTCGAGACCGCAGCCTTTGCGCGCAACGGGTATGAATTCGCGACAATCCTCGTCAGCACGCTCGGCATCGGGCACGCGCTCGCCACGCGGATTGTCGAGGATCAATCCGGCGAGCCGCTGATCGTCGCCGTGCGCGCGCTCGATCTGCCGGTCGACATTCTCCAGCGCGTTCTCTTGTTCCTCAATCCGGCCATCGGTGAATCCGTGCGGCGGGTCTACGATCTGGTCCGCCTCTACGAGGATCTTGCCCCCGCGAATGCACGGCGGATGCTGTCGGTCTGGCGCGAAGCCTCCCCCGGCCAGGCCGTGCGTCACCAGGCGGTCTATTACGACGACGAAACCCGGCGCGCCCGCGCCGAGGCTCTGCTCGACTCGCGGCGGCTGCGAGCGACCACGCCGGCCAGCCATGCGCGGCGCCGTCCGGGAGCCGCCTGAGGCGTCATTTCACGATCCGGTCCAGAAAATTCCGGCCTGCCTTGTCTTCCACCTCGACGATCCAGATGTCGGGGTCGAAGCGCATCTGCTTTGCGAGATAGCTCTCGGCATCCGCCGACGGCGCGGGCTGTGCCTTCAGGCAGGCGACGAAAGCGCGGTCGGTCGGCTTGGCCTCGTCGAAGGCGGTTTGCGGCGCGGGCCCGAACAAATCGGCGGTGCCATCGAGCCGGTCGATCTTGACGAAGACCGCGCCTGCCTCCTCGGCGCCGCGGCGGCGCACCACCGCGTAGGCGCCTTCGGTCGTGCAACGGCGCAGATAGGCCGCAACCCAGATTCCGGATTTCAGACGCATCCGCGCTATATAGCGGCTATTCCAGCGGCCGTCCGGTGAGAGCGGACAATTCGCGCATCAGCCGTGCCGAAATCTGGCCGGTCACGGGAAGCTTGCGCGCGCGCTCAAATTGCTCGATCGCGGCCTGCGTATCGCGGTCGAGAATGCCCGTCACCTTGAGCTGGCCGTAGCCGTAATCGGTGAGCGCGCGCTGCACGGCGAGGACGCGTTTGGGTGGCGCGATGATCTCGGCGATCGGATCGGGCGGGCGTGAGGTATCGGCGACCGGAGGCGGCGGCGCCTTGACCGTCGATTTGGAAAGCACCGCGAGAAACGCCTCGCTCGGCTCGGCTGCGGACTTCACGCCCGCGGCCTGCTGGAAATCGCGGATGGCGGCGTCGGTCTTCGGCCCATAAACGCCGTCGGCGACGCCGTCATAGAAGCCGCGGCGCGCAAGCTCCTTCTGGATGTCGATCACGATATCGGTCTGCGAGCGCGCCGGCGCCGGGGGCGCTGCGGGCGTCGCGGGGACCGGCATGGCCTCAGCCGGGCGCGGCCGCGGCAGTTGCACGGACGCCGCGGGATCGGGGACCGGCACGATCACCGGCGCGGGCTGTGGCACGGACGGTGCGGGCTGCGGCCGTGCATGGAAGATCGGCGACGGGTGCGGCCCCTTTTGCAGGAACAGCGCGTTCGCAGCGATTCCGCTCGCCGCGATCAGCACCACGATCCCGGCGACGATGTCCTTGCGCCCGGTCAGCACCGCAATCGGCGTGACCTCGGCGGCATCGCTTGCCATCGCAAAACTCGGCTCTTTTCTGATTCTGGCCTTACGCACTTTTCTTCACCATTTGATGACTGCCGTCGCGCTCGCCAATCCGGCGCGCCGGGCTGAAATCCGGATGGGCAATATTCGGCTTGGCCACGCGACGCGCCCCGCAATCGAACGGCAGGCGCACAGTCACGCGCGTGCCCTTCCCGATCCGCGAATGCAGATCGAGTTCGCCGCCATGCAGCGCGACCAAGCCTTTGACGATAGACAAGCCGAGCCCGGTGCCGTCGTGACGCCGGTTATAGGCCGAGCGCGCCTGGAAGAACGGATCGCCGACGCGGGCGAGATCCGCCGCGCTGATGCCGATGCCGGTATCCTCGACCGCGATGGCAAGGCGCGAGGTTTCCATAAGCGCCGAGACGGTGACGCGTCCGCCGCGATTGGTGAATTTCAGCGCGTTGGCGATCAGGTTGAGCATGATCTGCTTCAGCGCGCGCTTGTCCGCGACGATCGCGGGCAGATCGTCCGGCAGATCGGTGACGAGATCGATCCCGGCCTCGCGCGCCTTGAGTCCGAGCAGGTCGCAGGAGCTGACGATCACGTCGCGCGGCGCGAAGGATTCCGGGTCGATCTCGAAATCGCCGGTCTCCATCTTCGACATGTCGAGGATGCCGTTCACCACCGCGAGCAGGTGATGTCCCGACTCGTTGATCAGCCGCGCATATTCACCGCGGCGCGCGGCGTCGATCCGCATCTGCGTCTCGTTCGCGAGCATCTCGGAAAAGCCGATGATCGCGTTGAGCGGCGTGCGCAACTCGTGGCTCATCGTGGCGAGGAAACGCGTCTTCGCGGCATTGGCGCGATCGGATTCCGCACGCGCGAGGTCGAGCGCGCGCTCCTGGTTCTTGCGGTCGGTGACATCGCGCAGCACCGAAACGACGTCGGTTCCCGCATCGGCGCCCTCGCTGTCGAGCGGCCGGCAGCGCATTTCGACCCACACATACTGGATCCCCAATGCGCCGGCATTCCCGCCTGCTTCGCGGCGCACGCGGAATTCAACCGATTGGGATTCGCCGCCCGACGCCGCTTGCGCGAGCGCGGTCAGATAAGCCGGACGGTCGGCGACATGGACCCGCTCGAACAGTCCGTGGCCGCGCAATTCGCCGGCGCGCGTCCCAAACAGAGCTTCCGCCGCCGGGGAAATGAACAGGATCGTGCCGTGCGGGCCGTGGCGCATGATCACGTCGGTCATGTTGCGCGCGAGCAGGCGATAGCGGTCTTCCTCCGCGTGGAACAGCCAGAAGCTCATGCGCGCGAGCGATTCCGCGCCGAGCGCGAGCCCGGTGGCGTAGAGCGAGGCGGAAATGATTCCAAGCGCAGCGAGCGCGTTATGGTCGGTCCCCACCTCGGAGGCGGGCATCAGATCGGCGAGGCGAAGCGTCAGCAGCAAGCCCGCGGCCGCGAGCGCGAAAGTCGACGCAATCGCAACCACCCGGCGCGAGGCGGAGAGCGCGGCTTCCAGCGGCACCACGACCAGCCAGATCGCCGCGAATGACGAGATCCCGCCGGTCATCAGCGCAACCGTGGTGACGAGACCTGCGAGCGACAGCGACGACAGGATGTGCGCACCCTCGTAACGGCCGGTGCGGGACAAGTAGTAAGCAACCAGGATCGGAACGATCAGCCAGGCGAAGACCGCGATCTCGAGCGCGCTCGGCACCCCGCGCATGATGAGATAGACGGGCAGCGCCGACAGCGCGATCAGGCTGCCGAGCAGGCGCGGAGCGATGAAAGTACGGTGGCGGGCGGCCGTCAGTGCGTCCTGTTTCGCGGACGGATGCACCAGCCCATCGACAAAATCGCGGAACGGGCGAACAAAGCCTGAATAACTCACGGCAACTGAACGCGGCCCCGAGGGCCGACGCTTCCCTTATTAAGAATTGGATCGTGTCAGAGGCCGCTTAAGCGAACACTAAAGGGCAGCCGCGCGGAGCCCGGAAATGGCCGTGGTTGGCGGGTTTGTTCGCATTTGAACGATCCCGTTAAGGCCCATCCTGCGCATATGGTGAACGTCGCGTTGCCGCGGGAGCCGGGGCACCCCTCCGCTGTTTTCGGTCCCGCGCGGACGGTGTCTCCCAGTCCTCTCTCCGGTCATTCACAAGGGTGCGTTGCCCCAAATCGGGACCGTTCAAATTTTAGCTAAAACTGCGGCGCATTCGCTTCAAACAAGCACAAAAATCAGCGCAGCGGACGAACCGGCCTTTCAGTGCTGAGTTGGTAGCTTGCGGACAAGACGGCGACACAGCCGTCCAGAGAACAAGGGTGGGTCATGTTCTTCCTGTTGCGCATCGCATTCTGGCTCAGCATCGTATTGGTGCTTCTGCCGAGCGGCACGGCGTCGAAAGCGCCGCAAACGCAGGCCTCGATCGGTGCGGTCGAGACGCTGTCGGCTGCGGGCGCTGCCGTCTCCGACATGACGCAGTTCTGCGACCGGCAGCCCGACGCATGCGAGGTCGGCGCGCAGGCGGCTGCCGCGTTCGGCCAGCGCGCCCAGGCCGGCGCGAAGATGGTGTTCGATTTCATCAACGAGAAGATGATCCAGGGCGAAACCGGCTCGATCAAGCCGATGCCTGCATCCGTGCGGTCGGCCGGCAAGCCGTCCGCCCACACCCTTCGTGCGAACGACATGCAGCCGGTCTGGCGGGGCCCCGCACCGAAGAATGTCCAAATCCGCTCGGACGGCGCCCGCAACGCATCCTGACCGCCGCTTTCATTGCGGCCAAGGCCTCAATATATCTAGCAGCGGACGGGTATCCCGCCCGCTTGGGCCTTGCACATGTCGATTGACGAGATCATCGAGAATTTCTCCGTCCTCGATGAGTGGGACGACCGCTACCGCTACATCATCGAGCTGGGACGTACGCTACCGGCCTTTCCGGAAAGCGCGCGCACCGACACCAACAAGGTGCAGGGCTGCGCGAGCCAGGTCTGGCTCGAAACCGACATCAAGCCGAATGGCGGGTCGGGGCCGGTGCTCACTTTCGTCGGCGACAGCGATGCGCATATCGTGCGCGGGCTGATCGCGATCCTGTTCGCGCTCTATTCCGGCAAGCATGCCAAAGAGATCCTCGCGGTCGATGCGCCCGCGCTGCTCGACCGCATCGGTCTGCGCGAGCATCTGACGCCGCAACGCTCGAACGGATTGCGTTCGATGGTCGAGCGCATCCGCAGCGAAGCGAAGCGCGCGCTGCAAACGGCCTGAACGCAGGGCTGGACCGGGTCAGGCTCCCGCATCCTCCGCCGTCCACACTCGCACCGGCGCGCGCGGTTTGCCCCGCGCTTCGGCCCCGTAGCCGTAATGCCGCGCGAGCCTGTCGAGGGCGAGCTGCAGCACGACTTTGGCGGATCTCGGCGGCCAGCGCCGTTCGTGCTCGATGTCGGCGAGGCCTTTCAGAAAGCAGCACACGTCGAGCAGCAGGCCTGCGAATTCCGGGCCCACGCTGTCGAGCGCCTTGTCGACGCTCTGGCGCGCCGCGATCATGACATCGGTGAAATGCCCTCCTCCGCCGCCGAAGGAACGCCGGTCTCGGGCGATCGGCGCCTGCCAGTTCGACGTCGTGCGCGGCATGAGGTGCGCGCGGGTGAACTCGGCGCGCAGCCTTTCGCCGGCCTGCAGCTGGTGCGGCGCGACCAGAGGCTGGCCATCGCGGCCCTTGCGGCGCGCGAGCCACAGGAGCGGGCTTTCCGATTCATCGAGGATGACGTCGGTGCGGCCGGTCTGCGTGTCGACGCTTCCCTTCGCCAGTTGCATATGCTGCGCGCGAAACGGATCGATGTCATGACCCTCGCGCGCGGGCAGAACACGCGGATGTTTCTGCCTGCTCATGCGGCTGCTCCGGAGCGCGGGGCGGCCGCGCCGCAGGACGATTCGAGCGCCTTCAGAACCGCGTCGAAGAAAGGGTCCTCGCGGCGATCCTCGATCAGACGGCAGGCATGGGCCGCGGTCGTGCGGTCGCGTCCGAACAGGCGGCCGACGTCCTTGCACGACAGGCCGAACGCCGTGTGCGCGAGATACATCGCGCTTTGCCGTGCGAAGGCCGCGCGCGCACAGCCGCGGCTCGCGCCGCGCATTTCGCCAAGCGGTACGGCAAAAGCCGCGGCGACTACGGCCTGAAGCGTCTCGAGCGAATAGTCGATCGCGAGAAACGACCGCTGCGCGGCTGCGGCCTGAAGGTCATCCCGGTTCATTATTCAACGGCTCCCATCTGTAGGATTATATACCTATATGATGAGGCCGGAACGGGGCGCGGGGATAACTTTTCTGCTGTCAGTGCAAACGGCTGGCCGGACTGCGGTTTCGTGTGCGGCGCCTGTGAAGAAGCGCGGTCAGCGTCCCTTGCGGCGGCGCTGCTGTCCGAGGCCCATCTGCTTTGCGAGTTCGGACCGCGCGGCCGCATAGTTTGGCGCGACCATCGGGTAATCCGCGGGCAGGTCCCATTTGTCCCGGTATTGCTCCGGGGTCATGTTGTATTGCGTGCGCAGGTGCCGCTTCAGCGACTTGAACTTCTTTCCGTCCTCGAGACAGACGAGATAATCCGGCGCGATCGATTTCTTGACCGGAACGGCGGGGCGAAGCTGCTCGCCGTTGGCATGGCCATGCCCCGACGCGACGCGCATGAGGGCTGCATGGACATGATTGATCAGCGCGGGAAGCTCGCTCGCCGGGACGGCATTCTTGCTGACATAGGCCGCAACGATGCTCGCCGTCTGGTCGATGAATTTGCCGGCCGCAGCGTCGCTCATGTTCGTTCAACCCGCCAAGCGAAGATCGAACGATAAACGATCCGCGTCAGCCTTCGCAAGAAGAGACGAGGACGAACGCCGGGCGCCCGGGTCAGGCGCTCTTTTCGAGATGATTGCGCAATTCCTCGATCGACCCGAAGCGAACGACGCCCTGCGCCAGTTCCGCCTCGATCGAACCGTCGGTGTAGAGCGTGTAGGCCATCCCGTCGACCACGCCGGATTTCAGGATGCTCACCGGAGCGGATTCGAACTCGCGTTGCAGGGCCGAACGCAACGCATCGCCATTCGCGTGCGGCGCGGACTCGGCGGATTTCTGCGGCTGGGGGTCCGGCCGCTGCTCCGAGGGCCAGGCATCGTTGAAGGACATTCGCGGCTGCGGCGCGGGCACGGCTGGGGCCGGTGCGCCGTTGCGCGACTTGTCGGACGGACGCGGAGCACGTTCCGGCGCTGCGTTGTGCGCAGGCTCCGCAGGGAACGGAATGCGCGGCGCGCGCGGCGAAAGCGGCGCTTCTTCCTCGGCGAGCATCGGCGGCTCGGCGCTGCGGTGCGCCTGCGCGCCAGGCTGGCTCATGCGCAGGCGTTCGAAAATCGGATCGGTCGGAGCTTCGGACGGCGGCGAGAAGCGGCTGTCCTGATTGCGCGGGCTGCCCTCCTGCGAGGAGGGCCTCAGCGGAAAGGGAAGCCTTCCGGGACCGGGACTCGCCGGCGTGTCATGGCCTTCAACAGAGCGCGCGGGACGCGCGGCAGGCTGCGCCCGCAGGAGCCCCGCAATCCGGACCAGATGACGGGTCGCAACCGCCAGAGCGATCACGATCAGGCCGCCCACCAGGGCGGTTGTGCCGGCAATAATGAGCGTATTGCCAAGGCTGAATTCGTTGATTGGCACGCCGAAGCCGACCATCACGGCCCCGGTTCCCGCCGTAAGAACCCCCAAAACAAGCAAAAGAAAAGGCATCGCGCCGTCCTCACGCCCCCCGCCACACACTCCCCAAGGAATTGTGACGCCCTCGATACTTATAGGCAAGGCGGCTATTGCGATACCATTGGCAAATCTATTCTTTCTTAACGCTGTTGGACGAAATGCGGCGCCCGTTCCGGAGGCATTTTCTCCCTCCCCGCCCGTTGCCCGCCCCGCCCCCAGCGCCTAAGGAAGGGAACCGGCGGACCCGCCGACGATTTCGCCTGAGTCAGTTATTGGACGGAGACACCCATGCCCTTTTCGCTGCCCGAGCTGCCCTACGGGTACGACGCGCTCGCGCCGTACATGTCGCGGGAAACGCTGGAATATCACCATGACAAGCACCACAAGGCCTACGTGGACAACGGCAACAAGCTCCTCGAGGGCAGCGGCCTTGAATCCAAATCGCTCGAAGACGTGGTGAAAGGCTCGTTCGGCAAGAATGCCGGTCTCTTCAACAACGCCGCACAGCACTACAACCACATCCATTTCTGGAAATGGATGAAGCCCTCGGGCGGCGGCGACAAGATCCCGGCCAAACTGAAAGCCAAGATCGATTCCGATCTCGGCGGCCTCGAGAAGATGAAAACCGATTTCTCCCAGGCCGGCGCCACGCAATTCGGCTCCGGCTGGTGCTGGATCGCCGTCCAGGGCGGCAAGCTCGCCATCACCAAGACCGCGAACGGTGAGAACCCGCTGGTGCACGGCGGCACGCCGATCCTCGGCTGCGACGTGTGGGAGCACTCCTATTACATCGACTATCGCAACCGCCGGCCCGATTACCTGAAGGCATTTCTGGACCATCTGGTGAACTGGGACTACGTCGCCGAGATGTTCGAGGCGGCGAGCAAATAATTTGCCCCGATCCTGATCGACAGGCGCGCTGATGCCATCGACCGCCCGCACGGCCGATGCGATGGCCATCGGCGCGCTTGTTTGCATCGGCGTCATCGCGTGGATGACCTTTTCCGATTACGGCCTCGGATGGGACGACTACACGCATTCGCAATACGGCGACCTGCTGCTGAATTTCTACACGTCCGGCCTGAAGGACCGGCGCGCCTTCTCCTTCGTCAATCTCTACATGTATGGCGGCGGGTTCGACATGAGCGCGGCTGCGCTCAGCAAGGTCTTGCCGTTTGGTTTGTTTGAGACGCGGCGCCTGTGCGGCGCGATCGTCGGCATCCTCGGCCTGATCGCGACCTGGCGCATCGGACGCAGAGTCGGCGGTCCGGTCGCGGGGCTGCTTGCGCTGCTGCTTCTCGCGACCTGCCCGCTCTATTACGGGCACATGTATATGAATGCCAAGGACGCGCCCTTCGCCGCGGCGATGGCGCTTCTCCTCCTGGCGTTGGTGCGCCTGATGGAGGATTACCCCCGGCCGCGCACCCTGACGCGGATCCTGTTCGCATTCGGGCTCGGTCTGTCGATCGGGTCGCGTGTCATCGGCGGCATCGCGGTCTTTTACGTGATCGTGCCGTTTCTCATCCTGATCGGCGCGGATGTACGGGCCGCGGGATTGCGGCCGGCGGTCCAAAACGCGGGGCTGTTCCTGCTGCGCCTCGTCCCGGCCTTCGTGCTGGCTTATGGCGTGATGGCGCTGGTCTGGCCGTGGTCGGTGCTCGAGCCGCTCAATCCATTCCGCGCGGTGGAATACTTCTCGCACTTTTTCGAAAAGCCGTGGCGGGAGATTTACGAGGGGCAGGCGATCCTCGTGCCCGACATGCCGCGCAGCTACGTCCCTGTCCACTTCCTGCTCAAGCTGCCGGAGATCGAGATCGTCCTTTCCATCGGCGCGCTGATCGCCGTGCTGGTCAATGCTGCACGCGGGCGATACGACGCGCGACGGGGCGCGATCCTTTCTCTGGTGATCGCAGCTGCCGCCGTGCCGATCCTCATCCCGGTGCTCACGCGCCCGGCGATGTATAACGGCATCCGCCATTTCGTCTTTGCGACACCGCCGATCGCGGTGCTCGGGGGGCTCGCAGCAGCCTGGCTTTTCGAAGACCTCGCCAGGCGCTCGATCAAGGCAGTCGCCGCCGCCGCGCTCGTGATCGCGGCGGGCCTCATCGATCCGGTGATCGCGATGGTGCGCCTGCATCCTTATCAGTACACGAGTTTCAATCGCATCGCCGGTGGCGTCGAAGGCGCGGACGAGCGCTTCATGATCGATTATTGGGGGCTCGCCTTCAAGGAAGCCTCCGAACGGCTCCGGGCTCTGCTCACCGAGCGGTTGCAGACGCCGCCGCCCGGACGCCGCTGGCGCATTGCGGTGTGCGGCCCGCATCCCGCGGCGGAGGTCGAACTCGGTCCCGAATTCGTCACCACGTGGGATCCGAAAGGCGCCGACTTCGCCATGATGCTCGGTGAATTCTATTGCGCCGAACCGGATGCGCCGATCCTTGTCGAAATCGATCGCGACGACCGGATCTATGCGCGGGTTTACGATATCCGGCACTACGACCTGAAGAGCGTCTTCAAGGATCCACCCAAGCCCTGAGCGGAGCGCAACCGATGCCGATCGCCGCTTACGTGTTCGACGCCTACGGCACCCTGTTCGACGTCCATGCCGCGATGGCGCGCCCTCGCGCGGCGGGTGGCCCCG
>CAZPBF010000011.1:0-154467 GCA_964584855.1 uncultured Hyphomicrobiales bacterium
TGGAGCCCTTGCTCCATTCGGTTTGCCCGACCCCTGCCGGATCGAACAGGTTCGCGCGGGCAAAATCCGGCAGCGACTGGCCGGTGCCGTCGATGATGATCTTCGCGATCAGCTCCGGGCCGGCGGCGCCGTAGATCCAGCGCGTGCCCGGCTCGTCAATGAACGGGCGGCTGAAGATGTACCGGTATCGATCCGGCGCCATCTCCATCTGGATTTCGCTGTTGGTCGGGTCCTGGTAGGGGACGTCCTCGTTCCAGTCAAAATCGAGCGTCATCGTCAGCGCGTTGGCGACGGTGAGCTTCCTGTGGCGCGGATCGGTCATGAGATCGGCATATTCCGGCAGCGCCTTGAGCAGCGGCGTCTCCGGCGGCGGCACCTTCTCCTGCGCCCGCGCGATGCCGTAGAGCAGGCCAAGGATGCTTTTGGTGACCGAACGCAGGTCGTGCAGCGTGTCGGGCGCGAACTCGATGCGCCCGAGCGGTCGGCCCCAGATCTCGTCGTCGTCGGCAAAATAGCGCTCGAGCACGAGCTTGCCGTGACGCATGATGACGACGCCGTGCAGGCCCCAGGCGCGCTTGTCGGCAACGAGCTTGTCGAGCCGGTCGGAGAGGTCGGGCGCAAAGCCAGCCTCAGCGGGGGAAAGCGACTGCCATTCCGACGCCGCTACCCGACGCGACGCGCCGGCCGCGAGCGCAGCCAGCGAACCTGCGACGAACCGGCGACGATTGATCATCGACGCCTCCCCTCGCCTCACATCGCCTTGACGATCTGCTCCGTCATCTTCTTGGCGTCGCCGAGCAGCATCATCGTGTTGTCGCGATAGAACAGCGGATTGTCGATGCCGGCGTAACCCGACGCAAGCGAGCGCTTGATGAACATCACCGTGCCCGCCTTCCACACCTGGAGCACCGGCATGCCGTAGATCGGCGAGGTCTTGTCTTCCTCGGCGGCCGGGTTGGTGACGTCATTGGCGCCGATGACGAAGGCGACGTCGGCCTGCGCGAACTCGGAATTGATGTCCTCGAGCTCGAACACCTCGTCGTAGGGGACGTTCGCTTCCGCGAGCAGCACGTTCATGTGCCCGGGCATGCGGCCGGCCACCGGATGGATGGCGTATTTGACCTCGACGCCCTCCTTCTTGAGGTGGTCGGCCATTTCCCGCAGGGCGTGCTGGGCCTGCGCCACCGCCATGCCGTAACCCGGCACGATGATGACCTTGGAAGCGTTCTTCATGATGTAGGCGGCATCTTCCGCCGAGCCGAGCTTCACCGGGCGCTGCTCGGCCGCACCACCCGCCGCTGCGACTTCGCCGCCGAACCCACCGAGGATCACGGAGATGAAGCTGCGGTTCATGCCCTTGCACATGATGTAGGACAGGATCGCGCCGGATGAGCCGACCAGCGCGCCGGTGATGATCAGCGCCGAGTTGCCGAGCGTGAAGCCGATGCCGGCCGCGGCCCATCCCGAATAGGAGTTGAGCATCGAGATCACGACCGGCATGTCCGCGCCGCCGATCGGGATGATGATGAGAACGCCGAAGGCGAGAGCCAGGGCGGTGAGGATCCAGAAATCCATCTGGCTCTGCGACACGCACAGGCCGTAGATGAAGAACACGATCGCCAGCCCGAGCGCGATGTTGATGTAGTGGCGGAACGGCAGCATGATTGGCGCGCCGCTCATGCGTCCGGAAAGCTTCAGGAACGCGATCACCGAACCGGTGAACGTGATGGCGCCGATGGCGACACCGAGCGACATCTCGATCAGGCTCTGGGTGTGAATGTTGCCGGGCGTGCCGATGTCGAAAGCCGCAGGCGCATAGAACGCCGCAGCGGCGACCAGCACGGCCGCCATGCCAACCAGCGAATGGAAGGCCGCGACCAGTTCCGGCATCGAGGTCATCGGCACCTTGCGAGCGATCACCGCGCCGATGCCGCCGCCGATGGCGATGCCGCCCGCGACCAGGATGATCGAGACGAAATCTGACGGTGGATGCGAGGCGAGCGTCGTGACGATCGCGATCGCCATTCCGGTCATGCCGAAGAAGTTGCCCTGTCGGCTCGTCTCCGGGCTCGAAAGCCCGCGCAAGGCGAGAATGAACAGGACACCCGCGACGAGATAGAGCAGCGCGACGATATTCGGACTCATGACGCGCTCACTTTTTCTTCTTCTGGTACATCGCGAGCATGCGCTGCGTAACCAGGAAGCCGCCGAAGATATTCACCGAGGCAAATATCAGCGCGACGAAGCCAAGCCCGCGCGCCCAGAGCGAGCCGGATTCGTTCGTGACCAGCGCCACGCCGACCGCAAGGAGCGCGCCGACCACGATCACCGAGGAGATCGCGTTGGTTACCGACATGAGCGGCGTATGCAGCGCCGGCGTCACCGACCAGACGACGTAATAGCCGACGAATACGGCAAGCACGAAAATGGAAAGGCGGAAGACGAATGGGTCGACCGCGGCGGCAACGTCATGCATGCGCAATCTCCCTAAGCCGCCGTCTTCGGCTTGAAATTCGGATGGATCACGGCGCCGTCGCGCGTCAGCGCGGTGCCCTTGATCAGTTCGTCTTCCCAGTTGACGGCAAGCTTCTTCTCTTTCTTGTCGATCATGGTTTCGAGGAAGGTCAGCAGGTTTTTCGCGTACAGCGCGGAGGCGGACGCCGCGAGGCGGCCCGGCACGTTGGCATAGCCGACGATCTTGACGCCGCCGGTCTCGGCCACCTGCCCGAGTTTCGCGCCCTCGACATTGCCGCCGCGCTCGACCGCGAGGTCGACGATGACCGAGCCCGGCCGCATCGATTTCACCATGTCGGCAGAGACGAGCTTCGGCGCCGGGCGGCCCGGAATGAGCGCGGTCGTGATGACAATGTCCTGCTTCTTGATGTGGTCGGCGACGAGCGCGGCCTGCTTGGCCTGATACTCCTTCGACATTTCCTTGGCATAGCCGCCGGCGGTCTCGGCCTGCTTGAATTCCTCGTCCTCGACCGCAATGAACTTCGCGCCGAGCGACTGCACCTGCTCTTTCACCGCAGGCCGCACGTCGGTCGCGGTCACGATGGCGCCGAGACGACGCGCGGTCGCAATCGCCTGCAGGCCCGCGACGCCGACGCCCATGACGAAGCACTTCGCTGCGGGAACCGTGCCGGCGGCCGTCATCATCATCGGCAGCGCGCGGCCATATTGTTCGGCCGCGTCGATCACCGCGCGATAGCCCGCGAGGTTTGCCTGCGAGGACAAGACGTCCATCGATTGCGCGCGGGTGATGCGCGGCATCAATTCCATGGCAAAGGCGATGACACCCGCGTCCGCCAGCGATTTCAGCGCGGCGTCGTTGCCGTAAGGGTCCATGATGGCGGCAACGATCGCGCCCTTCTTGTAGCCCTTGAGCTCTTCGGGTGTCGGGCGGCGGACCTTCAGGACGACATCGGCATCCTTGGCCGCGCCTTGCGTCACCGTCGCGCCGACTGCCTCGAACTCGGCATCGGGAATCCCCGAGCCTGCGCCCGCACCCTTCTCGACCGCCACCTGTGCGCCGAGGCCGATCATCTTCTTGACGGTTTCGGGGGTGCCGGCGACGCGTGGCTCGCCGCTTTCCGTCTCACGCACGATCGCAATACGCATCCGACCTCCCGGCGCGCCCGCTCTGCGGCGGCCGTCAGCTCATTGTGCAGTAAATGAAGATAAGGACGGACAGGACGAATGCAGCGATTGCGCCGCCGCGGGTCCCGGTCGCGACGCTGTGGATCGCGCCGACCGGGGAAATCACGAAGATCACCAGCGCACCGAGAAGCCAGTGACTGGTGATGCCTTCGATGCCGATGCCCAGCACCGTCCCGATGACGTAGAGCGAGCCGACAACCGCGAACTCGATAAAGCCGACATAGGTCGACTCGTGTTCGGGGTAGTCGTTGCCGTCGGCGGTGGAATATTGAACTTCGGCGTGGTCGGCCATCGCGGTCCCCTGCAATTCCAAGGCAATTAGACAGGTCAGGGGTTACCGCAAACGGGCCGGAAGGGCAACGGAGACCCTCGGCTCACACCTCGCTTGGGGATGAAAGGGCGGCCGCCGATAGCGCCGCCGCCTGCCGCTGCGTCACATCCGTGAGACTGAAATTCTCGATCGCCTCATTGAACAGCCGATAGAAATTCAATTCCGCCTTCAGGTGCAGGAAAACCCCGCCGAGGCCGATGGCCGCGCGGTCCATGAACACGAATTCGCGCGGGATCGTGACCGGCCCCTTCTCCTTCAGCGCCTGATGCACCCGGAAGGCTTCGCGCCGGCCATATTCGGATGGCTTCACCCCGTCCGCGATCGAACGCACGCGGTCGTCGAGCAGCGGGCCGTAGATGAAGCGCGCCCAGATATTGAGCACATCGATCAGATCGCGCCGCAGGTCCTTGAAGCCCCAGGTCTCATAGGCATGCACGACGCGCGCCTCGTCGCCGGTCAGCAATCCCTTGTAGAGATCGACCACGCCACCGACGAAAGCGGGGCGGAAAATCCGGATGCATCCATAGTCGAGCAGGTTTATTCCCCCGGGCTCGCCGTCCTTCTCGAACACGGTGTAATTGCCAAGATGCGGGTCGCCGTGGATCACACCGAACCGGCTGAACGGAAACCACCAGGCGGTGAACATCGCTGCCGCGAGGCGATTGCGGATTTCCAGCGAGGCGTCCTTGTGGGTGAGCAGCCGGGTCCCCTCGAGCCAATCGAGGGTCAGCAGCCGCCCGGTCGACAGATCCGGCCAGGTATGCGGAACGCGGATCGCGTCGGTATGGGCGAGCATGTCGCGATAGAGCGCAACGTGTTTCGCCTCGCGGATATAGTCGAGCTCCTCGCGGATGCGGTCGGAAATCTCGCGTCCGATCTCGGTCGGATCGATCGCCGGTTCGAGCCGCCGGTATAGCGCGAACAGCATCTGCAATTGATTGAGGTCGGCTTCGACCGCGGACTGCATGTCGGGATATTGCAGCTTGCAGGCGAGCGGACGGCCATCGAGCGAGGTCGCGCGGTGCACCTGCCCGAGCGAGGCCGCGGCGGCGGGATGGTGCTCGAAATTTTTGAACTTGGCCTGCCAATCCGCGCCAAGCTCCGCGCTCATCCGCCGCTTCACGAACGACCAGCCCATCGGGGGCGCCTCGCTCTGAAGCTTGGCAAGCTCGATCGTGTATTCCGGCGGAATGGCTTCCGGGATGGTAGCGAGCAGTTGCGCCACCTTCATGATCGGCCCTTTCAGGCCGCCGAGCGCTGCGCCCAGCGCCGCCGCGTTCTTGCCGCGGTCCAGGCCAAGCCCGAGGAAACGCGCCCCCGCGATCCGCGCGGCAACGCCGCCGACATTCGTGCCGACGCGGGCGTAGCGCGCCGCGCGCGCTGAAAATCGGTTGGCTTCGCGATCCGAGGGAGGCATCCCGCGAGAGTTAAGGACGAAACCCGGAAATTGCGAGGTCGGCCGTCGGCGCAGGAAACCTACTTGGCGCCTTCGAGCGATTCCAGCTCCGCGATCATGCCCTCGATCATCGAGAGCCCGGTCTGCCAGAAGGACGGATCGCGCGCGTCGAGGCCGAACGGCTTGAGCAGTTCGGAATGATGCTTCGTCCCGCCGGCCGCCAGCATGTCGAGATAGCGCTCGGCAAATCCGCTCTCCGCCTTCTGGTACACCGCATAGAGTGAGTTCACGAGGCAATCGCCGAAGGCATAGGCGTAGACGTAGAACGGCGAATGGATGAAGTGCGGAATGTAGCTCCAGAAGGTCTCGTAGCCCGGTTTCAGTTCGATCGCAGGACCAAGGCTCTCTCGCTGCACATCCATCCACAATTCGCCTATGCGCTCGGAGGTCAGCTCGCCGTTCTTGCGCTCAAGATGCAGCTCGCGTTCGAATGTGTAGAAGGCGATCTGGCGCACGACGGTGTTGATCATGTCCTCGACCTTCGCGGCGAGCATCGCCTTGCGCTCGGCCTTGTTGGTCGTGGCGGCTAGAAGCTTCTGGAAGGTCAGCATCTCGCCGAACACGCTTGCCGTTTCGGCGAGCGTCAGCGGCGTCGGCGCCATCAGGGGCCCGTTCGGCGCTGCAAGCACCTGATGCACGCCGTGGCCGAGTTCGTGCGCGAGCGTCATCACGTCGCGCGGCTTGCCCTGATAGTTGAGCAACACATAGGGATGCGCCGACGGCACGGTCGGATGCGCGAAGGCGCCGGGCGCCTTTCCCGGACGCACCGGCGCATCGATCCAGCTCCTGTCGAAGAAGCGCTGCGCGATCTCCGACAGCTTGGGCGAGAAGGCGGCGTAAGCGGTCAGCACGGTGTCGCGCGCTTCCGGCCAGGCGATGGTTCGCATGTCCACCTTCGGCAGCGGCGCGTTGCGATCCCAGTAAGGCAGCGCCTTCTTGCCGAACCATTTCGCCTTGAGGGCGTAATAGCGGTGCGACAGCCGTGGATAGGCCGCGCGCACCGCGGCGACCAGCGCGTCCACCACTTCACGTTCGACACGGTTCGACAGATGGCGCGCGTCCGCCACGTCCTTGAAGCCGCGCCAGCGATCCGAGATTTCCTTGTCCTTTGACAGTGTATTGGTGATCAGCGTGAACAGGCGGATGTTCTCGCCGAACGTCTTTGCGAGCGCTTCAGCCGCAGTCTTGCGCACGGCGCCGGAGGGATCCTGCAGCATGTTGAGCGTCGGCTCGATGGCGAGCGATTTGCCGTCGACCTTGAACCGCAGGCGCGACATCGTCTCGTCGAAAAGCCTGTTCCAAGCGGAATACGAACTGATCGACTTTTCGTGGAACAACTGCTCGATCCGGTCCTCGAGCTGATACGGCTTTTCCTTGCGGACATCCTCGATCCACGGCCGGTAATGCCCGAGCGCCGGATCCTGCATCGCCCGGTCCACCACGGCATCGTCGATGCGATTGAGCTCGAGGGTGAAGAACAGAAGATGCAGCGACATCGCCGTAATGCGCTCCTGCACATCACCGTAGAATTTCGCGCGGATCGGGTCCGCCGTATTCCCGGCATAGAGAAGGCCGGCATAAGAGATCAGACGGCCGAGCCGATCCTCGATCGCCTCGTAACGGCGCACGGCCGCCGCGAGCTTCTGGCCGCCATCCGGCGCGGCCGCGAGCGCGGACAGGCGCCCCATGAAGTCCTTCTCGAAAACGGCGCATTCGGCTTCGGACCGATCGAGGTCGGCCTTCACCTCGGGCGAATCCATCGACGGATAGAGATCGGCGAGATTCCACTCGGGAAGCTGCCCGAGCTTCAGACCGCCAGGTTTCGGCCGCGCCTTGGAAATGGCCTTGCGCGCCGGTTTGACGGCCTTGCGGGTCGATGAAGCTGCCACGTGGTGTTCCGGAGTTGGGGAGCCGTAGCTCCTGGGGGACATTCAGGATTTGTCAGCATATCGGGCCTGATTGAGGCCCACGCAAGCAGCAAAAGGCGGTTCGCGGAGCACCCGAGGACGCACCGGCCAGTCCCGCCTTCACATCTCGTTAAGTGAAAACGGCCAAGGTGCCTCGAAACGACACAGGTTCCGAGGGGGATTCCAGATGGCCGAATGCATCCTGATCGTCGATGACGATCCCGTTCAGCGCCGCCTGCTTGAGAACATGGTGCGCAAGTTCGGCCACGACCCGGTCCTGGCCGAAGGCGGCGAGGAAGCCGCGCGGCTCCTGACTTCGGCGGACGGCCCGCGCATCGATTGCGTGATTCTCGATCTCGTCATGCCGGATCTCGACGGACTCGGGCTGCTCGCGCGGCTGCGCGAGCAGGGCTCCGCCGTTCCTGTGATCGTGCAGACCGCCCATGGCGGCATCGACAACGTTATCTCGGCGATGCGTGCGGGCGCGATCGACTTCGTCGTCAAGCCAGTCGGCCCGGAGCGCCTGCAGGTCTCGCTGCGCAACGCACTCAACGCCAGCGCGCTCGCAGGCGAGCTGCAGCGCATCAAGCGCAGCCGAAGCGGCACGCTCACGTTCAAGGATATTGTGACACGAAGCGCCTCGATGCAGGCGGTCCTGCGCAACGCCGAGAAGGCCGTCTCGTCGGCGATCCCGGTCCTGATCGAAGGCGAGTCCGGTGTCGGCAAAGAACTAATCGCCCGCGCCATCCACGGATCGGGAGACCGCAGCACGAAGCCGTTCGTCGCGGTGAATTGCGGGGCGATCCCGGACAACCTCGTGGAGTCCATCCTGTTCGGCCACGAGAAGGGCGCCTTCACCGGCGCCACTGACCGGCATGTCGGCAAGTTCGTCGAGGCTCATGGCGGCACGCTGTTCCTCGATGAGGTCGGCGAATTGCCTCTGACTGCGCAGGTCAAGCTTCTGCGCGCACTTCAGGACGGCGAGATCGAGCCGGTGGGAGCGCGCAAGTCCGTCCGTGTGGAGGTGCGCGTCATCTCCGCCACCAACCGGAACCTGGTTGCCGACGTGAAGGCAGGCCGCTTCCGCGAGGACCTGTTCTATCGTCTGCATGTATTCCCGATCGCGGTCCCAGCGTTGCGCGAACGGCGGGAGGAAATTCCCGATCTGGTTCGGCATTTCCTCGCACGATTCTGCGCCGAGGAGGGCAAGACCATCCGCATGGTCGACTCGGACGCCATGTCGCTGCTCAACGGCTTCCGCTGGCCGGGCAATGTCCGTCAGCTGGAAAACGCCGTGTTCCGCGCGGTCGTGCTGGCCGAAGGCGATACGATCGGCCGGGCAGAGTTTCCGCAGATCGCGGCCCAGCTTTCGACGGAAGCGGACGCTGGCCTTGTCACACTCCGCGAGCCTGGCGCACTCCCCGCCGAATTGCCGCACCTCACCGAAATTGCCGGGATCGCCGCCGATCCCGTTCCGGCCGGCCGTCATGGCGCCGAGGCGATGATGCTGCTGGATGAGTCCAATCAGGTTCGCCCGCTAGAGGAGATCGAGGCCGAGGTGATCCGTTTCGCGATTGCACATTATCGCGGCCGGATGTCGGAAGTTGCGCGGCGCCTTCAGATCGGGCGGTCGACCTTGTACCGGAAGCTCGAAAGCCTCGGGTTGTCCGATTCCGGCACGGGTCAGGACTCCCCTTCCGTGGCTGCGGAGTGACACTGAGCAAATAACGTGAATAATGGTGGCATCCGATTGCCTCCGCCCCCATTTTGCCGTCTGTTCAGCGCATCTGGGCGTGCTTAAAGGCATTCCCGGAGTGACGGGATCTGAGGAGAATTCGATGCGCGGTGTCCATTACAACCGCTTTCTGGCCGGCACCGCTTTGGCGCTGGTTTGGGGCGCGTCGGTTCCAGCCCTCAGCCAGGGCCTCACGAACAAGGATTTCGAGGCCGCCCTTCCGGTGGTCGAGCCGGCCCCCTTCCCGACCGATGCCGAACTCGGAGCAGGTTCCGCGCCGAAAGCGCCTGCGGCCACTCCGGCCGCGTCTGCTCCTGCGGCGGCCGCTCCGGCGGCGCCCGTCGCCGCCGACGCCGCTCCGGCGATCGACCCCGCCGTCCTGAAGACGCTGACCGGCAAGGATCTCGTCAAGGCTCCGATTGCTTCGAACCTTTCCGCGGCTGATGCCGCCGTCGCCGAAAAGCTCCGCGATCTGCTCGCCACCAAGGCCGACCGTTATTTCAGCCGCAAGACCGAGCGCACCGCGGCCGAGGTCTTCTATCGTGACCGCGGCTTCGCTCCGCTGTGGATCGACCGCGGGGCACCGTCCGCCAAGGCGACCCAGGCCATCGCGTATCTGCGTGGCGTCGCGGTCGATGGGCTGTTCCCCGAAGATTATCCGACGCCGGAATTCAAGCCGGGCGATCCGGACTCGCTTGCGGACACCGAACTGAAATACGGCACGAGCGTGCTCGCCTATGCGCGTCACGCCCGCACCGGCCGCGTCAGCTACACGCGCGTCAGCGCAGACATCCTCTATCCGAACGAGACGCCGGATCCTGCGGCGATCCTCGACGGGGTTGCCGGGCAGCGCACGATCGCCGAGACGCTGTCGAGCTACCTGCCGCAGCATCCCGGATACAAGGCCCTCAAGGCGAAGCTTGCCGAAGTGCGCGCGGCCAAGGGCGGCAATGCCCCGGCGCGCATCGAAGGCGGCCCGGTCCTCAAGATCGCCAAGACCAAGGTGAAGGGTAAGGCCGCGCAAGACGTCTTCATGACCGATCCGCGCGTCCCGATCCTGCGCGAGCGCCTCGGCGTCGCCGCCAAGTCCGGCGACGACACCTACGACGCCGAACTCGCGGACGCGGTGAAGAAATTCCAGGGCAAGCATGGCCTCGCGGCAAACGGCGTCGTGAATTCGTCGACGCTCGACGCGATCAACGGCCCGCGCCACGATCGCGACGCCGAGATCATCGTTGCCAACATGGAGCGCTGGCGCTGGCTGCCGCACGATCTCGGCAGGGCGTATGTCATCCTGAACATTCCCGACTACACGCTGCGCGTGATGAAAGACGGCGCGCAAGTCTGGACCACGCGCGTCGTCACCGGAAAGCCCGGCAAGATGGCGACCCCGATGCTCACGGAGACGATGAAATTCATCACCGTGAACCCGACCTGGAACGTGCCGCCGTCGATCATCAACAATGAGTATCTGCCGGCGCTGCAGCAGGACCCGGACGCGCTCGAGCGCATCGGCCTGAAGATGGAGACGAGCAAGGACGGCACGGTGCGGATCTATCAGCCGCCGGGCGCTGCGAACGCGCTCGGCCGCATCCGCTTCAATTTCCCGAACAAGTTCCTCGTCTATCAGCACGACACTCCGGACAAGTATCTGTTCGAAAAATTCCCGCGCGCCTACAGCCATGGCTGCATGCGCGTGCAGTTCCCGGATAAATACGCCGAAGTGCTGCTCGGGATTTCGAATCCGAAAGACGGCTACACCGCCGAACGGATCCAGAAGATGTACGGAAGCGGCGAGACCAACATCAATCTGAATACGCCGATCCCGGTGCACATCACCTATCAGACGGCATTCGTCGACGATGCGGGCCACCTGCAGCTTCGCGACGACGTTTACGGCCGCGACGCTGCGCTCCTGCCGCTTTTGAAGGATGACGCCCGCAAGACCGCCGACATCCCGATCGAACGGCGCGAGATCAGCGAGAAGCCGCCGGTCGCGAAACTGCCGCAGCAGGAGAACTCGTTCATGAGCTTCTTCCAGCGTCAGAACAACATGCGCCGCGTGGATCCCCGCTTCGGCGGCCGCCGCAGCGTGCAGAACGACGATTCCTTCTTCGGGCGCCTGTTCCGCTGACAGACCCAGTTTTCGCGCCTCGTTTCGCGGAAGTATCCCGTTAACCAAATGGTTAACGGGAGCCGCGCTGCGGCGCGATTTTGCCATACTCCATCGTTACTGCATTCGCGTCGGTTGGACGGGGCGCGCTAATCCTGCGTTAACCATCCCTCTTTTACACGGCGTTAGTCATCCGCGGCGGGCAGGCCGCGGTCGGTCTTGCTGAGCGAAATCAACACGGGACAACACGTGCCAGCTCCAGGCGTGCGCAAGACCTCAAAGCTGACACTCCCCCGCGTCGCCGCAAAGGCCGGCATTTCCGCCGCGCTTGTCATCCTCGGCTGCAACAGCCTGCAGAACGCGGTCGCCAACGGCGATACGCGGACCATTTCGCTTCACCATCTGCATACCGGCGAAGACCTGATCATCACCTACAAGAAAAACGGCCGCTACGACGAGGACGCGCTGCAGAAGATCAACTGGGAACTGCGCGACTGGCGGCGCAACGAACAGACGGCGATGGATCCCCGGCTGATCGATCTTGTCTGGGAAGTGCAGCGCGACGTCGGCTCCAAGGAGGCGATCCAGATCGTGTGCGGCTACCGCGCGCCCGGTACGAACGAGATGCTGCGACGGAGAAGCCGCAACAGCGGCGTGGCCCGATTCAGCCAGCACACGCACGGCAAGGCGATGGATTTCTACCTGCCCGATGCTCCGCTGGAGCAGCTTCGCGCAGCGGGGCTTCGCCTGCAGCGTGGCGGCGTCGGCTTCTATCCGACATCCGGATCGCCCTTCGTGCATCTCGATGTCGGCAACGTTCGCCACTGGCCGCGCATGACGCGAGAGCAGCTGGTCAAGATTTTCCCCGATGGCCGCACCGTTCACATTCCCTCCGACGGCCAGCCGCTCCCCGGCTACGCGCTTGCGATGGCCGATCTGGAGAAGCGCGGATCCGATGCCCCCTCGATCGCTCCCTCGGGCAAACGCAGTGTGCTCGCCAAGCTGTTCGGCTTCGGCAAGAGCCGCGACGAGGATGAAGACGCCAGCGACGCGCCACAACAGGTCGCGTCCGCGCAGGCGCCCGCCCCGGCGAAGGTCGCCGCCGTTTCGCCACCGCTTCGGCCGACGCCGGTCGTGACCGAACCGCAGAAGCCGGTCCGCGCCGCCGCCTCGCTGATCCCGCTGCCGCGCACCAAGGCGCCGATCCAGCTTGCCGAAGCCCAGCCGCCCAAACCGCAACCCGCCCCGCGCCCCGCCCAGGCCGCAAGCCTCTATGCAACGGCCTCCGCCTCGGCCGCCGCTCCCGCCGACAACGTATTCGACGCACGTGGCTTCTGGCGCGGAACGCCGGATCCGGTGGTCGCCAACGATACCAAGATCGAGCTCGCCTCGGCCGACGCCAAAGCGACTGGCAGCATCGGACCCTGGCCCGCTCCTCCGGAGCGCATGACACCGCCGGCAGGCGAAGCCGCAATCGGTTACGCGGCGCCTTCAGCGCCGAAGATCATTCGCCAGTCGCCGATGGGCTCAAACGTGCCGCGCACCGCCGCGATCACCGCGGGGAACGGCATATCCGTTGCGCTCAAGGACGGCGCGACGACCGCCGCGGCGCCGGCGTCGGTACCGTCCAAGGCCGTCGCATTCCAGAACGGCGACGCCCGGCGTTTCGACGACCCCTGGATGCGCGCCATGGTGATCGCACCGAGCCTGCGCTCGATCACAACCGCGATTTTCGGGGCGGCCGACATGCGGACGCTTGCGCCGTTGATGCGCCGGCCGAACGACGCCGTCGCGATGACGTTTTCCGACGATCCGCATAACGGCATGACAAGCGACCGCTTCAGCGGCAGCGCCGTGGTCTTCGTCGCAACGACGACCTTTACCGGCCGGACAGCAGCGCTTCGATAGGCCGCTCAGGCGGCGAGCATGCCGAGCGCGTGCAGGTAGGTCTCGAGGATCGCTTCCTGCTCCTTGCGCTCGTTGGCGTCCTGCTTGCGCATCTTCACGATCGTGCGCAAAGCCTTCACGTCGAAACCGTTGACCTTGGCCTCGGCGAAGACGTCGCGGATGTCGTCGGAGATCGCCTTCTTTTCCTCCTCGAGCCGCTCGACGCGTTCGATGATCGCCTTCAGCTGATCCTTGGCGAAGCGATGCGAGGCTTGTTCTTTTTCGGCGGCGGCGCTGGCCGGCATTTCACGATCCTCCACGACACTCTGGCATTGCGCTCAATGGTTTCGCGAACGCGATGCGTGGAATCAAGGCTGATGCGGGCGCTACGCCCGTCATTCACAGGGCGGATCGGGAGAGGCGAATTCCGTTGACTACGCCTTCTTCGCAGGCGCGGTCTTGCCGCTCTGCGTTGCAAGCTTCAGCGACAGCAATTCCTCTGGCTTGAAATAGAACAGCTCCTCCTTCGGCGTCTCCATCGCGTGAACCCACACGCCGAGATCGACGCCCATGTCGCGGAGGTATTTCTGGCATTGCGCGGAGATGCGCTGCGCCGAATCCATGCCGTTCGCGCCGTTGGCCGGTCCGCCGCTGCCGGGCGCGGCAAAGACCTGATGCACGCCGATCGCGGCCTTTTCGCCCGCGCGCCGCTCCACGCCGCCTGCGAAGATCAGCGGGCAGGACGACGCGCAATATTTTCCGCTCTCCACCTCGGTGTTGAAGTTCTTCTCGCGAATGAGCCGGCCCATCCGGAGCGCATCCTGCACGGAGCCGCCGGGCGAATGCAGCACGACGGTTCTCACATACGAGCCGCGCTTTTCGATCTCGGCGGCAAAGCTGTCCGCGATGCCGGGCGAAACGGTTCCTGTTGCCATCAGCCGCCCGTCGCCCACGAGTTCGAACGTCATCGGCTGGCCGAGCTGCTTGTCGGAGACGCGAAGGGGCCCGGTGCGCCGGTCGCCGCCGGTACGCGCAGGCGCGAGCGGAACGTCGGAAGGCTTCGATGGATTGGCCGAGGGCGCGTCCGTCTGCGCCGGTTCCGTTGCCGCTTGCTGCTCGGCGGCCTGCCACATCTGCCAATAGTCGAGCCCGAGCACCGCGACCGTGGCGAGGAGCATCGCTCCGAACAGCCAGTTCAGGATCGCGTCGTCGGGCGTAGCATGGAGCCACGCCAGGGCGCGCTGTCGGGCCGTGTCGGCGAATGCCACCGGATCAGTCCTTCTTCCCGATCCGCGCAGTGGACAGCGCCGTCACGTTTTCTTCGGTCGATGACCCGGGCGCAATCGAGGGCGCGGACGTCTGCGTACGGGCCGCACTCGCCAGCTCGACCTCGCGGGCGAGATGCAGCGCGGTCATCAGGTCGGCCGCGCTCATCGTGCTGGCATTCGCCTCCGGCATGCCCTCACGGCGGATTCCCGCGTGAACGACACAGAGGATCAGCACCAGCACGGCCGGCATCAGGTCGATCGAGATCGCGCCCGCCCAGCTTGGGATGAAGTCCCCCGCATAACGAAGGACCGCTTCGGCGGGAGATAGCGCCTGGAAGCGCGCGGGCTCGACCGGCTCGAGCGCGACGATCTTGTCGGCTGCGGCGGACAATGCCTGTGCCTGCGCCGCGACCGCTCCTTCCACCTTGCCGACGACGGAGGTCTGCCGTTCCGCGAGGTCGAGCGTACGCCCGCCCGCCGCCGGCGCGATGAAGCCCGCGGTCAGCCCGTCGGCTGCGCGTTTCACCGCCGGCGCAACGGACGTCTGCTGCAGTGATGCGATGGTGCCCATCAGCGCCATTGTCTCCGAGCCGAAGGCGTCGCTGCGCGCGCTGATCGGCCCCTTGTCGGAGACGAGCGAGCGCATCTTCTCGAGATGTTTTCCGCCCTGTTCGAACAGTGATTTCACGCGGTCGGCGGAATTGGTGACCTCGGTCGAGAGGTTGCCGAGCTGGTTCGACATTTGGGTGAGAAGCTGCACGACGGTCCCCGAACCGGATGTGCCGGTCAGCGAACCCGCTTTCTCGGATTCAGCGAGCTTGGAAAACCGCGTCGACGCCATCTGGATATCGGGAAGCAGGCTTTGCGCGGCGAGCGCGTTGGAATGCGCACGGTCGAGATCACGGGTATAGGCCTGCACGGCGTTGGCAAGGTGCTGCTGGATCGCGGCAGCGCCCGCGAGCGCAGAGGCGTTCAGCCAAGCCGACATCGCGATAATCATGCAGGCGCCGAGCATCATGCAGCCGAACAGCAGACCGCGGCTTCTCTGGTCGCGCACATGCGGCAGGAACCGCATCAGGTAGGTCCAGAAGGCGTAGATGCCGATGGAGACAGCGACCGAGTAGATCACCGCAGCAAAGAAGACGACGGTCGCGTTGCCGTTGAGCAATTCGCGAACGCCGAGATAGGTGTAAACGCCGCTCGCGAGAGCGAGCACGGACAGTGTGACGCGCGTCGTCACTTCGAGGCGCTGCACGCCTTCACGCAATGCGACTGACATAGGGGTTCCCGCCGGCCGATGGCCGATTTTTATTCTTTCTTGTGACGCCCCCTTAAGGAATGGATTGGCAACGCATTCCGCCGAGATTGTGGCGACGGTTCCGAAGCCGGCCCCTCAGCGATCCGGTTCCATTCGCTGCAGGCGCCTGATTGCGGTGTCCAGCGCGGACAGAAACGCCGATCGATCCTTCGGCGTGAACGGCTTCGGACCGCGCGTCGGCTCCCCTGCCGAGCGCAGATCGCTCATCAGATCGCGCATCGCGAGGGCCATGCCGATTTCGTTATCTGTGAACACCCGGCCGTTCGGCGCGATGGCGATGCCGCCTGCCTTGACCACGCGGCTCGCCAGCGGGATGTCGGCGGTCACCACGACCGACTTTGCGTCGACCCGTTCGGCGATCCAGTTATCGGCGGCGTCGGGCGCGGTTCCCGCAGCGATGCGCGCGATCATCGGATCGTCCGGCACCCGGATGAAGCCCTGCGCCACCACCGTGACCGGCAGCTTGTGCCGCGCGGCCACCCGATAGACCTCCTCCTTTACCGGACAGGCATCGGCGTCGACAAAGACACGCACGGTGGAATTTTCTGTCATCGCGCCGTCATCATAACGCAAAGAAGGGCCGCCCTTGCGGGCGGCCCTTCCATTGTCTGACCGCAGCCCACTTGTCGGGACTGGATAAGTCCGCGCGAAATTACGCGGGGCAGCCCCCGTTGCAGTCGAGGGTCCAGATCACGAGAGCCTGGCCTTGCGGCGAAAGACAATGAGACACTGGATCACCTCCTTTCGGTTGGTTAGCGACGCTCCCAACGTAAATATGATTCGCCCGATGTCAAAACCTTAGGGCATGCGCCTGACGCACGGCGGGATTCCGCGCGCTCAATACCGATATTCGTCGATCTGCAAGAGCGGGAAAGCACTGAGCACGTGCGCGGGTACCGTCGCGGGCGCGGCGTGAAGACAGGATCGATCAAGCTCGGAGAATGCATTGACGCCGACAAGTCCGAGGCTTCGGCGCACCTCGTCTTCGAGAATTTCGAGCATCCGCACGAGGCCAGCGTCCCCCGCCGCTGCAAGCGCGTAGCATTGCATCCGCCCGAGACCGACGAGTTCTGCGCCCGCCGCAATCGCCTTGACGATATCGGTGCCGCGGCAGAACCCGCCATCAATCATGATCTTGGCGCGTCCGCGCACCGCATCGACCACCTCCGGCAGAATATCCATCGTGCCGCGCCCCTGATCGAGCTGGCGTCCGCCGTGATTGGAGACGTAGATCCAGTCGACGCCGTGCTCGACCGCAAGGCGCGCATCTTCGTGCGTCGCGATGCCCTTCAGGATCAGCGGGAGATCGCACGCTTTGCGCGCGCGGGAAATCTGGCGCCAGTCGAGCGCGGCCTGAAACTCGCGCCCCTCGATCCGCCGCCGGCCGGCGGTGAAATGGCGCTTGGCGATGTCGCGCTCGCGGCGGCTATAGATCGCGGTGTCCACCGTGAAGCAAAACGCCGCATAGCCGCGATCGGCGGCGCGCTTCAAGTGATCATCGACGAAGCGGTCCTCGCCGCGCACATAGAGTTGGAACAGGCGGAGTGCCTCCGGCGCCGCCTCCGCAACGGCTTCGAGCCCCGGCCCGCAGACCGAACTGAGCATGTGCCCGATGCCGAACTCACCCGCGGCACGCACGACGGCCGCACCCGCTTCCGGATGGAAGGACTCAAGGTCGCCGACCGGGGCAAAGAACAGCGGCAAACGCATCTTCCGGCCGAGCGCATTCACCGTCGCATCGACGCGGCTCACATCCCGCAGCACGCGCGGCCTGAACGCCAGCACGTCGAGCGCGAGCCGGTTTCGCCGCACGGTCTGCTCGCTCTCCGTGCCGCCGACGATGTAGTCCCAACTATTCTGGTCGAGCTTGCGGCGTGCTTCTGCGGGGAACTCGTGCAGCACCTGGAACTGTTCGGCGATCTGCTCGTTCGCAGGCTGCGGATCGACGGAGGCCGGGCCAGTCATGGGAAGGCTCAGTGGCGGTGCGATTTCTCGAACGCAGCCTTCTGCTCCATGGACGCTTCCTTCTGATATTTGGTGCGCCATTCGTCATAGGGCATGCCGTAGACGATCTCGCGGCTTTCGTCCTTCGACATAGCCACGCCCTTGCCGTCGGCCGCTTCCTTCATCCAGTTGGACAGGCAGTTGCGGCAGAACCCTGCGAGATTCATCAGGTCGATGTTCTGCACGTCGGTCCGCGAGCGCAGGTGCTCAACAAGCTTGCGGTAAACCGCGGCTTCAAGTTCGGTTCGGGTCTTGTCGTCGAGACTCATGGTGCCGGCCCCGGTTCAGGTCACAGGACAATAGGGATGGTCGCGGGCGGTTGCCAGTGTCTTTGGGTGCGTGACACGGGCGGCCCGTTGCCGTACCTGTCTCATCCCCGCTTACGGCCAGTCATCCATGACCGCTCCCTCCCTCACCGCCAGCGCACCCCGCCGCACGGCGCTTGCCTTCGCCGCGCTCGTCCTCGGCGCATGCGCGATGGGCGCCTCGCCGCTCTTCGTGCGGCTTACCGATGTCGGGCCCTATGCTAGCGCCTTCTGGCGCACCTTCCTCGCGCTGCCCTTCCTCGCGGTCTGGGCCGTGGCCGAACCGCGCACGCAGCCTGTGTCATCCCTTCTCGGCGACCGCGCCATGCTTCTGTCCGGACTGTTCTTCACCGGTGATCTGTTCTTCTGGCATTTGGCGATTTTCGCGACCACGGTCGCGAACGCAACTTTCCTCGCGACCACAGCACCGATCTGGGTTGCGTTCGGCGCGTGGCTCTATCTCGGCGAAGTGATCGGTGCGCGCATCGTCGCGGGTCTGCTCCTCTGCCTCGCGGGCGGCGCGGCGCTCGTCGGCCAGAGCTACGGCTTTGCACCCGAGCGGCTTGTTGGCGATGCATTCGGGATCGCGACCTCGGTGTTTTTCGGCTGCTACATGCTCGCGATCCGCGCCGCGCGTGCGCGCATGGGCGCGGGGATGCTCGCCTTTTTATCGACTGCGGTCACGGCGGCGTGCCTGTTTGTCATCGCGCTTTCACTCGAACCCTTTATCCTGCCTCGCTCATGGAACGGAGCCGCCGCCCTTCTCGCGCTCGCCGTGATTTCGCAGGTCGCGGGACAGGGCCTGCTCGCGGTCGCGCTCGGCACGCTGCCCGCGACGTTCTCTTCGCTGGTGATCTTCCTCGAAGCGGTCGCAGCGGCTGGGCTCGCCTGGGCGATCCTTGGAGAAGCTCTCGGGGCGATCCAGATTCTCGGCGGCCTTTTGATCCTCGTCGGGATTTATGTGGCGCGGCCGAGGCCAACGCCTGTTCCGGGGACGGCGTTGTGATTCAGCCGCGCGTGTTCCTCGAAAAGCTGTTCGACGTCGCGGTCGCCGCCGCGCATCCGGCGACGTGCCTGCCGCGGCATCTGCCGCCCGCCCTCGTTTCGGGCCGGCTTATCGTTCTCGCCGCCGGAAAAGCCGCCGGCTCGATGACCGAAATCGCCGAGAAACATTATCTCGACCGCGGTCTGGATCCCGGCCGGCTCGCGGGCATCGCGGTCGCGCGGCACGGCTATGGCCGCACAACGCAAAAAATCGAGATGATCGAGGCGGGACATCCGATGCCGGACGAAGCCGGACTCGCCGCCGCCGAACGAACGCTGCAACTCGCCGACAGCGCGCAGTCCGGCGACATCGTTCTCGCACTTGTCTCCGGAGGCGCGTCGGCGAACTGGATCGCCCCGGCCGAAGGCCTGACGCTCGCCGAAAAGCAGGCGGTGACGCGCGCACTGCTTCGCTCCGGTGCGGGCATTGGTGAGATCAACACCGTGCGAAAGCATCTGTCGCGGCTCAAGGGCGGACGCCTCGCAAAGCGCGCCTATCCCGCGCGCGTCGTAACCCTCGCGATCTCGGATGTTCCCGGCGACGATCCTGCGGTGATCGGGTCCGGTCCCACCATCCCCGACCCGTCGACGCTTGAGGATGCACGCGCCATCGTCGCGCGCTACCGGCTGGACGTGCCAGAGGCTGTGCATCGCGCACTGGCCGATCCGAAAAATGAATCGCCGAAGCCCGGCGATCCGGTTTTTGCAAACACGCATTTCGAGATGATCGCGCGGCCCACCGATGCCTTCGACGCGGCACAAAAGGCGGTGGCAGCCGCAGGCTATGACTACGTCTTTCTCGGCGAGCGGGTCGAGGGCGAGGCACGCGACGTCGCCGCCGCCCATGCGAGGCTCGCGCGCGAGCTGAAGGCCCAAGGAAAGCGCGCAGTGATCCTCTCCGGCGGCGAACTCACCGTCACGATCAAGGGCCAGGGCCGGGGCGGGCCCAATCAAGAATATGCGCTGGCGCTGGCGATCGCGCTCGATGGCGAAACCGGCATCGCGGCGCTCTCCGGGGACACCGACGGCACCGACGGTGGGCGCGGCAAGGCCGACGATCCGGCGGGCGCCTATGTCGACGGCACGAGCGCCGCACGCGCACGAACGCTCGGTATCAACCCCGTCGCCTGTCTCGCGGACAACGATTCGACAGAATTCTTTGCGAAGCTCGGCGATCTGCTCGACCCCGGCCCCACCTTCACGAACGTCAATGATTTTCGCGCGATCCTCGTTGACAGGCCATGACGACGCGCGCCAAATCGCGTCAATGCCGCCGCAGCCCGACTCAAGACCGGACGCGATATCAACCGCGCGACGGCCGATGCTCGCCCAGCCCCTGGCACGCTGGATCGTGCGTTGCGCGGGCTGCCTGCTTGCCGCCGCGATCCTGATCGGTGCCACGAAGCCGGCAATGGCCGATTTCCGGCTCTGCAACAACACGCCCGGACGGGTCGGTGTCGCGATCGGCTACAAGGATGGGGAAGGCTGGCTCACCGAAGGCTGGTGGAATTTGTCGTCGCGAAGCTGCGAGGTGCTGCTGCGCGGCGGACTGGTTGCGCGGTTCTATTACGTCTACGCGATCGACTACGATCGCGGCGGAGAATGGTCGGGACAGGCGTTCATGTGCAGCCGCGACAAGGAATTCACCATCCGCGGCATCGAAGATTGCCTGGCGCGCGGCTATGACCGCACCGGCTTCTTCGAGGTCGACACCGGAGAACAGCGGTCCTGGACGGTGCAGTTGACCGATTCCGGAGAAGGCCCGCGCGCGCCGTCGCAATCGAACGGACCCGGCATGGTGCCGACGCGTCCGCCCGCCGCTGCCCCATCACCCCCGGCCGGAACTCCTCCCCAATGAGACGGCTGCGCAGGACCAAGATCGTCGCGACGCTCGGGCCCGCGTCCTCGGACCGCAAGACCATCGGGCGGCTATTCGAGGCGGGCGTCGACGTCTTCCGCATCAATATGAGCCACACCTCGCACGATCGGATGCGCGATCTCGTGTCGACTATCCGCGATGTCGAACACGAATTCTCGCGGCCGGTCGGCATCCTCGTCGACCTGCAGGGCCCAAAGCTCAGGCTCGGCACTTTCGAGGGCGGGTCCGCCATGCTCGCCAAGGGGGCAACCTTCGTCCTCGACAATGACAAGGCGATGGGGGATGCGTCGCGGGTGTATCTGCCGCACCCGGAAATTCTCGCCGCCGTCGAACCCGGCCAAACGCTTCTGCTCGACGACGGCAAGGTGCGCCTGAGCGTAGAGGCGCGCGGATCGGGCAAGGTCACGACCCGCGTCGAAGTCGGCGGCAAGCTGTCGGACCGCAAGGGCATCAGCCTTCCGGAAACGACCATTCCCTTCTCAGCGCTCGCGGAGAAGGACCGTTCCGATCTTGAAGCTGCGCTGGTCGCGGGAATCGACTGGATAGCGCTGTCCTTCATCCAGCGGCCGGAAGACATCGCCGAAGCCAGAAAGATTACGCGCGGGCGCGCATCCATCATGGCCAAGATCGAGAAGCCGCAGGCCGTTTATCGGCTGGCCGAGATTCTCGATGCGTCGGATGCGCTGATGGTCGCGCGCGGCGATCTCGGCGTCGAACTGCCTCTCGAGCGCGTGCCGGGAATCCAGAAGCAGATTACGCGAGCCACGCGGCGCGCGGGCAAGCCGGTGATCGTCGCGACGCAGATGCTGGAATCGATGATCTCGAGCCCGGTCCCGACGCGCGCTGAAGTTTCCGACGTCGCAACCGCGATCTTCGAGGGCGCGGACGCCGTGATGCTGTCGGCCGAATCCGCGGCGGGACAATACCCGGCCGAGGCGGTCGCAACGATGAACCGCATCGCCGAGGAAGTGGAGAGCGATCCCAATTACCGCTCCATCATCGTCGCCCAGCGCGACGCGCCGGAAGCAACCGGCGCCGACGCGATCGCCGACGCGGCACGCCAGATCGCCGAGACGCTCGATCTGCCCGCCGTCGTGTGCTGGACGTTTTCCGGATCGACTGCCTTACGCGTCGCGCGCGAACGGCCGCAATGCGCGGTCGTCGCGATTTCGCCAAACCTCTCGACGGGACGGAAGCTGTCGCTGGTCTGGGGCGTGCACTGCGTGGTCGCGCAGGATGCGCGCGATCAGGACGACATGGTGGAACGCGCCTGCCGCATGGCGTTCAAGGACGGATTCGCAAAATCGGGCCAGCGCATCATCATTGTGGCGGGCGTGCCGCTCGGAACGCCGGGCGCGACCAACATGGTGCGCATCGCCTTTGTCGGTTCGGAAGGCTCGACCGAAAGCTAGAGCGCGGTCAGATGTCCTTGCCCTCGACCTTCTCGGTCAGGGTTTTGACAATGTCCGGGATGCGCGCGAGGAACGGATTAACCGCGAGCGCGCGGCGGTAGACTTCGAGCGCGTGCTTGTCGTCGCCGACTTCCTGAAGGATCAGGCCGAGCCCGGTCAGCGCGCCGAAATGGCGCGGCTCACGCGCGAGGACCTGACGGATGTCCTGCATCGAGCGCGTGTAATCCTTGCGCATGTAGTAGAGCGTCGCGCGCCTGTTCCACGCCTCCACATAGTCCGGCTTGATCTCGATGATCGCGTTGAGAAGCCGGATCGCGAGATCGAGATCCTGACCGTCGACCGCAGTCTTTACCCGCGTCATCATCAGGTTGGCGGTGTCGGAGTTCGACACGAGCCAGAGCGCCCAGATGCGCTGCTCGATCGCCTTGGCGGCGTCCGCATCCGGGGCGACCTTCAGCGCCCCGAACAGGAAATCGAGATTGTTGCGGCGGTCGGCCCGGGCCACGCGCGGCAGGTTTGCCGGCGGCTCGATCCAGCCCCCCGGCTCGGCAGGGGCCGGGGTAGCCCAAAGGAGGGCAAACGCGGAGGCCAGCAGGGACAGCGTCAGGGCACGGAATCGCGATTCCATAGGGTCAGTTTAGACCCACAGGCCGGAACGGCAAGCGTTTGGGCGTTTAGGCCGTCTGAGCGGCCGGGCCGTCAACCCTGGCGAGCCTTGAAGCGGCGCTGCGTCTTGTTGATCACGTAGACGCGGCCCTTGCGGCGCACCAGGCGGTTGTCGCGGTGGCGTCCGCGCAGCGATTTCAACGAATTACGGACTTTCATGGCTCGATCCTGGGGTTCCGCCCAGGGGCGGATCATGTCTGGGAAAAGTTGCGCGGAACCTAAGGACCGGAGGGGTCCAAGTCAACGCGGAAGGCGGAATCGGCCGAACTCCCGTCCAAGCATTAAAAAGCCGTGCCCCCGGCAGGAGGCACGGCGCAATGTCAGGCTAACCCTGCGGCCCGATCAGCACTTCGGCGTGCAGAACGGATCCACGCAGCCGGTGATAGACGGATACTGCTTGCCGTCCGGACCGCACCACATGCCGCCCGAGCAGCTGTTTCCCGAGCACTTCGTGGCGCACCAGGAGAACGGCGTGCAGGCCTTCATCGCGGCCTTCTTCTTTGCCGCGAATGTCGGCGTTGCAATCATCGAGACCGTCATCGCCGCGATCGTGCCGGCCAGAACCAACTTGGCAATCGATTTCATCATGGTGTTTTCCCCCTAGCTTGGACAACGCGCGCGCAGCTTACACCACGCGATTGGCGCGACAAGCGGCACCCGACCGTCATCCGCAGCCCCGTAAGGCGCCCCCGGCTTAGAGCGAAGGGACGGCCTGGCGCGTCGCGCGCGCCTCCTCCGCGACCCAGGCGAAAAAGGAGCGCACCGTGGCCGACTTTTCCTTGGCGGATGGAAAAACGAGATAATAGGCACTCGGATTGCGCACCTCGATCTGCGAGGGCACGGCGATGCGGCCGGTCGAGATGTCATCGGCGACCAGCGCCTTTTGCGCAATCGCGATCCCGAGCCCATCGAGCGCGCCCTGGTACGTCATCGTCGAATTCTCGAAGGTCAGTTCGTGCGTTCCGCTGAAGCCCGACAATCCGGCGATTTCCAGCCATTGGCGCCAGTCAGCAGGCCTGCGAATCGAATGGATCAGCACCTGCCGCGCGACCTCGCGCGGGCTGAAAACCTTGCGCCGGCCGAGCAGCTTCCTGCTGCAGATCGGAATCAGGACTTCTCCGAACAGCCGCTCGCAGCGGAGGCCCTTTGCGACCGTCTCGCCGTAATGCACTCCGACATCAACCTCATCGCGCTCAAAATCGAGCGGGTCGTGTGACGTCGTCACCTGCACGGCGATATCGGGATGACGCGCATGGAAGCGCCCGAGCCGCGGCACAAGCCACCTGATAGAGCAGGTCGGCGGCGCCTTGATCCGCAGCGTTCGTTCATCGACATGCGACTGCGTGCGCGCGGTGGCATCCGAAATGCGCAGGAAGGCGTCACGGGTTTCCTGAAGATACGCAACGCCTTCCGGAGTGAGCGTCACCTGCCGGTGCGAGCGGTTGAACAGTGCGACACCGAGATGTTCTTCAAGATTGACGATGTGACGGCTGATTGCGCCCTGCGTGACACAAAGCTCGAGCGCGGCCTGCTTGAAGCTTAAATGCCGGCCGGCGGCCTCGAAGGCGCGCAACGCATTGAGGGGTGGAAGACGCAACATCGGACAACCCGGCACGCTTGATATTTAGTCAAGTGATCACGAGAAAATTTGCTTCGTCAATGACGATTTTCGAGGGCTTGATGACGGAAAATCATTCGGGAGGAGGATCGGGACACGATGCCCGATCCCGCAAGGACATTCATGACGGCCATTGAACCGCGCCCCGTCCCGGCGTCGAATCAGACCCTGTGGGGGAGCGACCAGATCGCTGCACTCCTGCGCGCGCTCGACTACGAATTCATCGCGCTCACGCCGGGCGCGAGCTTTCGCGGGCTGCATGACAGCCTCGTCAATTATCTCGGCAACACACGCCCGGAGCTCCTGCTCTGCGTGCATGAGGAATCCGCGGTTGCGCTGGCGCACGGCTGGGCGCGCGTGACCGGCAAGGCGATGCCGGTGGCGCTGCATTCCAATGTCGGACTGATGCACGCGACCATGGCGATCTTCAATGCATGGTGCGACCGCGTACCGATGGTGCTGATCGGCGCAGTCGGGCCGATGGATGCGATGCAGCGCCGCCCTTGGGTCGACTGGATCCACACCGCGCGCGATCTCGGCGCGCTATTGCGCGGCTACACCAAATGGGACGACCAGCCGGAATCGGTGCCGGCCGCGCTTGAAGCGATCGTGCGCGCGCAGCAGATCGCGATGACCTATCCGCGCGGGCCGGTCTTTGTCTGCCTCGACGCCACACTGCAGGAGCAGCTCAGCGAAACGCCTGTCGAACTTCCCGACCTCTCGCGTTTCCAGCCGCCGGTTGCAGGCGATCCGCCCGCCGCGGAGGTCGCCAAAATCGCCGCTGCGCTGAACAAGGCGAAGCGACCGCTGATCCTGTGTGGTCGCGTGTCGAGCGACATGGAGGACTGGAAGCGGCGTGTGCAGCTCGCCGAAAGACTGAACGCGCGCGTCATCACCGACATGAAGACCGGAGCGAGCTTCCCGACGACGCATCCGTTGCACACCCATGCGCCGGGACTTTTCGTAACGCCGGAAGCCGGCGTCTCGGTCGCCGAAGCCGACGCGATCTTAAGCCTCGACTGGGTCGATCTCGGCGGCACGCTGCGGCAGGCCTGCGGCGGGACATGGCCCGATGCCGCGGTGATCCAGTGTTCGATGGACCGATATTCCCACAACGGCTGGAGCATGGATTATCAGGCCCTGCCGCCGTCCGAGGTATCGGTGCTGGCGATGCCGGACCGCCTCGTCAGCCTGCTGCTGGATCAAATCGAACCACGCACGACATCCGGCTGGGGGCCGCGTCCGGTCCCGCGCCCCGACGCGCCATCGGCCACACAGGGCGCGCTCTCCATCACGACGCTGGCGCGCACGGTGTCGTCCAAGGTCGCGCCGCATAACCCGGCTTATATCCGTCTGCCGCTCGGCTGGCCGGGAGATTGCTGCCGTTTCGAACATCCACTCGATTACATCGGATTCGATGGCGGCGGCGGCATCGGCTCCGGGCCGGGAATGGCCGTCGGCGCTGCAATGGCGTTGCGGGGCAGCGGACGGTTTCCGATCGCGGTGCTCGGCGACGGCGATTTCCTGATGGGCGTGACCGCGGTCTGGACCGCTTGCGCCTACAAGGTCCCGCTCCTCATTGTCGTTGCGAACAACCAGTCCTTCTTCAACGACGAACTGCATCAGGAGCGCGTCGCGCGGGCGCGAGGCCGTCCGATCGAGAACCGCTCCATCGGGCTTCGCATGAGCAATCCGCCCTTCAATCTCGCACAGCTCGCTGAGGGTCAGGGTGCCACGGCCTTCGGTCCTGTTCACGACGAAGCGGCCCTTGACGAGGCGCTCTCGAAGGCAATCGCTGCGGTCCGCGGCGGCGCCACCTGTGTGATCGACGTGCGCGTCGCGCCGGAATATGCGCGCGCGATGTCGTCCTCGCTGCTGCGGCAAATTCCAACAACCTCGTGAAGGAGGCATTCTGACGCGTCCCTTCATGAGGACCGACTGTTCCAAAGCGTACGATCGGGCTTATGATCCGCGCGGCGACGGCGCGGCTCAGAGCCCAAAACGGTAAGGCCGGGAAAACCGGTTGAAACAAACAGGAGGAAACGATGTTCTGCCGAAATTTCATACGACTCGTTCCAATGCTCGCCGTTACTGTGCTCGCAGCGAGCGCCGCGCGTGCCGAACAGCTCGCAATCGGCAATTACGGCTCCTCGGCGAACGGCATGCCGTTCGGCGTCGCGCTCTACAAGGGCTTCTTCAAGGAAGAAGGCCTCGATATCACCGGCCTCGTCGCCTCGCAGGGCGGCGGCACTTCGGTGCGCAATGCCATGTCGGGCGTGCCGTACGGTGAGGCCAATCCCGGCGCGATCGCGGTCGCGATCCAGCAGGGCGCCGATCTGAAGATCGTCAGCGACAACGTGCTAACGATCGCCGAATTCGCCTGGCTCGTGAAGAAGGATTCGCCGATCAAGACCATCGCCGACCTGAAGGGCAAGAAGATCGGCTACACCAATCCCCGCTCTACCAGCCAGGCGCTCGACGTCCTGCTGCTCAAGAAAGCCGGCCTGAAACCCGAAGACGCCGAACTCGTGAAGGTCGGCGGCTTCGGTCCGATGATCCCCGCGCTTGAACTCGGCCAGATCGACGTCGCGCCGGTCACCGAGCCGTTGTGGTCGAAGAACAAGGACCAGTTCCGCGTTCTCATCACCGGCGCCGAGGCGCTGCCCCCACTCGACAACGTCGTCGGCGTCGCAACCGGCGAAGCGATCAGGACCCAGGGGGAAGTGATCCGCAAGGTGATCCGCGCGCGCCGCAAGGCGGTGAAGTTCATGATCGAACATCCCGACGAAGCGGGCGATCTGATCGCCAAGGACTTCAACATCACGCCGGAAGTGGCGCGCAACGCCATCCGCAACCTCACCAAGAGCATGACCGAAGGCGTGCCCTATTGGGGCGAGGGCCAGATCCATCTCGACGGCATGAAGCGCATCATCGAGGTGCAGAAGAGCGTCGGCGCGCTGAGCGGCGACTTCGATCTGGAAAAAATGATCGACACGCAGTTCCTGCCTGACGATCTGAAGACGATAAAGAAATAGGCCGCCGGGGAGGATCGTTCATTGGTGGCTGCACACGTTACGCTGCGCGGGGCGACGAAAGTCTTCCCCGCCAGCGGAGGCGGGCCGGGCGTTCACGCGCTCGGTCCGATTGACCTGGATATCCGGCAAGGCGAGTTCTTTGCCGTGGTCGGCCCGTCTGGTTGCGGCAAATCGACTATGCTGGAGCTGATCGCGGGCCTCACCTCGACGACAGAGGGCAAGGTCGAGTTCGAGGGAAAGCCGATCACGGATGTTCCGGATGGCGTCGGTGTCGTTTTCCAGGAAGACGCCTGCTTTCCCTGGCTGAATGTCCGCGACAACATCGAATTCAGTCTGCGCGGCAGATCGATCGGCGCTGAAGAGAAATCGCGGCGGGTCGCAGCGGCGATCGCGATGATGGGCCTGTCGGATTTCGAACGCGCCTATCCCGCACAGCTCTCGGGCGGCATGCGCCAGCGCGTCTGCATCGCCCGCACCCTTGTGCTGCAGCCGCGCCTGATCCTGCTCGATGAGCCCTTTGGTGCGCTCGACCAGCAGACACGCCTGCTCATGGGCGAGGAGTTGCTTCGGCTGTGGCGTGAGACCGGCGCGACAGTCTTCCTCATCACACATGCGCTCGATGAAGCAGCGATGCTGGCAGACCGGATCGGCGTCATGTCGGCGCGGCCGGGCAAGCTGATCGACATTGTTGAAACCAACTGGCCGCGCGAGCGCGACAGCCGAATCGTCGAGCAGGAGAGCTTCGGTGCCCTGACCAGCCGGCTGTGGAAGTCGCTGCGCGAGGAATCGATGAAGACGATGGGCCGTAGTATGGGCGTCGGATCCGAACGCGCGGGGGACGGCGCGTCATGAAGCCGGTCACGATCTATCAGACGATCGTGGTCGTTGCCTTCGTCGCGCTTCTGGAAGTCCTCTGCCTGATCGGGGTGATCGACAAGGTCACGATGCCGCCCCCGCACATCATCCTGCGTGATTTCGTACGCATGTTCGAGCGCGGCGAATATTTTTCCGATATCGCTGTGACGATGACCAATGTGATCATCGCATTCATTGCGGCCTTCGTGATTGGCGTCCTCACCGGCACGGTGTTGCACAGCTACCGCACCGCCCGCGACGTGCTCGACCCGTTATTCGCGACCTACTACGCCATTCCGATCTTCGCGTTCTATCCGCTGTTCATTGTGATTTTCGGCCTCGGTGATGGACCGCAATTGTTGATCGGCTTCCTGCTCGGCGTCGTCGCGGTGATCGTGACCATGCTGAATGGACTGGACCGCGTGCCGCGCGTCCTGAAAAAGACCGCCCGCATCAACCGCCTCACGCCGCTGCAGACGGCGCTGCAGGTGACGCTTCCGTTCTGCGCGCCCTACCTGCTGACGGCCGCGAAGCTCGCGCTCGCCTACGCCTTCATCGGCGTGATCGGCTCGGAATTCATCCTCGCGCGGACCGGCATGGGCTACGAGATCGGGTTCGCTTACACGAACTTCGACAACGCCACGATGTATCCGTTGATCCTGCTCATTCTCCTGATGTCGATCGTCGCGAACGGCCTGCTGTCGAAATGGGAAAGCGTGCTTCTGCAGCGCCGGGGGCAGAAGTAATGCAGAACGAGGACCGCAAGCCGCTCCGCAACACGCTGATCCTGATCGTACTGATCCTGATCTTCTGGGAAGGCTGCTACCTCATTGTGGGCGACGTTGCGCTCCGCTCGCCGTGGCAGACGGTGCGCTTTATCGGCACGCTGATGCAGACCGACACTTTCTGGGGGCATCTCTCGGAATCGATGAAGGCATTTACCTGGGCCCTTGTCATCGCCGTGGCGATGGGGCTCGCGATCGGGTTTGCGCTCGGTCTGCACCGGCTGTCCGGCGATGCTTTCGAGCCGATGCTGGTCGCGCTCTATTCCATTCCGAAGATCACGCTCTATCCGATCCTGCTGCTCGCCTTCGGCCTCGGCATTTCGGCAAAGATCGCCTTCGGCGCGATCCACGGGATCATTCCGGTGGCTTTGTTCACACTCACCGCGGTGCGCTCGATCAGGCCGATCCTGATCAAGACCGGCCGCGTCTTGCGGCTCAGCCCCTCGATGATGGTGCGCACCGTGCTCTTTCCGGCTGCGGTGCCGGAAATCTTCACCGGCATCCGCGTCGGCTTCTCGCTCACCCTTGTCGGCACCGTGCTCGGCGAGATGTTCGCCTCGCAGCGGGGCCTCGGCTATCTGTTGATGAACGCGATCAGCCTTTACAATGTCGATCTCATCATGTCGGTGACTTTCCTGCTCGTGGTATTCGCCGCAACCGTCAACACCGTGATGCTGGTGATCGACCGCAGGCTCCACCACGGCATCTAGTCGCCTTCCGGATTTTGGGAGCTAAACGTGCGTGAATTCGGCATCGGCCAGTCGCTGCCGCGCAGCGAAGATATCCGGCTGGTGCAGGGCCGCGGCTCCTATACGGACGATTTCGGCTTCGTAAATCAGGCCTATCTTTATGTCGTGCGGTCGCCGCATCCGGCGGCGCGCGTCCTTTCGATCGATACCAGCGCCGCCGTTTCGATGCCCGGCGTGCTCGCCGTGCTGACCGGCGCGGATGTCACCGCCGATGGCATCGGCACATTTCCCTGCCGGGTGAAGCGTCATACCCGCGACGGGAGGCCGAACTTCGTGCCGCCCCATCGCGCGCTCGCGGTCGACCGGGTGCGGCATGTCGGCGACGCTGTGGTGGCGGTGGTCGCGGAAAGCCTCGCAATCGCCAAGGACGCAGGCGAGCTTGTCTCGATCGACTACGAGCCGCTACCTTCGGTGACGGGCACCGACCAGGCGGCCCTCCCCGGCGCGCCGCCGGTGTGGGACGAGGCGCCCGACAACGTCTGCTACTTCTTCGAGCTCGGAAAAAAGGCGGAGGTGGAAGCCGCCTTCGCCCGTGCGGCGCATGTGACGAAGCTCGATTTCGTCATCAGCCGTGTTTCGGCCAATCCGATGGAGCCGCGAAACGCGGTTGGATTGTTCGACGAAGGGACGCAGCGCTACACGCTTTACACCGGCACGCAGGCGCCGCACGCGATCCGCAACGAGCTTGCTGAGCTCGTGCTCAAGGTCCCGGAGAACCGTCTGCGGATCGTCTCGCCGGATGTCGGCGGCGCGTTCGGGATGAAGGACGGCATTTTCCCCGAGCAGGTTCTCGTCCTGTGGGCCTCAAAACGCGTGGGACGCCCGGTGCGCTGGCAATGCGAACGCGGAGAGGCTTTCCTTGCCGACCATCACGCGCGTGACAATGTCTCGACCGCCGAACTTGCACTCGACAGCGGCGGAAAATTTCTTGCGCTCCGCGTGACGACGACCGCCAATCTCGGCGCCTATCTCAACGTGCATGGCCCGCATTCCTCGACCAATAATCTCGGCGGGCTCGCAGGCACCTACACGAACCCGCACATCTATTCGGCCGTCACCGGCGTGCTGACGAACACGAGTCCGACCGCGCCCTATCGCGGCGCGGGCCGGCCCGAAGCCTCCTTCGCGATCGAGAGCGTGATCGACGTCGCGGCGCGCGACATGGGCATCGACCGAGCGGAACTGCGCCGCCGCAACATGATCCCGCCCTCGGCGATGCCCTACGACACGGGCTTCGTGTTCACCTACGACAGCGGCGAGTTCGAGAAAAACTTGGACCGCGCGCTTTTGATGTCGGACTGGAAAGGTTTCGAGGAGCGCCGAGACGCCGCACGAGCGAACGGAAAGTTGCGCGGGATCGGTCTCGCCAGCGTGATCGAGATCGCGGCAGGTCCAGTGGCAAAACCCATGGAGGAGTTCGTCGAAATCCGGTTCGACGCCTCCGGCGACGTCACGATGCTCGCCGGCACCCATTCGCACGGCCAGGGACACGAAACCACCTACTCGCAGATCCTCGTCGAACTTCTGGGCATCGATCCCAATCGGCTGCGCTTTGTGTTCGGCGACACCGATGCCGTATTCTACGGCAAGGGCACATTCGGATCACGCTCGGCGAGCGTGGTCGCGACGGCCTCGCGCCTCGTTGCCGACAAGCTGATCGAAAAAGGGAAGCAGATTGCCGCGCATCTGCTCGAAGCTTCGGCGGGCGACGTCGAATTTGCGGACGGCCAATTTGCCATCGCTGGTACCGATCGCTCGGTATCGATCACGGACGTCGCGAAGGCGAGCTTCCGCAGCGCGACGCTGCCGAAGGAGATCGAGCCGGGCTTCGGCGCCTCGGTCGTGCATCAGCCGGCCGGCCCGACCTTTCCGAACGGCTGCCATGTCTGCGAAGTCGAGATCGAGGAGGACACGGGCGTGGTCAGCGTCGTCGGCTATTGCGTGGTCGACGACATCGGCCGCGTGGTCAATCCGCTGCTCGCCAAGGGGCAGGTCCACGGAGGCATCGCGCAGGGGCTCGGGCAAATCCTCCTGGAAAACATCCTGTACGAAAATGATAGCGGGCAATTGCTCACCGGTTCGTTCAGCGACTACGCCATGCCGCGCGCGGCCGACCTGCCATTCATGACCATCGAAACGAACGAGGTGCTGGCGAAGACAAATCCGTTCGGCATCAAGGGCGCCGGCGAGGCAGGGTGCGTCGGCGCCCTGCCCGCAATCATGAACGCCGTCAACGATGCGCTCGCCCCCCTCGGCGCGCGCTGCGAGATGCCGGCGACGCCGGAGCGGGTGTGGCGCGCCATTCAGGCCGCGAAGTAAAGCTAGCCGCTCAGTCGATGTCCCTACGCCGCCTCTGCTCGGCCTCGTCCCACGCGGTCAACGCCTGATAATCAGGAACGAAGCCCAGCCCTTTCTGCGCGTCGGACGAGAGTACCGTCTGCGACGTCACCACATCGACCAGCGACGGCGCATTTTTGATCGCGCGTTCGAGCGCGCTTCGCAATTGTTCCGGCTTTTCCACCCGCTCGCCATGCGCGCCAAGAGCACGTGCCATCGCGGCATAGTCGGAGTGACGCAATGTCGTGCCGACGACGCGCCCGCCGTAATTCATCTCCTGATCGAGGCGCTCGATATTCCAGGCGGCATTGTTGGAGACGATGAAGACCGGCTTCGCGCCGTGCCGCACCGCCGTGTCGATTTCCATGGCGTTGATGCCGAATGCACCATCGCCATTCACCGAGATCACCTGCCGTCCTGGAAAGGCGAGCGACGCCGCCACGGCGTAGGGCACACCGACACCGAGGCAGCCGAATGCCCCGGAGTCGAGATAGGTCGAGGCGCTCAGTCCCGTCCGCGCGAAGCTGAGCAGATCACCGCCGTCGGCGATGCCAATGTAATCGGGCTCGACCAGATCGGCCAAAGCCTCGAAGATCGCGCGCGGATGAATCTTTCCGTCCTCGCCGGTCGCCGAGCCCTTCTTTGCGGCCGCGGCCTGCGAGCGTTCGCGATGCCGACTGCGCAGGCGGTCGGCCCAGGCCCTGTCAATCGCGGATTCCCGGTTGCCTGCGGCCGCGACCATTGCCTCGATCGCGAGTCGGGGCGTGGCGTAGAGTTCAGGCTGGCCACGGCGGTTGTCGATCAGTTCGCCTGCCGCGTCGGAAAGCCGCACGAAGCGCGCATTCGGAAAGACCGCGGGCGAGCCATAGGCCACCTGATAGTCGAGCTTGCGTCCGATCAGCAGCACGACATCGGCGTCGTTCATCGCGGCGGCCCGAACCGCCGCCGCAGCCGAGGGATGATCCGCCGGAACGAGGCCGCGACTTTCCTGCGTGTCGAGATAGAGCGCTCCGGTCGCGTCGAGCAGGCGCACCAGCGCGTCCTCGGCCCCCCGCGCACCGCGCCCGGTGATGACGAGCGGCCGCTTCGCCGACCAGATCACATCGACCGCCTCCTTGATCGCAGCCGGATCGGGCGCGATCCGGCGCGCGGGCTTTGCACTCATCCATTCGTCAAGCACAAGCTGTTGCGGCACGTGCGTGCGCAGCACATCGGTCGGAATTTCCAGATAAACTGGTCCGGGTTCCCCATTGTCGCCCATCGCGCGGGCGACCGCCTCGTCGAATTCGCGGATCACCTGGTCCGGGACGCGAAGCGTCCTCGACGCGCGCGTCACGGGACGCAGGATATCGATGTGAGGAATGTCCTGCAGCGGTCCCATATTGGCCTGCGGCCGCGAGGTGCAGCCGCCGATCAGAAGCACCGGAATGCGCGCGAGCGAGGCATTCGCCATGGCGGTCACGCAATTCGTGACGCCCGGTCCGGCCGTGACCATCGCAACGCCAAATCCGCCGGTCAGCTCGGCATGCGCGTGCGCCATGTGGACCGCTGCCCCTTCGTCGCGGACGTCGATGATGCGAATGCCGAGCCGACCGATATGATCCCAGATCGGTTGAATATGCCCGCCCTGCAAGCCGAAAATCCGATCGATGCCGCGCGCCTTCAGAAAGCGCGCAATCCAGCCGGCGCATGATTTCTCGTCGGCGTTCAGGTCCTGCGTCATCGTGCGCCCTTCCTATTTCCCGGCAATTCGTTCGCGCAGCACGCGATGAAGGATTTTCCCCGTCGCGGTCCGCGGCATCTCATCATCGCGGATAATCGAAATCGAGCGCGGCCGCTTGTAACCGGCGATCCGTTCTCTCGACCATTCAACGATCTCTTCGGCGGTCAGCGACTGTCCTTCATGCGCGATCAGCACGGCATGCACGCGCTCGCCCCATTTTTCATCTGCAACACCGATCACCGCAACGTCCTTCACTTTCGGATGGCCTCCGAGCATCGCCTCGACCTCGGAGGGATACACATTCTCGCCGCCCGAGATGATCATGTTGCTCTTGCGGTCCACGAGATTGATGAAGCCGTCCTCGTCGCGCCGCGCGAGATCCCCGACGGTGCAATAGTCCCCGCGGAAGGCCTCCGCCGTCTTCTCCGGCAATTTCCAGTAGCCGTCGAAGGTCTGGGCGTTGCACGAATAAAGCTCGCCCGCCTCCCCATCCGGCACGTCGTTGCCGTCGGGATCGAGCAGGCGGATCGGACGCGACCCTACGGATTCGCGACCGACCGAACCGAGCTTGGTGAATTGTTCGTCCGGATGGAGCATCGTTACCCAGCCGGCTTCGGTCGAGCCGTAAAGCTCGAACAACCCGGTATTCTTGAAATATTCCATGATTGCGAGCTTGGTGTCGCGGCGCGCTGGCGCAGACGAGATCATCAGCTTCGTCACCGCATCGACATTGTAGCGCGCACGCACGGCCGCCGGCAGCGACAGGATCATGATGTAGTGGGTCGGCACGAGCGAGGTGAAAGTCGATCCGCCTTCCGCCATCACCCGGATCAGGTGTTCCGGATCGAAACTCTTGCGGCTGTAGACCGTGCAGGTCCCGCCGCAATAGGTGAAGCCATTGAAGAAATAGAGCGAGTTTGCGTGGCACATCGGCATCACGAGCAGCGCCGAGTCACGCGGCGTAAGACTGAGCTCGACGTCGGTCACGAAGGACACCATCGCATTGGCACGATGGCTGCGGATCGCTCCCTTCGGCCGTCCCGTCGTCCCGGACGTGTACATGAACGCGCAAGGGTCATCGACCGAGACTGCGATACCCGGAGGCGTATCGCGCGCGGCCGCGATCAAATCCTCATATGAGCGATAGCCTGCACCTCCCGGCTTTGCGCCAAATGCGATGTAGCGGCCTTCCGCGACTTGCAGATTTGCGCGCACCGCCTCGATCGTGTCGAACAACTGGTCCTGGACGACCAGCGCGGCGGCTTCGCAATTCTCGATGATGTATTTCGCTTCCGGCCCGGTCAGCCGGAAATTGATCGGCACGGCGACGAGCCCTGCGAGCGCGGTCGCGGCATAGATCTCGAGCCACTCGACGCAATTATAGGCGAGCACACAGACACGGTCGCCCTTGCGAAGACCAAGACCGACCAGCGCATTGGCGAGACGATTGGCGCGGCGCTCCCACTCGCGGAACGTCATCGAACGATCGAGATCGCGGGCACCGATCTTTTCGGGAAACAGTCGTGCATTCAGCGCGACAACGTCGCCGATATGCGCCAGCCCCTTCATTCGCGCCCCCAGCCGCACGCGTCCGCAACGGGATTGCGGATGAACATGACGGAAATATAGCGAGGTCCGATTTCGCGCGCGATAGGCGTTCGCGCGCTTAAGAATGGAGAGCGCGATGCTCGTACGTTTCGATCAGGTCGATGATGGACCGGATGGTGGGCGCGACAGGGATTGAACCTGTGACCCCTTCCATGTCAAGGAAGTGCTCTCCCGCTGAGCTACGCGCCCATCCGGCTTAAGGCGCGACCCTATATCGGCTCCCGCCCGGTGAGGCAACAGCCGTCAGGCCGCGAGAAGCTTCTGCACCTCGTTGACGAGATCGCGCAGGTGCACCGGCTTCGACAAAACCTTGGCGTGCTTGGGCGCCTGCGAATCCGCGTTCAGCGCGACAGCGGCAAAGCCCGTGATGAACATGATCTTGATGTCGGGATCGAGTTCGGAGGCTCGCCGCGCAAGCTCGATGCCGTCCATTTCCGGCATCACGATATCGGTCAAAAGCATCTCGAAAGGTTCTTCGCGCAGACGCTGATAGGCGGAGAGACCGTTGTCGTAGGAGACCACATCGAATCCGGCATTCTGCAGCGCCTTGACCAGAAAGCGGCGCATATCGGTGTCGTCTTCCGCCAAAAGGATCTTCGGCGTTTCTACGCTGATCGGACGCTCGCCCACGCACCCACTCCCCTACGTCGCGAGCCGCCAGGCGGCGGTTCGCTCGGGCGGTCGGCGGACGCCCCACACTTACGCACAAATCGGGAAAGCCTGCCGGAACCCCCCGCCCCATAAAGCGTATGCCAGGTAAACACCGAGTGAAAGCAGGTTTCACCGCATTCAAGGCCCGTGCGTGGACAATCGGCGGGTGAAAAGGATACAGCTTCTTAACGACCCCGAAATTGGAGCCGGCCCGGCCCCCGCAAATGACCCCCGCCGAGGAACTCGATCCCCCGTTCGACGTGCTTGAGCCGGCCTCCTGGCGGGGCCCGGTGGTATTCAATTCGCCGCATAGCGGGCGGGTCTATCCGCGTGATTTTCTCGTCTCCTCGAGGCTCGATCTCGCGACCCTGCGGCGCTCCGAGGATTCCTTTGTCGATGAACTGATCGCCGGCGTGGTGGCGCGCGGGTATCCGGTGATGCGCGCGCACTTTCCGCGCTGCTACGTCGATGTAAACCGCGAACCCTATGAACTCGATCCGAGAATGTTCCATGGACGTCTGCCCTCATTCGCCAATACCCGGTCCATGCGGGTGGCAGGCGGGCTCGGCACGGTCGCGCGCGTGGTGGGCGACGCGCAGGAAATCTACGACCAGCGCATCGCGGTCGACGACGCCCTGCAACGCATTGAAAGCCTTTACAAACCTTATCACCGCGCGCTTCGACGGCTGTTCACTTCCGCCCAACGCGAATTCGGTGCGGCGATCCTTGTCGATTGCCATTCGATGCCGTCGGCCGCGGGAAGCAGGGACGACAGGCCCCGCGCCGATGTCGTGATCGGAGACCGTTACGGCACGAGCTGCGTCGCGGTGATCGCCGAGACGATCGAAGCGAGGCTGCGTGCGCTTGGCTATTCGGTGAGCCGCAACAAGCCCTATGCGGGTGGCTTCATCACCGAGCATTACGGCAACCCGGCTTCGGGCCTCCACGCGATCCAGCTCGAGCTCAATCGGGCGCTGTATATGGACGAGCGGCGCTATGACCGCTCGGCCAATTTCGAGGGCGTCGCGCGCGACATCGAAACGGTCGCCGAGGACATTGGGCGGATCCCTCTTGAAGAGCTTCGCCCCTACCGTTCGGCTGCCGAATAGCTGCCCCGTCTATTGTGCATAGCAACAATTGCGGCTCAGGGCGCCCAGCGGTCATCGGCGGCTAGCCCACAGTACGTTCGCGACCGTTCTTCGAAAAACCCAAGAAAAAAGGGCCGCTAGCGAACTAGCGGCCCAAGTCTAGGGAGGAAACGCCCAAGGAGGGCGGCGGGAACTCGCGTGAGCAAGTTGCCGCGCTGCAGCAATATGCCCCCGCGCTGCACCAAAAGCAAGTGCGTATGTAAGGAAACCTGACCTATCCCCGGTATCCCGGACGCCTCATTTAACCGTCGCGGCGAGGATCGCGGGCGCCGAGATAGCACAGTCCGGCGACGGCCAGCACGGCCACCTGGATCGCGAAAACCACCCGATAGGCGTCGAGCGGATAGACGCCGCCCGGCGCAGGGAAAAGGTCGATCACGAAGCCGCTGATCGTCTGGGTGAAAAACACCCCGCCCATCGTCCCCATGTTGAGGAGCGTCATACCTCGCCCGATGAGGCGCGGGGCGAACAGCGACTTGCCGTGCGCGATCAGCACAGACGTATAGGCGGAGAAAAACCCGACACCGACAAAGCATGCCGTCAGCCACGCGATCGGCATCGCGCCGAACACTGCCAGTGCCGCAAGCGACGCCGATGTAAATGCAAGACCGATGAACACCGGCGTCTTGTAATTGCCGAACAGCCGGTCCGCCGGACCTAGAATCATCGCACCGGCAATCTGCGCGGCGGCGGCAAGAAACAGAACTTCACCGCGCGCCGGCAGATCGTAGCCATAGATATGCTTCAGGAACGGCCCGCCCCACAATCCGACGATCAGCACGAAACTGGAATAAGCTGCGAGCTGCATCAGGAACAAGGGCAGGATCGAGGGCGTGCGTAGCGCCTCGATGATCCCGGCGAGACTCTCGCGCAGCGTCTCATTGTGATGAGGCTCCTGGGTATGGGACTCGCGCACGACCAGGGCCACGAGCAGTCCTGCGAGTGCGACCACGCCTGCAACTACGAGAAACGTCGCGCGCCATCCGATCGCAGTCGCCGACAGCGCGAGTGGCGCGGTCGCGAGCAGCGTCCCGACGCTGCCGAGACCGAGTTGGATGCCGACCAGCATGGAGAAGCGGTCCGGCGCATAGCGCCGCGCATAGAGTGCTAGCGGCGCCATGAGATAACAGGACGATCCGATGCCCATCAGCACGCGCGCTGTAATTGCCGCCAGAGGTGACGCCGCCAGCGCGAACAGAATCGTGCCGGCGACAGCGATTGCGGTGCAGACCAGCATGCAGATTTTCGGGCCATAGCGATCGAGGGCTACACCGAGCGGAATCTGCGCGCCGGCGAACGAAAAGAAGAACGCGCTCGAAAGAAGACCGATTTCTCCGGCCGACAGCCTGAGCTCGGCCGCGAGATTTGGAGCGATCACGCCGATCGAATTGCGCAGGAACTGGCTGACCATGTAGATGGCGCCGAGCGTCCCGACGAGCGCAATCGTCGCCGCAAATGAAGTCGCGGACCGGCTCGCGCCGGACGTCTGCAGCATGAAAGTCCCGCTCCCGGCGGTCATTCAGCGGAGCGCATGTCGTGGCATGCTGAAAGGCTCCGGACAAGCCGCCGTCTGCGATTGCCCCCCCGCCCGGTCTCCGATAGGTGGTTGCGCACCAATATCGGGGCGGCGGACATGACGGCTATCGATTTTGCGGCCTTCGTCGACAAACTGGCCGACGCTTCGGGCGAGAAAATCCTTCCCTTTTTCCGCACCGCGCTTGGTGTCGAGGACAAGGGCGGGCTCGGGCGCTTCGATCCGGTCACTGCGGCCGACCGTGGCGCGGAAGCCGCGATCCGCGCGCTGATCAAGGAGAATTTCCCGGAACACGGCATTGTCGGCGAGGAACTCGGCAACGAGCGCGCCGATGCCGAATATGTCTGGGTGATCGACCCGATCGACGGAACGCGCGCCTTCATCATCGGCTATCCAATCTGGGGCACGCTGATCGCGCTGACCCGCTTCGGGGAGGCGGTTTTCGGCATGATGCATCAGCCGTTCATGCGCGAACGCTTCACCGGCGACCGTCAGGGCGCGAAATATCGCGGACCGGGCGGCGAACGCGACCTGCGGGTGCGCTCCTGCGGCGCCGTGAGCGAGGCGGTGATGCTGACCACGAGCCCGCACATGTTCAACGACGCAGAGCGTGAACGCTTCTACCGTCTCGAAAAGAAGGTGCGGCTGCCGCGCTACGGCGGCGACTGCTACGCCTATTGCATGCTCGCCTCGGGCCATGCCGATTTAGTCGTCGAGGCGGGGCTCAAGCCTTTCGACGTCGTCGCCCTGATTCCGATCATCACAGGCGCGGGCGGCATCATCACCACATGGGATGGAAAGCCAGCCGAATCGGGCGGGCGCATCATCGCCGCGGGCGACAAGCGTGTGCACGCGCAGGCGATGGAAATCCTGAATTCCTAGCCGAACGACGGCGTTCCGGGGACGAAGGCGTCGAACGCTGCCCAGAATTGTCCGCGGAAGCGATCCTGCTCCATCAGCAATTCGTGTCGCGCGCCGGCGATGATGAGATGCGATCCGGCGCGCATGCGCATGGAAAAATCCTCGATCGCCGATGTCGAGACGATCTCGTCGCGCCCCGCCGCGACCATCACCACCGGCTGGCGCATCCGCGCTGCATAACCGGGCTCGCGGAATTCGCGCATCAGCTTGAACGCACCGGCCGCCCACGCGACCGTCGGCGAACCAAGTCCGAGTGCGGGCTCCGCGTCGATCACGGCGGCCGCGCGCGCGTGTCTGACCGGATCGGTGGTCAGGGGATTACCGACGAACGGACGCGACGCCACGACCGCGGAGGCGCCGCCCGGGATGTAAGAACTGCCCATGCCGAGCAGACGCAGCACGGAGACGGTCGGAGCCTGCAACAGTGAGAGCCGTCCGGGCGGCAGATCGATCATCGGCGCGCTGAGCACGATGCGGTCGAACCAGCGGTGGCGGTTCGATGCGCGCATGACGATGCTCGCGCCCATCGAATGGCCAAGCGCGTAATAGGGCGGCGGGCAGTCCGGCAGCAGCACGTCCTTCACGACGGTTTCCACGTCGATGTCGTATTCCTCGAAGCTGCGGACGTGGCCTTTGCGCGGATCGCTGAGCATGCGTCCCGACAGACCCTGCCCGCGCCAGTCGAATGCAACGACCGCGAAGCCGCGTGCGCGCAGGTCGCGCGCCACCTCGAAATACTTTTCGATGAATTCGGCGCGGCCCTGGAAGATGCAGACCGTTCCCTTGCGGCCGGGCGGCGGCGCCCAGCGCGCGAAGCGCAGCAGAAGGCCGTCGCGGGTCTTCAGGGTGCCGCAGACGACGTCGTCGGGCGCAGGATTGGCAGGGATGGAGACGAGTTTCATTGCGATGCGGCTGGGAGAACGACGCGCGCCTTATAGCACCGTCCCGCTCTCCGGCACGGCTTACCGGGGGCTTTATGCACGGACCTGCGAGATTTTATGTTACCCGTGAAAAAACAATAACTTAAGGGGTCTTGAAACGCTCTTGCCGCGCCCTAAATCTCGGGATGTGCAGGCCATTCGGCTGCGCAAATCCCGTGGGGCCCGGCCAATCGGCGGGCTACCGCATGTCGCTCAATGGAGGATATGCCATGCGTTCTTTCGATCTCACTCCCTTCTATCGTTCCACCGTCGGCTTCGACCGCCTGTTCAACCTGCTCGATCAGGTCGGCGGATTTGACGCCGCTCCCGGTTACCCGCCCTACAACATCGAGCGGACCGGCGAGAACGCCTACCGCATCAGCGTCGCCGTGGCCGGCTTTGCCGAGCCCGAGCTCAACATCGAGCTCAAGGAGAACACGCTGACGATCAAGGGCGAGAAGCAGGCTCAGGCCGATAACACGTCGGGCGAGACGCTCTATCAGGGCATCGCAGCCCGCGCGTTCGAGCGCGTCTTCCAGCTTGCCGACTTCGTCCAGGTCAAGGGCGCGAAGCTTGAGAACGGCCTCCTGCACGTCGATCTCGTTCGCGAGATCCCGGAAGCCAAGAAGCCTCGCCAGATCGCCATTAACGGCGGCAACGGCAAGGTCGTCGAGGCGCAGGCCGTCGAGACCAAAGCCGCTGCCTAACCCGATCGGTCTGAACCTCCGAGAAGGGAGCGCCCCGGATTGTCCGGGGCGCTTTTATTTTGTCAGAAGCGCGGCGTGGTCGGTGTCGCGTCTTCCAGCGGAGAGACCGGCGGTTCCGGCAGCTTCGCCGGTTCAGCCGGTTTCGCAGTTTCCGCTTTCTGTGACGGAGTGGATACCGCTGCAAGAGAGCCCGTAGGCCGGTTGCGCGGCAACGGGGTCTTTGTGGATGCCGATCCCTGCGGTTTCAACGGCGCAGTGGCGTTGCCCGGCTTGATCGTACGCATGTCGGACGGCGGCGTTATCGCAGCCGAGCGCGACGGCGACGGCGCTGCGCTGCGGGGCCCCGGAATGACATGCGGCGTAGCCGATGGCGGTGGCAAATCCTCATCACCGTCGTCCGGCATCTCGGCTCCGGGCGGCGGCGCGGGCATCGGGCGCGCTGTGGGCGGATAAGGCGCCGGCTGCGGATAAGGTTCGTAGCGGCGCGGCGCGTCGTACATTGAGAACTGATTGAGCGGCACCGCGCGGATGATGTCGCCGCCGCGCGCATCTGCGACCACCCGGAATTCGCGGCCGCGCGGATCGACCGCGACCATCACGTAGCGGCCCGGCCGCCAGACCGGGCGGCTGACCGGATCGAAGCCTTGCTGGCGAACCATCGCCATGACCTCGCGCGGCGAAAGAATCTCGACTCCCGGACCCGGATAACCCCGACCCAGATAGGCCGGAGCCGGATACGCGGGCGGATAGCTGTAGATCGCCTGGGCGAAAGCCGGCGAGGCAGCCACAATCCCTGCGGCGGCCGCAACAGCGAGCACGATGTGTTTCACGGAATGCGCCTCCCTGCGCCTCCCCGCAATCGGCAGCGATGCTGCCGATCCCATGCGGGTTAGGTGGCAGGGTCGCTGTGGATTGGGGCGGCCCTTGGGCGGAATTTCAGCCCTTTTGGATCAATCCCGCAAAACGGTCGACCTCGTCCGGGGTCGTCGCGAATGACGTGACCATGCGGGCGAGGACGGCCTCCGGTTCAAGTTTGACAGAGGCCGGCAGCATGCTCGGACGGCGCCCGTAATAGGCCGCACCCGCGGATTTCAACCTGGCGTCCACGTCCTTCGGGAAGATCGCAAACACCAGATTCGCCTCAACCGGCCAGACCACCTGGATGCCCGCGCTACGCAGCCGCTCGGAGAGCCGGTCCGCCATGGCGTTGGCGTGCCGCGACCAGGCGAGCCAGCGGTCCTGTTCGAGAAAAGCCTCGAATTGCGCCGCTATGAAGCGGTGCTTGGACAGAAGGTGGCCGCCGCGCTTGCGCCGCTCCGGCATCCATTCGGCGAGTTTCGGGTCGAAGAACACGATCGCTTCGGCCGCCATCGCGCCGCCCTTGGTCGCGCCGAAGGAAAGAACGTCGATTCCCGATTTCCAGGTGATCTCGGCCGCGCTTGCGTTCAGCCGCACGAGTGCGTTGCCGAAGCGCGCGCCGTCCATATGCACCTTCAGCCCCGCCGCGTGCGCCGCGTCCGCGAGCGCTGCGACTTCGCCGGGCCGGTAGATCGTGCCGGACTCCGTTGCTTGTGTCAGCGACAGCGCGGCCGCATTCACCTGATGCGGGCGATGACCGGAAAATCGTGTCGCTGCATCGGCGACGGATTCGACGGTGAGTTTTCCGTTCTCTCCGGGAAGCCCGAGCAGCTTTATTCCACCGCCGAAGAATTCCGGAGCGCCACATTCGTCGGTCACGATATGCGCGGACTGATGGCAGATCACTCCGCCCCAGGGAGGTGTGATGTGAGCAAGACCAATCGCATTCGCCGCCGTGCCGGTCGGCACAAGGAACATCGCGACATCACGCTCGAACAGATCGGACAGCTTCTTCTGCAGGCGTCGCGTCCAGTCGTCATTCCCGTAGCCGAGCGCAAAGCCCTCGTTCGCCTGCATCAAGGCCTGCAGGATTTCAGGCGGTACGCCTGCCGTGTTGTCGCTTGCGAAATTCACCTGAGGATCCGTGGTCGGTCAGCGGTCGTAAACACGGCGGATCAGGTAGTCGGCTGACACCGCGCCCGCACCGCAAGAGAGAAGGACCAGCAGGATGGCATACCAGTAGACGTGCAGCGACCAGAATGTGCCGGGTTCCAGATAAAGGTCGAACAAGGCCACGAGCAGCATCAGCGCGAGCGAAACAAAACGCGTGGCGAGGCCGAGGATGAGAAAGACCGGCACTGCAAAATCTGCATAGCCAACGACATAGGCGATGAGCTTCGCCGGCAGCGGCGTGTCCGAGAGCCTCGTGTCGAACAGGCTCAGGGTGTCCTGCCGAATCCGGGCCGGCACGGTGACGACGTAGTCGAAGGCGACGGGCCATTTCGGCCCGTCCACGATCTCCTGACCGGTCGTGAAAAAAAGCCGCGCCATGACCGCCCGCAGGGCGAGCGCGACCAAGGCGTACGGCACGAGCGCGCAGATCTGTATGAGGCGATCGATCAGGCGCGCGGTGCCCGAATGGGGACGTTGCGGCGGCACCTCGACCAGATCACTCATGACATCCCCCGGACAGCGCAAGCCAGTCAGCCATGGAGCCGGGCAATGTCAATCCGCAAGCCAGTTTCACGCAACGACCTTGCGAAATCACCGGCCCGACGGCCTGCTTCTTTCTCGGGGCGGTCGCCTTGGGCAATTTCCGGCAAGAAAAGCACCGGATTGGCCGTTACAGGCTCTTGTGTGTCAGGGTAAAATTTGGCAACGTGAGTTAGGACAGCATTGCTGTCCCACTTTACGGGTCGCGGCCACGGAGACCGAGCCTCTCCGGCAGCCAGGGGCATCAGCGGTGCGGCTCGGCATCGACAGCCCCGACCGTCCGAAGCCGCGCGCGGCACCTTGCGGTGCTGAAGCGGGCCGAATGTTCCGAGCAGACGATTTTTCGCGGAACGCTTCGCCAGATCGGTGCAGCGGCCGCGGACGGCACGCCAGATGCGTCTGGCGAGCGGGGATAACGATGAACGAGAGCGGTCTCGGTCGAAAGCGCGAAGCGGCCCTTACGGCGGCCGACTTCCCCGATTCCGCCGATCCCGGCACGCCGGCAGCGCAGGGATTGTACGATCCCGCGCGTGACAAGGATTCCTGCGGGGTCGGCTTCATCGCCGACATCAAGGGACGCAAGTCGCATAAGATCATCGAAGACGCGCTGCAGATTCTCTGCAACCTCGAACACCGCGGCGCGGTTGGCGCCGATCCGCGCATGGGCGACGGCGCGGGCATTCTGGTCCAGATCCCGCATAAGTTCTTTGCGCGCAAGGCAAAGGAATCCGGATTCGAGCTTCCCGCACCGGGCGAATACGCCGTCGGCGTGCTGTTCCTGCCGCGCGACGCGCAATGGCGCGACATCATCCGCAAGACCTATGAGGAGCAGGCGGTCAAGGAAGGCCTGCGCGTCATCGGCTGGCGCACCAGCATCCCGACCGACAATTCATCGCTCGGCGAGTCGGTGAAGCCGACCGAGCCGGTGCACATGCAGGTGTTCATTGCGCGCGGCGACAAGATCAAGACCGAAGACGAGTTCGAGCGCCGGCTCTACATCCTGCGCAAGGCGATCTCGAACGCGATCTACCGCCAGCGCGAGCGGCGGCTGTCCGGCTATTACCCGGTCTCGCTGTCGTGCCGCACCGTCATCTACAAGGGCATGTTCCTCGCCGATCAGCTCGGCAGCTATTACGCCGACCTGCACGAACCCGATTTCGAATCGGCGCTCGCGCTCGTGCACCAGCGCTTTTCGACCAACACCTTTCCGACCTGGTCGCTCGCGCATCCCTATCGTTTCATCGCGCACAACGGCGAGATCAACACGCTACGCGGCAACGTGAACTGGATGGCCGCGCGGCAGGCCTCGGTGTCCTCTCCGCTGTTCGGTGACGACATCAACAAGCTGTGGCCGATTTCCTACGAAGGACAATCCGACACCGCCTGCTTCGACAACGCCCTCGAATTCCTCGTGATGGGCGGCTATTCGCTCGCGCACGCGATGATGATGATGATTCCCGAAGCCTGGGCGGGCAACCCGCTCATGGATGAGGAACGGCGCGCCTTCTACGAATACAACGCAGCCCTGATGGAGCCGTGGGACGGCCCCGCCGCGATCGCGTTCACCAACGGACGCCAGATCGGCGCGACGCTCGACCGCAACGGGCTTCGTCCGGCGCGCTACATGCTGACGCGCGATGACCGCATCATCATGGCCTCCGAAATGGGCGTGCTGCCGATTCCGGAAAAGGACATCGTCAAGAAGTGGCGCCTGCAGCCGGGTAAGATGCTGCTCGTCGATCTCGACGAGGGCCGCCTCATTCCCGACGAGGAATTGAAGGCGACGCTCGCCCAGTCGCATCCCTACAAGCAGTGGCTGCATGCCACGCAGATCGTGCTCGAAGATCTGCCCAAGGCGACCGGCAAGCCTGCGCTGTCGAACCTGTCGTTGCTCGATCGCCAGCAGGCCTTCGGCTACACCCAGGAAGACCTCAAGCTCCTGATGGCGCCGATGGCGACGACCGGCGAGGAAGCTGTCGGCTCGATGGGCAACGACACGCCGATCTCGGCTCTGTCGGACAAGCCGAAACTCCTTTTCACCTATTTCAAGCAGAATTTCGCGCAGGTCACGAACCCGCCGATCGATCCGATCCGCGAAGAGATCGTCATGAGCCTCGTCTCGATCATCGGGCCGCGGCCGAACCTGTTCGATCTCGAAGGCACCTCGCACACCAAGCGCCTCGAAGCGCGCCAGCCGATCCTGACCAACGAGGACCTGGAGAAGATCCGCTCGATCTCGGACATGAAGGACTCGCAATTCAAGTCCTGCACGCTCGACATCACCTTCCCGGCCGATCAGGGCGCGAATGCGCTGTCGGACGAACTCGCGCAGCTATGCGCCGAGGCGAAGCAGGCCGTTCAGAACGGCTGCAACATCATCATCCTGTCCGACCGCAAGGCGAGCGCCGAGCGCGTGCCGATGCCCTCGCTGCTCGCTTGCGCGGCGGTCCATCATCATCTGATCCGCGAAGGGCTGCGTACGTCGGTCGGGCTTGTGGTCGAATCCGGCGAGCCGCGCGAGGTGCATCACTTCGCCTGCCTTGCAGGCTACGGCGCGGAAGCGATCAATCCCTATCTCGCTTTCGAGACGCTGATCGCGGCGAAAAACGATTTGCCTCAGAAGCTCGACGACAAGGAAATCATCAAGCGTTACATCAAGGCGGTCGACAAGGGATTGCTCAAGGTGATGTCCAAGATGGGCATCTCGACTTACCAGTCCTATTGCGGCGCGCAGATTTTCGACGCGGTCGGGCTGAAGGGCGATTTCGTCTCGAAGTATTTTACCGGCACGGCGACGCGCATCGAGGGCGTTGACCTGGCGCAGATCGCCGAAGAAACCGTGCGGCGCCATCGCGACGCCTTCGGCGATTCTCCGGTCTACAAGAACGCGCTCGATGTCGGCGGCGAGTACCAGTTCCGCACGCGCGGTGAAGATCACGCATGGACCGCGACCACGGTCGCGACGCTGCAGCATGCGGTGCGCGGCAACTCGTATGAGCGCTATCGTGCCTTCGCCAAGATCCTGAACGAACAAGAAGAGCGGCTGGTCACGATCCGCGGCCTGTTCCGCATCAAGACCGCCGAGGAAGACGGCCGCAAGGCCGTGCCGATCGAGGAAGTCGAGCCGGCGAAGGACATCGTGCGGCGCTTTGCGACCGGCGCGATGAGCTTCGGCTCCATTTCGCGCGAGGCGCACACGACGCTCGCGATCGCGATGAACCGGATCGGGGGCAAGTCGAACACCGGCGAAGGCGGCGAGGAAGCCGACCGCTTCAAGCCGCTGCCGAACGGCGACAGCATGCGATCGGCGATCAAGCAGGTCGCCTCGGGCCGCTTTGGCGTCACCGCCGAGTATCTCGTCAACTCCGACATGATGCAGATCAAGATGGCGCAGGGCGCAAAACCCGGCGAAGGCGGCCAGTTGCCCGGCCACAAAGTCGACGCGACCATCGCCAAGGTGCGCCATTCGACGCCGGGCGTCGGCCTGATCTCGCCGCCGCCGCACCACGACATCTACTCGATCGAGGATCTTGCGCAGCTCATCTACGACCTGAAGAACGTCAACCCGACAGGTCTCGTTTCGGTGAAGCTCGTCTCCGAGGTCGGCGTCGGCACGGTCGCGGCGGGCGTGTCCAAGGCGCGCTCGGACCATGTGACGATTTCGGGCTTTGAAGGCGGCACCGGCGCAAGCCCCCTTACCTCGCTCAAGCATGCTGGCTCCCCGTGGGAGATCGGCCTTGCTGAGACTCACCAGACACTCGTCGCCAACCGCCTGCGCGGCCGCATCGCGGTGCAGGTCGACGGCGGCATCCGCACGGGCCGCGACGTCGTGATCGGCGCGCTGCTCGGCGCCGACGAGATGGGATTTGCCACCGCTCCGCTGATCGCGGCCGGCTGCATCATGATGCGCAAGTGCCACCTCAACACCTGCCCGGTCGGCGTTGCGACGCAGGATCCGGTCCTGCGCAAGCGCTTCAAGGGCCAGCCCGAGCATGTCATCAACTATTTCTTCTTCGTCGCCGAGGAAGTGCGCGAGATCATGGCCTCGCTCGGCTATCGCAGGTTCGACGAGATGGTCGGCCAGATGCAGATGCTCGACCAGCGCGCGCTCGTGGCCCACTGGAAGGCGAAGGGGCTCGATTTCTCCAAGCTGTTCACGAAGCCCGCTGCGCCGGACGGCGTTGCGATCTTCAACAGCGAGAAGCAGAACCACAAGATCCACGACATTCTCGACCGCAAGCTGATCGCCCAGGCGATGCCCGCGCTCGAAAGCGGAAAGCCGGTGAAAATCGCGGCCGAAATCCGCAACATCGACCGCTCGGCGGGCGCGATGCTGTCGGGCGAGGTCGCCAAGCGCTACGGCCATACAGGATTGCCGGACGGCACGATCGAGGTTTCCTTGAAGGGCACGTCGGGCCAGAGCTTCGGTGCGTTCCTCGCGCGCGGCATCACCTTCTCGCTGGAAGGCGAAGCGAACGACTATGTCGGCAAGGGGCTCTCCGGCGGCCGCCTGATCGTGAAGCCGAGCGCCGATTCCGGAATTGTGCCGGAAGAGTCGATCATCGTCGGCAACACGGTGATGTATGGCGCGATCACCGGCGAATGCTATTTCCGCGGCGTCGCGGGAGAGCGTTTCGCGGTGCGCAACTCCGGCGCAACTGCCGTAGTGGAAGGCGCGGGCGATCATTGCTGCGAATACATGACCGGCGGCATCGTCGTGGTCCTCGGCCCGACCGGCCGCAACTTCGCGGCCGGCATGTCCGGCGGCATCGCGTATGTGCTCGACGGCGACGGCACGTTCCAGTCCCGCTGCAACATGGCGATGGTGGAACTCGAACCCGTCCCGGCAGAAGAAGACGCCAACGAGCGCTTCTATGGTCATTACAACGATCTTGAGACGCATGGCCGGGTCGAGATCCTGACCGACATGACCCGCTTCGATGCCGAACGGCTGCGCTATCTCATTGGTCAGCATGCCCGGTTCACCGGGTCACGCCGCGCCAGCGAGATCCTTGCGGACTGGCCGGCCTATCGCTCCCGCTTCCTGAAGGTGATGCCGGTGGAATACCGCCGCGCACTCGCGGAGATGGACAAATCCCGTCTGCAGGCCGCAGAGTAAGTTTTTCCGGTCGGCAGTCATGGGCAAGATTACGGGTTTCCTGGAGATCGAGCGCGAGGATCGCGACTACCTCCCCGTCGAAGAGCGGGTGAAGACGTGGCGCGAATTTGTGCTGCCGCTCTCCGAAGACGACACGCGCAAGCAGGCGGCGCGCTGCATGGATTGTGGCGTTCCCTATTGCCACGGCACCGGATCGGTCGCGCCCGGTACGCCGGGTTGCCCGGTCAACAACCAGATTCCAGACTGGAACGACCTCATCTACAAAGGCGAGTGGGAGCAGGCCGCGCGCAACCTGCACTCGACCAACAATTTCCCCGAAGTGACCGGCCGCGTCTGCCCCGCGCCATGTGAGGCGTCCTGCACGCTCAATATCGACAACAACCCGGTGGCGATCAAAACGATCGAATGCGCGATCGCCGACCGCGCAATTTCCAGCGGCTGGATCAAGCCGGAGCCCGCGCCGCACAAGACCGGCAAGAAGGTCGCCATCGTCGGATCGGGGCCTGCGGGCCTTGCCTGCGCGCAGCAGCTCGCGCGCGCCGGCCACGATGTCCACGTGTTCGAGAAATACGCCAAGGCCGGGGGGCTTCTCCGCTACGGCATTCCCGACTTCAAGATGGAGAAAGCGATCATCGACATCCGCGTGAAGCAGATGGAAGGCGAAGGCGTGACCTTTCACTACGGCCAGCACATCGGCGTGAATGTCGACGCAGCCAAGCTCGTGAAGGACTATGACGCAGTCGCGCTCACAGGCGGCGCCGAGAAGCCGCGCGACCTTCCGATCGAAGGCCGCGACCTCGACGGCATCCATTTCGCGATGGATTTCCTGCCGCAGCAGAACCGCCGCGTCAGCGGCGAGCCCGCGGATGCCAGCAAGCCGATCCTCGCCAAGGACAAGCACGTCGTGGTCATCGGCGGCGGCGATACCGGCTCCGACTGCATCGGCACATCGATCCGCCAGGGCGCGAAGTCCGTGATGAATTTCGAGATCATGCCGGAGCCGCCCGAGCACGAGAACAAGGAAATGACCTGGCCAAACTGGCCGATCAAGCTGCGCGTCTCCTCAAGCCACGAGGAAGGCGCGGAGCGGCAATTCGCGGTGCTGACGCAGAAATTCGTCGGCGAGAACGGCCACGTCACGAAGCTGCAATGCGTGAAGGTCGACGGCCAGTTCAAGCCGATTGCCGGCACCGAATTTACGATTCCGGCCGATCTCGTGCTGCTCGCGATGGGCTTCGTGCATCCGGTGCAGGAAGGCTTGCTCAAGCAGCTCGGAGTCGCCCTTGATCCGCGCGGCAATGCGAAGGCCACGACCGACGATTATAAGACCTCAGCCGATAAGATCTTTTCTGCAGGCGACATGCGCCGCGGTCAGTCGCTCGTTGTTTGGGCGATCCGCGAAGGCCGCCAATGCGCGCACGCGATCGACACGTTCCTGATGGGATCGACGACGCTGCCGCGCTGACAGCCGGCGCTTACCGGAACAATCCGAAGAAGCCGTCGCTCGGCGGGCGCGAATATTGCGGCGCGGAGCGCCAGAAGCCCTGCTGAGGCTGGCGCGCCGGCGGCTGTTGCGGCTGGACGCGTCCCGACAAAACAGGATGGCCGGCCACACGCGCACCCCGAGAACCAGGCGTCGCGGGTTGCGCCCCTGATTCTTGTTGAGCCGGAGCATCGGGCGCAGCAACCGCGACCGGGGTCCCGGTGGGGGGCAGCGGCTGATCGACTCTGGTATTCGGGGTCCGCAGCGGCCAGACGAAATCATCCGCGCGGCCGATCGCTGCCGGAGTGACTTCTCCCTTTACAAGAATCCGCCGCGCGGCGTTGTCGTCGCCCGACGAGCGCGAGGGACCGCCGAGCAAATCCCCGCTGTCGCGGGCCGGCGTATTCAGAAAGAGAACCGGGCCGGCCAGCGGACGCGGCGCAGGCGCACCGGGCTTGGCGGGCGCCTGCTGCTCGACCTTTTCCGGCGCGGGCAAGCTTGCGACCGCGGGAGCCTGATTGCGATTGATCAGGACGCGACGCAGTTCACGCTCGACATAATGGGCAAGCTTGCGAGCGCCGAATTTTGTGAAATGCACGCCATCGGCGGTCCGCAGGCGGCGGTTCTGACCCTCGACGTCCGGACCGTACATCACAAAGCGGCCCTGCTCGTCGACGAACCCGTCCCAGACGTCGACATAGAAGATGCCGGCCTTTTCCGCGCGGGCCCGATAGATTTCGTTCAGATAGCTGGCGTCCGAGGTCGAGCGGGTGCCGCGGATCGCCGGAAGTCCGACCCAGACCACCGCCGCGCCCGACGATTTCATCGCAGCGATCGTCTCGTCGACCCGCCGCCCGTAGACCTCTTCCCATTTCTCGCTGCGGAATTCGAACGGGCCGGTCGACTTCGCAACCTGAGGCGATGGCTCGGGCGCCGCGATCACAGGCTGCTCGGCATCCTGTTCCGGCTTCTTGGCGTCGGCCGCGGGATCGGCTTTCTTTTCGGCCTCGGGAGTGCCGGGCTTTGCGGCCTGCTTGAACTTGTCGCGGATCGATTGCCGATCCTGCAGACCGACAAGCATCACGACGATATTGGGCTTCACGCTCGCGAGCAGGTCGCGTGCGACCTGCGGCCATTCCTGATCGCTGCGCGTCTCGTACCGGATCAAACCTGAATACGCCTTGTGCTTTCGGACGACCGCGATCTCCGGCGTGTCGGACAACGCCTCCTCGAGGCCGAGCGACAACCAGTCGGCAAGTGAATCGCCGAGCACCATGACGGTCGTGGTCGGAGCCGGCGCATCGGCAGGACGCGCGGCCGGCGCCGGCGCGCGGGAATAATCGACCGGTCGCTCTTCCACCGCCGGCGGACTGTCGTTCCAGAAACGCTGGCGGCCGCGCGGGTCGAAGAAAGGATAGCGGTCGTCGAAAAACTGGGCGTTGGCCGGCGGGGCAAGCAACGCAGCAAGTCCCAAGCCGCCGGCAAGCGCCACCATGCCCAGCATGGAAGCGGCAATCACCCGTCGGCGGAATGACGTGTTCTGGGCCATTTCGTTAACCGTTGACCGGCGTTGGCTTGCAGAAATGCGCCCTCGCCCCGGCCGGGTCAATAGCCGGACAACAAGGCGGCACCGCGGCATCGAGACGAGGTAAATCAGGGGGTGCGAAGGCGCGCGAGTACGGTCGTCGACGGGAACCCGTCTGGAATGAGCCCGGCCTTGGCCTGAAAGTCGCGGATCGCGGCACGCGTCTTGGCACCGAACCGGCCGTCGGCTTCCCCGACGTCGAAGCCGCGGCTTGCCAGGAGCTGCTGCATTTCCGCGCGTTCAGCGATGCTGAGCGCGCGTTCATGGCGCGGCCAGGCCTGCACAAAGGGGTCTCCGCCGCGCAGCCGGTCCGAGAGATGGCCGATCGCGAGCGCGTAAGCCTCAGAGGGATTGTAGCGCATGATGACGCGGAAATTCTGCAGCATCAGGAATCCGGGCCCCTGCGAGCCCGCAGGAACCATCAGATAGGCGCGCTGATGCGGATGCGGGAACGGCTTGCCGCCGGCGCGGCGGATGCCGAGCCGCTCCCATTCATGCACCGTCATCTGTCGCGAGCGGTCGGCCAGCAAATAATTGAAGCTCTTCGGTACCTCGACCTCGTATCCCCACGTCTGGCCCGGCTCCCAGCCGTGCTTGTGGAAATAGTTCGCGGTCGATGCGATCAGGTCGGGAATCGAGCCGACGATATCGCGGCGTCCGTCGCGATCGAAGTCGACGGCGTAGGACTTATAGACCGTCGGCATGAATTGCGTCGGTCCGAACGCGCCGGCCCACGACCCCTTCAACTCGTCAGGCGTCACGTCGCCACGCTGAAGGAGTTCGAGCGTCGCGAAGAACTCGTTACGGAAATAATCCTGCCGGCGGCCGACGCAGGCGAGCGTCGCGGTCGAGCGCACAACGGATCGCTCTCCGATCATCGTGGAATATTTCGACTCGATCCCCCAGATCGCAGCAATGACATAGCGGTCGACGCCGTAGGCCTTCTCGGCCGCGTCAAAGATCGCGCGATGCTGTGCGATCAGCTCGCGCCCGCGCGCGATCCGGTCGTCGCTGACCAGAAGGTCGAGATACTCCCAGAAGGTCTTGGTGAATTCCGGCTGCGCATCGACGAGATCCATGATCTTCAGGTCGGGCGTGAGGTCGCGCGTCTGCGCATCGAACACAGCACGGCTGACGCCACGCCGCGACGCTTCAGGCCATAGGCTCTGCAGGCAGGTGGGAAAATTATCGGCGGCCGCGCGGATCGCCTCCGCGCTCATCTGCGGATGGCCCGATCCGCCGGATTGACCGCTCCACTCGGTCGCGCCGACTGCACCCTGAGCGTAGGAGCGTCCGCCAATGCTCTGGGTCGAGAGCATGGGACCGTCACCAGTCTGGCCGCATCCGGCCAGCGCCGAGGCAATTGCCACGGCCAGCGCGACAGGTCTGCACAATCCCGGTCCGGACATCATGACCCCCTGCACGCCACTTAAGTTCACCCTTCCGGTATGGGGAACGGATATGGTTGCAAGTCTGTTAATGGCCGCTCCGATTTCCATGGACGGACAACCGTGCGCGTGGTTTTTACTGTGAAATCTCGTGAGATATAGCCTCAATCGGCAGCCGCACAACCTGATGAAACGCATCCGCAAGGCCATCTTTCCCGTTGCCGGTCTCGGCACGCGATTTCTTCCCGCGACCAAGGCCATGCCGAAGGAAATGCTCCCGGTCGTGGACCGGCCGCTGATCCAGCACGTGGTCGACGAGGCGCGCCAGGCCGGGATCGAGCATTTCATCTTTGTCACCGGCCGCAACAAGGCGGTGATCGAGGACCATTTCGACAAACAATTCGAGCTTGAAGCGACCCTGAACGAGCGCGGCAAGCAGGATGACCTCTCCTCGCTGTCGCGCGACCTGCCGGGGCCCGGCTCGACGAGCTTCACGCGCCAGCAGGCGCCACTTGGGCTCGGTCATGCGGTCTGGTGTGCACGCGAACTTGTCGGCAACGAGCCGTTCGCTCTCCTTCTTCCCGACGTGCTGGTGCAACACGACCGCGGTTGCCTCGCCCAGATGATCGACGCCTACAATGCGCTTGGTACCGCCTCGAACATCATCGCGGTCGAGGAAGTGCCGTACGAGCGCGTGCACAATTACGGCGTGGTGGGTGTGGGTAAGTCAGAAGGCAGGACTTTCGCCATCACCTCGATGGTTGAGAAACCCAAGCGCGAGGCCGCCCCGTCCAATCTCACCATCACCGGACGCTACATCCTGCAGCCAGAGATTTTTGAAATTCTCGAGACCCAGCCGAAAGGCGCGGGAGGCGAGATCCAGCTCACCGACGCAATGGTGACGCTGTCGAAAAAACAACCCTTCCATGGACTGAAATTCGAAGGCCGCAGCTTCGACTGTGGATCGAAAATCGGCTTCCTCTCCGCCAATATCGCCTATGCGCTCAAGCGCAAGGATCTCGCCGAGGCGCTGCGCGCCGAGATGAAGAGTCTCATCGGCTGAATGTCAGCGCTGCAAGCGCAGCCCGAACGTCACGATGCTTGCGGTGTAATCCTGCCCCGGCAGGTTGGAGTGCAGCCATTCCTGGCGGAACTCGCCCTTGAGCTGCATCTCGCGCGACATCTTGTAAATCAGCGCGATGCCGGCGACGTAGCGCTGATCCTCGCGTCCAATTCCTTGATACTCGTCGAGGCCGTAGCCGACCTTGGCCGTTGCGACGAGCCAGCGTCGGAAGCTGTGATCAATCTGCAGGCCGACATCGCGCCGCAGGATGCCGGATACGCCCGTCATCGTGGATTCGTCCACCACGGACTTGGCGGTGAGCGTCGCCGTCGTCAGTGCGGTCGCGGTGTAGATGAGCGAAGAATCGAACGTCGTGCCGCGCAGATCGGTGAGCGTCGGATCCTGATAGCTGCGCGTCAGGTATCCGATCGAAGCTTCGCCGGTCAGCTTGCGCGTCAGTTCGAAACTTGTGCCGGCCCTGATCGAGCGGCCGTCGGAGTCGCGCTGCACTCCGGTATAGTCGGTGGTGAGATCGTGAACGCGCTGGTCCGCGCCGATCTCCACGAACGGCTTCACGCCGGGAAGCCATTCATAACTTGCACGCAGCGAGCCGCCGTATTGATTGTAATTGCGGTCATCGAGCTTGAGCGTCGTGCCGTCATTCAGGGTTGCATCCTGATAGACCTGACGGTCGACATCGCCCTTCGCCGTGATCTCGAGGCGATTGAAGCGATGAGTCAGGCCTGCGGTGCCGCCGTATTTGTCGAACGCCGGCGGCGCGGCAATGTCGGTGGGGTTGTTCGGATTGCCCGGCGTGTCGGTGGAGTGCTGGTAGCGGCCTTCGAAATCGGCATGCGTCTGCGAATTGATTTCGAAGCGCCCGTTCGCCTTGAGATCGATAGTCGGCCGGTTATACGCGGGCAGGTCCTGATACCAGATGTAATTGCCCTTCAACGTCGCGTTGAATTCGTGCCGCGACCAGTTCGAGGCGATCAGCAGTTCCGGCGAGACCTGCGTGAAGGTCGAACCGCCGCCGCCGGTGATCCGTCCCGGATTGCTGTCGAATCCGCCGGTTATTTCCACCGCCGGCTTGAGAATGAACGTGCCCGCGCGGATGCCAACCGGCGCGAACGCATCCTCTTCGCCGAACCGCCGGACCGGACGCGCCGGCAATGTCGGGTCGCCCGGCCGCCCGGTTTGCGGACGCGACGGACTCGCGGGCGCGGGCGGCACGCGGTAGATCGGCGCGAGCGTCGCGTCGAGCGGAGCGATCACAGCCGGTGCGGGCCGTGTCTCGGGCGCTGGCGTCTTTTTCTTCTTCTTTCCGGACCCCATCGACACAAATCCGGTTGTGCCTGCCCCGGACCCTGAAGGAACGCCAAAGGTCCGCCGGCGAAAGACCGGCGCGTCGCCTTTCATCAGGTTGTCGAAGCGCGGCGTGGAACGCGGATCGCCGGTCGGCCGCGGATTAAGTAGATAAGAATCGTCGGAGGCGTCCTGCGCCATCGCGCAGGCCGCGCCGAACGCCGACATCAGAATGCCAAGCCCGATCACGGACAGAATGGATTGGCGAAGGCGCAACCTGCGACCTCCCGATGGCGCACGAACGCCGGTAGCCGGCCTTGCGGCCGGCGGGTTTGGTTAACGGAGTTAGAACGGATATGGTTAACGAGACGTTGATCGTCGCTTCCGAGCGCCCCGCATGCTAGGCGGAAGGCCGAAAGACAGGCGGACAGAAGAGCGAATGGCTAAACTGAAGGTATCGAGTAACAGCGGCGAATCGGACGCCCGGAGCCGGGCGTTGATCGATTCGGCGCTGCGCACCTTCGACAGCGAAGCAGGCGGCATCGCCGCACTGATGACGGAGCTCAAGGGTCCGCTCGGGGAACCCTTCACCGCGGCCGTCGAGCGCATTCGCGCCGCGGCGGGCCGCGTGATCGTGAGCGGCATGGGGAAGTCCGGTCACGTCGGACGCAAGATCGCCGCGACACTCGCCTCGACCGGCACGCCGGCCTTCTTCGTCCATCCGGGGGAAGCAAGCCACGGCGACCTCGGCATGATTACCCCCGACGACATCATTATCGCGCTGTCCTGGTCGGGTGAGACCGCCGAACTCAGAAACCTGATCGATTACTCGCGCCGCTTCCGCATTGCGCTTATCGCCGTGACGGCCGACCCGAACAGCGCGCTCGCGCGCGCGTCCGATGTCGCGCTTGTGCTCCCGCAGGCGCGCGAAGCCTGCCCGCACAATCTTGCGCCCACGACTTCCTCGCTGATGCAGCTCGCGCTCGGCGACGCGCTCGCGGTTGCGCTGCTGGAGAGCCGCGCCTTCACGGCGCTCGATTTCCGCGCACTGCATCCGGCGGGACAGCTCGGCGCCCTTCTGAAATACGTGCGCGACGTCATGCGCAGCCCTGCCGAGACCCCGCTCACGCCGCTCGGCACCCGCATGTCGGAAGCCATCGTCGAGATGTCGGCGAAGGGCTTCGGCTGCGTGGGCATCGTCGACGCGTCCGGACGGCTTGCAGGGATCATCACCGACGGCGACCTGCGCCGCCACATGCGCCCCGACCTGCTCGAGTTGAGCGTCGATCAGGTGATGACGAAAAATCCGAAGACCGCGCGCGCCGGCCAGCTTGCCAGCGAGGCGCTGGAATTCCTCAATTCATCGAAGGTCACGGCACTGATCGTCGTCGACGCCGAACGAAAGCCGATCGGCATCCTCCGCGTGCACGACATCCTGCGCGCGGGCGTCGCATAAGCTAGACCCAACCCTTCAGTTCGCGCGTCACCAGTTCGCGGATGACGTTCATCCCCTGCTCGCTGTCGTTGAGGCAGGGGATCGCTGCGAAATTGATCCCGCCGCCACTCTTGAATATGTGCGCGTTCTCGACCGCGATCTCCTCGAGCGTTTCGAGACAATCGGTCGCGAATCCCGGTGTCACCACCGCGACGCTTTTCACACCCTCCTGCGCGAGCCGTTTCATCGTCTCGTCGGTATAGGGCTGCAGCCATTCTTCGCGGCCGAACCGCGACTGGAATGTCAGGATCAGCCTCTTCTCGTCCATGCCGAGCGCCTCGCGCAGCAGCCGCGCGGTCTTGACGCAATGGCAATGGTAGGGATCGCCTTTCAGAAAATAGCTTTTCGGAATGCCGTGGAACGACGCGACGATCACCTGCGGCTGGAAGGACAGCCGGCCCAGTGCCTGGCGCACGGAAGATGCCACGGCCTCGATATAGAAGGGTTCATCGTAATACGGCGGCGTGACCCGCAGCGTCGGCTGCCAGCGCATCGCCGTCAGCGCCCGGAATGCCTCGTCGCAGACCGTCGCCGTCGTGGCAGCGGCATATTGCGGGTAGAGCGGCACCAGCAGGATGCGGTGGCACCCCCCGGCCGCCAGCGCCTCGAGCCGAGATTTGATCGAAGGATTGCCGTAGCGCATCGCCCAATCCACGACGATCCGCGAGTCGACACCCGCGAGCGCCGCCGCAAGCTTGCCGGACTGCGAGCGCGTCACCGTCTTCAGCGGCGACTCGTCCAGTTCGCGATTCCAGATCGTGTCGTAGTCGCGTCCCTTCCGGCGCGGCCGGAGAGTCAGGATGATGCCGTTGAAGACCAGTTTCCAGGTCAGCGAATTGTCCTCGATCACGCGTGAATCGGAGAGGAATTCCTTCAGATAGCGGCGCATCGACTTGAAGTCGGTCGCGTCCGGCGTTCCGAGATTGACCAGAAGCACGCCGATGCGTCCGTCCGCGACCGCGGGATGATCGTCCGGCGCATGCAGCGGCTGTGCCGCGATTGCTGTATCGGTCATGCCTCGTCACTCTCCGCAAAAGGTCGCGTTCTCCGCGCGCGCTATGCTAAGCCACACGAAACGAACTGAAAATCAATCGGCAATATGACCATCACCCGGCGCATCCTGCTGCTCGGCTCCTCCTGTATGGCAATGCTGGCGGGGCTGCCGCGGCTCGCCAATGCCGCTGGCACTACCGTGACCTTCATCCTCGTCAACGACATCTATCTGATGAACGAGGAAACAGGCCCGGACGGGCGCAAGCGCGGCGGGTTTCCCCGCCTTGCCGCCGTGGTGAAGGCCGAGCGCCAGCGCGCGGCGCAAGCCGGACGTCACGTGATCTTCGCGCATGCCGGCGATACGCTTTCACCATCGCTGATGTCGGGTGTCGACCAGGGATTCCATATCGTCGCGCTGACCAACATGATCGCGCCGGACATTTTCGTCCCCGGCAACCATGAATTCGATTTCGGGCAGGAGACGTTCCTGCAGCGGATGCGCGAGGCCAAGTTTCCGGTCTTCGCGGCGAATATGCGCAAGGCCGACGGCGCGCCTATCGCGAACTTCAAGGACCGCACGATCGTGGAGGTGGACGGCGTGCGGCTCGGTCTGACCGGCGTCGTGCTGACCGAATCCCCTCGCCTCTCCAATCCGGGCGATTTCCGTTTCAATCCGCTGGTTGAGACGGTCGAGCGTCAATCCAAGGCATTGCGCGAGGAAGGCGCGGATTTCGTCGTCGCTGTCGCGCATGCGGGACGCGGCGACGATCTCCTGATGCTGATGAATCAGTCGGCCGACCTGATCCTGAGCGGGCATGACCACGACCTGTTCATCGACTATGATGGCCGCTGCGCGGTGGTGGAATCGAGCCACGACGCTCACAGCGTCACAATGATCGACGTCTCGATCGTGCCATCTTCACAACGTGGCAAGCCCGCAGCCTGGAAGCCGAATTTCCGCGTCGTCGATACCGCCGACGTCGAGCCCGATCCGGAGGTGTTCGCCGCCGTTCGCGGTTTCGAAAGCGAATTGTCCCGCGAGTTCGACGTTCCCGTCGCGACGACCGCCGTGGAACTCGACAGCCGCAATGCCACCGTGCGCCTCGGCGAAGCTGCGATCGGTAACCTCTATGCCGACGCGCTGCGCGAGACCACGCAATCCGACATCGCGCTGATGAATGGCGGCGGATTGCGCGGCGGCAAGATCTATCCGGCCGGATCGGCGATTACACGCCGCGACGTGCTCGCCGAATTGCCCTTCGGCAACCGCATTTCGGTGTTGTTGCTCAAGGGCCGCGATGTGCGCGCCGCGATCGAGAATGGACTCAGCCTGTTGCCGCAGGCCAACGGCCGGTTCCCCCAAATCTCTGGGCTGACGATTGAAGCCGATCCCTCGCGGGCGCCGGGCCACCGCGTGGTTTCGGCAAAGGTCGGGGGCACACCGCTCGACGATGCGAAGACCTATCGCGTTGCGACCAACGATTTCATGGCGCGCGGCGGCGACGATTATCGCATGCTGCGCGACGCGGAGCGCCTCATACCCGACGCCGACGGTCCACTGATGGCGAACGAAGTCATGGTGTATCTGCGCCGGCTCGGCACCGTGCGCAGCGCAATCGAGCGGCGGATCGTGCTCCGCTAGCCGCTATCTCGGACTCAATTCGAGGCTCGCGACGCCCGCCGCGAGATTAATGCCGGACTGGCCCTGCACGCTCAGGGGCTGCAGCGCGATTGAATTGCTGGAGCCGCCGATCAGTGCGTTGGCACCGACGCCGACACCGGCCGACCCGCCCGCCGAAATCCCGGCGTAATTGCCCGACAGATCGCCAAGTCCGATCTGATCGGTCGGCGCGAGCACAGCCCAGTTCAGCACCGTGTGCCGGGTAAACCCGATATCGATTCCGATGCGCCGCACGACCCCTTTGTAGAGCTGCTGCGGCGCGGTTTTCGGGCGGTAGATGCAGTTGAACTCGGTGATCGAGCCGACCACGAGCCCGACGGTCTCGCTCCCGAGGCATTCCAGCAATCCGGCCTCGACGCGGCTTTGTGCGGCAGCGGGCGCTGCGGAGAGCGCAACGAAAGCCGCGGCAACGAGTGCCAATGTACGATTCATGTTGTCCCCCCGGTCAGCGCCGGCCCGGCACGGGCAGCGGCAGTCTAGCACGATCGCTCCGAAGCGATCCTATTTGAGATTACCGCAGAAGCGCTGGATGCGGCGGCACGCTTCCTCGAGATCGGACGTCTTGGTCGCATATGAGATTCGGAAGGCTGGTCCGAGACCGAAAGCTGAACCCTGCACCACCGCCACCCCTTCTGCATCCAGAAGCTCGGTGACGAAATCGGCGTCCGTGTCGAGTTTCTTGCCGGTCGAGGCAACCTTGCCGATCGCGCCCTCGCAGGACGGATAGACATAGAACGCGCCTTCCGGCTTCGGGCAATGCAGACCCTTGGCCTGATTGAGCATCGAGACGACGAGGTCGCGCCGTTCCTTGAAATGCTTGTTGTTCTTCGCAATGAAGTCCTGCGGTCCGTCGAGCGCCTCGACCGCGGCCCATTGCGACACCGATGACGGGTTCGACGTCGATTGCGACTGAATCGTCGCCATCGCCTTGATGAGCTGTTCCGGCCCGCCGGCATAACCGATCCGCCAGCCGGTCATGCAATAAGCCTTGGACACGCCGTTCACGGTCAGCGTGCGATCGTAGAGCCTCGGCTCGACCTGCGCGGGCGTTGTGAATTCGAACTCGTCGTAGACGAGATGTTCGTACATGTCGTCGGTCATCACCCATACTTGCGGATGACGCATCAGCACGTCGGTCAGGGCCTTCAGCTCGGCGCGTGTGTAGGCGCCGCCGGTCGGGTTCGACGGCGAGTTGAAGATGAGCCACTTGGTCTTCGGCGTGATTGCCTTTTCCAGCACATCCGGCTTCAGCTTGAAGCCATCGGCCATGCTCGTCATCGCCGTGACCGGCTCGCCGCCCGCGAGGGCCACCATTTCCGGATAGCTCACCCAATACGGCGCGACACAGATCACCTCGTCGCCCGGATTGATGGTCGCCATTAGCGCGTTGTAGAGCACCTGCTTGCCGCCGGTGCCGACAGAAATCTGCGAAGGCTTGTAGTCGAGGCCGTTCTCGCGCTTGAACTTGCGCCCGATCGCGGCCTTCAACTCCGGAATGCCGTCGACCGCGGTGTATTTCGTCTTGCCGTCGCGGATCGCCTTGATCGCGGCCTCCTTGATGTTCTCCGGCGTATCGAAGTCAGGCTCGCCGGCGCCGAGCCCGATCACGTCGCGCCCCGCGGCTTTCAGCGCGCGCGCCTTGTCCGTGACCGCGATGGTGGCGGACGGCTTGATGCGCTTCAGCGAGTCGGCGAGGAAAGCCATTGAAATCTCCCCAATGATGCCGCGATGTCCTAAAACGGGGGCGATGCCACCGCAAGCGTGAAAGCCTCATGGCATCCATCACCGGGATTGATGCTGGCAGAAGCGTTGGAAACGATGGACGAAACGGATCAGGACACGCTCGCCGCCTACAACCGGGACGCCGCCGCTTTCGCCAGGGACTGGCACGATCAGCCGCCCCCGTCGGATCTGCACGCGCTGGTCCGGCGCTTCTTCCGTCCGGGAATCACCGCCGATATCGGCTGCGGCAGCGGTCGCGAGGTCGCCTGGCTGTTCGCAAACGGATTTTCGCCGGTCGGGTACGACGCCTCTCCGGGTCTTCTTGCGCAGGCGCGAACCCTGTACCCCGCGCTTCAGTTCCACATCGCCGCGCTGCCCGGGCTCGAAGGCATCGCCGATGCGTCCTTCGATAATGTGATGTGCGAGACCGTCATCATGCATTTGCCGCAGGCCGCCATCGGCCCTTCGGTCAGACGCATGTGGCAGATCCTCAGGCCCGCAGGCACTCTTTATCTGAGCTGGCGCGTGACCGCGGGCGAGGACCAGCGCGACAAACACGGCCGTCTTTATGCGGCCTTCGACAAGCGGGTGGTGCTGGCGGAATTGTCCGGCGCCGCAATTCTGCTTGATGAAGAGGTCGTCAGTGCTTCCTCCGGCAAGGTGATCCACCGGATCGTGGCGCGGAAGCCTCTTTAACCTCCCTTAATCGGGATCGTCTAGAAGACCCGGATGGCGGCTTTTATCTCCATCCTGCGCAGCGGTGCCTGGCTCACGCGCGAGCGGACCCGGCTGATCGCATTCGCGGTGCTGTTCGCTTCAGCGGTTGGGCTTGCCTTCGTGCTCGTGACTTCGGATGGACTGAACGACTACCAGGGCCGTCCGATCGGCACGGATTTCTCGAATGTCTATGCCGCCGGAACGTATGTTCTCGACGGACAGCCGACCGCACCATTCGATCCGCCGCGTCAGTTCGAACGCGAGAAGCAGATTTTCGGCTCCGCCACACAATTCTATGGCTGGCACTATCCACCGTTCTTCCTCTTCGTCGCCGCGGCGCTTGCGCTGATGCCTTACGCCCTCGCGCTCGCGGTCTGGCAGGCTGCGACATTTGCCATCTATCTGTTTGCGATCCGTCGCATCGTCGACTTCCCTTCCCAATCGACCGAAGTCATTCACGGAGAAAGAAACGACAGGCTTTGGCTGATTTTCGCCGTCGCGTTTCCCGCCGTCTTCGTCAATATCGGACACGGACACAACGGATTCCTGACCGCAGCTCTGATCGCACTTGCGCTGGCCAATCTGAATGCGCGACCGCTACTCGCCGGATTGCTGTTCGGTCTCCTCGCCTACAAGCCGCAATTCGGATTGCTGATCCCGCTGGTGCTAGTCGCCGGCGGCCATTGGCGCGCATTCGCCGCCGCGGCCGGGACGTTAGCAGCGCTCGCGCTGGTCACGACTATCGCCTTCGGCACGGACATCTGGAGCGCGTTCCTTGCGTCCACCCATTTCACCCGCGTCGTCGTGCTGGAACAGGGCGATACCGGCTGGCACAAGATCCAGAGCGTGTTCTCCTGGGTGCGGATGTGGGGCGGGTCGATCCCGCTCGCCTACGCGATCCAGGGCGCCGCAACATTATTCGTAGCCGCGAGCCTGACGTGGCTGTGGCGCAGCGGCGCAAGCTATGCGCTGAAATCCGCCGCACTTGTCATCGGCGTGTTGCTCGCGACACCGTATAGCCTGGATTACGATTTCGTCATTCTTGCTCCGGCCATCGCTTTCGTCGCACGCGATGGATTCGAACGAGGCTTCATGCCGTGGGAGAAGAGCGCGCTGGCGGTGCTCTGGCTGATGCCGCTCGTCGCGCGAAGCGTCGCCCAGCAGGCCCTTATTCCGCTCGGTGTCGTCGCAATGCTGCTCATATTTATTTTGATTTTACGCCGCACCGGCGCAGCGCTCGGTCTGCATGTCGGATCGGTGACAGGCAGGACGGCGTAACGGCATCGCGTCGATTCCAATCGCACGGAAAGTTCTTTCCGCGGTGCGGCAGGGGCACGCAAAGAATCATCTTTTCTTCCGATTTCGCCTTGCGTCAGCCTTGCATTGGCCGCGCTTTTCTCCTTTGGTCGCGATGAACCGGCACAGGGGTCGCCAGCGCCATCAAGGAAAGGAACGTGCATGTATACGCTTTACTCCATGCAGCGCTCCGGCAATTGCTACAAGGTCAGACTTGCGCTGGCGCAACTTGGCGTGCCGCATCATCTCGTCGAGATCGACATCCTGAAGGGCGAGTCGCACACGCCCGAATTCCTTGCGAAGAATCCGAGCGGGCAGATTCCGCTCCTTGAGATCGCGCCCGGCGAGTATCTCGCGGAATCGAACGCGATCCTCTGGTTCCTCGGAGAAAACACGTCTCTCCTTCCCGCCGATCCGGCCGCGCGCGCGGCGACGCTGCAGTGGATGTTCTTCGAGCAGCACGCAATCGTGCCCAATGTCGGCGCGGCCTATTTCTGGCTCGCTCTGGTCAAGGGCGGCCGCGACCTGCAGCAGCATGCCATCGACGACTGGATGGAGGAAGGCAACCGCGCCTTCGGCGTGATGGAGAAACACCTTGCGGCCCGTCGCTTCTTTGCCGGTCCCACCTATTCCATCGCCGACATCGCGCTCTACGCCTATACGCATGCCGCACACGAATGCGACTTCGATCTGACGCGCTTCGGCGCGATCCGTGCCTGGCTCGATCGTGTCGCCGCGACACCGGGCCATGTGCGCATGGACTGGCTTCCGTTCGCGGCCGCCGCAGCGGAATAGTTTGAGAAAACCCTCTAAGGCCAAAGTACCGCCAAGACCCGATTCACAAGTTGTCGTGAAAAAGATAGGCTATCTCTGGAAAGGTTCGGACACGGAGATATCGTCGTGTCAATCCGCGACTGGTTCGGCGGCAAAGAGCAGCCGTGGTGGCAGCTCGCCAGACGCGAACCTCTCGAATTATTCGATGCAGAAACGGGCGAGGTTTACGAACTTAAACCAAGCATCCATGAGGCCAGCGACATTGAAGGCCTTCTAGTTGATTTTCGCTACACCGATGCAAAAGGCAAAAACTCTCGGCGCTCGATACTTTGCGTCGAATGCCGGACTGACGGCGAAATAATTTATGTAACTGGATTTTGTCCGTTCCGTGAAGATTATCGAACATTCCGCGTCGATCGAATGAGAGATCTAGTCGAAACGCGCTCGGGTCGGAAAATCCTCAACGAGAACCTGCAGAACTATTTCGGGCACTACGCGCGTCCAATCGACGACGCTCCCAAATCGCATGTGCTTGCAAACGCAAATGCGCCGTCTGTCACAATCGCGTGGAAAACTCCAACCAGGCAGGAGATGCAGGACGACGCCCTCCGCCGGGATCGGGCCCAACGCGCGCGGCGTGATTGCATCGCGGGCCTCCGCATTCTTGTTCACCTTGCTATGGCGGACAATATCGTCACCGCTGAAGAGATAAATGTTGAGACATCCTATCTCGAATCCCGTTTGATCCAATGCGGATTCGAGCATGATGCCAAGATCACTGATTGGCTTCTCGATACGGCTGCAGCACTTACCGTTCCTCCGCGCAGTTTCACGATAGCGGTCAATGCCGTGGCAAAAAATCGCGAATATTTCAGGCTTGTGCTCGAAAGCGTTTCGGCTCTTGTCCAAGTTCAAGGCGCGGTCAGCCCTATTGCAAAGCACGCCGTTGAAACACTACTACGCGCGGGCATTGCAGCTGGGTGGATTTCTCGCACGGATCGCGCTTAAGCGGTGTGTCGCGCGCGCATCAATGCAGCGCAAAATGCGAAGCCCGCGCGCGGCGTTAACCAAGCATTAACCATTCGTCACCGCTTCGCCGTTTTCCGGTCGAAACGCGGCCCGCATCGCGCGGCATGATCCTACCCAAGTTGATTCGCGGGAGTTCGCAATGAACAAGGTGCAGTTCGAGAATGTCGGATTCCGGCGGCCGGTCCGGCACGCGCGTCCGCTGACGCCGCGCAAGGTCGCCTTCGCAAACCTCATCATGACCGTCGCCCTCGTCATGTCGATCGCGGTCGCGGCGACCGCCGTATCGTTCGGGATCGCGCGCGCCGACGATTTGACCAGCGCCGCGCCGCAAGATCCGCCGATCGCAGAAGCTGTCCTGATCGGCGGAGCGCTTGCGATCACGGGCGTCGTCGCCGCAGCGATGATGGCGGGTGGAGTGCGGCGCGCCCCGCGCGATTGATTTCGGCTGGAAATTTCCGTTTCCTTCCGGTGGAACCTGTGGCGCCGCCCCTCCGTTGGGCCGGCGCAGTCAGGCACGGAGACGGATCGTGAAGCGCGGCATCCTCGTTGCAGCAGGCCTGATCGCCGCAGTCCCGGCGTCGGCACAGCCATTTCCAAGCTCCGCCGGCGACCTGAAGGTCGAGACGATCGCAAGCGGCCTGTCGCACCCCTGGTCGCTCGCCTTCCTGCCGGACGGCCGCATGCTCGTGACCGAACGTCCCGGCCGCCTGCGCCTCGTCACCCGCGACGGCAAACTGTCGCCACCGGTCGCGAATGTGCCGAAAGTTTTTGCCTCGGGTCAGGGCGGCCTGCTCGACGTGATCCTCGACAAGGACTACGCCCGCAATCGCATCATTTACTTCTGCTACGCCGAGCCGGTCGGGGGCGGAGCACGCACCGCGATGGCGCGCGCGTCACTTGTCGCAGACGAACCGCCGACGCTCGAGCAAGTTGACACGATCTTTCATCAGGAAGGCCCGTTGTCGCGCGGTAATCATTTTGGCTGCCGCATCGTGCAGATGCCTAACGGCACGCTGTTTCTCACGACCGGCGAGCATTTCATCCAACGTGATTTCGCGCAGACCCTCGACAACCATCTTGGCAAGCTGATCCGCATCAAGCCTGACGGCTCCGCCCCATCCGACAATCCCTTTGTCGGACGCACGGATGCGAAACCGGAAATCTGGTCCTACGGCCATCGCAACATGCAAGGGCTCGCCCTCAATCCTGCCAGCGGAAAGATCTGGGAGCAGGAACATGGTCCGCGCGGTGGCGACGAGATCAACATTCCGCAGGCGGGCAAGAACTACGGCTGGCCGCTGATCAGCTATGGCATCAATTACGACGGCACGCCGGTCGGCACCGGCAAGTCAGAAGGACCGGGGCTCGAACAGCCGATCTGGCACTGGACGCCCTCGATCGCGCCGTCAGGCATGGCGTTCTATACCGGCAGTCTCTTTCCGTCATGGAAGGGCAGTTTGTTCAACGGCGCGCTCGCCGGCCAGATGCTGGTGCGGCTCGAACTCGACGGCGACAAGGTGGTCAAGGAGGAGCGGCTGCTGCAGGGCCTGGGCGAACGCATCCGTGACGTTCGCAACGGCCCCGATGGCGCGCTCTGGCTCGTCACCGATAATTCAGCCGGTCGAATCCTGCGCGTCACGCCCGCGAAATAATTTTCAGGCTGGACACGCCAGGGCGTGCTGATCGGTCCACCACATGCAAATCCGATTCAACTGGAGCGCAAGCAATCAAAGCGGGCCGCGGAATACGAAGAACGCGCCGACCGCAATAAATGCAAAACCAACGGCGTAATTCCAGGTGAACGTGTCTTTCAGATAGAGGATCGAAAAGACGGCGAATACGATGAGCGTGATGACTTCCTGGATCGTCTTGAGCTGGGCCGTAGTATAGACGGCACTTCCATAGCGGTTGGCAGGCACCGCCAAGCAATATTCAACGAATGCGATCAGCCAGCTCACAACGATCACACCGGCGAGCGGCACCTCCTTGAACCGAAGATGGCCGTACCAGGCGAGCGTCATGAAAACGTTCGACCCAATCAGCAGCAGGATCGGCAGGATCGCGGGGGGAATAAATGACGTCATCGTGACTTCCTAAGTGAGAGAATCCGGTATTCGCGGGGGACGGAGGGCCGAAGCCAGTTGAACCTTTCAAGGGCCTGTGAAAACTAAACCAAGCCCAATCGCGGTCGCAATTGCGCGACAATGATGATGGTTCCAACCAGGAGATCAATTGGATGCGCACCCTCTCGATCCCGCTGACATTCGGATTTGCCGTTTTCATGGGCGGATTGGTTTGCGCCATGCCGCCCGCGGGCGCCCAGACCCCGGCACCCCCGCCGGCGCCTCCCAAGGCCTACAAGCCCGTCGCGGTCGCGCCCGCTGAACCGATGAAGGATCCTTCCTTCGAAGCCTTCCGCAAGCAGATCGGCGAAATCGCGCAGAAAAAAGATCGGGCCGCGCTCGCCAAGCTCGTCGCACCGAATTTCTTCTGGCAGAGCGACGACGAGGACAAGGCGGACAAGAAGAAGTCGGGCATCGACAATCTGAGCGAGGCCATCGGCCTCGCCGGTAAGGATGCCGAGGGCTGGGATGTGCTCGCCAATTACGCCGCCGAGCAGACCGCCTCAGCGAGTTCGGACCAGCCCAACATGTTCTGCGCTCCGGCCGATCCAACGTTCGATGACAAGGCGCTCGAGGATCTGGCCAAGGCGACGCAAACCGATCCCAGTGAATGGGGCTATCCGCTTTCGAACGGCGTCGAGGTGCATGGCACCGCTCAGGCCAACTCGCCGGTGATCGAAAAGCTCGGAATGCACTTTGTCCGTGTCATGCCGGATGACAGCGCGGCCTCGTCGCCTGACGCGGCTCCGATGCTTCGCATCGTCGCTCCCTCGGGCAAGGTTGGCTTCGTCACGGCCGAATCCGTCGCACCGCTCGGCAACGACCAGATCTGCTACCTCAAGGAGGGGAGCGGCTGGAAAATCGGCGGCATCATCGGCGCGGAGCAATAGCGGCGCGAACTCGCCGCCATGAACGGCCACGGACCGGCCGATCGCTCTGCGTCCGGACTGCGGAGCACCGCCCCGCTGCGCCGCGTGTTCTGCGGCCGATGCGGAGCGGCATTCGATTGCTCTCCCGGTGGAAAGTGCTGGTGCGCGGCCGAGCCTTTCCGGCTGCCACTCCCGTCCGACTCAGAGGACTGCATGTGCCCAGGTTGCCTGCGCCGGGCCGCGCAAGTGCAGGGTATTTGAGAGGATCCATTAACCGGGCATTGACCAGACGCTCGAGGCGTCCTCCTGACCGCACGCACGCTTAACCGCGTTAGGTTAGGAAGAGCGAACGCAGTGTCGCCGGATTCCGTAAGGTGCCCAGCTATATTAGTGAAATTCGCGAGCGCCAGGCGCTCGAAGCGAGCAAGCAATCGAGCCCGGTGCCGATTGTCGTCGCCGCGATCGCTGCGTTCGCAATTGGCGCGATGGGAGCGATGGGATTCATCAGGCTCCCGGCGATGATGGGAAAAAGCGCACCGAAGGAAACAACGGCGGTGGCGTCCGCTGCGCACAAACCCGAACCTGTCGCGGTCGCGGCAGGGTGGGGGCGCCTCGGCAAAGCGGAAAAAGCGAACATCCTTCTGTCCTGCGTACCGCGCCACAAGCTGCTCGGCGGCGGTCCGTGGGAGCCCGGCCGCAAGATTGATTCCGCCGACCTTTACCGCATATTGCAGGTCGGCAGTCACATCTCGCGCGCGGCTTCGATCATCGGCGTACAGCAGACCGTCGTCAGTGAAACTGCATTTGCAAGTCTCTGGGCCGACGTCGCCGACTGCGCGATGAGCCAGAATGGCTGGACCCTGTGCGATCCGGACAACCGCGCGCTTGCGGTCGAAGCGGTTCTGACGGTCGTTCGACAGGTCGAGTCTGCGGCAAAGCCCCGGCGCGAGACCGATTTCGACCGCGTTTGGTCGAAGGTCGAAGGCAAGAACAAGCGCTCCAAAGATTATGAACTGTATGCGGCCCGCGCCACGCGCGATCGTGTGCTCGACAACCTGCGACGCCGTGTGCAGGAGGGCCGCTTCGTCGCGAGCGACTTCGGATATTTCCCGCCGGCTGAAGTATCCCGCGTGCTGACTGAAACCAAGCCGCTGCGCGACGCCTGCGCCGAGAAGCGCTGATCCTTCGCGGTTGCGAGCAGTCGCAGGTTTTTCATCCTAAAGTCTCGTTCTGCGCCGCAGAAGGCTGGCCGGGCTTCGCACCTGCCTATTTATTGTCCGATCGGGACCCATCGCCTCACAGACGCAGGCTTTTGGGGTTCAGATGGCGCGCTAACATGTTTGACAGGCTTTCAGCCCGCCACTAGGTTGCGCCGATAAAAATAATCCAACACCAGGGAGAAACGCATGAAAAAGATCGCATTGGCGGCTGCTTTCATCGCTTTCGCCGGATCGGCGAACGCGCAGCAGATCGTCACAAAATATTCCGGCATTCAACCAAACGACCATCCGGCGAGCTACACCGAAGATTATTTCGCCGAGGAACTGAGCGTGCTCAGCAAGGGCACGATCAAGGTCGAGGTTTATCATAACACGCAGCTGGGTGACGCCGTCGCCAACGTGCAGAGCCTGCGCAACGGCACCATCGGCTTCACCACCGTCTCGGCGTCGAACCTGAACCAGGTCCTGCCGGCGATGGACATGTACTCGCTGCCGTTCCTGTTCAAGAATGCCGAGCACTTCTGGTGGTTCCTGGCGCAGCCGGAAGCGGCCGCGCTGGCGAAGCCGCTGGAGGAAAAGGGCATCAAGATCATCGGCTACATCGACTCCGGCGCTCGCAACTTCTTCGCGCAGAAGGCGATTCGCAGCCCGGATGACATGAAGGGCCAGAAGATCCGCGTGATGGCGTCCCCTGTCATGGTCAACACCATGAAGGCACTCGGCGCGACCGGCGTGCCGGTGGCGTGGGCGGAACTCTACACCGCGCTGCAGACCGGCGTGGTCGACGGCGCGGAAAACAACCATCCGTCCGTCGTCGCCAAGAAGTTCTACGAGGTGTCGAAATATTACAGCCTCGACGAGCACATGCGCATCCCGGACGTTCTGGCGGTGTCCATGAAACTCTGGGACTCGCTCAACGCGGACCAGAAGAAGGCCGTTGAAGAAGCTGGTGCGCGTGCGCAAGCCTATATGCGCGGCGCGTGGCACGTGTCGGAAGTGAAGGATCTCGAAGCCCTCAAGGCGAAGTTCACCGAGATCATCACCCCGGACAAGGCCCCCTTCGTGAAGGCCGTGTCGGGCCTCGTTCAGGATGAGGGCAAACGCCTGGGCGTCGAGAAGACCATCGCGTTCATTCTCGACTCGCAGAAGAAGTTCTGATCTGACGATCGATCGACAAAAAAAATAAATGCCATTGGGGCGGCGGTTGTACCGCCGCCCCAATTCATATCTGGGGGGATGCCGTGGTCTGGCTCAAACTATTCGATCAATTCGTGGCGTTTCTTGCGGCGGCCGTACGCCTGTTCTGCATCGTCGTTGCAACGGCGCTGTTTCTCGTCGTCGTCGTGGCAATCATCTTTCGCTATGGCTTCGGTCAGGCGGTGTCGTGGACCGAAGAGGTCCCGCGCTACATGCTTATCTGGATATCGTTCCTCGCAGCGGCGTCATGCGTCCTGCGGCGCGAGCATGTCGGTTTCGATGTGCTGTTCAATGCGCTGCCGAAAGGCGCGCGCCGCGCACTCGGCATCTTCCTCAGTCTGCTGATCTTCATTTTCGGCTGGGTCGTGTTCCGGTACGGCATCACGTTCGTGCGCGATTTCGGCAGCGACCTGATGGAGACGATCTCCTACCCGAATTACTGGTACTACCCCGCGATGCCGATCTCAGGCTTCCTGATGATGGTATTCGCATTAAAACTGATCATCGACGAGATCGTGCGGCCGGACGGCGGCGCGATTTCAGGCTCCTCGGTTGAAACCGTCGGCATGTCGGAGGATCCGCGATGATCCTCATCATCCTCGGTCTCGCGTTCGTCATCCTCACCGTTATCGGCCTGCCGATCTCGTTCGCGGTCGGCGTCTCGACTGTGATCGCGACCTTCCTGCTGCCGGGCGTGGATAACGCCACGATCGTCCAGCGCATGCTGACGGCGATCAACACCTTCCCGCTGCTCGCCGTCATCTTCTTCGTCTTTGCCGGCGTGCTGATGGCGCGCGGCGGCATCGCGCGGCGCCTCGTGCTGATGGCCGAAGTGCTGGTCGGCTGGCTACCGGGCTCGCTCGCGCAGATCGTCTGCGTCGCCTCGATGTTCTTCGGCGGCGTCACGGGCTCCGCTGTCGCGGAAGTGTCCTCGATCGGTGCGATGATGATCCCCGCGATGGAGAAGGACGGCTACAGCCGCCGCTTCGCCACGGCCATTGTGCTCACCGCGGCGACCATGGGGCCGATCATCCCGCCTTCCATCGGCATGATCGTGTTTGCGCACGTTGCCGGAAACGTCTCGATCGCCGCGCTGTTTCTTGCGGGCGTCATCCCGGGCGTGATGATCGGTCTTTCGCTGATGGTCGCGTCGTTCATCCACGGCAAGCTCTATCATCGGAAGCAACTGCCGGTGATCCCGGTCCGCGAAAAGATCATTCGCGTGTTCGACGGCATGGCCGGCGTGTTCACGATGGTGATCATCCTCGGCGGCATCATCTCCGGCGTCTTCACGGCGACGGAAGCGGGCGCGGCAGCCTCGGTCTATGCGCTCGTGCTGACCGTGTTCGTCTACAAGGAGATCAAGATTTCCGAATTGCCCGAAATCATGTGGGAATGCTGCCTGACCAACGCCGTGGTGATGCTGCTGATCGCGACTTGTTCGGTCTATTCATGGATTCTCACTTACGAGAATCTGCCGACGATGCTGGCGAACAACTTCTTCAACCTGATCGACAGCAAATGGGCGTTCCTGCTGATCCTCAACCTCTTCCTGCTGGTCGTCGGCATGTTCATCGACATGACGCCGGCGCTGATCATGCTGGTGCCGATGCTGATCCCGCTCGCGTTGAAATTCGGGATCGACCTCGTGCATCTCGGTCTGATCATGGTGATAAACTTGTCCTTCGGCCTCACCACGCCACCTGTCGGAACGGCGCTGTTCGTCGCGCTCAAGGTCGGCAAGATCTCGATGGAAAAGATCATTCCGCCGCTTCTGCCGCTGCTGGCTTGCATGCTGGTGGTGTTGATCTTCGTGACCTACGTGCCGGAAAGCTATGCGTGGCTGCCGCGCGGCCTCGGGCTGATGAAGTAACATAAAGGCCGGTGCGGAACACCGCACCGGCCTATCCTGCCGAAACATCCGCAAGGCAACAGGGCGCGCCGGATTTTTAGGCTGAAAGTCCTCGTCGCTCCCATTCAATTCAACGTCGCACTCATTTGTCGGTAAAGACGGCGCGAATGCCGGCGCACGCGTTAGCGCGATCCTCAGATCTCGCATTTCAAGGTGCGCGCGCTTGCCGGCGCACCGCCGGCCAGCTTTTGAAGCACATAAAGGACGTGTCATGACGAAAGCTCATTTCGCTGCTGCCCTGCTCGCCACCGGTTTCTTTGCTGCCATGCCGGCTTCAGCCCAAACCCAAAACTCACCCTCGATGACCGCGCCCGTGCAGTCGCTCGGCGGCCCCGTCCGGCAGGGCAACAATTGCTGGGTCAGCAACGACAATCGCGGTTTCGGATACTGGACGTCTTGCGGCGGCCTTGGCGCGTTCGCATCCGCCGGCACGGCGGATCGCTCGCAGCCCGCACCGGGCGGAGGCGACGCCTACGCCGCCGCCCGCGAATCGGATGCGACCCACAACAGCGGCGACGGCGGATCGAACTGACGATCCGACGCCGACCGATTCAGTGAGAATCGCCGATCGATGTCCCGCACGACGCCCGCCGTCGGAATATCGATGAGCGAGAATGAGCCCCAACCGTGGCGCCTTTGCCTCCCCGCGGTTGGGGCCAAATCAATACCGGCCTGCCGGTGCCACGCTCCCGACATGATGGCATAATAGCAAGACCGCTTCCGTCGATCAGGACGAAACGGGCGGCGCTGTGGCGCCGCTTTTTGCTATTTGCCTTGCCGCGAGACCGGGATGTTCAAGTTCTTCGAAAGAGCGCTGCGGCCGACCGGTGCTCCCTCCGTAACGGAGCCGCCGGCTACACTCGCCGCGTTCTATTGGCATTTCGCGCGCCAGGCGAAGGGGCTGTTCGGGCTTCTGTTCGTCACTGGCTTCACCGTGGCACTGCTCGATTCGAGTATTCCGGTTTTCATGGGCCGCGTGGTGACCCTCGTGACCGCAAGCGATCCGCAAAAGTTGTTTGCCGAGTCCTGGCACATGCTCGCCGCGATGGCCGCGGTGCTCCTGATCGGGCGTCCGCTCGCCCTCACCGCCCAGAACCTCGTCTCCAACCAGGCGATCTCGGCGAATGTCGCCAACATGATCCGCTGGCAGAACCACTGGCATGTCGCGCGCCAGTCCTGGGCCTTTTTCCAGAACGACTTCGCGGGCCGCATCGCCAACAAGGTGATGCAGACCGGACCAGCCTTGCGCGAAAGCCTCGTCTCGATGATCACGGCGGTCTGGTACATCCTCGTCTACGGCACGAGTGCAATCGTCCTGCTTGCGTCTGCGGACCGCTGGCTTGCGCTGCCGATTGTCGTCTGGTTCGCGGCCTATGGCGTCATGCTCTACATCTTCGTTCCGCGCATGCGCGACCGCTCGATGCAGGTATCCGAGGCGCGATCGGTCGTAGTCGGGCGCATCGTCGACACCTACACCAACATTCTCACCGTGAAGCTGTTCGCCCGTGCGCGCGAGGAGGACGCCTATGTGCGCGACGTGGTCGAATGGCATACCGGGCTGTTCCACGCTTCGCTGCGGCTGAACACGCTGTTCAGCCTGACGCTGACGACCCTCAATGCGCTCCTCGTCACCTCGACCGCCGGACTTGCGATCTTCCTGTGGACGCGTGGCAGCGTGCAGGTGGGCACTGTCGCCATGGCGATCCCGCTCGCGTGGCAGATCGTCAACATCGCCGGATGGGTCGCGATGCAGGTGTCGGCGATCTTCGAGAATATCGGCGTGGTGCAGGAAGGCATGACCGCCATCGCACGCCCGCTTTCGCTCGCCGATCGCGCCGATGCCACCCCGCTCAAGCCCGCGCAAGGCGACATCAAATTCGAGGACGTGCGCTTCGGCTATGGCCGCGAGACCGGCGTGATCGACGGCCTGACGCTGCATGTCCGCGCCGGCGAGAAGATCGGACTGGTCGGCCGCTCCGGCGCGGGCAAGTCGACGCTCGTGAACCTGCTCCTGCGCTTCTTCGACCTGGAGGACGGGCGTATCCTGATCGACGGGCAGGACATCGCGCGCGTCACTCAGGAGAGCCTGCGCAGCCAGATTTCCGTCGTGACGCAGGACACGTCGCTCCTGCACCGCTCGATCCGCGACAATATCCGCTATGGCCGCCCCGGCGCGAGCGACGAGGAAATCGTTGCGGCGGCGAAGCTCGCGCATGCGCACGATTTCATCGTCGAGCTCGAAGACTGGAAAGGTCGCCGCGGCTATGACGCGCAGGTCGGCGAACGCGGCGTCAAGCTATCCGGCGGACAGCGCCAGCGGGTCGCGATCGCCCGCGTGATACTGAAGGACGCGCCGATCCTCGTTCTCGACGAGGCGACCTCGGCACTCGATTCAGAAGTCGAATTGGCGATCCAGTCGAGCCTCGGCGACCTGATGGAAGGCAAAACCGTGATCGCCATTGCGCACCGGCTATCCACCATCGCGCGCATGGACCGGCTCGTCATTCTGGACCGCGGCCGGATTATTGAGCAGGGTACGCACCAGGAATTACTGCGCGCCGGCGGACATTACGCGGCGCTATGGCAACGGCAATCGGGCGGATTTATCGACGGCGGCAATCTCGCCGCAGCGGAGTGAACATGGAATTTCGGACTCTCGGCACATCGTCCCTGCGGGTCTCGCTCGCGGGCATCGGCTGCAACAATTTCGGCATGTGGATCGACAAGGAGCAGTCGCGCGTCGTGATCCACAAGGCGCTCGACCTCGGCATCACGTTATTCGACACCGCCGACGCCTACGGCAAGCGCGGCGGCTCCGAGACGATCATGGGCGAGATCCTCGGCGCCCGGCGAAAGGACATTGTGCTCGCGACCAAGTTCGGCCTTCCAATGGATGAGGCCGGCAAGCTCAAAGGCGCGTCGCGCGCCTATGTCATGTCGGCGGTCGAGGCAAGCCTGAAGCGGCTCAAGACCGACTGGATCGATCTCTACCAGTTGCATCGTCCCGATCCGGACACGCCGATCGAGGAAACCCTGCGCGCCCTCGACGATCTCGTGCGTGCGGGCAAGGTTCGCGCCATCGGCTGCTCCAACCTCTCGGCCGAGCAGATCGACGAGGCGCAGGCGGCGTCGAAGTCCAGGGGCCTCGCTCATTTCGTTTCGGCTCAGGACGAATACAGCCTCGTCGTGCGCGGCGTGGAAACGAGCGTGATCCCGGCGGCGAAGAAGCACGGCATGGGTTTCCTGCCGTTCTTTCCCCTCGCCAGCGGCCTCCTGACCGGCAAATACAAGCGCGGCGAGAAGCCGGTGGGCACGCGCCTCGAAGGCCGGCAGGACATGCGCGAGCGTTTCTTGAGCGACCGGAATTTCACCATCGTCGAGCAGCTCGAGCAGTTCGCAAAATCCAAGAACCGGTCGATGCTCGAACTCGCCTTCTCCTGGCTCGCAGCGCGGCCGCAGGTGTCGAGCGTCATTGCCGGCGCGACCAAGCCGGAACAGCTCGAGCAGAACGTCAAAGCGCTGAACTGGAAGCTGACCCCCGACGAGATCGCCGAGATCGACCGGATCAGCGCTTAAAGCTACGCAGCCTTCCCGCACCCGTGCGGCTTGAAAACGCGCTCGGTGGACGGAGGATTTTTTGCAAGTTTTTCCGCCGGGCGAATCGGGCGCGGCACGAGATTACCGCCGCAATTCGGGCAAAGACCACCAAGTTTGCCTTCGACGCAATCGCGACAAAATGTGCATTCAAATGAGCAGATCATCGCGTCGGCCGCCGCGGGAGGCAGATCCTTGTCGCAGCATTCGCAATTGGGACGCAGCGAAAGCATGATTCTCTCCGGACCTGCGCGGAACCGGCTTCGGTCCTGCGTGTTATGCGGCCATCCTTTGTAGCACCGTGTAATTCATTTCAGGAGGAAATTTAATGCCCGTCCGTATCGACACCAATAATCCGAGCGTGCGCGTTCTCGTCGTGTCGCTGGTGCTCGCGATCATCGCCATTCTGGGCCATATCACGCGCATCCCTTACGTTTCGCAGCAGCATTTCTGGATCGCGATCATCGCCTACGCGGTCCTGCTCGCAGGCACGTTGTACAAGATCTGAGCATGACGGGCGAAGGCTGGCGCCAAACGCGCCAGGCGGCCGGGACCGTTCTCTGACCCACGCAACCAACGATGAATGGATTTCGCGCGGGGGACGGTGCAGACTTGCCGGCATTCCCGACCGCTAAAGGATTTCCCCCATGGTCCTCGGCCTGTCCCTTTCGACCTTCACCCTTTTGCATGTCCTCATCAGCCTGATCGGCATCGCGTCCGGATTCATCGTGGTCTACGAGCTTGTGACCTCCAGGCGCCTCGGAGGCTGGAACGCGCTGTTTCTCGCGACCACCGTGCTCACCACGTTCACCGGATTCCTGTTTCCGAATTTGAGGCTCACTCCGGCGGTCATCACCGGAATCCTGTCTTCGTTCGTGCTCGCAATCGCACTCTTTGCTTTCTATGCAAAGCATCTGAGCGGCAGCTGGCGCGCGGTCTATGTCATCACCGCGTTTATCGCGCTGTGGTTCAATTCCTTCGTTGCGGTGGTGCAGGCATTCCAGAAAGTCCCGGTGCTGCAGCCGCTGGCGCCGACCCAGTCGGAGCCGCCCTTTCTGATCGCGCAGGGCGGGCTGCTCGTCCTGATGGTGATCCTCGGCTTCGTTGCGACACGCAAATTCCATCCCCAGACAGCCCAGACATGAGCGATACGCCGATCGCGCGCGGATTTCGCGGGCGGCGTGGGCCGCAAGGACCGTCCTCTCGCGTACCGCCGGGCCAGCACCTGACCACGGACTTTCCGGTCCTTTCCGCGGGGCCGACGCCGCCGCTCGACCTCGACAACTGGTCTCTCTCCCTCGGCGAGGAGGCTACGCCGCTCGCGGAGTGGGACTGGGACGAATTCAACGCGCTGCCGCAGGCCGACGTAACGGTCGACATCCATTGCGTCACGACTTGGTCGAAGCTCGACACGCGCTGGCAGGGTGTCACGATCGACGCGCTGCTCTCGGCCGCGGGCCTCGACGAGCCGCCCGCACCCTATGCACTGATCCATTGCGACGGCGGCTACACCACCAATCTTCCGGTGGAGGACATGGTCGACGGCAAGGCGATGGTCGCGACCATTTACGACGACCAGCCGCTTCCGCCCGAGCATGGCGGCCCGGCACGGCTTCTCGTTCCCCATCTCTATTTCTGGAAAAGCGCGAAGTGGGTGCGCCGCATCGAGTTCGTCGAGGACGAGGAACCGGGCTTCTGGGAACAGCTCGGCTATCACATCTACGGCGATCCCTGGCGCGAGCAGCGTTATGCCGGCGACTGAGGCGCGCCCGGCGCCGCCGCGCCTGCAATGGCAGACGGTCACGGTCAGCAGCCTCGTCGAGGAAACCCCGCGCGTGCGCAGCATCCTTCTGAATGCGCCCGGCTGGCGCGGCCATCGTCCCGGCCAGCATGTCGACGTGCGGCTCACCGCCGAGGACGGCTATCAGGCGCAGCGCAGCTACTCGATCGCCTCGGCGCCGGAAAGCACCGATCTGACGCTCACGGTCGAACGCATCGAGGAAGGCGAAGTTTCGCCCTATCTCGCCGGCGAGGTGCGCCCCGGCGACAGGTTCGAGGTCAGGGGGCCGATCGGCGGCTATTTTGTCTGGACGACTGCGATAGGCGGACCGCTCTTTCTGATCGCGGGTGGATCGGGCGTAGCACCCCTCATGGCGATGCTGAGGCACCGTGCGGCGGCGAAAAGCATGGTGCCGGCCACGCTGGTGTTTTCCTCACGCGGCTATGAGGACATCATCTATCGCAACGAACTCGAGCGCCTCGTGGCGAGCGACCGGCAGCTGAAAGTCGTGCACACGCTGACGCGCAGCCAGCCGCCGGGCTGGACCGGTCCGCGGCGGCGCATCGATCGCGACATGCTCGCGAACGAGGGCTTCGGAGCCCGGGAGAAGCCACACATTTTCATCTGCGGTCCGACCGCGCTTGTGGAATCCTCCGCTCGAGCGCTCACTGAGCTCGGTCATGATCGCGCACTCATCAAGACCGAACGGTTTGGGCCGACCGGCCTTTGACAGGAGATCGCCATGCACACGGAGACGGATGACATGCCGGTCGATGGCAATGCGGCGGGGGGCCTCCTGCGCGAGGTTTTTGCTCTCGACGTCACGACCGCCGCGATCGTCTGCGCCGGATGCGGCGCCGAAGCGGAGGTGGGCAGCGTCCGGGTCTATGGCGGGCCGATGGGCGCGGTCTTCCGTTGCGACGGTTGCAACGAGGTGATGATCCGGCTGGTCCGCACGCCGCAAGGCTATTGGCTCGAGATGCAGGGCACACAGCGCCTGTTCGCGCGCGCCGGATAGCGTCCCGGTCCGGAACACGTTGCGCGTCCGTTACATCCTGCTAGTTTGCGCCTGACCGGCGGCGCTTCCGCGTCCCATCAAAAAAAGCAAGGGCAGGAACATGGCTTACAACATTCTTCTTATGGGCGCGTCCTACGGGTCGCTGCTGGCGTCGAAGCTACTGTTCGGCGGCCATTCGATCCACCTTGTCTGCCTGCCGGCAGAGGCCGACCTGATCAACGCCGAAGGGTTCAAGGTCACGCTGCCGATCCGCGGCCGCAAGGATCCTGTCCTGCTCGAATCGCGCAAGCTCCCCGGCAAGGTCACCGCTGGCGGCGCGGAAGGCGTCGACCCGTCCAAATACGATCTCATCGGCCTGTGCATGCAGGAGCCGCAATATCGCGTCGAGGCGGTGAAGAAGCTGCTCGACGCTGTCGGAAAATCCGGCAAGCCCTGCATGTCCATCATGAACATGCCGCCGCTGCCCTACATCAAGCGGATCCCCGGCCTCGACTACAAGGCGCTGGAAGCCGCCTATACCGATCCGCGCGTCTGGGACAATGTCGAACCGAGGAACATCACACTCAACTCGCCCGATCCGCAGGCGATCCGCCCGCCGGACGGCAAGGCGAACGAGCTTCTCGTCACGTTGCCAACCAACTTTAAGTGTGCACGCTTCGAGCACGACAAGGACACGCAGATCATCCGTAATCTCGAAAAGGACGTGGACGCCGCGCGCTTCGACACGCCCGAAGGCAAGATCGAATTGCCGGTGAAGCTCAAGGCCTACGATTCCATCTGGGTGCCGCTCGCCAAATGGTCGATGCTGCTCGCTGGCAATTACCGCTGCATCACCAAGGACGGCATGCGTACCGCGCAGGAAGCGGTGTGGTCCAACATCGAGGAATCGAAGTCGGTCTATAACTTCGTGTTCGATCTGTGCGTGAAGCTCGGCGCGAAACCGGAAGACCTCGTTCCGTTCGAGAAATATGCCGCCGCGGCGCAAAGTCTGTCGCGTCCGGCCTCGGCCGCGCGCGCGCTGAACAACGGAATGCCCTTCATCGAGCGTGCCGACAAACTCGTGCAGCTGATCGCCAAGCAGAAGGGCCTGAGCCACCCGGCGATCGACGCGCAGGTCGCACTTGTGGATGAGCGGCTCGCCGCGAACAGGAAAAAGGCGGCTTAAGGCGCCCCGGCGCGATGACGCCTCCATCGCGCCGCATCCAGCTCTTCGACGTGCTGCGCGGCGCGGCCCTGCTGGCCATGGCCGGGTATCATTTTTCCTGGGATCTCGAATTTTTCGGCCTCGCCGATCTCGGCGTCACCGAGAAGCCGCTCTGGGTCGCATTCGCCAAGACGGTCGCTGGATCGTTTCTGGCGCTGGTCGGCGTGAGCCTTGTGCTCGCGCATCGCAACGGCGTTGACCACGCAGCCTTCACGCGCCGCCTCCTCCTCATCGTCGCTGCCGCGGAGGGGATCACGCTCATGTCGTACCTCACCGATCCGGGTGGCATCATCTGGTTCGGCATCCTGCATTGCATCGCCGTATCGAGCGTGCTCGGGCTGCTGTTTCTGCGTGCTCCGCTCTGGTTCGTGATCGGCGCGGCCTGCGTCTGCATCGCTGCGCCGCATTTTTTCACGTCGGCGGTCTTCGATTCGCCCGGCTGGCTGTGGCTTGGGCTCGCTAGCGATCCGATCCCCTCGAACGACTACGACCCGCTGCTGCCGTGGTTCGGTGCGGTGCTGATCGGGGTCACCGCCGCCCGGATCGCGCTGGCGCGCGCATCGAATGCGGAATGGGTGCGCTGGCAGCCTGCGTCACCGATCGCGCGCACGCTCGCTTTCGGCGGCAGGCATAGTCTCGTCTTCTATCTCTTGCACCAGCCGGTCCTGATGGGCCTCGTATGGTGTGCGGCGCATGTGACCGGGCGAGCCTAGAATCCGGAATTCTCGCCCTGCTCAAATAAAAAGGACCGCCGGGCGGCGGTCCTTTTCTTGTAATCCGTTCCGGATCAGCAGGGGGCGCACCAGCAGCGGCCTCGGGGCCCACAGACGCGGTGATGGTACGGGCCGCACCAACGTCCGCGATAAGGACCGCAGGCCGCCTTCTCGATCGGCGAGAAATTCTGCGCCGCCTGAGGAATGGCGGCAGCGCCTCGCGAGGTCTGCGCGTCCGCATTCAATCCGCTCACGCCTACGATCAATGCTGCAACGGCAAATCCGAATACCACCTTTCGCATCGTGCTCGCTCCCTGGTTTCGAGTCGCTCCCGTCCGAAGGGTCGGCAAAGATTGTGACGGACTGACGGCATGCCCTTTCCCCGTCGCGCTTTGCGCCCCATATTGGCCGGGTATGGCCAGATCCTCCGATAAACCAATGCGCGATCCTCGCCGCCCCTCGAAAAAGGATCCGGCGACGCCCACGCGCGCCAAGGCGCATCGCCCGGAAGCGCCTGTCCCCGATCCGCATCTCGACGAACTGCTCAACCCGGCCATCGCGCGTGGACGCGCGGGCATGGGTTCCGGAACCGGACTGCAGCAGCCGCCGGACAATTCCTTCGAACGCCGCGCCGACCGCGCCGCCGAGCATACTGCGCGGTCGTCAACCTCTGGCGGTTTCAGAGAGCGCTCGCAATCGGGTTATGTCGCGCGCGATCCGTTCACGGGCCCAAGCGTGACCGGGCTCGATCCCGCGCTGGCGAAGGAACTGGGACTGGAGGCCGACGAAAGCCTGCCCGCTCCGCAGGAGCAGGGCGACAGCGCGACGGCTGCCGATCCGCTTGAACAGACCGCAAGACGAGAGATTGCCCCCGCGGGAAATCCGCTGGACGAAGCGATGCCCGGCCAACGCGTCGGACGCCGGCGTCCGCGCGATCATGAGACCGAGCTTGCGCGCGGCGTCACCGGCGCCGCCGCGAGCAATTCGGCGCTGGAAGACTTGCTGCGCAACGGCCGCCCGGAATTTCTCGGCGCCACATGGACGCCGCATCGCCCGCCGCGCCCGGAAAAATCCGAAGGCGGAGTCAAGCTCGTCATCAAGTCGGAATTCGAGCCCCAGGGCGACCAGCCGCAGGCGATCAAGGAACTGGTCGAAGGCGTGAAGCGCAGCGACCGTACACAGGTTCTGCTCGGCGTGACCGGTTCGGGCAAAACCTACACCATGGCGAAGGTGATCGAGGCGACGCAGCGCCCGGCGCTTATCCTCGCCCCGAACAAAACGCTCGCCGCGCAGCTTTACGGCGAGTTCAAGCAGTTCTTCCCCGACAATGCGGTCGAATACTTTGTCTCGTATTACGACTATTACCAGCCGGAAGCGTATATCCCGCGCACCGACACGTATATCGAGAAGGATTCCTCGATCAACGAGCAGATCGACCGCATGCGCCACTCGGCGACGCGCGCGCTGCTCGAGCGCGACGACGTGGTGATCGTCGCGTCGGTGTCCTGCATTTACGGTATCGGATCGGTCGAAACCTATTCGGCGATGACTTTTTCGCTGAAGAAAGGCGACCGCGTAAATCAGCGACAATTGATCGCTGATCTTGTCGCGCTCCAGTACAAGCGCACACCGGATTTCGCGCGCGGAACCTTCCGCGTGCGCGGCGACACCATCGAGATTTTCCCCGCGCATTACGAGGACCGGGCGTGGCGCGTCGCGCTGTTCGGGGACGAGATCGAGGAGATCGCCGAATTCGATCCGCTCACCGGCACGAAAACCGACGAACTGAAATTCGTGAAGATCTACGCCAATTCGCACTACGTCACGCCGCGGCCGACGCTCATCCAGGCGATGTCGTCGATCAAGGCCGAATTGAAGGGCCGGCTCGAGCAGCTCACCGCCGCAGGCCGCCTCCTCGAAGCGCAGCGGCTCGAGCAGCGCACGATTTTCGACCTCGAAATGATGGAAGCGACCGGTAGTTGCGCCGGGATCGAGAACTACTCGCGCTACCTCACCGGCCGCAAACCGGGCGAACCGCCCCCGACCCTGTTCGAATACGTCCCCGACAACGCGCTCGTCTTCATGGACGAAAGCCACGTCACCGTGCCGCAGATCGGCGGCATGTTCCGCGGCGACTTCCGGCGCAAGGCGACGCTCGCGGAATATGGCTTCCGCCTGCCCTCCTGCATGGACAACAGGCCGCTGCGCTTCGAGGAATGGGACGCGATGCGCCCGCAATCCATCGCGGTGTCGGCGACACCGTCGGGCTGGGAACTGAACGAGAGCGGCGGCGTGTTCGCCGAGCAGGTGATCCGTCCGACCGGACTGATCGATCCGCCGGTGGACGTTCGCCCCGCGCGCACGCAGGTGGACGATCTCGTCGGCGAAGTGCGCGCCACCGCGCAGAAGGGCTACCGCTCCCTCGTTACCGTGCTGACCAAGCGCATGGCCGAGGACCTCACCGAATACCTGCACGAGCAAGGCATCCGCGTCAGGTACATGCACTCCGACATCGACACGATCGAGCGCATCGAGATCATCCGCGACCTGCGCCTCGGCGCGTTCGACGCCCTGGTCGGCATCAACCTGCTGCGCGAGGGCCTCGACATTCCCGAATGCGCGCTTGTTGCAATTCTGGATGCGGATAAGGAAGGCTTCCTGCGCAGCGAGACTTCGCTGATCCAGACCATCGGCCGCGCCGCGCGCAACGTGGACGGCCGCGTCATCCTCTATGCCGACCACGTCACCGGCTCGATGGAGCGCGCGATGGCGGAGACCAGCCGCCGCCGCGAGAAGCAGGAAGCCTACAACACCGAGCACGGCATCACGCCCGCCTCGATCAAGAAGAACATCGCCGACATCCTGGAGAGCGTGTACGAGCGCGACCACGTGCTGATCGGCACCGGCGGCATCGAGGGCGCGGCGGGCGATTTCGCCGAGGCCGCGACCATCGGGCATAATTTCGAGGCCGTGCTCGCCGATCTCGAAGCGCGCATGCGCGCGGCCGCGGCCGATCTCGATTTCGAGCAGGCCGCGCGGCTGCGCGACGAGATCAAGCGCCTGCGCGCGACCGAGCTTGCGGTGAACGACAATCCGGCGACCAAGGTTGTCGCGATCAACGCCGCGCATACCAAGAGCAAGCGGTCATCGTCCCAGACATCGCGCCCGCACAAGCCCGCGCTCGACGAGATGGGCATCGCGCAATGGCACGAGGTCGCGCCCGAGCGCAAAGGCAAGCGCCGCCTCACCGGCCTTGCGGGCGTGCAGGCGCTCGACGGCACCGAGCCGCAGGCGGGCGATCCGTCTCGCCCTCATAAGCCCGATCTCGACTCGATGGGGCCGGGCACGGAATCCGTTCCCTATCGCGATCCCTCTTCCCCGCGCTCCACCATGGGCCGGCCGGGCGACCGCGGCGGCTGGAAGGCGAAGAAGTTTCGGAAATAGCCGATGATGGGGTTCAGGCTTGTCTGGTCGCTTCTGCTCGCTGCCGCGGCCATCGTCCTGTTCGCGTTCGTTCTGAATTCCGTTCTCGGCCTGGTGGCCTGGCATTGGTTTTCGAAGAATTTTTAGCGTATCGGTCCTGCCACCGGGCACGTGGGGGGGACGGACTGATGACAACCATCGCGCTGATTGCCGTGATCGGCATTCTGCTTCTTCAGGCGACGGGCGCTATTCCGATGGCGAGCGTCGGCGGGCCGATGGCAATCGGCCTCGCCTATATCGCGGCCGCGCTGGCAGTCGGCATCCACGAGGCATGGACGAACGGGCGCGGCGCGCTCGGCTGGATCGTCAACATCGTGGTCTCGTTCTTGGGAGCGCTGGTGGGTGTCCAGATCGGCGGCTTCGTCATCGTGATGCTCCTGAGCCTCACCGGGATGATGGAGGGCTCGATCGCGAAAACCGGCGGCCTTGCGATGTCGTTTGCGCTCGCCGGCGGCATGCTCGCGACGCTCATGGGCGCGTGGGGCGCGATCTGGGTGGTGAACAGGTGGCGGGATCGACCGGTGGAAAGCGAAGAGGTTTAAGACGTGAGTCGAAGGCGCCATCTAATTAAGCAGCTACCTTTTCAAGCTTTAACCCCTCTTTCACGCGCCTTCTGACTTGCGGCAAGCTTTCATCGTAATTGTCGGCGGCGATCGAGAGACTCTCCTTGCTCAGAGCCGCGTGCATTGCGGCTTCTGTCCAGTCTTCGTTTGCGCGTTTTGCCAAAGCAAAAACCACTGCCTTTCCGACTCTAAACGCCATTGCACGCCTCGCAGAACCGACCACGATTTCACGAACCTTCTCAGGCTCCGCTTGGCCTATAAATTCTGGCTCAACATCATCAACGGTCCTGTCGACCGCTTCGTAGAGGCCATTTACAAAAAGATCTCCCGTTTCAATTATGAATTCTGCTGCACGCCCTTTCAAATTTTTTTCCAGAACATCTTCCGGCGTTTCAAGCATGGTTATCCTTGGAGGTTTCTCGAAAATCTCATACAGCGAAGTTGTCGTCGCACCATCGGGAGTTTCATGAAGGCGACGGCGCGGGCCACGAGTGTGCGACCCGTTGCCACCTGCCCCTTTTCCAGTTCCTCCGGACGGAAGTTCGTTGCCCTTATCTCCTTCATTGGATTTTTCTCCGTTCGGATCAACGCGACGCCCTGTTACTTTGACTTTGTATTTATTGAGAAGGTCCTGAAGTTCCTTTTGCAAATCGTCAAAATTCTCGGTTCGACGTGGACTTGCATTCTTTATCACTTCCTTGACCCAGTCTGGCATATTCTCAATTACGAGAAGAGCATAGGCTTGAGGAAGAATGTCGTCGCCAGAATCTTTGGAAATTAGCCTCTCTCGATATTGGCTTGGCCGGGCCTCTTCGGCATCCAGTTCTATATGAATGCACAACTCTTTCGATCCGAATGGAATGCCAAAGCGAGGGGCGGCCGCTGACCATTCGTTCCCCGTCATTACGGAATACATTTCGTCTTTATGCACCAGAGCGCAGGTAGTGCTGGACGAAGACAGCGCATTGCTTGAAGATTTTCGTAGGCCCGATTTGTCACCAACTGCGGGGTCATGAAGAAAATGAATAGTGAGTTTGCTGTCGTCCACTCTAATGCTGTCAACGCGCTCAAATTTCTCCGATCTTTGCGCAATCGGAATCAATGGGCGCGTGCCGTCTAAGCGATGATAAACCGCATCAAGACGTAACCTCACGTCGGCCGGAAGACGATAAAAACGTCGATATAGCGACGTTGCAATATATGCCTTTTCTGTCTGCGTTTGCTCGAAGGGGCGAGCCGCGGTGTCTTGCGCTTCAAAATTTCCGAGAAGCATCACCTCGGTCCAATCGTAACTGGTATTCTTACCTTCCTTGATGGCCGCCGATGTGACGTCAATCACAGTATCGTAAGCACCGTTCGGCAGCGATCGTTCAAATCGCACAAATTGATCAATGTCAGGATCGTATCCGAGGATAACCTCGCTAACTTTTCCATCCTTGCACGAACGAAATCTCATTCCTTCTTTGTTGTTGGCAAGGGAACTAACTTTAGCGCCAACTCCAAAATTCTCGTCCAAGCCCAAACTTTTCTCGACTTCGCAGGCTAAATCAGTCGCAGCCTTTAACTGCGCGGCATCCATTCCAGGGCCAGTATTCCAAATCACTGCCTTTCGAACACCCTTGTAAGTACCGGTTGTCCAGTGAACCAATTTTTCGCCTGATGACTTCGCTGCGGCCTCGATTGCGTTCATCGTTAGCTCGCGAATCATAGTCCAATGAGGTGCGCGCTTAATTTGCGACGTGACCGAAAAAGGCACGTTGGCGATTTTCAAAGCCTCATTAGGCATCCGCGCTCTCCGCAATTCACAACTTGAATGATTTTGCGTTTCCGCCGCTTGCTGGATCGAATTTTCGTTCTGCATCCGCAACGGCTTCTTTCAAAGCCTTGATTATCTTCTTCACGTCTGAATCGTCGAACTGATACGAGCGGCGATTTGCCAAGTTTCCTATTTTTCGAATTGCGGAGAGGGCCGCTTGCACCCTGCCCTCGGCCAGCCGAACAAATTTCGTGCGCCTCTCGTTATCGGCCTTCATTCTATACCTCGCATTTCAGAACATAAATGTATCGATATTTATCAAAAATTTCAAGAGATTCTTCGTTACGAAAATTCTGTGAATTTCATCCTATGTTCCGTCATTAATTCTCTGTGTTCTAGGTTTAGGTTCCTACCTATCCCATCCACCGAGGGCGTTGTCATGAGACGTCGTTTCAGCGGGGTTGGGATGTGGCGCCTGCGGGCGGAGCTTGTAACTAAACTCCTCCCCCCATAACCACCCCCTCTCCCCCGCGAAAACATCCCGTAAATAAATTTGCCGCCCGCGCGCGTGCGTTGTTAAGGTCGCAACCGGGTGCTGTGGCTTGCGGGGCGTTGAAGGCGGAATGGGCGCGGGGAAAGAGATTTACTGCACGCTGTGCCCGTCCTTCCACGGCTCCACGCTGCTCTCGCTCGTGCTCGGAAATCACAGCCGCATCCTCGGCCTCGGCGACACGGTTCCGCCGGAAGTCTGGGATCGCTGCGGCTGCGGGGCGAAGCCCGATCAATGCGAGTTCTGGGGCCAGGTCCGCGCGGCGGTCGATCCTGCGCCGCGCAACCTGTTTCCGCCGAGCGTGCAGCTTTTGCCCGACGTGCACCTGAACTTCTTCGCGGTCGCGGCCCTGAGCCTCACCGCGCGCGCGCTCGGCGTCACGCTGCCGCAGCGGCGCTTCGCGCATTCCTATCGCGAATTCCTCTCGGTCTGCGCGCAGCACGCCTCCTTCGACATCTTCATCGACGGCTTCAAGCGGCCCGACCATTACCTCTCGCTCAAGGCGAGCGGCTTCAATGTGCGCGGCGTCATCCATCTGGTGCGCGACCCGCGCGCCTTCGCGGCGTCGGCCAAGCGCGCGGGGATACCGGCGGCCAAGGCCGCGCGCACCTGGATCTGGCATCACCGCGCGGTGCGCGTACTCACGCGCGCGACCGGCGAGCGGGTGATGCGCGTGCGCTATGAAGACCTGTGCCAGTCGCCCGACGAGGAATTGACGAAGCTGCAGCAATGGATGGGCGTCGAGCCCGAGCAATTGCAGCGCCCGATCGGCAACAAGGTCCACTGGTTCGGCAACCGCTCGATGCGAAAGTTCGACGGCACGATCCGGCAGACGGACAAGTGGCCGGAGGAGCTGACAAGCGAGGAGCGCAGCACCGTCGAGCGCATCACCGAACGCGCGGCGGACGGTTACGGCTATCGCTTCGGGCTGCAGTGACGCGGGGCGCTTCGCGCTTTCGGCCTTTGGACGGTTTTTTCCTGCCGCGTTCTTAGGCACGCGTCATTCTTGGGCAAACGGCTCGCCCCGAGGCGATTGCTGCCATGCAGAAAAAGTCTGGCCTTTCACAGCGTGGTTTCGTAAATCGAAGGCCGATTTGATCCGCCTGCGGCACGTCCGGCATGTCCGGACCAGAAGGGCCCGCGGTCACATTCATTCCGGAGCCACTTTCGATGACCGAACACGCCATGCGCGGATTCGTCCGCGCGTTCTGCAATACGCTTTCGACCGGCGATGTCGCGCTGATGTCCGCCTTCCTGCACGACGATGTCGAATGGGTCGCCTTCGGCCCGATCGACCTGTTTCCGTTTTTCGGTCAGCGGCGCGGCAAGCCTGCCGTGCTCGCGATGTGCGCGGCGATCGCGGAGCGCCTCGAGCTGCAGCGCTGCGACAAGGACGTGACCCTGATCGACGGCGACAACGCGGCGGCGCTGATCCGGCTCGCGGCGCGCGACCCGCAGACCGGACGCACGCTGACCTTCCGGGTGGCGCAGTTCGCCACGTTCCGCGACGGGCGGTTGTTGTCGATGAAGGCGGTGTTCGACACCCTCGATGCCGCCGAGCAGGCGCTCGGCCGGCCGATCGACCTGTCCGCGGTCGCCTGACCCCGCCGCGTTGTGAGCGTCCGCAGAATCGGTATGATTGGCGGCGCGCTCACCCTCAAGGAGACAGGCGATGGCCAAGGGTCAGATGAAATCGAACAAGGAAAAGAAAAAGCCGAAGGCGGATTCCGCCAAGCCCAAGCAGGTGTCGGCCTATAAGGCCGCGCAAGGCATGCCCAAGAAGTAGGAAAATCTGGTGTCGCCCGGCGTATTCCGCCGGGCGATTCATCTCAGACGTCCTGCCCCTTCGCGGGCAACACGGTGTATTGCACCTTCGGCAGGATCGCCGACCAGTTCTGTCCATCCATCGAAATCGCGACCACCACGATCTTCGCAATCGACACGGGCTTGCCGTCCATGTGCGGCAGGCTCGCCTGCTGCAATTCCTGCTCCATGCGGAATGCCACGAGCGCCGCGCCGCAGGCGCGCGGATCGCGCGCTTCGGTGTTCACCGCATCGATCGCGCCGGTCACCGTCGAGCCGCCGTTGCGAAGCGCGAGAAAGCGTCCCGCCTGGTCCGATGTATCGCAGATGATGCCCTGGCCAATGCCGGTCTGGCCATTCATGACGAGCTGTCCCTGGAAGGACGGTTCGTCCGCCCTGGCCCATCCGGACACGGAAAGGGCGATCACGAGGGGCAAGAGAATCCGCATCTTCAACTCCCAGCCTTGTTCGAGGTCGGCGGGAAAACGCGGCGGCAGGCGTTTCGGTTCGGGCATCACGTCCGATCCGCACGCGAACGTGATCGCAGCGCACAACGAAAATGGCCCCGCTTGCGCAGGGCCATCTCGGTCGGATCGAGTGAGTTACGATCAGTCGCAGATGCGGCGCTTCTTGACGATCACGCGGCCGCTCGGCGTGGTGACTTCAGTGCGCTCATACCGGCAGTGACCGGCCGCATAGCCCTCGCGCCAATGATGATGACGGTGACCGACACCCACTTCGACGCCGCCCGGTCCGGCTTCGACGCGAACCTGCGCAGCGGCAGGCGCAGCGACGGCGAGCGTAGCGACAGCGGCAGAAATGATCATGAGTTTCTTCATCGCAATCCTCTAGCGGTTGCCCCCGTTCGCTGCATAACGCGCAACAGCCTGAAAACGTTCCCTCATCGCGCGACACTGTATTTTGTGGGGGATGGGCGCCCCCGCTTGCGATTCACGTCGATCCCCTCAAAATAGGCGCGCGCCAATCCGGGGGGCCAGGCGTGTCGGAATTTCTGCGCAAGCGACTTGCGGCGATTTACGCCGCCTATGCCGACAACCGTGTCGAAGAGGTTGCAGCCGCATTCGACGACAACGCGGAATTCATCAGTTACGTCCCGGTCGATCTCTTTCCCTATCTCGGCCGGCGCAAAGGCAAGGCCGAAGTGCTCGCGACCATGAACGCCGTGCGCAAAGATTTCGAGTTCCTGGTCTATCGGCCGGTGATGATCCTGGCCGACGGGGACAATGCCGCGGGGCTCGTCGAGGTGCGGCTGCGCCAGCGCGAGACGGGCCGGGTCATCAACATCATGCTCGGCCATTTCATCCGCTTTCGCGAAGGGCGCATCGTTGAGTTTCGCGAATTCACCGATTCCTACGATGCCGCGCAGCAGGTGCTCGGCCATGAGATCGACGTGTCGCGTCCGAAACACTGAATGGATCGGATAAAAAAAGGGGCTCCGGCTTTCGCGCGGAGCCCCATTCAGTCGGCCGCGCCGATCAGCGGCAGCGGCGCACCTTGGTCACGATGATGCGGTGGCCACGGTGCTTCTTGACGATCACCGTCTTGCAGCCGTGATGACGGCGCGCCGCGCTGTGGTGACGCACAACCTTCTGCACCACCGTCCTGTCGGCCGGCTTCACGACGGTCGCCTGCGCGACCTTGATGTGTCCCCCACCCGCATAGGCGGGTGCGGCGAGCCCGAGCGCGGCAGCCGCGGCGAGGGCAAAAGCGATCTTTCTCATGGTCGAATCCTCCGTACACATTTGCTGTCGACCCTTGGCTGCAGTCGTAACAAGGCGTGGATGCACGGGGGCTGAATGCGGTCGATGGATAGATGAATGACGGATCGGTAATCCGCGCCGGAAGACGCCGGAAAGGGCCGGTTCGGCCCTGTCTCAACCCTGCCCCAGAAACGCCATTTCGGGATGAGCCAATAAGAACCTGCCGCCGAATCTGCGGCGGATATCATATTTTGCGGGGGATCATGGCGGGACCGGTCAAGTCGCTTTTTCTGCGTAGCCAGACCCTTGCCGGCACCGTCGGCCTTTCGGTCGCGGTCCTCTGCCCTGCGCTCGCGATCGCCGGAGAACCGGAGCCTTCCGATCCTATCGCGGTCGAATTGCGCAAATCCTTCGCCGCGGACGGCTCGGCTCCCGAAGCGATCAACTGGGATGCGCTGAACTGGGACCCGTGGAGCTTGACCACGTCCAAGGCGCCGAGCCTGCAATCGTCAGGCTCGTCATCCGATACCACCACCGTGAAATGGGACCAGAAACTCAATCCGGACGGCAGCACCGCCCTGACAGCCAAGAAGCAATTGCCGACGACCCTCAACACCAATGTGGGCGTCGATCTCGGTCTCGGCCCGGATGATCCGGCAGGGCCGGCAAGACCGCACCGGTCCAATTCCTCGAACTCCGGCTCGGCATGGGCCAACGTCTCGCTGTCTGGCGCGACGATCGATGCGCGGCTCGATCCGACGCAGGATCAGGCCAAACTCGGCACGACATTGAAAAAATCCGTGCCGATCACCGACGCGCTGTCGGTCAGTCTCGAGAATGGCTATTCCGTCACCGAGACGCTCGCGACGCCGGGCACAATGCCGTCGCCCGTGCCTGCATCGCGCACCTATTCCACCGACGGCATCGCGCGTGTGATCATCGCCCCGACTGGAACGACCCTGTCGACCGGATCGAGGCTTTCGTCGACCGAAGACAAATGGCGGCGCAGCCTCGGCGCCGAGCAAAAGGTGTTCGGCGGCCTGACCGTGAGCGGCTCGGTCAGCGAAACGGACACCGGCTTGCTCGACAAGGCGATCACCGCCGGCTTCAAGACGAACTGGTAAGTTCAGCCCTTCATTTGTGAACGACGTCGACCACGACTCGCGTCGTCGGATCGACCAGCAGGACCGTGTCGTCCTGCAATCGGGCGAACTTGAAATCGCGCAGCGTTCCGATCTGATCCTTCACCTCGATCGGTAATTCGATCAACGTCATCGAATCCGGAATGGGCACCCCGATGACGAGAGGCCGCTCCGCTGGTGACGCCTGCTTTTTCTCGCTGCGGGTCAGTTGCTCAATCATCGCGGTTTGCGTCCCGCTCAGACCGAGCCCTTTCTTGTCGACGCTCCGATCGACGATGTCGCTGGTTGCGCCAGTGGTAGTTTGCACGCCCTCCTGCGCAAGGCCCGGCGCGCTCAGGATCAGCGCAAGCGCCGCAAACGCCGCCGGAACAGCTCCACTCAACGTACGTGCAGATTGCATGCCTTCAGTACACTCGGTCACCGATTGGTCGGTGCCCGTCCGACCGTTTCATCGGGCAGGTCCCTCGCCTGCTTTGCGATTTCGAGACAGGTCAGCAGTTCGACATAGCTCGCGACCCCGCCCCCATCGGTCGAGAGCGTGCAGCGCGTCCGATCGGCCGGCGCAAATTCCGACCATTGCGCCTGCAGCTTGTCGCGCGCGTCGTGCTCGTCGCGCAGGCAAGCCTCCCGGGTGCGGCCGGCGATGACGCCGACATGGCTTGCCGCGCTGCAGGTCGGGTTGAGGTTGAGGGACGGGACCGAGTCGGACACCGCGACGAGCTGCGCCGCGAGAAGTGCCGCAGGAATGGAAAAAATCATGAGAGAACCCTCTTCAAGAGTCGGGTGCTTAACGCGGCCCCCACGGTTCCAGTTCACTGCAAGTTCTCATATGGACGAAAAATAATTCGCTCTGCGGGGGCGCGCCCTCACCAATCGGCCAAAGATCCGGCCTTCAGTTTTTCTCGCCGGCAATGACCTCGACAACCCGGCGCGCTTTCGGATCCACGATCACAACCTGGTTGGTGATCATGGCGACCTCGAAGTCCTTCACCTTTGGGGCAAGACCGGCGACGGTGGCCGGCATCGGCTCAAGCCGCACTTCCGGCGGCACCACCGCCCCGACGATCGGCTGAAAATTCGGGGGCGATTCATTCTTGACGTTGAGATTGCGAATGCTGGTGTAGATCGTCTGCTTCTGCGCGTCGCTGAGTTGCAAATCCGGCGTCGTGGCCGGGTTGGTGCTCGGCCCGGCGGCGGGTGCAACAGTCTGCGCGACCGCCTGGGCAAGTGGCATGGTTGCGAGAAGGCCGGCGATCATCAGCGCCACAAATTTCATGCGAGACCTCGCGAACAGGCGTCACGAACCGTTACGGTTCCGACATAAAGCCCTGCGCGCGCGGATTGGTTCCGGAAAATAGCCGCCGGTACGGGGTGCCTAGATTGTCGAATATGCGCCTGAGACCATTCCCACAGGGCGGCGGTCCGATGCACCGATCAGCGTCACCCGGCCGAAGGTCGTGGTCCGGCTGATCCGAAGGATGCGTGCGTCTGCCAGCACATCGAATGAAGCCGGGCGCAGGAAGTGCATCGTGTGGTCGACCGGCGTCATCGGGGAATAGCCGTCCCAGGCGACCGAACAGGCAATCACCATCGCGGTATCGGCAGCGGCCAGCAACGCCTGCGAGGACAGGGTGCCGTCACGGCCGCAGATCTTGCGCGAGTATGGCAGGCGCAAGACGGCACCGGGCTGCCAGTCATCGGCGGTATCATGCGGAGCGCTCGATTCGATCTTTTCGACCAGCAGCCCGAGGTCCTGCACCCACGGCGCGCAGGCTTCGAGCAGCACACGGGCGGCCGCCTCGATCCCGAACGTCTTTTCCGTGCGGAGCAGCCTGAGCGGCCCTGCCATGCTTCCCCCTGATGGTGCACATGACGCGAATCACCCCAACTGCACGCCCCGACAATAGAATCTGCCGTGTACGAGGCCAGCGGCTCGAGCAAATTTCCCTGTGGTAAAGGGATAAGAGAGGGCTTCGAGGGCGAAAAACTTGTGAGCACGTGTGCCTTGGCATCCCTTGACCCGGCTTTGCCCTCGCGGCACCGTCAAGTCTTGTTGGAGGGGCTTATGTTCGTGCTGAGGATTTGTCGGACATTGTCGGTTTTGGCCCTGTTGGGCGTGGTGTTCGTTTCGCCCAGGGCCGAGGCCGCCAACTGGTTCGAGAAGAATTTCTGGCTGAGCGGACCGAAATACGACGGCGACATCCCCGCCTGCGACAACAGCTGGGCGCTCTCGGAAATCCGCCGCAAGTTCTCGTCCAAGGAAGGCCGGTTCTGGAACTCCGACCTCTCGATCGTGGACTTCGAGGGGGTTCAGGAAACGGCATTCAGCCCCTGGGCCAACCAGACCATCCCGCGGCGCTTTTGCAGCGCTGTGGCCCTGATTTCGGATGGGGTCCGGCGTCCGGTCCACTATTCCATCGCCGAGGATCTCGGCATGATCGGCGCGATGTGGGGCGTCGAATGGTGTGTGGTCGGGCTGGACCGCAACTGGGCCTACAGTCCGGGCTGCCGCATCGCGAAGCCCTGATAATCTGTTCTTGAAATGTTCTCATCGATAGGCTAGGCTTCTTTTTAGCGTTGCGGCCTGTCGGGAGCGTGGCATGGCGAAGTTTGCATTCCGGATCGCGGCTTTCGCAGCCATCTCGTTCCTTTTCCTCCTGACAGCCTTCGCGCAGGACCGACGGCAGAACGAGCCCGGGCAGTTCGACTTCTACGTGCTCGCCCTTTCGTGGTCGCCGTCCTTCTGCGAGGCCGCGACCGAGCGATCCGGCCGTGCCCCGGCGCAGCAATGCGGCGCGCGTCCCTATTCCTTTGTGGTTCACGGGCTGTGGCCGCAATACGAGCGCGGCTTTCCCGAATATTGCCGCGTCCCCGCCCCGAGACTCGAACGGGGAATCGTGTCCGCGATGCTCGACCTGATGCCAGCGCCCGGACTGATCTACAGCGAGTGGGACAAGCACGGCACCTGTTCGGGCCTTCCGGCGCGGGGTTATTTCGAGGCCGTCCGCAAGGCGCGCGCGGCGACGAAAATACCCGACGCCTATATCGATCCGACAACCATGCTGACGGTCAGCCCGCGCGAGATCACCGAAGCCTTCATCGCGGCGAACCCCGGCATGCCGCCGAAGGCGATCTCCCTGACCTGCGACAGCAAGCGGCTGCGCGAAATCCGGGTCTGCATGACGAAAGATTTCCGTTTCCGGGATTGCGAAGAGATGTCCCGGCGTTCGTGCAGCCGCGAAAAGCTCGTGATGCCGCCGGTGCGGGGCTCCTGAACAGTTCCCGATTAAGCAAAAATTAAGAGCCGCAGGTCTGCGATCGGAGCAACGGTCGGGTAAGTTACTGCGGCTAGCATCGCTGCGCTCTGGCGGATCCCATGCGGCGCATCGCGGACTATCTTCACTTCCTGATCTGGCAATCCGGGCTCAGCTATATTGCGCTCTGGCTGCTGACGCTGTGGACGCTCGGCGACGGTGCATCCGTCTTCGCACGCTCCGGAGTGTGTCATCCGGACGAGGCGAAGGTTCTGTTCTACTGGGTCTGCGACCCTGCGAGTCTCCTGTCCATTGTCGCCACGCTTTCCAATACCGCATTGACCGCAACCGTCTGGGCTCCGGTGTATGTCGCCGCCGCAACAGTGCGTCCGGACGCGATCGCGATTGCCGCGCCGATCGTCGCGGTTCACTGCATCGGGCTTCCGTCCGCGATTTTCGTGGCGATGCGCGTGATGCTGCACCTGCTCCAGCTCCCGCGCGGTCTGTTCCGCAAGGCCGAGCCTGCCGCACCGCCGCTTGTCCCCGAGCAGGCGCCGCTCCCTCTCCGGGATCGGCCACTGCCCAAGGTCAAGGCGCGCAGCACGTTCGGCCTGCGCGGCGTCTCCTCGCGGGCCTGATTCAATAGCTGAGTTTTGAGAAGCCGGCTGCGCTGCAATCAGTCGCCGCGCATGCGCGATTGCATGTATTCGATATAGCCGTTGAGATAGCGCATCGAACGCGCGTCATCGAGCGTCGCAAGCACGCGCTTGCCGTCGCGCGCAAACACATTCACTTCGCTATGGAACGCCTGCAGGGGACGATCGAGCAGGCCCGGCCGATACCCGTCGAAGCCGGGATGCCCGTAACCATAGACCACCGCTGCCGCTACAAGGCTACGCCACATGAACTGCTGCCGTTCGCGAGAACAGCCCTTTCCTCGCGAAGCGGAAGCGTCTGCCACCACTCGACCGCGAATGGCACCAGAATATGGTGCACCTATGAGCCCAAGGCTAAGCGGAACATTCAAATTTTACCGATGTGCCGACCGCGATGATTTAACGTAAACGCCGGACCCGGATCGCCATGAATTATCGCCACGCCTTTCATGCCGGCAATTTTGCCGACGTCGTCAAGCATGTGACGCTGACGCGAATTTTGCTGCACTTGCGCAGCAAGCCCGCACCGTTTCGTGTGATCGACACGCATGCCGGGACGGGCGTTTACGACCTGAGCGGCCCGGAAGCGACGCGTAGCGGTGAATGGCGCGACGGCATTGCCCGCGTCATGGAGGCCTCCTTCAAGCCGGGGATTGCCGCGCTGATTGCGCCCTATCTCGACGCGGTGCGCGGCATCAATGTGAGCGCGACGCTCTCGCGCTATCCCGGTTCGCCCTCACTCGTCGCGGCGTTCCTTCGAGAGAACGACCGCCTGATTGCGTGCGAACTCGAACCGAAAGCGGTCGCGACCCTCACGCACCACATGCGCAGGGACAAGCGGACCAAGGTCATCGCAATCGACGGCTGGACGGCGCTCGCAGCCTATATCCCTCCGAAGGAGCGCCGCGGGCTCGTGCTGATCGATCCGCCGTTCGAGGAGCCACGCGAATACGAACGTCTCGCCGATGCGCTGGCCGCCGCCTACAGAAAATGGCCGGGCGGCATCTACCTCGCCTGGTACCCGGTGAAAGATGCCCGCGACTCGTCCGCGCTCGCAGGCAGGCTCGCGAAAATCGGCTTCGCCAAGGCCCTGCGAGCCGAGATCAACATCGCCCATCCCCAGTCGACCGGGCTTCGAGGCAGCGGTCTTGTCGTCGTTAATCCACCATGGACGCTGGAATCGGAACTTGCTTCGATTCTTCCTGCCCTGGCCGAGGTTTTCGGCGGTCGCTCCGGATCAAGCGTCGTGCAGATCATCGGGCCGGCCAGCCGGTAGCGAGCCACCGTTTCCTCTTTCCAGCACCCTTCCGTTTTGGTCTACTTGGGGTAGTGGGCTGGCTTTGACGTTCCGCCTCCTGCGGGGGGCCTGCGGAGTGACTGAGGCCGATTGGGCCGACGCGGTCCCGAGTGTGAATGTCCGGCCGATCCTTGGGGGCGCGGTGGCGTGGCAACCGCGGGGAGAGGAGCTTTCCCGATGGCGCAAACCGGTACGGTAAAGTTTTTTAACGGCGAAAGAGGTTATGGCTTCATCAAGCCAGACGATGGGGGGCGCGACGTGTTCGTCCATATCACCGCCGTCGAGCAAGCTGGACTGAAATCCCTGACCGAAGGACAGCGCATCAACTTCGACGTCGAGCCCGACAAGAAGGGCAAGGGGCCGAAGGCGGTCAACCTCGTCATCACCGGCTGACATTCTCGAGAGATTGGTCTATCGCAACGCCGGCCGCAGCCGGTGCGGTTGCCCTTGTCGTCTTTTTTCAACTTGCGGAATTGGCGGATGATGATCCTTCGAACCTCGCCCCCCTCACCGTTCGGCCGTAAAATCAAAATCGCCGCAAGCGTCCTCGGTCTGAGCGACGCATTGAAGGTCGAAACCGCCGATACCAACGATCCTGCCGATACGCTGCGCCAGCAGAACCCGGTCGGAAAAATTCCAATTCTGATCCTCGAGGATGGCAGCGCGCTCTACGACTCGCGGGTCATCATCGATTACCTCGACGGGCGGGCAGGTGGAGGAAAGATCATTCCGCGCGAGGGCAAGGAGCGTTATTCCGTGCTCACGCTTGCCGCCCTTGCCGACGGCATCATGGATGCGTCGCTGCTGCAGATCTACGAGATCCGGTTCCGGCCGGAAGATCGGCGCGATGCGAAATGGGTCGACTATCAGGGCGACAAGATTACGCGCGCACTCGCAGTGCTTGAAAAGAATCCGCCCGCCATCGATGCCATTCCCAATGCCGGCGTGATCGGGCTTGCCTGCGCGCTCGGCTACCGCGATCTGCGGTTCCAGGGATCGTGGCGCGCCAACCATCCGAAACTTGTTGCCTGGCTCGACGATTTTGCGGCGCGCGTGCCAGCCTTCGCCAAGACCAAAGTGGAAGCCTGAAAAAAGAAGCCCCGGACCGAAGTCCGGGGCCTCTCTCCAATCCGGCCGTAGGCGGATCAGAACTTCCAGTTCAAACCGCCGCGCACGATATGCGAGGTGAACGACACATTGTCGGTCACGAGCGCGCCGCAGTTGATTCCGCAATTGAAGCTGCCGAGGTCGACGTAGAGATATTCGGCCTTCGCAGTCAGGTTGTTGGTGATGGCGTATTCGACGCCGGCGCCGACCGTCCAGCCTGCCTGGGTCGAACTCGCGCCCGGGAACCCGGGCGTGTTCGCCTGAACATCGCCGAAGGCCACGCCGCCAGTCACGTAAGGCATGAAGCGATCCGCCGCATAGCCGAGGCGGCCGCGAACCGTGCTGAGCCAGGTGTTTTTCGTTTCGCATCCGAGCGTGCAGAGATTGGTGCTGGTGCCGCGGATGTTCGACCAGTCGATGTCGCCTTCGATGCCGAAAACCGCCTGACCGGCCTGATAATTGTAACCGACGGTTCCACCGACCACGCCGCCGGACAGGTCGATGCCGCCGACGCTGTCCCAGCTCGAGTCGCCCCAGCCGCCGCCGCCGTTCACACCGACGTAGAATCCGCTCCAGTTATAGGCGGCCATGTACATCGGAGGCGGCGCCTTGACCGGCATCTGGACCGGACGGCGCGACAGATCGGCGGCGCTCGCAGCCGTGAGACCGGCAACGAACGTGACAGCGGCCGCAGCCGCGAAAACGATACGCTTCATGGATGAACTCCCCGTTCGGCGGGGCCGAAGCCCCGTTCAGTGCTGGCGCTTCAACGCGCCATTCGTTGCTCAGTTCCGGGAACCGGATTGATCCGGTTCTCAGAAGCGATAATTCAGACCGAGCCGAAGGATGCTCGACTCCACCCCGTTGTTGGTTCCCGTAATCGAATAGCCCCGGTCAGCGAGATCGACGTAGAGATATTCGGCCTTTGCCGACCAGTTCGGAGTAAGGCCGATCTCGACGCCCGCGCCTGCGGTCCATCCGAGATGTGTGCGGGATTCGGACAGGCCCGCGATCTCTCCGCGCACGCCGCCATAGGCGAGACCGGCCGTGCCGTAGAACAGAACGTTGTTCATCGCGATACCGGCGCGGCCGCGCAGCGTGCCGAACCACGGATTTGAGAATTTCCAGGGCGCGAATGTGTCGTCGGCGCCCGAGAGCTGGACGTCCGTTTCACCGCCGAAAACGAACTGCCCGCTCTGCCAGTTGAAACCGGCCTGTACGCCGCCTTCAATGCCCGCAGGGTTGGTCGGGTTGTTGGTGGTGGCGCCCCACTGATAGCCGAGATTGGCGCCGATATAGGGACCCATCCAGCTGTAGCCCGCCATGGGCGCGGCACTGTAGGGCGCGCTGTAGCTGCCGCGCGGCAGGTCCGCCGCGAAGGCCGCGCTGGTCGCAACGACGACGGCAAGTCCCGCCGCGATCATCGTCCGTTTCATCTGTGTCCCCTCGTCGTGCACGGGTTTTGTCCGCGCCGCCGCCCGTCCCGTGGGCCCCGTCACAGCGCTTGTCGTCGCTGAAAAAGGAGCCGCAACGTCTGCCGGGTGGCGGAATAAGGACAATTTCATGGATACGATTTATCGAGCTTTTTAAGTTAAACGTTTATGAATCGGTGATATTCGTCAGTTCTTATGCCTAATAGTCTGTTAAATATGACGGTAACTCTTTCCTTTACGCGATCTATACTTGGAATGACTGGATGCGCGCGAAGAGTGCCAGCCCCAAGACTGAAACTCTATTTTTGGGGAATCGGATCGCCGGGGCGGACTTGCCTCACGCCGGCGGCATGGACACTTTAGCCCCGATCCCATGAACGGCCCGAAGAAAGACATCGAACCCGAGATCGACCTCGCGGAAGAGGACGAGGACTCGTCGCTGCCGGAAGTCGAGGAGATCGATCTCGGCGCGGAGGCGCCCGCCGGGACGCTCGCCGCCGGGCGCGCTGCGATCGTGCGCGACGCCAAACATGCCCCGCCCTCTCCCGGCGTCTACCGCATGTTCGATGCGCAAGGCGAAGTGCTCTATGTCGGCAAGGCGAAGAACATCAAGAAGCGCGTCGTCGCCTACGCGCGAGCGACCGGACACGATACGCGCATCGTGCGCATGATCGCGGCGACAAGCCGGATAGAATTCGTCACCACGCGCACCGAGACCGAAGCGCTGCTCCTCGAAGCCAACCTGATCAAGCGGCTGCGCCCGCGCTTCAATGTCCTTTTACGCGACGACAAGTCCTTCCCTTACATCGTGATCACGGCCGATCACCCGGCGCCGCAGATCATCAAGCATCGCGGGGCGCGCAATCGTCCCGGCGACTATTACGGCCCGTTCGCGTCGGTCTGGGCGGTGAACCGCACCATCACGGCGCTGCAACGTGCCTTTCTCATCCGCTCATGTTCGGACGCGGTCTATGAAAGCCGCACGCGGCCATGTCTCCTGCATCAGATCAAGCGCTGCTCCGCGCCCTGCACCGGCGAGATCAGCCTCGACGACTATTCCGAGCTTGTGAAGGAGGCCAAGGCGTTCCTCTCGGGCAAGAGCCGCGCGGTGAAGGAACAGCTCGCCGGCGAAATGGAAAAGGCTTCCGCCGCGCTCGATTTCGAACGCGCCGCGATTTATCGCGACCGTCTCGCCGCGTTGTCGGCGGTGCAATCGCAACAGGGCGTCAATCCGCGCAGCGTGGAAGAAGCCGACGTGTTCGCGATTCACCACGCCGGCGGATTCAATTGCGTGCAGGTCTTCTTCTTTCGCACCGGGCAGAACTGGGGTAACCGCGCCTATTTCCCGAAGGCCGACCGTTCGCTGGCGCCCGCAGACGTGCTGTCGTCATTCCTCGGACAATTCTACGACGACAAGCCGTGTCCCCGCTCCATCCTGGTGTCCGAGGATTTCAGCGAGCGCGAGCTGCTCGCCGAGGCCCTCGGCACCAAGAGCGGCCATCGCGTCGAAGTTCTGGCGCCGAAGCGCGGCGAGAAAAGGGATCTGGTCGATCACGCGCTTGCCAATGCCCGCGAGGCCCTGGCGCGCAAGATCGCGGAGACCTCCTCGCAACAGGCATTGCTGAAGAACCTGGCCGAAACCTTTGCGCTGCCGCGCATGCCGCGGCGGATCGAGGTTTACGACAACAGCCACATCCAGGGATCGAATGCGGTCGGCGCGATGATCGTCGCCGGACCGGAAGGCTTCCGGAAGAACCAATACCGCAAATTCAACATCCGCTCGTCCGAACTCACGCCCGGCGACGATTACGGCATGATGCGCGAGGTACTTGAGCGGCGCTTCAAGCGGCTGCTCAACGAGAACCCGCGGGCAACCAACGGAAACATCGTCGAGAAGACCGTGCAGTCGATCGCGGATACGGCGCGAGCGCTGGTTGGAGACGACGACTCGCCATGGCCCGATCTCGTTCTGATCGACGGCGGGCAGGGGCAGCTCAAGGCTGCCCGCGAAACGCTGGAGGCGCTCGGGATTGCCGATGTGCCACTTGTCGCCGTGGCCAAAGGCGTCGACCGCGATGCGGGGCGCGAAACCTTTTTTACCGCCGGGCGCGAACCGTTTCGCCTGCCGCCGCGCGATCCGCTGCTTTACTACATCGAGCGGATGCGTGATGAAGCGCACCGCTTCGCGATCGGGGCACACCGCCAGCGTCGCGCGCGCGATATTCGTGAAGCCGGTCTGCAGGAAATCCCGGGGATCGGGCCCACGCGAAAGCGCGCGCTGCTGCACCACTTCGGAACGCTGAAGGCCATCGAGCGAGCCTCGCTCGCCGACCTCGAGAAAGTGCCCGGGATCAGCGGCGATACGGCGCGCAAAATCTACGACTTCTTCCACGAGCGTGCGCCTTCGTGACACGCCTCGAATTGCAGGGAGAACGGAGCCTCATGCGCAGCGCGCGGTTGACGGCTTTCGCATGGGGGTGTTCCCTCTCGCCATGACAGCCGCCAGTTCCGGACATCCTGCTGCGCGCCCCTTCGCGCTGCCCAACCTGCTAACCTACGGGCGCATTGCTGCGGTGCCGCTGGTTGCCGGCTGCATGTATTTTCAGGCGATCCTGCAATACGGGTTGTGGTTGCGCTGGGTGGCGCTGACGATCTTCATCGCCGCGGGAATCACAGACATCCTCGACGGATATTTCGCGCGCACATGGGATCAGCAATCCTCGCTCGGCCGGATGCTCGATCCGATCGCAGACAAGTTGTTGGTGTCGTCGTGCCTGCTGATGCTGGCAGCCGACGAAACCATTCGAGGATGGTCGCTCTTTGCCTCGATCATCATCCTGTGCCGGGAAATCCTGGTGTCGGGCCTGCGTGAATATCTCGCCGAGTTGCGGGTGAGCGTCCCGGTGACGCGCCTCGCCAAATGGAAGACAACCTGCCAGCTCGTTGCAATCGGCTTCCTGCTTGCGGGCGAGGCCGGCGATAATATCTTCCCCTTCACCACCGCGACCGGGCTCGTCCTATTGTGGATCTCTGCGATCGTGACGCTCTATACCGGCTGGGATTACCTGCGCGCGAGCCTGCGGCACCTGATCGATGACTGAGGTGAAGCTTCGGTATTTCGCCTGGTTGCGCGAGCGGATCGGGAAACCGGACGAAGACGTCACGATCCCGCAGGGCGTCGCAACCGTAGCGGAACTGATGGAATGGCTCGCGGGTCGTGGCGAGGAATACGCTTACGCGTTCGAGAACCGCAAAGTGGTCCGGGCCGCGATCGATCACGTGCACGTCAAGCCGGACACGACGATCGCTTCCGCCCGCGAAATCGCCTTCTTTCCGCCGATGACCGGCGGTTAGGGCACTCCCGGTCGCTCGCACCCCGGAGTAGACTGTCACGATGCAAACGACGATCCGGTTACAGCGTGAGGATTTCGACGCATCCGCGGAAACGGCGGCGCTCACTCGTGGCCGGACCGATATCGGCGCGGTCGTCACCTTCACCGGGATTTGCCGCGACAACGAAGCGGGCGGCGCAGTCAGCGCGATGACGCTCGAGCATTATCCGGGCATGGCCGAGGCCGAAATCGCGCGGCATGTCGAAACCGCGAAAACGCGCTGGCCGCTGCTCGGCGTCACGGTGATCCATCGCTATGGGCGTCTCGTTCCCGGCGACAATATCGTCCTGGTCGCGACCGCGTCGGCGCACCGCGAGGCAGCTTTCGCTGCCGCGGAATTCCTGATGGATTACCTCAAGACCCACGCCCCGTTCTGGAAGCTGGAAGAACGCGACGGCGACAAAAAATGGGTCGCGGCCAAAACCGACGACGACCGCGCTGCCGCGCGCTGGCGCAAGGACGAAGCCGCGGAATAGTCGCCGGCCTTGGGCGCTGACTTCAGTCGACAAAAAAAGGCCGCCTCGAAAGGCAGCCTTTTTCGATTGCACGATCCGGTGCGAGCGTTATGCGGCCTTGCTCTTCGGCTGCACCGCGGCGGTGTAGTCTTCCATCAGCTGCTTGGTGATGCCGCCCGGGTTGAAGTTCCACTGTCCGCCGACTTCCGACACCGCCGTCACTTCCGCGGCACTTCCGGTGATGAAGCATTCGGAGAAGGACGACAGCTCGTCCGGCATGATGCGGCGTTCGATCACTTCGAAGCCGCGCTTGCGCGCGAGCTGAATGACCGTCTGCCGCGTGATGCCGTCGAGGAAGCAATCGGCGATCGGCGTATGGATCTTGCCGTCCTTGACGAAGAAGATATTCGCGCCCGTGCATTCCGCGACGCGGCCCTGCCAGTCCAGCATCATCGCATCGGCAAAACCGCGCCGCTCCGCACGATGCTTGGAGATCGTGCAGATCATGTAGAGGCCGGCAGCCTTGGCAAGGCAGGGCGCCGTTTTCGGATCGGGGCGGCGATACTCGGCGAGATCGAGTTTGATCCCTTTCAGGCGCTGTTCCGGATCGAAATAGCTCGGCCATTCCCACGATGCGATCGCGAGATGGATCGTGTTGTTCTGGGCCGAAACGCCCATCATCTCCGACCCGCGCCATGCGATCGGGCGCACATAGGCATCCTTCTTGCCGTTCTTGTCGACCACGAGTTGCTTTGCCTTGACGATCTCTTCAACCGTGTAGGGGATTTCAAAATCCAGCACCTGCGCCGACCGCTTCAGGCGTTCGGCGTGCTCGACGGTCTTGAAAATCTCTCCGCCATAGGCGCGCTCGCCTTCGAAGACGGCGCTCGCATAGTGCAGACCGTGGGTCAGCACGTGCAGATTGGCCTCCCGCCAGGGGACCAGTTTGCCGTCGTACCAGATGACACCGTCGAGGCGGTCGTAGGATTGAGCAGCCATGGCGTTCCTCCTTGCGGGCATTATGAGCCCGGCTTGTTGCCCTTGAGCTATCCCGCTTTTGCCACCGGGTCCAAGTCCCGATATGGTGCGCCCCGATCCGAGAAACCCCGCACCGGGAGCCGAAAGCCGTTTCGGGCACGATCCTTTCGGAAAATGCTGGCTTTCGGTAACAAAAAACCCAGAATATGTCAACATGGCTGACCTAAATCTGACAGCCCCGTCCAAGCGGGCCGCAACCGCCGAGGCCGTGGAGCTGGACCGGCCGATCTGGGACCTGATCGAACTTCTATTCTTCGCCTACCGCGATTTCGTGAGCGATCCGGATGGCGCGCTCGCGCGCTTCAGGTTCGGCCGGGCGCATCACCGGGTGTTGCATTTCGTCAACCGCAATCCGGGGATGAAGGTCGCAGACCTCCTCGACATCCTGCGCATCACCAAGCAGTCGCTTGGGCGCGTGCTGAAGCAACTGATCGACCAGGGCTATGTGGTGCAGAAGGAAGGCGAGAATGACCGCCGCCAGCGCCTGCTTTTCGCCACGCCAAAAGGCGAGGCTCTCGCGCTGAAGCTCGCCGGGCTGCAGACCGAGCGGATCGCGCGAGCGCTCGCAGAGCTCGGACCGGGCGCGCACGAAGCGGCGCGCAGGTTCCTGATCGCGATGATCGACGCTGACGGTCGCGATGACGTGCTCACCCTGATCGGTCGCGCCGATGCGTTGCGAAAGGGGCGATCCTGACGATGGATTCCGGATGCCGGCTGTAACCGCTCTGTCGAACATTCCCGCCGACGACGCGCCGCATCTTTTGATCGTGGATGACGACCGCCGCATCCGCGACCTGCTCTCACGTTACCTGCTGCACGAAGGCTACCGCGTCACCACCGCAGACAACGCCGCGGAGGCGCGCGCGAAGCTGCATGGCATGGATTTCGACCTGTTGATCCTCGACGTGATGATGCCGGGCGAAAACGGCCTCGATCTCGCAAAATCGCTGCGCGAAAATTCGAGTGTCCCGATCCTGATCCTCAGCGCGCGCGGCGAAGCCGAAATGCGCATTCAGGGACTTGAGATCGGCGTCGACGATTACGTGGCGAAGCCGTTCGAGCCGCGCGAATTGTCGCTGCGGGTCGCAAGCATTCTCAAGCGCGCGCAGCCCGCGGCGCCGCAGACCGCGGAATCGGTGCGCTTCGGGCAATTCGTCTTCCATATCGCGCGGCGCGAGCTCAAGCACGGCGAGGAGGTCGTTCACCTGACCGACCGCGAGCGCGAGATGCTCGTCGTTCTCGCCTCCAGTCCCGGCGAGACCGTTCCGCGCATGGCGCTGGCCGGCACCGGCACGCCGGTCAACGAACGCGCGGTCGACGTGCAGGTGAATCGGCTGCGCCGCAAGATCGAGCGCGATCCTACCAATCCGCTGATCGTGCAGACCGTGCGCGGCATCGGTTACCGGCTCGTGGTGTCGCCGTGAGCAGCATCGACGTCGGCATCGCGCGGCTTCGCTCAAGTCTGGCGACGTTGCGCGCCGGCATCGAGCGGGTTCTCGAAACGTGGAACCTCGCTGCGGCCTACGTCAAGCGCTTCATGCCGACGGGGCTCTATGCGCGCGCGTTGCTGATCATCATTGCGCCGATGGTGATCCTGCAGTCGGTGATCGCCTTCGTGTTCATGGAGCGGCACTGGAACGCGGTGACGCAGCGGCTTTCTGCCGGCGTTGTCGCCGACATTGCAGCCCTGATCGACGTCAATCGCGGCTACCCGCAGGATACCGAGCACGCCCAGATCCGCCGGATCGCGCAGGAGCGCCTCGGGCTGACCGTCGATTTCCTTCCCGTAAGCGAAATGCCGCAGCCCGGTCCGAAGCCATTCTTCTCGCTGCTCGATCAGGCGCTGTCGGTGGAACTGCGCAAGCAGATCCGCCGCCCGTTCTGGATCGACACGGTCGGGCGTTCGGCACTGGTGGAAATCCGCATCCAGCTCGACAATTCGGTGATGCGCATCTTCGCGCCGCGCAGCGCCGCCTATGTCTCCAACTCGGAAATCTTCCTGCTCTGGATGGTCGGCACTTCGATCGTGCTGATCACAGTCGCGATCCTGTTCCTGCGCAACCAGATCCGGCCGATCCTGCGGCTCGCCGACGCCGCGGAGAGCTTCGGCAAGGGCAGAGACATGCCGAATTTCCGGCCGCGCGGCGCGCGCGAAGTGCGCCGGGCCGCGCTCGCCTTCATCGAGATGAAGACCCGCATCGAGCGCGCGATCGAGCAGCGCACCGCCATGCTCGCCGGCGTCTCGCACGACCTGCGCACCATCCTCACGCGCTTCAAGCTGGAACTGGCGCTGATCGGCGACAGCCCCGACCGGGAGGGCATGAAGAAGGACGTCGACGAAATGGAGCGGATGCTGGAGGCCTATCTCGCCTTCGCGCGCGGCGACATGGGCGAGCAATCAGCCCCGACCGATATGGCAGCCTTCCTGCAGGAATTGAAGACCGACGCCGAGCGCCACGGGCACAAGGCGAGCGCCGATTTCCACGGATCGCCCATCGTCACGGTGAAGCCCGCGGCATTCAAGCGCTGCCTCGCCAATCTCGTCTCCAATGCCGCGCGCTATGCGCCCTCGATCGCCATCACCGGCCAGCGCGATCATCGCTGGCTCACCGTCACGGTCGACGACGACGGCCCCGGCATCCCGGCTGCGATGCGCGAGGAGGTGTTCAAGCCGTTCCTTCGGCTCGACAACGCGCGCAACCAGGACAAGGGCGGCACAGGCCTTGGCCTCGCCATCGCACGCGACATCGCGCGCGCGCATGGCGGCGACATCATGCTCGGCGATTCCCCGCTCGGCGGCCTGCGCGCGACCGTGCGCGTACCGGTGTGAATTTTCAGAATTGAATTCCAGACGCCGGGCGATCGCGCCTGGCCTGGGCCTAGGCCACCAGCGTCTCGTCCTCGGGGCGCGGACGACGCCGCGCGCGCCAGCGCCGGGAGCACAACGCCTCAGGAATGCAAAACAGGTCGTCGAGGAACCCGGCCCAGCGCGCCCCGCGCGACAGCTCCCGGTCGAGCGCCGCCATGGTGCGCGCAAGCCCCGGATCCTCGTCGTTGATCCAGGTGCAGACGACGCGCGCGAACAGAAGATTAAGTCCCTGCGCGCGGACGAGCCCCTTCGGGCCATTGGTGCCGATCCCGGCCGCCGTCATCATCCAGTGCTGCGAACGAACGCCGAGCCCGTTCAGGGCCATCGCGAGCGCCGGATTGCGTGCGCTCGAGCGCACGAGCGATTTGATCGCCGCCCGGTGCGGCGCCAGCACTTCGAGGCGGCGCATCAGCACGTCGAACAGTCTCTCGCGGACGGATTCTTCCGCCATGTCGTCGCCGCCGCCGGCAAGAACCTTGCGGTCGGTCTCTTTCATGTGCGCGGCAAGAATCCCCATCACCGAGGAGAATTCGCCGCGCATGTCGGCGAGCGAAACGCCGGCCTGGGAGGCGACATCGGCAAGACCAATGCGCTCGATCGGGCGTTCGGCCAGGAGCGTCATCAGCGCGTCGATGATGCGCGTGCGGGAAGACGGCGCAGATGAAGGCGTGGACGTGTCGGTCATGACGACCTCCGTTAACGGCTGCTCTTTTTGTTATCTAAGGGCCGAACGCGACGGTTCCAAGGCGGGCCAACACACGCCCCGTCAGATGGATCTGTGCCTATCCAGCCAATTCCCGCGACCGCTTCGCGGCGGCCGCAACCGCCTCGCGCAGGAGCTTATCGAAGCCGTCCGGACCCATGAGTATTTCGAGCGCCGCCGCCGTGGTCCCGCCGGGGGAGGTCACGTTCTTGCGCAGCGTCGCCGGATCGAGCGGCGAGCGATGTAGCAATTCGCCCGCGCCCGAGACCGTCGCGCGCGCGAGATTGTCGGCAAGCGCCTGCGGCAATCCGGCTGCGACCGCGGCCTTTGCGAGCGATTCCGCGAGAAGAAAGACATAGGCCGGACCGGAGCCCGACACGGCCGTCACCGCATCGATCAACGCCTCGTCGCTCACCCATTCGGCTGCGCCGCTCGCGGCGAGGAGATTGTGCGCCAGCTTGCGCTGGCTTTCGGATACCTTGGCATTCGGCACAGCAACGGTGATGCCGCGGCCGATCGCAGCGGGCGTGTTCGGCATTGCGCGCACGATCGCGGCGTTCGGTAGATGCTGCTGCAGGAATGAGAGAGTGCGGCCCGCCATGATCGAGATGACGAGCGTGCCGGCGGAAACCATCTTCGCGACGTCAGCCATCACGTCGGGAGCGACCTGCGGCTTCACCGCGAGCACGATTACCGCGACATTTGCGACCGCGCCGGCCGGCGGATTGATCGTCGCCCCGTCATGGGCGAGTGCAAGGATATCGGGCGCGGGCTGCGGCTCGACCACCACGACTTTCTTCGGGTCGAGGCCGAGCGCGAGCCAACCCTGCAGCATCGCGCCGCCCATCTTGCCCGCGCCGACCAGCGCCAGCGGGCCGATGGAGGAGAGCTGTTCTTTTCCAGAAAGGGTCATGAACGCACATCCTAACCGATCGTCATGGCCGGCTCATCCCGGCTATGCCGCTTATATTTGGCACGACCTTGCCCTGCTAAGCGAGATGGCCGGGACGAACCCGGCCATGACAAATCGACGGATCGAGTCGCGTGAAGCGTCTTGGCGGATGTGCGCTACGCCTCGCCGGACGTCTCGAACATCGCGGCGTTGAGCGCCTCGCGCGCGGGCTTTCCGGCCCACAGCACGAACTGGAAAGCCGGGAAATATCGCTCGCAGGAATCGAGTGCGGTGGAGAGAACGGACTCGCACTGCCTGGCCGAGGCTTCCGTCCCACCCGCCAGCACCAGCGCGTGGCGGAACATGACCAGCCCGTCCTTCGACCACAGGTCGAAATGGCCGATCCACAATTGCTCGTTGACGAGTGAAATGAGCTGCTGGACCTCGGACTGGCGGCGGTCCGGCACCTTGAGATCGAACGCGCAGGCCAGATGCAGCGCCTCGATGTCGTTCATCCAGGTGAAGGACACCTGATAATCCGACCAGCGGCCGGTGATGAGGATGGTGATCTCGTCCTCGCCGGCGCGCTCGAAGGCCCAGTCGTTCACCGACGCCAGGCGCTCGACCACCTCGAGGGGATTGAGTCGCCCGCTTTCGGAAAATTCCGTCAGTGACATGTCCGCTCCACCGCCACCGGAAGGCCGCCATGCGCAGCCAGCCGCGCACGTGACACCGCCAATTCCCCGACGGGGGGACATCCGACTTCGCCACGCGCCGGGAGTCATTGACTCAGACGCCGCGAATCACTTCGCTTCGACTATAGCCTCTCGGATTCCGCGCTCCAAAGCGCCGAATGAGTCCGGGCGCCGCGCTGTCCACAACGCAAACGTGAATCGGATTCAGGCAAGGTCCGCGAGTCAGTCAAACAGGCTCGAGACGGATTCCTCGGCGGCGGTGCGGCCGATGGCTTCTCCGATCAGCGTCGCGATCGGCAATACCCTGATGTTGCGGGCCGAGGCGACTTCCCTGGTCGGCTGGATGGAATCGGTGATGACCAGTTCCTTCATCCGCGACCCCGTGATCCGCGCGACCGCGCCGCCCGACAGGACGCCGTGCGTGAGATAGGCGAAGACCTCCTTCGCCCCCTGGTCGAGCAGGGCATCGGCTGCGTTCACCAGCGTGCCTCCGGAATCCACGATGTCGTCAACCAGCACACAGGTATAGCCGGCGACCTCGCCGATCACGTTCATCACTTCGGATTCGCCGGCGCGTTCGCGCCGCTTGTCGATGATCGCGAGCGGCGCGTTGATGCGCTTGGCGAGCCCGCGCGCGCGCACCACGCCGCCCACGTCCGGCGAGACGACCATCAGCTTGGCGAGGTCGAAGCGCTCCTTGATGTCGCGCACCATCACCGGCGAGGCGTAGAGGTTGTCGGTCGGGATGTCGAAAAAGCCCTGGATTTGCCCGGCATGCAGGTCGAGCGTCATGACGCGATCGGTTCCGGCGCGGGTGATGAGATTCGCGACGAGCTTGGCAGAGATCGGCGTGCGCGGACCGGGTTTGCGGTCCTGCCGGGCATAGCCGAAATACGGGATCACCGCCGTAATGCGGCGTGCGCTCGACCGGCGCAGCGCGTCGATGATGATGAGCAATTCCATCAGGTGATCGTTTGCCGGGAACGAGGTCGACTGGATCACGAACACGTCCGCGCCGCGGACATTTTCCTGGATCTCGACGAACACTTCCATATCGGCGAAGCGGCGGACCACCGCCTTCGTCATCGGGGTCTGCAGGTAGTCCCCGATCGCCTTGGCAAGCGCGGGATTGGAGTTGCCGGCGACGAGCTTGATCGCCCCGTTCTTGGCCGCCATCCAATCTCTCCTCGCTCGGCGCATCCCGGCACCGCAAGGTCGGCGCGCAGGGCGCGGGCGCGTCCTGATAACAAGGCCACGCCAAGTCTGGCAATATGCTGCAAATCTTTGTCCCCCGGCGCCTCGGGGAATTGCCTATTCGGCAAGCGCAATCTGGGGGCCTGCGGTCTTCGGCCGGTCGCGCGGCAGCGGAACGGCCTGCGTTGCGCCGGCCTGTGAGGTGTCCGGCTGGTCCTGCGCGGCGGTCTTGTCGCCGAAGATGCGGAAGATACCGAAGGCCTCGGGGCGGAAGTCATCCTGGCTCGTCACCGTGGCGATGCGGTCGTCGCTGCCGCGCGCAGGCTGATCGTCCGGCGCGGCCGCAGGCGTTTCCGCAGGGCCGCGCAGATACTCGGACAGCTGCGCCATGCCCTTCTGCGCGATCCGGGCGAGCATCGCGTCGTCGACCGCAGCCCACGCGTCCCCGGACACGCCGTTCACGCTCTCCTCGCCCGCGATCCGGAATGCACGCGTCTGCTGCGCGTCATAGACGTCCCAGACCCATGAGATCAGAAGGCGCTTCTTTTTCTTCTCGACGCCGGCGGCGAGATAGCCGCGCACGCGATATGGCGCGAAGCCCTCGCGCGTCACCATCGGCACGTGCCGCGCCTGCGCCTCGTCGCCGAGCTTCTGCACCAGCCGCTGAAAGACCGGGGGCGGCGGGCCGTCGATGGATTCAAACGCGATCGTTGCGTCGCGCCCGGCAAGCGACGGCGCGCCGCCGGTCGTCGTGCAGGCGGCTGCGCCAAACGACAACGCAACGACCGCAACCACAGCCCAGACGTGTTGAAAGCGCGCGCGGATGCGCTCGCCGTCCCACTCCATCGACACATCCCCTGCGGCTGCCCGTTATGAATGGGCGTTCGTCCGTTATGACCGCATCAGTCTGGTAGCGGGATTCTAAGGCCCGGTCCACTGGCGGGCCGGCGCGGTGCACGGCTTACTTAACGTCGAGGGCCACAGGAATCCGCGACAGGCATTCGTTTCCGCCCGTTGTCAAAAGATAGGTCCGCCCGAGGCACATCGCGGTCGCACTCTCGGCGTCCATCAGGATCATGTGCGCGAACATCACCATGCCGGGAGCGAGCGGCCAGTCGTTGTCGCGATAGAACATCGGCCAGTCCATCCACGAGGGAGTGAATTTCGCGCCGAGCGAATAGCCGCATGCGTTCAGCCGGTGCGCGCCGAGGCCGCGTTCGTCGAAGACGCGCGCGTGGGCGGCGAAGACATCACCTGCCGTGCGGCCGGGCCGCATCTGCGCGGCGCAGGCGTCGAGCGCCGCGCTCGCCGCCTCGAAATAACTGCGATGGCGCGGGGCCGGCTCGCCGACGCAGACGGTCGACATCATCGCGGCGTGATAGTGACGATAGACGCCTGCGAATTCGAGCGTGATCTGGTCTGTCGGATCGAGCTTGCGGCGGCCGGCCTTGTAGCGGCACAGCAGCGCGTCGTGTCCCGAACCGATGATGAACTCGTTGGCGGGATAATCGCCGCCGCCGCTGAAGATCGCGTCGTGCATCGCGGCGAGCACGTCGCCCTCGTCCGCGCCGGGCCCGACCACCGACAGCGCCGCGCGGTAGGAGTCGTCACCAAGCGCTGCGGCTTTGCGCACATAGGCGATCTCGGCGTCCGACTTCACCGCGCGCAGGCGCGTGACGATGTGCGAGGCATCAACCAGCGTCGCGAAATTCTCGAACGCAGAATCGAGCGCGCGGCCGTTGGACGCGACGAGGCCATAGCTCTCGTATTCGACGCCGAGCGTCTTTCCCGCACCGCCAAGCCCCGCCACAAGATCGCGCAACTGGCTCGCGGGCGTTGCGCCCTTTCCGTCGGTCCAGATGCGGATGTCGGAAAGGATCGAGGTGTGCTTCGCCTGAAGCAAATCCGCGGAACGCGTCAGCAGCGCCATCCGGCCGTCCGCCATCAATACCAGACACTGAAAGAAACAGAATCCGAACGTGTCGTAGCCGGTCAGCCAGTACATCGATTCCTGCTGGAACATCAGCAGGCCGTCGAGCTTGCGCTCCGCGAGCGCGGCAAGGAGCTTTGTCTTCCGCGCTTCAAATTCCTCGGCAGTGAAATGGATCGCCATGCTAGTTCGCGAGCACGATTGCGTTGATGTGGCGGCCGTAATCGCCTTCCCCGCGATGCGTTGCCCGGCGATAGCTGAAGAAACGCGCCGGATCGGCGTAGGTGCACAGGCCGAGATCCTCGACCTTCCCGACCTGCGCGCGCCTCAGCCGATGCGCGATATATCCGGGCAGATCGAATTGCGCGTGATGCTCGCGCGGCGACGGCTTGAAGAAGCGCGTGTTGGTGGCATTCTGCGCAACGAAACTGCGCACGAAGTCCTCGCCGACCTCGTAATTGTCCTGCCGGATCATCGGGCCGAGAGCTGCGACGACGCGATGGCGGCTCGCGCCGAGCTGCTCCATTGCGACGAGCGTTGCTTCCAGCACGCCGCCAAACGCGCCCCGCCAGCCTGCATGCGCAGCCCCGATCACACGGGCTTGTTCGTCCGCAAAAAGCACAGGGCCGCAATCCGCAGTCGACGCGCCGATGGCGAGACCGGGCACTTTGGTCACGATCGCGTCGGCGCGTGGACGCGCGTCCGCACTCCAGGGCCGTTCCGCGACGACGACATCGGCGGAGTGGATCTGAAACACCGAAAGCAGATGCGGCGGCGCGGCACCAAGCGCGCGCGCCATCCGCGCGCGGTTCTCCGCGACATGCTTCTGGTCATCGCGCGAGCCGACGCCGCCGTTCAGGCTGGCATAGAGCCCCTCCGACGCGCCGCCCTCGCGGGTGAAGAAGGCATGACGGATCGCAGGCAACGCGTTCAGCGCGGACGACTGGACCAGACCGGGCGTCGTTTGCGTATCCATATCAGCCTTCAAATCCCGGAAGGGCGCCAAGCGCCGGATCGGCGAGCGCCATCACCTTGAACAGCTCGCCCATGCCTTGAGGACCGCCTTCCGTCAACCGCTTCAGCGCGGCCTCGACGCCGGCCACCTTGTCCGCCGGCGCGCGCGCCGTGAGCGCTGCGGCCCGCGCCTCGATCCCGAGCCGGCGCAGGAAATCGCCCTGCCCGACCGGCCCCTGCATCGCGGCACCCATGCTCTCCGCGGCGCGCCCGAATGCCTCGAAATCCACGTGGGCCGTCAGGTCGACGAGTCCCGGCGCGGATTGGGGATCGGCGAAGGCATGTCCGCCGACTGCCTGCAGCGTATCGCCGACGCCGCTTCTGGCGTGACCATAATCGATGATGAGAGCGGCCCCCGCCTCGCGTACCCGCCGCCCGACCTCGAGCGGGAGATTGTCGGTCCGCCATTCGAAAACTGCACCCTGCGGCGCGCCGCGCACATTTTCCGGCAGGAGGCGCTCAAAATGCGGCAGCGGATCGGGGGCAAGGCCAAAGTTCAGCCGGCCGGACTGATCGAGACCGATGACGCGCTCGTGCCAGCCGTCCGCCTGCTTCACCGCCTGATGGATCGGCAGCGCATCGACAAATTCGTTCGCGACGATGATGGTCGGCGCTCGCGGGACGTCGTTGAGCGTGCGGTGCCAGAAGCGCGGAACGTCGAAGCCATCGAGGGTCGTGCGCTGCGCGGCTTCGAGTTTCGGACTGACCTCGACCAGATGCACGGCGAGCGCCTTGCGGAAATCGGGGGCCACCTGCGTGGCGCGCAGGATATCGCGCATCATCGTGCCGCGGCCGGGTCCGAGCTCGATGAGCTGGATATGGGGCGGCGCGTTCATCTGGCGGTACACCGACGCCGCCCATATCCCGATCAGTTCGCCGAACATCTGGCTGATCTCGGGCGCCGTGGTGAAGTCGCCGCCCGATCCGAAAGGCTCGCGCGCGACGTAATAGCCATGCTGCGGGTGGGTGAGGCAGAGCGCCATGTAATGGGCGACCGGCATCGGTCCCGCGACCGAAATGATGCGGCGGATCTCGGCTTCCAGCGGCGACAAATCCCGCGTCATCGCCGCGAGCGGAGCGGCGGACGCCACAATGCGATGCCGATCAGCGTCAGTCCGGCGAGCATCAGCGGGAAGGATAGCACCATGCCCATCGTCGTCGTTCCCCACAGATAGCCAAGCTGCACGTCGGGCTCGCGGAAATTCTCGGCAATGATGCGCGCGATCGAATAGCCGACCGCAAAAAGTCCGACGACCATGCCGGGCCGCTGCAGCAAACCGCGATGCACGGCCACGGCAAGCACGACGAACAAGACGATGCCTTCGAGCGTGCCTTCGTAAAGCTGGCTCGGATGACGCGGAATGTTGCCTCCGGCGGGAAACACGATCGCCCACGGCACATCGGTCGCGCGGCCCCAAAGCTCACCGTTGATGAAATTCGCGATACGGCCGAGCAACAATCCGATCGGCGCGGCGGCGCAGGCGATGTCGCCGAGCGAAAGCATCGGCACCCCGCGCTTGAGTGCGAACAGCACCACCGCCAGCACGCAACCGACGAACCCGCCATGGAAGGACATTCCGCCCCTCCACAATTCGAAGATCTCGAGTGGGTGCTCGATGAAATGCGGCAGGTTGTAGAAGAGCACGTATCCGGTGCGGCCGCCGAGAATGATCCCGATCGTCACCCACACGATGAAGTCGTCGAAATCGGTAAGCTTGACCGGCGACCGGCCGCCCCAGAACCGTTCGGTTTGGATGATGTGGCGCGAATAGAACCAGCCGAGCAGGATGCCGCAGATATAGGCGAGCGCGTACCAGCGGATCGCGAACGGGCCGATCTGCACCAGCACCGGATCGAAATTGGGAAAAGGAAGCGCTAGCAATGGCATCGGGATTCCTCAAGTCGTGCCGCCGCCGCGGCAGGCGGTCTTTTACCACAGGCCGCCCCGCCCCGCGCCTGTAAGGGACTTGGCTTGCGGGATGCAAGCCCGCGCGCCATATCATCGGAACGATCGTTCGCCCGGAGAGGCTCCATGACCCAGACCACCAGCCGTTTCTTCGACGAGGTCGCCCGTCTGATGAACGACGCCGCTGGCGTCGCGCAGGGCGTGCGGCGGGAAGTCGACACGCTGTTCCGCACCCAGGCTGAGCGCTGGATGCGCGATCTCGATCTGGTCAAGCGCGAGGAATTCGAGGCGGTCAAGGATATGGCAAAGCTCGCGCGCGAGGAGAACGAGGCGCTCAAGGCCCGCATCGCGCGGCTCGAGGCCGAGGTTGCCCGGAACGCGCCGGGGACCCCCCCGCAGCCGTTTTCGCAGCCGTCCGACCTGCCCCCGGAAGCCTGAGTTCTTTCAGACCTTTCCTTGTGCTGCGGCCTTATCGCCGCTATAAGCCCGCGCGACCGAAGGCGATCCGCACCCCTGGAGGCATGCCGCGGTCAAGCTCGAAAATTAAATAGCGAACACAAGGACTTAGTTCTATGGCGACCGTCAAGGAAATGAAGGCGACGGTGCGTCCGAAGGCCGGCAAGGGGGCCGCTCGGGCGGAACGTCGCACAGGCCGCACGCCTGGCGTCATCTATGGTGACAACAAACCCCCTTTGAACATCCTGCTCGACCATGCCGACCTGCGCACCAAGATCTACGCGGGACGGTTCATGACGACCCTCTATGACATCGAGGTCGAAGGGCAGAAGCATCGCGTCATCCCGCGCGACTATCAGCTCGACCCGGTCAAGGATGTGCCGATCCACGTCGATTTCCTGCGCCTGTCACCGGGCGCGATGATCCGCGTGAACATCCCGGTGCGCGTGCTCAATGCCGACCAGTCTCCGGGCGTGAAGCGCGGCGGCGCGGTCAACATCGTGACGCACAGCGTCGAGGTGCTCTGTCCGCCGGACCAGATCCCGGCCGCGATCGAGGTCGATGTCAGCGGGCTGGAGATCAACTATTCGAGGCATCTGAGCGACGTCACCCTGCCGCAGGGCATCAAGGTGCGCGCGCGCGATGACATGACGCTCGTCACCATCGTGCCGCCGTCGGGCTACGCGGAAGAAATAAAGGCCGCAGCCGAAGCCGCAGCAGCCGCTGCTGCTGCAGCCGCTGCAGCCGCCGCCGCGGGTACCGCTGCTCCCGGCGCCGCGCCTGCCGCAGGTGCCGCAGCGCCTGCCGCCGGTGGTGCCGCCGCCGCTCCTGCCGCAGGGGCTGCCGAGAAAAAGTAAGCCTGCATCCCGGATTGCCGGCCATGAAGCTTTTCGTCGGCCTCGGCAATCCGGGCGCAAGCCACGCCGCCAACCGGCACAATGTCGGCTTCATGGCGGTCGACACGATTGCCAAGCGCCACGGCTTCGCGCCGTGGCGCAGGCGTTTTCAGGGGGTCGCGACCGAAGGCACGCTCGGAGCGGCGCGCATGCTGATGCTGCTGCCCGGCACCTTCATGAACGAATCCGGGCGCGCTGTCGGCGAAGCCGCGGGCTTCTACAAGATCGGGCTGTCCGACATCGTCGTGTTCCACGACGAACTCGACCTGCCGCCGGGCAAGCTGCGGATCAAGACCGGCGGCGGCAATGCGGGGCATAACGGGCTTCGCTCGATCACCGCGCATCTCGGCAACGAATATCGCCGCGCGCGCATCGGGATCGGGCATCCCGGCGACAAGAACTTCGTGCACCGCTACGTGCTCTCCGATTTCTCCAAGGCCGAGCAGACGGGCTGGGTGGAAACGCTGTGCGAATTGATGGCCGAGCATGCCGCGCTGCTCGCGCGCGGGGAGGATGCGAGCTTTCAGAACAAGGTGCATCTGGCGATGGATGCGAAGGGATTTGGCGCGCCGGACGAGCCTGCGCCGGACAAGCAATAACGGACGGATTTCATGGGATTCAAATGCGGCATCGTCGGCTTGCCGAATGTGGGCAAGTCGACGCTCTTCAACGCGCTGACCGAAACCGCAGCCGCGCAGGCGGCGAATTATCCGTTCTGCACGATCGAGCCGAATGTCGGCGAGGTCGCGGTACCGGATCCCCGCCTGGACACGCTCGCCGAACTTGCCAAGTCCGCGCAGATCATTCCGACGCGGCTGACCTTCGTCGACATCGCGGGCCTTGTGCGCGGCGCGTCCAAGGGGGAAGGACTCGGCAACCAGTTCCTCGCCAATATCCGCGAGGTCGACGCCATCGTGCATGTGGTGCGCTGCTTCGAGGATTCGGACGTCACGCATGTCGAGAACCGCATCGATCCGATCGCGGATATCGAGACGATCGAGACCGAGCTGATGCTCGCCGACCTCGACAGCCTGGAAAAGCGCGTCGACGCGCTGGAAAAGAAGGCGCGCGGCAACGACAAGGAAGCGAAAGAGACGCTCGAACTCGTGAAGGGGGCGCTTGTCCTCCTACGCGACGGAAAGCCCGCACGCCTGCTGCAGCGCAAGCCGGAAGACGAAAAGACCTTCTCCACGCTCGGGCTCCTGACCGCAAAGCCCGTGCTCTATGTCTGCAATGTCGAGGAATCCTCGGCCGCGAACGGCAACGATTTTTCCCGCAAGGTCGAGGCGCGCGCGAAGGAGGAAGGCGCGGTCTCGGTCGTGATCTCGGCCAAGATCGAGTCCGAGATCGCGGTGCTCCCGCGCGGCGAACGCGAAGACTATCTCGAAGCCGTGGGCCTGAAAGAACCGGGCCTCGACCGGCTGATCCGCGCGGGCTATGCGCTGCTCGACCTCGTCACCTATTTCACCGTCGGCCCGAAGGAAGCCCGCGCCTGGACGATCACCCGCGGCACCCGAGCGCCGCAGGCGGCCGGCGTCATCCACACCGATTTCGAGCGCGGATTCATCCGCTCGGAAACCATCGCCTATGACGACTATGTGCGCCTCGGCGGCGAGGCTGCCGCGCGCGACGCCGGCAAGCTGCGGCTCGAAGGCAAGGATTACGTGGTCGCGGACGGCGACGTGATGCATTTTAGGTTCGCCACCTAGTAGAATGCCAAGAGACGCATGCCCAAGCTCTTCTTCGAGGATTTCGCTCCCGGACAGGTCAGGGAATTCGGCCCGCGCGTCGTGACGCGCGAGGAGATCGTCGCGTTCGCCACCGAATTCGACCCGCAGCCGATGCATGTCGACGAGGACGCCGCGCGCGCTTCGATGCTCGACGGGCTCGCGGCATCCGGCTGGCACACCTGCTGTATCGTCATGCGCATGATGATCGACGGCTTCCTCCTCGATTCCAGCTCGATGGGTGCAGGCGCCGTAGACGAGGTCAAATGGCTCGTTCCGGTCCGGCCGGGCGACCGGCTCACGCTGCGCACCACCGTCGCCGGAACGCGGGCCTCGCGCAGCCGCCCGGAACTCGGCTTTGTGTCGGTGCTGTTCGAGCTGTTCAACCAGGAGGGCGTCCTTGCGATGACGCTGACCGCTCCGCTCATGCTCGGCACGCGGGCCGGCAAGGCGGCGTCATGAATTTCTTCGAACAGATCGAAGCAGGCGAGCGTTACCTCCTCGGCAGCCACACGTTCGGCGCCGAAGAGATCAAGTCGTTCGCGCGGCGGTTCGATCCGCAGGCGTTCCATGTCGACGATGAGGCAGCGAAGCGTTCGCATTTCGGCGCGCTGTGCGCATCGGGCTGGCACACCGCCGCGATCTGGATGCGGCTAATGGTGGATCATCGCCGGCGCGAAGCCGAGGCGCGTCGCGCGCGCGGCGAGCCAGCCGCGACCATCGGTCCCTCGCCCGGCTTTCGCGACATGAAATGGTTGAAGCCGGTTTATGTCGGCGACACCATTTCCTACGCGACCGAAGTGACGGACAAGCGCCTGTCGAACAGCCGGCCCGGCTGGGGACTGGTGACGCTGTTCAACACCGGCGACAACCAGAACGGGGCGCGGGTGATCTCATTCTCGAGCACCGCGTTCGTGCCTCGGCTTCCGACACAATGACCGCCCTGCCGCTTCAATCCGAGCAGACCACCGGACGCGAACGCCGCGCGCTGATGATCGGCTTCGGCGCGCATGCGCTGCATGACGGCCTCACCAGTCTTCTGCTGGTGCTCCTTCCGGTCTGGCAGGCCGAATTCGGCTTGTCCTACGCGATGATCGGCGTGCTGCGCAGCGCGATGCATGGTGCGATGGCGTCGCTGCAGATTCCTGCGGGATTGCTCGCCCAGCGGCGCGGCACCGCGCTCGTGCTTGGAATGGGCACAATGCTGGCTGGGCTGTGCTTCGCGCTCGCCGGACTGAGCACCGGCTTTATTTCGCTTGCGATCGCGCTGTTCATCGGAGGGATCGGCGCGAGCACGCAGCACCCGGTCGCGTCCGCACTCGTAGCGCGCGCCTTTGCCGGCCCGCGCTCGCTGACGGCGCTCGGAACCTACAATTTCGGCGGCGATCTCGGCGCGATGGCTATCCCCGCATTGGTCGGCATTCTCGCCGCCATGATGCCGTGGCGTATCGCGCTCGTCTTCCCGAGCGTGTTGGCGTTTGCCGCCGCCGCCGCGATCTTCGTCCTGACGCCGACCTTTCCGGCCGAACCCGCGCAGGCGAAGCCGGAAAACGGCACGGCACCCGGCCGGTCGGATGCCTTCGGCTTTTGGCTCCTGTTCGTCACTGGCGTGATCGACAGCGCGACCCGCGCGGCGTTCCTCGTGTTTCTGCCGTTCCTGCTCGCGCAGAAAAGCGCCGGTCTGCCGCTGATCGGCTTCGCCATCACGCTGGTGTTTGCGGGCGGCGCACTCGGCAAGCTCGTGTGCGGCCATATCGCTGCGCGGATCGGTGCGATTGCGACGGTTTTAGCGACCGAAGCACTCACCGCAGCGGGCATTTTCGCGCTGCTTCCGCTTCCGCTCGAAGCGGCGTGGTTCGTGTTGCCGATACTCGGGCTCGCGCTGAACGGAACGTCGTCGGTACTTTATGGGTCGGTGCCGAAATTCTGCACGCCCGAAAAGCGCGCGCACGCCTTCGGCGTTTTCTATACCGGCACGATCGGCGCCTCCGCGCTTGCACCGGTCGTCTATGGAGTTGCGGGCGACGTCCTCGGCGTCACCGGAGCGATGATCGTCATCGCGATCAGCCCGTTATTGACGCTGCCGCTCGCATGGCTGCTGCGTCCGGCTTTTGCGGACCGTTAGCCCTTCCAGTCCCCAAGCACCGCCTGCACGAGCGCGAGCGCCGCGACCGCCGCGGTGTCGGCACGCAGGATGCGCGGACCAATGGCAAGCCGGATGACTTTCGGCAGCCGCAGCAGCGCTGCCCGCTCGTCCTCCGCGAAGCCACCTTCGGGGCCGATCAGCACCGAGATCGGTGTGTCCACTGGCGCAGCCTGCAATGCCGTAACCGGATCGCGCAGCGGCGCATCCTCGTCGCAGAAAACCAGAATGCGGCCGCCGAGCGCGGACATCATCCCCTCGAAAGACAATGGCTCCCCGATTTCGGGAATGGCGAGCACCCCGCATTGTTCGGCGGCCTCGATGGCGTTGGCGCGCATGCGCTCGAGGTTCACCCGCGCGGCCTGGGCATGACGCGTCATAACCGGCTGCAGCCGGGACACTCCGAGCTCCACGGCCTTCTGCACCATGTAATCGAGCCGCGCATGCTTGAGCGGCGCGAACAGATAATGCAAATCCGCAGCCCGCTCCTGTGCGCGCGTGTTTTCTTCCAGCCGGAGTCCCGCGGTCCTTTTTCCGCTGCGCTGCAATATCGCGCGCCATTCACCGTCCCGCCCGTTGAAGGCGAGAACCACATCGCCATCCGACAGGCGCATCACGTTGAAAACATAGTTCATCTGGTCCCGGTCGAGCGGGAGCACGGCTCCTTGCGCCATCGGCGCATCGATGAACAGGCGTGGCGATCGGAAGTCGTAGCGGGCCATGGCAGTCGGTCGCATCTCTTGTCAGCTTTATCTGTGCCACAAGGTTACGATGGCGGGCTATAATGTCGCTTCGACCCGCCGCGATGTCGCCGGAATCGACAGGTTGTTAACCGGCTCGCGTGCAATTATCGATCGTTCGGTTTGGGAGACGAATGCGATGGTTTCGGCCCGTATTCTTTTGCTTGCGGCCACCTGCTCCGTCATCGCTTTGCCTTCGGCGCGCGCCCAGTCGCCGTGGCCCGCTGCACCCGGTGCGGCTCCCGCGGCTGCGCCGGCCGCAGCACCGGCCGCGCCCGGCGCCCCGCCGCCGCAGGGCCAGCAGACGCCTCCCTGCTTCAATGAATTCCTTCCGCTGCGGCAGGAAACCGAAAAGCGCGCGATGGTCCTGCGCACCGCACAGGAGAAGAAAGTCAAACTGACCCAGCCGGAAGCGTGCGCCGCCTTCAAGGCATTGACCACCGCCGAAGGCAAGATGGTGAAGTTCGTCGAAGACAAGAATGTCTGGTGCGGCATTCCGCCGGACGCGGTCAAGGTTATGAAGGCGAACCACGCGCGCACGATCAAGATGCGCGACCAGATCTGCAACGGCGCGCGTCCGATGGGCCCCGCGGCACCGAGCCTGAGCGACGCGCTCGGCACAAGCCGCATTCCTGATGTCACCTCCACCCAGACCGGGCGCGGCACGCTCGATACGCTGACGGGCAATCCGCTGCGATGATCCCCGGTTCCGGCCGTGTCGCGGACGCAACTGACAACTGGGTCGATACGCGAGCGCCGGTTTCGCTGCGTCCGTATCTCAGACTGGCGCGCGCCGATCGGCCGATCGGATCGTGGCTGCTGCTCATCCCCTGCTGGTGGTCGAGCGCGCTCGCAGCGATAGCTGCCGGAAAATCCTATCCCGATCCCTGGCATCTCGTGCTGTTCGCCATCGGCGCGGTCGCGATGCGCGGTGCCGGCTGCACCTGGAACGACCTGACCGACCGCGACCTCGATGCGCGCGTCGAGCGCACGCGCTCACGGCCGATCCCATCCGGCCAAGTGACGCCACGTCGGGCGTTCGCCTTTCTCGTAATTCAGGCGCTGGTCGGACTCGCGGTATTGCTGCAATTCAACCTGTTTACGGTCGGAATGGGAATTCTCTCGCTCGCGACCGTCGTCGTGTATCCCTTCCTCAAACGCGTAACCTACTGGCCGCAGATCGGGCTTGGCCTCGCCTTTTCCTGGGGCGCGCTGATGGGATGGCCTGCGGTTTTCGGGCGGCTCGATGCACCCGCACTGATCCTCTATGCCGGCGCGATCTCCTGGGTGATCGCCTATGACACGATCTATGCGCATCAGGATCGCGAGGACGATGCGCTGATCGGAATCAAATCGACCGCGCTCCTGTTCGGCGAAAGGACGAAGCCCGCGCTGCTGGCGTTCTTCGCGGGCGCAGTGGCTCTGATCGGGCTCGCCGGATGGCTTGCCGGAGCAGGGCTGTTTTTCGTGGCCGGGCTTTTAGCTTTTGCCGTCCATCTCGGATGGCAGGTACGCAGGCTCGATATGACCGATCCCGACCTTTGCCTGCGGCTGTTCAAATCAAACCGCGACGCGGGCCTGATCCTGTTCGCCGGAATGCTGCTCGACGCTGCGTTTCGGGCTTAAGGCCTGCGCGCCGATGACAGCGCGACCGGCGCGGCAATAACGAATGTGTCGCCCTGCTTTAGCTGCAATACCTCATCACGCACCGCCTGACGGATCCGTTGCAACCTGTCGGGCGGTTGTCCCGCAAGCATCGCGGTCGCCCTGACCGCCCCCTCCGCGAAGGCTTCGAACAGACGGTCGGCCGAATCGTGATGCCAGTATTGCGGTACGAGCCGCGTCCCCGGTTCATCGAACCCCGCGTCGCGCAGCACCCGCGCACTCTCATTCGGATCGGCAAAACGGAAATAGGGAGGACAGGGCGGCAGTTCGACTTTTGCGCCGTGGCGCTCGATCGCCTGCAGCACGATACGGAAACCCGGATTATCCTCCGGCTTCGCCCACACCGTAGTGGCGATATATCCGCCGGGACGCAGCACCCGGAAAGCCTCGCGCAGGCCACGCTCCGCATCCGGAAGGTGCAGAAGACACAGGCCCATGACGACCGCATCGAAACGCGCGGCTTCGAACGGCAGGTTCTGCGCGTCGCCCTCGCGGAATTCGATGCCCGGATAGGTTTGCTGCGCGAGCGCGACCTGGGATGGCGAGAAGTCGAGGCCGATTACATTCGCGCCGCGGCGATGCGCGGCGGCCGCGACGTAACCGGCACCGGTTGCGACATCGAGTACGTCGCTTCCGGCACGGACATCGGCTGCATCCAGCAGCGACTCGCAGGATTGCTGCGTCAGCACGCCCCAATGATGGTGATAGGGATCGGCGGCCTTGTCCCAGCCGCGCCTTTCGAAATCGGCAAAGGCATTGCGTTCGGTGTCGGACAGCATTGGCCCCCGCTCCGGGCACCGATGCTATCGCCGGCAAGGCTTTTCGGCTAGTTGCGCGCGATGATCTCGCGTTCGCCTCTGACCACCGGGGCGCCGGCGAGCGAGCGGCCCATGCGGCGGCGCATCAGGATCGAGGGGCGGCGGCGCTTGAGGCCCGAGCGGCGGCGGCGGCGCCCCGCGGGCTTGCCGGCATTGACCGCGCCGACGCGGGCGCCGATCTCACGGAATCCGCCATTCTCCTCCGCCACGAGAAGCGGCAGGCCGAGCACGCGGCCCCACGCCTTCCAGACCGCGACCGCTTCGCTGTCGTCGCTTGCGACCAGAAGCGGCACGCACAGGGCATCGTCCCGGTGATGCAGCTCGACCGCGAGGCACACGCTCTCCCGATCGCAATGCATCGTCAATGCGACGCCGGAAAAGGCTGCGACCGGAACGCCGACTTTCATCGGCATGCCGCGCACCGCGCGCCGCAACACGACGCGCTCGCGGCCAAGCTCGACCTGGCGGACGTGGCCGTCCGCCGCGGCGTCGCTTGCGCGAAATCGTATTGGCAAAGCGAAGGGGTCGAGCCGCAACGTGCGGCCCGACCCGGCAGGGGTGGTCCCGCCGGCTTCCATCTGACGCCTCAAACTTGCTCCCCCGGACTTTTTTCGTCCGTTATGGCCATGACTTTGCCAGACAGGTTTCGGAATCCGCTTAATAAGGCTGGTTAATCGGGCGTTTCGCCATCCGCATGCTTGATGGCTGGTTGCAATCGATGCTTGCCGAAGCGTTGCGATCTCCAGCGCAATCCGACCGGAGCGCGCAACCATTGCCTTGTCAGGCCGCGGCCTTCCGCCTACATCCGGCGGGCAATGTCTTCTCTCCTCGATCAGACCGCCCTGAAAAATCTGGCTGAACGGCTCGTCGAAGCCGCCCGCAAGGCGGGTGCGGACTCAGCCGACGCCGTCGCCGTGCGCTCGGTTTCGATCGGCGTCGAGGTGCGCGACGGCGCGCTGGAGGAATCCGAGCATTCCGAAAGCGACGACGTCGGGCTGCGCGTCTTCGTCGGCAGGAAGCAGGCGGTCGTCTCGACCAACGATATCGGCAAGGCAGATGCCGGCGCGCTCGCCGCCCGCGCGGTGGCGATGGCCAAGGTCGCGCCGGACGATCCCTATGCCGGGCTTGCCGACCCGAGCCTGCTGGCGCGCGACATTCCCGATCTCGACCTGATCGACCCCGTGATCCCCGAAGTGGCGGAACTCGAAACGATGGCACGCGCGGCCGAGCGGGCCGGGCTCGCGGTCAAGGGCGTCAGCAAGTCCGGCGGCGCGTCGGCCTCGGTCGGCGTGGGCGGCATGGTACTCGCAACCAGCGCAGGCTTTTCCGGCGCGTATCTCGGCTCGCGTCACGGCATCTCGATGACGGCGATCGCGGGCGAAGGCACCGGCATGGAACGCGACTACGATTATTCCTCCGCCCCGCACGCGTCCGATCTCGATTCAGCGGAGACGGTCGGGCGGCGTGCCGGCGAGCGCGCGGCCAATCGCGTCAATCCGAAAAAGGTTTCCACGCGCCGCGTGCCCGTGGTGCTCGATCCGCGCGTCGCCGGATCGCTGATTGGACATCTCGCTTCGGCCGCGAACGGCGCTTCGGTCGCGCGCAAGACGAGCTTTCTGCGCGACAAGATGGGAGAGAAGCTGTTCGCCTCCGGCATCCGCATCGTGGACGATCCGCTGCGCAGGCGGGGGCAGCGATCGCATCCTTTCGACGGCGAAGGCGTCGCCGTGCGTCCGCTCGCGCTCGTGGAGGACGGCGTCCTGAAATCCTGGCTGCTCGATACCGCGACCGCGCGCGAGCTCAACCTGTCGACCACCGGCCACGCGCAACGCGGGGTGTCGTCGGCGCCGTCGCCGGGCACGACCAATCTTTATCTCGAGCCCGGCGCAATCACGCCGGAGCAACTGATCGCCGAGACCGGCGAAGGCCTCTACGTCACCGAATTGTTCGGCAGCGGAGTCAATCTCGTGACCGGCGATTATAGCCGCGGGGTCGCCGGATTCTGGATCGAGAACGGCAAGCTCAGCTATCCGGTCAGCGAGATCACCGTCGCCGGCCACCTGTCGGAGATGTTCAGAACTCTGACGCCGGCCAACGATCTTGCGTTCCGCTACGGCACCAACGCGCCGACCTTGCGCGTGGAAGGTCTGACCGTTGCAGGCCAGTGATGCGGCCGGGCGCGCGGCTGAGGCTGAGCGCCTGCGCGCCGCCGTGCGCGATGCGGGCTCCATTGCGCTGAAATTTTTCCGCGGCGCGCTCAAGACCTGGACCAAGGGCAAGGATTCTCCGGTCAGCGAAGCCGATATTGCCGTCGACGAGATGCTGCGCGAGCGGCTCGCCGATCCCGAGATCGGATGGCTGTCGGAGGAAAGCATCGACGACCGCGCGCGCCTGTCGGCGCGGCGCGTTTTCATCGTCGATCCGATCGACGGCACGCGCGCCTATATCGCGGGCGCGCCGGACTGGTCGATCTGCGCGGCGCTCGTGGAAGATGGCAGGCCGGTCGCCGCCGCCTTGTATGCCCCCGTCACCGACGAGATGTTCGTCGCCGCCGCAGGCCGAGGCGCGACCCGTAACGGCGCGCCGATCACCGTGAATATGGGCAACGAGCTTTCGGGCGCGCGCGCAGCCGGGCCCAAAAGCTACCTGGAACGGCTTGCGGCCCTGAGCCCCGGCATCATCGCCGTGCCGAAAATCCACTCCCTTGCACTGCGGATGACGCGCGTCGCGCAGGGGGCCATCGACGTCGCGATGGCCTCGACCAACGGCCGGGACTGGGACCTTGCCGCAGCCGATCTTGTGGTGCACGAAGCCGGGGGCGCGATGACGGACATCGCAGGGGACCCTCTGGTCTATAACTTGCACGATCCAGTCCATGGGGCGCTTGTCGCCGCGGGACCGGCCCGGCATCGCACGATGCTCGGTCTGGTGCGCGGACGACGCGAGTTCAACTGAGCCGCAGCGCCGGTCACGGGGATCGATCGACATGTCCGATCAGGGGCAAACCAAGCAATTGCTGCATCTCGTCTTCGGCGGCGAACTCACTCATGTCGGCAGCATGGAATTCAAGGACCTCACCGCACTCGATGTCGTCGGTATTTTTCCGAACTACGCGAGCGCCTACAATGCGTGGAAAGCCAAGGCGCAACAGACCGTCGACAATGCGCAGATGCGTTATTTCATCGTCCATCTGCACCGGCTGCTGGATCCGGACAGCACCGTTCCGAACCCGCGCTGAGGGCCGATGGCTTCGCTGAAGCGGATCCTCGCCTCTCCCGGCGTCCAGAAGGCCATCGGCATTACCGCGGCCGAGTATCTGCGGCTGGTCTATCGCACGAGCTCGGTGGTCACAGACCCGCCCGATATCTACGAGAGGATTGCGGACGAACTTCCTGTTATTATCGCCATGTGGCATGGGCAGCACTTCATGATGCCGTTCGTGAAGCAGAGGCAGCATCGTGTGAAGGTCCTCGTGTCCCGGCACCGGGACGGCGAGATCAACGCGGTCGCGGCGGAACGTCTCGGAATCGACACGATCCGCGGCTCCGGGTCGCATGGCGGCGATTTTCACCGCAAAGGAGGCGTTGGCGCCTACAAAGGCATGCTCGACGCCCTCGGTGAGGGATTCAATGTGGCGCTGACCGCGGACGTGCCCAAAGTGTCGCGCGTCGCTGGAATGGGAATCGTCAAGCTCGCGCGGGATTCCGGCCGTCTGATCTATCCGGTCGCCGTCGCTTCTTCGCGGCGTATCGTTCTGAATAACTGGGATCGCTCCACCATCAACCTGCCTTTCAGCCGGCTCGCGGGTGTTGCGGGAAATGCCGTGCGCGTTTCGCAGGACGCGGACGACGCCGCGCTTGAGCAGGCGCGCCTCACACTGCAGGCCGAACTCAACGCGGCGACGGACAAGGCGCAAAATCTCGCCGACGGTCGAACCGACGGAACAGGATAATGGCGTCACTGCCCATGAGCTTGCGTCTCTATCGCACGCTCATGCGCGCCGCGACGCCGTTTGCGGGGATCGCGCTTGCGCGCCGCCGCCGGCGCGGCAAGGAGCATCCGGTCCGTATCCGCGAACGCCGCGGCGAAGCGGGGCTTCCCCGTCCGGACGGGCCGCTGGTCTGGCTGCACGGCGCGAGCGTCGGAGAACTGGCCGCGATATTTCCGCTGATCGACCGGCTGAGAAGGACCGAAGTCAACATCCTCGTCACGTCCGGCACTGTGACGTCGGCTGCGCTTGCCAAGGAACGGCTGGCAGACAACGTCCTTCATCAATTCATCCCGCTCGACATTCCGCGCTTTGTCGAGGCATTTCTGAATCACTGGCATCCCGACCTTGCGCTGTTCGTTGAATCCGATCTCTGGCCGAATATCGTCTTCGGCTGTCAGGCGCACCGCGTCCCGCTCATTCTGGTCAACGGCCGATTGTCGGAGCGCTCGTTCACGCGCTGGAAGGTTCTGCCGAATGCCGCGCAGGCTTTGCTTCGCCCGTTCGACCTGTGCCTCGCGCAATCAAGGCTCGACGCCGAACGTTTTGCTGCCCTCGGCGCGGAGCGTGTGGAGGTCAGCGGAAACCTGAAGCTCGACGTTCCCGCGCCGCCGGTGAGCGAAGAAAAATTGGGCGCGCTCAAGAATGCGGTCGGCGCGCGTCCGGTCATCGCCGCGGCATCGACCCATGCGGGCGAAGAGACGGCGATGATCGACGCGCATCGAAGACTAAGCCAGGCGTTTCCTGGGCTTCTTACGGTCATCGTTCCGCGCCATCCGCAGCGCGGACGCGGCATTTGCGATCTTGTCGAGCGCTTCGGCCTCGTCCCTTCGCTTCGCTCGCGCGGGCAGCTTCCCGATCAACGAACCGATATCTACATCGCCGATACGATCGGCGAACTGGGCGCGATCTATCGCCTCGCTCCGATCGTGTTCATGGGCGGCTCCCTGATCGAGCATGGAGGGCAAAATCCGATCGAGGCGGTGAAACTCGGCGCCGCCGTGATGCATGGCCCGCACGTATGGAACTTCGCCGAAATCTACGCCGCGCTCGACGCGGCGCATGGCGCCATCGAGATCCGTGACGGAGAGCACCTCGTGGCCCAGATCGGCGGATGGCTGCGCGATCGCGCAGCGCGCGAAGCGAGCGCCCAGGCCGGACTGAAGACGGTCACGCGCCTCGGCGGGGCTCTCGAACGCACGCTTGCGCAGATCGAGCCTTATTTGATGCAGTTGCGCATTAACCTGCGGCCCCGCGATGCGTGATCCTGAATTCTGGTGGTCGAAACCGTCGTTCGTCTCGCGGCTGCTGCAGCCTGCCGCTCTGGTCTATGGCGCGATTGCCGGTTCGCGCATGCGCCGGCCCGGCGCGCGCGCCGCAATTCCTGTGATCTGCCTCGGCAACTTCACGCTCGGTGGCGCAGGCAAGACGCCTGCCGCGATCGCGGTGGCGCAGATGCTGGAACAGGACGGCGAACGCCCTTTCTTCCTGACACGCGGCTATGGCGGGCGGCTTGCCGGTCCGGTGCGGGTCGACCCCGCGCAGCACAGCGCGGCGGATGTGGGAGACGAGCCGCTTCTCCTTGCCCGGCATGCTCCGGTAATCGTCGCCCATGACCGCGTCGCAGGCGCGGCAGCGGCGACCGCGGAAGGCGCGAGCGTCATCGTCATGGACGACGGGTTGCAGAATCCGGGCCTTGCAAAAAACCTCTCGATCGCCGTGATCGACGCGCGCCGCGGGATCGGCAACGGGGCGGTCTTTCCGGCCGGACCGTTGCGCGCGCCGCTGCGCGCGCAATTCGACAGGATCGACGCCCTGCTCTGGATCGGCGAGCGCCCGCAGCGCGCGGCGGCGCCGATCGCGCAGGCCACGGCGCGGCGGCTTGCCGTGCTGCAGGGACAACTCCGGCTCGATGCCGCAGCGCTCAAGGCGCTCGGCCGCAAAAAGGTCCTGGCCTTTGCCGGGATCGGCGATCCGGAAAAATTCTTTTCCGCGCTTGCCGCAGAAGGCATCGAGGCCGTGATCGAGGAGACATTCCCCGACCACCATCCCTACAGCGCGGAGGACGCGCGGCGGCTCTTGGCCCGTTGCGACGAACGCGGCCTCCTGCCGATCACGACCGAGAAGGATCATGTGCGCCTGAGCGGCGACGGCGATCTTGCAAAGCTCGCGGCACGCACGCGCGCGATTCCGGTCAGGCTTGAATTCCAGGACAGGACCGCGGTGACGGCGCTGCTCGATCGCCGTTCAGGGGCGCGCGGCGGCTCAGACTAGGTGTTCGCCTCTCGCCGGATGACGGCTTCCGGCGACGCATAAGCCTCCTGGCGATCGACGCTCCAGTATTTCAACTCCTCGAGCGGGATCGGCACGCCGGTAACGGCGCAGCGCACGAACGCGCCCGGACGGACGATCCGGAAATCGCCGTCGAGGAATTTGACCTCGGCTTCTCCCGCCATCGGTGGCGGCCGGTCGAAGCGATTGAGCAAACAGAGACCTCCGTCTTCCTGTCCCCGTGGGACGCCCGGTAACATATGCGCTACCGCGCCAGCAAGTAACCCGGCTCCGTGCTAGACTTTCTCGCAATCCGGCGGGGAATAGGCATGCGCTTCCTGCTCGCGCTTCTTTCGACCGTTCTGGCCGCGACCGTCGCGCGCGCGGCCGAGCAAGTGGACATCGCCTCGGGCGATCTTCACTTGAAGGCCATGCTCTACCGGCCGAGCGGTGACGGGCCGTTCCCCGCGGTCGTCGCCATGCATGGCTGCGGCGGACTGGTGGATCGTGCCGGCAAGTTCCGCCCGGAATATGGCGACTGGGCCCAGAGTTTGGTCGCAGCCGGTTTTGCCGTGCTGTTTCCCGACAGCTACACATCCCGCTCGCTCGGTCCGCAATGCACCATCCAGCGCCGCCGCATCCGTCCGGACCGGGAACGGCTGTCGGACGCGCACGCGGCGCGCGCTTGGCTGCAGGGGCAGCGCTGGGTGCATGCGGACCGGGTCGGACTGCTCGGATGGTCGAACGGGGCGGTCGCGGCGCTATGGACGGTCCGTCCGCGCGCCGTGCCGAAGGACGGACAACCGGATTTCCGCTCGGCAATCGCGTTCTATCCCGGCTGCCGCCGTCTCAACGACACTGCCTGGAGCGCGCGGATCCCGACGCTGATCCTGATCGGAGCATCGGACGACTGGTCGCGGCCGCGAGATTGCGAGCTGATGATCTCGCAGGCGCGCGGACGCAGCGCGATGGCGACGATCATCAAATACCGGGGTGCGTATCACTATTTCGACCGGGCGAGCCTGCCGTTCCAGGAGCGCACCGGGCAGGCTTTCACGCCCGACGGGTCCGGTCGCGTGCATGTCGGGACCAATGCAGAAGCGCGCGCCGACGCGCTAAAGCGCGTCGCGGAATGGCTTTCGCGTTGAGCGTCGTGCCGCTAGCTGAACAGGCTGCCCTGCCCCGACCCGCCGCCACCGCTCTTCTTGGCGCGCGGCTTTACGGCGGGGTCGCCCGCAACGGCCTCGCCGGCACGCGCGCCGACGCGGCCGTCGGCAAACTCGATCTGCAACGCCATCCCCTCGCTGACAGCCGACGCCGAGCGTAGCGGCGCTCCTGCGACATCGCGCACGAGCGCATATCCGCGCTGCAGCACACCCTTGTAGGAATAGGCGCCCAAGAGCTTTCCGAGATTTCCCACCCTGTCGTCGAGCCGCCCGAGATAGATGCGATGCGCACGGCGGCCCCGTTCGGAAAACGCCGCAACGAGCTCCTTGCAGCGCTCGGTCCGCGTTTTCAGAAGCTGCGGCGACAGACGCCCGACCAGTCGCGAGAATTGCTGATGATGCACATGCGCGTTGGCGCGCAGCGCGCGAGGCAGCTTGTCTGCCGCAGCGTCGAGGCGCTGGCGCGGAACCGACAGCAACGTGTCGAGGCTCGGCAGCGCGCGCGCCGCCGCGCGCAGCTCGGTGCGGCGATGCTCCTGACAGCGCCACCAGCATGCGATCAGCCGGCGAACCTGACTGTCGATGCGCGCAACGAGATCGGAACGCACCGGCACCGCCATTTCGGCCGCGGCAGTCGGCGTGGGCGCGCGCCTGTCGGACGCAAAGTCGATCAACGTGACGTCGGTCTCGTGGCCGACCGCCGAGATGAGCGGAATCATGCTCTCGGCCGCCGCACGCACGACGATTTCCTCGTTGAAGGACCAGAGGTCCTCCAGCGAACCGCCGCCGCGCGCGACGATCAGCACGTCGGGCCTCGGAATTTTTCCAGCCTCCGGCAACGCGTTGAAACCGCGGATCGCGGCGGCGACTTCTGCCGCCGCGGTCTCGCCCTGCACCCGCACCGGCCAGACGATGACGTGGCGCGCAAAACGGTCTTCCAAGCGGTGCAGGATGTCGCGGATCACCGCGCCGGTAGGCGACGTCACCACGCCGATGACGGTCGGCAGATAGGGCAGGAGCTGCTTGCGCGCCTCGTCGAACAGCCCCTCCGCGGCGAGCGCCTTCTTGCGCTGTTCGAGCAGCGCCATCAGCGCGCCGAGCCCCGCAGGCTCGAGCGTATCGATCACGATCTGGTAGTTGGAGCGCCCCGGATAGGTTGTGATCTTTCCGGTGACGATGACCTCCATGCCCTCCTCTGGCTTCATCCGCAGCTTGCCGAAAACACCCTTCCAGATCACGGCATCGAGACGCGCGCCCTCGTCCTTGAGAGCGAAATAGACATGTCCGGAGGAATGGGGGCCGCGATAGCCGGAAATCTCCCCGCGCACCCGGACATAGCCGAACTGATCCTCGACCGCGCGCTTGAGCGCCGCGGAAATCTCCGAGACGGTCAATTCCACAGCATTGACGAGCGCGGCTTCAGCCATCGGTTGCGAATCGCTTGCGGGGGTTCGACACCATGCTACAGGACCCTCATTGCCGCGCGAGGTGCCCGGGTCAAGCCCGGGCATGACGAGAAAAACAGATGAACATCCTCCTCCTCGGCTCCGGCGGACGCGAGCACGCGCTCGCCTGGGCGATAGCGGCGAGTCCGCTGACCGGCCGGCTCTATTGCGCGCCGGGCAATGCCGGGATCGCGCAGGAGGCCGAGCTTGTCGCGCTCGATATTGGCGACCATGCGGCGGTGATCGCCTTCTGCAAGGCAAACGCCATCGATTTCGTGGTGGTCGGTCCGGAAGGGCCATTGGTTGCAGGCATCGTGGACGATCTCGAGGCAGCGGGAATCAAGACCTTCGGGCCGGACAAGGCCGCGGCGCGGCTCGAGGGATCGAAGGCGTTTACAAAAAACCTCTGTCGTGAGCACGGCATTCCCACAGCAAGTTACCGGGAAGCCAGCGACCCGGAAACGGCCAAACGGTATGGAACTGAAGCCCACAAAAACGCAGGCGACTTGCCCGTCGTCATCAAGGCGGACGGTCTTGCAGCAGGAAAAGGGGTAATCATTTCGCTGACTGCCAATTCAACTGCATCTGCCATTGATTTCATGTTTTCAGGAGGGTTGGGCAACGCTGGGACTAAAATCGTCATCGAGGAATTCATGCAGGGTGAGGAGGCCTCCTTCTTCGCACTCTGCGACGGCACCAACGCTGTCGCGCTTGCATCGGCGCAAGATCACAAGCGCGCCTTCGACAACGATCAGGGGCCGAACACCGGCGGCATGGGTGCGTATTCGCCGGCGCCGGTGATGACTCCGGACATCACGCGGCGAACGATGGACGAGATCATAACGCCGACCTTGCGCGCGATGAGCGCGATGGGCTGCCCGTTCAAGGGCGTGCTGTTCGCAGGGCTGATGATCACCAAGGAGGGGCCGAAGCTGATCGAATACAACGTCCGCTTCGGCGATCCGGAATGCCAGGTGATGATGCTGCGACTGATGTCCGACATCGTACCCGCGCTGATCGCCTCCCGCGACGGGGTGCTGAAGAATTTCGATCTGCGCTGGTATCCGAAAGCGGCCCTGACTGTGGTGATGGCAGCGAAAGGCTATCCAGGTTCGTATGCGAAGGGCACGCTGATCGAAGGCCTCGACAAGGCTGGCGCGATCGAGGATGTGAAGATTTTCCACGCGGGCACAAAATCGGAGGGCGGCCGGATTCTTTCCAATGGCGGACGCGTGCTGAATGTCTGCGCGCTCGGCGACAGCGTCGGCGCGGCGCAGAAGAAAGCCTATCAGGCGGTCGATGCGATCCGCTGGCCGGAAGGTTTCTGCCGCCGCGATATCGGGCAGCTTGCGGTGGAGCGGGAGAAATCCTGATATCGTCGTCCGAAAGGACTGGACTGCCATGCCCGACCTCGCCGACCTCTATCCCGGTTTCGAATCGCACTGGGTCGACACGTCGATCGGCCGCATCTTCGCGCGCTCGGGCGGCGAAGGAACACCGTTCCTTCTCCTGCACGGCTACCCGCAGACCAACGTGATGTGGCACCGGGTGGCGCCCGCATTGTCGAAAAAGCATCGCCTCGTCATTCCCGACCTTCCCGGCTACGGCTGGTCGGTCGCGCCGGAGTCCGGCAAGGGGCACGCACCTTATGACAAGCGCTCGATGGCGAAGGTGATGGTCGAGCTGATGGAAAAGCTCGGCCATGCCCGCTTCAACCTTGCGGGCCACGACCGCGGCGGGCGCGTTGCCTATCGGCTCGCCTTGGACCATCCGGGGCGGCTCATGAAGCTTGCAACGCTCGACATCATCCCGACCTATGAGATGTGGCACCGCATGGACCACACGCTCGCGGTCAAGGTCTGGCACTGGGCGTTGATGGCGCAGAAATATCCGATGCCGGAAATGATCATCTCGAAAAATCCGGTCGAATATCTCGAATGGAAGATGGCGAGCTGGACCAAGGCGCAGAACCTGTCCGCCTTCGATCCGCGCGCGCTCGATCACTACCGCGCATTCTTCTCCGATCCGCTACGCATCCACGCCACCTGCGAGGATTATCGCGCGGGCGAATCGACCGACCTTGCCTATGACGAGGTCGATCACGGCCAGAAGAACAAGATCGCGGTCCCGATGCTCGTGCTGTGGGGCACAAAGGGCATTCCGGACGCAAGCGGTCCGCTGGATATCTGGCGCGACTGGGCGAAGGAGGTCAGCGGCAAGGCGATCGACTCCGGCCATTTCCTGCCCGAGGAAAATCCGGACGCGACCGCGACCGCTCTGCTGGAGTTCTTCCGCCCATGACGCAATCGCCCGACATCACGCTGCGCAAGGCCTGGCGGGAGGACGTGCCCGCCATCGTCGCGATGCTCGCTGACGACGCGCTCGGCGCGACGCGCGAAAGCCTCAACGACATGACGCCCTATTACGCCGCTTACGACCAGATCGCGAATGACCGGAACAACCTGATCCTCGTGGCCGACCAGGGCGGCGAAATCGTGGGGACATTGCAGCTCAACCTGCTGCGCGGCCTTTCGCGCAAAGGCGCCAAGCGCGCCCAGATCGAGGCGGTGCGGGTATCCAGCGCCCATCGGGGAAAAGGCTTGGGCGAGAAGATCATCCGCGCTGCGATCGAGATGGCGCGCGAGGAAGGCTGCGTACTGGTGCAGCTGACGACCGACAAGAGCCGCAAGGATGCGCATCGCTTTTACGAGCGGCTCGGCTTTCATGCCACGCACGAAGGCATGAAGATGAATCTGGCTTGATCCCTTGCCCTGCGTCGCGCCCGCGACGGCGTGCTAGACTTGGCGCATGACCATCGACCGGCAGGCGGCCTATTCCGGCACGAAAGATGTTCCAACGGCGCTGACTTTCGAGGTCGCGCGGCTGGAAGGCTATCTGGCCTCGCATGTGGCGGGCTTTGCCGGGCCGCTGACGGTGAAGCAATTTCGCGGCGGTCAGTCGAACCCGACCTACTTTCTGCAAACACCGTCGCGCCGTTACGTGCTGAGGCGGAGGCCTCCCGGCAAGCTCTTGCCGTCAGCCCATGCCGTGGACCGCGAATTCCGCATCATCGGCGCGCTGCACGCGCAAGGCTTTCCGGTCGCCGAGCCCATCCTCTATTGCGCCGACGAGACGGTGACGGGCACGGCCTTCTATCTCATGGGATTCGTGGACGGCCGCGTGTTCTGGGAACCGTCGATGCCGGAGTCCGGCCCGGCCGAGCGCGCCGCAGTCTACGACGCGATGAACGCCGCGCTCGCTCGCCTGCACTCATTCGATCCGGCTGCGATCGGACTTTCGGATTTCGGACGCGGCGAAAACTATGTCGCGCGGCAGGTCGAGCGCTGGTCGAAGCAATATCGCGCGTCGGAAACCGAGCCGATCCCGGAGATGGACCGGCTGATCGCCTGGCTGCCGCAGCATCTGCCGCCTCCCGCGCCGGTGCGCATCGTGCACGGCGACTATCGGCTGGACAACCTGATCGTCGCGAAGGATTCGCCCACGATCGCCGCGGTGCTCGACTGGGAATTGTCGACGCTCGGCGATCCGCTCGCTGACTTCACCTATCACCTGATGCAATGGCATATGCCGCATTCGGAATCCGGCGCCGGCACCGGGTCGCTGGTCGGACGCGACCTCAAGGCGCTCGGACTTCCGACGCTGACTGATTATGTCGCTGCCTATGTGCGACGCACGGGCCTCGATCCGCGCGCGCACGTTTCCGTCTATCTCGCCTATAACTTCTTCAGGCTCGCCGCGATCCTGCAGGGCATCGTCGGCCGTGTCCGCGACGGCACCGCGACCAGCGACAACGCGCCGACGCGGGCCGCGATGGTCCGCCCGCTCGCGGAGAAGGCGTGGGAATTCGCCGAGCGCGCGTAGCGGTCAGCGGCGCGAGCGGAAGAAGTCCTGCAGGAGCGCGGACGCCTCGCGCTCGGCCATACCGCCATAGACTTCCGGCCTATGATGGCACGTCGCCTGCGCGAAAAACCGAACGCCACTGTCCACCGCCCCGCCCTTGAAGTCGGGCGCGCCATAATAGAGACGGCGGATGCGGGCAAAGGACATTGCGCCGGCGCACATCGTGCAGGGTTCGAGCGTGACGTAGAGGTCGCACTCCACGAGACGCTCCGAGCCGATCGAGGCGGCTGCCTGGCGGATCGCGAGCATTTCAGCATGCGCGGTCGGGTCGCGGTCACGCAACGTCCGGTTTCCCGCGCGCGCGATCGGCTGGCCGCCGCGCACGATCACGCAGCCGACCGGAACCTCGCCCGCAGCATGTGCGGCGCGGGCCTCGTCCAGCGCGTGGTCCATGAAGGAGGATGTCGACACAAATCGGTCCATCGTGCGGCCCGGACTTGTTCCGGGCACCCACGTCTTTATACACGGCAGGGCACAGGACGGTCGGGACTTTCGCGCGACAGCGTGACTGGTCCGGCGATGACGGAAGACAGCATGGCCGAACAGGACAACAAGCCCGGCGAACGCATCGCCAAGGTGATGGCGCGCGCGGGGCTTTGCTCGCGCCGCGAGGCGGAAACCTGGATCGCCGCCGGGCGCGTCGAGGTCAACGGCCAGAAAATCTCGTCGCCGGCGCTCAACGTGTCGCCCGATGACCGCATTCTGGTTGACGCAAAGCCCCTGCCGCAGGCCGAGCGTACGCGACTGTTCATGTTCCACAAGCCGCGCGGCCTCGTGACGACGAGCGCCGATCCGCAAGGGCGCGCCACGATCTTCGACGCGCTGCCCAAAGGCCTCCCGCGCCTCATCAGCGTCGGTCGGCTCGATCTCAACACCGAGGGGCTGTTGCTGCTGACCAATGACGGCGGGCTCGCGCGCGTGCTGGAGCATCCGGACACCGGCTGGCTGCGGCGCTATCGCGTGCGCGCGCACGGCCGGGTCACGCAGCCGCAGCTCGACGCGCTGCGGCCCGGCGTCACGGTGGAGGGGGTACGCTACGGGCCGATCGACGCGAAGGTGGACCGCGAACAGGGCGCCAACACCTGGCTCACTTTCGCGATCCGCGAAGGCAAGAACCGCGAGGTGCGCAACGTCCTCGAACATCTCGGACTGCAGGTGAGCCGGCTGATCCGCGTGTCGTTCGGCCCATTCCAGCTGGGCGAGCTTGACGAGGGCGCGATCGAGGAGGTGCGTACGCGCCATCTGCGCGAACAGCTCGGGGAGCGCATCACGGCGAAAGCGGGCGTGGATTTCGAAGGGCCCATCGCCGCGGCGCCGGCCGGCAAACCTGCGAAGAAGGATCGCGAACGGAAGGACGGTCCGCCGCCCCGCGGGACGCGAACCAAGGATTCTGCTCCTTCCTCGCGCGATGAGCGCAAGGGTGGACCCGGACCAAAGCGCGATCGAGGCGGACGCGAGCAGGCCTCACCGCGCAATTCGCGATTCAAGCCCGGCAAGAAAAGATAGTGCGCATCGTCGGCGGGCAACATCGCGGGCGAGCGCTCGCAGGTCCGAGATCGCAGGCCATCCGGCCGACGGCCGACCGGCTGCGCGAATCCCTCTTCAATATTCTCACGCACTCGTATGGCGATCCGGTCATGGGGGCGCGCGTCCTCGACCTGTTCGCAGGCACCGGCGCGCTCGGGCTCGAGGCCTTGTCGCGCGGCGCGGCCTTCGTTCTTTTCGTCGATGATGGGGCGGAAGCGCGCGCGCTGCTGCGCGAAAACACGACCACGTTCGGCGTGGGCGGCGCAACGCGCATCTTCCGGCGCGACGCGACGAAGCTTGGCCCCGCGCATCCGGTCGAGCCGTTCTCGCTCGCTTTCCTCGACCCGCCCTATGGCAAGGGTCTTGCGGAGAAGGCGCTCGTCTCGGCGCGCGAGGGCGGATGGCTGACGCCGGAGGCACTCGTGGTCGTCGAAGAAGCGGTCGCCTCGCGCTTCGGCGCGCCGGAAGGATTCGAGGAGTTCGAGCGGCGCGCCTACGACGACACGGAGTTTGTATTCTTGCGGCTGCGCTAGCGCCGCCCGAACAGCCGCTCGATGTCGGTGAGTTTCAGCTCGACGTAAGTGGGACGGCCGTGATTGCACTGGCCGGAATTGGGCGTCGCTTCCATCTCGCGCAGCAGCGCGTTCATCTCGTCCGGCTTCAGGCGGCGCCCTGCCCGCACCGACCCGTAACACGCCATTGTCGCCGACACGTGCAACAGGCGGCGTTCCAAAGGCAGGCTGTCATCCCATTCCGCCATGTGCTCGGCGAGATCGCGGATGAGTTCGCCCGCGTCGATTTCCCCGAGGAGCGAGGGCGTCTCGCGCACCGCGATCGCGCCCGGCCCGAACGCCTCGATCACGAGGCCAAACCGCGTCAGTTCCTCCGCGCGCGCCACGAGCCGCTCCACGTCGCTCTCATCCAGCTCGACGATTTCCGGGATCAGCAAGATCTGCCGGCTGACGCCCTGCGCGTCCAGCGCGGCCTTGAGGCGCTCATAGACCAGCCGCTCATGCGCGGCGTGCTGGTCGACGATCACGAGGCCATCGCGCGTCTGCGCGACAATGTAAGTCTCGTGCACCTGGGCGCGCGCGGCTCCGAGGGGGCGGTCGAGCAACTCGGCAGGCGCTTCGGCAACAGTCGCGCGTGCGTCCGCGGACGGCGCGCCGGCCTCGAACGCGGTCTGGATCGCCTCGGCGAAACCCAGCGCCGTATTGCCGTGCATCGCCGGCGCCGCAGGCGAATTGCGCCAGTCCCAGTCGCGCCGTGGCGTCGACATCGGCCGGAAGGCTGCGACCGTCGCGGATCCGCCTGTGGTCGAGACGCGCGTGGCATGACGGGCGAGCGCTTCGCGGAGCGCGCCGACGATCAGGCTTCGGACGAGTCCGGCGTCACGAAAGCGCACCTCGCTCTTGGCCGGATGCACGTTCACATCGACCTCGCGCGGATCGACCGTCATGAACAGGGCGACGACTGGATGCCGATCGCGCGGAAGATAATCCGCGTAAGCCGCGCGCACGGCGCCGACCATAAGCCTGTCGCGCACCGGCCGGTCGTTCACAAAAAGGTACTGGCCGAGCGCGTTTGCGCGCGTATAGGTCGGCAGGCCCGCGTAGCCCTCGACGCTCAACCCATCGCGCCCGGCGCCCACTTCGATGGCGTTCGCGCGGAATTCCGCACCGAGAATGTCGCCGAGGCGCGTCAGCCTTCCGGCAGCGCCCGGCAGCACGGCCGGCCAGGTGACAGGCGCGCGCTCCTCGCCTGTCAGCGTGAAGGCGACGTCCGGGCGACTCATCGCGAGCCGCCGCACGACCTCACGCACCGCCTCGCTCTCGCTGCGGTCGGTCTTGAGGAATTTCAGCCGTGCCGGCGTCGCATAGAACAGGTCGCGCACCTCCACGCGCGTGCCGCGCGTCAGCGCCGCGGGCATCAGCTCGGATTTCACGCCGCCTTCGACCGCGAGCGCCCAGCCATGCGGCTCGCTGCCGTGACGCGTCGTGATTGCCAGTTTCGCGACCGAGCCGATCGACGGCAAAGCCTCGCCGCGGAAGCCGAGCGTTCCGATCGCCATCAGGTCGCCGTCGGGCAGCTTCGACGTGGCATGCCGGTCCACCGCCAGCAGGAGATCTTCCCGCGTCATGCCTTCGCCGTCGTCTGTGATGCGGATGAGTCGCCGGCCCCCGCCGTCGGTCGCAACCTCGATGCGACGCGCGCCGGCATCGAGTGCGTTCTCGACGAGTTCCTTCACCGCGCTCGCCGGGCGTTCGACCACCTCGCCCGCGGCGATGCGATTGACGAGATTTTCCGGAAGCTGGCGGACGGGCATGCGCGATCCTGATTCGCTACCGACTCTAAAGGCCGGGAAGGGCCGTCGCGAGGGCGCAGGACCGCGGTATGCCCGCTATTCAAACGAGGGCTTGGACTGGCGCAGCTTCTTGATCCCGCCGCGCTGCTTCTTGCCGTCCAGACGCTTCTGCTTCGACGCCCTGGTCGGTTTGGTAGCCCGGCGCGGCTTCGGCCGCACCGCGGCCCTGCGGATCAGGTCCACGAAGCGCGCCAGCGCCTCCTCGCGATTCTGCTTCTGGCTGCGCTCGCTCTGCGCCTGGATCACCACCACGCCCTCCTGGGTGAGTCGGCTGCCGGCGAGCTTCATCAGGCGGATCGCCACGTCGTTCGGCAGCGAGCGCGAATGCCGCACGTCGAAACGAAGCTGCACGGCCGTTTCGGTCTTGTTGACGTGCTGGCCACCGGGGCCCGAGGCGCGCACGAAGCTCTCCTCGATCTCACGCTCGTCGATGCTGATCGTGTCGGTGATGCGGATCATCGTTCCGTCATGGCCCGGCTTGTCCCGGCCATCCCGCTCAGGATGGCATGTGCGTCCCTTATCGGGATCGCCGGGTCAAGCCCGGCGATGACGACGGAGGGTGTTCAGGCGCCGGCCAGATACTTTTTCGCCAGCACCTTGCCCTCCTCGACCGCGGGCTGGTCGAAGGCGTCCACGCCGAGAAGCTGCGCGGCGATGATTGTCTCAAGCATGAAATGCATGAGCAGCGCGCCGAGGCTGCGTTCGCCGAGCGTCTCGATATGAATGGTGCGGACCGGGCAGCCGTTCTTCGCCAGCGTCTCCGCGGTGGCGCGCCCTTCGGCGGCGACGAGATCGCCGATGGTCTTCCCGGCGAAATCGCTCTGGCCGACCGATTTCGCCGCGCCGCCCGAAATGCGCGGCCCCCGCCCCGCCGCACCGACGGTCAGGAGGGTGACGAGCTTGTCGCGCGGTCCGCCGATATAGAGCTGCAGCTGGCTGTGCTGGTCGACCGGACCGAGCGCAGCAATCGGGGTCGTTCCCTTGCCGCCCTTACCGAGGCTCTCGGCCCAGAGCTGCACGTACCATTTGGTGAACCGCTCCAGCCGGTCGGCATAGGCGAGCATGACGGAGATCGTCTTGCCCTTGCTCTCCGCGAGCGCAACCGACAGCGCCGCTCCAAGCGCGGACGGGACCTCGGCTGCGCTCTTGCCCGCGAGAACCGGCGCCAAGGCATCCGCCGCTCCCTCACGGATCGCGACGACGTCGAGCCCGAGCACGGCGGCCGGAAGAAGACCGACATTGGAGAGTACCGAGTAGCGCCCGCCGATCCCCGTATCGTGATCGAGAATGGTGCAGCCGAGCGCCGCAAGACACTCGCGCAACTGGTTCGGCTTGCCGGGTTTGCCGGGTTCGGTGAGGCCGAACACCAGTTCGCGCACGCGCGATTTCAGGCCTGCAACCTCGAGCGCATCGAGAACCGCGGCAAGCTGCATCAGCGTCTCTGCAGTGCCGCCCGACTTCGAGATCGCAACGAAGCGCGCGGTTTCCAGCGGTAGTTTTATCAGGACCGCGCCGAAGGTCGCAGCATCGAGATTGTCCATGAAATGGATGCGTGGACCGGAGCGCAGCAATCCGAGACCGGGCAGCATGTAATCGGCAAGCTGAGCCAGCGTCTGGCCGCCGAGGCTCGACCCGCCGGTGCCGAGAAAGACGATGTCGCGCGCGCCTTGCGCGAGTTTTTTTCCCGCGTCCGCGGTCTGCGCAATGTCGCCGCGTTCCGCGGGCATCCGCAACAGCCGCAGGCCTGAATCCCCATGGCGTGCGCGCAGCCAGTCGAGCGCGGGGCCTGCGCGTTTGAGCGCGTCCTGCAGGGCCGCCTGCGAGATGCCTTCGCGGCCGATGCGGTCCTCGCGCGCCAGATCGATCGACTGGAGAAAAGGCATGGAGAAACTTGCTGCTAAGAAAATCCGACAGGACAAATGCTAACGCGTAAATCGGAAACAGTATGCCTCAGCCGCCCTCTTTTTTTGCCCCGCGTCCGACCACCGTGAACAGGATGCCGCCGTCGAGCAGTCGCTTCGCCACGCGCTTGACGTCGTCAAGCGTGACGGCGTCGATCAACCCGTTGCGCCGCTCGATATAGTCGATGCCGAGCTGGTCGAGCTGGATCTGCACGAGCTGCGCGGCGATCTTGGCCGAGGTATCGAAATTCAGGGCATACGATCCCTTCAGGAACGATTTCGACTTTTCGAGTTCATCCGCGGTCGGGCCTTCATCGGCCATCCGTTTGATCTCCGCCTTGATCAGACCTTCGACATCGCCTGCCCGTTCCGAGCGCGTCGCCGTGCCGCCCATGATCATGGCCGCGTATCGCAGCGGCAGAAGATAGCTATAGACCGAATAAGCGAGCCCCCGCCTCTCGCGCACTTCCTTGTAGAGGCGTGACGAGAACGATCCGCCGCCCAGGATGTGGTTGACGATGAAGGCGGCAATGAAATCCGGGTCTTTACGGGCAATCCCGATGCCGCCGAAATTCACCACCGCCTGCGGCACGTCGAGGTCCACGAATACGCTGCGACCGAGCGCTTCGGGCTTTGCCGGATCGACTGCACGCAGATCTGATTTCCCCGGCAGGCCGCCGAACACCTTGTCGAGAAGCCCCGACAATTCATCAGCGGCGATATCGCCGACCACGGCAACCGTCAGGTATTGACGCGTGACGACGCGCCGCACGTATTCGCGCAGATCGTCCGCGGTGATCAGTGGCACCGAATTGAGCGAGCCGTTCAGCGGCTTGCCGTAGGGATGATTAGGGAAGGCGGTGCTCCACCACAGCCGGCCCGCAATGTCGTTCGGGCTCGTCGTCTCGCGGTTCAGCGCGGTCATCATTTCCGCGCGCACGCGCTCGACCGCGTCGCCATCGAAGCGCGGCGCCGTGAGCGACAGACGCAGGAGGTCGAACGCCTCATCCTTGCGCTCGCGCAAGGTCCGCAGCGAGCCGTAGAATTCGTCGCGCTGGGAACGGAAGCGCAATTCGATGGCATTTCGTTCGAGGCGTTGCTGGAACTCCGCGGATTTCAGTTCGCCCGCACCTTCGTCCAGCATGCCTGCGGTCATGAAGCCGATGCCCGGCTTGATCGCAGGATCCTCGTTGGCTCCCCCACGAAAGCCGAACTCCATCGAAATAACCGGAACCGATGCATCGCGAACGAGCCAGGCTTCGATACCGCCGGGGCTGACGACACGTTCGATCTTCGTTGCCTGCGCCGCACCCGGCAGCAGAGCAAAACCGAGCGTGATCGCGAGACCGGCGATAGCGCGCAGACGGAAAAAATGAATCACGAGCGTTTTTCCTCCGCGCGGCCAAGCTGCTTGACGAGATAGCCGGTCACCGACCGCTGCCTCTGAAGAAACTCGCGCGCCACCTCGCGAACGGCTTCGGCCGAAACGGCGCCGATGCGTGTCGGCCAGCTCTGCACGTCGGCGACCGTCAGGCCGGTGGTCAGCGCCGCGCCATACCAGCGCGCGAGAGTGGCCTGGTTGTCCTGCGCGTAAACGGTTTCGGCGACGAGGCGGGTCTTGGCCCGGTCGAGTTCCTCGGCCGTAATACCGTTATCGGCGACTTCCGCAATCACCGCGTCCATCGCGTCTTCGAGCTGGGCCAGCGTGACGTTCGGCTTGGGCGTACCGCTGACGCTGAACTTGGTGTCGTCGAGAGCGGAGCTCTGGTACCAGGCACCGGTACTGACCGCGAGGCCCTTGTCCACCACCAGCGCCCGATAAAGCCTACTGTTCGATCCATTGCCGAGGATTTGGGCCAGCACTTCCAGCGCCTCCGCCTGCCCGGACTTCGCGGTCGCGGCAGACGGCACAAGGTAATTGCGCTGCAATGCCGGCTGCACCACGCGCGGATCAGCGAGCGTGACGGTCCGCGCAGCACTCGGCACCGGCTCCTGCGGACGATGGCGCGGTAAAATCTGCGCGACCCGCGGGACCTTGGCATAGGTATCGCGCACCAGCGCCTTCACCTCGTCCGCGGTGACGTCGCCCGCAACGACGAGGATCGCATTGTTCGGCGTGTAAAATCGCCGGTAGAACGCAAGGGCCTCGGCGCGATCGAGCTTCTCGATCTCGTGGCGCCAGCCGATCACCGGGCGACCATAGGGGTGATTGAGATAGAGCGCGGCATCCATCTGCTCGCCGAGCCGCGCGCCGGGATTATTGGCAACCCGCATGTTTTGCTCTTCGAGAACGACATTCAGCTCCGGCTTCACCACATCGTCGGTGAGCACGAGCCCGGTCATCCGGTCGGACTCAAATTCCATCAGCATCTTCAGCTTGTCCCGCGAGACGCGCTGGTAATAGCCGGTGTAGTCGCTCGAGGTGAATGCGTTTTCCTGTCCGCCGATCGTCGCGACCACCTGCGAGAAGCGCCCCGCGGGATTTTTCGCGGTGCCCTTGAACATCAGGTGTTCGAGGAAATGAGCAAGACCGGATTTGCCAGGCTCCTCGTCAGCGGAGCCTACGCGATACCACACCATGTGCGTCACGACCGGCGTGCGATGATCCGGGACCACGACGACTTCGAGGCCGTTGTCGATGGTGAAATGGGAAACCTCCGGAGCAGCCGACTGTGCGATTCGAGGCGCACCGGCCAGGAGCGCCATGACTGCACATGCTGCGACAAACGATTTGCTGAAACTTCGCATGTTGGGCTGCTCTCGCTCAGAAATGCTCAGGGCATCGCCGGAGGCCCGATGCCGGAGGCGCGGTAGACGACACTTTTCCGCAAACGACAAGAGACGCGATTTTACTCGCGGCCCACGGCACGATTTTCGATGATCGTGCGAAGGGGTGTGGGAGCCTCTTTGGTCGGCGACAGACCGTAGGGATAATTCGGCGAAGGCGTGAGATATCCCTTCGGCGGATCGGTCAGGCTCGAACGCTCCGGCTCGCCGGCAAACACCGCGCTTTCCGTCGACTCCTTGGAGGAGAACAGCGTGCTGAACACGTTGCCTTTCGAGCCGAGTTCGTTCGGCGCCAGCGGCCGTCCCGATGCATTGTCCGTATTCTGGCGCGAATCCGGCGCGCCGAGGCCGCCACTTCCACGAGGCCCGCGTTTGCCGGCCAGCTCATCCGGATTGAGCGCGCGGCCGGGATCGGCGCGATCGCGCGGATCCATATCCCTCGGATCGATCCGCTTGGCCTTCTTGATGCGTTGGGTATCGGCATCCTTTGGCCAAGCCGGATTGGCCACGGCCTTTTCCGGTTCTGGCGGAGGCAGGGTCGCGGTGCTCGGTGGCACAACGAGCGGCGAACGCTCCCGATAATCGATTGCCGGCTTGTTGTTGCTGAACAGGTTCTTGATGATCTTTTGCTCGAACGTATCGTCGTCGTCTTCGGTCTCGTTTTGGGCCATGGCATGCGTGCCAAGCACGAGCACCAGCGCGCACGCGCCGATGATGGCGCGCAGCAGCGATCCCGCATTAAAGAATTTGTCCCGCACGGCGATCCCCTGATCTGGCAAAATTTGCTCCATACCGGATACCGGTCTGCCGTCGGCCCTGGACGCTGTTTAAGAGCAAAAATCAGGGCGCTTTTGCGGCACTTCCGCCGATCAGGGAGTCATACAGCAGTCCCGCCACCCCGGCAACGATCGCCGCGTCGGCGAGGTTAAAGACGTACCAGCTGAACTTGAAATCCAGCGTATTGACGTAAAGCAGCACAAAATCCGCCACCGCCCCATAGGCCAGCCGGTCGATGCCGTTTCCCAAGGCACCCCCGATGATCAGACCGAGCGACAGGGCGGCGAGGCGCCCGGTGACGCGGGCCAGCCAGATCCACAAGAGCGCGACCGCGACCACCTTGAGCGCCAGTAAGGCCCATTGGCCGAGCGGCCCGTTCTGCTGGAAGAGGCCGTAGCTGATGCCGGTATTCCAGGTCAGGATGAAATCGACAAACGGCGCAACGTTGACGCGTCCGCGCTCTGCAAGGTGGAACACGAACAGGAGCCAGAGCTTGGTCGCCTGATCGAGCACGCAGGCAAGGAGGGCCGCGATGAGCCCAAGGCGGGTGAAAGGACCCCAAAAATTCATCCGGTCGTCCCCGCGAAGGCGGGGACCCAATGTCCCGGCCGCCCTAAATCAGGTGAGAGAGATCGCTCCAATCGAGATTTTCTTCTTCGATCAAACGAATTTTCCAGTCCCGATTCCATTTCTTCAATCGTTTCTCGCGCTGAATAGCCGATTGCGGATCGTCGAATGTCTCGACATAGACGAGTCGGTTCACTTTGTAGTCCCGAACGAATTTCGATCCTACACCGAGCCGATGCTCTTCCAGCCTCTTACGCAGATTGCCGGTGACACCGATATACAAAGTGCCATAGCGTTTACTGGCAAGGATGTAGACGTAATACACTTTCGTCGTCCCCGCGAAGGCGGGGACCCATACGCCGTTTTCTACCGATATGACACGGAGTATGGGTCCCGGGTCTCGCTTCGCTCGCCCGGGACGACAATAGCAAATTACTCCGCGGCCTTGCGCAGCGCTTCCCATTCGCGCAGCGCCTGCGCGTCGCGCGGCGAGACGTCGGGATAGGCGGGATCGGCGCCGATATTGGTCAGCACTTTCCACGAGCGGGCACACTTTTTTCCTTCGGCGAGCAGCGGTTCGACAGCAACCCCCTTCACGTCTTCGAGTCGGAAGGCATTTGCCGGACCTTCGCCTTCGCGCAGGACCGCGCCCGAGGTGATGCAGATTTCGGCGAGATCGACGTCGACCAGCGAGGCAAACAGATCCTTATCCGAGACATAGACGACAGGCGCCGCTTCGAGCGACGAGCCGATGCGCTTGCCCGCGCGCTCCAGTTCGAGAGCGCCAGTCACAACCCGGCGAACGAGCTTCACCTTGCGCCATTTCTCGGCGAGTGCGTCGTCGCGCCACGAGGCCGGCACCTGCGGGAAGAGTTGCAGATGGACCGACGGCGCGTCGGCGCCGTAACGCGACAGCCATGCCTCTTCAGAGGAGAAGCACAGCATCGGGGCGAGCCAGGTGACGGTGCAGCGGAACAGGTGATCGATGACCGTCAAAGCCGCCTTGCGCTTCACCGAGGAGATCGGGTCGCAATAGAGCGCATCCTTGCGGATGTCGAAATAGAAGGCCGACAGGTCGCTGGTCATGAACGCGTTGAGTTGCGCGAAAATGCGCTTGTAGTCGAACGCTTCGTAAGCTTCCCGCACGACGGCATCGAGCTCGGCGAGACGATGCAGCATCAGCCGCTCGAGCGCCGGCATCTTTTCGGCGGCGACGCGATCCTCCTCCCGGAAATGCGCGAGCGAGCCGAGCATCCAGCGGATCGTGTTGCGCAGCTTGCGGTAGGTTTCGACGTTGGTCTTGATGATCTCCTTGCCGATGCGGATGTCGTCGGCGTAGTCCGACGAACACACCCACATGCGGAGGATGTCGGCGCCGGAATCCTTGATGACGTCCTGCGGCGCGACGGTATTGCCGAGCGACTTCGACATCTTGCGGCCCTGCTCGTCGAGCACGAAGCCGTGCGTCAACACGACGTCGAACGGCGCGCGGCCGCGCGTCCCGCAGCTTTCGAGCAGCGAGGAATGGAACCAGCCGCGATGCTGGTCCGAACCTTCCAGATACATCACCGTGTCCTTGCCGCCATCGCGCTTGCGCTTGACGCCGGCGAGACCGGGGAAATGTTCAGGGTCTTCGAGCGTGAAGGCGTGGGTCGAGCCTGACTCGAACCAGACGTCGAGAATGTCGTCGACCTTCTTCCAGCCTTCCTTCGCGCGGCTTCCGAGGAAACGCTCCGCCGCGCCCTCGCGATACCAGGCATCCGCGCCTTCCTGTTCGAAGATCTCGCCGATGCGCTTGTTGACCGCGTCGTCCTGCAAGATTTCGACCGAGCCGTCGGCCTTTTCCTTGATGAACACGGTGATCGGCACGCCCCAGGCGCGCTGGCGCGAGATCACCCAGTCGGGCCTGTTCTCGATCATGCCGTTGATACGGTTCTCGCCGGCTGCCGGGACCCAGCGCGTCTCCTGAATGGCCGTCATCGCGCGCTCGCGCAGCGTCGCATCGCCTTTCACGGTCGGCAGCGCGAAGGGCTTGTCCATCGCGATGAACCATTGCGGCGTGTTGCGGAAGATCACCGGCTTCTTCGAGCGCCACGAATGCGGATATTGGTGCTTGAGGCGGCCGCGTGCGATCAGCATGCCCGCCTCGGTCAGCGCGGCGATCACCGCGTCGTTGGCGTCGCCCTTCGCGCCCTTGTCGTTGATGACGCGCTTTCCCGTGAAGCCCGGCGCCTGCTCGGTGAAAGCGCCGTTCTCGTCCACGGTGTAGGGGATCGCGGTGTTGATGCCGCGCACGGCGAGATCGCGCGCGCTCGCAGTCCAGACCTCGAAGTCCTCGCGGCCGTGGCCGGGCGCGGTGTGCACGAAGCCCGTGCCGGCGTCGTCGGTGACGTGATCGCCCGCGAGCAGCGGCACCAAAAAATCATACCCCTTTGCCCTTAGCGGGTGGAAACAGGTGATGATCTTGTGCGGGTCAACGTCTTGCTCGCGAACGAAGTGTTCCACTTTCGCAGCCTTCATCACTTCGGCCGCGAGCTTGTCGGCAAGGATATAGCGCTCTCCAGGTTTTGCCCAATTGCCAGCGGGGGCAGCTTTCACTTCATAAACGCCGTATTTGATTTTTGGCGAGTAGCTGATCGCACGATTGCCAGGAATGGTCCAAGGCGTGGTGGTCCAAATGATTACACTTGCGCCCGTCAACTTCTTTGTGTGTTGCGAAGGCTCTACAGTTGAACCAGCCTGAACCGGAAACTTCACCCACACCGTATCGCTGGTGTAATCCTCGTATTCGACCTCGGCTTCGGCGAGCGCGGTCTTCTCGACCACCGACCACATGACCGGCTTGCTGCCGCGATAGAGCGTGCCGTTCGCGGCGAACTTGATGACCTCGCGTGCGATCTGCGCCTCGGAAGGAAAATCCATCGTCGCGTAGCGGCCGGCCCAGTCGCCCTCAACGCCGAGCCGCTTGAACTCGCTGCGCTGCACGTTGAGCCAGTGATCGGCATAGGCGCGGCATTCCTGCCGGAACGCGATCATCGCGGACGGCACGGAGAGGTCGGGCTTCGACTTGCCCTTGGAGCGGTAATTCTCCTCCTCGATCTTCCATTCGATCGGAAGGCCGTGGCAGTCCCAGCCTGGCACGTAGTTGGAATCGTAGCCGAGCATCTGCTGGCTGCGGGTCACGACGTCCTTCAGCACCTTGTTCAGCGCCGTGCCGATATGGATGTTGCCGTTGGCGTAGGGCGGACCGTCATGCAGGACGAATTTGACGCGACCCTTGGCCGCCTCGCGCATGCGCCGGTAGAGGCCCTGCTTCTCCCAGCGCGCCAGGAGCTCGGGCTCCCGCTGAGGCAGCCCCGCCCGCATCGGGAAATCGGTCTGCGGCAGGAACAGGGTCTCGGAATAGTCGCGTTCGGCCTTGGTCATGGCGGGCTGTGTAGCAAGGCAGGCCGGGAGCGCAAAGCATGGAAATCCGTCGCCCCCGCGAAAGCGGGGGCCCATACACCCGATCGTGGATATGGGTCCCCGCTTGCGCGGGGACGACCGCTTTTAGGGCGCGCCGAGCGGCGGGAAGGCGTCCCCGGCCCGCGCCAATTCCTCCCGCGCCCGGCGCGCGTCCTCGCTCATCTGCCGCTTCAGGGCCTCGATGCCGTCGAGCTTCAGTTCGGGCCGCAGCCAGGCGATGAAAGCAACGTCGAGCGTCGCGCCATAGAGGTCGCCGGAAAAATCGAACAAGAACACCTCGAGCAGCGGGGGCCCATTATCGAACATCGGACGGCGGCCGAAGCTTGCGACGCCGTCATAGCGGGCACCCCCATGGCCGACCCGCACGGCATAAATGCCATGGCGAAGCCCGCAGGCCGGATCGAGAGCGATATTGGCGGTCGGGAAACCAAGCTCGCGCCCGCGCTTCTCGCCATGTGCCACCGTCCCGGTGACGAACCACGGATTGCCGAGCAGGTCGGCTGCGTCCCGGACCTTGCCGTCCGCGAGCGCGGTGCGGACCGCGCCCGAGGAAATCGGACGATCGCCATCCGCCAGCGCCGGAACGACATCGACGGAGAAGCCGAGCCGCTTCCCCTCCTCCGCGAGAAAGGACGGCGAGCCCGCGCGCTTGCGGCCGAAGTGGAAATCGAAGCCGAGCACCACGCCGCGCACGGCCAGCCGCTCCACCAGAATCCTGGAAACGAAATCCTCGGCGGTGGTCGCGGCAAGCCCCGCGTCGAATGTCAGCACGATCGCGCCGTCGAGGCCGGTTGCCGCCATGAGCCGGAGCTTGTTGCGGAGATCAGTGAGCTGAAACAGCTTTTCCTGCGGCTGGAAAAACTTGCGCGGGTGCGGATCGAGCGTCAGCACCGTAGCCGGGCACCCGAATTCGCCGGCGCGGCGCAGCGCCGTGCCGATCACGGCGCGATGGCCGCGATGCACGCCGTCGAAATTGCCGAGCGCGACGACCGATCCGCGCAGAGTGCGGATCGCGGCATCGTTGTCGCGCGCGACGATAAAAGGTTTTCCGGAGGAGGACATGGCGTGGTCTCAGCGGGGCACCGTGTCCGCCGGACGCGAAGCCAAGTCAAGGGCGCGTCCGGGCGGACGCTATTTTCGCCCCGGTACGGACACCGTTGCCTCGCCGTCGAGCACGGTGCGCCCGTCGACCAGGGCCTCGCAGTGCAGCCGCACCTTGCGGGGCCCCGGCTCGAGCTCGACAACTTCGACCACCACTGTCACGACGTCGCCGATTTTCACCGGCGCATGGAAATTGAGCGTCTGGGACCGGTAGACCGCACCCGGCCCCGGCAGCCGCGTGCCGAGCACGGCCGAGATTAGGCTCGCGGTATAAAGCCCGTGCGCGATCCGCTGGCCGAAGCGCGTCCCGGCCGCCCAGTCCTCGCAAAGGTGGATCGGGTTGTCGTCGCCAGACAATTGGGCGAAGCCGACGACGTCGGTATCCATGACCGTTTTCATCAGGGTCTCGCGCATGCCTAGGCGCAGGTCTTCGAAGGTCAGCGCCTTGACCATGCGCGGGTCGATCGCTGGACGGGGCGGGGTCGTCATCATCGCCTTCTGGTTAACGGAAGCTTACGAGTGGCAACGCCCGCCGCCAGGCGCAAGTAGCCTTTCGGCCGGATCCGTTTCACAGGGAACGGGCGGTTAACGCGATATTCAACGGCCCTCGCTAGATTGCAGCCTGAAAATGCCACTCGCGCGGAGGGCTAAGCCCGGTCCGGTGCGAGAGTTGAGGACGACGATGGCGCTCGATGTGACAATGCCGGTTCTCGTGGTCGACGACTACAACACGATGATCCGGATCATCCGCAACCTGCTTCGCCAGCTCGGCTTCACGCAGGTGGATGACGCCTGCGACGGCACGACGGCGCTGCGCCTGATGCGCGAACGCAAATACGGCCTCGTGATCTCCGACTGGAACATGGAGCCGATGACCGGTTACGACCTGCTCAAGGAAGTGCGCGCCGATCCCGATCTCGCGCATACCCCGTTTATCATGGTCACGGCCGAATCTCGCACGGAAAACGTCATCGCCGCCAAACAGGCGGGCGTCTCCAACTACATCGTCAAGCCGTTCAACGCGCAGACACTGAAGAGCAAGATCGACGCGGTGTTCAACGAACCCGCGCACGCGGCCTGATCACCAGACCAGCTTCCGAATCGCTGCCTTGGGGCGAACGTCTTCCGCCGCAAAGATGCGTTCGAGCGCTTCGGGCTGCGGATTCTCGCGATGGCCGAATTCCTCGGCGTGGATTCCCGCGGTCACGAACAGGCAATCGATCCCGAGCGCGGCTGCGCCCTTGACGTCGGTACGAAGCGAATCCCCGATCGCGAGTACGCGGCGCAGATCGACCGGCTTGCGGGACAGCGCTTCCGCCTTCTTGAGCGCGTCCGAATAGATCGGCGCATAGGGCTTGCCGGCATAAATCACCTCGCCGCCCAGCGCCGCGTAGAGATCGGCGATCGCACCGGCGCAATAGACCAGCCGGTTGCCGCGCTCGACGACGACATCGGGATTCGCGCAGATCATGGTCAGCGAACGGGCGCGCATCTGGGTCAAACGCTCGCGATAATCCTCCGCTGTTTCGGTCTCGTCATCGAGAAGTCCAGAGCAAACGACGTAGTCGGCCTGTTCGAGCAGAGCAAAATCCGCATTCATGCTCTCGAAAATCGGCCGATCGCGCGGCGGGCCGAGATGCAGGAGCCGCTGCCCCTTGCGCTCGGCGACGAGTTCGCGCGTGACGTCGCCGGAACTGACGATCCCGTCATAGGCATTGCGCGGCAGCCCAAGCTTGTCGAGAAACAGCGAAACCGTTTCGCCCGGCCGCGGCGCGTTGGTGAGAAGAATGACGGTGCCACCGGAAGCGCGATAACGCGTCAGCGCGAGATAGGCGTCCGGATAGGCGAAAATCCCGGCATGCAGCACGCCCCAGACATCGCAGAGAACGATGTCATAGCCGGCGGCAAACGTGGAGAAGCGATCGATAAAATGGGTCACGGGATTGGTCGGGAGCCGCTCGGGACAGCCCGTCTAGACCATCGGGACCGCGCCGTCACCCCTGCGCCACGGCTTATACGACGTGCTGTTGCGGAACGACGCCCGGGCTTTCGGTCCGCCGGGTCGAGGCGGGATTTTCCGGCGCAGCCCCGTCGCGCGCGACGACATCGTTGCGCTCGCCGACGCCCTGCAGCGCCTCGGCGCGCACCGGCCGCGGCGGCGAGAACAGGAAGCCCTGCCCGAAGCGAACATCGTAATCCAGCAGATCCACGACCACCGCCTCGGTCTCGATCTTTTCCGCGATCAGGCTGATGCCATGACGGCCAAGGAGATCAGAGAGATCGGCGGTGTGGATGTCCGGCGCCGCGGCATTGCGGTTGAGCAAAAGATTTGCCGGAACCTTCACGAACCGGATCCCGCGCTCGGCAAGGCTACGCGGCTCCATCCGCAGGTCCGAGACCTGATCCATCGAAAAGCGGAAGCCGCGCTCCAGGAGAGACGCGAGATTTTCCTGCTCGATCA